>NZ_VCCD02000002.1:0-1067500 GCF_006323185.2 Variovorax sp. KBS0712 | reverse complement strand
AAAACTATTTAGGTAGTGCCTCAAGTATTACCATCGGGGGTAGAGCACTGTTTTGGCTAGGGGTCATGGCGACTTACCAAACCAAGGCAAACTCCGAATACCGATGAGTACAGCTTGGGAGACAGAGCACCGGGTGCTAACGTCCGGACTCAAGAGGGAAACAACCCAGACCGCCAGCTAAGGTCCCTAAAATTGGCTAAGTGGGAAACGAAGTGGGAAGGCTAAAACAGTCAGGATGTTGGCTTAGAAGCAGCCATCATTTAAAGAAAGCGTAATAGCTCACTGATCGAGTCGTCCTGCGCGGAAGATGTAACGGGGCTAAGCCAGTTACCGAAGCTGCGGATTTGCAATTTATTGCAAGTGGTAGGAGAGCGTTCTGTAAGCCTGTGAAGGTGCGTTGTAAAGCGTGCTGGAGGTATCAGAAGTGCGAATGCTGACATGAGTAGCGTTAAAGGGGGTGAAAAGCCCCCTCGCCGTAAGCGCAAGGTTTTCTACGCAACGTTCATCGGCGTAGAGTGAGTCGGCCCCTAAGGCGAGGCAGAGATGCGTAGCTGATGGGAAACAGGTCAATATTCCTGTACCGATTGTTAGTGCGATGTGGGGACGGATCTTAATAGGTCATCCAGTTATTGGATTATTCTGGTTTAGTTGGATGTAGGCGTGCATTAGGCAAATCCGGTGCACATATACCGAGGCCAACGATCGAGCGGACTTGTCCGTGAAGTGACTGAACGAGGTTCCAGGAAAAGCCACTAAGCTTCAGCTAACAACGACCGTACCGCAAACCGACACTGGTGCGCGAGATGAGTATTCTAAGGCGCTTGAGAGAACTCAGGAGAAGGAACTCGGCAAATTGACACCGTAACTTCGGAAGAAGGTGTGCCCTATTAGTGTGTAGTGAACAACGAAGCATGAATGGGTTGCAAAAAATCGGTGGCTGCGACTGTTTATTAAAAACACAGCACTCTGCAAACACGAAAGTGGACGTATAGGGTGTGACGCCTGCCCGGTGCTGGAAGATTAAATGATGGGGTGCAAGCTCTTGATTGAAGTCCCAGTAAACGGCGGCCGTAACTATAACGGTCCTAAGGTAGCGAAATTCCTTGTCGGGTAAGTTCCGACCTGCACGAATGGCGTAACGATGGCCACACTGTCTCCTCCTGAGACTCAGCGAAGTTGAAATGTTTGTGATGATGCAATCTCCCCGCGGAAAGACGGAAAGACCCCATGAACCTTTACTGTAGCTTTGTATTGGACTTTGAACAGATCTGTGTAGGATAGGTGGGAGGCTTTGAAGCAGGGTCGCTAGATCTTGTGGAGCCAACGTTGAAATACCACCCTGGTGTGTTTGAGGTTCTAACCTAGGTCCATTATCTGGATCGGGGACAGTGCATGGTAGGCAGTTTGACTGGGGCGGTCTCCTCCCAAAGCGTAACGGAGGAGTTCGAAGGTACGCTAGTTACGGTCGGACATCGTGACGATAGTGCAATGGCATAAGCGTGCTTAACTGCGAGACTGACAAGTCGAGCAGATGCGAAAGCAGGACATAGTGATCCGGTGGTTCTGTATGGAAGGGCCATCGCTCAACGGATAAAAGGTACTCTGGGGATAACAGGCTGATACCGCCCAAGAGTTCATATCGACGGCGGTGTTTGGCACCTCGATGTCGGCTCATCTCATCCTGGGGCTGTAGCCGGTCCCAAGGGTATGGCTGTTCGCCATTTAAAGAGGTACGTGAGCTGGGTTTAAAACGTCGTGAGACAGTTTGGTCCCTATCTTCCGTGGGCGCTGCAGATTTGAGGAAGCCTGCTCCTAGTACGAGAGGACCGGAGTGGACACACCTCTGGTGTATCGGTTGTCACGCCAGTGGCATTGCCGAGTAGCTAAGTGTGGAAGAGATAACCGCTGAAAGCATCTAAGCGGGAAACTCGTTTCAAGATGAGATCTGCCGGGGCCTTGAGCCCCCTAAAGAGTCGTTCAAGACCAGGACGTTGATAGGTCAGGTGTGGAAGCGCAGTAATGCGTTAAGCTAACTGATACTAATTGCTCGTGCGGCTTGACCCTATAACTTTGATCAATCTGATCAAGGTGTTATGCCAAGTTGACGCATTCAAAATAATTCGCCCAAAGCTGATTCCAAACTCTATGAATTCGTTTGGTTGATCGCGTGATCAATCGGACAACCCTTTATGCCTGATGACCATAGCGAGTTGGTACCACTCCTTCCCATCCCGAACAGGACAGTGAAACGACTCAGCGCCGATGATAGTGCGGGTTCCCGTGTGAAAGTAGGTCATCGTCAGGCTCTTACAGCCCAGAAAACCCCAGTCAGCAATGACTGGGGTTTTTTGCTTTGCGCGACGTAAAAGAACACGCAAGACAAGAACAGACAGACAAAGAAAAAGCGCCTACTCGAACGAGAAGGCGCTTTTTATTGCAGCAGACAACCGCCAATCAGGCGTTGTGAACTCCCGATGCATCGGATTGCGCTGCGCCAACTGCAATCAGCTCTGCAAGCAGCTCCGACGTCAGATCGACCAGCGACTCACCGGCAAAGAATCGAGCCCGGATCCGCTCGAAATAGGGCGTTCCAGCAAGCCATCTATCCCATTCAGCGTGTGACACCGCGTGCAGCTCCAGCAGCTTGAACTTCATCAGCACCTTCATGGCATGGCGTGCGTGCTTGACCGGGTCTCGCTGCAAACCAGCTAACCGCCGGCGCGCCGTCTGCAAAGACCGGTCAACGTCGGCGAAGACGCCACCATGCCCTGGAATCACCTGGCGCGGCGACAACTTCTCGATCAAATCGAGCGTTGCCGCAATGTCCCCGAACGAGGGCTCGCCCATCAGCTCCGGAAATGCGATGCCAAACCCGTTCTCCCAGAGCGCATCCGCTGAAATCAGGGTCCGCGACGCCGGATCGAACAAGATCACCGAGTGCGGATCGTGGCCCGGAGCCCCATGCACTTGCCACGCACTGTCTCCCAGCAGGCATTCAGTGCCGGGCTTGAGCAGTCCGGTGAAAGCAAACCGCGGGCAACTCTGCCCAGTCGCAAGGAAACTCAGGCCCTGCGCATCCCATCGCTCGACCAGCGCAGCCTCTCCAGGCGGAATGTCCGTCCGCAGCGATGGATAACGCTGCTGCAACGCCGCGTTCCCCCCGCAGTGATCGCTGTGCAGATGTGTGTTCAGCACCCGATCGAGTGGACGTTTGCCCAACACCGACTCCACCAGGGCCAGCGTCTGATCGGCATGCGTGGCATAGCCGGTGTCGACCAGCGCCGTTTCCTCGGCTCCGACGAAGAGGATGTTGTTCGAAGACAGCCAGCCCCGCTCGAACACGACGACATTCGCCGGCAGCCCGGCGCTGGCTTCCCCGTGGTGCCCCACGCGCTCAGGCACCGGCGCTGGTGCGCAGCTCGCGCCGCAGGATCTTCCCCACGTTGGTCTTGGGCAGCGACTCGCGGAACTCGATGTGCTTCGGCCGCTTGTAGCCGGTGAGCTGTCCGTTGCAGTACTGGAGCACGGCGTCTTCCGTCAGCGTCGGGTCCTTGCGGACCACGAAGACCTTGATGGCTTCGCCTTGCTTCTCGTCCGGCACACCCACGGCCGCGCATTCAACGACGCCCGGGCACAGCGAGATCACGTTCTCCAGCTCGTTGGGGAAAACGTTGAAACCGCTCACGAGGATCATGTCCTTCTTGCGGTCGACGATCCGGCTGTAGCCGTCTTCCTGCATCACCGCGATGTCGCCGGTGCGCATGAAGCCGTCGGCCGTGAAGGCCGCCGCCGTTTCGGCGGGCTGGTTGTAGTAGCCGGTCATCACGTTCGGGCCCTTGATGCACAGCTCACCTGCCTGGCCGATTGGCAGTGATTGGCCTTCATCGTCCTTGATCGCGATCTCAATGCTCGGCAACGGCAGGCCGATGGTGCCCGTGAACTTCGTGTTCGACACAGGGTTGTTGGTGCCGATCGCGCAGGTCTCGCTCATGCCCCAGCCTTCGATCATCGGGCAGCCGGTGGCTTCGAACCACTTGCGCGCCGTGCCTTCGGAGGCGGCCATGCCGCCGGCCTGCGACACGAACAGCGTCGAAAAGTCGACCGTCTTGAACTCCGGGTGCATCAGCAGCGCATTGAACAGGGTGTTCACCGCCGGCAGCATGTGGAAGGGGCGCTTCTTCAGCACCGCGATGAACTTGTTGAAGTCGCGCGGGTTCGGAATCAGCGTCATGTGCGAGCCCTGGCGGATCACCAGCAGGCACAGGGTCAGCGCGAAGATGTGATACAGCGGCAGCGCGGCGATGCTGTTGACCTTCGCCAGGTCGCCGGCCCGCGCCAGCGCAGGCGTGAACCATGCCTCGGCCTGCAGCGTGGCGGCCACGATGTTGCGGTGGGTCAGTACCGCGCCCTTCGACAGGCCAGTGGTGCCACCCGTGTACTGCAGGAAGGCGATCGAATCGAGCGTGCTCTGATCGGGCCCGAGCGTGCGCCCGCGGCCTTCGGCAATCGCCTGCTTGAACGGCGTGACCGTGCGGCCGTCGCTCAGTGGCAGCTTGTAGGGCGGCACCATCTTGGCCAGGTGGCGCACGGCCACCGTGATCCACGTGCCGTACAGCCCGCCGAGTAGGTCGCCCATCGCAGTCATCACCACGTGCTTGACCGGCGTGCGCTCGATCACCTGCTCGAGCGTGGCGGCAAAGTTCTCGAGGATGACGATGGCGGTGGCGCCGGAGTCCTTGAGCTGGTGCTCCAGCTCGCGCGCCGTGTACAGCGGATTGACGTTGACGCAGGTGTAGCCCGCGCGCAGCACGGCGCACATCGTGACCGCGAACTGCGGCACGTTGGGCAGCATGATCGCCACCCGCGCACCGGGCGCGAGGCCCTGCGATTGCAGCCAGGCGCCCATCGCCTTCGAGAGCGTGTCGAGCTCGCCGTACGACATCCAGCGCTCCATGCAGACCGAGAACGGACGGTCCTTGTAGCGGCCGAAGGCCTCGTCGAACATGTGAGGCAGGGAGCGGTACTGCTCCGGATGAATCTCGTGCGGCACGCCGGCCGGGTAGTTCTGTCGCGCGGATGTCTGCATGCAAGCTCCTTTGGCGCGGATTGTGGGAGCCAATGCCTCCCACCCGCCAGCGGGCTTGTCCTAGGGGCGCATACCCGGTGTCGCGCAGGCGATAGCCGCCGTGCGCGCGGGAGTCACACAGATGCCGATCAGGCGTTGCCGGATTCGCCCGGCAGCAGCACGCCGGCCGGAATGTCGGGCTGCACCTCGAGCGCGCGGTACAGCGGCGTGAAGTCGGGTGCCGTGAGATCGAAGAGCTGTGCGAAGTTCTCGATCACGAAGTAGTTGGCCTGGTAGGTGTCGATCTTGTATTGCGTGCGCATGGTGCGCAGCAGGTCGAGCGGGAGGCGGTGCGGCTCGGGGCTGCGCACCGCGTGCTGTAGTTCGCCGACCGAGCTCAGGATGCCGGCGCCGTAGGCGCGCAGGCCCTCGGGCTGGCGGATCAGGCCGAACTCGACCGTGTACCAGTACAGCCGCGCCAGCTTCTCGCCGGCGCCCAGCTCGTGCGCCTTGATGCCGCCCTGGCCGTAGCGCTGCACGTAGTCGGCGAAGGTGGGGTCGAACAGCATCGGCACGTGGCCGAACAGGTCGTGGAACACGTCGGGCTCGACGATGTAGTCGAACTCTTCGGGCTTGCGGATCCAGTCGGTCACCGGGAACTTGCGGTTCGCCAGCAGCGTGAAGAAGGGCAGCTCGGGAATCAGCCCCGGCACCGCGACGATCTCCCAGCCGGTGGCGCGGTGCAGGCGCTCGTTGAGTTCCTCGAAGCGCGGGATGCGGTCCTTCACGCCGAGCAGCGGCAGCGCCTTGATAAAGGCGTCGCAGGCCAGGCCCGTCAGCTGCGCGGCCTGGCGTTCGTACAGCCGCTTGTAGGTGTCATGGTCGGCCGCCGTGTAGCTGGCCCAGTCCTGTGGGCAGGTGTAGTCGGCTTGCACCGAACCGCCGCGCGAGTAGTCGCCGCGCGGCGGGCGATCAGATGCGCCATAGACGGCGGGGGTGACAACGGCGGCGGGGGAATCCATGGGGTTTCGGTTTCTCGGGTTACTTGAGCCAGCGGTCCATCACGCGCTGGAAGTCGCCGCCGGCTTGCTGCAGGTGCAGCCATTGGTCGACATACGATTTGAAAGCCACGTCGTCGCGCGGCAGCATCCAGGCCATCTCGCCGTATTGCAGCGGCTTGTCGGGGTTCACCGCGCACAGCCCGGGCTTGAGCTTCTGCTGCGTGATGGCCTCGGCCGATTCGGTGACGAACACGTCGGCGCGGTTGGCCAGGATCTCGTCGAAGATCGTGACGTTCTCGCCGTGCAGCGTGAGCTTGGCCTGCTTGAAGTTGGTGCGGGCGAAGCGTTCGTTGCTGCCGCCCGGGTTGAAGATCACGCGGGTCGACGGCTGGTCGATGGCCGCCACGCTCTGGTACTTGGCCACGTCGGCGCAGCGCGCGATGGGCGTCTTGCCGTTGACCATGTAGGGCGTGCTGAAGAAGGCGCGCTTCTGGCGGTCGGTGGTCACCGACACGCCACCCACGGCGATGTCGCACTTGCCCGCGGCCAGGTCGGGCAGCAGGTTGGCCCACGTCGTCTTGACCCATTCGGGCTTGGCGCCGAGGCTGGCGCTGAAGCCGGCCATCAGGTCGACGTCGATGCCTTCGAACGAGGCGTCGGTCTTCTGAAAGCTGAAGGGCCGGTAGTCGCCCGGCGTGCAGATGCGCAGCACGGCCGCCTTCTGCACCGTGTCCAGGTGCGAGGCGCCCGCGCCGGCGGCGGGCGGCGCCGAAGCACAGCCCGAGAGCACGACCGCAGCGGCGGCTGCCGCGACGAAGGAAGTGACGACAGTCGAAGAAGACGCGTGGCGCATGCCGGGCTCCAGGGCAGTGGTGAAGCGCCTTATTTTGCGGCGCTCAGCACGCCCCGGCGCATCTGGTCGAGCTCGATGCTCTCGAACAGCGCCTTGAAGTTGCCGTTGCCGAAACCGTCGTCGCCCTTGCGCTGGATGAACTCGAAGAAGATCGGGCCCAGCTGGTTCTCGCTGAAGATCTGCAGCAGCAGCGCGTCCTTCTTGCCGTCGATCAGGATCTTGCGCTTTTTCAGCTCGGCCACGCTTTCGCCGTGCTCGGGAATGCGCTTGTCGATCAGCTCGTAGTAGGTGTCGATGGTGTCCAGCAGCGTCACGCCGTTGGCGCGCAGCGCGTCGACGCTCTCGTACAGGTTGTCCGAACCCATGGCGATGTGCTGGATGCCCTCGCCCTTGTACATGTCCAGGTACTCCTGGATCTGGCCGGCCTGTTCCTTGCCTTCTTCGTTGATCGGGATGCGGATCTTGCCGCAGGGGCTGGTCATGGCCTTGCTCTTCACGCCCGTCACCTGGCCTTCGATGTCGAAGTACTTCACTTCGCGGAAGTTGAAGAGCTTTTCGTAGAAATTGGCCCACACGTCCATGCGGCCGCGGTAAACGTTGTGCGTCAGGTGGTCGATGTAGGTCAGGCCGTTGCCCTTGCGCGCCAGCGCGTCCTGCGACGACACGCCCGGCAGCGCCTCGAAGTCCACGTCGTAGAAGCCGATGTTGCCGATGTCGCCCGGCTGCGCGCCGTTCTTGCCGGGCCAGCGGTCCACCAGGTAGATCAGGCTGTCGCCGATGCCCTTGATGGCGGGGATGTTCAGCTCGCCCGGGCCGGCCTTGTCGGCGAAGCCCCAGGCGCCCAGCGCGGTGGCGCGCTCGTAGGCTTGCTTGGCGTCCTGCACGCGGAAGGCGATGGCGCACACGCTCGGGCCGTGCTCGCGCGCAAAGCGCTGCGCGAACGAATCGGGCTCGGCGTTCAGGATGAAGTTGATCGTGCCCTGGCGGTACAGCAGCACGTTCTTGTGGCGGTGCTTGGCGATGGCCACGAAGCCCATGCGCTCGAACACCTTGCCCATCGCGACCGGATCGGGTGCCGCGTACTCGATGAATTCGAAGCCGTCGGTGCCCATCGGGTTCTCCCAGGGCGTGAAGGCGGGGGCGTCGGCGTGGCTCATGGGTGCTGTCTCCGAAAAGTGGGGAAGTTGTGCAGAAAAGAAAACAAAGGCCCGGATTCGGGCCGTGCTGCACTGTAGGTCGGAAGGCATTCAGGTTTTCTGCGTTTTTGGGCGCCCTGGGTGGTCATGACGCAGTAAAACTGCAAAAATGGCGAAATGGAAGCACTCGACAAGATAGATCGGCTCATTTTGCGCATGCTGCAAGCAGACGGCCGTGCCACCTACGACCAGATCGCGGAGCAGGTCAGCCTGTCGCCCAGCGCCGTGCTGCGGCGGGTCAAGCGGCTCGAGGAGCACAAGGTCATCGACCGCTACGTGGCCCTGGTCCAGCCCGAGGCGGTCGGCCTGGGCCTCACGGCCTACCTGAACGTGCGGCTCGAAAAGCACACCGAAACCCACAAGCGCAACCCCATGGACCTGTTCCGCGCCAGCGTGCAGACCTGGCCCGAGGTGGTCGAGTGCGCGGCCCTCACCGGCGACATGGACTACCTGCTGCGCGTGGTGGTGGCCGACATGGCGCACTACAGCCGCTTCATCATGGACACCCTGCTGAAGCACCCCAGCGTCGAAGACTGCAAGACCAGCTTCGTGCTCGATCGTGTCAAAGCCACAACATCTGTGCCCGTTTAACCACAAATTGGTTGCGTAAACACCACGAACTCTGGTATCGAGTCACGAATGCGTCCAGAAAGTGTCCTTGCGGGCTTGGTGATTAAGGGAAAACCCTTACATTGGAGCCATGCTTACCGCCAAGACCCTCCTCAAAGCGTCTCTCGGCCTCGGCTCTTTCCTGAAGGCGCCGATGGTTGAGGCGCAACCGCGCGCCGTCAGCGCGCCCCCACCCGTCATGGTGCCGATCCGCTCGATCGGCCCGCGCGAACGCGAACGCATTGCGCGCCACCTGCTGGACCTGACGCCGCACGACCGCTACCTGCGCTTCGGCTATGCCGCGGCCGACGAGCAGGTTCTGCGCTATGTCGAAGGCCTGGACTTCGACCGCGACGAACTGTTCGGCATCTACAACCGCCGCCTCGACCTGATCGCGATGGCGCACGTGGCCTATGCGCCCGGCGACCAGCACAGCGACTGCGCCGAATTCGGCGTGTCCGTGTCGTCGCACGCCCGCGGCCGCGGCTATGGCGCACGCCTGTTCGAGCGTGCCGTGGTTGCCGCGCGCAACGAAGGCGTGGGCATGCTCTTCATCCATGCGCTGAGCGAAAACGCCGCCATGCTCAAGATCGCCCGCAACGCCGGCGCCACCGTGGTGCGCAGCGGCTCGGAGTCGGAAGCGCATCTGCAGCTGCCCACCGCCACCTTCGACAGCCGCATGAGCGAGATCGCGCTGGAGCACTACGCCGCGGTCGATTTCGTGCTCAAGAGCCGCGCCAAGCAGTTCTGGGCCTTCCTGGCGAGCCTGCAGGAAGTGCGCAGCGGCATGCGCGACGCCCGTAGCAAATCGGCGCCTTGAGCGGGCAAGGCCGGCCTATGCCGGCCGGACGGTAGAGCCTGTCATGCGCAATCCGTTATCCTTGTCTCTCTTCAACTCCGCCCTCCCGCAGTGGCCGACCCTCACCCTGAACGCGCTCCCGTTGAACGGGAAGACAAGCGTGGCTTTCTCCAGAAGCTCGCCGAATTCATCCACCCCGGCCCCGATTCGCGCGACGAGCTGATCGAAACCCTCGCCGATGCCGAGGACAACGAGGTGATTGGCGCCGAATCGCGCGTGATGCTCGAAGGCGTGCTGCGCATGGCCGACATGACGGCCGGTGACGTGATGGTCGCGGCGCCGCGCATGGACCTCGTGAACATCGACGCGCCCTTCGACGCGCTGTTGCACGCCGTGATCCAGACCGCGCACTCGCGCTTTCCGGTCTACGAGGGCGAAAAAGAAAACATCATCGGCATCCTGCTCGCGAAGGATCTGCTCAAGCTGCAGCGCGCGCCGGGCCTGAACATCCGCGCCTTGCTGCGTCCGGCCACCTTCGTGCCCGAGAGCAAGGGCCTGAACGACCTGCTGCGCGAATTCCGCGGCAACCGCAACCACCTGGCCATCGTCATCGACGAGTTCGGCCGCGTGGCCGGCCTCATCACCATCGAGGACGTGCTCGAGCAGATCGTCGGCGAGATCGAGGACGAGTTCGACATCGCCGAGGACGAGGGCGACATCTTCGGCCTGGCCGACCACACCTACCGCGTCTCGGGCGACACGCCCATCGAGCGCGTGGCCGAGGCCTTCGGCATCGTCTTCAACGAAGAACAGCTGAGCGAAGACTTCGACACCATCGGCGGACTGATCGCGCACGAGATGGGCCACGTGCCCAAGCGCGGCGAGCACCACGCCATCGGCGGCTTCGACTTCGTCGTGCTGCACACCAAGGGCGGCGCGGTGCGCTGGTTCCGGGTGTCGCCGGCGCGCGGCGGCGACGCGGCCGACTGATGCCGGCGCCCGCAGCAGCGGCCCCGGCCCGCGTCTCGCCCACCTCTCCCCTTCCTCCGCCGCCTCCGGGCTGCTTCGCCTGCTCGGCTTCGGCCTGGCGGGCGTGGCGCAGGCCCTGTCCATCGCCTGGCCGGGTGACGGCCGTCCGCTGTGGTGGCTGCAGCTGCTGTCGCTGGCCGGGCTGGTCTGGCTGCTCGACGGCCTGCGCGCCCAGGGCGCGGGCTGGCGCCGCGCCGGCCTGCACGGCTGGGTGTTCGCGACCGCCTGGCTCACCGGCAGCTTCTGGTGGCTCTTCATCTCGATGCACACCTACGGCGGACTGCCGGCGCCGCTGGCGGTGATCGCCGTGCTCGCGCTGGCCGCGGCGCTGGCGCTCTACTACGCCGTGGCCTGCGCCTGGTTCGTGGTGCGCGGGCCGGCGGGGCGCGTCGCGGGTGCCTTCGTGTTCGCCGCGCTGTGGACGCTGGCCGAGCTCGTGCGCGGCAGCTGGTTCACCGGCTTTCCCTGGGGCGCGGGCGGCTACGCCCATGTCGACGGCCCGCTGGCCGCGTTGGCGCCGTGGGTCGGCGTGTACGGCATCGGCGCCGCGGCGGCACTGGCCGTGCCGCTGGTCGCGCGGCGCCTGCCGCTGCGCGGCGTGGTGCCGACGGCGCTGGCCGCGGTGCTGCTCGCCGCGGTCTTCGTGCTGCCCAACGTTGTCTCGCCGCTGCCTGCCGATGCGCGCGGTGCGCAGGGCACTGCCGGCACGCTGCAGGTCGCGCTGCTGCAGGGCAACATCCCGCAGGACGAGAAATTCATTCCGGGCGGTGGCATCGAAACCGCCTTGCGCTGGTACGCCGAACAGCTGCGCGACGCCAAGGCCCAGCTCGTGGTCACGCCCGAAACCGCGCTGCCGCTGCTGCCGCGCCAGCTGCCCGCCGGCTACCTCGACGCGATCCAGGAACGCTACGGCCAGCCGGGCTCGCAGCAGGCGGCCATCGTCGGGCTGCCGCTCGGCGACGGGCCGGGCACCTACCGCAACGCCGTGCTCGGCTTCATGCCCGGTGGCGCGGCGCAGCCCTACGCCTACAGCAAGCACCACCTCGTGCCCTTCGGCGAATTCATTCCGCCGGGCTTTCGCTGGTTCATTCGCATGATGAGCATCCCGCTGGGCGACTTCGAGCGCGGCGGCCTCGCGCAGGCGCCCTTCGTCTGGCAGGGCCAGCGCATCGCGCCCAACATCTGCTACGAAGATTTGTTCGGCGACGAGATCGGCGCGAACTTCCGCGACGAGGCCACAGCGCCGACCATCCTGCTCAACGTCAGCAACATCGCCTGGTTCGGCGACTCGGTCGCCATCGACCAGCACCTGGCCATCTCGCGCATGCGCGCGCTCGAGTTCGCGCGGCCGATGGTGCGGTCCACCAACACCGGCGCCACCGTGGTGATCGACGCCGCGGGCCGCGTCACGCACCAACTGCCGCGCCTCACGCGCGGCGTGCTCGAAGCGCCGGTCGAGGGCCGGCGCGGGCTCACGCCCTTCGCGCGCTGGGTCGCGCCCTTCGGCCTGTGGCCGCTGTGGATCGCGGCGCTGGCGATCGTCGCGCTGGGCGCGGTCTTCTTCCGGCCCGGGCGCACCCAAGGCTGAGGCGCACCGGCGGATGCAAATTCGACGTCGTCGTCCATGAAGCACCACCACCGCCCCAAGCCCGCCGCGCCATCCGCTGTTGATGGCACAGGCGACCTTCGCGCCAGGGGCTCGGTGCTCGAAGTCTTTCTCGCTTTCCTGAAGCTGGGCCTGACCTCCTTCGGCGGTCCGGTGGCGCACCTGGGCTACTTCCGCACGGAGTTCGTGGAGCGCCGCAAGTGGCTCGACGACAAGCGCTATTCCGACCTCGTGGCGCTGTGCCAGTTCCTGCCCGGTCCCGCGAGCAGCCAGGTCGGCATCGCCCTGGGGCTCGGCCGCGCGGGCTGGGGCGGGGCGCTGGCGGCGTGGCTCGGTTTCACGCTGCCGTCCGCCGTGGCGCTCATCCTCTTTGCGGCCGGCGTCACGCACTGGGCGGGGCTGGCCCAATCGGGCGCGGTGCACGGACTGAAGGTCGTTGCGGTGGCCGTCGTCGCGCAGGCGGTGTGGGGCATGGCGAAGTCGCTGTGCCCCGACCGGCTGCGTGCCGGCGTGGCCATCGTTGCGGCGCTGCTGGTGCTCGCGGTGCCTTCGGCCATGGGGCAGATCGCCGCCATCGTCGCCGGGGCCGTCGTCGGCCGCTGGGCGCTGCCGCCCGGCCACCTTCCCGCCGCGCAGCACCGCGACCACGGCGTGAGCAAGGCGACGGGCGCCGCGCTGCTGGGCCTGTTCGCCGTCCTGCTCGTCGCACTGCCGATGCTGGCCGCGGCAGCGGAGTGGCCCGCGCTGTCCGTCATCGCGTCCTTCTACCGTTCGGGCGCGCTGGTGTTCGGCGGTGGGCACGTCGTGCTGCCCTTGCTGCAGGCGGGCGTGGTGCCGACAGGCCTGGTCTCGAACGACGTGTTCCTGGCGGGCTACGGCGCAGTGCAGGCCGTGCCGGGGCCCCTGTTCACCTTCGCGGCCTTCCTCGGCGCCGCGATGCCGGGGCCGTTCGGCGGATGGGTGGGTGGCTTGGCGCTGCTGCTGGCCATCTTCCTGCCGGCCTTCCTGCTCGTGGCGGGTGCGCTGCCGTTCTGGGAGACGCTGCGCCAGCGCGACGGCGTCCAGCGCGCGATGGCGGGCGTCAACTCGGCGGTCGTCGGCGTGCTGCTCGCCGCGCTCTACGACCCGGTGTGGACGAGCGCCATCCACTCGAAGGTCGATTTCGGGCTGGCGCTGGCGGCGTTCGGCTTGCTGGTCTACGCGCGCCTGTCGCCGGTGTGGGTCGTCGGACTGGCGGCGGTGGCGGGCTGGTTGCTGGCCCTCTAAGGCTGGCGCATGACCGCATGCCATGCCGGCATGCAGTGGCCCTGCACGCGGGCATGGTTCATGTATCTTCCTCGCCGCCTCGAGAAATCATCCTCAAACCAAGGAGCCCGTATGTACTTTTCTACCCATTTCCGTGCCTTTGCGGCCGGTGCCGCACTGCTCGCGGCCAGCGCGCTCGCGCAGGCCCAGCAGGCGCTGCCCAACGTGGTGATCCTGGCGACCGGCGGCACCATCGCCGGTGCCGGCGCGTCGGCCGTCAACAGCGCCACCTACGCGGCCGCCAAGGTCGGCGTCGAGAAGCTGATCGCCGGCCTGCCCGAGCTGGCCAAGGTCGCCAACGTGCGCGGCGAGCAGGTGTTCCAGGTGGCTTCCGAAAGCCTCACCAACGACAACCTGATGACGCTGGCCAAGCGCGTCTCGGCACTGTCCAAGCAGTCGGACGTCGACGGCATCGTGATCACCCACGGCACCGACACGCTGGAAGAAACCGCCTACTTCCTGACGCTCACCGTGCACACCAACAAGCCGATCGTGGTGGTCGGCTCGATGCGCCCGGGCACGGCCCTGTCGGCCGACGGCGCGCTCAACCTGTACGACGCCGTGAACGTGGCGGGCAGCAAGGACGCGATGGGCAAGGGCGTGCTGGTGACGATGGGCGACAACATCGACACCGGCCGCGACGTGAGCAAGAACGTCAACATCAAGACCAGCGCGTTCTCCAGCCAGTGGGGTCCGCTGGGCATGATCGTCGAGGGCAAGAACTACTGGTTCCGCGCGCCGGTGAAGCGCCACACCACGAACTCGGAGTTCAACATCGACACCATCACCGCGCTGCCGCCGGTCGAGATCGCCATGGGCTACGAAGGCGTGTCGTCGGTGGCCATCGACGCGATCGCCAAGAGCGGCGCCAAGGCGCTGATCCACGGCGGCACGGGCAATGGCTCGGTGGCCGACCGCATCGTGCCGAACCTGCAGAAGGCACGCACCGACGGCGTGATCGTCATCCGCAGCTCGCGCGTGCCTGAAGGCTTCGTGATCCGCAATGCCGAGCAGCCCGACGACAAGTACGACTGGGTGGTGGCGCACGACTTGCGCCCGCAGAAGGCGCGCATCCTGGCGATGGTGGCCTTGACCAAGACCAACAACACCAAAGAACTGCAGCGCATCTTCTGGGAGTATTGATCTCCCCAGGCTTGCTCGCTTCGCGTAGCCGCCAACCCCCTTCCGGGGGCAACACCGACGGACCGGCGCAGCCGGATCCGTGGTGTTTCTGGAAGACCCGCCGAGGCTGCGCCCGGCGGGTTTTTTGTTTTAACGCTGCGCGCGTTGGCGGCGATGTCTTGCGTATTCCAGGCTGCTCACGCACACCAGCAGCCAGCCCAGGCCGGTCAGCAGGCCGGCCGCGACATCGCTCGCGAAGTGCACCTGCAGGAAGATCCGGCTGCAGGCGATGGTGACGATGGCCGCCACCGCGGCCATGGCGGCCGGCACATGCCAGCGCGCCGGCAGCAGCCGCAGCGCCAGGTACAGCAGCATCCCGTAGCTCACGATCGCGCCCGCGCTGTGGCCGCTGGGAAAGCTGAAGCTCGTCTCCAGCGCCAGCCCGTGGTCGTGTACCGGCCGGGCCCGCGCAAAGATGTGCTTGAGCGCGGGGTTCAGCACCACGATGCCGCCGAGCGCGGTCACCCAGCCCAGTGCCAGCCCGCGGTGCGCGTTGCGCCACAGCAGCAGCGCGACCAGCCCGCACACGGGCGCGAGCAGTTGCGCGTCGCCCAGGTGTGTGAGCCAGCTGAAACTCACGAGCGCGCCCCACGGCACGTGGGCGGCGATGGCGTCGGCCAGCGCCTGGTCGGCGCGGCCCATGGTGCGGCCGTCGCCCAGGTGCGAGGCGATCCACGCGACCAGCACCGCCGCAGCAAGGATCAGCACGAAGCCCAGGCTCAAGCCGAGCGCCAGGCGCGATTCGTCAGGCTCGCGGGTGTCGGGCAGCGGATGGCGCCGTTGCAGCATCCGGCAGGCGAGGCCGGCGCCGAGCACCGACACGGTCAGCGCGAGCGCGAACCAGGCCAGGGCGTGTTCGCCCAGCTGCTGTGCGAGAAGAACCAAGGGGGCTGAAGAAGAAAGAAGAAGGGTGTCCGCAGGAGGCATGCGGCGCAACCCTAAGGGGCCGCCGCGCGGCTGGCAAGCGGAAGCCGCAATAGGTCGACGCGCGTGAAGGCTTTGTCTGCCGCCGAATGGTCCCAGCGCTCGACCACGCACACGCGCTGCGCGCCGTCGACGGACGCTTCCGTGCGCAGCACGTTCACCGAGTTCGGCGCGTCCCAGCGCACGCGCGTCGACACGGCGGTGCCGGCCTGCACCGCCCAGGCCGTGGGCGGGCAGCCCGGAAAGCGCTCGTCCAGCGGGCGCACGAAAGGCAGGTGGATGTGGCCGCCGACGATCAGGTCGGCGCCCGCCGCCGTCCAGCGCGCGACCGCCGCCGCGCGCCCGTGCAGTCGGTTCTGCCGGTCTTCGGGCCGCGTCACGAGCACCGGCTGGTGCGTCACGACCACGCGCACCTGCCGGGGCGAAGCCTGTGCCAGCCGGGCCGCGACGCGCCCGACCTGCGCCGGTGACACCTCGCCGTCCTCGTGCCGGTACCAGCGCGTCGTGTTGACCGTGACCACCAGCCAGTCGTCGCAGGCGAACACCGGCTCCAGGTCGGCGCCGAAGGCCTCGGTGTAGCGGCCATAGGGCGAGAAGACGCGCGCCGCCAGCTGGAACAGCGGGATGTCGTGGTTGCCCGGAATCGCGACCACCGGCGCCGCCAGCCGGTCGGCGAAGGCGCGCGCCGCCGCGAACTGGCGGCGCGTGGCGCGCTGCGTGATGTCGCCCGACAGCAGCACCGCCTGCGGCGCCAGCGCGTGCGCCAGGCGTTCGAGCGCCTGCAGCACCTCGGGCTGTTCGGTGCCGAAGTGCGGGTCGGACACTTGCAGCAGGCAGCTCATGGCCGTGCCGCCTCCAGCTCGGGCGCGCTGTCGGGCCGCACCAGCCACAGCGGGTCGGGCGCCACGCGGAACAGCAAGGGCATGTCGACCCAGTCGATCTCGCCGTCGGTGGCGATCTTCACGCGGCGCGGCGTGCGCAGCCGGCCGGCCTTCACCGTCATCGACTCGAAGGGAAAGCTCAGCACCTCGTCGGCGTCGCCCAGCCGCCCGAGCGCGCCGCGCACCAGCAGCCCCGGCATCGCGAGCAGTCCGACCGGCTTGAGCGCCACCGCGGTCAGCCGGCCCTGCTCGGGCGCCTCGGCGTGGTCGACGCCCGCCTGCATCAGCTGCAACGGGTTGTTGCCCACGAACAGCGTGGGCGTGCGGATGTCGCGCTCGTGGCCGTGCGAGGCGATGCGCAGCTGCCAGTGGCGATGGCGCCCGCGCAGCACCGTCAGCAGGCCCGAGTAGAAGGCGATCCAGCGGTGGCGGCCGAAGCGTGCCTTGTGGCTCTCGCGCTCTTCCAGCAGGTCGGCATACAGGCCCATGCTGGCATTCACCATGAACACGCGGTCGTTCACCAGCCCCACCTGCACCGCCCGGGGCTGCTGCGTCAGCAGCACCTGCAGCGCCTGCGCCGTGTCGCGCGGGATGCCGTGGGTGCGGCTGAAGTAGTTGAAGGTGCCCTGCGGCAGCACGCCGAAGGGGCAGCCGCTGCCCAGCGTGGCCTGGGCCACGGCGTTGATGGTGCCGTCGCCGCCCGCGGCCACCACCACGCCGCCCACGGCCCGGGCCCGTTCGACCGCTTCGCGCGCCAGCGCCTGCACGCGGCCGGGGCCGTCCACGAGGAACACGCGGTGCCGGCG
Source organism: Variovorax sp. KBS0712 (assembly GCF_006323185.2). Classification (NCBI taxonomy): domain Bacteria; kingdom Pseudomonadati; phylum Pseudomonadota; class Betaproteobacteria; order Burkholderiales; family Comamonadaceae; genus Variovorax; species Variovorax sp. KBS0712. The sequence continues at coordinate 1,050,244 of NZ_VCCD02000002.1, read as the reverse complement.
GCCGTCCGCGGCAAAGGCGTCGTCGATGACCTGCCGGGCCTGCGCGGCGTCTTCGCTGCCGGAGCCGGCATTGAGCACGATGAAAAACGGGGTGTCGGGGCCGATGTGGGGCGATGCCATGCAGTGAGAGAGGGGGAAAGCGCAGGAAAGTGCCGAAAGCGGCGGGAAACGCAAAAAAGCGTGCGGGGCCGGGCTTTGTCCCACAGCCGTGCGGGCTGTCGCGGCAGCCGGCATCCCGAGCGGCTGTGGGAGAGATGCCCTCCCGCGAACGTAAAATCGTCGCCTTTCGCGGCGTGTGCCGCGCCACCGTCCCGTCCAATGTCCGGCCCCCGACGCCGGCCAGCTTCATGTTGACCTTCCAGCAAATCATTCTCAAACTGCAGTCGTACTGGGCCGACAAGGGCTGTGCGCTGCTGCAACCGTACGACATGGAAGTGGGCGCGGGCACCTCGCACACCGCCACCTTCCTGCGCGCGCTCGGCCCCGAGCCCTGGAAGGCCGCCTACGTGCAGCCCAGCCGCCGCCCCAAGGACGGCCGCTACGGCGAGAACCCCAACCGCCTGCAGCACTACTACCAGTACCAGGTCGTGCTCAAGCCCGCGCCCAGCAACATCCTCGAGCTCTACCTCGGCAGTCTCGAAGCCCTGGGCTTCGACCTGAAGAAGAACGACATCCGTTTCGTGGAAGACGACTGGGAGAACCCCACGCTCGGCGCCTGGGGCTTGGGCTGGGAGGTCTGGCTCAACGGCATGGAAGTGACGCAGTTCACCTACTTCCAGCAGGTCGGCGGCATCGACTGCAAGCCGATCACCGGCGAGATCACCTACGGCCTGGAGCGCCTGGCCATGTACCTGCAGGGCGTGGACAACGTCTACAACCTGACCTGGACCGACGGCCTGAGCTACGGCGACGTCTACAAGCAGAACGAGGTCGAGCAGTCGACCTACAACTTCGAGCACAGCGACGCCGAGTTCTTGTTCACCGCCTTCGCTGCGCACGAAAAGCAGGCCAAGCACCTCATGACCGAGCAGCTCGCGCTGCCGGCCTACGAGCAGGTGCTGAAGGCTGCGCACAGCTTCAACCTGCTCGACGCGCGCGGCGCGATCAGCGTGACCGAGCGCGCCGCCTACATCGGCCGCATCCGCAACCTCGCGCGCAGCGTGGCGCAGAGCTACTACGACAGCCGCGAACGCCTGGGCTTCCCGATGGCCCCGCGCGAGTGGGTCGCGCAGATGCCCCCGAAGAAAGCCGCCTGAGCGATGACGACCCCCATGAACAACAAGAACTCCCTGCTGGTTGAACTGTTTGTCGAAGAGCTGCCGCCCAAGGCGCTGAAGAAGCTCGGCGAGGCTTTCGCGGGCGTGCTGCGCGACCAACTCGTGGCCCAAGGCCTGGCCGAAGCCGGCTCGGTGCTCACGCCCTACGCGTCGCCGCGTCGCCTGGCCGCGCACCTCACGCACGTGGCCGAGCGCGCCGCCGACAAGGCCGTGTCGCAAAAGCTCATGCCCGTGGCCGTGGGGCTCGACGCCTCGGGCCAACCGACGCCCGCGCTGCTCAAGCGCCTGGCCGCCCTCGGCGCCGACGCCTCGGCCGTGCCCGGCCTCAAGCGCGCCATGGACGGCAAGGCGGAAGCCCTGTTCTACGAAAGCACCGCCAAGGGCGCCACGCTGGCCGAAGGCCTGCAGAAGGCGCTGGCCGAAGCCATCGCCAAGCTGCCGATCCCGAAGGTCATGAGCTACCAGCTAGAAAGCGGCTGCGAGCTGCCCGGCTGGAGCAGCGTGAGCTTCGTGCGCCCCGCGCACGGCCTGGTGGCGCTGCATGCCGACACCGTGGTGCCCATCGAGGCGCTGGGCCTGAAGGCCGGCCGCGAGACGCACGGCCACCGCTTCGAAGCAGCGGTCGATCCCGTGGTGCTGCGCGATGCCAACAGCTACGCCCTGCAGCTGCAGGACGACGGCGCCGTCATCGCCAGCTTTGAAGCGCGCCGCGCCGAAATCGCACGCCAGCTCGCGGCCGCCGCTGTGACGGTGGGTGGCGGCTCGGTGCCGATCCACGACGACGCCCTGCTCGACGAAGTCACGGCGCTGGTCGAGCGCCCCAACGTGCTGGTCTGCAGCTTCGAGCGCGAGTTTCTCGAAGTGCCGCAGGAGTGCCTCATCCTCACGATGAAGGCCAACCAGAAGTACTTCCCGCTGCTCGACGCGCAAGCCAAGCTCACCAACAAGTTCCTCGTCGTCAGCAACATCAGCCCCGAGGATGCAAGCGCCGTGACCGGCGGCAACGAGCGCGTGGTGCGCCCGCGCCTGGCCGACGCCAAGTTCTTCTTCGACCAGGACCGCAAGAAGTCGCTGGCCTCGCGCGTCGAGTCGCTGGGCAAGGTGGTCTATCACAACAAGCTCGGCACGCAGGGCGAACGCGTGCAGCGCGTGATGCACATCGCGCGCGGCATTGCCGAAAAACTCGGCGACGCCACGCTGGCCGCGCAGGCGACCCAGGCCGCGCAACTGGCCAAGGCCGACCTCGTGACCGACATGGTCGGCGAGTTCCCCGAGCTGCAGGGCACCATGGGCCGCTACTACGCACTGCACGACGGCCTCGACGCCGCCGTGGCCGACGCCATCGAAGACCACTACAAGCCGCGCTTCGCCGGCGACGAGCTGCCGCGCAACAGCGTGGGCCTCGTGGTCGCGCTGGCCGACAAGCTCGAGACGCTGGTCGGCATGTTCGGCATCGGCAACCTGCCCACCGGCGACCGCGACCCGTTCGCGCTGCGCCGCCATGCGCTGGGCGTGATCCGCATGCTGATCGAGAAAGACCTCGCGCTGGGGCTCGACGCCCTGCTGCAGGACGCCGCCGCGCAGTTCAGCGCCATCGACGGTTTCGACAGCAGCAAGGCCACGGTCGAGCTGCGCGACTTCATCCTCGACCGACTCGCCGGCAGCCTGCGCGAGCAGGGCGCCAGCGCCCAGGAAGTCGACGCCGTGCTGGCCCCACTGCCGCAGCGCCTGGGCGAAGTGCCCAAGCTGTTGGCCGCCGTGCGCGCCTTTGCCGCACTGCCCGCCGCCGCCGCGCTGGCCGCCGCCAACAAGCGCATCGGCAACATCCTGAAGAAGGCGCCCGAGGCCGATGCGCACGTCAGCGAACTCCTGCTGCAGGAGCCCGCCGAGAAGGCGCTGCACGCCGCCATGGCGCAGGTCGTGCCCGCCGCCAACGCCCAGTTCGACGCGGGCGACTACACCGGCTCGCTGCAGACGCTGGCCGCGCTGCGCGAACCGGTCGATGCGTTCTTCACGGACGTGATGGTGAATGCCGAGCAGGCCGACCTGCGGCTGAACCGCCTGGGCCTGCTGATGTCGCTGCACAGCGCGATGAACCGCGTGGCGCAGCTCGAGCGGCTGGCTGTCTGACCCCGTGCCCCATCCCTCCACCAGGAGCGGTTCCGCCATGAAGCTCGTCATCCTCGACCGCAACGGCACGATCAACGTGCACCGCGAAGATTTCGTCAAGAGCGACATCGAGTGGACGCCGCTGCCCGGTGCGCTCGAGGCCGTGGCGCGCCTGAACCATGCGGGCTGGCACGTGGTGGTGGCGTCGAACCAGTCGGGCCTGGGCCGTGGGCTGTTCGACATGGCCTCGCTCAACGCCATGCACGCCAAGATGCACAAGATGCTCGCGGCCGTGGGCGGCAAGGTGGATGCGGTGTTCTATTGCCCGCACAGCCCCGACGAAGGCTGCGACTGCCGCAAGCCCAAGGAAGGGCTGTTCCTTCAGATCGGCGACCGCTTCGGCATCGACCTGAAGGGCGTGCCCACCGCGGGCGACAGCCTGCGCGACCTGCAGGCCGGCGCTGCGGCCGGCTGCGAACCGCACTTGCTGCTCACGGGCATGGGCGCGGCGTGCCGCGGGGTTCACCCGCTGCCTCCCGAATATCCGGCGGACACGAGGGTGCATGAAGACCTCGCCGCCTTCGTCGACTTTCTGCTCGCGCGCGAAGCGCGGGCTGCACTGCAGGTGGCTGTCTGATGGCGTTTATCCGTTCCGTTCTCCACGCCCTGTGGATGCTTGTCACCGTGGTGCCCTGGGGCATCATCATGTGCGTCAGCTCGCTCTGGAAGCGTGGCATTCCGCTGTACTGGATGGCCGAGCAATGGCTCAGCTGGGCCATCGGTGGCGCGCGCGTGCTGCTGGGCATCAAGACCCGCGTGACCGGCATGGAAAACCTGCCGACCGACAAGCTCGCCGGCGCGGTGCTGCTGGTGAAGCACCAGTCCACGCTCGAGACTTTCCTCATGCCCACGCTGATGCCTCACCCGCTGGCCTTCGTTTTCAAGAAGGAACTGATCTACGTGCCGTTCTTCGGCTGGGCGATGGCGCGGTTGGACATGATCCACATCGACCGGAGCCAGCGCGCGCAGGCGTTCAACAAGGTGGTGAACCAGGGTCGCAAGCTGCTCGCGCAGGGCATCTGGATCATCATGTTCCCCGAAGGCACGCGCATTCCGCGTGGCCAGAAGGGCACCTACAAGAGCGGCGGCACGCGCCTGGCCTGCGAGACTGGCGTGCCTGTGATCCCCATTGCCGTCACCTCGGCCAAGGTCTGGCCGCGCAAGGCCTTCATCAAGCGCCCCGGCGTGGTCGACGTGTCGATCGGCCCGGCGATCTCGAGCGTGGGCCGCAAGCCCGACGAGCTGATGCGCGAAGTCGAAGCCTGGATCGAGGCCGAGATGCGTCGCCTCGACCCCGAGGCTTACAGCGACAGCCCGGCGCAGCCGCAGCAGACGTTGCCGCGCGAAGCGGGCTGACGCGCCAACCTCAGACCCGGGCCCGACATGCGGGGAATGCTGCAGTTCACGATGGACCTCTTCGAGGGGCTGGGGAGCACGCCGGCGCCTGCTGCTGCGCCGCCGCGGCGGCCGCGGAAGAAGGCGCCTGGGCCTGTGCCACCTGCTGCTCCCGTGCCGGTGGTGGATGCCACTCCTTCATCTATCGGGCCCATTGATCCGCGTCCTGCGGTGCCGTTGGCTGACACACTGACGTTGGCGAATTTCACACATCCGCAGGCCACGCGTGAAGTGGTACTGGGGTCGGCGCGGGTGGCCTACGAGTTCAAGCGGGGGCAGCGCAAGACCATCGGTTTTCTTGTGGGTGCCGAAGGTTTGTCGGTGCGTGCGCCGCGGTGGGTCACGTTGCGTGATGTCGATGCAGCGGTGCGTGAGAAGGCCGACTGGATTTTGCGCAAGCTGGCGGAGACGCAGCAGCGCAATGCGCGGGTCGAGGCGACGCGGATTGCCTGGGAGGACGGGGCAGAGTTTCCTTTTCTGGGGGAGCCTGTGGTGATTCGACTGGATCCGAAGCACGGGTTTGCCAGTGTGGGCGGGACGCTCGATCCTGCTGTGGAAGGCGGTGGGCCACGCACTTTGCGGTTGGCTGTGGCGCAGAACGCGGCGCCCTCGCAGATTCGGGATGCGGCGCAGGCCTGGTTGATGCGGCAGGCTCGCAAGCTGTTCATCGAACGGCTGGATCACTTTGCGCCGCTGCTGGGGGTGTCATGGCAGAAGCTGTCGCTCTCTAACGCTGCTACGCGGTGGGGGAGTGCGAGTGCGGATGGGTCGATTCGGTTGAACTGGCGGTTGATTCACTTTCGATTGCCGGTGATCGACTATGTCGTTGCGCATGAGTTGGCGCATCTGCGGGTGATGGATCACTCGCATCGGTTCTGGGAGACCGTTGAAAGCGTTGTGCCTGACTATGGGGTGCTGAGGCAGCAGTTGAAGGATGAGGCTGTGCCTCGGTGGGGCTAGGGGGTTCTCTTGCTTCCCGAGGCCGGGAGTTCCGCCCGGCGGCGGACTTACTTTCTTTTGCTTCGCCAAAAGAAAGTAAGCAAAGAAAAGGCGACCCCACTGTCTGCGACCCTTCGCTTCGCTACGGGCAACCTGCGGTGCTCGCGTTTCGCGGGGTCTCGCAGAACTCGCTTCGCTCAAACAGCTGCGAGCCCTGATCCGCGAAACGCTGCGCTCCTCGGCGCAGCCAGAGGGGCTTTGATACCGGGCGGGCCGTCGCTTCGCTCGGCCCGGGAACTACCAACAGCCGAAGCCTGTGTTCGTGCTCGGGTTGGTGCTCGTAAGCGCATCTGCATTCGCGCCGGCGCCTGCGTTCGCGCTCCAACCAACGCCGCTACCAATCCCAGCCGCAGCAGGCGCGCAGCGCCTGCTGCGGCCCACTGGCCGAGCGAAGCGATGGCCCGTTGGTATCCCAACCCCTTCTGTATGCGCCGAGGAGCGCAGCGTTTCGCGGATCAGGGCTCGCCCTTGTTTGAGCGAAGCGAGTTTGGGCGAGACCCCGCGAAACGTGAGCACCGCAGGTTGCCCGAAGCGAAGCGTAGGGACGCAGACAGCAGGGTCGCCTTTCTTTTGCCTACGTTTCTTTGGCGAAGCAAAGAAAAGTAGGTCGGCCGCCGGGCCGAGACCCGGCCCCGGAAAGCAACCTCACAACGCAGTCCAAAAACCTAGCGAGCGTGCGTAACCCCACCGTCCACCACCAACGTAGACCCCATCACATAGTCCCCAGCCCGAGAGGCCAGATAGATGGCGGCACCAGCCATGTCCTCAGGCGTACCAATGCGCCCAGCAGGAATCCGTCCCTTGACCTCATCCCCATGATCCCGCGCATCCTTGTTCATATCCGAAGCAAACGCCCCCGGAGCAATCGCACTGACCACGATCCGATCCTGCGCCAACCGCAGCGCCATCCGCCGCGTCAACTGAATCAACCCCGCCTTGCTAGCCGCATACGAATAAGTCTCCTGCGGATTCACAGAAATCCCGTCGATAGAAGCAATGTTGATCACCTTCGACAAATGATCCGTAGCCGCCTTCTTGAGCATCGGCGTCAGTGCCTTCGTCAGGAAGAACGGCGTCTTCAAGTTCAGGTCGACAACCTTGTCCCACCCACTCTCCGGAAACTCCTCATAAGGCGCCCCCCAGGCGGCCCCCGCGTTGTTGACCAGGATGTCCAGCGACCCTTCATGCTTCGCATAAGCCTCGACCAGCGCCTGAGCCCCTTCCACAGTAGAAACATCCGCCGGCAGCGACACGCAATGCCCAAAAGCCGACAGCTCCTTCGCCGTCTGATCGCAAGCCGCCGCCTTGCGCGCCGAGATGTACACGCGCGCGCCCTGCGCCAGGAAGCCCTCGGCAATCATGCGGCCGATGCCGCGCGAGCCGCCGGTGATCAAGGCGCTGCGGCCCTTCAGCGAGAAGAGTTGGGTGGTGTCCATGTGCGTTTGTCTCCTGAGTGGTGGAAGAGAGGAAGTTCAATTCCCGTCAGGAGAAAGCTTAGTCCGCGACGCGTCCGCGCCGCGTCACCTAGGCGGCAGCAGCAGAAGAAGCTGGCAGCGCCAACCGGCGCGGGCTCTCGAAGGTGCGCAAGGCGCCACTCAGCGGGTCGATGAACGCCAGCGACCGCGCCAGCAGCTGCAGCGGCCTGTCGAAGTCGTCATTCCCCGCAGGCTGCAGCGTGGGATAGAACGGATCGTTCACGATCGGCAAACCCAGCGCCTGGCAGTGCACGCGCAGCTGGTGCTTGCGGCCGGTGACGGGCGAGAGTTCCAGCAGCGCATGGCCGTCGCGCGCCTCGCGCAGCACGATGCGGGTCTCGGAATTCGGTTCGCCAGGCGCTTCGCGCATGCGCATGAAATGGTCGTCGTCCACCAGCCGGCTGCGGTACACGGCGGGCACCGAAGACACGCCCTCGTGCCACGGCACGACGGCCTCGTAGTGCTTGTCGATGCGCCGCTCGGGGAACATGGCCTGGTAGATGCCGCGCGTCTCAGGGCGCACCGAGAACAGCACCAGCCCCGAGGTGTTGCGGTCGATGCGATGCAGCGGCACGAGGTCGTCCAGGCCGAGCTTGCGTTTCAGGCGCACCAGCAGGCTCTGCTGCACGTACTTGCCGGTGGGCGTGACGGGCACGAAGGGCGGCTTGTCGACCACCACGAGGTCGTCGTCCTGGTGCAGCACCTGCTCTTCAAAAGGGATGGGCGTCTCGGCGTCGAGCGCGCGGTAGTAGTACACGCGCAGCGGCGACTCGTAACGCCGCGTGGCGGTGATGGGCACGCCGTGCTCGTCGCACACGTCGTTCGCTTCGATGCGCGAGAGCCAGGCTTCGCGCGAGATGGCGGGAAAGCGCTCGACCAGAAACTCGGCGATGGTGGGCCAGGGGCCGTAAGGCAGCGAGACACAACTCGGGCTCACGCCGTCGCGCGTGGGCATCGGAACGGGGAAGCGGGGGCGCGTCATGGCGCGGATGCGTCCAGCACCGACAGCACCTCGGCGAACGACGGCCTTGCAGCCACGTCGGCCTGCAGGCAGCGCGCCGCGAGCGTGGTCAAGGGCGAAGAAGCCGCATCGTCGCAGCGCTCCGCCAGCTCCTCGAGCAGGCAGCCGAAGGCGCGCATTTCCACGCCTTGCAGCGCCTTCGCGTGCGCCGGGTCGAGCGCGCCCGTCATCCAGGCCGCGCCGAAGTCGCCGAGCCGCCCGCCGTCCTGTGCGTGCCACAGGATGTTGTGGGCGTACAGGTCGCCATGCAGCAGGCCGCGCGCATGCAGGTGCGCCATGGCCGCCGCGATGTCGCGCGCGATGCGCAGCGCGGTGCCGCTGGTCCAGCGTGCGTCGTCGGCATAGACGTCGCGGGTGCACGAGGCCAGGCTCGGTGGGCCGGCCAGGGTGCGGAACGAGGGCGGCACCAGCGCCATCACCAGGCCTTCCGTGCCGTCGGGGTGGCCGTCGATGCGGCCCTGTGCGGCGATCAGCGTCGGGTGCGCGCCGGCCGCGATGCAGGCGGCCATCTCGCTGTGCGGCCAGCCGTCGCTGGTGACGGCACCCTTGAACAGCTTGACGGCCACGGGCTGTGCGGCGCCATCGGGCGTGGCCAGCGTGGCGCGGTGGATCACGCCCGAGGCGCCTTCACCGAGCTTCGGGCCGAGCGTCAGGTCGCGCCAGTCGACGTGCGGCACGGTGGGCGCGTCGATGGCTGCGTCTTCGGTCGGCGCGTCGAACGGATTGCCCGCGCACGCCAGCCAGGCCAGACGCGGCAGCGTGTGCAGCCACTCGGGCATCGCCTCGAAGCGGTTGGCCGACAGGCGCAGCAGCTCGAGCTGCCGGCAGCGGGCGACCGACGGCGGCAGGGCGCGCAGGCGGTTGCCGGCCAGCATCAGCTTCTGCATGCGGGTGCAGTCGCCGAGGGTGTCGGGCAATTCTTCGATCGCGTTGTCGGTCAGGATCAGCCAGCGCAGCGAGGGCGGCAGCGCCTCGGCGGGCACGTGGGCGATGCGGTTGGCCTTGAAGCCCACGATGTCGAGCTGGCGGCACTGGCCGATGGACGCCGGCAGTTCCGTGAAGCGGTTGTCGGAGCAGAACAGCACACGCAGCCGGTGCAGCCGGCCGAGGTCGTCCGGCAGCGCGCTGAGCGCATTGCCCGTGAGGTTCAGCGTTTCGAGGGTGTCGGCGAGCGTAAAGATCTCGCGCGGGAACTCGGTGAGTCCGCACGAGAGGTCCAGTCGTCGTGCGCCAGCCAGCCGGCCGGCGCGCAGCTCAGCCAGCGTGTTCGACATTGTCATTCCCGGAGTCTATGCGGCCGCCGCCGGGCCGCCCCAAGGCGAGCCGCGCCTCCCCCTCGGGGAGTGGAGTTACACGCAGCGAAGCGAAGTGAAAAGCTGGGGGGGCTCAGGCTGCGCCGAAGCGGTAGATGCCGTCGGCGTCCAGCGTGCGCTTCACCTGTCCCGAGAACCACAGCAGGTGCAGGTGGGCCACGGTCTCGCCCATGGCGAAGGTGATCTGGTGCAGGTCGAGTTCGCGCTTGAACAGGATCGGCAGGCCCTCCGACGCCGTGATCGGGCGCGCGAGGCAGGCTTCGAGCAGCTCGGCCAGGCGGTCGCGGTGGTGCTCCTGCAGCTGGTCGACGCGGCGGTGGATGCCGGTGAAGGGCTTGCCGTGCGAGGGCAGGCCCAGCGTGTCGGCCGGCAGGGCCTTGAACTTGTCGATGCTGTCCAGGAACAGGCGCAGCGAATTGGCCTCGGGCTCGCCCGCATGCACGCTCACGTTGGTCGAGATGCGCGGCAGCATCATGTCGCCGCCCAGCAGCAGCTTCGGCTCGGCGCAGTACAGCGCGATGTGCTCGGGCGCGTGGCCGTAGCCGCTGATGCAGCGCCAGTCGCGTCCGCCGATGCGGACGATGTCGCCGTCCATCATGCGCACGTAGCGGGCGGGCACGCTGGGCACCATGTTGGTGTAGTAGCTGGTGCGCGCGCGGATCTTGGCGATCGACTCGGGGTTGGTCAGCCCGTGCGAGGCGAAGAAGTCGGCCGCCGCGTCGCCGCCCGCGAGCGTGTCGCCGGCGCTGCACAGCACGCGTGCCACGTGGTAGTCGGTGGCGCTGATCCACAGCGGCGCGTTCCAGCGCTGGCACAGCCAGTCGGCCAGGCCGATGTGGTCGGGGTGCATGTGGGTCACGATCACACGCAGGATCGGCAGGCCCTGCAGCTGGGTCTCGAAAATCTGCTCCCACTGCGCGCGGGCCTCGTCGTGCGCGATGCAGCAGTCGACCACCGTCCAGCCCTCGACGCCGTCGACTGTGTCGCGCAGCAGCCAGAGGTTGATGTGGTCCAGCGCAAAGGGCAGCCGCATGCGGATCCAGCGCACGCCGGGCGCGACTTCCAGTGCTTCGCCGGCGGCGGGCAGGGTGTCGCCCAGGGGGTAGTGGAGTTCGCGTTCGAGGAGGTTCATGTATGATTGACGTTTACGTAAACGTCATGGGTTGAGGCATCATTGTAGAGAATGCGCCGCCAACCTGCTGTCGCCCCCGCAACCCTTGCCGCCCATGCCCGCGCAGACCTTCACCATCAGCCAGCTCGCCAAGGAGTTCGATCTCACGACGCGCGCCATCCGCTTCTATGAAGACATGGGCCTGCTGTCGCCGGAGCGGGCCGGCCTGCAGCGCGTGTACAGCGCGCGCGACCGGGCGCGGCTCACGCTCACGCTGCGCGCCAAGCGCCTGGGCCTGACGCTGGTCGAGGCGAAAGACATCCTGGACATGTACGACAGCCCGCGCGACACCGTGCCGCAGCTGGAAAAATTCCTGGGCGTGCTCGGCGCCCACCGCGCGCAGCTCGAGGCGCAGCTGGCCGAGCTGCAGGCCAACCTCGCCGAAGTGCGCGAGCACGAGAAAAAAGGCCGCGCCACGCTGACCAGGGCGCAGAAGGCCGCCAAGGCCGTCCAGGACGCCCGAGGTGGCGAAAACACGCCCGACACGACGACTCACTGACAATAGACCACCATGCCCTCCGACAACCTCGACGACCTCTTTGCCCACAACCGTGCCTGGTCCGCCCAGATGGAGCGTGACCGGCCCGGCTTCTTCACCGGCCTTGTCAAGCAGCAGACGCCGCGCTACATGTGGATCGGCTGTTCCGACAGCCGCGTGCCCGCCAACCAGATCACCGGCCTGGAGCCGGGTGAGGTGTTCGTGCACCGCAACGTCGCCAACATCGTGGTGCACTCCGACCTCAACGCGCTCTCGGCGATCCAGTTCGCGGTCGAGCACCTGAAGGTCGAGCACATCATGGTGGTCGGCCACTACGGCTGCGCCGGCGTCAAGGCCGCGCTCAGCGGCAAGCGCATCGGCCTGGCCGACAACTGGATCCGCCACATCCAGGACGTGCGCGACCGCCACAGCGTGATGCTCGACAGCCTGCCCGAGGACGTGCGCGTCGACGCGCTGTGCGAACTCAACGTGGCCGAGCAGGTGGTCAACGTGGCCGTGAGCACCGTCATGGTCGACGCCTGGGCGCGCGGCCAGAAGGTGCGCATCCACGGCTGGACCTTCGGCGTGCACGACGGCCTGCTGCAAGACCTCGGCCTGAGTGTCGAGGGCGACAAGCCGCTCGACGCCATCTACAAGGCCGCCGTGCAGCGCATCCGCTACAAGTGGAGCAAGCCGGCAGGCGCCTCGCCGTCGGCGCAGGCGGGTGCCGACGGCACCGAAGGCACCGAGACGCCGCCAGCCGCCTGAGTTCGCTGCCGCTGCCATCGCCGCCCCCGTCGGTATTGCCGCCATGTTCCCGCAGCGCCTCGATTCACCGCTGGCCTACGACATCGCGAAGGCGATGATCGACGGGTTCAACCGGCACTACCGGCTGTTCCGGGCCGAATCGGCGCGCGCCAAGCACCGATTCGAGACCGCCGACTGGCACGGCCAGCAGCGGGCGCAGCGCGAGCGCATCGAGTTCTACGACCTGCGCGTGAACGAGGCCGTGGCCCGGCTCGAAAAAGAGTTCAAGGCCGGCGACCAGCCCATGGAAGTCTGGCACCAGGTCAAGCTGCACTTCATCGGGCTTTTGGTGAACCACCACCAGCCCGAGCTGGCCGAGAGTTTCTTCAACTCGGTCACCACGAAGATCCTGCACCGGGCCTACTTCCAGAACGACTTCATCTTCGTGCGCCCGGCCATCAGCACCGAGTACATCGAGCCGCGCGGCGCACCCACCTACCGGCCGTACTACCCCTCGCAGGCCACGCTGCCCGACATCATCGAGCAGATGCTCGACGACTTCGCATTGCAGGGCAGCTACGCCAACAAGCGGCGCGATGCGGAGCGCGTGGCGCACGTCATCCTGAACCGCTTCCACCAGGTCAAGCTGCGCGCCAACTTCCAGCTGCAGGTGCTGTCGGGCCTGTTCTACCGGAACAAGGGTGCCTACGTGGTCGGCAAGATCATGAACGGCTTCACCGAGATCCCGTTCTCGCTGCCCATCCTGCACGACACCCACGGCAAGTTCTACATCGACGCGGCGTTGTTCGGCGAGGACGACCTGCAGATGCTGTTCAGCTTTGCGCGTGCCTACTTCATGGTCGACATGGAAGTGCCCTCGGCCTGGGTGCAGTTTTTGCGCTCGCTCATGCCGCGCAAGCCGCGCGCCGAGATCTACAACGCGCTCGGCCTGGCCAAGCAGGGCAAGACGCTGTTCTACCGCGACTTCCTGTCGCACCTGAACTACTCGAGCGACCGCTTTCGCATCGCGCCCGGCATCAAGGGCATGGTCATGCTGGTGTTCGACCTGCCCTCGTTCCCCTTCGTGTTCAAGGTCATCAAGGACTTTTATCCGCCGCAGAAGGACACCACGCGCGAGCAGATCAAGGGCAAGTACATGCTCGTGAAGCAGCACGACCGCGTGGGCCGCATGGCCGACACGCTCGAGTACAGCAACGTGGGCTTTCCGCTCGACCGCTTCGAGCCCGAGCTCATCGAGGAGATCCGCAAGTTCGCGCCCAGCCAGCTCGAGATCGGCGACCGCGACGGCAACGGGGAGATGGAGGTCGTGCTCAAGCACGTCTACATCGAGCGTCGCATGATCCCGCTGAACATCTACCTGCAGGAAGCCTTCGACACGCTGGCCCACCCCGAGAGCCCGGCCCAGGCCCGGCGCGCCAAGGACCAGCTGGAGCATGCGGTCATCGAGTACGGCAATGCCATCAAGGACATGGTGGCCGCCAACATCTTCCCCGGCGACATGCTGTGGAAGAACTTCGGCGTCACGCGCGGCGGCAAGGTCGTGTTCTACGACTACGACGAAATCGAATACGTCACCGACTGCAAGTTCCGCAAGGTGCCCACGCCGCGCAACGAAGAAGACGAGATGAGCGGCGAGGTCTGGTATTCGGTCGGCCCGAAGGACGTGTTCCCCGAGACCTTCGAGCCCTTTCTGCTGGGCAACAAGGACGTGCGCGCCGCCTTCATGGCGCACCACGCCGACCTGCTCGACGCCGCCTTCTGGCAGCACCACAAGGAACGCATCCAGGCGGGCCAGATGCTCGATGTGTTCCCGTACGAAGAGTCGCAACGCTTCCAGCACGAAGGCCATGCGACGCATTTCTGACCGCCCGATTCCGTTTTCGTTTTGTCTTTGATTTCACTTTCACATTCCTGAAGGAGACCCCCATGTCCGAATCCATCGTCATCGTCGGCGCCGCCCGCACCCCCATGGGTGGCTTCCAGGGCGACTTCTCGTCCCTCTCCGCGCACGACCTGGGCGGCGCGGCCATCAAGGCGGCCGTCGAGCGCGCCGGCATCGCGCCCGAGAGCGTGGGTGAAGTGCTGTTCGGCAACTGCCTCATGGCCGGCCAGGGCCAGGCCCCGGCGCGCCAGGCGGCCTACAAGGGCGGCCTGCCCGACAGCGCGGGCGCCGTCACGCTCAGCAAGATGTGCGGCTCGGCCATGAAGGCCGCGATGCTCGCGCACGACCTGCTGCTGGCCGGCACGCACGACGTCATCGTGGCAGGCGGCATGGAAAGCATGACCAACGCGCCCTACCTCATGCTCAAGGGCCGTGGCGGCTACCGCATGGGCCACGACAAGATCTATGACCACATGATGCTCGACGGCCTCGAAGACGCCTACCAGCCCGGCCGTTCCATGGGCACCTTCGGCGAAGACTGCGCCGCCAAGTACAACTTCACGCGCGAGCAGCAAGACGCCTTCGCCATCGCCAGCGTGCAGCGCGCCAAGGCCGCCACCGAATCGGGCGCCTTCAAGGACGAGATCACGCCCGTCACCGTGAAGGGCCGCGGCGGCGACACCGTCATCTCCATCGACGAAGGCCCGGGCAAGGTCAAGCTCGACAAGATTCCCACGCTCAAGCCCGCGTTCAAGAAAGAAAACGGGACCATCACCGCCGCCTCGAGCTCGTCGATCAACGACGGCGCCGCCGCGCTGGTCATGATGACCGAGTCGCACGCCAAGAAGATCGGCGCCAAGCCGCTGGCGCGCATCGTCGGCCACGCCACGCACGCACAGCAGCCCGAGTGGTTCTCCACCGCGCCGGTCGGCGCCGTGCAGAAGCTCTTCGCCAAGACCGGCTGGAGCGTGAAGGACGTCGACCTGTGGGAAGTGAACGAGGCCTTCGCCGTCGTGCCCATGGCCCTCATGCACGAGCTCGACGTGTCGCACGACATCGTCAACGTGAATGGCGGCGCCTGCGCGCTGGGCCACCCCATCGGCGCCAGCGGCGCGCGCATCATGGTCACGCTGCTGCACGCGCTGAAGGCGCGCGGCAAGAAGCGCGGCGTGGCCACGCTGTGCATCGGCGGTGGCGAAGGCACCGCCGTCGCGCTCGAATTGCTATAACGCCAGGAGCCGCCGGCGCCCGGGAGAGGGCGCCGGCCGGTTTCCACCCCGGACACTTCAAACAAAACCATGCGTAGAGCAGGAGATTTCATGCGCCCATCCCTTCACCGTACCGCCGTTGCCGCCGTGCTCGCTACCGCCTTCGTGGCAGGTGGCGCCTGGGCCCAGAAGCGCGACAACGTGCTGTTCCAGGCCGCCACCGACGAGCAGCCGGCGGTGATCAAGACGCTCGAGAAGCTCGTCAACATCGAGACCGGCACCGGTGACGCCGAAGGCATGGCCGCCGCCGGCGCGTACCTCGAAGGCGAACTGAAGAACCTCGGCTTCACCGTCACGCGCAGCAAGTCGGCCGGCCTCGTGGTCGGCGACAACATCGTCGGCAAGCTCAAGGGCCGCGGCGGCAAGAACCTGCTGCTCATGTCGCACATGGACACCGTCTACACCAAGGGCACGCTCGCCAAGGCGCCGTTCCGCATCGAAGGCGACAAGGCCTACGGCCCCGGCATCGCCGACGACAAGGGCGGCAACGCCGTCATCCTGCACACGCTCAAGCTGCTCAAGGACTACGGCGTGCGCGACTACGGCACCATCACCGTGCTGTTCAACACCGACGAGGAAAAAGGCTCCTTCGGTTCGCGCGACCTGATCCAGGAAGAAGCCAAGCTGGCCGACTACGTGCTCTCGTTCGAGCCCACCAGCGCCGGCGACGAAAAGATGTCGCTCGGCACCTCGGGCATCGCCTACGTGCAGGTCAACATCACCGGCAAGGCCTCGCACGCGGGCGCCGCACCCGAGCTGGGCGTGAATGCGCTGGTCGAAGCATCCGACCTCGTGCTGCGCACCATGAGCATCGACGACAAGTCGAAGAACCTGCGCTTCAACTGGACCATCGCCAAGGCCGGCAACGTGTCGAACATCATCCCGGCCAGCGCCACGCTGAACGCCGACGTGCGCTACGCACGCAACGAAGACTTCGACGCCGCCATGAAGACCCTCGAAGAGAAGGCACAGCAGAAGAAGCTGCCCGAGGCCGACGTCAAGGTGCTCGTCACGCGCGGCCGTCCGGCCTTCAACGCGGGCGAGGGCGGCAAGAAGCTAGTCGACAAGGCCGTGGTCTTCTACAAGGAAGCTGGCGGCAGTGTGGGCGTCGAAGAGCGCACCGGCGGCGGCACCGACGCGGCCTACGCGGCGCTCTCGGGCAAGCCCGTGATCGAAAGCCTGGGCCTGCCCGGCTTCGGCTACCACAGCGACAAGGCCGAGTACGTCGACATCAGCGCCATTCCGCGCCGCCTGTACATGGCCGCGCGTCTCATCATGGACCTGGGCGCCGGCAAGTAAGCCTCGCACCCACCGACAAGAAAGAACTGGAGACAACGCCATGCTGCTCAGCGCAGACCAGGAAGCCATCCGCGACGCGGTGCGCGATTTTTCGCAGGCCGAGCTCTGGCCCAACGCCCCCAAGTGGGACCGCGACCACAGCTTTCCGAAGGAAGTGCACCAGGGCCTGGCCGCGCTGGGCGCCTACGGCATCTGCGTGCCCGAGGAGCATGGCGGCGCGGGCCTCGACTACCTCACGCTCGCACTCGTGCTCGAGGAAATCGCGGCCGGCGACGGCGGCACCAGCACCGCCATCAGCGTGACCAACTGCCCCGTCAACGCCATCCTCATGCGCTACGGCAACGCGCAGCAGAAGAAGAAGTGGCTCGAGCCGCTGGCCCAGGGCCAGATGCTCGGCGCCTTCTGCCTCACCGAGCCGCAGGCCGGCAGCGACGCCTCGAGCCTGCGCACCACCGCGCGCAAGGACGGCGACGGCTACGTGATCGACGGCGTGAAGCAGTTCATCACCAGCGGCAAGAACGGCCAGGTCGCCATCGTCATCGCGGTGACCGACAAGGGCGCCGGCAAGCGCGGCATGAGCGCGTTCATCGTGCCCACCGACGCGCCCGGCTACAACGTCGCGCGCCTCGAAGACAAGCTCGGCCAGCACAGCAGCGACACCGCGCAGATCAACTTCGACAGCTGCCGCATCCCGGCCGAGAACCTCATCGGCGCCGAAGGCGAGGGCTACAAGATCGCACTCGGCGCACTCGAAGGCGGCCGCATCGGCATCGCCGCGCAGAGCGTGGGCATGGCCCGCAGCGCCTTCGACGTGGCCGTGGCCTACGCCAAGGAACGCCAGGCCTTCGGCGGCGCCATCTTCGACCAGCAGGCCGTGGGCTTTCGCCTCGCCGAGTGCGCCACGCAGATCGAAGCCGCGCGCCAGCTCATCTGGCACGCCGCCAGCCTGCGCGACGCCGGCCGCCCCTGCCTGAAAGAAGCCGCCATGGCCAAGCTCTTCGCCAGCGAGATGGCCGAGCGCGTGTGCAGCGCCGCCATCCAGACGCTGGGCGGCTACGGCTACGTGAACGACTTCCCGCTGGAACGCATCTACCGCGACGTGCGCGTGTGCCAGATCTACGAAGGCACGTCGGACATCCAGAAGCTCTTGATTCAACGCGCGCTCGCCTGACCACGTGAGCCGACGCCGCGGCCGACCCTGGGGCTCGATCGCCGCGGCACTCGCGCTCGCGGCGCTGGCCGCCTGGAGCGTCGTCATCGAGCCGCGCTGGGTGGCCGCGCGTGTCGAGCCCCTGGGCTCGGCGCAGTGGCAGCCGCCGGCCGGCCTGAAGGTCGCCGTGGCCAGCGACTGGCACCTCAGCACGCGCTCGCTGTGGCGCGTGACCAGCGCCAACCGCGCCGCGGCCATCGTCGACCAGATCAACGCGGCGCTGCCCGACGTGATCCTGCTGCCCGGCGACTTTCTTGCCGGCTCCGGCGACGACGAAGACTTTTCCATCGAAGCCATGGCCGCCGTGCTCGGCCGCCTGAAGGCGCCGCAGGGCGTGTACGCGGTGCTCGGCAACCACGACTGGTGGCACGACGGCGAACGCACCGCCAAGGCCCTGTCCGCGCAGGGCATCCGCGTGCTGGAGAACGCCTCGGTGCGCCTGCCCGGGCACGACCTCTGGGTCGTCGGCATCGGCGACGACTCCACCGGCCATTCGCAACCCGACAAGGCCCTGGCCGGCGTGCCACCCGGCGCCGCCACGCTGGTCATGATGCACGACCCCTTCAGCTTCGCCGGCATGCCGCGCACGCAGGGGCTCGTGGTGGCGGGGCACACGCACGGCGGGCAGATCAGCGTGCCGGGCTACGGTGCCTTGGTGGTGCCCGGGCGTGCGCCGCGCGAATGGGCCTATGGCTGGATCGCGCACAAGGACAACAAGCGGATGTACGTGACCAGCGGGCTTGGTGTGAGCATCCTGCCGGTGCGGTTCAACATGCGGCCTGAGTGGGTGATGTTTCGGTAGGGCGGTGCGTGGTGGTCGCTGGCGCTTGACGGGCGTCGTGGAGGCCGCGAACATTGCCGTCGCCTTGTGTGAGGTGCAAGGCCGGGTTTAGCAGCCCGCTGACATCCTGCGCAGCAATTCTTGGAGGCCTATGGCCAATGCTTCAAGCGCAGTCACCGACGCCGGTTGTTCCTGTGCGTCTTCCCGTTCCGCCACTCAATTCACACCCTTCGAATGGGTGCAAGGCGAACGGCTCCCGCCTTCACTGCAAAGCCACGCGGCGTTTCTCAACGAGGCGCGCGATGTGGTGCAGGGCGCGCAGACGTTGGTTCAGTTGCTCGAATGGGATGAGGATCGGCGCGACGCCGCTTCTTCTGATGCAGGCGCCGCGCCGCTTTTCGATGCATGCCAGCGGAGTTCGCTGCAGCGGTTTCTTGCGGTCTCGCTGGGGCTTCTGCATGCGCGGATTGAAGCGCAGTGCGAGGCGTTGACTGAGTAGGGGCGTGCAGCTCGCGCGGAGAGGCGTTCCCGGTTCAGAGGACATTAGCCTGTGGCATTCTTCAGCTGCCGCGTTCGCGGCCACAACCGGTCATTCGACCAGAGGGCAGAAATACGCATGCAACCAAAGCAGCTTCTCGCACAGAACGTTGAGTTCGGCAACGCCGGCGGTTTGGACACTGACGGTACCGGCTGGTTCATCGGGTTCAACGATTGGACCAAGAACCCGCCGTCCCACTTGCGGCATGTGCCGACCGAAGAGCTCACTGCTGGTCTGTGCGTCAAGTGGTTCTGCCACCCGGCTGGAAATCCGAACGGCGAATCCAAGCCTCTGAGTGAGGGGCGGACGATGTCGGTCTTGGTGAGCCCAGCCAGTGAATTCAGGATTGAGTTCTCGACGAGCGCCGAATTCGTGCCGCACGACACGCTGTCGCACACCTTGCGGCGCCACGGCGACTTCGTCATATGGGGCCCCGGCGTGTTCCATCGCGCCTTTGGTGGCCAGCCGGCATGCATCCTCACGGTTCGATGGTCCAGACCCGGTAGACGGGGTTCGGCCATTAACGGCCATGGGCGGGGTTCGCGAGGCGAGAGCCAGCATGACCCATTGACTGCCAGCACCTTCATTCCAGTCTTTCGAGCCCGCGACCAGGTGCTTGCCAGTGACGAGGCGGTGGAGGCCAGGCGCGCTAGGTCCTTTGAGCCACACGTAGCGCTCTTACAGGCGCTGGCTGAGCGGATAGGCGCAAGCCGTGACGCGCCCGACGGCGTGCCGCGCTTCGACCCGCTCGATGGCGGCATCAACGCACGCGTGCTTCTCTTGCAGGAGGCTCCGGGCCCGCGCGCTGTCGGAAGTGGTTTCATCAGCTCCGACAATCCGGACCAGACGGCAGCCAACGCCCGGCATGCTTGCGAGTCAGCGGGACTCTCTCGCCGCGACGTGGTGCGTTGGAACGCAGTTCCCTGGTACCTCGGGAACGAGGAGGGCACCAAAATCCGTCCTGCAACCCGAGAAGACGTCAAGCGGGCCGAGCCATGGCTTGCGGAGTTGCTGCAATTGCTGTCGCGGCTGCAGGTGGTTGTGCTAATGGGCAAGAATGCGCAGCGGCTCGCGCCGGTTCTCAAGCGAATTGCGCCGCACCTGCGTGTCGAGAGAACACCCCACTGCTCGCCGCTGGCGCTCAACTATTCACTAGATCGCCGCACTGAGCTGATTGAGACGTTGCGAGACGTTGCTGTCAACTTGCGGACTTGATGGAGTACAGCAAACGGCCAGAACCGGTCGTTCGCGAGTCAGATCGAGTTCACCGGTAACCGATCATCCGCTCAAGCAAGGAGGTTAGTTTTGCAGTTCGAACTCGATGATGGGGAGGCTCGGCACGAAGAAGCACCGGGGACGTTCTACATCCCTCCTCGGGAGCGGCGAGCCAACCTACAGCCTGGTCAGCTCGTCAAACTGGTGTTTCGCATTCAGCATGATGAGACGGTTGACGTTGAACGGATGTGGGTGATCGTCGAGGACATCACCGCGACCGGCTACGTCGGTTCGCTGAACAATCAGCCGATGTCCACGGACGAACTACAAATGGGCGCTCTAGTCCCATTTGGCCCCCAACACGTCATTCAGATCTACGAGGATGAGTGACGGATGTTGCTGTTGCCGGCTACTAGCTGCCGCTCGCCGCGCCGGGCTGAATTTGGTCAGTAGTGGCCGTTGAACATGCGGGAGCACTCATTGCCTGAAATTGCACACCTTTTGCCAGTCGACAAGCACGACCTGCCGAGGGCAGAAGCGATCGTCGCTCTAGGCTATCCGGCCGTCGACGCGCTTCTTCCTGAGTTGATCGCTTGGGTGCAAGACATCAACTGGCCTGTCGCAAACGTCTTGATTCCCTTTCTGGCTAGCATCGGTGAACCGCTGGCACCTCATCTGCGGATGATCTTCGAGTCCGAAGATCACGTCTGGAAGTATTGGGTGCTCGACAAACTTGTTGCTCCGTCACCCAGGCTCGCAGTGACCGTCGAGCCGTATCTTTTGCGCATGGCCTCGGACCCGAGCCCTGGTGAAAGTGACGAAGGGGTCGATGAGATCGCTCGAAGGATCCTGGTTAAGAAAGCAGCCTGAGTAGGCCGTGACAACGTCTTTCGGGTGTCTGCCATCGAGAATCGGGGACGTCTCTTTTGGGCCCGAAGCGGCTATGTGCCCTGTGTCGAATGTCAGTTCATGACCGGATACTGCCAGACCGCCTTAGGCGGGGTGCTCTCCATAACGACGGCCGTGAGCCCCGATTGCTAAGTCGGCAATCTGCCACTCCGCCGCGCTCGGTCTGCGAGTGCTTCCCGGTGCTGGGACAACAACTCGAGCGTCAAATCCTTGAGCATTTTCTGCGGGGCATCGTTGTTGTGAAGAGGGAAACTGAACGTTTGCCGAAATCGTCGCTGGAGCCATTTCGGCGCGGACGATGGCGATTGCGCCCACTCCTCGCAAAGCCAACGGGCCACAGCTTGCTTGTCCGCCGACAGCAAGTCTGAATGTTGACTTATCAGAGCAAGAGACTTAGCTTTCATCTGTTGCGAATACTCGCATATGGGTTGAGCCGTACCAAATTGGTCAACGGCGAATCCTGGCCGTTCTCAGTCTTCGGCTTTGAAGTGAAGCACTCCGAGTGCTCATGATTCCAACTGTCTCCGCGATCCAGGCAGCTATCCATCGACAGCTCGCGGCCCAGCCAAAGGCCCGCGGTGATGAATGCTGCCGTCAGCAGCAATGTGATTCCAATGCGTGATCGCGTGCTCATGATGAAAGGCCACTCATGGCTGGTTGCAGGCAGACAAAGCTATTGCGTGTGAACTCTAAATCCCAAGTAGAGAAAAAACGCCACAACCGCCCCGACGATGGCAAGCCCAACCGACCACGGAATGTCCATGTCACTGCGCTCGCGACGCGAGACGCCATCCATACGGGTCAGCATCGTGCGTCGCTGGTCCGGCGTGTGGATGAGGAACTTGACGACGCCTGCAATGCCGCAAAGGGCAACAGCGCCTCCGATGATCATCAATCCCCAGACTTCCATATTGAACGTGAGGGGAAATGCACCATCGGCACTTGCGACAAAGGGTTCGCGTCCTCTTCGCGTGACAACGATTTGTCCGGCGCGCCATGCGTTGAATCCGTGCAGAAAGGCGAAGGCGCCCAAGGAGAGGGTCGCAGCGAGCAGGAAGAACAGCTTGAGGAATCGCAAAAGCATGCTTTGGTGTTCAGCTTGAAGGAACGAAACGCCGGACGACTTTAGCGGCACAAGCCATTGGCGCAAGAGGCCCCGGCGCCTTTGGCCCCGGCAGGTCCCCGCAAAGCGGGCATGCCCCGAAGCCTCCCACCCCCCCCTTCAGCCCCCACCGCGCCAAGTGTTCCAATAGAGCCCTTCATGAGCGCCACCGACCCCACTCCCGGCCCCTGCCCCTGCGGCCGCACCGACCGTCGCGACAAGCCCATTGGCTACGCCCTGTGCTGTGGGCGCTACCTCGACGATTTCGAGAACACGCCGGCGCCCGACGCCGAATCGCTGATGCGTTCGCGCTATTCGGCCTTCGTGCTGGCGCGTGCCGACTACCTGCTCGCCACCTGGCACGCGTCGAAGCGGCCGGCGTCGGTGGAGTTCGAGCCGGGCGTCAAATGGCTGGGGCTGGACATTCGCTCGCGCTCGGTGCTCGACGCCGACCACGCCGAGGTCGAGTTCGTCGCCCGCCAGCGCGGCGCGACGGGCGTGGCGTTCCGCCTGCACGAGCGCAGCCGCTTCGTGCGCGAGAACGAGCGCTGGTATTACGTCGACGGCGACCTGCACCAGCCCCCGGGTTGACGGCGGCGGGCTTCGGCCCGCACAATCGGCCCCGCTCCGGGGTGCACGCATGTGGCGTGCTGAGATGGCAAAGCAGCCGACCCGCGAACTTGATCCGGGTCATACCGGCGTAAGAAGAGCTGCACTCCCTGACTTCGGTCCGTCACTCCCTTTTTCGGTGGCGGGCCTCCCGAGGTCCATCGAGCGATTGCGGAGCACCCTTTCCCTCAACAAGGAGTGCCCCCGATGAATGCCCCCGACAAGTTCACCTCGCTGCTGTCGCTGACGCGCGAACCCTTTCCCGCCTCGCACAAGTGCGTCATTCCGGGCAGCCGGCCCGACCTGTTCGTGCCCGTGCGCGACGTGGCGCTGACCAACGGCGAAACCGTCTCCCTGTACGACACCTCGGGCCCCTACACCGACCCGAAGGTCGAGATCGACGTGCGCCGCGGCCTGCCCGACGTGCGCAGCGCCTGGGTCATCGAGCGTGGCGACACCGAAAGTTATGAAGGCCGCACGCACCACGCGCTGGACGACGGCGCCAAGAACGAAGACCGCGACGCGCAGCGCCTGGCCGAGCTGCGCGCCGGTGCCTCGGCGCTGCAGCGCACGCCGCGCCGCGCCAAGTCGGGCGCCAACGTCACGCAGATGCACTACGCGCGCCGCGGCATCGTCACGCCCGAGATGGAATACGTGGCCCTGCGCGAGAACGGCAAGCGCGAGTGGATGGCCGAGTACCTGGCCAACGAGGAGCGCGCCAAGCGCGTGGCGGGCAACCCGATGGGCGCGAGCATTCCGCGCATCATCACGCCCGAGTTCGTGCGCGACGAAGTGGCCCGTGGCCGCGCGATCATTCCTGCGAACATCAACCACCCCGAGGTCGAGCCGATGGCCATCGGGCGCAACTTCAAGGTGAAGATCAACGCCAACATCGGCAACTCGGCCGTCACCTCGAGCATCGAGGAAGAAGTCGAAAAGCTGGTGTGGGCCATCCGCTGGGGCGCCGACAACGTCATGGACCTGTCGACCGGCAAGAACATCCACACGACGCGCGACTGGATCGTGCGCAACTCGCCGGTGCCCATCGGCACGGTGCCGATCTACCAGGCGCTCGAAAAGGTGGGCGGCGTGGCCGAAGACCTCACCTGGGAAATCTACCGCGACACGCTCATCGAGCAGGCGGAGCAGGGCGTCGACTACTTCACCATCCACGCGGGCCTGCGCCTGCCGTTCATCCACCTCACGGCGGACCGCATGACGGGCATCGTGTCGCGCGGCGGCTCGATCATGGCCAAGTGGTGCATCGCACACCACAAGGAGAGCTTCCTCTACACGCACTTCGAGGACATCTGCGACATCATGAAGGCCTACGACGTGAGCTTCTCGCTCGGCGACGGCCTGCGCCCCGGCAGCGGTGCCGATGCGAACGACGAGGCCCAGTTTGCCGAGCTGCGCACGCTGGGCGAACTCACGCAGATCGCCTGGAAGCACGACGTGCAGACCATGATCGAAGGCCCGGGCCACGTGCCGATGCACATGATCCAGGCCAACATGGACGAGCAGATCAAGCACTGCCACGAGGCGCCGTTCTACACGCTCGGCCCGCTGACCATCGACATCGCGCCGGGCTACGACCACATCTCCAGTGCCATCGGCGCCGCGATGATCGGCTGGGCCGGCACGGCAATGCTCTGCTACGTGACGCCCAAGGAACACCTGGGCCTGCCCGACCGCGACGACGTGAAGCAGGGGATCATTGCCTACAAGATCGCCGCGCACGCGGCCGACGTGGCCAAGGGCCACCCGGGTGCGCGCTCGCGCGACGACGCGCTGAGCAAGGCGCGCTTCGAGTTCCGCTGGCAAGACCAGTTCAACCTGGGCCTGGACCCCGACACGGCGCGCGAATTCCACGACGAGACGCTGCCGAAGGACTCGAGCAAGGTGGCGCATTTCTGCTCGATGTGCGGCCCCAAGTTCTGCTCGATGAAGATCACGCAGGAGGTGCGTGAGTACGCGGCCAAGAAGGGCGTGGCCGAGGCGGCTGCCATGGCCGAGGGCATGGAAGAGAAGTCGAAAGAATTCATGGCCGGCGGCGGCGAGATCTACATCCCCATCCGTCCCGTCGCCTGAAGCGGTGAATGACCCGATAGCCTGAGTCTGCCCGTGCGGAAAGGGGGCGTTGCTACCATGGGGCCAGACCCCTGAACTCCAGCCTCGCAATGACCCCTTTCCCCTTTTCCGCCGTTCTCTTCGATTGCGACGGCGTGCTCGTCGATTCCGAGCCCATCACCAACCGCGTGCTCGCCGACATGCTCGGCGAGCTCGGCTGGCAGCTCACGGCCGAGGAATCGATGAACATCTTCACCGGCAAGGCCGTGAAGGACGAGACGGCGCTCATCGAGGCCAAGACGGGCTTCAAGATCACCGACGACTGGCTGCGCGGCTTCCGCGCCCGCCGCAACGAGGCGCTGGACCGCGACCTCGTCGCCATTCCCCATGCGCCTGCCGCCATCCGCGAGATCCATGCGCGGCTCAAGGGCCGCATCGCCTGCGCGTCGGGTGCCGATCGCCACAAGGTCGAGCTGCAGCTGGCCAAGGTCGGCCTGCTCGACTGCTTCGAGGGCCGCATCTTCAGCGGCCACGAGATGCCGCGCTCCAAGCCGCATCCCGACGTGTATCTGGCCGCGGCGGAAGCGCTCGGTGTCGATCCGAAGCGCTGCGCGGTGGTCGAAGACACGGTCACCGGCGCGATGGCCGGCGTGGCCGCGGGTGCCACGGTGTTCGGCTACAGCACGGGCGAGTCGGGCCACAGCGGCCCGGGCGCGCTGCGCGCCGCGGGCGCCGTGGCGGTGTTCAGCGACATGACCGGGCTGCCCGCGTTGCTGGCCGGCTACGGCCTGCAGGCGGCCTGAGTTTCTGGTGCAATGACGCCCGTCAGCGTGTGGCGCGCCCGTCGCCTGCACGCGCTCCTTCCCACGAATTCGCAAGGACCCTGCCCATGACCTCCGAGTACCAGACCGATCAACCCGACCGCAGCGAGATCGACGCGCTCCAGGGCCCGGCCGTGGTGGAGTTCGGCACCAACTGGTGCGGCATCTGCAAGGCCGCGCAACCGAACATTGCCGAGGCCTTTGCCAAGTACCCGAACGTGCGCCGCATCAAGGTGGAAGACGGCAGCGGCCGCCCGCTGGGCCGTTCGTTCAACGTGCGGCTGTGGCCCACGCTGGTGTTCATGCGCGACGGGCAACAGGTCGCGAAGCTGGTGCGGCCGGAAGACAGCCAGTCGATCGCCGATGCGCTGGCGTTGATCGATTCGCCGGCCTGAGTTCCGTTATTCAGGGCGACGCTCCCGCCGACGCGGTGCCTTGCTCCGCGAATGTCCCCCGGCCTGCGGCCTCCTCCTTGATTTCGCTGCGCAAGGCACCCCATCGACGTGAGCGTTGGGCAGTGCGGTTGTTGATCGACCGGCACAACGACAGCGCCCATCGTGCACAGGGCACTGGGTGCTTCCCGCAGCGAAATCAAGGAGGAGGGCGAAGCCCGGGGGACATTCGCGGAGGGAAGTACCCGGTGGCCTGTGCACGCGCCCTGAACAAGCGCCCTACAACCCCAGCTGCCGAAAATCCCGAGGCGCGTGCCCCGTCCACTGCAGGAACGCCCGCGAAAAGCTCTTCTCGTTGCGGAAGCCCACCGCCAGCGCCACCTGCTTGATCGGTCGCGTGGTCCGGCGCAGCTGCTCCACCGCCAGCTCGTGCCGCACCTCGTTCTTCAGCACCTGCAGCGAGGTGCCTTCCTCATGCAGCTGCCGGTGCAGCGTGCGCCCCGACACATTCAGCAGCCCCGCCAGCGCCTCCGCCGTGGTCGCCTCGCCGGCACGCGCGCGCAGCAGTTCGCGCACGCGCTGCCCCAGCAGGCGGTCGCGGCGGTACTGCAGCACCGTGAGCGGCAGGGCGCGCTTGAGCATGGTGCGCAGCGCGCGCTCGTCGCGCAGCAGCGGCAGCGCGAGGTAGCGCTCGTCGAAGCTGATGCTGGCCTGCGGCGCGTCGAAGTGCACGTCGGGCGTGAACATCAGCGGGTAGGCGTCGCGGTGCGGCGGTGCCGCGAACGGAAAGGTGGCCTGGCGCAGCGAGATGCGTGAGTCGATGGCCCAGCACACATACCCGTGCATGAAGCGCAGGCTGGTCACCAGGCAGAACTCGCGGAACACGGGGTCGAGCGGGCGGTTCTCGGTGATGCGCAACGTGGCCACGCCGCCGGTCACGTCCAGCGCCAGCGTGATGTCCTCGGTCAGCAGGCGGTGGTGGCGGCACCAGCGCTTGATGGCCACGCCCAGGTCGGGCGAGGTGAGCGAGGCGCGGCACAGCATGCCGTAGCTGCCCCAGGGCAGGCGGCGCGAGAACCAGCCCAGCGCCTCGTCGTCCAGCTCCTGCATCGCGTGGCCCGACAGCGCCTCGAACTGCGCGGCCGTCACCCGGGCGCCCGGGCGGGCCAGCTCGCGCGGCGCGATCTGTGCCGCCTGCAGGGCCTGCGCGGGGTCCTTGCCGTAGCGGGCATACCCTTGCGCGATGGCTCGCACGAAGGCCATCGGCGTGACGGCGCGGGCGGGTCGCAGGAAGGCGGGGGACGACGTGGCGGAGGGCATCGGTCGTGGCGCAATTTGCAACCATTGTGGCGCCAATTGCGGCGCCACGAGGCGTAAGCTGCGTTTTTTCAAGCGCCATCCGCGCGGGCAGCCCTGCGCGCCGACCCCTTCAGAGGAGACAAGACTCATGCACGATTTCGGCCTCAACTTCGACCTGGGCGACGACATCGACGCGCTGCGCAGCGCGATCCAGGACTTCGCCGCCAACGAAATCGCGCCCCGCGCCGCCGAGATCGACCGCGACAACCTGTTCCCGCACGACCTGTGGCAAAAGCTCGGCGAGCTGGGCCTGCACGGCATGACGGTGAAGGAAGAATTCGGCGGCACCGAGCTGGGCTACCTGGCCCACATCGTGGCCATGGAAGAAGTCTCGCGCGCCTCGGCCTCGGTGGGCCTGTCGTACGGTGCGCACTCCAACCTGTGCGTGAACCAGATCCACCGCAACGGCAGCGAAGCGCAGAAGAAGAAATACCTGCCCAAGCTGGTGAGCGGCGAGCACGTCGGCGCGCTGGCCATGAGCGAGCCCAACGCCGGCTCCGACGTGGTGAGCATGAAGCTCAAGGCCGACAAGAAGGACGGCTACTACGTGCTCAACGGCGGCAAGATGTGGATCACCAACGGCGGCGACGCCGACACGCTGGTCATCTACGCCAAGACCGAACCCGAGATGGGCGCGCGCGGCATGACGGCCTTCATCGTCGAAAAGAATTTCAAAGGTTTTTCGGCAGGCACCAAGCTCGACAAGCTCGGCATGCGCGGCTCCAACACCTTCCCGCTGTTCTTCGACAACTGCGAAGTGCCCGAAGAGAACGTGCTCGGCGGCGAAGGCATGGGCGCCAAGGTGCTGATGAGCGGCCTGGACTACGAGCGCGCCGTGCTCTCGGGCGGCCCGCTGGGCATCATGGCCGCCTGCATGGACGCCGTGATCCCCTACATCCACGAGCGCCAGCAGTTCGGTCAGAGCATCGGCGAGTTCCAGCTGATGCAGGGCAAGATCGCCGACATGTACTCGACCTGGCAGGCCACCCGCGCCTACGTGTACGCCGTGGGCAAGGCCTGCGACCGCAACGACCATGCGCGCACCTTCCGCAAGGACGCGGCCGGCGCCATCCTGTACTCGGCCGAGAAGGCGACCTGGATGGCCGGCGAGGCGATCCAGACGCTGGGCGGCGTGGGCTACACCAAGGACTTCCCGGTCGAGCGGCTGTGGCGCGACGCCAAGCTGTACGAGATCGGCGCGGGCACGAGCGAAGTGCGCCGCATGTTGATCGGTCGCGAGCTGTTCAGCGAAACCGCATAAGCCGCGCTGCACACCCTCACCCCACCCTCTCCCTCGCAGGGAGAGGGCGCCAGACAAGGAGACAAGACGATGCCACTGACGCAGAGCCTGGCCCAAGGCGCCACGGACGTCCCCCTCATCGAGCAAGCCATCGGCGACTTCTTCGACGACATGGTTGCCAAGCAACCGGAACGCGAAGCCCTCGTCAGCCGCCACGAAGGCCAGCGCTTCACCTACCGCGAACTGCAGACCGCGTCGAACAAGCTGGCCAGCGCACTGCTGAGCCTGGGGCTCGCGCCCGGCGACCGCGTGGGCATCTGGTCGCACAACAACGTGCCCTGGGTGCTGATGCAGATCGCCACCGCCAAGGTCGGCCTGATCCTCGTCAACATCAACCCCGCCTACCGCACCTCGGAGCTCGAGTACGCGCTCAACAAGGTCGGCTGCAAGGCGCTGGTGACGATGGCGCAGTTCAAGACCAGCGACTACCTGGGCATGCTGCGCGAGCTGGGCCCGGCCAAGCTGCCGCTGCTGCAGCACACCTTCTGGATCGACAAGCCCGGCCAGGGCGACGAGCAGCCCGGCATGCGCCGCTTCAGCGAACTGCTGGCCGGCGGCGATGCGGCCGACGCGCGCGTGGCCGCCACGCAGAAGACGCTGAAGGCCACCGACCCGATCAACATCCAGTTCACCAGCGGCACCACGGGCTTCCCCAAGGGCGCGACGCTCACGCACCGCAACATCCTGAACAACGGCTTCTTCATCGGCGAGTGCATGAAGCTCACGCCGGCCGACCGCCTGTGCATTCCGGTGCCGCTGTACCACTGCTTCGGCATGGTGCTGGGCAACCTGGCCTGCCTCACGCACGGCTCGGCCATTGTGTACCCGAACGACGGCTTCGACCCGCTCACGGTGCTCGAGACCGTGCAGGCCGAGAAGTGCACGGGCCTGCACGGCGTGCCCACGATGTTCATCGCCGAGCTGGACCATCCGCGCTTCAAGGAATTCGATCTGTCCACGCTGCGCACCGGCATCATGGCCGGCTCGCCGTGCCCCATCGAAGTGATGAAGCGCGTGGTCAACGAGATGCACCTGGGCGAGATCACCATCGCCTACGGCATGACCGAGACCAGCCCCGTGAGCTGCCAGAGCAGCACCGACACGCCGCTCGACCGCCGCGTGTCCACGGTAGGCACCGTGCAGCCGCACCTCGAGGTGAAGATCATCGACCCCGAGACCGGCGCGATCATGCCGCCGGGCCAGTCGGGCGAGCTGTGCACGCGCGGCTACTCGGTGATGCACGGCTACTGGGAAGACGAGCCCAAGACGCGCGAAGCCATCGACGCCGAGCGCTGGATGCACACCGGCGACCTCGCCACCATGGACGCCGAGGGCTACGTGAACATCGTCGGGCGCATCAAGGACCTCGTGATCCGCGGCGGCGAGAACATCTACCCGCGCGAGATCGAAGAATTTTTGTACCGCCATCCGAAGGTGCAGGACGTGCAGGTGGTCGGCCTGCCCGACAAGAAGTACGGCGAAGAGCTGTGCGCCTGGATCATCGTCAAGCCCGGCCAGAGCGCCACCGACGCCGAGATCCGCGACTTCTGCAAGGGGCAGATCGCGCACTACAAGGTGCCCAAGTACATCCAGTTCGTCTCCGAGTTCCCGATGACGGTGACCGGCAAGATCCAGAAATTCAAGATCCGCGACGCCATGACCGAGCAGCTCGGTCTCAGCCAAGAAAAGACAGCATGAGCAAACTCGAAACCAAACTCAACGCACGGTCGGCCGACTTCCAGGCCAATGCGGCCGCGATGCGCGCGCTGGTCGACGACCTGCAGCAGCAGTTCGCGAAGGTGGAGCAGGGCGGCGGCGAGGCCGCGCGCGCCAAGCACACGGCGCGCGGCAAGCTGCTGCCGCGCGACCGCGTGGCCGAGCTGCTCGACCCGGGCACGCCCTTCCTCGAAATCGCGCCGCTGGCCGCGCATGCGATGTACCTCGATGCGAAGGGGGCCGAGTCGGCGCCCGGCGCCGGCATCATCGCGGGCATCGGCCGCGTGAACGGTGTCGACTGCATGATCGTGTGCAACGACGCCACCGTGAAGGGCGGCACCTACTACCCGATGACGGTCAAGAAGCACCTGCGCGCGCAGGAGATCGCCGAGCAGAACCGCCTGCCCTGCATCTACCTCGTGGACTCGGGCGGCGCCAACCTGCCGAACCAGGACGAGGTGTTCCCCGACCGCGAGCACTTCGGCCGCATCTTCTACAACCAGGCCAACATGAGCGCCCAGGGCATTCCGCAGATCGCGGTGGTCATGGGCTCGTGCACGGCCGGCGGCGCGTACGTGCCGGCGATGAGCGACGAATCGATCATCGTGAAGAACCAGGGCACCATCTTCCTGGGCGGCCCGCCGCTCGTGAAGGCGGCCACCGGCGAGGTCGTGTCGGCCGAAGACCTGGGCGGCGGCGACGTGCACACGCGCCTGTCGGGCGTGGTCGACCACCTGGCGCAGAACGACCTGCACGCGCTGGCGCTGGCGCGCTCGGCGGTGGCCAACCTCAACGCGAAGGCCGCCGACACGCCACAAGGCGCCGCGGTGCGCGCGCCCGACTTCCCGCGCGAAGAGCTGTACGGCGTGATCCCCACCGACACCCGCAAGCCCTTCGACGTGCGCGAGATCATTGCGCGCATCGTCGACGGCAGCGAGTTCCACGAGTTCAAGGCCCGCTTCGGCGCCACGCTGGTCTGCGGCTTCGCCGAGATCGAGGGCATGCCCGTGGGCATCATCGCGAACAACGGCATCCTGTTCAGCGAGTCGGCACAGAAGGGCGCGCACTTCATCGAGCTGTGCTGCCAGCGCAAGATCCCGCTGGTGTTCCTGCAGAACATCACCGGCTTCATGGTGGGTCGCAAGTACGAGAACGAAGGCATCGCGCGCCACGGCGCCAAGATGGTGACGGCCGTGGCCACCGCCAACGTGCCCAAGTTCACCATCATCATCGGCGGCAGCTTCGGCGCCGGCAACTACGGCATGTGCGGCCGCGCGTACAGCCCGCGCTTCCTCTGGATGTGGCCGAACGCGCGCATCAGCGTGATGGGCGGCGAGCAGGCCGCGAGCGTGCTGGCCACCGTGAAGCGCGACGGCATCGAACTGAAGGGCGGCAGCTGGAGCGCCGACGAAGAAGAAGCCTTCAAGGCCCCGATCCGCCAGCAGTACGAAGACCAGGGCCACCCCTACTACGCTACCGCGCGCCTGTGGGACGACGGCATCATCGACCCGGCCGACACGCGCCGCGTGCTCGCCCTGGGCCTGGCCGCATCGCGCAACGCGCCGATCCCCGAGCCGAAGTTCGGCATCTTCCGCATGTGACCAGGGGCACCGCATGAGCAGCACCTTCACCAAGCTGAACCTCGCCATCGACGGCGCGGTCGCGCGCATCTGGCTCGACCAGCCCGACGCGCGCAACGCCTTCGACGACGTCGTGATCGCCGAGCTGACGCAGGCTTTTCTCGAAGCCGGCGCCGCGCCGCAGGTCAAGGCCGTCGTGCTCGGCGCGAACGGCCCGGCCTTCTGCGCGGGCGCCAACCTCAACTGGATGCGCCGCATGGCCGACTACACGCGCGACGAGAACCTCGCCGACGCGGGCAAGCTGGCCGACATGCTGCGCACCATCGCCGAGTGCCCCAAGCCCACCATCGCGCGCGTGCAGGGCGACGTGTACGCGGGCGGCATGGGGCTCGTGGCCGCGTGTGACATGGCCGTGAGCGTGGACACCGCGTGGTACTGCCTGAGCGAAGTGAAGATCGGCCTCGTGCCCGCGACCATCAGCCCGTACGTGCTGCGTGCGATGGGCCCGCGCGCCTCGCAGCGCTACTTCCTCACGGCCGAGCGCTTCACCGCCGCCGAGGCGCACCGCATCGGCTTCGTGCATGAAGTGGTGGCCGCCGATGCGCTCGACGCCAAGGTCGACGAGCTGCTGAAGGCGCTCACCGGCGCCAGCCCCGCCGCCGTGCGCGCCTGCAAGCAGCTGATTGCCGACGTGGCCGGCCGCGAGATCGACAGCGCGCTCATCGCCAAGACGGTTGAAGGCATCGCCGACATCCGCGCCAGCGACGAAGGCCGCGAGGGCGTGCAGGCCTTCCTGCAGAAGCGCAAGCCGAGCTGGCTGGCCGGCTGACCCACCGCCGCACGCCATGAACACGCTCGACATGCCGCAACTGCTCGCACTGGCCGCCGCCATCGGCTGGGCCAGCGGCGTGCGCCTGTACCTCGTCGTGCTGCTGACCGGCCTGGTCGGCTATTTCGGCTGGGTGCCGCTGCCTGCGGGGCTGCAGATGCTCGCGCATCCGATCGTGCTCGCGGTCAGCGGCTTCATGGTGTTCGTCGAGTTCTTCGCCGACAAGATCCCGGGCCTCGATTCGCTGTGGGACGTGGTGCACACCGCCATCCGCATCCCCGCCGGCGCGGCGCTCGCGGCCAGCGTGTTCGGTGCCGACCACGGCGCCATGGCCGTCGTCGCGGCGCTGCTGGGCGGCGGCTTCGCGGCCACGGCGCATGCGGCCAAGGCCACCACGCGCGCGGCCATCAACACCTCGCCCGAGCCGTTCTCGAACGTGGGCGCGTCGCTGGTCGAAGACTCGATGGTGCCGGCCGGGCTGTGGCTCGCGGTGGCGCATCCGCTGGTCTTTCTGGTGCTGTTCGTCTTCGTGCTCGTGCTCAGCGTATGGCTCATCCGCAAGAGCTGGCGTTTCTTGCGCGCGCTGTTCAGCCGCGTGGCACGCATCTTCAGTGGCCGGCCCGATCCGGGCGTCACGTCCGCCTTTCAACTGAAAAAGAATCCTCCGGGAGACACTCCGAATGTTTAAGAAGATCCTGATTGCCAATCGCGGTGAAATTGCTTGCCGCGTTGCGGCCACTGCACGCCGCATGGCGGTTCGCACCGTCGCCGTGTACTCCGATGCCGACGCGCACGCCAACCATGTGCGCGCCTGCGACGAGTCGGTGTACCTCGGCGGCAGCGCCCCGAAGGACAGCTACCTGCGCTGGGAAAAGATCCTCGAGGCCGCCAAGGCCACGGGCGCCGAAGCCGTGCACCCGGGCTACGGCTTCCTCAGCGAGAACGAAGAGTTCGCGCAGGCCTGCGCCGACGCCGGCCTGGCCTTCATCGGCCCGCCGCCTTCGGCGATCAAGGCCATGGGCCTCAAGGCTGAATCGAAGCAGCTGATGGAAAAGGCCGGCGTGCCGCTGGTGCCCGGCTACCACGGCAGCGACCAGGACCCGGCGCTGCTGCAGCGCGAGGCCGACCGCATCGGCTACCCGGTGCTCATCAAGGCCAGCGCCGGCGGCGGCGGCAAGGGCATGCGCGCGGTCGACAAGGCCGCCGATTTCGAGGCCGCGCTGGCCTCGTGCAAGCGCGAAGCCATCAACAGCTTCGGCGACGACGCGGTGCTGATCGAGAAGTACGTGCAGCGCCCGCGTCACATCGAGATCCAGGTGTTCGGCGACACGCAGGGCAACTACGTCTACCTGTTCGAGCGCGACTGCTCGGTGCAGCGCCGTCACCAGAAGGTGCTCGAGGAAGCGCCCGCGCCCGGCATGACCGAGGCGATGCGCAAGCAGATGGGCGAAGCCGCCGTGGCTGCGGCGCGTGCCGTGAACTACGTGGGTGCGGGCACGGTCGAATTCATCGTCGAGCAGCGCGAAGGCGGCGAGATGAACTTCTTCTTCATGGAGATGAACACGCGCCTGCAGGTCGAACACCCGGTGACGGAAGCCATCACGGGCCTCGACCTGGTGGAGTGGCAACTGCGCGTGGCCTCGGGCGAGCCGTTGCCTGCCAAGCAATCGGAGCTGCAGATCCACGGCCACGCCATCGAGGCGCGCATCTGCGCCGAGAACCCCGACAACAACTTCCTGCCCGCCACCGGCACCTTGCGCGTGTACCGCAAGCCGCAGGCGACCGCCTTCCAGCGCAGCCGCGTGCGCATCGACGACGGCGTGCGCGAGGGCGGCGAGATCTCGCCCTTCTACGACTCGATGATCGCCAAGCTCATCGTGCACGGCAGCACGCGCGCCGAGGCGCTGGCCCGGCTCGATGCCGCGCTGGCCCAGGTGCAGATCGTGGGCGTGTCGACCAACGTGCAGTTTTTGCGCGGCATCCTGGCGACCGAGTCGTTCTCGAAGGCCAACCTCGACACCGCGCTCATCGAGCGCGAGCGCGCCGTGCTGTTCGACCGCGAACCGCTGGGCCTGCCGCTGGCCGCGGCCGCCGCCATCACGCGCACGCTGGTCACCGAGTGGCCGACGCAACTGCCCGACCCCTTCGAGCGCCGCGACGGCTGGCGCGCGCATGGCGAGTACAAGCGCCGCTTCGACTTCGAGTTCCGTGGCGCCGAGCACAGCGCACTGCTGACCTACCGGCGCGACGGCGGCCTGCACCTCGCCGTGGGCGGTGTCGAAGGCCCGCTCACCATCGGGCGCTTTCCCACGGGCGAGTTCGAGCTCGAGTTCGCCGGCACGCGCCAGACCCTCGACGTGCACCTGGACGGCGCCACCGCCCACGTGTTCGCGGCGAAGGGCGCGACCCGCATCACGGCCATCGACCGCCTCGCGCATGCGGGCGACACCCATGCCGAAGGCGGCCGCCTCACGGCGCCGATGCCCGGCAAGGTCGTGTCCTTCGCGGTCAAGGCCGGCGACAAGGTCAGCCGCGGCCAGCCGCTGGCCGTGATGGAAGCCATGAAGATGGAGCACACCATCGCCGCGCCGGCCGACGGCACGGTGGAGGAGCTGATGTTCTCGCCGGGCGAGCAGGTGGCGGAAGGCGACGAATTGTTGCGAATGGCGGCTGCCGCTTAACCCCGATCCGGGCGCTGGCCCGTATCAGCGGTGGTAGTCATTCTTTTCAAGGAGTCCTGATGAGCCGCCGCACCCTTTCCATGTCGACACCCCGCGCCGCCGTGCGCCACCGCGCGGGCGCTGTCCTGCTGGCCCTGGCGGCTGCCCTGTCGCTGGCCGGCTGCGGCCGCGAGCGCAGTGCCGAGTCGGTCGCGCCGGCCTCCGCGTCCATGCCGGCGCCGCCGATGGGCTATGGCGATGCCATGAAAGCACAGCGGGCGAGCGCACCGCAGGCCGAGATCGCCGCGTCGCAGTCCGACGAGGCGCGGGGCGGCAGTGGCGAGACCGCGCTGCAGCGCTTCCTGGCCGTGCGGCAAGACCTGAACGTCGAAGTGCCGGCCGAACAGCTCGCCGACGCCTGGGGCAAGGTGCGCGACCTGTGCGGCACGCTGAAGTGCGAGCTGCTGTCGTCTTCGCTGCTGCGCGAGACGCCGCAGCAGCCGGGCAACGCCCTGCTCGAGATGCGTGTGGAACCCGCCGACGTCGACAAGCTGCTCGGCGGCCTGGCCGGCGTGGCGAACGTGGTCTCGCACACCACCACCAGCGAGGACAAGACCTCCGAGGTGATCGACGTCGAGGCCCGCATCAAGAACCGCACCGAGTTCCGCGACAGCCTGCGCGTCATGCTGCGCGACACCGTCACCAAGCGCACCATGGCCGACCTGCTGGCGATCCAGCGCACGCTGTCGGACACCCAGGCCGAGCTCGACGCCATCGCCACCCAGCGCAAGGTGCTGGCGCAGCAGACCAGCAAGCAGCACATCCAGATCCAGTTCACGCCCAAGCGCGCGCTGGTCAGCGGCAGCGACGGCTACAGCCCGATGGCGCACGCGCTGCGCAACGCCGGCGACGTGCTGGCCGAAAGCGTGGGCGCGCTCATCACCTTCGTGGCCGCTGCCCTGCCGTGGCTGCTGCTGGTGGTGCTGCCCGTGGGGTGGCTGGTGCGGGTGCTGTGGCGCCGTCGTCGCGCCAAGGTGGCGTGAGACACTGCGCGCCGGCCGCGCCCGACACAGCGCGGCCGCACGACAAGAAGGAGGGGCCGCATGGTGGGTCGATTTCGGAAGTTTCTTGCGGGACTGGGCCTGGGGAAGGCGCAGGACGATGGGGCGGTGCCTGCCTCTGTGCCGGCTGCGCCTGAACCGGCGCCACCGCCCGCAGCGCCCCCTGCACTGCGCTACACCTTCGACGTCAAACCCGCCCAGCCCATGGAACGGTTGATCGCCGCCCCGTGGGCCTCGGCGCCCCCGACGCCGCCGAAGCCCTTGAAGCGCCCACCACGGAACCCGCCCGCGCCACCCGTCGAGGCACCTCCGCCGCAGTTCGACGCGACCCCGGACCTGCCGGAGCCCTTCGGCTACAAGGTCTGCTGGTTTGCCGTGCAAGCCTCGGACCCCGCACAAGTGCTCGATGCCCTCGGGTGGGCGTCCGAAGGGCCGGCCAACTGGCACACCGGCATCGCGGCGGCCTACCGCCGGACGTCTGGCGGACAGGCCCCCTGGGTGTTCGCATCACCGCCCGTCGACGGCTGGGTGTTGCTCGTGGGGGACGGCCTGCCGTATCCCGCCGTGTACCCGGAGGACCGCCTCGAAGGCATCGGGCAGGCCTTCGACGTGATCTTCACGCGCCTGAAGGACCACTTCGGCGAAGCGCAATTCTTTGGCAGCCACCGTGTCGCCGACTTCGTCACCTGGGCGCGCGCACGCCGCGGCGAGCCCGGGCGGCAGTTCTGCTATGCAGGCAGCAGCGGCGAGGTGTATGCGAACGTGGGCGCACAGAGCGCCGAGGAAGCCGCACTGGGCTTTGCCGTGCTCAGCGGACTGTCGCCGGTCGATGCGCGCGATCGGCTCTCGGAACTGCTCGAGGAAGAGTGGGCGCGGAAGGACGCGCTGGTCGCCTCAGGCATGTCGCACCGCGACGCCGACCGGCAGGTCCGCCCGAGTGGCCGCAGCGTCGTGCCCGGCGAAGAGGACGTCACGGCGCTCGCCGGTGCGTGGAGTGTCGACCCGACGCAGTTCGACGAACCGGACCGGGGTTACGCGCCGGGCGTGGGATTGATGGCGCGTGTTCCGACGGACCTGGGGCAGGAGCCCGTCAGCCCACCACCACTTCGCTGATCTGCATCACCGGCGCGATGTCGGTGTAGTTCTTCACGTCGCCCATGATCTCCTTCACGTGCGGGCCGAAGGCCTTCTGGAAGGACTCGACGGATTCGGCGAACACGTGGCACATGCCGACATACGTGGGCGGCGAACCCGGGGCGCCGCCGCCCAGGCCCTTGTCGATGGTGTACGAGAGGCAGGCGTCGCCCATGCGGGCCTTGAGCATCGGCATGTGCTGGTCGCGGTAGTAGTCGTGGTCGAACCGCGCGCCGGGGGTGTGGGGGTACATCACGCTGACTTTGATCATGGAAGGTGTCTCCTGGGTGGCTGAATGCGGTCGAGCATAGGAGATGGCGCGCGACGCAACAAGCCGGTGCCTTCTAAGATGGCGCCCATGCGAATCTCCGTCTACCTCACCGACAACCGTCCCGATCCCTGGATCGATGGCCTGAAGGCCGAACTCCCCGAAGCCACCATCGAAGCCTGGACGCCCGGCGCGCCGCAGGCCGACCACGGCGTGGTGTGGGCGCCGCCCCAGCAGTTCCTCGACGAGCAGCCGAACCTGCGCGGCCTGTTCAACATCGGCGCGGGCGTCGATGCGCTGCTCAAGCTCAAGGTGCCGGCGCACACGCGCATCGTGCGCCTCGACGACGCGGGCATGTCGGTGCAGATGGCCGAGTACGTGTGCCACACGCTCATCCGCCACTTCCGCGAATTCGACGTGTACGAAGCGGATGCGCGCGAGGGCAAGTGGAGCTACCGCAAGCCGAAGCTGCGGCGCGATTTTCCGGTCGGCATCATGGGCCTGGGCGTGCTCGGCGAGCGCGTGGCCAAGGCCGTGGCGCAGTTCGAATTTCCGGTGCTCGGCTGGAGCCGCTCGCCCAAGGCGCTCGACGGCGTGCAGGTGTTCAGCGGCGAGGCGCAGTTCGACGAGTTCCTGGCCTCCACGCGCGTGCTGGTCAACCTGCTGCCGCTGACCGAGGCCACGCGCGGCATCCTGAACCGCACCACGCTGGGCAAGCTCAAGCCCGAGGGCTACCTCATCAGCATCGCGCGCGGCGGCCACCTGGTGGAAGACGACCTGATCCCGATGCTCGACGCCGGCCAGCTCGCGGGCGCCACGCTCGACGTGTTCCAGGTCGAGCCGCTGCCGGCCGACCACGCCTTCTGGCGGCACCCGAAGATCACCGTCACGCCGCACGGCTCGGCGCGCACGCTGCGCGAGGAGTCCATCGCCCAGATCGCCGGGAAGATCCGCGCGATGGAGCAGGGCCTGCCGATCGCCGGCATCGTCGATCCCGTCCGGGGCTACTGACGCCCCTGCGTCGACGACGACAAACCGGCTGACACGCGGCCGGCGGGGGAAAACCCCGACGCTTTTGTTTTTCACATACGAGAAAATTTCTTCATGGTTGTGAAAGCAGCGTTCCGCGTGATCGAGATCGTCGAGCTCTTTGCCCGGGAGAAGCAGCCGCTGGCCCTGTCCGAGATGGCGCGGCTGCTCGACATGCCGGTGTCCAGCTGCCTGGGCCTGATCCGCACGCTCGAAGAGCAGGGCTACATGTACGAGACCGGCCGCCGCCAGGGCTACTACCCGACGGGCCGGCTGCTGGCCATGGCGCAGGTCATCGCCGCGCACGACCCGGTGCTCGACCGGGTGAAGGCCACGCTCGAAGAACTGCGCGACGCCGCCTGCGAAACGGTGGTGTTCGGCAAGTTCCGCGACGCGGAGCACGTCGTGTACCTCGACGTGCTGAGCGCGCCGCAGCGCATCCGCTACACGGCCGAGTCGGGCGAAACGCGCCCCGCGTACGCCAACTCGATGGGCCGCGCGCTGCTGTCCACGCTCGCACCCGAAGCGCGCCGCAAGCTGCTCGAGGGCATGACGCTCGCGCCGCTGACCGACGCCACGCTCACCACCGCCGATGCCATCGAGGCCGAGCTGCAGCGCGGCGCCGCGCGCGGCTGGTACGGCAACCTCGGCGAAAGCATTCCCGACCTGATCGGCCTGGCCTGGCCGCTGCGCATCGGCGGCGAGGCCTACGCGATCTCGGTGGCCGGCCCGCGCTACCGCATGGAAGCGCGCATCGACGACATCGCCGCGATGCTGCGCTCGGCCTGCCTGGCGATCGAACCCAAGACAGAAAGCCCCCGATGACTGCCACCGCTGCGCGCTACTTCGTCCGCGAGGACGAGATCACGGGCTACCACCCCGCCAACCACACCGGCACGCTGAACAAGCGCCTGATCGGTTCCGAGACGGTGGGTGCGAAGCAGCTCGAGGTGCTGGTGGGCCATATCCAGAAGGGAAAGGGCGCGCTGCCGCATGCGCACCCGGGCATCGAACAGGTCTGCTACATGCTCGAAGGCCGCGCGGTCGCCGAGGTGGGCGGCCAACGGCAGGAGCTGCATCCTGGCGACAGCTGCTTTTTTCCGGCCGACGCGATGCACACCTTCACGGTGGTGAGCGACGAGCCGGTGCGCGTGCTGGTGATCTACAGCCCGCCGTACGAGGAATCGCCGGAGCGCGTGATCCGGCCCTGAACGACAACCCCGGAGACACAACCATGCAGACGAAGAACGCGACAGAAACAGTCGCGGTGGAAAGCCGCCGCCGTTTCATTTCCATCGGCGCTGCGGCGGGCCTCGTGGGCGCCGTGCCCTGGGCCTTTGCGCAGGACGGCGGCTACCCGAAGCAGCCGATCAAGCTCGTCGTGCCCTTCGCCGCCGGCAGCGGCACCGACGCGGTGGCGCGCATCACCGCGCAGATGCTGGGCGAGGCGCTCAAGGCCTCGGTGATCGTCGACAACCGGGCCGGCGCCAGCGGCGTGATCGCGGCCGAGCTGGTGGCCAAGGCGCCGCCCGACGGCTACACGCTCTTCATGACGACCAACACCACGCACTCGGCCAACCCGAGCCTGATGAAGTCGCTGCCCTACGACCCGGTGAAAGACTTCGCGCCCGTCAGCCGCATGGGCAACCTGCCGTTCATGCTGGTGGTGAACAACGACCTGCCGGTGAAGAGCGTGGCCGAGCTGCTGGCCTGGGGCCGCGCGCATCCGGGCAAGCTGACCTATGCGAGCGGCAACAGCACCGGCATCGTGAGCGGCGCCACGCTGTCGCGCATGAGCGGCATCCCGATGCTGCACGTGCCCTACAAGAGCACGCCGCCGGCCATCGCCGACCTCATCGGCGGGCAGGTGTCGATGATGGTGGTCGACCTCGCCGCGGGGCTTGCCACGGTCAAGGCCGGCAAGATGCGCGCCATTGCGGTCACCACGCAGGAGCGCACCAAGCTCTTTCCCGAACTGCCGCCGCTGGCCGACACGCCCGAGCTCAAGGGCTTCGACATCACCTCGTGGAACGGCGTGTTCGCGCCGGCCGGCACGCCGCGCGATGTCGTGCTGAAGCTCAACAAGGCACTGTCGGAGATGGCGAACGGCGCCGCCTTCCGCGAGCGTGTGACGAAGCTGGGCTTCGATGCGTTCGGCAGCACGCCGGAAGAACTCGGGGCCTTCACCGTGTCCGAGCTGGCGAAGTGGAAGAAGCTGATCCAGGCCGCGGGCATTCAACCCGAATGAGTTCGCACGACACCTCCGCCGCCGGCCCGCTGCAGGGCATTCGCATCCTCGACCTCACGGCCGTGGTGATGGGGCCCTACGCCACGCAGACGCTCGGCGATCTCGGCGCCGACGTCATCAAGGTCGAGCCGCCGTCGGGCGATAACCTGCGTGCCGTCGGCCCGATGCGCCAT
Organism: Variovorax sp. KBS0712; assembly: GCF_006323185.2. Taxonomy (NCBI): domain Bacteria; kingdom Pseudomonadati; phylum Pseudomonadota; class Betaproteobacteria; order Burkholderiales; family Comamonadaceae; genus Variovorax; species Variovorax sp. KBS0712. The sequence goes on along the minus strand of NZ_VCCD02000002.1, from coordinate 1,008,725 downwards.
GCGGGCATGGGCGCGATGGCGATGCACCTGAACCGCAACAAACGCTCCATCGTGCTCGACCTCAAGCAGCCCGAAGGCCGCGAGGCCTGCCTGCGGCTCGCGGCGGGCTGCGATGCGCTCATCTACAACACGCGCCCGCAGGCGATGGCGCGGCTGGGGCTCGGCTACGAGGCCGTGGCCGCGGTCAATCCGAAGATCGTCTACCTCGGCGCCTTCGGCTACGGCGAAGAAGGCCCGTACGCCGGCAAGCCCGCGTACGACGACCTCATCCAGGGCGCGGCCGGCGTCGCCTCGCTCTTCGCGCAGCAAAGCGGCGGTGCGCCGCGCTACGCGCCCGTCACGCTGGCCGACCGCGCCGTGGGCCTGCAGGCCGCCATCGCGCTGCTCGCTGCCGTGCTCAGCGCGCAGCGCACCGGCAAAGGCCAGGCCGTGGAGGTGCCGATGTTCGAGGCGCTCTCGCAGTTCGTCATGGGCGACCACCTCGGCGGCCACAGCTTCGAGCCGCCGCTCGGGCCCACCGGCTACGCGCGCCTGCTCGCGGAGCACCGCAAGCCCTACGCCACGGCCGACGGTTACCTCGGCGTGCTCATCTACAACGACAAGCACTGGCAAGCCTTCTTCGACGTGATCGGCCGGCCCGAGCTGCGCAGCTCGCCGATGTTCGGCACGCACACGGCGCGCGCCGCGAACATCGGCGCGGTCTATGCGTTCGTGGCCGAGGTGATGGCCACGCGCGGCAGCGACGAATGGATGGCGCTGCTCGAAGCCGCCGACATCCCCGTCGCGCGCCTGCACACCACCGAGAGCCTGCTCGACGACCCGCACCTGCGCGCCGTCGATTTCTTCCCCGAGTTCGACCACCCGAGCGAAGGCCGCATCCGCACGCTCGCGCCCGTCGGCCGCTACAGCGCCACGCCCGCGGCCATCCGCCGGCCCGCGCCGCGCATCGGCGAGCAGAGCGTGGAGTTGCTGCGCGAAGCGGGCTATGCGGACGACGCCATCGACCGCATGCTCGCGCGCGGCGTCACGCTGCAGCCGGAACCCCTGAAAGACAACAGCGAATGAATTTCTCCCTGAACGAAGACCAGCGCTCGCTCGTCGCGGCCATCGAGCGCCTGTGCGAAGACTTCCCCGTCGACTACTGGCGCGACCACGACGACCGCGCCGTGTTCCCGCACGAATTTCACCGTGCCGTCGCCGACAGCGGCTGGCTCGGCATCGCCATGCCCGAAGCGCAGGGCGGCGCGGGGCTGGGCATCACCGAGGCGGCGCTGATGATGCGTGCCATCAGCGCGTCGGGCGCGGGCATGTCGGGCGCGTCGTCGGTGCACATGAACATCTTCGGTCTCAACCCGGTGGTGGTGTTCGGCACCGAGGCGCAGCGCCAGCGCTTTTTGCCGCCGCTGATCGCGGGCACCGAGAAAGCCTGCTTCGCCGTGACCGAGCCCGACGCGGGGCTCGACACCACCAGTCTCAAGACGCAGGCGGTGCGCCAGCCGGACGGCAGCTACCTGCTGCACGGCCGCAAGATCTGGATCTCGACCGCGCAGGTGGCCGACCGCATGCTGATCCTCACGCGCACCACGCCGCTGGATCAGGTGAAGAAGCCCACGCAGGGCCTCACGCTGTTCTACACGGCGCTGGACCGCAGCAAGGTCGAGGTGCGCGAGATCCACAAGCTGGGCCGCGCGGCGGTCGACTCCAACATGCTCTTCATCGACGGCCTCGAAGTGCCCGAAGAAGACCGCATCGGCGAGGAAGGGCGCGGCTTCGAGTACATCCTGCACGGCCTGAACCCCGAGCGCATCCTGATCGCGGCCGAAGCCATCGGCATCGGCCGCGCCGCGCTGCGCATCGCGGCGCAGTACGCGCAGGAGCGCGTCGTCTTCGGCCGGCCTATCGGCCAGAACCAGGGCGTGGCGCATCCGCTCGCGCGCGCCTGGGCCAACCTGGAGGCGGCCGACCTGATGATGCTCAAGGCCGCCACGCTGTATGACGCGGGCGAGCCCTGCGGCATCGAGGCCAATGCCGCCAAGTACCTCGCGGCCGAGGCGGCGCACGATGCCTGCCAGAACGCCGTGCTCACACTGGGTGGCATGGGTTACGCGAAGGAATACCATGTCGAGCGCCTGCTGCGCGAGAGCTACATCCCGCGCATCGCGCCGGTCAGCCCGCAGATGATCCTGAACTTCATCGCCGAGAAGGCACTGGGGCTGCCGAAGTCGTACTGACCACCGCCCATGAACCCACACGCCACCATCACCCGCCATCTCGTCGTCCACGGCCTCGTGCAGGGCGTGGGGTATCGCTGGTCGATGGTGCAGGCCGCGCAGCGGCTCGGCGTGCGCGGCTGGGTGCGCAACCGGCGCGACGGCAAGGTCGAAGCGCTCGTGGCCGGCGAGGCCGATGCGGTCGAGGCGCTGGTGCACTGGGCGCGCCAGGGGCCGGCCGGTGCGCGCGTGGAGGCGGTCGATGTGAGCGAGGCCGAAGCGGCGAGCAATCTGCCCGACGGCTTCGCGCAGCGCGAAACCGTCTAGCGGCTGTTTTCCTGCGGGGCCGACCGGTTGGCACCATTTGCAACCCCGCAGGCGCGCATTGCTACCTTCCGCGACTTGTGTACCAAGCAGCGCGCGGCCATGTGTCGGACAATCGAAGCCGGTTTTTCATCACCCTCCCGCGACAGCGACACCAGAGACATCCCATGAAACTCCCCACCCAGGTCAAGCTCGTCGACGTCGGTCCGCGCGACGGCCTCCAGAACGAAAAGCAGCCCGTCTCCGCCGAGGTCAAGATCGGCCTCGTGCACCGCCTGCAGGACGCCGGCCTGAAGGAGATCGAGGTCACCAGCTTCGTCTCGCCCAAGTGGGTGCCGCAGATGGCCGACAACGCCGAAGTGATGCACGGCATCACGCGCAAGCCGGGCGTTCTCTACTCGGTGCTCACGCCCAACATGAAGGGCTTCGAGGCCGCCATCGCCGCGCCGCGCGACGAGTGGCCCGACGAGATCGTGGTGTTCGGCGCCGCGAGCGAGGCCTTCAGCCAGAAGAACATCAACTGCTCGATCGCCGAGAGCATCGAGCGCTTCGCGCCCGTGGTCGAAGCGGCGCGCGCCAAGGGCATCGCCGTGCGCGGCGCCATGTCGTGCACGGTGGGCTGCCCCTACGAAGGCGAGATCGCGCCGGCCAAGGTCGGCTACCTCGCGCAACTGATGAAGGGCATCGGCGTGCAGCGCGTGGACGTGGCCGACACCATCGGCGTGGGCACGCCGCGCAAGGTGCAGGCGGCCATGGAGGCCACGCTGGCGCACTTCGGTGTCGACGCCATCTCCGGCCACTTCCACGACACCTACGGGCAGGCGCTGGTCAACACGCTGGCGGCGCTCGAGCTGGGCGTGTGGAACTTCCAGTCGTCCTCGGCCGGCCTGGGCGGCTGCCCCTACGCCAAGGGCGCGACGGGCAACGTCGCGACCGAAGACGTGGTCTACATGCTGCACGGCATGGGCATCGCCACCGGCATCGACCTGGACAAGCTCATCGACGCGGGCGTGTACATCAGCGAAGCGCTGGGCCGCGAACCGAATTCGCGCGCCTCGAAGGCGATCCGCACCAAGCGCGCGGGCTGAGCCTTCTTTCTTCTCAGCGCCCGAAGGCGCGCAGCCCGAGCAGCACCACCACCGCCGCGGCCAGCAGCACGGTGGTGCACTGCCAGAAGAGCACCGGGCGGCGCTCGATCAGCGGCGGCATCCGCGCACTCCAGAACTCCGGGCCCGGCGCGCGCAGGTCGTGCGCGAACTCCGACACCGCCTGCTGCCGCTTCGCGGCCTGCGGGTGCAGCGCCTTCTGCAGCACGGCATCGATCCACGCGGGCAGCTCGGGCCGCAGGTGGCGCACCGGCACATAGCGCAGGCGCCCCACATCGGCTTGCGTGCGGATGCGCGACACCTGCAGGCCGTAGGGCAGCTGGCCGCACAGCATCTGGTAGACGATCGCGGCCAGCGAGAACAGGTCGGAGCGCGCGCTGCCGCCGTGGCCGGTGAAGTACTCGGGCGCGGTGTACTGCAGCGTGCCTTCGATGGCGAGCGCGCGGGCCTCGCCGCTGCCGTCGGCCAGGCCGGCCACGTGGGTCGCGGCCAGGTCGATGATCTTCACGGTGCCGGCGCGGTCGATCATCACGTTCTCGGGGCGCAGGTCCTGGTGCAGCATCTCCTTGCCGTGCAGCGCCTGCAGCCCGCGCGCCAGCTGCGCGACGATGCCGCGCACGCTGTCCAGGTCGGGCCGGGGGTGGTCGACCATCCACTGCGCGAGCGTGTGGCCGTCCACGTACTCCATGGCCACGTACAGGTGCGCGCGCGGGCGCTCGACGGCGCTGGCCTTGAGCACGTGCGGGCTGTCGATGCGCCGCGCCACCCACTCCTCGAGCACGAAGCGGTCGAGGTAGCCGGGGTCGTCGCGCAGGTCGACCGACGGCAGCTTCAGCACGGCGGGCTGGCCGGTGGCGTCGTCGGTGGCCAGGTAGACGTGGCTGCGCGCGCTCATGTGCAGTTCGCGCACGAGGCTGAAGCCCTCGAAGCGGGCCCGCGGCGCCAGCGCCGGCGGCATCGCCAGGCCCTCGCGCTGCAGCTGTGCGGGCGGCGCGGCGGCGTCGGGCAGCTCGTCGATGCGCAGTAGCTGCACGGTGATGTCGTCGGTGCTGCCCCGGGTGCGCGCGGCCTCCGCGAGCCAGCGCGCTGCTTCGTCGAAGTCGTCGGCATGCCGCGCCAGCGCCTCGTGCACGGTGGCGGCGTCCAGGTGCGTGTAGGCGCCGTCGGTGGCCAGCAGGTAGACCTCGCCCACCTCGGCTTGCCAGCAGCGGTGGTCGATCTCCACATGGGCGCCCGCGCCCAGCGCGCGCCCGAGGTACGACTCGGCGGACGACACGCGCACGCGGTGGTCCTCGGTGAGCTGTTCGAGCGCGCCGGCGTGCAGCCGGTGGATGCGCGCGTCGCCCACGTGCAGCAGGTGCGCGTCGCGGCCCTTGAGGATCAGCGCGCTGAAGGTGCAGACGTAGCCGCTGTCCTTGTCGAAGCGCGCGTCGCTGCGCATCGTCTGCGCATGCAGCCAGGCGTTGGTGGCGCCCAGCACGCGCTGCGCCGCGCGCTGCACCGACCAGGTGTCGGAGGTCGCGTAGTAGTCGTCGAGAAAGCCGCGCACGGCCGCCGCGCTCGCCACCTGGCTCACGCGGCTGGAACCGATGCCGTCGGCCAGTGCCACGGCGATGCCCTTGGACACGCGCAGCGCGCCCTCGGGCAGCATGGCGCCGTGGAAGTCCTGGTTGACCGGCGCGTGAAGCCCCGCCAGCGAATGCTGGCCGAGCGTCACGCGCAGCTGCTTGCGCGGCGGCGCGGGCATGCGAACGATGCGGTGGGGCTCAGCCGGCGACGCGCTTGGCCGCCGTCTTGTAGTGCGTGGCGTACAGCGTGAGGCCCACGAAGGTCAGGCCGCCGACGAGGTTGCCGATCACCGTGGGCAGTTCGTTCCAGATCAGGTAGTCCATGAAGGTGAACTTGCCGCCCAGCATCAGGCCGGCGGGGAACAGGAACATGTTGACGATCGAGTGCTCGAAGCCCATGTAGAAGAAGACCATCACGGGCATCCACATGCCGATGGCCTTGCCCGACACGGTGGTCGACATCATGGCCGCGACCACGCCGGTCGAGACCATCCAGTTGCACATCACGCCGCGGATGAACAGCGTGAGCATGCCGGCCGCGCCGTGCGCCGCATAGCCGACGGTGCGGCCTTCGCCGATGTGGCCGAGCTTCTCGCCGATGGCGTTGGGCGCTTCGCTGAAGCCGAAGGTGAAGATGATCGCCATGAACACCGCGACCGTGAGTGCGCCGGCGAAGTTGCCCACGAACACCAGGCTCCAGTTGCGCATCACGCCGCCCCAGGTGGCGCCGGGGCGCTTGTCGAGCACGGCCAGCGGCGCCAGCGTGAACACGCCGGTGAGCAGGTCGAAGCCCAGCAGGTACAGCATGATGAAGCCGACCGGGAACAGCATCGCACCCACCAGCGCGTTGCCGGTGTTCACGGTGATGCTCACGGCGAAGGCCGCGGCCAGCGCGAGGATGGCGCCGGCCATGTACGAGCGGATCAGCGTGTCGCGCGTGGACATCAGCAGCTTGGATTCACCGGCGTCGACCATCTTGGTCACGAATTCGGCAGGAGCGAGGTAGGCCATTCGGGGTCCTTGGAGAGAGGCTGAAAAAAAGGGAAGAGGGCGAAGCGGCGTCAGGCCAGCGCGACGAGCACGCGGCCGTCCTCGACGCGCACCGCATGCGCGCGCACCGAGTGCTCGGGCGCCTCCAGGCATTCGCCGCTGCGCAGGTCGAAGTGGTTCTTGTAGAGCGGCGAGGCCACGACGATGCGCTCGCCCAGGCTGCCGACCAGCCCGCGCGAGAGCACGCTGGCGCCGGCCTTCGGGTCGACGTTGTCGATGGCGAAGAGCGACGGCTCCTGGCCGACGCGGAAGATCGCGACATGCACGCCGTCGACCAGCGCGCACACGCCGGTGTCGGGGAGGATGTCGCCGGCGGCGCACACGGCGGTCCAGGTCTGGGTGTCTGTGGTCATGGTGGGTTTTCTTCCTTGTGGGTCGCTCAGGCTTCGCTGGTTTCGCGGCGCTCTTCGGGGCGTGCGGGACGGTTCTGGCCGCGCTCCTGCACGAAGACGATGTGCTCGTCGGGCTTCTCGCTGTTCACGAAGGAGCGGAAGCGCTGGCGCGTGGCGGGGTCGTTCACCGCGGTCTTCCATTCGCACTGGTAGGTGTCGACCACGTGCTGCATCTGCGCCTCGAGCTCGGCGCCCAGGCCCAGCGTGTCCTGCAGCAGCACGCCCTTGAGGTAGTCGAGGCCGCCCTCCAGGTTCTCGCGCCAGGTGCTGGTGCGCTGCAGGCGGTCGGCCGTGCGCACGTAGAACATCAGGAAGCGGTCGATCATGCGGATGAGGTCGGCCTTGTTCAGGTCGCTCGCCAGCAGCTCGGCATGGCGCGGCTTCATGCCGCCGTTGCCGCACACGTAGAGGTTCCAGCCCTTGTCGGTGGCGATGATGCCGACGTCCTTGCCCTGCGCCTCGGCGCATTCGCGGGTGCAGCCCGACACGCCGAACTTGATCTTGTGCGGCGCGCGCAGGCCCTTGTAGCGGTTCTCCAGTTCCACGGCCAGGCCGACGCTGTCGTCCACGCCGTAGCGGCACCAGGTGGAGCCCACGCAGCTCTTCACCGTGCGCAGCGACTTGCCGTAGGCATGGCCCGACTCGAAGCCGGCGGCGATGAGTTCTTCCCAGATGGACGGCAGCTGCTCCACACGCGCGCCGAACATGTCCACGCGCGCACCGCCGGTGATCTTGGTGTACAGGCCGTACTTCTTCGCGACCTGGCCCACGGCGATCAGGCCCTCGGGCGTGACCTCGCCGCCGGGCATGCGCGGCACCACCGAGTAGGTGCCGTCCTTCTGGATGTTGCCCAGGAAGTAGTCGTTGCTGTCCTGCAGGCCGGCCAGGTCCTTCTTGAGCACGAACTCGTTCCAGCACGAGGCGAAGATGCTCGCGGCGGTCGGCTTGCAGATGTCGCAGCCCAGGCCCTTGCCGTGTTTCGCGAGCAGGTCGGCGAAGCTGCGGATCTCGCCCACGCGGATGAGGTGGTACAGCTCCTGGCGCGAGTACGGGAAGTGCTCGCACAGGTGGTTGTTCACGGCCATGCCGCGTCGGGCCATTTCCATCTTCATGACCTGCGTGACCAGCGGCACGCAGCCGCCGCAGGTGGCGCCGGCCTGTGTGCAGGCCTTCATCTCGGCGGGCGTGCACACGCCCTGGCCCACGGCCTCGCAGATCTGGCCCTTGGTGACGCTGTTGCACGAGCAGATCTGCGCGCTGTCGGGCAGCGCATCGACGCCCAGGCCTGGCTTGGCCTTGCCGTCGCTGGACGGCAGGATGAGGAACTCGGGCTCGTCGGGCAGCGCGATGCCGTTGAGCGCCAGCTGCAGCAGCGTGCCGTACTCGCTGGCGTCGCCGACCAGCACCGCGCCCAAGAGCTGCTTGCCGTCTTCGCTGACCACGATCTTCTTGTAGACCTGCTTGCGCTCGTCGATGTATTGGTAGGCGCGCGACTTCGGCGTCTTGCCGTGCGCGTCGCCGATGCTGGCGACGTCGACGCCCATCAGCTTGAGCTTGGTGCTCAGGTCGGCGCCGGTGAAGGCGGCGTCGTCCTGGCCGGCGATGTGGCGCGCGGCCACGCGGGCCATGTCGTAGCCCGGCGCGACGAGGCCGAAGGCCTGTTCGTTCCACGACGCGCATTCGCCGATCGCGTAGACGTTGCGGTCGCTGGTGCGGCAGTGGCTGTCGATCGCCACGCCGCCGCGCGGGCCCACGGCCAGCAGGCTCTGGCGTGCGAGTTCGTCGCGCGGGCGGATGCCGGCGGAGAACACGATCATGTCGGTTTCCAGGTGCGTGCCGTCGGCGAACACCATGCGGTGCCGTGCGCTCGCGCCGTCGACGATCTCCACCGTGTTGCGGCCGGTGTGCACGTGCAGGCCCAGCGCCTCGATGCTGCCGCGCAATGCACGGCCGCCGCCTTCGTCGACCTGCACCGCCATCAGGCGCGGTGCGAATTCGACGACGTGCGTTTCCAGGCCCATGTCGCGCAGCGCCTTGGCGCATTCCAGGCCCAGCAGGCCGCCGCCCACCACCACGCCGCTGCGCGACTTGGCGCCGCAGGCCTTCATGGCGTCCAGGTCCTCGATGGTGCGGTAGACAAAGCAGTTCGGCCGGTCGCGGCCCGGCACGGCCGGCACGAAGGGGTTGGAGCCGGTGGCCAGCACCAGCTTGTCGTAGGCGATCACCTCGCCGTCGGCCGTGGTCACGGTGTTGTTGCGCCGCTCGATGGCCGCCGCGCGGGCCGCCAGGCGCAGCGTGAAGCCGCTGCGCTCGAAGAAGCCGGGCTCGACCAGCGACAGGTCGTCGGCCGTCTTGCCGGAGAAGTATTCGGACAGGTGCACCCGGTCGTAGGCCGGGCGCGGCTCTTCGCACAGCACGGTGACCTGTGCGCCGGGAATGCCGAGCGTGTGGAGTTGCTCGAGGAACTTGTGGCCGACCATGCCGTGGCCGATGACTGCGATCTTCATTGGGGGTCCTGCACGCAACCGGCCCTGGAAGGCGCCCCCGCAGCCGCTGTCGAACAGACAGCGTCGTTGGGGCCCCCGCGACGGAACGGATGCGAAATGGGTTGGAGCAGACGAACCGGCGGCGGGCGGCCATCGGTGCGCTTGAACCCCGCCGTCGTTAGCGGAGGCATTGCGAACCCGCCGCAGAAGCCGGTGGGTCGCAACCCTGTTCAGCAATAAGCGTGCCGCGCTCAAAAGCCCGTGTGGCGGGGCTCATCGGCCGATGGCGCACCGAAAGCGGACCGGGGCCGGCACGCCGCGCACGGGCGTCGTGCGCCGGCGCTCTCCGCATTGGTGCGCCGGGGTGCAGGGGCGCAAGGGGGCGGCGGCGCCGGTGCGCGGGGCTTTTCCGTATGCTCGGGGCCTTGCAACGAGGGCGAACGCCCCCACGAACCCCGAAGAACTTGCCATGTGCGGCTCCGAACTCCATTCCCTTCCTGAAGGTGTCCAGCGCGTCTCCCGCGTGCTGCAGGACGCCGGCCATCCCCATGCGCCCCGCATGCTCGACGACGCCTGCCGCACCGCGCAGCAGGCCGCCGACGCGCTCGGCATCTCGGTCGGGCAGATCGCCAAGAGCATCATCTTCCGCCGCAAGAGCGACGAGGCGGCGGTGCTGGTCATCACCTCGGGTGACAAGCGCGTCGACGAGAAGAAGGTCGATGCCATCGTCGGCAAGACCGGCCGCGCCGACGCCGACTTCGTGAAGGCGCGCACCGGCTTCACCATCGGCGGCGTGTCGCCGGTGGGCCATGTGACCAAGCCCGTGGTGCTCATCGACCGCGAGCTGTTCCGCTTCGAGGAAATCTGGGCCGCCGCGGGCCATCCGCACGCCGTGTTCCAGCTGCACCCGAACGATTTAGAGAAGCTCACCGGCGCGCCGGTGGCCGACGTGGTGTGAACTTCGACGAAGCGCATGCGCTCGCCGAGCGCGCCGGGACCGTGCAGCGCACGGAAGGCGAGGTGCCCTCGCCGTGCTCGTCGGTGTGTCGCATGGACCGCCTGAGCGGCTTCTGCGAAGGGTGCCTGCGCACCATCCCCGAGATCGCCGGCTGGAGCAAGATGGAAGACGACAGCCGCCGCCAGGTGTGGCGCGCGATCGAACTGCGGGCCCAGGCCGGCATCTGGCGCGTGCCCGAACCCACCACAGGAGACCACGACGCATGAAGCACATCGACTTCTATCTCGATTTCATCTCGCCCTACGCGCACCTGGCGTTCGAGCACCTGCCCGAGGCGCTCGAAGGCCTGAGCGTGAGCGTGGCCTACAAGCCGGTGCTGCTGGGCGCGCTGCTCAAGCACCACGGCCAGCTCGGGCCGGCCGAGATTCCTTCGAAGCGCAGCTGGACCTACCGCCACGTGCTGTGGCTGGGCCAGGCGCACGGCATCCCCATCGAGATGCCGGCTTCGCACCCGTACAACCCGCTGCCGCACCTGCGCCTGGCGGTGGCCACGGGCGACGACGGCAGCATCAGCCGCCTGGCGGCCGAGACCCTCTTTCGCCACGTGTGGCGCGGCGGCGAAGAGGCGGGCGACGCCACGCGGCTGGCCGCGCTCACCGCGCAGCTGCAGCCGAAGCGCGACGTGAACGGCGACGAGAACAAGGCCCTGCTCAAGCGCAACACCGACGAGGCCGTGGCGCAGGGCGTGTTCGGCGTGCCCTGCTACGTGGTCGACGGGCGCCTGTTCTGGGGCTTCGACGGCCTGGCGATGCTGCGCGCCTACCTGCAGGGCGACGCCTGGTTCGACGGCCCGCAATGGACCGGCGCCGACCAGCGGCCCTCGTTGCTGCGCAAGAGCTGAGGCTTTTTTGCTGCTTCGCAGCAAGGACTGAGGACAAACCCGCGCAGGGTCCTTGTTTCTTACAAGCTGAAACGAGCAGCGCGGGTTTCACCCTAAACCGTAAGCGCCCGTTCAGTTTCGCGAAAGCCTCGGGTCAGTCGCGCCTCCAAGAATGCCCCACGGTCCCGAATGCCGGGCACCGATGGACGCATACATACACACCAGGAGACGACGATGGCAGCCACGCTAGATTCAAGGGGAGTGCCGCATCCGGCCCCCCGGCCCATGTCCGCGGAGGAGAAGAAGGTCATCTTCGCCTCCTCGCTCGGCACCGTGTTCGAGTGGTACGACTTCTATCTGTACGGTTCGCTCGCCGCGATCATCGCGAAGCAGTTCTTCAGCGGCCTGGATGCGGGCGCGGCCTTCATCTTCGCGCTGCTGGCGTTCGCCGCCGGCTTCCTGGTGCGTCCGTTCGGCGCCATCGTGTTCGGCCGCCTGGGCGACATGATCGGTCGCAAGTACACCTTCCTGGTGACCATCCTGATCATGGGCCTGTCGACCTTCATCGTCGGCCTCTTGCCCAGCTACGCGACCATCGGCGTCGCGGCGCCGGTGATCCTGATCGCGCTGCGCATGCTGCAGGGCCTGGCGCTCGGCGGCGAGTACGGCGGTGCCGCCACCTACGTGGCCGAGCACTCGCCGCACGGCAAGCGCGGCGCCTACACCTCGTGGATCCAGACCACGGCCACGCTCGGCCTGTTCCTGAGCCTGATCGTGATCCTGGGCGTGCGCACCTGGCTCGGTGAGCAGGCCTTCGGCGAGTGGGGCTGGCGCATTCCGTTCCTGGTCTCCATCCTGCTCCTGGCCATCTCGGTGTGGATCCGCCTGACGCTGTCCGAGTCGCCGGCCTTCCAGAAGATGAAGGCCGAGGGCAAGACCTCGAAGGCACCGCTGGCCGAATCCTTCGGCCAGTGGAAGAACCTGAAGATCGTGATCCTGGCGCTGATCGGCCTCACGGCCGGCCAGGCCGTGGTCTGGTACTCGGGCCAGTTCTATGCGCTGTTCTTCCTGACGCAGCAGCTCAAGGTCGATGCGACCACCGCCAACCTGATGATCGCCGCCGCGCTGCTGCTCGGTACGCCCTTCTTCGTGGTGTTCGGCACGCTGTCCGACAAGATCGGCCGCAAGCCGATCATCATGGCCGGTTGCCTGCTGGCCGTGGTCACCTACTTCCCGGTCTTCAAGATGCTGACCGAAGCCGCCAACCCCGACCTGGCCCGCGCGCAAGCCACGGCCGGCGTCACCGTGACGGCCGACCCGAAGACCTGCTCGTTCCAGGGCAACCCGGTGGCCCGCGAGATCGACTTCAAGAGCTCGTGCGACATCGCCAAGCGCTACCTCGTGCAGAACTCGGTGAGCTACGAGAACGTGGCCGGCGCGCCCGGCTCCGCGGCCGTCGTGAAGATCGGCGACAAGACCGTCGAGGCGCCCACCGGCGTGGTCGCGAACTCCAAGTTCGACGAGACCAGCGTCAAGGCCATCGCCGCCTTCAAGAAGGGCGTGGCCGAAGACCTGAAGGTTGCCGGCTACCCGTCCAAGGCCGACCCCGCCAAGATCAACAAGGTGCTGACCATCGTGCTGCTGTTCTGGCTGGTGCTGCTGGTGACCATGGTCTATGGCCCGATCGCCGCGATGCTGGTCGAGATGTTCCCCACGCGCATCCGCTACACCTCGATGAGCCTGCCGTACCACATCGGCAACGGCTGGTTCGGCGGCCTGCTGCCGACCACCGCCTTCGCCATCGTGGCCTCGACCGGCAACATGTACAACGGCCTGTGGTACCCGATCATCATCGCGGGCATCACGCTGGTGATCGGCACGCTGTTCATCCGCGAGACCAAGGACGTGGACATCTACGCCAACGACTGATCGGTGGCATCTGGAGGGGGCCGCGCGGCGGCTGCCCTCCGTTCAACAAAGAGGCTTCATGCCCCGCGGCATGAGGCCTTTTTCTTGAGCCCTCTTCCTCCCCTTTTGCAACTTCTCAGGAGACAGTACCCATGTGGAAAATCGTAGTCGGCTTCGTCATCTTCGCCGCCATTGCCCTGTATGTGATTTCGATGGGCGGCGACAAGATCGACATGTCCGGCGAGAAGCACGGCGGCGACACGACGCACGCCCCCGCACCGGCGGCCACGCCGGCGCCTGGCGCGTCGGCACCGGCTGCCGCGGCCTCCGCCGCGAAGTAACCCGACGGGGCGCGCGTCAGCGCTTGAAGCGGCCTTCGCTGATGATCGCGAGGTCCGCGAAGTCGATGCCGCTGTGGTCCTGCGGCGAGTAGCTCACCTCGAGTCCGCCGCCCAGGTCGTAGCCCTTGAGGCTTTCGAGCGCCGCGAGCACCTTGGCGCGCGTGGGCTTGGGGCCCGCGCGGCGCAAGGCCTCCACCAGCACCTTGGCCGAGGCGAAGCCTTCGAGCGCGGCCGGTGACAGCTCGCCCTGGCCCTTGGCGCGGGCGAGCGTCAGCGCCTCCTTCACCATCGGCTGGCCCATCGAGCGTTCGCTGGGGAACACCTGCGTCACGATCACGCCGCGGCTGGCGTCGCCCAGCTGCTTGATGAAGCCCGACGAGGCGTTGTTCGACAGCGTGACCACCTGCGCCGCCGAGCCCGCGGCGCGCAGCGCCTTGATGCCGTCGACCACCGCCACGCCCGAGCCGATCCACACCACCGCCTGCGCGTCGGCCTTCATGATGGCGGGCACGATGGTCTTGTAGTCGGGCTTCTCGCGGTCGGCCGGCACGGTCGCGATCGGCTGGGCCTTGCCCTTGGTGAAGCCGTTCATGGCGCCCTGGAGTGCGTCGGCGCCGAACGAGTCGGTCACGTGGACCACGGCGATGCGCGTCAGGCCGATGGTCAGCAGGTGCTGCACCGCCTTCTCGGCCTCGCGCTGGTAGGTGGCGCGCACGTTGAACACATGCTTTTGCAGCGGCTTGTGCAGCACCATCGCGCCGGTCGAGGGGCCGATGAGCGCCACCTCGTTCTTGTCCAGGTACGGGATGATGGCCTGCGAGTGCGGCGTGCCGCGGCTCATGAAGAGCGCGAGCACCTTCTTGTCCTCGATCAGCACGCGCGCGTTATCGCCCGCGCGCTTGACGTCGAAGGCGTCGTCCATGCGGATCACTTCGATCTTCTCGCCGTGGATGCCGCCCTGGGCATTGGCCGCGTCGATCACCAGCTGCGCGCCGCCGATGGTCTCGTTGACGCTCGCGGCCACCGAGCCGGTCATGCCCGCGGTCTGGCCGATCACGATCTGGGCCGAGGCGCCCATCGCGTACAGCGCCAGCAGGGCGGCCACGCCGAGCGCGTGCCGTGAACCTGCCACTTTCTTCTTCGTCATGAAAGCCTTTCGGAGCCTTCGGGAGACTCGCTGAACAATTGTGAAAACAAATGTCGCATTTGTTTCATAAAGTGTCATTGGACGCATCCAGACAAACCCCTGCGCGGGCGCCGCCCATGCGCCGGCGTGGGGCGAAGCGTCACGAAGCACTCCCTAGAATGTTTGCCCCACCCCCCAAGGCACTCATGACACAGGGCTCCATCCGGATTCGCGGCGCGCGCCAGCACAACCTCCAGAACCTCGACCTCGACATCCGCACCGGCGAGATGACCGTGGTCACCGGGCCCAGCGGCTCGGGCAAGTCGAGCCTCGTGTTCGACACCCTCTACGCCGAAGGCCAGCGCCGCTACGTCGAGACCTTTTCCGCCTACGCGCGCCAGTTCCTGGACCGCATGGACAAGCCCGCCGTCGACAAGGTGGAGGGCGTGCCGCCCGCCATCGCCATCGACCAGACCAACCCGGTGCGCTCCTCGCGCTCCACGGTCGGCACGATGACCGAGCTGAACGACCACCTGAAGCTGCTCTACGCGCGCGCGGCCCAGCTGTTCGACCGCGAGACCGCGCTGCCGGTGCGCCACGACTCGCCCGACAGCATCTACGCACAGATCGCCGAGCGCGCGGCCGCCGCGGGCGACCCGCGCATCGTCATCACCTTCCCGGTCGAGCTGCCGGCCGGCACCACGGCCGAAGAAGTGACGCAGTGGCTGTCGGCCAGCGGCTTCACGCGCGTGCAGGCCGAGCGCGAAGTGGCCACGCCCACCGGCCCGCGCAAGGTGCTCGACGTGGTGGCCGACCGCTTCCGTATCTCGAGCGCGGAGCGCGCGCGCGTGGTCGAGGCCATCGAGGTGGCGCTCAAGCGCGGCAGCGGGCGCGTGACCGTGCATGCGACCGGCACCGAGGAAAACGCACCGACCGATGTGTGGAAGTTCTCCACCGGCCTGCACTGCCCCGAGAGCGACATCCGCTACACCGACCCCATCCCGTCGATGTTCTCGTTCAACTCGGCGGTGGGCGCCTGCGACACCTGCCGCGGCTTCGGCCGCGTGATCGGCGTCGACCTGGGGCTCGTGATCCCGAACGACAAGCTCACGCTGCGCGCCGGCGCCATCAAGACCATCCAGACGCCCGCGTGGAAAGAGGCGCAGGACGACCTCATGCGCCACGCCGAGGCCGCCGGCATTCCGCGCGACACGCCGTGGAACAAGCTCACCGAGGAGCAGAAACACTGGGTGATCGAAGGCACGCCCAACTACAAGGACGGCAACTGGAACAAGCAGTGGTACGGCGTGCGCCGCTTCTTCGGCTACCTGGAGAGCAAGGCCTACAAGATGCACATCCGCGTGCTCTTGTCGAAGTACCGCAGCTACACGCCGTGCCCCGTGTGCAGCGGCGCGCGCCTGAAGCTCGATCCGCTGCTGTGGCGCATCGGCAGCAAGGACGACGCCGACGCGGTGCTGCCGCCTGAAAAGCGCTTCCTGCCCACCGGCGCGAAGTGGAGCCGCGCGCAGCTCGAGGCGCTGCCCGGCCTGTGCCTGCACGACCTGATGCTGCTGCCCATCGAGCGGCTGCGCAAGTTCTTCGATCGCGTGGAGCACCACGGCAACGGCAGCCCCGCGAGCGAAGGGGAAGCCCAAGCGCTGAAGCTGCTGTTCGAGGAGATCACCACGCGCCTGCGCTATCTGCACGACGTGGGCATCGGCTACCTCACGCTCGACCGCCAGAGCCGCACGCTCAGCGGCGGCGAGGTCCAGCGCATCAACCTCACGACGGCGCTGGGCACCTCGCTGGTGAACACGCTGTTCGTGCTCGACGAACCCAGCATCGGCCTGCATCCGCGCGACATGAACCGCATCACCGAGGCCATGCTGCGCCTGCGCGATGCCGGCAACACGCTGGTGGTGGTCGAGCACGACCCGGCCGTGATGCTCGCGGCCGACCGCGTGATCGACATGGGCCCCGGCCCCGGCGCGCGCGGCGGGCAGATCGTGTTCGACGGCGGCACCGACCAGCTGCGCGACGCCGACACGCTCACCGGCCAGTACCTGGGCGGGCGCAAGAAGATCGGCATGGGCTTCAAGCGGCTCGTGAGCGAGAACACGCACCGGCTCATCCTCGAAGGCGTGCGCGAGCACAACCTGAAGAACATCACGGTCGACTTTCCGCTCGCGCGCCTCGTGTGCGTGACCGGCGTGAGCGGCTCGGGCAAATCGACGCTCATCCAGGACGTGCTGGCGCCCGCGCTCATGCGCCACTTCGGCAAGGCCACCGAGACGCCGGGCGCGCACGACCGCATGCTCGGCGCCGATCACCTGGGCGACGTGGTGTTCGTCGACCAGTCGCCCATCGGCAAGACCGCGCGCTCCAACCCCGCGAGCTACGTGGGCGCGTGGGACGCCATCCGCGAAATCTTCGCCACCGCGGCGCTGTCGCGCCAGCGCGGCTACACCGCGAGCAAGTTCAGCTTCAACTCCGGCGACGGGCGCTGCCCCACCTGCGGCGGCTCGGGCTTCGAGCACGTCGAGATGCAGTTCCTGTCGGACGTGTACCTGCGCTGCCCCGACTGCGACGGCAAGCGCTACCGGCCCGAGATCCTCGAAGTGAAGATCGAGCGCAAGGCCAAGGGCTACAACGTGGCCGACATCCTGGAGCTCACCGTGGCCGAGGCCGCGGCGCTGTTCGACACCGACCGCGACGTGCTGCGCGTGCTGCAGCCCATCGTCGACGTGGGCCTGGACTACGTGAAGCTCGGCCAGCCCGTGCCCACGCTGTCGGGCGGCGAGGCGCAGCGCCTGAAGCTGGCGGGCTTCCTGGCCGAAGCCGCCAAGAGCGCGACCGCGAGCCGCCAGATGGTGGCGCGCAAGGGCACGCTGTTCCTGTTCGACGAGCCGACCACCGGCCTGCACTTCGACGACATCGCGCGGCTCATGCGCGCGCTGCGCAAGCTGCTCGACGCGGGCCATTCGCTCATCGTCATCGAGCACAACCTGGACGTGATTCGCGCCAGCGACTGGCTCATCGACCTCGGCCCCGAAGGCGGCGATGCCGGCGGCCAGGTGGTGGCCGAAGGCACGCCCGAGCAGCTGCGCGAGAACCGCGCCTCGCTCACCGGCGCGGCGCTGGCCGACTACGAACTCGCCGTCGGCCCGGGCGCCTACAAGGTGGCCGAGCGCGCCGCGCGGCGCTACATCGCCAACGCCAAGACGGCGCCGGGCGGCAACGCCATCGAGATCGTCAACGCGCGCGAGCACAACCTGAAGAACCTCAGCGTGGACATTCCGCGCGGCAAGTTCAGCGTGGTGACGGGCGTGAGCGGCTCGGGCAAGTCGACGCTCGCGTTCGACATTCTTTTCAACGAAGGCCAGCGCCGGTATCTCGAATCGCTCAACGCCTACGCGCGCAGCATCGTGCAGCCCGCGGGCCGGCCCGAGGTGGACGCGGTGTACGGCATTCCACCCACGGTGGCCATCGAGCAGCGCCTGTCGCGCGGCGGCCGCAAGAGCACGGTGGGCACCACCACCGAGGTGTGGCACTTCCTGCGCCTGTTGTACGTGAAGCTGGGCATCCAGCACTGCGTGCACGACGGCGCGGCCGTGCAGCCGCAGACGCCCGACAGCATCGCCGCGCAGCTGATGCGCAACTTCAAGGGCCAGCACATCGGCCTGCTCGCGCCGCTGGTGAGCAACCGCAAGGGCGTGTACACCGAGCTGGCCGACTGGGCGCGCCCGCGCGGCTTCACGCACCTGCGCGTGGACGGCGACTTCCTGCCGACCACGGGCTTTCCGCGCATCGACCGCTTCAAGGAACACAGCATCGAGCTGCCCGTGGCCAGCCTCGACGTGCTGCCCTCGCAGGAGAACGAACTGCGCGCGGCGCTCACCAGGGCGCTCGAGCACGGCAAGGGCGTGGTCCATGTGCTGAGCGAGCTCGACGGCCTGCGCGCCGCCATGATGGCCGGCGTGTCCGCCGTGGGGATCGGCCGCGTGCAGGTGTTCTCCACGCTGCGCGCCTGCCCGGTGTGCAGCACCAGCTATGCCGAACTCGATCCGCGCCTGTTCAGCTACAACAGCAAGCACGGCTGGTGCCCCGACTGCGTGGGCACGGGCGTGAAGCTCAGCAAGGACCAGCGCAAGGTCTTCGACGATTCGATCCGCGACGACGACAACAAGGGCCGCGAACAGACCTTCGCCGAGCCCGAGGTGGAAGACCTCGCCGACGTGGCGTGCCCGACCTGCGAAGGCACGCGCCTGAACGCCACCGCGCGCGCCGTGGGCTTCGGCACTGCGGCCGACGGCTCGGGCGGCATCGGCATCACGCAGCTGGCGCGCATGAGCGTGACCGAGGTGCGCCAGTGGTTCGAAGGGCTGGTGCTCAACGGCCGCGAAGCCGAGATCGCCCGCGACCTCGTGCCCGAGATCAAGAGCCGCCTCGAATTCCTCGAAGAAGTGGGCCTGGGCTACCTCACGCTCGACCGTGGCGCGCCCACGCTCTCGGGCGGCGAGGCGCAGCGCATCCGCCTGGCGGCGCAGCTGGGCAGCAACCTGCAGGGCGTGTGCTACGTGCTCGACGAGCCGACCATCGGCCTGCATGCACGCGACAACCAGATCCTGCTGAACGCGCTGCACAAGCTCGGCGAGAAGGGCAACACGCTGGTGGTGGTGGAGCACGACGAAGACACCATCCGCCGCGCCGACCACATCATCGACATCGGCCCCAGCGCCGGCAAGCGTGGCGGCCGCCTCGTGGCCGAGGGCACGGTGGCCGACATCCAGAAGGCCGGCGATTCGCAGACCGGCCGCTACCTGCGCGATGCCATCAAGCACCCGCTGCAGGCGCGCCGCCTCATTCCCTCGCCCGATCCGAAGGCGGAAGACAGCGGCAACTGGCTCACCGTGCACGGCGCCGACCTGCACAACCTGCAGGACGTGACCGCCACGCTGCCGCTGCACCGCCTCGTGGTGGTCACGGGCGTGAGCGGCTCGGGCAAGTCGACGCTCGCGCGCGACGTGCTGCTGGCCAGCGTGCAGGGCATCGTGGTGCAGCGCATGACCAAGGCCGGCCGCGACGCCGATGCCGCGGGCAAGCGCCCGGCCTGGACCGGCTGCCGCGGCGTCGACGGCTACGAGGTCATCGACCGCGTGCTCGAGGTCGACCAGACCCCCATCGGCAAGACACCGCGCAGCTGCCCCGCCACCTACATCGGTTTCTGGGACACCATCCGCAAGCTCTTTGCCGACACCCTCGAGGCCAAGGCGCGCGGCTACGGCCCGGCGCGCTTCAGCTTCAACACCGGCGAAGGCCGTTGCCCGGGCTGCGAAGGCGCGGGCGTGCGCACCATCGAGATGAGCTTCCTGCCCGACGTGAAGGTGCCCTGCGAGGTCTGCCACGGCGCGCGCTTCAACCCCGAGACGCTGGCCGTGAGCTGGCGCGGCAAGAGCATCGGCGACGTGCTGAAGATGGAGGTCGACGAGGCGGTCGAGTTCTTTGCCAGCATGCCCAACATCGCGCACCCGCTGCAGCTGCTGAAGGACGTCGGCCTGGGCTACCTCACGCTGGGGCAGCCGTCGCCCACCCTGTCGGGCGGCGAGGCGCAGCGCATCAAGCTGGTGACCGAACTCAGCAAGGTGCGCGACGACATCACCCGCCGCGGCCAGAAGGCGCCGCACACGCTGTACGTGCTCGACGAGCCGACCGTGGGCCTGCACATGGCCGACGTCGAGAAGCTGATCCACGTGCTGCACCGGCTGGTGAACGGCGGCCACAGCGTGGTGGTGATCGAGCACGACCTCGACCTGATCGCCGAAGCCGACTGGATCCTCGACCTCGGACCCGAGGGCGGCAACGCGGGCGGGCGCATCGTCGCGGCGGCGCCGCCGGAGGAGGTGGTGCGATTGGGTACGCACACTGGCGTAGCTCTAAAGGCCGTGTTGGCACGTTGACGCGCACAGGCGCACAATGGCCTCAACCCTTGGCGCAGGCGCATCCTGAATCAGCCATGGTGGAGACCGTGTGAACGGATGAAGCGCCGTGCCGGGGGCTACGCAAGGAGCCGCGCCATGACCCGCTTCATCGATGTTCACAGCCTGGTTCGCCTGGTGGATGAGACCGGCGTCCCGGAATTCCTCGTCACGCTGGCCGACGCGCTGCGCGATGACTTCCTGCGATGGCGCGAGTTCGACAAGAAGGCGCGCGTGGCCAGCCATTCGCATCTGGGCGTGATCGAGCTCATGCCCGTGGCCGACGATGGCGCCTATGCCTTCAAGTACGTCAACGGCCACCCGCACAACACGCAGGTCGGCCTGCCCACGGTCATGGCCTTCGGCGTGCTGGCCGAGGTCGACACGGGCTACCCCGTGCTGCTGTCCGAACTCACGCTCACCACCGCGCTGCGCACGGCCGCCACTTCGGCCATGGCCGCCAAGGCGCTGGCGCGGCCCGATGCGCGCAGCCTGGCGCTCATCGGCAACGGCTCGCAGAGCGAGTTCCAGGCGCTGGCCTTCCATGCGCTGCTGGGCATCGAGCAGGTGCGCGTGTTCGACATCGACCCGCGCGCCACCGACAAGCTGGTGCGCCACCTCGCGGCCTGCACGCCGATGGAGATCGTGCGCGCCGGCTCCACCGCCGAGGCGGTGCGCGGCGCCGACATCGTGACCACCATCACCGCCTTCCAGGGCCACGCGACCGTGCTCACGCCCGAGATGATCGAGTCCGGCATGCACATCAACGCCGTGGGCGGCGATTCGCCCGGCAAGACCGAGCTGCACCCCGACGTGCTGCGCGGCGCGCGCGTGTTCGTCGAGTACGAGCCGCAGACCCGCATCGAGGGCGAGATCCAGCAGCTGGCACCCGACTTCCCGGTGCACGAGCTGTGGCGCGTGCTGCTGGGCGAAGTGCCCGGCCGCGAGCGGCCGGAGCAGGTGACGGTGTTCGACTCGGTCGGCTTCGCGCTGGAGGACTACACGGCGCTGCGCTGCATCCAGCAGCTGGCGCTGGAGCGCGGCGTGGGCCGGCAGATTGCGCTGGTGCCCGAGCTCGACGACCCGAAGGACCTGTTCGGCCTCACCGCCTCGGGGCGGCGCCGGGCGGTGCTGCGGCGTGCGGCATGATGGCAAGCCCTGTCGTCACGCCCTTCGCCGCTTCATGCTCACCATCTACAACGACCAGCACGCCCTGCACCAAGGCCAAGTCGAAATGTTCCGGGGCGAGCTGGTGCCCTGCTTCGAGGTGCCCGCCCGCGTCGACCATGTGAGGCATGAACTCGAGCGGCGCGGCCTCGGCCCGCTGCAGGCGCCCGATGCGTTCGACGACGCGCTGCTGGCGAAGGTGCATGCGCCGCGTTACCTCGACTTCATCGCCCATGCCTGGGACGAGTGGGTGGCGCTCGACGCCGCCAACGCCGCGCGCGACGCGCTGCCCTCGTACTGGCCCACGCGCGGCATGCGCACCGACGTGCTGCCGAAGAGCTTTCCCGCGCGCCTGGGCCTCTTTGCGTTCGACGCCGGCACGCCGCTGATGGCCGGCAGCTGGACCGCCGCGCGCCATGGCGCCGCGTGTGCATGGACGGCGACGCAGCGCGTCCTCGGCGGCGAGCGCAGCGCCTTCGCCCTCACGCGCCCGCCGGGCCACCATGCGGGCGCGGACTTCTTCGGCGGCTACTGCTTCGTCAACAACGCCGCCGTCGCCGCGCAGGCGCTGCGCGATGCGGGCGTCGAGCGTGTGGCCGTGCTCGATGTCGACTACCACCACGGCAACGGCACGCAGGCCATCTTCTACGAACGCAGCGACGTGCACTTCGCCAGCCTGCACGGCGACCCGCTGACCGACTACCCGTACTACCTGGGCCATGCCGACGAGCGCGGCGCCGGCAAGGGCGAGGGCTTCAATCACAACCTGCCGCTGCCCCGCGGCACCGATTTCGCGGCCTGGCGCACGGCGCTCAAGACGGCGCTCGACGGCATCGCGAAGGTCAAGGCCGGCGCGCTCGTGGTCTCGCTGGGCGTCGACACCTTCGAGGGCGACCCGATCTCGGGCTTCAAGCTGAAGAGCGACGACTACCTGCGCATGGGCGAAGACCTCGCGCGCGCGGGCTTGCCGACGGTGTTCGTGTTCGAGGGCGGCTATGCGGTGGCCGAGGTGGGTGTGAACGCGGTCAACGTTCTCGAAGGCTTCGCGCAAGCCGCGGGCTGAGGGGGCGAGTAGCCCTGGCGACAGCAGTCGGGTGAGCCCCGATTGCTGCACCGGGCGGGGCAGGGCCCAATGCGCGGCTCGATCCACGCTTCAGGAGCCTTCCGTCATGTTTCGCCGTTCCCTTCTCCGTGCCGCCACGCTGGCCGCCTGCGGCCTCGCCGCGCCGCTGGCGGTGCTTGCACAGGCCTTTCCCGCGAAACCCATCAAGCTCGTGATCGCCTTTCCCGCGGGCGGCCCGACCGACATCACCATGCGCCAGCTGGCCGACAACGCCAGCAAGATCCTGGGCCAGCCCGTGATCATCGACAACAAGCCCGGCGCCGGCGGCACGCTGCCCGCGCAGGCGCTGCAGACCGCGCAGCCTGACGGCTACACCGTCGCGCAGATTCCGCTCGGTGTGTTCCGCCTGGGCTACACCACCAAGATCAACTGGGACCCGCTCAAGGACATCAGCTACGTGCTGAACGTCACCGGCTATGCCTTCGGCATCGTCGTGCCGGCCGACAGCCCCTTCAAGACCTGGGCCGACTTCGTCGCCTACGCCAAGGCCAACCCCGGCAAGCTCACCTACGGCTCGACCGGCAACCTGACCAGCCCGCACCTCACGACCGAGATCGTGGCGCAGAAGGCCGGCATCACGCTGCAGCACGTGCCCTACAAGGGCAGCGCCGACCTGATGCTGGCCGTGGTCAGCGGCCAGCTCATGGCGGCGGCCGACAGCACCGGCTTCGCGCCGCAGGTCGAGGCCGGCAAGCTGCGCGTGCTCAACACCTGGGGCGAGAAGCGCCTGGCCAAGTTCCCCGACGCGCCCACGCTGAAGGAGCTGGGCTACGACGTGGTGCAGAACTCGCCCTTCGGCATCGGCGCCCCCAAGGGCACCCCGCCCGAGGTCGTGAAGAAGCTGCACGACGCGTTCAAGCAGGCGATGGAAGAACCGAGCTACGTGGCCTCGCTCGGCCGCTACGACATGCTGCCCAACTACATGAGCTCGGCCACGTACACCAAGTTCGCGCAGGACACGGTGGTGCGCGAGAAGGTGATCATCGACAAGCTGGGGTTGGCCAAGGAGAAGTGAGGCGGCGGGGAGGCCTCCGGTCTTCTTGCGCTACGCTTCGGCCTCCCGGAAGGGCGCGTGGCGCCCCCGGCGAGCCTGCCAGCTTAGCCAGATGATCGAATCCTTCAAGAAAACCCTTTGGGCCACAGCGGACAAGCTGCGCGCCAACATGGATGCCGCCGAGTACAAGCACCTTGTACTCGGCCTCATCTTCGTCAAATACATCTCCGACACGTTTGCGGCCCGCAATGCGGAGCTGGTCAAGCGTTTTGCCGACCCGGCCGACGAATACCACCTGCCCGAAGCCACGCCCGACGACGTGGCCGCAGAGCTGGAAGACCGCGACTACTACCGCGCCGCCAACGTCTTCTGGGTGCCCGAAGCCGCCCGTTGGGAGAGTATTCGTGCCGCCGCCAAGCAGGCGAACATCGGCAAGCGCATCGACGACGCACTGACGCTCATCGAGGCGGAGAACCCCAGCCTCAAGAACATCCTCGACAAGCGCTATGCCCGCGCCCAACTGCCGGACGGCAAGCTGGGCGAACTGATCGACCTGGTGTCGACCATCGGTTTCGGGGAAGACGCCGCGGTGGCCCGCGACGTGCTCGGGCAGGTGTATGAATACTTCCTCGGCATGTTTGCCAATGCCGAAGGCAAGCGGGGTGGGCAGTTCTATACGCCGCGCAGCATCGTCAAGACGTTGGTGGCCGTGCTCGCACCGCACCACGGCAAGGTGTATGACCCGTGCTGCGGGTCAGGCGGCATGTTCGTGCAGAGCGAGGAATTCATCGAGGCGCATGGTGGCAAGCTCGGCGACGTGTCCATCTATGGGCAAGAGGCGAATCCGACCACGTGGCGGCTGGCCGCGATGAATCTCGCCATTCGCGGGCTCGACTTCAATCTGGGCAAGGAGCCTGCCGACAGCTTCGTGCGCGATCAGCACAAGGATTTGCGTGCTGATTTCGTGCTGGCCAATCCGCCGTTCAACATCAGCGACTGGTGGCACGGAAGTCTGGAGGGCGATGCACGCTGGGTGTATGGCGATCCGCCGCAGGGCAATGCCAACTACGCCTGGTTGCAACACATGCTGCACCACCTGAAGCCCGATACCGGCCGTGCGGGCATCGTGCTGGCCAACGGCAGCATGAGCAGCAGCCAGAACAATGAAGGGCAGATTCGTGCTGCGATGGTCGAGGCGGATGTGGTTGAAGTCATGGTTGCGTTGCCTGGGCAGCTCTTCTTCAACACGCAGATTCCGGCGTGCCTGTGGTTCTTGACGAAGAAGAAGGCAGCGGTACGTAAGGGGGAAGTGCTGTTCATTGATGCTCGCAAGCTGGCGACCATGATCAGTCGCGTGCAGTGCGAGCTGACGGATGACGTAATCGACCGTATTGCGAATACTGTTGCCGCGTGGCGCGGTGATGCTTCGTTGTCTGCCTATGAGGACGTTGCTGGCTTCTGCTGTAGCGCCACGCTCGAAGAAATCGCACAGCATGGTTATGTGCTTACGCCGGGTCGCTATATCGACGCAGAAGAGGTCGAGGACGACGACGAAGTGTTCACTGAAAAAATGCAGAAGCTCACAAAAATGCTTGGCGGCCAGATGGCGGAAGGCGCAAAGCTGGACCGACTGATCCGAAAAGAACTGGGAGCGTTGGGCTATGAGTTCTGATTGGCCGCTTAAGCCCTTGGGAAGAGTCGCGAACGAAGTAACTGTAGGCTATGTCGGACCCATGGCCTCGGAGTACGTGGAGTCAGGCATACCGTTTCTTCGGTCACTGAATATTGAGCCTTTCGGGGTCAATAAAAACGATCTGAAATTCGTTACTCGTGAGTTTCATCAGCGAATCAAGAAATCTTCTTTACGCCCAGGTGATGTCGCGATTGTGAGGACGGGTAAACCTGGAACATGCGCCGTAATCCCTGACTGGCTGAAAGAAGCAAACTGTTCTGATTTGGTGCTTGTTAGATGCGGCGAGAAATTGCGACCACGGTTTCTTTGTTACTGGGTCAATTCAATTGCATCGCACCATATCTCTTCTCATACAGTGGGTGCTGTTCAGCAGCACTTCAATGTTGGCGCTGCCAAGACGATGCTGGTGGCAGTTCCTAGTTTGAAGATGCAAGACGAAGTCATCACTGTGCTGTCTTGCCTCGATGACCGTATTACTCTGCTTCGCGAAACCAACGCCACGCTCGAAGCTATTGCCCAAGCGCTGTTTAAGTCGTGGTTTATCGATTTCGACCCCGTGCGCGCCAAAATGGCCGGGCGTGCTCCCGAGGGAATGGACGAGGCTACAGCCGCACTGTTTCCAGATGGGTTTGAAGTATCTGACTTGGGCTTGATTCCACGCGGCTGGTGTGTTGACTCGGTGTATTCGGCCGCAAAGGTTATCTACGGTGCCCCCTTCGCTTCGGCGCAGTTCAATGTGGACGGCATTGGAAAGCCGTTGATCCGAATCCGCGATTTGCGTGATGAATCGCCATCCATTTATACGCAAGAGGCGCACCCCAAAGGTTATATGGTGCAGCCCGGCGATGTGGTCGTGGGAATGGATGGTG
The DNA here is from genome assembly GCF_006323185.2 of Variovorax sp. KBS0712. Lineage (NCBI taxonomy): Bacteria > Pseudomonadati > Pseudomonadota > Betaproteobacteria > Burkholderiales > Comamonadaceae > Variovorax > Variovorax sp. KBS0712. The sequence goes on along the minus strand of NZ_VCCD02000002.1, from coordinate 982,555 downwards.
AATTTCGCGCGTATCTTTGGGGAGGCGAAGAGTGCTGGCTCAATCAACGAGTTTGCGTGTTTGCTCCTCAGCAAGGGTTCTCCGCGGCATATGTCCGGAGCTCCATTATTCCCATGCTGGCAAGGGTCGAAGCATCAGAGACAGCCACTACAGTTATTCATCTTGGTAAAAACGATATCGACAGGTTCAAGATCGTGATCGCAGAAAAGCGAGTTCGAGAAGCATTTGGATTGGTGGCAGACCCTTTATATCAACGCATCGTTGTGTCCAAGCAATTAATACGGACATTGACCGATCTCCGCGATACCTTGCTTCCCCGGTTGATCTCCGGTCGGCTGCGTCTGTCAGAGCTCCAAGATCAGGTTGAGGAAGCAATCGCTGCTTGAATTTCAACATCCGATTTTTGCTCTGATCCCTTTGTTTATGTCCATGCACCGCCCTCGTACCATCCAGATTTTTCTGCCTACAGGTGACCCGCGAGGCATCCGTGTTGCAGCCCTGACAACGAGCATCGTGCAGATGATCGAAGTGCCGCGACCACTCCTGTCCGAATTCCTACTCATGCCTGAATCGCGGCAGGTCGGCGTTTACTACCTGATCGGCGACGACGAAGAGAAAGACCAACCGTCCGTGTACGCAGGACAGACCGGCACGGTGGGCAAGCGACTCAACGAACACGATCTGGACCCGAAGCGGGAATTCTGGAACCGTGCGTTGGTGGCGATATCCCTGACGCACAGCCTCACACAGACGCATGCGATGTACCTGGAGTGGCGAAGCATCGAGCAAGCCAATCTGGCTCAGCGCTATTCGGTTGAGAACGGAAACGCCGGGTCCAAGCCACACACGCCACCTTCGCTGGAAGCGGACTGCCAGGAAATCTTCGACACCATCCGCACACTGGTCTCGACCTTGGGCCAGCCGATCTTCGAGCCGCTTGCTGTTCGTCGGGAGGCGCCGCAGAACATCGGCGTGCCGGCGGTGACGCAGACGAATCCAGAGCCTCAGCTTCTCTTTCGTTGCAAGGGGCCGGGTGCCGAAGCGACAGGCCAATACACAGAAGAGGGCATGGTGGTGCTGGCGGGTGCTCGCAGCCGCGTGGACATCGTGCCGAGCCTGGTCCCGTTGTCCCCAGGCAAGCATCGGCAGCGTTTGATTGATGCGGGTGATCTTGTGTTGGACAACGGCGCCTACGTGTTTCAGCGTGATGTGTTGTTCCGTTCACCCAGCGGCGCCTCGGATGTTGTGCTTGGCCGCAGTTCCAACGGCTGGCTCGAGTGGAAAGATCCCGCCGGTAAGACGCTGGACGAGTTGAAACGCCAAAAAGCCGTGGCTTCGGGGGCGTTGGGATAGGGCGCCCTGGTGTTCGGTCGCTTCCTTGGATGAAGCGCTTCTTTAATAGCTGACCGATTCATTAAAGCCTGCTTTAATACCCCGGCCAGCCATTCAAGAATGCTTTCATCCAATGCGCAGCACGGGCACCTACGTCACCTCCAGCACTTCGGGCGAAGCCGTTCAGGCCTTCGTGCCGCATCCGCTGCCCCCGCGTGACCCGGCGCTGGCGTCAGCGTCGTTTGTAGAGCTCAATCGCGCCGCCGAACTGGCGTTGGCCCGGCTGTCGGGCGTTTCGGGTCTGGTGCCCTCCGTGGACTGGCTCCTCTACAGCGCGGTTCGCAAGGAGGCGCTCCTCACGTCCCAGATCGAGGGCACGCAGGCCACGCTGGCGGACCTGTTCGACGAGGAGGCCGGCTTTCCCGTTCGCAACACGGACGACGTGGAAGAGGTCACCAATTACCTGCGCGCCTTCCGGCTGGTGCAAGAGAACCTGCGCAACCCCGCCGGCCTGCCCATCAGCGTTCGGCTCTTGTCCGAGGCGCACGGGCTGCTGCTCGACGGTGCGCGTGGCACCGGCAAGCAGCCGGGCGCTCTGCGCCGCTCGCAGAACTGGATCGGTGGCACGCGACCGGGCAACGCCGTGTTCGTGCCGCCGCCGGCAGAGCATGTGGCCGGGCTGCTGGCCGACATGGAGCGGTTCATTCACGGCGACGCTTCGTCCACCCTGCCGCCGCTGGTGAAGATCGCCCTGGTGCATGCGCAGTTCGAAACCATCCACCCCTTCCTGGACGGCAATGGCCGCATCGGTCGGCTGTTGATTGCCGCGCTGCTCGAACACTGGGCGCTGCTGTCCGAGCCGCTGATGTATCTCAGCGGCTATTTGAAGCAGCACCAGGCGGAGTACTACCGCCGCCTGTCGAATGTGCGCACGGACGGTGACTGGGAGGGTTGGGTGAGTTTCTTTCTGGAAGGCGTGGCCACTGCCGCCACGGATGCCGAACGCGGCATCGTGACCATCGCGAGCCTGGTGGCGACCGATCGTCGCCGCTTGCTCGAAGCCCCGAAAGCGGGGCCGGCAAGCTATCGCTTGTTCGAGCTTTTGCCCCTGATGCCGCGCTTTACCGTCGAGCGGGTGCGCCAGAAGCTCGGCACGAGCTTTCCGACCGCCAGTGCCGCCGTGAAGACGCTGGAAGACCTGGGCATCGTGACGGAGTTGACGGGGCAGAAGACGAACCGCAGCTTCAGCTACCAGCCGTACATCGCGCTTCTGACGGGTTGAATACATGACCGAAGATCAACTGGAACAAGAAGCCATCGCCTGGCTGGTCGACGTGGGCTACATGCACTGCTATGGCCCCGACATGGCGCCCGACAGCGCTGCGCCGGAGCGCGCCAACTACCGGCAGGTGGTGCTCGCGGGCCGGTTGCGCGACGCGATCGACCGACTCAACCCGGGGGTGCCTGCGGTGGCGCGGGACGATGCGCTCAAGCAGGTGCTCGAACTGGGCACGCCGGTGCTGCTGTCGGCCAATCGCCAGTTCCACAAGCTGCTGGTGGCGGGCGTGCCGGTGCAGTACCAGAAAGACGGGGAGACGCGCGGCGATTTCGTGCAGCTGATCGACTGGGCCGGCATCGAGCGCAACGAATGGCTGGCGGTCAACCAGTTCAGCATCAAGGGGTCGCACCACACGCGCCGTCCCGACATCGTGCTGTTCGTCAACGGCCTGCCGCTGGTGCTGCTTGAAATCAAGAATCCCGCCGACCAGAACGCCGATGTCTGGAAGGCCTATGACCAGCTCCAGACGTACAAGGAGCAGATCCAGGACGTCTTCCAGTACAACGAGTTGTTGGTCATCTCCGATGGCACCGAGGCCTTGCTGGGCTCGCTGTCGAGCAATGGTGAGCGCTTCATGGCATGGCGGACCATAGATGGCCTCACGCTCGATCCGCTGGGCGAGTTCAATGAGCTGCAGACCCTGGTGCGGGGCGTGTTGGCGCCGGTCTACCTGTTGGACTACCTGCGCTACTTCGTGTTGTTCGAGGACGATGGCGAGCTGGTCAAGAAGATCGCGGGCTATCACCAGTTTCACGCGGTGCGCGCGGCCATCGGGCAGGTGGTCGCGGCTTCGCGGCCGGGTGCAGCAAAGGGCATCCAGGGCAAGGGCGGCGTGGTGTGGCACACGCAGGGCAGCGGCAAGAGCATCACCATGACGTGTTTCGCCGCGCGTGTGATGCAGGAGCCGGCCATGGCCAACCCCACTATCGTCGTCATCACCGATCGCAATGACCTGGATGGGCAGCTCTTCGGCGTTTTCAGCCTGGCCCAGGATCTTTTGCGTGAACAGCCAGTGCAGGCCACCACGCGGCAGCAATTGCGTGCGTTGCTGGCGAATCGCCCCTCGGGCGGCATCGTGTTCGCGACCATCCAGAAGTTCATGCCGGGCGAGGACGAGGACAGTTTTCCGGTGCTGTCGGACCGCCACAACATCGTGGTGATCGCCGACGAGGCGCATCGCACGCAGTACGGATTCGAGGCCAAGCTCAAGGTGCGCAAGGTGTCCGCTACGCAGGCGGAAACCAAGGCCATCGCCACAGGTGACGGCCTAGCAACGTCGCACCATGTGGCCCTCGCGCCGTCGCCTGCCTATGGCTCGGGCGCGGGCACGGTGGAGCGTTATCAGGTTGGCTATGCACAGCACCTGCGCGACGCACTGCCCAACGCCACATTCGTGGCTTTCACTGGCACGCCGGTAAGCGGTGAAGATCGGGACACGCGCGCCGTGTTCGGTGACTACATCCATGTCTACGACATGCAGCAGGCCCGCGAAGACGGCGCGACCGTGGCGATCTACTACGAGTCGCGTCTCGCCAAACTGCGGCTGAAAGAATCTGAGCTGGCACTGCTTGACGACGAGGTCGACGAGCTGGCCGAAGACGAAGAAGAAAGCGACCAGTCGCGCCTCAAGAGCAAATGGACCGCGCTTGAGAAAGTGGTGGGCGCCGAGCCGCGCGTGGCGAGCGTCGCTGCAGATTTGGTGGCGCACTTCGAAGAGCGGAACAAGGCGCAGAACGGCAAAGCCATGGTGGTGGCAATGAGCCGCGACATCTGCGTTCATCTGTACGACGAAATCAAGAAACTACGCCCCGACTGGCATGACGCCGACCCCGAGAAAGGCGCCGTCAAGATCGTGATGACCGGCTCGGCCAGCGACAAGGCACTGCTGCGGCCGCATATCTACAGCCCGCAAGTGAAGAAGCGGCTTGAAAAGCGCTTCAAGGATCCTGCCGATCCGCTGCGATTGGTGATCGTGCGCGATATGTGGCTGACCGGTTTCGATGCACCCTGCGTGCACACGCTCTACGTCGACAAGCCGATGAAGGGCCACAACCTCATGCAGGCCATTGCGCGCGTGAACCGCGTGTTCAGCAACAAGCAGGGTGGGCTGGTGGTCGACTACATCGGCATCGGCAACGAGCTGAAGGCGGCGATGAAGGAGTACACCGCGAGCAATGGCCGAGGCCGGCCCACGGTGGATGCGCACGAGGCCTACAGTGTGCTGGCCGAGAAGATCGATGTGCTGCGCGGGATGTTGCATAGCTTTGACTACAGCGGTTTTCTGACCGGCGGACACAAGGTGCTGGCGGGTGCGGCGAACCATGTGCTCGGCATCAAGGACGGCAAGAAGCGCTTTGCGGATTTGGCACTCGAGATGAGCAAGGCCTTCACCTTGTGCTGCACGCTCGACGAGGCCAAGGCGGTGCGCGAGGAGGTGGCCTTTCTGCAAGGCGTGAAGGTGATCCTGACGAAGAAGGAACTCACGGCGAAGAAGCGCACCGACGAGCAACGCGAACTGGCCATTCGCCAGATCATCGGTTCGGCGGTGGTGTCCGAAAGCGTGGTCGACATCTTCGACGCAGTGGGGCTCGAGAAGCCGAACATCGGGCTACTGGACGAAGCCTTCTTGGCGCAGGTCCGTAGCCTGCCGGAGCGCAATCTGGCGGTCGAGCTGCTGGAGCGTCTGCTGGAGGGCGAAATCAAGAGCCGGTTCGCTGGCAACGTGGTGCTGGACCGCAAGTTTTCCGAGCTGCTTGGCAACGTCATCAAGCGCTACCAGAACCGCTCCATCGAAACCGCGCAGGTGATGGAAGAGCTGGTCGACATGGCCAGGAAGTTTCGCGAGGCCGCATCGCAAGGCGAAAAACTGGGGCTCACCGAAGACGAAGTGCGCTTCTACTCTGCGTTGATCGACAACGAATCCGCGGTACGTGACCTGACCGATGAGACGCTGAAGAAAATCGCGCACGAACTGACCGAGAGCCTTCGGCAGAACCTCTCGGTCGACTGGGAAAAGCGAGAGAGCGTACGCGCCAAGCTGCGCTTGCTGGTCAAGCGCATCCTGCGCAAATACAAGTACCCGCCGGACCAGCAGGATGCGGCGGTTGAACTCGTGCTACGGCAGGCCGAGGCGCTGGCGACCGAGATGGTGGACTGAGCAGCGCGGCGGCGCTGCCGTTGCCGCGTCGTCATACGGCGCGTATCCGATCCGCGATCGATGTCCCGAACTCACCCCCTAAGCCCCTTCGTAATTTAGGTGTTAACCCTATGTAATCCCTTTGTCTTCCAGTGAAGGAAAACTCGGACCCAGTCTCGCGGCAACAAGGCCCGGACGTCCCAAAGTCGCGCCCGGTTTCGGCGCAGCGACATCCCCCTCCTGGAGTGACATAAATGAAAAAATCCCTGCTTGTTCTGGCTGCCATCGCAGCCTGCGGCGCCGCGTCGGCGCAATCGACCGTGACCCTGTTCGGCGTGGTCGATGCCGCCTACCGCAACGTAGCGAACAAGAGCGTTTCGACCACCCCCTTCGGTCCCGCCTACAGCGTGAAGGCCAGCCGCAGCGAGCTGGCGAATTCGGGCCTGAGCTCGAGCCGCCTCGGTTTCCGCGGCGTGGAAGACCTGGGCGGCGGCCTGTCGGCCAGCTTCTGGCTCGAAGCCCCGATCACCAATGACGACGGCGCCACCGGCGTCTCGAACTTCACCCGCCGCTCGACCGTGAGCCTGGCAGGCAGCTTCGGCGAACTGCGCCTGGGCCGCGACAAGACCGCCACGGTGATGAACGAAGAACAGTTCGATCCGTTCGGCGACACCGGCATCGGCGGCTCGCTGATCATCGACGCCAACGAAGCCAGCGTGCCGGGCAGCGGCTACGGCAGCAACGGCACCTACAAGCGCGCCAGCAACATGGTGCAGTACTTCCTGCCGCGCCTGGGCGGCTTCTACGGCAACGTGGCCTACGGCCTGGCCGAGCAGACGCGCCTGTCGCCCGACACCGCCGCCAGCACCAACACCGGCCGCCACATCGGCGGTCGCCTGGGCTACACGACGGGCCCGTTCGACATCGCCGCCAGCTACGCGCAGAACGACACCAGCTTCACGACCGGCAGCGGCGCCGCCGCCGTGGCGCGCCCGGGCAAGGTCAAGATCTTCAACCTCGGCGCGACCTACGACTTCGGCGTGGCCAAGCTGTTCGGCGAAATCTCGCGTTCGAAGGACGAGCGCAACGCGCTGAACATCTTCACGCCCGGCCAGGACGTGGACCTCACCGGCTACCTGCTGGGCGTGACCGTGCCGATCGGCCCGGGCGTGATCCGCGCGTCGTATTCGCAGGTCAAGTACGACTTCAACCGCGTGCCCGTGTTCGGCGTGAACAACGCCGATCCGAAGGCCAGCAAGCTCGCGCTGGGCTACGTGCACAACCTGTCCAAGCGCACCGCGCTGTACGGCACGGTCGCGCGCGTCAGCAACAAGAACGGCGCAGGGCTCACGGTGGGTGCCGGCCCGTCGTACGCCACCACGTTCAACCGCACCGCGCTGCAGGCCAAGAGCTCGATGGGCTACGAGTTCGGCATCCGCCACACGTTCTGATGTCCTGAAGGGTCGCGCATCGCGCGACCCTCACCCCTGCAAGTTTCTCCAAGGGTCGTTCAACCGGTCCATTCGGCCCGCCCTGCGCGGGCCTTTTTTTCGTGCGCGGCTCAGCGCGCCGACAGCACCGCGTGCGCGGCCTGCGCAAACCCCGCGCCGCGCTCGCCCTGCGTCACGTAGCGCGGCAGGTGCTCCAGCTGCGGCACGAAGCGCGCGACGTTCGCCACGCCGATGCTGTGCGCGAAGCTGCGGAACATCAGCTGGTCGTTGGTGGAATCGCCCACGTAGGCCCAGCGGTCCATCTCGTCGTCGAGCGTGCGGCCCCAGAGCTCGCGCACGATCCAGCGCGCGCCCTCGAGCTTGTCGTTGTCGCCGTACCAGCCGTTGATGTGGATGCTGCTCACGGTGGCGTGCATGCCTTCGCTGCGCATCAGCGCGACGACGCGCGCGATGGTGTCGTCGCTCAGCGTCACGAACTCGCTGTGGTCGATGGCGATGTCGGTCTCGCGCCCGGGCGAGTCGGTGGCGCGGCCGGCGCCCGGAATCTCGCGCTCGATGCGCGCCAGCACGGCCTGCATGCGCGCGAAGTTGGCGGCGCGCGTGGCGGCGTCCTGCTGGTAGCGCTTCTCGACGCCGCCATCGGCCGCCGGGCGCAGCGCCACCGCGCCGTTCTCGGCCACGATGGCGTCGACCGGCCAGCTGTTCACGAAGGGCAGGCTCCAGCCCACGGGCCGGCCGGTGATGGCGACCACCGCGAGGCCGGCGGCCTTCAGGTCGGCCAGCGCCTTCAACGCATCGGGCGTGATCGCGCCATCGGTGGTGAGCGTGTCGTCGATGTCGGTGAACACGCCGACCAGCGCCGCGCGCGCGTCGGCGGGCCAGCGCGTGAGCGGCAGCAGGTGGTGGGGCGAGGCGGGCAGGGGAGGCGAAGACATGGACAGGATTCTCGAAAGGGCCCGTGATCGTACCGGCGCTTTCGTGTAGCATCCCGCCCCCGCCGCGCTTTCAGGCCGGCGCGGCGCTTCTCACCATGCCTCACATCCTCGTCGACAACCTCCGCAAGACCTACCGGGTGTCCGAGCGCGACCCCGGCCTGCGCGGTGCGTTGCGCGGCCTGCTGCAGCGCCGCCACCGCACGGTGGAGGCGCTGTCGGGCGTGTCGTTCGCGCTGGAGCGCGGCGAGCTGCTGGGCTTCATCGGGCCGAACGGCGCGGGCAAGTCGACCACCATCAAGATCCTCTCGGGCATCCTGCGGCCCGACGGCGGGCGCGTGGAAGTCGACGGGCGCGACCCCTTTGCTGACCGCGAGCGGCACGTGGCGCGCATCGGCGTGGTCTTCGGCCAGCGCACGCAGCTGTGGTGGGACCTGCCCGTGGGCGACGGCTTCGACCTGCTGCGCGACATCTACCGCGTCGACCCGCAACGCTACCGCCGCACGCGCGACGAGCTGGTCGCGCTGCTGCACCTGGAGCGCGTGCTCGACCAGCCGGTGCGCCAGCTCTCGCTGGGCCAGCGCATGCGCGCCGAGATTGCGGCGGCGCTGCTGCACGAGCCCGACATCCTGTTCCTCGACGAGCCGACCATCGGCCTCGATGCGCCCTCCAAGCTCGCCGTGCGCGACTTCGTGCGCCGCGCCAACCGCGAGCGCGGCACCACCGTGCTGCTGACCACACACGACATGCACGACATCGAGGCCCTGGCCCAGCGCGTGATCGTGATCGGCCACGGCCGCGTGCTGGCCGACAGCCCCGTCGAGGCGCTGCGCGCGCAGGTAATGGCCGAGCGCCGGCTGGTGGTCGACTTTGCACAGGACGCCACGCTGCCCGCGCACGTCGACGGCGCCACCGTGCATTCGCGCGATGGCCAGACGCTGGTGCTCGACTTCGACCCCAAGCAGACCCCCGCGCCCGCGCTCATCGCCCGCATCGCCGGCGCGCACGCCGTGGAAGACATCCGCCTCGAAGGCCTCGCGATCGAAGCCGTGATCGCGCGCTTCTACGCCATGCACGGAGCGGCCGAGGCGTGAGGCCGGCCATGGGCCCGCGCGACCTCGCCCGGCCGTATGTCGCGGCGTTCGTCTCGCGCTTCCTGCAGATGCTGCAGTACCGCACGGCGGCGCTCGCAGGCTTTGCCACGCAGTGCTGGTGGGGCGGCATCAAGGTGATGGTGTTCGCCGCGTTCTACAGCGGCAGCGCCATCGCAGGCGCGGCCTCGTCGATGTCGCTGGCCCAGGCCATCACCTACACCTGGCTCGCGCAGGGCCTGCTGGTGCTCATGCCCTGGCTCGGCGACCCCGAAGTGGCGCAGGCCGCGCGCACGGGGGCGGTCGCCTACGACCGGCTGCGCCCGGTGGACGCCTACGCGCTGTGGTTCGCGCGCACGGCCGGCTGGATCGCGGCGCGCCTGTTGCCGCGCGTGGCGTTGATGGCGGCCTTCGCGGCGGTCGCATTGCCGCTGGTGGGGCTGGGCGACTGGGCCTGGCAACTGCCTGCGAGCGCGATGGCTGGCGCGGCGTTCCTGCTGTCGGTGGTGCTGGGCCTCTTGCTCTCGACCGCGATGGTGATGCTGCTCAACGTGGCGACCACGGCAGCGCTCAACGAGCGCGGCATCCAGGCGGTGGCGACACCCGTGGTCATCGTGTTCTCGGGCAACCTGCTGCCGCTGGCGCTGCTGCCCGACGCCTGGCAGACCGCGCTGCTGGTGCAGCCGCTGGCGGGGCTGTTCGACATTCCGGCGCGGCTCTACTTCGGACAACTGAGCGGCTCGCATGCGCTGGGCGCGCTGGGGCTGCAGTGCTGCTGGATCGTGGCGCTTGTCGCGTTCGGGCGGATGGCGATGGGGCGCACGATGCGCAGTCTGCAGGTACAGGGTGGCTAGGGTGACGGGCGCGCGCAGGGAGCCACTCCCGCCCTCGGAGGCAGCGCTGTCGTATGGTGGCGGGTGCGACAACCCCGCCCCTGCCATGCGCCCCGTCATTCCCGTTGAAGCCGATGCGCCGACGCCCCTCGCCGTGCGGACCGTGACCTGCGCGATCGACCAGATCGCCGTGGCCGATCTGCCGCGCAGCGCGAGTTCCCCGCTCTTCGAACGCCTTCGCCGCTCCGTGCGCGGGGTGACCCTTCGCACGCCGCCTTCGAACGAGGCCGCGCGCTGGCACACGCACACGATCGGCGGCGTCGCGCGACGCTTTGCGCTGCCCCTCACGTTCACGCCATACGCCTCCGTGAAGCCTTGTTCGGCACGTTGCGGCTTCTGCTCGGAAAATCTGCGCAAGACCGACGGCGGAACCTCGGCGTCCCGGCTGCGTCCGGCGCCCGACTACTTCGACGGCCTGTCCCGCGCGCTGCGCGCCTTGCGCGGCGTGCCGCTGTCGTGGTCGCTCTCGGGCCTGGAAACGAGCGACGACACCGATTGGATGCTCCGGCTGCTGCACACGCTGGCCGAGGGCGAAAGCCAGGGCCCGGTGGTCGAGGACCGTGTGCTCTATACCAACGGCGCAGGCTTTGCCGGCCCGCAGGGCGAGGTGCTGCGGCGCGCGCTGCAACGCTTCGAAATGAGCTGGCTGGAGCTGTCCCGCCACCACCACGACGGCGCGGTCAACCAGGCCATCATGCGATTCCGGCCCGAGGTGGCCATCGGCGATCCCGTCGTGTTCGAGCGCACCGCGCGCCAGCTCGCCGATGCGCTGGCGCTGCGGCTCGTGTGCATCCTCCAGCGCGGCGGCGTCGCGCAGCCGACCGACGTGGCCGCGTACCTCGCGTGGGCACGGCAATGCGGCGCCGGCACCGTCGTCTTCCGGGAGTTCTCGCGGCTCGACGACGGCTATCGCGACAACGCCACCGCGCGCTATCTGCGCACGCAGCGGGTCTCGATGGACGCGCTGCTGACGGCCTGCCTCGACGACCCCGACATCTCGCGCGGGTGGACCCTCGAAAGCCTCACCGAGGGCTACTACTTCTGGAACCTGCGCCTGCGCACCGACAGCGGCCTGACGGTCGTCTTCGAAAGCGCCGACTACGGCGCCATGCACGCGCGCCACGCGACCGGCGACGTCTACAAGCTCGTCTACTTTGCCGACGGACAGCTCTGCGCCGGCTGGGAGCCGGGGCACGACGTGCTGCTCGACACGCGCACCGCACAGGCCTGCCCATGAGCAGTCACAGCTGGCTGATGCTCGACCATGAATCGCCGCGCTACCGGCTGCCGGACGACCTGCGCGCGCGCGACCCGATGGGCGGGCGCGATTGCGGATGGCTCGAGCAGATGCTGCCCTTCGTGCGCCGGTTCTCGCAACCGGGCGACACGGTGTTCGACCCCTTCGCCGGCTTCGGCACGACGCTGCTCGCGGCGCGCCTCGAAGACCGACGGGCCTTGGGCTGCGAAGTCGATGCCAACCGCATCGACCTCGTCCGCGAGCGGCTGTCACGCCACGGCCTCGCCCACGGCACGACGCTCCTGCACGCCTCGTGCGATGCGCTCGAAGACGCCGCGCTCCCGCCCTTCGACCTGTGCCTGACGAACGTCCCCTACTTCGGTTGCCGCTGGACCGGTGCGCAGGCAACCTCCCAGCTCTACGACAGCCCGAGCTACGCGCAGCACCTCGACGGCCTGCGCAACGTCTTCCACCGCGTCCGCGCCGGATTGCGCGAGGGCGGTGCCTGCATCGCGATGGTGGAGAACCTCCGGATCGGCGATCGCGTGCTGCCGCTGGCCTTCGATCTCGCCCGCATCCTGGGTTCGCTCTTCACGATGGAGGAGGAGCGCGTGCTGGTCTATCCGCACGATGCGGCAGACAGCGACACCGATGCCCGCACCGACCGGCGCCACGAACACGCGCTGGTCTTTCGCAAGCAGCGCGAGCGCATCGACCTGGCAGCCACTGCCGCGCTGCTCGATGCCATGCGCGCCGCAGGACACGTCTTCACGCTGTTCGGCAGCTTTGCACGCTGGCAGCAGGACCCACAGGGCACGCCGCCCGCAGACGCAGACATCCACGTTGACGCCGACCCGCAGCGCCTGGACGCCCTGCTGGGATGGTTGCGTGCGCACGGCTTCTCGGTGACGAGCTGGGGCGACCCGGTCACCGGGCCCCTTCACCTCGACAGCTACCGCGGCCGCTTCTATTTCCGAGCCGACCGCATCGATGCCCGCGGCGCATTGATCCGGCTCGACATCTGCTACGAGCAATGAGTGGCATGACGCAATCCGCACAGCGGTGGACCGACCGGCACCACGACCGCACTCGGTGTGTGCAGGACACTGGGTGCTTCCCGCAGCGAAATCAAGGAGGAGGGCGAAGCCCGGGGGACATTCGCGGAGGGAAGTACCCGGTGGCCTGTGCACGCGCCCTGAACAGCGGTGGGGGCCATTGAAGATGGGCGCCCTCCCTCTCTTCTTCCGCCTCATGGCCGCCTCCATCAGCGGCCAGGCCAGGTACCCTGCGTCCGCGTTGCTGCTGACCCTCGGCCAGTTCCTGGGCACAGGCATCGAGGTCGTCGCCGTCTGGGCGCTGTTCCATCGCTTCGGCGAGGTACAGGGCTGGGGCATCGGCGAGGTCGCGCTGTTCTATGGCCTCGTGAACTGCATGTTCGCCCTCGCCGACGCATTGGGTCGCGGCTTCGACGTGCTGGGCACCGAGTTTCTGCGCACCGGCACCTTCGACCGGTTGCTGCTGCGTCCACGCCCGCTCGCGTTGCAGCTCATGGGCCACGACGTGCGCATCAGCCGCCTGGGCCGTCTGCTGCAGGGCCTGCTCGTGCTGGCCTTCGCGACCGTGCAGGCTGACATCGCATGGACCCCCAGCGCCGTGGCCATCGCCACGTTCGCCACGGCCGGCGGCATCGCGCTGTTCCTCGGCATCCTCGTGCTGCAGGGCACGCTGTCGTTCTGGACCGTCGAGAGCCTGGAGATCGCCAACGTGCTCACCTACGGCGGCGTGCAGGCGGCGCAGTACCCGCTGGCGCTCTATGCGCAGTGGTTCCGCCGCGTGCTGACCTTCATCGTGCCGCTGGCCTGCGTGGCGTACTACCCGGTGCTGGCGATCCTGGGCAAGCCCGATCCGCTGGGCGCGCCGGCCTGGGTGGGGTGGGTGTCGCCGCTCGCGGGCTTCGTGTTCCTCGCGGCGGCGTTCGGTGCGTGGCGCCTCGGGCTGCGCCACTACACCTCGTCGGGCAGCTGACGCGCCCGACGGTCATCCGATCGATCGATCAGCCCGCGCTCTGCAGCGCCAGCCCCGCGTGCTCGCGCAGCGGATGGAAGTGGATCTTCGGAAAACGCTCCTGCGCCAGCCGCACGTCGTACGGCGAGGTGCACAAAAAGGCCAGCGTGTCGGCCGCGTCCTTGGCCATGCGCACCGGGTAGGCGTGGACGAACTCGCGCAGCTCGGCCGGGGTGTCGGCCGTGATCCAGCGCGCGCCCGTGTACTGGCAGCCTTCGAGGCGCACGTCGGCGTCGTACTCGGCCTTCAGGCGGTGCTGCACCACTTCGAACTGCAGCTGGCCGACGGCGCCCAGGAGCATCGGGCCGCCGACCTCGGGGCGGAAGACCTGGATCGCGCCTTCCTCGCCCAGCTGGGCCAGGCCCTGCTGCAGCTGCTTGGTGCGCAGCGGGTTCTTCAGGATCACGGTCATGAACAGCTCGGGCGCGAAGAAGGGCAGTCCGGTGAACTGCAGGTTCGCGCCGTCGGTGATGGTGTCGCCCAGTTGCACGCCGCCGTGCGTGGTGAAGCCCACGATGTCGCCCGCGTAGGCCTCTTCCACCGCCTCGCGGCGCTGGCTCATGAAGGTCACGACGCTGGTAGGGCGCAGCTCCTTCGCGGTGCGCTGCACCTTCAGCTTCATGCCCGGCGTGTACTTGCCCGAGGCCATGCGCACGAAGGCGATGCGGTCGCGGTGGTTGGCGTCCATGTTGGCCTGCACCTTGAAGACCACGCCCGCGAAGTCCTTGTCCTCGGGCTGGATCTCTTTCACTACCGGCTGGCGGTTGACCAGCGTGGTGCTGGTGCGCGACTGCGGCGAGGGCGCCAGGTCGACCAGCGCGTCGAGCACTTCCATCACGCCGAAGTTGTTCACGCCCGAGCCGAAGAACACCGGCGTCTGCTTGCCCGCCAGGAAGGCCTCGCGGTCCCAGGTGGGGGAGGCGCCGGTGGCCAGTTCCATGCTTTCCATGGCGTGCTCGAAGTCGGCGCCGAAGCGCTTGACGAGCGTGTCGCGTTCGCTCAGCGGAATGGTCTCGAAGTCGTGCGGCAGCCGCTCGCTGCCCGACTCGAACACCGTCATCGCCTGCGTGCGCAGGTTCATGATGCCGCGGAAGCTCTTGCCCTGGCCCACGGGCCAGGTCATGGGCACACAGGGCATGCCGAGTTCGCGCTCCACCTCGTCCAGGATGTCCAGCGGCTCGCGCACTTCACGGTCCATCTTGTTGACGAAGGTGATGATGGGCGTGTCGCGCTGGCGGCAGACCTCGATCAGCCGGCGCGTCTGCGCTTCCACGCCGTTGGCCGCGTCGATCACCATCAGCGCCGAGTCGACGGCGGTGAGCACGCGGTAGGTGTCCTCCGAGAAGTCCTTGTGGCCGGGCGTGTCGAGCAGGTTGATCACGTGCTCGCGGTACACCATCTGCATCACCGACGAGGCCACCGAGATGCCGCGCTGCTTCTCGATTTCCATCCAGTCGGAGGTGGCGTGGCGCGAGGCCTTGCGGGCCTTCACCGAGCCGGCGATCTGGATCGCGCCCGAGAACAGCAGCAATTTTTCGGTCAGCGTGGTCTTGCCGGCGTCAGGGTGGGAAATGATCGCGAAGGTGCGACGGCGGCGGGTTTCGGCGAGAAAAGACAAGGTGGGCAATCTGCAGGGGAATCCCCCGATTTTAGGAGGCCGCCCCGCCAACCCCCTCAATCCCCCGCCGATGGGCCTAAAACGCCTCCGTCACCCCGTACGCCCGCATCTGTGCCTCGACCTGCGCCGCGTCCTGGCTCAGCACCACGAGGTCGTGCGCCTTGCCCTCGCGGTCCTTCACGTGGCGCGTGAGCAGGGCCTCGGGCCGGAAGCCCAGGGCCTGGAAGACGGCGATGGCGCCGCGCTGGTCGACGGTCATCTGGGCGACGATCTTTTCCTGCCCGTGGGCGAAGGCCAGCGCGCAGCCCTCCTGCGCCAGCTGCTGGCCCAGGCCGCCGCCGCGCAGCGCGGGCGACACCAGCACGCGCAGCTCGGCCACGTGGCCCGACCACGAATGCGGGTCGCGGATGACGGCGGCGCAGCCCAGCACGGCGCCGTCGCGCACGGCGAGCACGCTGTCGATGTCGCCGCGCTCGATGGCGCGGACCCAGGCGGCCATCACCTTGGGCTCGGTGATGTCGCGCGGCAGAAAGAGCAGGTCGTGCGCCGGCAGCGCCTGCGCGAAGGCCAGCACGGCGGGCGCGTCGGCGCCGGTCATCAGGCGCAGGGCGATGTCGCCGTCCGCGTGGGAAACGGTGCGCGGGTAGGTGCGGGAAGAAGATGCGGTCATGAGCGTAGGGGGATGGTTGTGTTCGTCAGGTGGAGCGCACGCCCAGCCACTCGTCGAGCTTGGGCCACAGCCGCCGCACGGCGTTGGTGCCGGCCGCCAGGCTCACGTGGCCGCCCTTGAGCACCACCTCTTCCTTGTCGGTGGAGCCGATGCCGGCGATCAGCGGCTGGCCCGCCTCGTAGGGCACGATGTGGTCGTGTTGCGCGAGCGCGTGCAGCACCGGCACGGTGATGTTCTTCAGCAGCACGGGGCGCCCGCCGAGCACCAGCTCGCCCTTGTGCAGCTTGTTGTCCCACATGAGTTCCTTCACCGTCTGGCGGAAGTACTCGCCGGCCAGCGGCAGCATCTCGGCGCCCCAGCGGTCGAACATGCGGTACGACTTGACGAACTCGTCGCTGGCCATGTTGTCCCACAGCTGCACCAGCCCGGCACCGCGCCCGGCGGGGCGCAGCATGTCGAAGGAGGCGAACAGCATCTCGGGCGGCACGTTGCCCACGGTGTCGATGAGGCGGTCGACGTCGAAGTAGCGCCGGTCGGACCACGCATGAAAGAGCTTCATGCGGCTGAAGTCGATCGGCGTGGTGAAGAGCGCCAGGTTCTTCATCGGCCCGCCGGGGTGCAGCGCCGCGTACAGCGTGGAGAGCACGCCGCCCATGCAGTAGCCGGCGATGGTCACGTCGTCCTCGCCCGAGTCTTCCTGCACGCGGCGGATCGAATCAGGAATGAAGTCGAGCACGTAGTCCTCGATGCGCAGGCGCTTCTCGTCGGGGCGCGGCGCGTTCCAGTCCATCACGTAGACGTCGTAGCCCTTGAGCAGCAGGTACTCGACCATGCTCTGGCCCGGCGCGAGGTCGAAGATGTAGGCGCGGTTGGTGGTGGCCATCACCATGAGCACCGGCACGCGGTAGATCTCGTCGACCATCGGGCGGTAGTGGTACAGGCTCAGCGTGCCGCGCCGGTGGATCTCGTCCTTGGGCGTGAGGCCGACGGCGGGCGCGGTCGAGGTCAGGAAGTCCAGCCCCTTGATGTTGCGCTGGATCGTGCGCTCGATCTCGCCGCGGATGTCGGGCAGCTGGAAGGTGTCGGGCGGCGCGCTCATGAGCGGCGCTTTCCAGCGGGGCGTTTCTTTGCGGCGGCGGTCTTGGCGGCCGGTGCAGGCGCTGCCGCCGCCGTGGGCGGCTGCTTGGTGCGGCGCGGCCGGGGCGGGGCGGTGGCTGCGTCGGCGGTCCGTGCGGCAGGTCCGGCCCCGCCTTCCAGCGCGCGGCGGATGCCCGCCAGGTGGTCGTCGATGCGGTGCAGCTGCTCGCCCAGCGCCTGCAGGTCGGCGCGCGTGGGCAGGTTCAGCAGCGTGAGGTAGCGCGCCATCAGGTCGCCCACCGCCTTCTGCGCGGTGAGCGAGGCGTTCATGCCGCCGTGCATGCCCTGGCGGAACGGGTCCGAGGCCATGGCTTCGTTGGCGAATTCGTTGGTGCTTTTTTCCCACTGGGCCGTGAGCTCGCGCCACAGGGCCATGGGATCGAGGGACGGAAACTGGCTCATGAAAAACACCTCCGTCTGGGTCTTTTGTCGTTGTCTCTTTTTCTTCAGTGATCGTCGCGCCGCGCCGCCCGTGCGGTGTGCGCGGCGATGGCCTCGATGATCTGCGGCCACATCGCGATCGGCAGCGCATGGCCCATGCGCGGGATGCGCAGCAGCGTCGCGCCGGGAATGGCCTCGGCCACGTCGATGCCGCAGGCCACGGGCACCAGCGGATCGACGTCGCCGTGAATCACCAGCGTGGGCACCTGCACCGCGCGCAGCGCCGGCTTGCGGTTGCCCGACGCGAACACGGCCGCCAGCTGCCGCGCCACGCCGCCCGGGTTGAGGCCGCGCAGGAAGGCCAGCTGCGCGCGCTCGGCGTCGCGCGCCTCGTCGAGCGGAAAGGCGTCGGGGCCGCGCAGCACGCGCCACAGCTTGGCGTGGTGCGGCAGGTAGGCCTCGAAGCTCGTCGGCGCGGGCGCGAACAGCACCGCCAGCGCCTCCGGCGTGGGCGGCGGCAGGGCCGGGTCGCCGGTGCTCGACATGATGCTGGTGAGCGAGCGCATCCGCCCCGGATGGTGGATGGCCATCTCCTGCCCGATGGCGCCGCCCATCGACGCCCCCACGACGTGGGCGCGCGCGATGCCCAGCGCGTCGAGCAGGCCGGCGCAGTCGTCGGCCATGTCGCGCAGCGTGTAGGGCACCTGCAGCGGGCGCCCGGCCATGGCCTGCAGCATCAGCGCCTGGATGTCGGGCACGCCGGCGTGCGGCAGGTGGGTGGAGTGGCCGATGTCGCGGTTGTCGAAGCGGATCACGTGGTGGCCGCCGGCCTGCGCCAGGGCGGCGCAGAACGCGTCGTCCCACGCGACCATCTGGGCGCCGAGGCCCATGACCAGCAACAGCGGCGGCGCCTCGGGGTCGCCGAAGCTGTCCCAGGCCAGTTCGATGCCGTTGGCGCGGGTGCGCCGTTCGGTGCGGGGCGCGACGGCGGTCATGCGGGCCTTTCTTTTCTTCTTGTTACTTGCGCTGCAGCAGCTTCGTGACCTCGTCCACGTTGGACTGGATGCGCTGGCGCACCACGTCGAAGGCGTCGGCCTGCGACTTGGCGGCCAGGGTGGCCAGCTCCTTGATGTCGTCGACGGCGCGCTGGAACGACTGGCGGCCCAACTCGTCGAGCTTGGCCAGGTTTTCCTTCGGGTCCTTGCCCGGCATCGCCTTGGCGGCGGTCTGCCATTCGGCGATGGCCGTCTTGATCATCTCGGTCTGTCGCTGCACCACGGTCTGCAGGCCCTGGTAGGACTTCTCGTTGGCCTGCATCAGCGCCTGCAGGTCCTTGCGGCCGCTGTCGAGCAGCTTGCCGGCGCCGCCGGTGAGGTTCAGGTTCTGCAGGCGCTCGGCCATGCCCTTGAGGTTCTTCATCGGATCGAGCATGTCCGCGGCGGACGGTGCCGCCTGCTTCGCGCCGGCGCTGCTGGCGGTGGTTTTTTTCGCGGCGGCTTTCTTGGCAGTGGCCATGGTGCGGAATCTCCTGTGTCGGGTGATGAAAACAATCGAACGGGTGGATGCAGGCAGCGGCCGGGCGGCCGGGGCCCGCCGCCACGATACGCCGGGCCGGCGCGGCCGAGGGCGCTCCAAGCGCGGATTTGCCTGCGGAGTTTCCCGGGGTGGCCCGCGCCGCACGGCCCGGCCTAGCGGGCGCCCGCGCTTTCCGTGATGTGGGATGCCCCGGTCGATTGGCGGGCCGGGCGGCCGCGACTACAATCCGGCGCTCCGAGGAGCGTTGCAGCGCCGTCAGGCGTGAGGCTCGGACCACATCGCAACCACGCTCACCCGCTGTTCTCGCGGTGAGTCTTTCTTCCCCGTACGCAGTGGCATCTTTCAAACCAGTTTTGGAGTTCACATGAGCGCTGTACTCAAGCCCACCCCCGTCTCGACCGCCGACCAGGCGATTGCCGACCTGTCCCTTGCCGCCTGGGGCCGCAAGGAAATCAAGATCGCCGAAACCGAGATGCCCGGCCTGATGGCCATCCGTGAAGAGTTCTCGAAGGGCCAGGCCCTGAAGGGCGCGCGCATCACGGGCTCGCTGCACATGACCATCCAGACGGCCGTGCTGATCGAGACGCTGCAAGCCCTGGGCGCCGAAGTGCGCTGGGCCTCGTGCAACATCTTCTCGACGCAGGACCACGCCGCTGCCGCCATCGCCGCCGCCGGCACCCCGGTGTTCGCCATCAAGGGCGAGTCGTTGAAGGACTACTGGGACTACACCCACGCCATCTTCGACTTCGGCCCCAAGGGCTCGAAGGGCGAAGGCCCGAACATGATCCTGGACGACGGCGGCGACGCCACGCTGCTCATGCACCTGGGCCAGCGCGCTGAAAAAGACCTGGGCGTGCTCGCCAACCCGACCAGCGAAGAAGAACGCATTCTGTACGCCGCCATCAAGGCCAAGCTGGCCGTGGACGACACCTGGTACACCCGCAAGTCGGCCGAGATCATCGGCGTGACCGAAGAGACGACCACCGGCGTGCACCGCCTGAACGAGATGAGCGCCAAGGGCACGCTGCTGTTCCGCGCCATCAACGTGAACGACTCGGTCACCAAGAGCAAGTTCGACAACCTGTACGGCTGCCGCGAATCGCTGGTCGACGGCATCAAGCGCGCCACCGACGTGATGATCGCTGGCAAGGTGGCCTGCGTGGCCGGCTACGGCGACGTGGGCAAGGGCTCGGCCCAGGCCCTGCGCGCACTGTCGGCGCAGGTGTGGGTGACTGAGATCGACCCCATCAACGCCCTGCAGGCCGCGATGGAAGGCTACAAGGTCGTGACCATGGAGTACGCCGCTGACAAGGCCGACATCTTCGTGACCACCACCGGCAACCGCGACGTGATCCGCCACGAGCACATGGCCGCCATGAAGGACCAGGCCATCGTCTGCAACATCGGCCACTTCGACAACGAGATCGACGTCGCGTCGATCGAGAAGTACGAGTGGGAAGAGATCAAGCCGCAGGTCGACCACATCACCTTCCCCGACGGCAAGAAGATCATCCTGCTCGCCAAGGGCCGCCTCGTGAACCTGGGCTGCGGCACGGGCCACCCGAGCTTCGTGATGTCGTCGTCGTTCGCCAACCAGACCATCGCCCAGATCGAGCTGTTCACCAAGCCCGACGCCTACCAGGCCGGCAAGGTCTACGTGCTGCCCAAGCATCTGGACGAGAAGGTCGCGCGCCTGCACCTGAAGAAGGTCGGCGCCATGCTCACCGAGCTGACCGACTCGCAAGCCGCCTACATCGGCGTGGACAAGAACGGCCCTTACAAGCCGGACACCTACCGCTATTGATCCGCGTGCGCGCCGATCAACTGTTGGTGGAGCGCGGCCTGGCCGCGTCGCGTTCGCAAGCCGTGCGGCTCATCGCCGGCGGCATGCGCTGGCGTGACGCGGGCACGGGCGACGCGTGGCGCAACGTCGCCAAGAACAAGGACGAAGTGCCCGAGTCGGCCGAGCTCGAGCTCGCCGACGCCGCCGAGGCACGCTACGTGTCGCGTGGCGGCCTCAAGCTCGAAGGCGCGCTGAAGACCAGCGGCGTGGACCCGACCGGCAAGCTCTGCCTGGACGTCGGCCAGTCGACCGGTGGCTTCACCGACTGCCTGCTGCAGCATGGCGCCGCCAAGGTGGTGGGCGTCGACGTCGGTCACGGGCAGCTGCATGCGCGCATGCGCGAGGACGAACGCGTGGTCGCCATCGAAGGCGTCAATGCGCGGGCGTTGTCGCCGGCCGACCTGCAGGTGGACGAGGGCGAGGACGACGAGGTGGGTGAGGCGCTCGAAGCTGTCGAAGCCCCGGCCGAGCCGCGCTTCGACCTCATCGTCGGCGACCTGTCCTTCATCTCGCTCACGCTGGTGCTGCCGGCCGTGGTGCAGTTCCTGGCCGACGACGGCCAGTTGCTGATGCTGGTCAAGCCGCAGTTCGAACTGCAGCCCGGCCAGGTCGGCAAGGGCGGCATCGTGCGCGACGAGGCGATGTACGCTGTGGTCGAGAAGCGCCTGCACGACGCCTGCGCGGCGCTCGACCTGAAGGTGCTGCGCTGGTTCGACAGCCCGATCGCCGGGGGCGACGGCAACCGCGAGTTTTTCATTCACGCCGTTCGTGCTGCTGCCAAGGCGGGCGACGGTTCCTAAGGAGACGCAGGTGCGCCTTCCGCTGAGTTTCGAATTCTTCCCGACCAAGACGCCCGAAGGCGCGGTCAAGCTGCGCGCCGTGCGCCAGCAGCTGTATGCGCGCAAGCCGCAGTTCTGCTCGGTCACCTACGGCGCGGGCGGCTCCACGCACCAGGGCACCTTCGGTGCGGTGCAGGAGATCCTGGCCGAGGGCGTGGATGCTGCCAGCCACTTCTCGTGCATCGGCGCCACGCGCGCCACGGTGCGTGAGCAGTTGGCCGAGCTGAAGGCCATGGGCGTGAAGCGCCTGGTCGCGCTGCGCGGCGACCTGCCCAGCGGCTACGGCATCGGTGGCGAGTTCCAGTACGCGAGCGACCTCGTCGCCTTCATCCGCGAGGAGACCGGCCGCGACTTCCACATCGAGGTGGCCTGCTACCCCGAAGTGCATCCGCAGGCGCGCTCGCCCGAAGCCGACCTGCAGGCCTTCGCGACCAAGATGAAGGCCGGCGCCGACTCGGCCATCACGCAGTATTTCTTCAGCCCCGAGGCCTACTTCCGCTTCGTCGACGACGCGCGCAAGCTGGGGCTCGACACGCCGATCGTGCCGGGCATCATGCCCATCACGAGCTCGACGCAGCTCATGCGTTTCTCGGACGCCTGCGGCGCCGAGATCCCGCGTTGGATCCGCCTGCGGCTGCAGGGCTTCGGCGACGACACGGCCTCCATCAAGGCCTTCGGCCTGGACGTGGTGACCGACCTGTGCGCGCGCCTGCAAGCGGGCGGCGCACCCGCGATCCACTTCTACACGATGAACCAGTCGGCGGCCACGCTGGCGATCCTGGAGCGCCTGGATTGAGAGGGCTGCGCGCGGTCGCCGTCGCGGTCTCCTGCGTGCTCGCAGGGTGCACCATGCCGCCTGCCACGCAGGAGAAGGACGCGGACACCGCCGCCGCGCCGGCGGCGTCCGGCAAGCGGCTGCAGCCGCTGGGACGCGGCCTGGCCGTGCCGCCCGGTGCCGCGCCGCGCTCGGCCGTGCCGTCGGTGCGCTACGACCTCGCGGTGTCCGGCACCGGCGAGTCGCTCGACGATGGCGTGCCCGGCGATGAGCCGCGCGAGATCTTCGAGCGCGGCGGGGCCTCGTGGTACGGCATCCAGTTCCACCAGCGCAAGACCGCCAACGGCGAGCGCTTCGACATGGGCGCCATGACGGCGGCCCACAAGACGCTGCCCTTCAACACGCGCGTGTGCGTGCGCAGCCTGGTCAACGGCAGCGAGGTGCTGGTGCGCGTCAATGACCGCGGGCCCTTCACGCCGGGCCGCATCATCGACCTGAGCCGCGCCGCGGCCGACCGCATCGGTCTCACGAGCATGGGCATCAAGCAGGTGGCGCTGTCGGTCATCGACCGCGAGGGCATGCGCTGCGGCGGCCAGGCCGTGGCGGCGGAAGATCTGCAGCCCGCGCTGTTGCCCGAGGCGCCGACCTCGCGCGTTCGCGCGCCGGCACCCGCGCGCAAGCGGGTGATCGTGCCGCCGCGCAAGCGCCGCTGAGCGGCCGGCCTCAGCCGCCGCTCTCGAGCGAGTAGGCGGCGTTGCGGTCCTGGGCCAGGCGCTCGGCCAGCTGGGGCAGCGCCTCGGCCAGTTGCGCCTTCAGCGTGTAGGGCGGGTTGATCAAAAACATGCCGCTGGCCGGCAGGCCCGGGCGCTGGGTTTCGCCCGAGGCGGCGTCCTTCGTGATCTTGCTCGACTTGACGGTCAGCGTGGCGTGCAGCCACGGCTTGCCGGCCTTGGTCGCCATCGTCTTCAGGCGACGCGGCAGGTCGTGCGCCTCGGGGCGCGGAATGATCGGGTACCAGACGGCATACGTGCCGGTGGCGAAGCGCTTGAGCGCCTCGGCCGCGAAGTCGAGCACGCGGCCGTAGTCGGTCTTCATTTCGTAGCTCGGGTCCATCAGCACCAGCGCGCGGCGCGAGGGCGGCGGCAGGAACTTGGTGGCGCTGCCGAAGCCGTCTTCGGTCAACACGGCGATCTGCCGGCCGGCTTCGAGCTGCGCGATGTTGGCGCCGAGCGTGCGCGAATCGGTCGGGTGCAGCTCGAACAGCTTGAGCTTGTCGTGGTCGCGCAGCAGGTGCTGCACGATGAACGGCGAGCCAGGGTAGACGCGGGCGCCGCCCTTGGGGTTGAAGTCGTGGATCACGCTCAGGTAGCGGGCAATGGCTTCGGCGACCGGCTTGTCCTCGGCGGGGGCGGCGGTCTTCTTTGCTGCCGTCTTGCCGGTAGGGGCGGGCGTGGCGGGCGCCTTTTCGGGCGCGGCGAAGAAGCGCAGCACGCCGTCGGCCGCTTCGCCGCTGGTGCCGGCGTAGTCGCCGTCGAGCCGGTAAAGGCCGGCGCCGGCGTGGGTGTCGACGACGGTCAGCGCGGCGTCTTTTTCAAGCAGGTGGTCGAGGGTGGCAATCAGGACCGTGTGCTTGAGCACGTCGGCGTGGTTGCCGGCATGGAACGCGTGGCGGTAACTGAACATGGAATGAGGCCTGAAAAAGTGGAAAAGGGAGCGCTAGACTCGCGCGGCGCTACATTGATTTACAAAACACAACGAGGGGCAGCAATGCGAGGAGCCGGATGGCGATTTTGGGGCCTGTGCGTCGGCGCGGGTGTTTTGTCTATTTTGACGGGCTGCGCCTCCGTGACCCACGGCACCACGCAGAACGTGAAGGTCGAGACCCTGTCGCCCGAGGGCAAGGTGGTCGACGGCGCCCGCTGCCGGGTCTCCAACGACCGCAATGATGCGGTGGTGCGCTCCGGCCTGACCCTGCCGGTGCGGCGCTCGGGCGAGAACCTGAACATCGAATGCACCCAGTCCGGCCTGCCGCCGGCCCGCGGCCAGG
The DNA here is from genome assembly GCF_006323185.2 of Variovorax sp. KBS0712. Taxonomy (NCBI): domain Bacteria; kingdom Pseudomonadati; phylum Pseudomonadota; class Betaproteobacteria; order Burkholderiales; family Comamonadaceae; genus Variovorax; species Variovorax sp. KBS0712. Next base: position 958,234 of record NZ_VCCD02000002.1, on the reverse strand, counting down.
CGATTTCGCGCGTCAACGTGGGCCTGGTCGGCAACGTGATGATCGGCGGCCTGGTCGGCGTGGCGATCGACACCGGCACCGGCGCGGGCTTCAACTACCCGAGCTGGATCCAGCTGATCTTCGGCGAGGTGCGCAGCTTCGACCGCAGTGCGCAGACCGGCGACGAGGCGACGACCGGCATGAAGATCGGCACGACCGAGATGGCGGCCGCGCCGGCGCCGAAGACGGCCGTAGCGCCTGTGCCTGCGCCCGCGCCGGCCGTGGTCGCGCCACCGCCGCCTCCCGTGGCGGTTGCGCCGCCCGCCCCGCGCGCCCCCGCGCCCGCAGCACCGTCCGCCGCGCCCGACGCCCGCGTCTCGATGGACGACCTGCGCGGCCTGCTGCCCGCCAAGCCGTGAAGCCGATGTGGAAGAACGCCGCGCCGTGGCTGTGCGCCGCGGGCGCCCTGCTGGCCGCCGGCTCCGCCGCCGCGCTGGAACCCGACGCCCTGTTCGCCAAGCTGACCGGCAGCGTCTGGGCCGTGCGCACCTTCGACGCGCAGGAGCGCCCGCTGCGCGCCGGCAGCGCCGTGGTGATCGCGCCCGGCCGGCTCGTCACCAACTGCCACGTGCTCGCCAAGGCCAGCAATTTCGTGGTCAAGCGCGACAACGTCACCTACGGCGCCACGCTCGAATACCCGGACCCGGGGCGCGACCTGTGCCAGATCAAGGTCGCCAACTTCACGGCGCCGCCGGTGGCGCTGGCGCCTGCTGGCACCGCGCGGGTGGGGCAGCGCGTTTACGCCATCGGCAACCCGCGCGGACTGGAAAACACGCTCAGCGAAGGCCTGCTGTCGGGCCTGCGCGGTGGCGACGGCGAGGCGCGGCTGCTGCAGACCACGGCCGCCATCGCCCCCGGGTCGAGCGGCGGCGGGCTGTTCGACAGCGACGGCCGCCTGCTGGGCATCACCACCTTCTCTGCCCGCGACGGCGGCAACCTGAATTTCGCGATGCCGGCCGAGTTCCTGGCGGAACTGCCGGCCCGCGCCCAGGCGCAACTGGCGGCGCGGGCCCGGGAGCCTGCGGGCGCTGCCGCCCGACGGGTGGCCGACGCCGGTGGGGCGGGCATCCCGCTGACCGAGCCGCTGCGCGCCGGCGACGCGCTCGAGTACGTGCGCACGGACCGGCTGACGGGCAACCGGGCGCCGGTGATCTACCGGGTGGACCGGGTCAGCGGCGACGAGGTGTCGTTCAATGCCGGCAGCCGGATCGAGAAGACCAACGGGCAGGTGGTCTCCATCACGTCGCCGGCCGGCGGCCTGTTCGACACCGCGTCGCCGCCGGGCGGCTGGGCATTGCGCAAGGACGACATCCAGCCCGGCATGCGCTGGCAGCTCGACTACGTGACGACCACCGGCGACCGGCTGCGGCATGAACTCACCGCCTCGGTGGGCGGCGAGCAGACGATGCGTGTGGACGGGGTGGAGTTGAACGTGATGCGCATCGGCTACGAGGGCTGGATCTTCGCCTCCAGCACCACCAGCTTGCCGCTGACCGGCGCCAGCACGCGCTTTCGGGGCGCCGCCTGGTACAGCCCCGAGCTGGGCCGGGTCGTCCGTTTCGAGGGCGAATACCAGCGCGGGGTCTCCTCGGGGGCCAACGAGAGCCTGGAGCTGGTCCGCATCCAGCGCTGAGGCCCCCGGAAACCCGGAAATTGGTCGTTTGGCCATTTCTTCATATAATCGCGGGCTTCGCAGCGTTTTTGTAGCCCCGCGGCGAAGGTATGCCAGCCACCCTTTCATTGGGCGGAAGGCGTGAAAACCCACCTAAGAGATTCCCATCAGAGGAACGCCGACCGTGGAAAAGGGCTCGCCAAACCCTCTTTCAAGAGAAAAACTCATGACCAAAACGTTCAGCGCCAAGCCCGCTGACGTGACGCACGAGTGGTTTGTGATTGACGCGACCGACAAGGTCCTCGGACGAGTAGCCAGCGAAGTTGCTCTCCGTTTGCGCGGCAAACACAAGGCCATTTACACGCCTCACGTCGATACCGGTGACTACATCGTCATCATCAACGCCGCGCAACTGCGCGTCACCGGCGCCAAGTCGATCGACAAGGTGTACTACCGTCACTCGGGCTACCCGGGCGGTATCACGGCGACGAACTTCCGCGACATGCAGAACAAGCACCCGGGCCGCGCCCTGGAAAAGGCTGTCAAGGGCATGCTGCCCAAGGGCCCGCTTGGTTACGCGATGATCAAGAAACTCAAGGTGTACGGTGGTGCTGAGCACCCGCATACCGCCCAACAGCCCAAAGTGCTGGAACTGTAAGGAGCCTTGAGAATGATTGGTGAATGGAACAATGGCACCGGCCGTCGCAAATCCAGCGTCGCCCGCGTGTTTCTGAAAAAAGGCACCGGCAAGATCACGGTCAACGGCAAGGACATCCAAGCGTTCTTCGGCCGTGAAACCTCGATCATGATCGCCAAGCAGCCCCTGGCGCTGACCAACAACCTCGAAGCTTTCGACGTGATGGTCAACGTGAACGGCGGCGGCGAATCGGGTCAAGCCGGCGCCACGCGCCACGGCATCACCCGTGCCCTGATCGACTACGACGCTTCGCTGAAGCCCGTCCTGAGCCAAGCCGGCTTCGTGACGCGCGACGCACGTGAAGTCGAGCGTAAGAAGGTCGGTCTGCACTCCGCCCGTCGCCGCAAGCAGTTCAGCAAGCGCTGATCCCCTGCTCGTTGCGAGACAAGAAGCCGCCCTCGGGCGGCTTTTTCGTGGCCGCGTCCCCCAGGTGCCCCTGGTGGATGCGGCGCCCGACCCCACTTGCGATGGGTGCTCGCCACAGTCGGCCTGCCGAAAATGCGGCATTGCAGTAGCATCCGTCCCATTGGCCGCCCAAGCGGCCCCCCAAGGAGTTTCACCCCATGAGCGCTGTTGCCGAAAACATCCAGACCCAGATGCCCGAGCCGATCGTCTTCACCGACAGCGCGGCCGCCAAGGTCGCCGACCTGATCGCCGAAGAGGGCAATCCCGACCTGAAGCTGCGCGTGTTCGTGCAGGGGGGCGGGTGCTCGGGCTTCCAGTACGGTTTCACCTTCGACGAGATCACCAACGAAGACGACACCACCATGACCAAGAACGGTGTGTCGCTGCTGATCGACGCCATGAGCTACCAATACCTGCTCGGCGCCGAGATCGACTACAAGGAAGACCTGCAGGGCGCCCAGTTCGTCATCAAGAACCCGAACGCCACCAGCACCTGCGGCTGCGGTTCCAGCTTCTCGGCCTGATGCCTGGATGCTGCTGACCAGCCCCCTCGAAAAAGCCGCCTCCGGGCGGCTTTTTGCTGCCCGTCGTTTTCCTGAGTCCACGCTTTCCCGATGAGTCCCGAAACCGCCGTCCCCGTCGATCCCGCCCGCAAGAGCCTGCTGTGGCTCGTGGCCGTGGGCTTTTTCATGCAGACGCTGGACGCCACCATCATCAACACGGCGCTGCCCGCGATGGCTGCCAGCCTGGGCGAGAGCCCGCTGCGCATGCAGTCGGTGGTGGTGGCCTACGCGCTCACCATGGCGATGCTGATCCCCGCCTCGGGCTGGATCGCCGACCGCTTCGGCACGCGGCGCGTCTTCTTCTGCGCCATCGTGCTGTTCGCCGCCGGCTCGGTGCTGTGCGCGCTCTCGCAGGGGCTGGGGCAGCTCGTGGCGGCGCGGGTGGTGCAGGGCCTGGGCGGGGCGCTGCTGCTGCCCGTGGGGCGGCTGGCGCTGCTGCGCACGGTGCCGCGCGGCGAGTTCCTGCAGGCGATGAGCTTCGTGGCCATCCCGGGGCTCATCGGGCCGCTGCTGGGGCCCACGCTGGGCGGCTGGCTGGTGCAGTACGCCTCCTGGCACTGGATCTTCCTGATCAACGTGCCGGTGGGGCTGGCCGGCTGCATCGCCACGCTGCGCTACATGCCAGACCTGCGCGGCGCGCTCCAGAAGCGCTTCGACGGCGTGGGCTACGCGCTGCTGGCCTTCGGCATGGTGGCGATCTCGCTGGCGGTCGACGGCGTGTCGGGGCTCGGGCTGCGCCAGGGCGGGGTGATGGCGGTGCTGATCTTCGGCTTCGCCGCCGTGGTCGCCTACTGGCTGCGCGCGGCGCGCACGCCCGAACCGCTGTTCTCGCCCGCGCTGTTCGGCATTCCGACGCTGAGCATCGGCCTGCTCGGCAACCTGTTCTCCCGTCTGGGCAGCAGCTGCATGCCCTTCCTGGTGCCGCTGCTGCTGCAGGTGTCGATGGGTTATTCGCCGGTGCGCGCCGGGCTGATGATGCTGCCGGTGGCGCTGGCCGGCATGGCCATGAAGCGCTTTGCCACGCCGCTGATCACGCGCCACGGCTACCGCCGCGTGCTGGTCGCCAACACGGTGCTGGTCGGCTGCACCATGGCCAGCTTCGGCCTCACGGCGCCGGGGCAGCCGGTGGCACTGCACCTGCTGCAGCTGCTGGTGTTCGGCGCGGTCAACTCGCTGCAGTTCACGGCCATGAACACCATCACCCTGAAGGACCTCGACGGCGGCATGGCCAGCAGCGGCAACAGCCTGCTGTCGATGGTGCAGATGCTCGCGATGAGCCTGGGCGTGGCCGCAGCCGGCGCCGTGCTGGCGGGCTACAACGGCGTGTTCGGCACGGCAACGCCGATGCAGACGCTCGATGCGTTCCAGGCCACGTTCGCGACCATGGGGCTCATCACGGTGGCTTCGGCGCTGATCTTCTGGCATCTGCCCGCAGAAGTGCGCGCGGCCCAGCCTGCGCAGCCGGAAGTCTCCGGCCAGGGCTGACGCAGATCAGGCGGGGTAGATCGCGCCGAGCACCCGCGCCCCGCGCGCGCCGGTCACGCTCGCGAGGTTGCCGGGTTCGCGCCGGACGGTGCGCCGGGCCAGCCACGCGAAGGCGGCCGCCTCGACCTGCTGGGGCGGCAGGCCGTGTTCCGACGACGCCTGCACCTGCACGCCGGGCAGCAGGGCGCGCAGGCGGGCCATGAGGTGGTCATTGAGCGCACCGCCGCCGCAGACGATCAGCAAGGCACTCTCTTTTTGATAGCTACGCAACGCTGCCGCGCAGGTGCTGGCGGTCAGTTCGGCCAGCGTGGCCTGCACGTCGACAGGCGCCCAGGCGGCCGTGCCCAGGTGGCCGGCCAGCCAGTCCGGATGGAATAAATCGCGCCCCGTGCTCTTCGGCGGCGCCTTGGCGAAATACGGTTCGGCCTGCAGCCGGGCCAGCAGTTCGGGCAGCACGCGCCCGCTGGCCGCCCAGTGGCCGCCCCGGTCGAAGGGCTGGCCGAGGTGGCGCTGGCACCAGTGGTCCATCAGCGCGTTGGCGGGGCCGCAATCGAAGCCCAGCAGGGGGGCGGTGCCCGCCGGCGCGTTCGTGGCGGGCAGCAGGCTCAGGTTGGAGATGCCGCCGAGGTTCAGCACGGCGACGGGCGCGTCGGGCCGGGCGAACAGGGCCTGGTGAAAGGCCGGCACCAACGGGGCGCCCTGGCCGCCGGCCGCGAGGTCGCGGCTGCGGAAGTCGGCGACCACGTCGATGCCGCTCAGCTCGGCCAGCAGCGAAGGGTTGTTGACCTGCAGCGTGTAGCCCGTGCCGTCGAATTCGAGCGGCCGGTGGCGCACGGTCTGGCCGTGGGCGCCGATGGCGGTGACGGCGCTCGGGGCCGTGCCGGTGCTGGCCAGCAGCTGCGCGACCACGTCGGCATACACCCGCGCCAGGCCGTTGCCGGCCAGGGCTGCGCGGTGCAGTTCGTTGTCGCCGGGGGTGTTGAGCGCCAGCAGCTCGGCGCGCAGCGGGGCGGGAAAGTCGGCGCTGGCGTGGCCGATCACCGCGAGGTGGCCGTCGTCGGAGAAATCGGCGATGACGCCGTCGACCCCGTCGAGCGAGGTGCCCGACATCAGGCCGATGAAGCGTTGCTGCGGCGGCTGCGGTGCGGCGGCCATGCCCAGGGGAGCGAGGCTCAGTCGGCGCTGGCCTGGATCACCGAGAAGGCGGCAGCCAGCTCGGTGCGGGCGCCCACGGCGATGCGTTCGAAGGCCGGACGCAGGGCGGCGGTGATCGGTGCGCCGCCTTCCTGCGCGATCGTGGTCGGGTCCTGGTAGGCCCCGCCGACGCGGTACTCGAAGTGCAGGTGCGGGCCGGTGGCCCAGCCGGTGGAGCCGACGGCGCCGATGGTCTGGCCCTGGCTCACGCTCTCGCCGGCCTTCACGTTGATGCGGCTCAGGTGGGCGTAGGCCGTCTGCTGGTTGTTGCGGTGGTTGATGATGACGATGTTGCCGTAGCCGCTTTGCGTGCCGGCGAAATCGACCGTGCCATCACCGACCGTGCGCACCGCGGTGCCCGTGGGCGCCGCGTAGTCGATGCCGTTGTGCTGGCGCCAGCTGTTCAAAATCGGGTGCATGCGCATCGCGAAACCGCTGGACACGCGCGAGAACTCGACCGGCGACGCCAGGTAGGCCTTGCGCAGGCTGTCGCCGTTCGGGCGGTAGTAGCTGCCCTTCTGGCCCGCGCCCGGAGGCTGGAACCAGACGGCCTGGTGGACCTTGCCGTTGTTCTCGAACTCGGCCGAGAGCACGCGGCCGCTGCGCAGCGCCTGGCCGTCGGCTTCGAAGGTCTCGTAGACCACGGCGAAGCGGTCGCCCTTGCGCAGCGAGCGCACGTCGACGTCGCCCGCGAAGATGTCGGCCAGCTGGCTGGCCACGGCGTCGGGAATGCGCGAGTCGTCGGTGGCGGCGAACAGCGAGCTGCGGATGGTGCCACTGGCCAGGCGCGTGCCCGGCGTCAGCATGTCGCGCTCGGTGCGGGCGACAAAACCGGTGGGCGTGCGCTCGACGACGAAACGCTTGAAGCCGCCGTCGGCGTCGGGAATCCAGCGGGCGCTCAGCTTTTGCAGTTGGTTTTCCTGCGTGGCTTCGGCCGTCACGGTGCGGCCCACGCGCGCGAACAGCGCCATGCGCGCCTCGGCGTTGCCACGCACGAAGGCGGTGGCGGCGGGGTCGGAAATGCCCAGGCGCTTCATCAGCGCCTCGGCCGTGTCGCTGGAGCGCGAGACGTCGGTGCGGAACAGCGTGAAGCTGAAGTTCTCGAGCGACGCCGACTGGTCGGCGAAAGACACCGGCGCGGTGGCTTCGAGCACTTGCTGGATGGGGAGGTCGGACGCGTCGGGACCGAGCGAGGCGACCGCGAGGGTGCCGGCGCTGAGCAGCATCGCAGCGATCGCTGCGGTGATCTGCTTGGGGTACGTCCGGAATGTGTACGCCACGCGGGAAGCGAGAAGCTCCTCGGCGGCAAGGATGCCGTTGATCAAACTGTGGATTCCAACTCAGGTTCTGCAGGTCCGTGCTGCAAGGCCCAGTGCGTTCAGGGCGGCAGGAGACGGTGCGGAAAAAAGCGCCGCTTAGAATCCGGCGCTTGAAAAGTCGGGCTGAGTATAGCTTCGGCCACCGGAAAAACCGCCAAAAAAGCCCATGAACGCCGAATCTGTTACATCCACCAGCCTCTCCGATGGTGTAAGACAAGCCCTCGAAATCTCCCTCCGTGGCGCTGACGAGCTGCTGCCGCAGGACGAGTGGGTCAAGAAGCTCCAGAAGGCGGAAGCCAGCGGCAAGCCGCTGCGCATCAAGCTGGGCCTGGACCCGACCGCACCGGATATTCATATCGGACACACGGTGGTGCTCAACAAGATGCGCCAGCTCCAGGACCTGGGGCACCGCGTGATCTTCCTGATCGGCGACTTCACTTCCCTGATCGGCGACCCCTCGGGCCGCAACAGCACCCGCCCGCCGCTCACGGCCGAGCAGATCCGCGCCAACGCCGAGACCTACTTCGCCCAGGCCAAGCTGGTGCTGGACGAGTCCAAGACCGAGATCCGCTACAACTCCGAGTGGAGCGACCCGCTGGGCGCGCGCGGCATGATCCAGCTGGCGGCCAAGTACACGGTGGCGCGCATGATGGAGCGCGACGATTTCAACAAGCGCTTCAAGGCCGGCCAGTCGATCTCGGTGCACGAGTTCCTGTACCCGCTGATGCAGGGCTACGACTCGGTGGCGCTCGAAAGCGACCTCGAACTGGGCGGCACCGACCAGAAGTTCAACCTGCTCGTCGGCCGCCATCTCCAGCAGGAATACGGACAAGAGCCGCAGTGCATACTCACTATGCCGCTGCTCGAAGGGCTCGATGGCGTCGAGAAGATGTCCAAGAGCAAGGGCAACTACATCGGCATCAGCGAGGACGCCAACAGCATGTTCGCCAAGGTGCTGTCGATCTCCGACACGCTGATGTGGCGCTGGTACACGCTGCTGAGCTTCCAGTCGGTGGCGCAGATCGAGGCGCTGAAGGCCGAGATCGCGGCCGGCCGCAACCCGAAGGACGCCAAGGTCGCGCTGGCCAAGGAAATCACCGCGCGCTTCCACAGCGCGGCCGCGGCCGATGCGGCGGAGCAGGACTTCATCAACCGCAGCAAGGGCGGCGTGCCCGACGAGATTCCCGAGGTGGCGCTGAGCGGCGCCCCGCTGGGCATCGGCCAGCTGCTCAAGCAGGCCAACCTGGCGTCGTCGTCGGGCGAGGGCAACCGCCTGATCGACGGCGGCGGCGTGCGCATCGATTCGGTCGTGGTGTCCGACAAGGGCCTGAAACTGCCCGCGGGCAGCTACGTGGTGCAGGTCGGCAAGCGCAAGTTTGCGCGGGTGACCCTGAGCTGATCGCAAAAAAAGGCCCCTCGGGGCCTTTTTCAATGAGGGCAGCGCGGTGTTAGCGCACCTCGATGGTCACGCGCCGGTTGCGGGGCTCGTCCACCTCGTCGGCGGTCGGCACGGCCAGGTCGCGCTCGCCGCGGCCCACGGCCTCGATGCGGTTCGCCGGGAACTGGCGTTCCACGAACAACTGCACCACTTCCTGCGCGCGGCGGCGCGACAGCTGGTCGTTCTGCTCGCCGGCACCCTTGGTGTCGGTGTGGCCGGTCACCACGATGTCGCCGCCGCTGCGGGCCAGCGCGGCGGCCAGCGCCTCGGTCATGATCTGCTGCGACGCCGCCGTCAGCGTGGTGGTGCCCACCTCGAAGAACACCGTGTAGCGCTGCGGAAGCGGCGGGCGCATGTCGAACAGGGGCTTGTTCTCGGCCTGGACCTTGGCCGCATCGGCCTGATCGACCACCGGTGCGCCGCTCGCGCCTACTGCGGCCGTGGCGCGCTGGTAGGGCTTGGAAAGTACTTCTTCGCCGTCCTTGGCGCGCACCACCACGGCGGAGGGCGTGCCGTCAGCCTGGGGCAGGAGCACCACGCGCGTGCCCGGCGAGGAGCAGGCGGCCAACAAAAGGGCGACCAGCGCGGTCGCAGGAAGAAGGGGGGAGCGGCGTGGCGGTGTCTGCATCTTTTCAGGGTTGGCCGTCGGTCTGCACGATGAAGTCCGTGCCCCGAATGCCGATGGTGGCGGTCTGGGTTTCGACGCGCACGGCGTCGGGGTTGGTCTTGCCGATGAGGCCGGTGATCATGCGCATCGAGCCGCGCAGCAGCGACACGAGCATGCCGCCGTCGCGGGTGGTGCCGTCGAAGTGGAATTCCTTGAGGTCCATGCGCGAGGACGGGCCGACCATCAGCGTGGTGTTGTCGCGCAGCACGACGGCCGCCGACGAATCCGGGCCGGTCACGATGCGATCGACCGCGCCCAGCGCGTCGCCGGGAGCGGCCGTGCGCGTGGCACCGGCGCTGTCGAGCAGTTGGACGTTGCCGCGCACCGTCTTCACGAAGCCGGCCTGCTGGGGCGCGGCCGCTGCTGCGGCGGGCGCCGCGGCGGGTACCTGGGCCTGTGCCAGGGTGGCTGCGCCGACGATGGCGAGCCCGAGGGCGGCGGTCAAAAATTTCTTCATCATTTGCCTCTCTGTGACTGATTGCTTCGCAATGAGCGCAAATATTAAGGCGAAGGCGTTACATATGGTCACGCGGCTGATAATTCAGCCGATTCCTGCGACGTAATGCCCGCCCGCACAGGCCCTTTTTACCTGATCTTGTTCTTTCTGCATGACGTTGACCCCTAAAACGCTGCTTCGCGTCTCTGTCGCGGTGGCCCTGCTCACCATCCTCCTGAAGGGATGGGCCGGCTACCTGACGAACTCGATGGGCCTGATTTCGGACGCCATGGAGTCGTGCGTCAACCTCGCCAGCGCCATGTTCGCGCTGGCCATGGTGACCATCGCCGAGCGCCCGGCCGACGAGGACCACCCCTACGGCCACCACAAGGCCGAGTACTTCTCGTCCGGCTTCGAGGGCCTGCTGATCGTGGCTGCCGCCGTCGCCATCCTGTGGGTGTCGGTGCTGCGGCTGCTGTCGCCGCAGCCGCTGGAGCAGCTGGGCTGGGGCCTGGCGCTGTCGGTGATCAGCTCGGGCTTCAACGCGGCGCTGGCGTTCGTGCTGTTCCGCGCGGCGCGCGCGCACCGCTCCATCGCGCTGGAAGCCGACGGGCGCCACCTGATGACCGACGTGTGGACTTCGGTCGGCGTGCTGGTCGGCATCGTGGCCGTGCATTTCAGCGGCTGGCTCTGGCTCGACCCGCTGATCGCCATCGGCGTGGCGCTCAACATCGTGCGCGAGGGCTTCAAGCTCGTGTGGCGCTCCTCGCAGGGCCTGATGGACGAGGCGCTCGATGCCGAGACGCTCGCCACCGTGCGCGCCACGCTCGACGCCTTCGCCGCCAACCATGCCGAGGGCGACCGCCTGCGCTTCGACGACATGGTGACGCGCGGCGCCGGCCAGCGCCGCTTTGCCGACCTGCACATGCACGTGCCCGGCGACTGGACCCTGCAGCGCGCCGCCAACCTGCGCGACGAACTGGAGCAGTCGCTCATGGACGCCGTGCCCGGCCTGCGCGTGACCATTCAACTGCTGCCGCTCACCATGGAAGCGCGCGCCACCCGACTCGAGGACCACCATTCATGAAAGCCGTGCTCCAGCGCGTCGCCCACGCCCGCGTCGATATCGCGGGCCAGACCGTCGGCGCCATCGAGGCCGGCCTGCTGGTGCTGCTGTGCGCCGAACGCGGCGACGGCGACAGCGTGGCCGACCGCCTGCTCGCCAAGATCCTCAAGCTGCGCATCTTCTCGGACGAGGCCGGCAAGATGAACCGCAGCGTGCAGGACATCGGCGGGGGCCTGCTGGTCGTGAGCCAGTTCACGCTGGCAGCCGACGTGAGCGGCGGCAACCGCCCCAGCTTCACGCTCGCGGCGCCGCCCGACGAGGGCCGCCGGCTCTACGAGTACTTCGTGGCGCAGGCGCGCGGCGCGCACCCGGTGGTGGCGACGGGCGAATTCGGCGCCGACATGCAGGTGCACCTGCTGAACGACGGGCCGGTCACGATCCCGTTGCAGATGACGGCGTAGGCCGGATCACCGCTTCCCACGCCACCTTCGGTTCGTCGTAGCGCAGCACGCGCACCTCCTCGAGGTGCTGCAGCTGCCAGCCGTCGGCAAACAGCCGCTCGACCGCGGCGCGGTCGAAGAAGCGCTTGGGAATGCCGTCCACCGTGTAGAAAAAGTCTTCGTCCCGTCCGCTGGCCGACGGGCCGCGCGCGCCGTGGTGCCGGTCGTTGACCGAGTTGAGGCGGCACAGCAGCACGCCACCCGGCCGCAGCACGCGGTGGATGCGCCGCACCAGCGCCAGCGTCTCGTCCCACGCGAAGTAGTGCAGCGACAGGCTGGCGAGCACGGCGCCGACCGTGGCGCCCTCCGCCAGCGGCCACGCGTCGCGGAAATCGCCGCAGTGGAACGCGGCGCCTGCGGGCACGCGTTGCTGCGCCTGCGCCAGGGCGTCGGACGACAGCTCGACCGCCACCACCCGCAGCCCGGCGTCGACCAGCGTGGCGGTGTCGCGACCGGCCGCACATCCCAGTTCGAGCACCGGCCCGTCGCCGGCACATGCGCGCAGCAGCGGCAGCCAGCGCGGCAGCCAGGGATCGGTGTTCGACACCGCCGCGGCCCCCGCTCAGCGCCCGTACGGGCTGCGGATGCCCAGGCCCGCGAGGATCTCGATTTCGTACGCTTCCATCTCGTCCGCGTCGGCCTCGCTGGTCTCGTGGTCCCAGCCCTGCGCGTGCAGCGTGCCGTGCACCAGCAGGTGCGCGTAGTGCGCGGCGAGCGTCTTGCGGTTTTCCTTCGCCTCGCGTGCCACCACGGGCGCGCACAGCACCAGGTCGGCCATCACGACCGGGCCCTGCGCATAGTCGAAGGTGAGCACGTTGGTGGCGTAGTCCTTGCCGCGGAACTCGCGGTTCAGGCGCTGGCCCTCGTCGGCATCGACGATGCGCACGGTGATCTCGCCGTCGATGTCCAGCGCATGACGAATCCAGCGGTTCACGCTGTGGCGCGGCAGCGCGGCGCGGTGGCGCTCCACGCCCTTGAAGCGCCCGAACTGCAGCGACAGCGACAGGGCAGGAAGCAACGAGGCCGCCATCTCAGTGGCCTCCCGAGCGCTTGCGCTGCCCGTCGTAGGCATCGACGATCTTCGCCACCAGTGGGTGGCGCACCACGTCGGCGCTCGTGAAGTGTGTGGTCGCGATGCCGGCCACACGCTTGAGCACGCGCTCGGCGTCGATCAGGCCGCTGAGCTGCTGCTTGGGCAGGTCGATCTGGCTCACGTCGCCCGTCACCACCGCCTTGGCGCCGAAGCCGATGCGCGTGAGGAACATCTTCATCTGCTCCACCGAGGTGTTCTGCGCCTCGTCGAGGATCACGAAGGCGTTGTTCAGCGTGCGCCCGCGCATGAAGGCCAGCGGCGCAATCTCGAGCACGTTGCGCTCGAAGGCTTTCTGCACCTTCTCGTAGCCCATGAGGTCGTACAGCGCGTCGTACAGCGGGCGCAGGTAGGGGTCGACCTTCTGCGTCAGGTCGCCCGGCAGAAAGCCCAGGCGCTCGCCCGCTTCCACGGCCGGGCGCGTGAGCACGATGCGCTGCACCGCCGCGCGCTCCAGCGCATCGACCGCGCAGGCCACCGCCAGGTAGGTCTTGCCGGTGCCGGCCGGGCCGATGCCGAAGGTGATGTCGTGCTTGGCGATGTTGTCCAGGTACAGCGCCTGCGTGGGCGTGCGCGCGCGCAGGTCGGCGCGGCGCGTGACCAGCATGGCCGCGTCCTCGTCGCTCATCGAGCCGTCGCCGGCCAGCGTGAGCTGCACCACGGCCGGGTCGATGGCGCGCTGGGCGATCTCGTACAGCGCCTGCAGCACCTCCATGGCGCGCTGCGCCGGGGCCTTGGGGCCGTCGACCTTGAACTGCTCGTGGCGGTGCGCGATCTTCACGCCCAGGGCGTCCTCGATGCGGCGCAGGTGCGCATCCAGCGGGCCGCACAGGTGGCCGAGGCGCGAATTGTTCAGGGGGGTAAAGGTGTGTCGCAGAATCACGCGGTATCCATTTCCATCTAATTGGCAGCCCATGCAAGACCAGCCACGCTCGAAAAAACGCAATCCAAGGCGGGTAACACCGCGGAACCGGCTTTGCCGGGCCGCCGGTGTTGCCCCCTTGAGGGGGGAAGCGGCTACACGAAGTGAGCAAGCAACGGGGGGGAGCCAATGATAGGCAAACTGACCGGCACGCTCGCAGAGCGCAACCCCCCGCAGGTGGTGGTGGACTGCAACGGCGTCGGCTACGAGGTCGACGTGCCGATGAGCACGTTCTACAACCTGCCCAACGTCGGCGCGAAGGTGTCGCTGCTCACGCACTTCGTCGTGCGCGAGGACGCGCAGATTCTCTACGGCTTCGGCACCGCCGAGGAGCGGGCGGCCTTCCGCCAGCTCATCAAGATCACCGGCGTGGGCCCGCGCACCGCGCTGGGCCTGCTGTCGGGCATGAGCGTGGGCGAGCTGGCGCAGGCCATCACCACGCAGGAGCTGGGCCGGCTCGTGAAGATCCCGGGCATCGGCAAGAAGACCGCCGAGCGGCTGCTGCTGGAACTCAAGGGCAAGCTGGGCGCCGACATCGGCCTGCCGGCGCATGCCGCGTCCGACGCGCAGGCCGACATCCTGCAGGCGCTGGTGGCGCTGGGCTACAGCGACAAGGAGGCCGCGCTCGCGCTGAAGGCGCTGCCGAAGGACGCGAGCGTGAGCGACGGCATCAAGATGGCACTGAAAGCCCTGGCGAAGTGAGTTGGCGCGAGGCGTGGTCGCGCGCGCAGGCGCTGCGCCACGAGTCGGCCGAGACCGACGCCGTGCTGATGCACACGGCCATGGCCTTGTCGGTGCCGATCATCTGGCTCTACGGCTTTGCGGGCGTGGCCTACGGCCAGCTGCCGATGCTGACGCCGGCCGGCTTCGTCGACATGCCGGGCGTCTGTGCATGGCTCACGGCGGTCATGGCCTTCGCGGTCGGCGCCCTGTTCATCGACTGGCTGGTGCGCGGTGACCTGGCACCGCCGCCGGTGCCGACGTCGATCGTCGTGCGGCACTGGCAGTCGGGCTGGCCCCGGTCGCCGGCGTTGCCGCCCGAGCCGTCGCCCGGCTTCCTGCAGGGCAGCGCGTCCCCGTTTCGCAGCGTGTGCCTGCTTGTCGCGGCCGTGGCCTGCGTGTCGGCGCTGGTGTTCAGCGGCCTCGACACGCTGGGCTGGTCGGTCGTCGCGCGGCCGGGTGGGCTGGCGCCGCGCGCCGAGTGGCCGCTGTACCCGCTGCCATGGATCTGGCCCTGGCTGCTGCCGCTGGCGCGCCAGCCCTTCGCGCTGGGCACCGTCGCGGTCGGCGCGGTGCTGCTCGTCGCGGCGATCTTCATGCGCTGGCGCCGGATGCGCGGCGCGTGGTTTCCGTTCTTCACGGCGCTGCCGATCCTCGTGGCACCGCATTTCCTGGGTGCCGCGGGCTTCGACTACGCCGCCGCGCGCGGGCTCGGCGGCCTCAATGAACCCGCACTGGCGAGTGCGCTCGCGCAGCATCCGGGGCGCTACAACGTCTACACTTTCCTGAGCCTGTGGAGCGGCATCGGTGCCGGCACGGTCGGCCTGGTGCTCGGCTTCTGGTTCGGCCGCTCGCGGGTCATGGACGAGGACTGAGCGCTGGCCCGGCGCCCTGCAAGGAGACACCCTCTGTGAGCGCTTCTTTCTTCGATTCGCCCGCGCATCTGAGCGGCGGCCCGTTGACGCCACGGATGCGCGCCGAGATGCCGTTCGAGCTCGTCGGCCCGCGCCTGCAGGCCGTGTGCGGCAACTTCACGCCTGTGCCCATGCCGCGCCAGCAGACCGTCTCGGGCGGCATCGAGGTGCGGCGCGCCGGCGGGGTCGACGTGGCGCTCATCGGCCAGAACCTGCAGCGCGTGCACCGCGACGCGCAGGCCATCCGGCGCGACGACCGCGAGCATTTCTTCCTCGTGTTCCAGGACCACGGCGGCGCGCTCATGTGCCAGGGCGCGCAGCAGATCGCGGTGCAGGCCGGCGACATCGTGCTGATCGATTCGGCGCGGCCCTCGGAGTTCGTCTACGACGGCGCCAGCTCGCAGCAGGTGTCGGTGCACCTGCCGCGCGCCGACATGCTCGCGCGCTTCGGTCCCACGCTGCAGGGCGGTGTGTGCGTGCGGCGCGGCGACGCGCTGGGCTTCGCGATGCGTGCCATCCTTGCGCGCCTGCTCGACAGCGGACAGTCCGACGACGCGCACCTGGTCGAGGCCTTCCTCGGCGTGTTCGGCTCGGTGCTGGTCGAGCGCGCGCGGCAGGCGCCGGCGCTGCTGTCGCGCAACGCCGGCGAGGGCGTGCTGCGCCGCGCGATGGACCACGTGGCGCTGCAGTTCCACGACCCGGCCTTCCACGCGGGCGAACTGGCGCGCCACCTGGGCGTGTCGCCGCGGCTGCTGCAGCGGGCCTTTGAGGCACTGGGCGTTTCGCCGAGCCGCCACATCCTCGACACGCGGCTGGCGGCGGCGCGCGCCGCGCTCGATGCGGCGGCCCGGCAGGGCGGCCCCGCGCCGGCCATCGCACAGGTCGCCTACGACTGCGGCTTCAACGACCTGTCGTTCTTCTACCGCGAGTTCCGCAAGCGCTACGGCGTGCCACCGGGGCGCCTGGCGCTTGGACCCCTGACGCACTGACTGACGCCTGAGTCCATTCGCTGACGCCTGGCTCCAAGACGCCGGCCCCTGCTTTTCCTACATTGACCCGGCGCGCCCGCCCTGCGGCGGCGCGCGCCAGCGTCAACCCAACCAGGACAAAGCAATGCAAGAGACAAGAATGACGATCGGCGGTCGCGCGGTGCCAGGCACGGCCTCCTTCGAAGTGCGCAACCCCGCCAACGGCCAGGTGATCGGCACCGCGCCGAACGGTTCGCGCGACGACCTCGCCGCCGCCGTGGCCGCCGCGCAGAAGGCCTTCATGAGCTGGTCGCGCAAGTCCGACGACGAACTGGCCGCCGCCTGCCGCGCCGTCACCGAGAAGATCGGCGCGCACGCCGAAGAGCTGGCGCGCCTGCTAACGCTGGAGCAGGGCAAGCCGCTCAACGGCCTGGGCTCGCGCTGGGAGCTGGGCGGCGCCGCGGCCTGGGCCGGCGCCACCGCGGCGCTGTCGCTGCCGCCGCGCGTGCTGCAGGACAACGCGCAGGGCCACGTCGAGATCTTCCGCAAGCCCGTGGGCGTGGTCGGCTCGATCACGCCGTGGAACTTCCCCGTGCTGATCGCCGTGTGGCACGTGCTGCCGGCGCTGCGCACGGGCAACACGGTCGTCATCAAGCCTTCGCCCTACACGCCGCTGGCCACGCTGCGCTTTGTCGAGCTGCTCAACGAGGTGCTGCCCGAAGGCGTGGTCAACAGCGTGAGCTGCGACGACCGCACCTCCAACCTCGGCGCCGACATGGCGAGCGACCCCGTCATCCGCAAGATCGTGTTCACCGGCTCCTGCGCCACCGGCAAGAAGGTGATGCAGTCGGCCGCCAGCACCATGAAGCGGCTCACGCTCGAACTCGGCGGCAACGACGCCGGCATCGTGCTGCCCGACGCCGACCCCAAGGCCATCGCCGAAGGCCTGTTCTGGGGCGCGTTCCTCAACAACGGCCAGACCTGCGCGGCCATGAAGCGGCTGTACGTGCACGCCAGCATCCACGACGAGGTGTGCGAGCACCTCGCGGCCTTTGCGAAGCAGGTGCCGATGGGCGACGGCATGGACGAGAAGAACGTGCTCGGCCCGGTGCAGAACCGCATGCAGTTCGACAAGGTCGCGCGGCTCGTGGCCGACGCGAAAAAGAAGGGCCAGGTGCTCACGGGCGGCGAACCGGGCGAGGGCCTGTTCTTCCCCGCGACGATCGTTGCGGGCCTGAAGAACGGCGATGCGCTGGTCGACGAAGAACAGTTCGGACCCGCGCTGCCCGTCATCCGCTACACCGACGTCGAGGACGCCATCCGCGCCGCCAACGACAGCGAGAACGGCCTCGGCGGTTCCGTGTGGTCCAAGGACATCGAGCACGCCAAGCGCATCGCCTCGCGCCTGGAGTGCGGCTCGGTGTGGATCAACAAGCACGGCGCCATCCAGCCCAACGCGCCCTTCGGCGGCGTGAAGGCCTCGGGGCTCGGCGTGGAGTTCGCGGAAGAAGGGCTGAAGGAGTACACCGACGCGCAGGTGATCTTCTCCTGACGCATGGCAGAGCGTGGCGTGCGCCACGCTCTGTTCAGGTGCGCAGCGCGGCGGTCAGCGTGCCGAGCAGCGCATCGGTCTCGACCAGGCTCGGCGGATGGATCGGCGCCGGCCACGTGCTGTGGATCGCGACCACGAGCCGTTCCTTCGGATGGATGTAGACCTGCTGGCCGAAGATGCCGAGCGCGGCGAACAGGCCGCCGTCGAGTTCGGGCAGTGCCTTCGCGCCGGTCGGGAAGGTCCACCACTGGTAGCCGTACCCCATCGGTTCGAAGCCCGCGAGCGTGCCGGGCGCGAGGTGGCTGGCCGCATCGACGCGCGTGGCGTCGCCCACCCAGCCATCGGGCAGCACCCGCTGGCCGCCGGCCACGCCGCCGCCGAGCACGAACAGGCCGAAGCGCCCGAAGTCGCGCAGCGTGGCGTTCACGCCGCTGCCGGTGAACTCCTGGCCATCGACCGCATCGAGCTGCCAGTAGGCGTCGGCCTCCATGCCGAAGGGCGCCCAGATTTTTTCCGAGAGGTAGTCGCTGATCGGCCGGCGGATCGCGCTGGCCAGGATCTCGCCGACCAGGCAGGTCTCGCCGGTGCTGTAGTTGAAGCGCGTGCCCGCCGGCACCACGCGCGGGCGCTGCGCCATGAACTTCAGCACCGCGCCCTTTTCGCGCGTGAGCTGCACGCGCATCAGCTGGCGCCGGTCGGAGCCGGCGTCGAGGTAGTCCTCGTTCCAGGCCACGCCCGAGCTCATCTGCAGCACCTGCTTCACCGTCACGTCGTCATACGCAGAGCCACTCAATGCGGGCAGGTAGCGCACCACCGGATCGTCGAGGCTGGCGATGTGGCCATCTTTCACGGCCGCGCCGACCAGCGTGGAGGTCAGCGACTTCGCGACCGAGAACGACAGCCACTTGGTCGCCGCGTCGTTGCCCATGGCGTAGCGCTCGAGCACGACATGGCCGTCCTTGATCACCAGCAGCCCGGCCGTGTGGTTGCGCGCCATGAAGCCGTCGATGCCGAAGCGCTGCGCATCGACCGGCGTGCCCTCGGGCAGCGGATGCACGTGCGTGCCGCGCCGGATCGCGCGCGTCGCGTAGAGCCGGTCCATCTGGCGGTAGGTCGGCGCCTGCAGCGCGGGCGGCAGCGTCATCAGGTCTTCGTAGCGGCCGATGGCCTCGTCGGATGTGCTCATTTCGCAGGCCGGTTCAGCCCCAGCGTCGGCGTCTCGTCGAAGAAGTTCCAGGGCTTGAGCAGCGCATGCACCCACTCGGTGGGCATGATCGGCCACTCCTCGGCGCGCGCGACGTGCGTGGTGCCGGTCGTGAGCCACACCACGTTGTCGGTGTTCACGATCTCCTGGTTGTCGGCCGTGAACTGGCCCAGGCCCGTGTCCTTGTTCGAGCGGTTGGGGTACTTGCCTTCGGGGAACAGCTCCTCGGGGTCGTAGCGCGTCACCCAGAGCTGGCGGTCCATGAAGCTCAGGCGGTGGTTGATCCACTCGTCCTTTGCGAAGTTGGCGCCCTTGGCGATCGGGTGCGTGCCGCCCGCGTACGGCACGAGCTGGTACGACACCGGGTTGCCGACCTTGTTGTTCTTCGCCGGGTTGCTCAGCAGGCGGATGGTCGAGGGGTCGAACTTCTGCGCCGCCTGCTGCTCGGTGCGCACCGTGCGCTGCACCGTCTGCATGGTGCTGGTGCGCGGGCCGCCGCGCGTGTTGGGCAGCACCACGGGGTCGACTTCGGTGAGCGTGTTCTGCTCGCCGTCCACATCGAGGTCGAGGCGGAAGTTGTAGATGTGCTGGTGCGTGGTGCCGACGATGTGGTGGTCCAGCAGCGTGCCGTAGCGCGTGTCCTCAGCGGCCGTGGGGTCCTGCATAGTGCGCGACTTCACGCCCTTCACGGCCTCGATGCCGGTGGCGCCCGCGTGGATGCCGATGGTGCCGTTCTCGGCGAACACCCAGTCGAACAGGTAGTCGTAGTTGCCCACCGTGCTGATCCAGCGCACCACCAGCTCGCGCCGCTCGGTGCTGATGTTGGGCTTGCCCATTTCCTGGTGCTTGAACTCGGGGTCGGCATAGCGCTCGAAGACGGCGATGGCGCGCGGCACCTTGGTCGGGGCGCCGGTGTAGTCGGCCAGCGTGGCGTCCAGCAGCACGGCGTTCTGCGGCGCGTCCTTGTTCGGCTCGATGGGCGAGGTGAGCGTGCCCATGCCGTACTCGCCCGAGTCGAGGTACGCCTTGAAGTACCAGCCGGTGTCGGGGTCGCCGTAGGGCACGATCATGCCGCCCAGCGAACCTTCGTACATCACCTTGCGCTTGGTGCCCTTGTCGTTGTAGGTGACGGTAGAGAGCACCAGGCCCACGCGCGAGTCGAGCCGCACATGGAAGTCCCAGTTGCGCCAGTGCATCGTGTGGCCGGTGATCGTGTAGTTCTTGCCTTCGGGCTCGGTGATCTCCAGCGGCTTGGGCGCGGGCGTGGCCGCGCGGTCGCGCCCGTCGTAGGGCGTGGGCTTGAGCGGCACGGGCACCAGGCCGCCGTCCTCGATCTTGATGACCTTCTTCTGCTCCAGGTCGACCACCGCCACCAGGCCCTCGATGGGGTGCGCCCAGTAGTTGCCGTCGCCCACGTCCAGGTAGCTCACCACCTTCAGCAGGCGGTCTTCCTGGCGCAGCGAATCCTTGCCGTCGAAGTAGCCTACGGTGAGCGGCGTGGCCACCACCTTCTTCACGTCGGCGATGCCGCGCGTGGCGAGCGCCTTGGCGTAGTCGGGGCTGGCCTCGATGGCGCTCTGCACGGTGGCGAAGTCGTCCAGCAGCACCATGCCGTGCGCGCCTTCGATGGGCTTCCAGGCGGTGAGGGTGCGCGCGGCGAGGTCGACCGTGCCCTCGATGACCTTCTTGCCATCGAGTGCTACGAAGGCCGCCTGGCGCGGCGCGCGCACGGGCTGGCCGGTGAGCGCGAAGTTCCAGACCTCGTCCTTGGGCGGTCGCTTCACGCTGATCTCGGTGAAGCGCAGGCCGGCCTTGTGGCGCCCCGAGGCCTTCAGCACCTCGAGCGTGGCCTGGATCTCGGCCTCGGTCAGCGGGTTCAGCGGGTTGGGCACGCGCTCGACCACGAAGGTCTTGTCCAGGCTCGACTGGAACACCTGATTCACGAAGTCGTGCGGCACGTAGGCCGCGCCCTTGCGCATGACGACGGGCACATCGAGCTGCATCGGCTGGCCGTTGACCAGCGCCGTCTTCGAGCCGGGCTTCAGGCGCACCAGCGTGCCGTTGCGCGCCACGGTGAACACGTTGGCAAAGCTGTCCCAGCGCAGCGTGCCGCCGAAGTCTTCCACCGTCTTCTTCAGCGGCACCATGTGGGCCGCGCCGCCGTGGGCCAGGGCCGGCTCAGTGCTCAGGGGGCCGAGGGCGAGCGCCAGGGCAGAGGCCAGGGCGGTGCCCAGGAGACGCCGTGCGGCGCCGCGGCCGGGCGTTCGGTGGTAGCTGCTGCGCATGGCTGCATCCTTCTTCGCGTGTTGTGGTGGACAACCGCGAAGGTAAGAGCGCCGCCGGCGCGGGCGTTATCAAGATTTGGCAAACCACCGCGCGCGCGTGGCGGACGGCAGCTCGCCGAACAGGCGCGCGTAGTCGATGGCAAAGCGCGACAGGTGCCAGAAGCCCCAACGCGCGGCGATGTCGCCGATGGTGTCGCCGCGGCAGGCCTGCATCTCGCAGCGCACGCGGTTCAGGCGCATCACGCGCAGGTAGGTGACGGGGCTCAGGTGCAGCACGTCCTCGAAGGCGTACTGCAGCGAGCGGCGCGACACGCCGGTGGCCGCGCACAGGTCGGGCACGCTGATGGGCTCGTCGGCGTGCGCCTGCATGTACTCGCGCGCCTTGGCCACGATGTGGCGGCGCGCCGCCGTGCTGGCGGGCAGCCGGGCCTCGAAGGCCTTCGAGCCCATGCACTGCAGCACCGCGTCGGCCAGCGACAGCGACAGCATGTGGCGCGCGGCCGGCTGTTCGAGCTGCGCGAGGTTGTCGCGCGCCAGCGACAGGGCGGCGCCCAGCAGGCGGGTGAAGGCGGTTTCGTCGAAACCGGGGTGCTGCACCGGCGCCGGCGCCGGCATGCGCAGCTCGAAGTCGGGGCCGAACAGGGTGGTGGCCAGCTTGGCCAGCGGTTCGGTGTCGACGCACACGGCCATCAGGTCCATGCCTGCGCCGGCCAGCAGCTCGAACTCGCCCCGCGGCGGCAGCGCGCTGAGCTGGCGCCCGCCCAGGTCGTGGCCGCAGTACCAGCTGCCCGGGGCGGCCGTCTCGGTGAGCGCGAAGGCGATGGCGCCGGGGCGGCCCCGGCCGCGCTGCAGCACGGTCTGGTTGGCGCGCTCGTGGAAGACCTGCACGAAGTCCAGGTGCAGGTCTTCGGCCAGGCCCTCGAAGCGGCCGTTGGACAGCTGCTCGTAGTGCTGGTCCCAGGCGCCCACGCCCGAGGCCTGCGCCTGGGCTTCGGCGGTGAGTTGTCGGCTGAAGTGAAGAAGCTCGGTCATGGTGCGCGCTGGCGCAGTTGCCATCGCGCAGCCGATGAGCAGAAACCGTGCCTGTCACGGCGCAGTGTGTGGGAAGCGCCGCCGCCCGACCATGTTGCTTACCCTTGGTCGGGGCCGCTCAGGCGTTCATTCGAGCGTCAGACCGATGTCCTTCACCAGCGCGCCCCAGTCGCGCAGGTCGCTGCGGATGGTGGCGGTGAACTGCTCGGGCGTGTTCTGCGGCAGGTCGTTGAAGTTCAGCTCGTACATGCGGCGCACCACCGCGGGATCGCGCAGCACCTGGTTCACGGCCTCGTTGAGCTTCTTCACGACGGCGGGCGGCGTCTTGGCGGGCGCCAGCAGGCCGTACCAGGCGTAGGTGGTGAAGGGGTAGCCGCTCTCGGTCATGGTCGGCACGTCGGGCAGCATCGGGATGCGCGAGGGGCCGCTGTTGGCCAGCGCCCGGATGCGCCCGGCGCGCACGATCTCCACGGTCGAGGAGATGTCGGCGAAGGCCGCATCGACCTGGCCGCCCACGAGGTCCTGCACGCAGGGGCCGCTGCCCTTGTAGGGCACGTGCGTCATCACGAGGCCGGCCTGCTTCTTGAGGCTTTCCATCGCCAGGTGGCCGCCTGAGCCGTTGCCCCACGAGCAGTAGCTGAGCTTGTCGGGGCGCGCCTTGGCGTAGGCGACGAACTCCTGGATCGTCTTCACCGGCAGGTCCTTGCGCACCAGCAGCAGGTTGCCGCCGCGCCCGACCTGGGCGATCGGCACGAAGTCCTTCAGCGGGTCGTAGGGCAGCTTCTTGTAGAGGCTGGGGTTCACCACCATCGTCGCGGCGTAGGTGAACAGCAGCCGGTAGCCGTCGGGCGTGGAACGCGCCACCACCTCGCTGCCGAGGATGCCGTTGGCGCCCGGGCGGTTGTCGACCACGAAGGGCTGCTTCAGGATCTTGCCGAGGCCGTCGCCGATCAGCCGCGCGATGGTGTCGGTGCCGCCGGCCGCCGCGGTGGGCACCACCAGCGTCACGGGCTTGTCGGGGTAGCTGTCGGCCTGTTGTGCGTGGCTGGCTGTTGCCAGTGCGGCCAGGGAGCAGGCGGCCAGCATGCGCAGGCCGAAGCGGAATGGTGTTGTCGTTGTCATGGTCCGTGTCTCCGATGGAAAGGCCTCAGCGGATGCCGAAGCGCGCCTGCGTGCCTTGTTCGATCATGTCCGCGCCCACGCGATACAGGTTGCGCGAGACGTAACTGGGCACTTCGCGTGCCCGCTCGCGCAGCCATTCGGCCTTGAGCGAGCGGGCCTCGGCGATCTCGAGGGCCTCGCCCTCGGCGGTGGCTAGCAGGTCGATCACGTGCAGCGCGAGCTGCCACTGCTTGTTTGCTGCCAGCGCACGTGCCTGGTCGATCACGCCGCGCTTGTCGGTGATGGCGTCGGCCACCGCGCGGCCGATGGCCTCGGGCGCGGCCGGGTGCAGCGAGGTCGGGTTGCGGTCCCACCAGCCGTTCTCCGAGCGGTAGATGTCGCGCACGATGTAGCCCGGGTCGCCGTAGGTGGGCTTCATCCACTCGACCGCGAACAGCTCGTCGGGAAAGCGGATGCGCGCCAGGATGTCGCGCTCGTTGAGCCCCTCGTTCATGAGCCGCACCACCTCCGCGCGCACCCAGCGCAGCGCGCGGGCCGTGTGCAGGAGCACGTGCTGCACCTGGTCTTCGCCCTCGAGCGTGGCGCCGAATTCGCGCACCGCCTTGCGCGGCTTCAACGCCGCCAGCGCCTCCAGCGTGTCGGCCCAGCGCACCGTGTCGCGCATGGTGCGAAAGGGCGTGCCGATGTTGGGAATGGAGTCGATCAACGCCGCGCCGCCGTACAGCACGCGCTGCGCCGGGCTCCACAGCGCGATCGCGTCGTCGGTTTCCGAGGGTGCCCAGCGCAGCTCGACGCGGCACTCGCCGCTGCCGATCTGCAGCACGTCGTCGAAGGTCTCGGTGGGCGGGTGCGTCACCAGCCGGTGGTCGAAGAAGCCGGCGGGGCGGTTGAACTGGATCTCGGCCATGCGGTGCTGCAGGGCCAGCGTCTCGCGGTAGCGCGCCAGGCGGCGCGGCACGTTGCGGTGCGCAATGATGCGCGGCGGCGCATCGCCGCGCGCGGCGGCATGGGCCAGCCACATCGGCACGCCGGCGTTGTAGCCGATGTGGCCGTGGCTGAAGCACAGCGCATGCACTGGCGCGTCGCTGAGCTGGCGCAGCGCGTCGATCATGCCCTGCGTCACCGAGCCGCCCGGGCCGGCGTCGACGACGACCAGGCCCACGTTGGTCTCGGCCACGAACGATTGGCCCTGCCCGCGCAGGATGTGCAGGCCCGGCGCGACGGTTTCGGTGCCGGTGCCGACGATGAGGAAGGGCTTTTCTTCTTCTGTGGCTTGGGGTTTTTCAGCGGTGGCACTCATGCGGAATCCTTGGTGACGGTGAGGGGCGGCAGCTGGTAGCGGCCGTCGAGCAGTTCGGCGCGCGGCACGTAGGCGCGCAGGCACAGGTAGAAGCTGCCTTCGGGCGCCGGCAGCCAGTTGGCGCGCGCGGCCTCGCCTTCGGGGCGTGCGTGCTGGATGTGCAGCGTGAGCCCGCCGTCCGCGTCGCGCCGCAGGCCCGGCGTGCGGTCGCCGACGGCGTAGCGGTCGATCGGGTTGTCGACCAGCATGTAGTCGCGCGTGTCGTACATCGTGAGCGACCAGAAGGCGTCGACCGGCGGCAGCGCGTCGGGCGCGAAGCGCAGCGTGTAGCGGCGCTGGCCGGTGAGCGGCTCGCCCGCCGCGTCGTGCCAGGCCATCGGGTAGGTGGCCTCGCGGCTTTCGAGCATGCCGATGTACTTGAGCGCGATCAGCGCGCGCGCCAGGTGGTCGTCGCCGAAGGAGCCTTCCACCAGCGGCATCTGCACCCAGCCCGAGGCCGTGGTGCGGCCCGACTGCGCCTCGCGCAGCCGGGGCAGCACGGTGTCGAGCGCGGCCTGCAGCGCGGCGCGCTGACTGTCGTCGAGCGCGCCCGCGCCGGGCCCGATGCCGAGCGATGCATAGCGCGCGAGCTGCGCGGCATCGTCAGCCGGCGGTGCGTTGTCGCGCAGCGCAGCGTTCACCTGCGCGGCGAAGTGCGCGGCCGTGAGCGGTGCCTTCGGGTCGCAGGCCGGGTCGAAGGCGCGCGGCACCGAGGCGCGGCCGGCCTCCCAGTCGGCCAGCGTGCGCACGCGAAAGCCGTCCTGCAGCGCGTTGACGGCGGGCACGTCCTGCGGGCCGTCGACCAGCAGGCGTCCGATGATCCACAGCCAGCGCGTGGGCGCCTCGATGCGCGCGCCCGGCGCATCGAACGCGGCAGGCAGCGTGCCGCGCCATCCCGGCGGCGTGACCACGAAGGCGCGCGCCGCCGTGCCCGTGAGGCGCTGGCCCAGGTGGGCAAAGGGGTTGGTGAAGAAGTCGAGAAGGCCCAGCACGTAGTAGCGCCCGGCCGTGTCGGGCACGTCGATCACGAGCGGGCCCTCGCCCAGGTCGAGCCAGGCGTTGGTGTAGAGCGTGTCGTTGTTCGGCGTGACGACGCGGCTCTTGCCCGCGCCCAGCAGTTGGCGCGCGTGCGTGAACACGTTGCACCAGCGCAGCGGCTTGGGCGCCTCGCCGGCGGCGTCGGTGCGCTGCGGCGAGGTGGCCGCGCGCATGCGGCACATCTCGTACAGCGGGTAGGCGTAGACCACGGCCTCTTCGGCCAGGGCTTGCAGGGTGGCGTCGGTGTGCGGCTGCATCGTGCTCAGCCCTGTTGTGCCTGCAGCGCCGGGATGCGCCAGCCCTGCACGCCCTCGCGCGGGTAGTACATGCGCAGGATCAGGTAGAAGCGCCCGGCCGGCGCGGGCAGCCAGTTGGCGGCATCGGCGGGGCGCGCGTGGCCCACCACCAGTTCGAGGCTGCCGTCGGCGTTGCGCTTCAGCCCGGGCGTGCGGTCGCCGATGGCGTGGCGGCGGATGTCGTTGGGGTAGAGGAAGCGGTCGGTGTCGTACAGCGTGACCGACCAGAAGGCGTCCGCGGGCGGCAGGTCGCCGGCCTCGAAGCGCATCGTGTAGCGGCGCTGGCCGTCCAGCGGTTCCTGCGTGGCGTCGTGGTGCGCGGCGGCGTACACCGCCTCGCTGGTGGCCAGCGCGCCCAGGCCCAGGTAGGCGGTGCGCGCGCGGCCGAGGAACTCGTTGCCGTAGCGGCCGGTGGCCGGCGTCATCGACCAGGGCTTGGGCCGGCGGTTGCGGCCCACCGCGCCGACCAGCTGCACGCCCTCGGCGAAGCCTTCGATCAGGCCTTCGCGCAGCGGTGCTTCCAGCGCGTCCCACGAGAACGCGGCGTTGGCCAGCAGCCCGCCCTGGCCGAACCACGCCACGAGGCCGCGGTCTTCCACGCGGCCCGGCGCCTCGGCCAGCGCGTGGCACACGTTGGTGAAGAAGCGCGGCGCCACTTCTGCGGCCGGTTCGCCGTGCTCGAAGGCGGCGGCCATGGCGTCCTCGTGCGGGCCGGCCCACTGTTCGATGGCGGCCGGGCGGCCCTGCAGCACGGTGCCGGGCGCGGGCTTCAGTTGGATCTCCGACTGCAGCGCGCGCGCGGCCGGCCAGTCGCTTTCATCACCCACCAGGATGCGGCCGATGAGCCAGACCAGGTCGGTCGGGCAGCGCACCACGCGGTGGCCGGCGAGCGATTCCGGCACGGTGCCGCCGGGGCCCACGAGCACGACCGTCTCGCCCTCGGGGTTGCAGTTGCGCGGGCCCAGGTTCTCGAAGTTCTCGGTGTAGGCGTCGTACAGCGGCAGCACGAAGTAGCGCCCCGGATGCCGCGCCGACGCGGGCACGGTGAGCAGCATCGGCCCGTGCGCCAGGTGCAGCCAGGCCATGGTGTAGAGCAGGTCGTTGGCGGGCGTGACCACGTCGCGGTCTTCGTGGGTGGACGGGCGCGGCGCGTGGTGCAGCGTGTTCAGCGGCGCGCGCACGTCGGAGCCGGCCGAGGCGCCGCTGCGGCGTTCGGCGCGCGGCGCGGTCTGCATGGCGCAGGTGCGGTAGGTCTCGGTGAGCGGATAGCCGTAGACGAAGGCGGCCAGGCCGATGGAACGGGCGAGCGCCTTGCGGGCGGCGGCGATGTCGGGCACGGGAGCGGGAGCGTTCATGGGAAAGACCTCGGGGTTCGGAAAAAAAGGGGAGAGGGGGAAGGCGGTTCAGTCGAGCTTCACGCCCGTGGCCTGCGTGAGCTTCAGCGTCACGGGCAGGAAGGCCTTGTAGGCCGCGGCGGCCTCGGGCGGCAGGTTGCCCACGGGCTCGGCGCCGAGCTCCTCGATGCGCCGGCTCACCTCGGGCTGGCGCACCACCGCGCTGACCTCGCGGCCCAGGCGCTCGACGATGGCGTCGGGCGTCCTGGCCGGCGCCATCAGCGAGGTCGGGCCGGTCATGGCGTAGACCTCGTCGGCGTAGCCCTGCTCGGCGAAGGTGGGCACGTCGGGCAGCGCGCGGGCGCGCCGGGGGCCGGCCACGGCCAGCGGGCGCAGCTTGCCGGCCTTGATGTACGGCTGCAGCGTGGTGACCGAGCCCACGGTCATCTGGATCACGCCGCCGATCAGGTCGATCGCCATCGGGCTCTCGCCCTTGTAGGGCACGTGCATCGTCTGCAGGCCGTAGGCCTTGTCCATGTACACCTGCACCTGGTGCGGCTGCGTGCCCGGGCCCCACGAGCCCATCGAGTACTTGCCGGGCGCGGCCTTGGCGGCGGCGATCAGGCTCTTGAAGTCGGTCGCCGGCACCGAGGGGTGCACCGCCAGCACGGTGCGCGTGGTGGCGATGTCCGACACCATGCGCAGGTCGGTGCGCGGGTCGTAGGGCAGCTTGCTGTAGAGCACCAGGTTCGCCGTGACGGGGCCCGGCACCGTGAGCAGCAGCGTATGGCCGTCGGGCGGGCTCTTGGCGACGTAGTCGGTGCCGATGATGCCGCCCGCGCCGCTGCGGTTCTCGACCACCACCGGCTGGCCCAGCCGCTTGGACAGCCCCTCGGCCACGAGCCGCGCGAGGATGTCGGTCGAGCCGCCCGCCTGGTACTGCACGATGATGCGCACGGGCTTGGAGGGGAAGGGCGCTTCCGTGGCCGCCGCCGCCGCGCTTGCCGCGAGCACCAGTGCCGCGCCCGCGCCGAGTGCGCGCCCGAGTCCGTTCTTCGATGTCGTCGTCATGCGATGTCTCCGGTGGTTGTTGTGCTTCAGGGCGCGCGGCCGACGACCAGCGCGTCGACCGCCACGCAGCCGCCCTCGGCCTGCGGGCGCGCGATCAGCGGGTTGATCTCGGCGCTGTCGAGCGAGTCGCCTGCGCGCTGCGCGAAGTCGGCCAGCGCGCACAGCGCGTCGGCGATCGAGCCGAGGTCGACCGGCGGCCGGCCGCGTGCGCCGTTCAGGATCGCGAAGGCGCGCAGCTCGCGCACCATGGCCAGCGCGTCGTCGCGTGCGATCGGCAGCGCGCGCAGCGACACGTCGCGCAGCGTCTCGACGTGGATGCCGCCCAGGCCGAACATCAGCACCGGCCCGAACACCGGGTCGCGGTGCACGCCCGCGATGCATTCGACGCCGCCCGTCAGCATGCGCGCCACCAGTGCGCCGTCGAGCCGCGCCTCGGGCCGTGCGGTGCGCGCGAGGTCGCGCGTGCGCTCGAAGGCCGCGCGCGCCTGCGCCGCACCGCGCAGCCCGAGCGCCACGCCGCCGACGTCCGACTTGTGCGGGATGTCGGCGCTGACGATCTTCACCACCACCGCCTCGCCGAGCGCCTCGGCGGCGGCCGCCGCTTCGTCGGCGCTGCGCACCACGCGGTGCGGGACCACGGGCACGCCGGCGTCGGCGAGCAGCGCGAGCGCATCGGGCTCGGACATCGTGCCGGGCGCGAGCGTCAACGGCGCCTTGGTTGATGCGGGCGTTGCAGCCACCGCAGCCGCAGGCTTCAGCCCCGCCAGCGCGGCGATCGTGCGGATGCCGTCCGACGGGTCGGCGAACACCAGGCAGCGCATGGCCTCGAGTTCGGCGCGGCGCTGCGGCGTCAGCAGCGTGCTCACCGCCAGCAGCGTGTCGGGATAGGCCTCGCGCAGCGAGCTCACCAACGAGCGCAGCACCGGCCAGAACGCGTCCGACGCGCCCGCGGCAGCCAGGAAGCCCATCCACGAGGCGAAGCCCTGGTCGTCCAGCATCACGCGGGCCGTGCGATCGATCAGCGTCATGTCGTTGGTGACCTGGCCCGTGATGTCGACCGGGTTGCGCGGCGCTGCGAAGGGCACCCAGCGGCGCAGCGTGTCCTGCGCGGCCTCGCTCAGCGGCCGGGCGTCCAGGCCCTGGGCCGAGGCCTCGTCGGCCATCAGCGCGCCGACGCCGCCCGAGAGCGTGAACAGGCCGATCGAGCGGTCGCGCGGGCGGCCCGCCACGGCCGCGCTGTGGGCCAGGTCGAAGAACTCCGTGAGGTTGCGCGCGCGCAGCACGCCGTACTGGCGGAACACCGCGTCGTACACCGCGTCGTCGCCCGCCAGCGCGGCGGTGTGCGAGGCCGCGGCCTCGGCGCCGAGTGCGGTGCGCCCGACCTTGACCATCACCACCGGCTTGCCGTTGGCCTGCGCCAGGGCCAGCGCGGCGCGCAGCCGGGGGCCGTCGCGGCAGCCTTCCATGTAGGCCATGATCACGTCGGTGTCGGGGTCCTGCGCGAGCCAGGCCAGGCAGTCGGCGACCTGCACGTCGGCCTCGTTGCCGGTGGTGGCCCACAGCGACAGGCCGACGCCGCGCGCCCGCGCCATCGCGTAGGCATAGGCGCCGAACGCGCCCGACTGGCTCACCAGCCCGATGCGTCCCGGCATCACGCGGCCCACGCCGGGCGCCGGCGAGAAGGTGGCGTACACGTGGCGCGCGATGTTCATGAAGCCCAGGCAGTTGGGGCCGACCAGCCGCACGCCCGCGGCACGCGCCTTGTCGCCCAGCCGCGCCTGCGCCGCCGCGCCCTCGGCGCCCACTTCGGCAAAGCCCGAGGAGAACAGCACCACGCCCTTCACGCCCGCCGCGATGGCGTCGTCGAGCGCGCCGTCGACCAGCGCCGACGGCACCGCGAGGATGGCCAGGTCCACCGGCTGGCCGATGGCGCGCAGGCTCGGGTAGGCCGGCAGGTCCTGGATGCGGTCGGCGTTCGGGTTGACCGGGTACAGCGCGCCCTCGAAGCCGAAGCGGCGCTGGTAGTCGACGGGAATGCCGCCGATCTTCTGCGCGTTGGACGAGGCGCCGACCACCGCGATGGCGCGCGGCGCGAACAGCGCCGAGAGGGATTCGGCTTGCGAAGAGAAGAAGTCCATGGGCATGGCGGAGGTGTCGGAAGTCAGAAGTTGTGGCGGATGCCGGTGGCGAGCACGCGCACGTCGTTGCCGCTGTTGGCCACCACCGGGATGGTCGCGAGCGAGGCCGAGGCGCCGTGCCGGTTCAGCAGGCGCAGCCAGCGCGCATAGACCACGGTGCGCTTGCTCAGGTAGTAGTCGTAGCCCAGCGTCCAGGCCAGCTGCGAGCGTTCGCTCTCGGCCACCTTGCGCTGCGTGGCGCCGAAGATCAGGTTCGAGGCCGGCGTCACGTTGTAGGTGGCGCCCAGGTTCACCAGCTTCGCGGTCGGCACGTTGGGCAGGCTCGAGGCGTTGCGCACGTAGCTGGCGTACAGCTGCAGGCCGATCGAGGGCAGCTCGTAGGAGCCGGTCAGCGCCTGGTAGGTCGTGGTGGCGGGCGAGGCCACGGGCGCCGCCGCCGAGCCCGAGCGCGCGCGCTGGAAGGCGTAGGCGATGTAGTACGGCTTGCGCGCCCAGCCGATGTTGCCGCCGTAGACGTTGCCGCTCTGGTGGCTCGGCGCGCTCGATTCGCCCGGCGCGTAGGCCAGGTCGGCAAAGAACTCCATGCTGGCCGGCGTGCGGTAGCGCACCATGTTGCTGGCGCGGGCCGCGAAGGGCGTGAGGCCCGGTTGCGCGTCGGTGGCGGCCACCAGGTTGATGGGCGAGAACACCGAGTTCAGGCCGTAGGGGTCGGCCTTGAACAGCGCGTAGAACATCGGCGTGTACATGCGGCCCGCGTCGATCTGCCCCCACGGCGCCGAGAACCCGACGAAGGACTGCCGGCTGAACGACATCGCGGGGCCGGGCAGCGTGCCATTGCCGGTGTCGGGCGCAAAGCCGCTCTCCAGCGTGAAGTGCGCGCCCAGGCCGCCGCCCAGGTCCTCGGTGCCGCGAAAGCCGATGCGCGAGGCGGTCTGGCCGCCGTCCTCCAGCCGCGTGGAGGAGGCGGGGCCCGACCTGGCGTGCGCCACGTACAGGTCGAGCGTGCCGTAGACGCTCACGGTGCTTTGCGCGGACGCAAGGGCGCAGGCCGCGAGCGCGAGGGCCGCGGTGGCTGTCTTCTTCATTTGGGTTGTCTCCGGTGTGGCGAGCCGCTAGGCGGTGCCGCCTGTGTGCTTGTCGATGTCCGGGGCTTACGATAGAAATGAAGGGCCCCCGAATCTGTCAACGCTTTGACAGATTCGTGAACACCAGGGCAGGGAGAACCCGCTGACCCGACCACCTGCAACCACCCCCCCCGACGCCGAAGACAGCGCCGAGCTGCTCGACCGCGCGCTGCGCTGGAACGAGCTGTTTTCCCAATGGCCCGACGCACGCCGCGCCGAGCTCATGAAGTCGGCGCGGCTGGTGCGCTACCGCCGTCGCACGCAGGTGCTGGCGCGCGACCGCCACAAGCGCGAGCTGCTGGCGGTGGTGTCAGGCTGCCTGGAGATCAGCAGCATGAGCCCGCAGGGGCGCAAGTACGTCAACGCGCTGCTCGGGCCCGGCCAGGTGGCGCCGCTGGTGCGCCTGCTCGAGGACGTGCCGCTGCCCTACGACTACCACGCGCACGAAGACTCGGTGATCGTCCACCTGCCCAGCGACGCCGTGATCGCGGTGCTCGACGCCGAGCCCGCGCTGTGGCGCGGCGTGGCCCGGCTGGGCCTGAAGCGCCAGCGGCTGAGCGTGGTGCTGCTGCAGAACCAGATGCTGAACTCGGTGCGCGGGCGCGTGGCCGCCACGCTGATGAGCGTGATCCACTTCTACGGCATGCAGGTGGAGGCCGCCGCGAGCCTGCCGGTGCGGCTGTCGCAGAACGACCTCGCGGCGATGCTGGGGCTGTCGCGCCAGACCATCAACAAGGAGCTGGGGCGGCTGGTCGCGGAAGGCGTGATCGACATGAGCTACAAGCGCATCCGCATCGTGGACCCCGACCAGCTCGCGGTCATCGCGACGGGCACCGGGCCGCAGTGAGCGGCGCGCACCGCAGCGCGCAGGCTCAGGGGTGGATCTTCTCGCCCTTGGCGAGCATCTCGACGAACTGCGCGATGCGCCGGGCGCGCGTCTCGGGCTTCTTCGCGCCCTGCGTGCGGAACAGCACGGCGAAGCGGTTGCGCGCGTCGAGCGTGGCGAAGAAGGCCTTGGCGGTGCGGTTGGCGTCGAGCGCGGCCTGCAGGTCGGGCGGCACGGTGGCCACGCTCGGGGCGTCGTAGGCCGCCTCCCAGCGGCCGTCGGCGCGGGCACGCTCCACCTCGGCCAGGCCGCCGGGCTGCATGCGGCCCTCGTCGATGAGCTTCAGGGCCTTGTCGCGGTTGATCTTCGACCAGATGCTGCGCGCGGTGCGCGGCGTGAAGCGCTGCAGGAAGAACTGCGCGTCCTGGCTCTTGCGCTGGCCGTCGATCCAGCCGAAGCACAGCGCGATCTCCAGCGCCTCGGGGTGGTCGACGGAGGCGATGCCGCTGGCTTTTTTCGCGATGCGCAGCCAGACGCCGGCGTGGCTCGCATGGTGTTTCTTGTACCAACGCAGCAGCGCGGCGGCGTCGGCACATTCCAGCGGCGTGTCGTCGACGATGCGGTCCACCTTGACCGCGGTCTTCTTCGCCGCCGGGCTCACGGCACCCACCAGTAGCGCAGCGCGTGGAAGTAGATCGGCGCCGCGAAGATCACCGAGTCGAGCCGGTCGAGCATGCCGCCGTGGCCTTCGATCATGGAGCCCCAGTCCTTCACGCCGCGGTCGCGCTTGATGGCCGACATCACCAGCCCGCCGAAGAAGCCCAGGAGGCAGATCATGAAGGCCATGAGCGCCGCCTGCCACGGGTTGAAGGGCGTGGCCCAGTACAGCGCCGCGCCCATCGCGGTGGCGCTGGCCACGCCGCCGATCAGGCCTTCCCAGGTCTTCGACGGCGACAGCTCGGGCGCCACTTTGCGCTTGCCGAAGAGCTTGCCCCACACGTACTGCAGCACGTCGCTGCCCTGCACCACGATGACCAGGAAGGCGATCAGCAGCAGGTTGCGGCCCTCGAAGCCCGGGATCTGCAGCGTGAGCAGCGCCGGCACGTGGCTGATGCAGAACACGCACACCATCAGGCCCCACTGGATCTTCGAGGTGCGCTCCAGGAAGCGCTGCGTGTCGCCGCCCACGGCCGCCAGGATGGGCAGCAGCAGGAAGGCGTAGACCGGGATGTAGATCGAGTACAGCCCGTACCAGTCGATCCAGATGAGGAAGTACTGGCCCGGCAGCGCCACGAAAAAAGCCAGCGCGATCGCGCCGTGGTCGCCGCGCCGCGTGTAGGCCAGGCTGATGAACTCGCGCAGCGCATAGAACGAGATCAGGTAGAACAGCACGATCACGCCGCCCTTGCCGAAGGCAAAGGCCAGGCCGATCACCGCCACCATCACCCACCACGCATTGACGCGCGAGTTGAGGTTGTCGATCACCGAGTGCGGCTGGCCGTGCGCCACGCGCCACTTGAGCAGCGCGCCGATGGCCGAGGCCAGCACGAGCACGCCGAAGACGCCGCCGAAGAGCTTGAAGGTGGTCCAGGCGAAGGGGGACATTTCGATCACGAGGCGGTCCCTCCGTTTTGTTCGATGCGGTCGTACTCCGGGCGCAGGTCGAGCATGGCCGTGCGGGCGCGGGCGAGGAACGCCGTCTTGTCTTCGCCTTCCTCGAGCTGGATCGGCGCGCCGAAGCGCACCGTGCAGGCCAGCGGGATCGGCACCAGCGTGCCCTTGGGCAGCACGCGCTTGAGGTTCTCGATCCACACCGGCACCAGCCGCACGGTGGGGCAGGCGCGTGCCAGGTGGAAGAGGCCGCTTTTCAGCGGCAGCAGGATGTCGTCGCCCGTGTTGCGCGTGCCCTCGGGGAACATGATGAGCGAGTCGCCGCCTTCCAGCGCCTCCTTCATCTGGTCGACCGGGTTGCCGCCCTGGCCCGAGCCGTCGCGGCGGATCATGAGCGCATTGAACACGTCCTTGCCGATGAAGTTGCGCAGCTTCGAGGCCTCCCAGTAGTCCTGGCCCGCCACGGGCCGCGTGAGCGCGCGCAGGTCGGAGGGCAGCGTGGCCCACAGCAGCACGAAGTCGCCGTGGCTGGTGTGGTTGGCGAAGTACAGCGTCTGCTCGGCCTTGGGCGTGGTGCCCGACCAGATGGCGCGCACGCCGGTCAGGAGGCCGGCCGCGCCGATGATGAGCTGGCCCGCCACCACCGCGAGGCCGCGGCGCACGATGGCGCTTGGCCGGGCGCCGTCGTCGCTGCTGCTGTCGTTCTTGTTGTTGCCGTTGTCGTTGTTCAAGCGAGTTCCTGTGTCATGAGGGCGAGCAGGAAGAGCGCGTTCTGGCAGGCGATCACGATGGCGTGGCGCTGCATCAGTTGGCGGGTTCCCTGCACGCGGTCGGCGAGCGCGCGGGCGTTGGGCTGCGGCGGCGGGTCGCGCAGCCCGAGCACCGACAGGGCGTTGTCCATCGCGCCCAGCGAGGCGATCTGGCCGTTGGCCAGGCCTTCGAACAGCGCCTGGTCCAGCCGCAGCCGGAAGGCGAAGTAGCGTTCGAGCACGCCCAGCACCATCACCGCGGCAAAAGCCAGGATGGCGGTGTTCGAGAGCCCGCGCAGCGTGAGCGCCAGCACCAGGGCGGCGATGCAGGTGAGCGCGAAGCCCCAGAGGGCGAGCATGGCCGCCGCGCGCAGCAGGCCGGCCAGGGTGGTGCAGGTGGCGCGTTCGTTGTCAGTCATGGCGCGAAGGTGTTCCAAGGGGTTCGAGTGCGGTACGCCAGGCGGCGTGCAGCACGATCTGCGGACGGGCGCGGCGCACGGCGTCTTCGGCCTGTGCCAGGCCGTGGTCGCGGCCCAGCCAGGCGATCACGGCGGCGGCGCTGCGCGAGAAGCCCAGCGCGCAGCAGACCCACACGGCCGAACGGTCGCCGCCGCGCGGCGCTGGCCTTCGATGACGGCCGCGGCGCGGCGCAGGCGCGCGGGCGGCGGCACCACGAGGTCGAGCAGCGGCACGCAGCGCGCACGGGCGGGCGGCACGCCGGCCGGCAGTTGCAGCTCAGCGCACAGGCTCACGAGCCGAGGCTGGCCGGCGGCGAGCCATTCGGCCTGCGTGGGGCGGCGGCCCAGGCGCAGGCCGGGTACCACCTCGACCGAGGCCGGCAGCTTGCGCGTCCAGAGCCACACATTGAAGGCCGCGGCCAGGCGGTAGGGCGCGAACAGCCAGCGCGCCGCCCAGCCCATGCGGCCGTGGCCGTCCATCTGGAAGCCGCGCGCGCCGAAGCCGAGGTAGTTGAGCGCCACCAGCGCGAGCGCCGCTGCCGGCCAGGCCAGCCACAGCGCCACGCCGCCCGTTGCCAACGCCGCGAACAGGCACAGCGCCGCGCCCACGGCATAGAAGCCCGCGAGCTTCAGCCGCTGCGGATCGCGCGCCAGGCGCCACGCGCGCAGCATCGACACCCGGCGCGCCATCGGCCACAGCCACACGCAGAAGATGCCCAGCAGCGCGCCGGTCGGGATGTCGATGAAGTGGTGCTGCCAGGTCGTGAGCACCGAGGCGCAGATCGCGAAGGCCCACACATGCAGCACGAGCCGCGCCCACAGCGGCCGGATGAAGCGCCGGTACCAGTCCCACAGGATCACGGCCAGCGCGATGTGCAGCGAGGGCGCCTGGTTGTAGGGCTGGTCGAAGCCGCGCAGCGCGTTGAACAGGAAGGCCGGGGCGCCTTCCACCGGCGGCTGGCCGAAGCTGAAGTGCAGCGGCCAGAGGATGAAGCAGGTGCAGGCGATGAGCGTGGCGCTCACCAGCCGCAGCGCATGCCGGTCGAGCGTGTGGCGGTCGCGCGCCAGGAACAGCGACAGCGCGTAGAAGACGTTGATGGTCCAGTACGGAAAGATCGTCCAGGCCCAGAAGGGCACCTGCCGCTCCCAGTCGAAGGCCATCGAGGGCACGCTGGCGCGCGTGGTGGCCCACCAGTTGGCGAAGCCATACGTGGCGTAGAACAGCGGCCCCAGAAACACCAGCCACGCGGCGGCGCGTTTCCACGGCCGGGGCGCGCGCCGGGCGGTCATTGCGCGACGCGCACCGCCAGCGACACCGTGAAGATGCCCCACTCGTCCACCCGCTGGTCGATCTTGCGGAAGCCCGCCTCTTCGACCAGCTGGTCCATCTCGGCCTGCGTGCGCCGGCGCATCACCCAGGCTTCGCCCTGGCGGTGGCTGGTGAGGGCGCGGGCGATCATTTCGAGCTGCGGGTGCCAGGGCTGGCCGGTGTAGACCAGGTAGCCCCGGTCTTCCACCGCGTCGCCCACGCCCGCGAGCGAGCGGCGCACCATCTCGTTGTCGGGGAACAGCTCGTACAGGCCCGACACCACGGCCAGCGTGGGCCGCGGCGTCACGCTCGCCAGGCTGATGCGGTCGAAGGCGTCGGCCTGCACGAACTGGGCGACGTCTTCCAGGCCCTTCTCGGCAATGAGGGCTGTGCCGTCGCGCACGTTGATGTCGCTGTAGTCGCGCAGCAGGATCGAGCTGGCCTTCACCGGACTGGCCAGCACCGCGTCGAGCACGTAGCGGCCGTGGCCGGCCGCGATGTCCATGAGGCGCACTTCGCGGTGCATCTCGACCAGCCGCTCCATCGCGATGCGCAGCAGCTCTTCCACGTGGATCTTGCGCTGGCGGATGCCGCGCCAGCCGATGGAGTCGAGGTAGGTGCGGTCGACCGAGCGGCCCAGCGCGCCCTTGCCCTGCGGCTGGTTGCGGTAGACGTAGTCGAGCGTGCTGCCCGAGTCGAAGCCCGTGGCGTGGCCCAGCGCGATGCCGCTGGACAGCGCGCCGCCCACGCGCAGCCCGCCGCGCGTGATCGCCCAGTAGGCGCCGCGCGGCGACAGGGGCGAGAGCGGTTCGGCCAGCGCGCGCGATTCGTCGGCGGTGTTGCCGTTCAGGTGCGCTTCGCGCAGGTCGACCGGCACGGCCGGTTCGTCGAAGCGCTGCAGGATGAATTCGCGGATCGACGCCACCGCGGGCGCCCGG
This sequence comes from Variovorax sp. KBS0712, assembly GCF_006323185.2. Taxonomy (NCBI): domain Bacteria; kingdom Pseudomonadati; phylum Pseudomonadota; class Betaproteobacteria; order Burkholderiales; family Comamonadaceae; genus Variovorax; species Variovorax sp. KBS0712. The sequence continues at coordinate 920,773 of NZ_VCCD02000002.1, read as the reverse complement.
TCTTTTTCGCCCAGCGTGTCGTGGAAGAAGCCCGGCAGCACCGTCTTCGTCTTCACGGCGCTGCCCAGCCGCTCGAAGAACTGGTGCTGCGGCTTGTGGTGCACCACCCAGTCGGCGCCCGAGATGAGCAGCTGCACAGGCAGCGTGATCGCGTTGGCGTCGGCCACCACGCGGTCGGCCGCCTCGTACAGGCCCAGCAGGATGTTGACGGCGATCGGGCGCGAGATCAGCGGGTCGTTCTTGTAGCTCTCGATGCGCGCGGGGTCGTGCGTGAGGAATTTCGGCTTCACGTAGCTGTTCACGAAGAACAGCCCGCGCAGCTTGTGCATGAGCGCCAGCCCCGGCCGCGCGAACGGCACGTAGAGCTTGACCTTGAAGGCCGGCGAGGCCAGCGTGAGGCCGCGCACCTTGGGCGCGTAGTCGTGCGCCCAGGTGGCGATCAGCACTGCGCCCACGCTCTGCGCGACCACGTGGATGTCGTGCTCGGGCACGCCGTGGGCGGCGGCGATGTGCTGCACGAAGGTCTGCACGTCGCGCACCGAGGTGCCGAAGCTGGGGCTGTAGCCGCGCTGGCCCGGCGACAGGCCGTGGCCGCGCGCGTCCCAGGCGAAGAAGTCGAAGTCGGGCAGGTCCAGCTCATCGACCAGGTGCGCCATGCGCGCGCCATGCTCGTGGCCGCGGTGGAACAGCAGCACGGCGCCGCGCCGCACGGCGCCCGTGGCCGGCCAGTGGCGGTAGAACAGCGATTCGCCGTCGTGCGTGCGGAAGTGGTGTTCGGCGGCGACGCGGGGTGTGGAAGGGGTCATGAAGAAGGGTCTTCTTTATTTATTTGTATGGGGGTGTTTCAGGCGGCGGGCGCTTCAGCCTCGGCCAGGGCGCGGCGGATGCGGTTCACGACCGTCCAGGCCACCAGCGCGGCCAGCAATGGCATCAGGAGGGCGGTCCAGCCCGGCAGCGGCCCGCCAAGGGCGACATACAACCCGAGCGCGCCGAACACGAAGGCCCGGTCGCTCTTGCCCATCGGCCCGTCGTAGCGGCGCGAGGCGCCCACCGTCGGGCCCAGCGCGCCGGCGAATTCGCTCAGTCCGGCCAGCACGATGACCGTGCCGACCCAGAACGGCGCGAACGGCGCCACCAGCGCGAAAGGCAGGTAGAGCGCGGCGTCGGAGACCACGTCGGTGAGTTCGTTGAGGAAGGCGCCCAGCCGGCTCTGCTGGTGGTGTTCGCGCGCCAGCATGCCGTCGATGGCGTTGAAGGCCATGCGCAGGAACATCCAGGCGGGGATCAGGCCGAAGGCCGCCAGCGAGGGCGCGGCGAAGAACAGCCAGAGCCCGAGCCCGACCGACACCGCGCAGGCCGCCAGCGTCACCTGGTTGGCCGTCACGCCCATCGCATGCAGCCGGACCACGAGCGGTCGCAGCAAGGCCTGGAAACGCGGTTTCAGTTCGTAGATGGACACGTTCTGACTTCCCTCTCTTGTTATGTTCTGCAGGCATTCTGCCAGTGTGGCCAGGGACTAAACTTGCCTCCGAAGACCCACCCCCAATGACCATCCAGACCGACGATTTCGCCCCCGCCCCGCAACGCGTGGTGTCCGCCGCCCCCGCCTCGCCCAACGAGGAGGCGATCGAGCGGGCGCTGCGGCCCAAGCTGCTCGACGAGTACGTCGGCCAGTCCAAGGTGCGCGAGCAGCTCGAGATCTTCATCGGCGCGGCGCGCAAGCGCAAAGAGGCGCTCGACCACGTGCTGCTGTTCGGCCCGCCGGGCCTGGGCAAGACCACGCTGTCGCACATCATCGCGGCCGAGCTGGGCGTCAACCTGCGCCAGACCTCGGGCCCCGTGCTCGAAAAGCCCAAGGACCTGGCAGCGCTGCTGACCAACCTCGAGCCCAACGACGTGCTCTTCATCGACGAGATCCACCGCCTGAGCCCGGTCGTCGAAGAAATTTTGTACCCCGCGCTGGAGGACTACCAGATCGACATCATGATCGGCGAGGGCCCCGCGGCGCGCAGCATCAAGCTCGATCTGCAGCCCTTCACGCTGGTGGGCGCCACCACCCGCGCCGGCATGCTGACCAACCCGCTGCGCGACCGCTTCGGCATCGTGGCGCGGCTGGAGTTCTACACGCCCGAAGAACTGGCGCTCATCGTGCGCCGCAGCGCCGGCCTGCTCAAGGTCGAGACCGACGCCGCCGGCGGCTTCGAGATCGCGCGCCGTTCGCGCGGCACGCCCCGCATTGCCAACCGCCTGCTGCGCCGCGTGCGCGACTACGCCGAGGTCAAGGGCAACGGCCGCATCACCGAAGACATCGCGCACAAGGCGCTGGCCATGCTCGACGTCGACCCGCAGGGCTTCGACCTCATGGACCGCAAGCTGCTCGAGGCCGTCATCCATCGCTTCGATGGCGGCCCGGTCGGCCTGGACAACGTGGCCGCCAGCATCGGCGAGGAGCGCGACACCATCGAGGACGTGATCGAGCCCTACCTCATCCAGCAGGGCTACCTGCAACGCACGCCGCGCGGGCGCATCGCCACGCTCGCGGCCTACCGCCACCTGGGCGTGGTGCCGCCCTCGGGCCGCGCCGACGGCCCGGACCTGTTCGGCGCCTGAAGAGAAAACCATGCACACCCACGACCTGAGCGCCTGGCAGCACGACCACCATTTCGGCGCCGGCAACGCCGCCGCCGAACGCAGCACCCGCCTCGTGATGTGGATCACCGCCGCCATGATGGTGGTCGAGATCGGTGCCGGCTGGTGGTTCAACTCCATGGCGCTTTTGGCCGACGGCTGGCACATGAGCTCGCACGCGCTGGCCATCGGTCTGAGTGCCTTTGCCTACGCCGCCGCGCGGCGCTACGCCCGCGACCCGCGCTTTGCCTTCGGCACCTGGAAGATCGAGGTGCTCGGCGGCTTCGCGAGCGCGCTGCTGCTGCTCGGCGTCGCCGCGCTCATGGTGGTGGGTTCGCTGGAGCGGCTGTGGTCGCCCGTGGCCATCCACTACCCCGAGGCCATCTCGATCGCGGTGCTGGGCCTGGTGGTGAACCTGGTCTGCGCGCGGCTGCTGGGGCATTCGCACGACCATCACGGCCATGACCACGGGCACGCGCATGACCACCACCACGGCCATGACCACGCGCATGGCCACGACCTCAACCTGCGCTCCGCCTACCTGCACGTGGTGGCCGACGCCGCCACCTCGGTGCTCGCCATCGCGGCGCTGCTGGGCGGCTGGTTCTACGGCTGGTCCTGGCTCGACCCGGCCATGGGCATCGTCGGCGCCGTGCTCGTCGCCGTCTGGGCCAAGGGCCTGCTGAAGGAAACCGGCAAGGTCCTGCTCGACCGCGAGATGGACCACCCCGTCACCGAAGAAATCCGCGAAGGCGTCGAGACGGTGCTGGCTGACTCCGAAACCCGCGTGGCCGACCTGCACGTCTGGCGCGTCGGCCGCGATGCGTACGCCTGTGCGCTCACGGTGGTGACGCATTCGGCCACGCTCACGGCCGACCAGGTGCGGGCGTGCTTCTCGATGCATGAGGAGATCCGGCACTCGACGGTCGAAATCCAGCGCTGCGTGGACTGAGACGCCTGTCGAACGAAGGCTGGAATCCGTGACCCTCGATGCGTCCCCGGAAGCCGTGGTGCAGCGCCAGCTGGCCGCCTACAACGCCAGAGACCTCGAGGCGTGGCTCGCCACCTATGCCGAGGACGCCAAACAATTCGAACTGGCAGGCAAGCTGCTGGCGGCCGGCCACGCCGAGTTGCGCGCCCGAACCGCGATTCGCTTTGCCGAGCCTGACCTTCATGCACGCCTGTTGCAGCGCTCGGTCATGGGGCATGTCGTTGTCGATCACGAGGTGGTGACGCGCAACTTCCCGGAGGGGATCGGCACCGTGGAGATGGTGTGCGTCTATGTGGTCCGCCAGGGCCTCATCCAGACGGCATCGTTCGAGATCGGCCCACCGACGATGGGGCGCCCGGCCGACTAGCAGGCCGGGCTGCGCCTTCAGCAGCCAGTCAAGGCGTCGGCCGCCGGACGTGCCGCACGATCAACATCTGCGCCACGTAATAGGTAGACAGCACCCACAGCGACGCCAGCGGCAGCGGCGACACGAACCGGTTGATCGCCAGCAGCGCGTCGCTCAGCATGAAGAAGCAGGCGCCCACCGCCACCCACAGCGCGGTGGGGTCGCTTGAACGCAGCACCGCCGCGCGCCCGATCGCCTGCGCCGCCATGCAGGCGATCACCACCACGTAGAACCCGACCGGGATGCGCAGCGCCACCGGCAGGCCGCCCTGCCACAGGAAGGCGTACATGCCCGCGCCGATCAGCAAGGTGGCCGCCAGCGCGCGCGGACGCGGGAACAGCCCGACGCCGATGCGGAACAGCGCGATGTACGCCAGGTGCGCGAGCAGGAAGCACACGAGCCCGGGCACGAAGAGGTTCGCCGGCCCCATCAGCAGCACGTCGCCCGCGAGCGAGAAGACCAGGCCCGCCAGCAACAGCGCATCGAAGCGCGCGATGCCGCCGGGCTGGCGTTGCGCGCGGCGGGCCGCGAAGGCGATGGCGATCGCCAGCGCCAATGGCTTGAAGAGGAGGTGCAGCCAGCCGATGCCCAAGGCCGCGCTCGCCGTGGCCAGCGCGGCGGCCTCGACCAGCAGCACCTCGGTGACCGACAGCCGGCCCTGCAGCACCGCGCCCACGGCCCACAGCCCGGCCGTCAGCGCGGCCAGCCAGACGGCGGCCTGCGGCAGCGGCACGGCGTCGGAGTACCAGAGGAACACCGTCACGCCGCCCAGCAGCGCAAGGAACTGCAGGCCCGCGAACCATTGCACGCCGCGGCTCACCACGGGCTCGTAGCGCGTCACCTTCGCGATGTCGAAAGCGGGCTTCGGGTAGCGCGCCGCCACGTCGGCCGGGCGCCAGCCGGGCGGCTTGAACCACACGCGCAGCTTGTCGGACCAGCGGCGCGCATGCCATGAATCCCTGGCGAGCGCCCAGTAGACCTCGGCGTTGGCCCACAGCGGGTCCCAGCTTTTCAGCTCGCCGCGCGTGCCGTACACGCAGCGCTCGTCCTCCTCGCGGAAGGTGCCGAAGAGGCGGTCCCACACGATCAGCACGCCGCCGTAGTTGCGGTCCAGATACGTGTCGTTCACCGCGTGGTGCACGCGGTGGTTCGAGGGCGAGCAGAACCAGCGGTCGAACCAGCCGAGCTTGCCGACCTGTTCGGTATGCACCCAGAACTGGTAGAGCAGGTCGATGAGCGCCACCACGACGAACACCAGCGGCGGCACGCCGGCCACGGCCATCGGCAGGTAGAAGATCCAGCCCAGCAGCGCGCCGCTCGAGGTCTGGCGCAGCGCGGTCGACAGGTTGTAGTGCTGGCTCTGGTGGTGCACCACGTGCGCGGCCCAGAGCACGGCCGACTCGTGGCCCATGCGGTGCAGCCAGTAGTAGCAGAAGTCGTAGAACACCAGCGCCAGCAGCCAGCCGTACCAGGTGGTCCAGAACTCGCGCGCCGCCTCTTGCGGAAAGAGCGCCACCGCCGAATACACGGCGGTGTAGATGCCGATGCGCAAGAGCCCCGTGAGCACCGCGCTGATCTGGCTCAGCATGCCCAGCCCGATGCTGTTCACGGCATCGGCCAGGCGATAGGTGTCCTGCCCAGTGCCGCGCCGGGCGCGCGCGCGGCCGACCGCGAACTCGATCGCGATCAGCAGGAAGAACACGGGGGACACGAGAACGATGATCTGGCCAGAGCGCATCGTCCGATTGTGGCGTTGCCCCGGTGCCACGCGTCACCGGGATGTCACGGAGTCGCCATCGTGCGGTCACGCGCGGCTGCGAACCTGCCGGACCATGCAACGCGACGACGCTTTCCTTCGCGCCTGGCGCGACACCGCGATCCAGCCTCCCGAGCCGGAGGACGACGATGCGGCGCGTCCGGCGCTGCGCTATCGCACCCTCTGGATTTCCGACCTGCACCTGGGCACGCCCGGCTGCCAGGCGCGGGCACTGCTCGACTTCCTCAAGCACACCGAGTGCGAGACGCTGTTCCTGGTCGGCGACATCATCGACGGCTGGCAGCTCAAGCGCCACTGGTACTGGCCGCAGGCGCACAACGACGTGATCCAGAAGTTGTTGCGCAAGGCGCGCAAGGGCACGCGCGTGATCTTCATTCCAGGCAACCACGACGAGTTCGCCCGCAAGTACCTGAACCACAACTTCGGCGGCATCGACGTGGCCGACGAGTGGATTCATGAAACGGCCGACGGCCGCAAGCTGTGGATCATCCACGGCGACCTGTTCGACGGCGTGATCCAGTGCGCCAAATGGCTCGCCTACGTGGGCGACTCGCTCTACGAGTTCACGCTCAAGCTGAATCGCCACCTCAACTCGCTGCGCGCGCGCATGGGGCTGCCGTACTGGTCGCTCTCGAAGTACCTCAAGGGCAAGGTCAAGCGCGCCGTGAGCTACGTGGGCGACTTCGAGAACGCCGTGGCCCGCGAGGCCCGCAACCGCGGCGCGCAGGGCGTGGTGTGTGGCCACATCCACCATGCCGAGATGCGCGACATCGACGGCATCCTGTACTGCAACGACGGCGATTGGGTGGAAAGCCTCACCGCGCTGGCCGAGCATGCCGACGGCACGCTCGAGATCATCGACTGGGCGCAGCACATGCCCGTCGGGACGCAAGCGGTGCCGGCGCGCGAAGCGGTCGCGGCCTGAACGTTCGGCCCCGCGCGGGCCTTGATCGAAGAACTGAAGAAAAAAGCGCTCACCGCCACGGCGGGGCGCCCACGTTCGTCCGATCCGACGATGCCGCGCCGGCCCGCGCGCCGCACACTTGCCGGGTGTGAACCCTGTGAGACAACACCATGGCCTGGACCCTCAGCGCGGCGGAGACCGCGTTTCGCGACGAGGTTCGCGACTTTCTCGCGCGCGAGCTGACGCCTGAGCTGCGCGCCGCGGGGCGTCGCTGCTCCGGCATCTTCACCGACTACGCCGACGGCAACCGCTGGCACCGCGTGCTGGCCCGACGGGGCTGGAGCGTGCCGCACTGGCCGGTGGAACACGGCGGCACCGGCTGGACGCCGATGCAGCACTACCTCTTCGCCAGCGAGCTGGCCGCGGCCGACGCGCCGCCGCGCGCGCCCATGGGCCCCGGCATGGTCGCACCGGTGATCATCGCCTTCGGCACCGAGGCGCAGAAACAGGCCTGGCTGCCGGGCATCCGCTCGGGCGAGGACTACTGGTGCCAGGGCTATTCCGAGCCGCAGTCGGGCTCCGACCTGGCCTCGCTGCAGTGCAAGGCGGTGCGCGACGGCGACGATTACGTCATCAACGGCACCAAGATCTGGACCACCCACGCGCAGTACGCCAACCGCATGTTCTGCCTTGTGCGCACGGCCTCGGGCGGCAAGGCGCAGCAGGGCATCAGCTTCCTGTGCTTCGACATCCCCCAGGCCGGCCTGACCATCCGCCCGATCATCAGCATCTCGGGCGACCACGAGCTCAACCAGGTGTTCTTCGACGACGTGCGCGTGCCCGCCAGCGGCCTCATCGGCGAGGAGAACCAGGGCTGGACGGTAGCCAAGTACCTGCTGCAGCACGAGCGCGGCGGGGCCTGGGCGCCGATGCTGCGCGCGCGCCTGCGCCGGCTGCGCGCCGCGGCCGACAGCGCCTTCGCGGCTGCAGGCGAGTCCGCCGCCGACGAGGCGCGCGAGATGGCGCTGCGCCTGGCCGAGATGGACTGCGCCATCGACGCGGTCGAGGCCACCGAGCTGCAGTCGCTGCGCGCCCAGGCGCGTGGCGAGCCGCACGGCATCCGGCCCTCGATGGGCAAGGTGATGGGCTCCGAGCTGCGCCAGCGCCTGACCGAACTCGGCGTGGAGATCGCCGCCCACTACGCCGCGGCCGACCTGCCACTGGACGACGGCCTGCAAGGCGCGCTGGCCGTGCCCGAGGAGGCGGTGTTCTCGATGTCCGCCTACCTCAACGACCGCGCCGCGTCGATCTACGCGGGCTCCAACGAAGTGCAGCGCAACATCATCGCGGCGCAATTGCTGCAATCACGCTGAGGCCCGCTTGCCATGACCACCCTCACCGACCAAGACGACACCCTCGCGATGCTGCGCGACAGCCTCGCGCGCTACCTCGACGACCAGCATGGCTTCGAGCAGCGACTTCATGCACTGGCCGCCGCCGACGACGCACCGCCGCCGTTCTGGCAAGGCCTGGCAAGTGACCTCGGCCTGCTCGGCGCGGCCCTGCCCGAAGCGCAGGGCGGGCTGGGCCTCGGCCTGGCCGCGCACCTCGCGCTGCTGCCTACGCTGGGCGGCGCGCTCGCGGCCGAGCCGTATCTTTCGACGCTGGTGATCGGCGCCGGCCTGTTGCAGCGCCATCCGGGCGCGCAGGCCGATGCGCTGCTCGCGCGCGTCGTCGCCGGACAGGCCGTGCTGGCCTTCGCACACGACGAGCCGCACAGCCGCCACGCACGCGACGACGTGCGCACGACGCTCGTGCGCGAGGCCGACGGCCGGCTGCGGCTCAACGGCCGCAAGGCCGTGGTGCAGGCCGCGCCGTGGGCCAGCCATGTCATCGTCACGGCGCGCAGCGACAAGGGCCTGTCGTTGCTGGTCGTGCCCAAGGAAACGCCCGGCGTGCAGCTGCGCGCCTACCGCACGCGCGACGGTGGCCGCGCGGCCGACATCGCCTTCGACGCGGTGCGCCTGAACGCCGATGCCTTGCTCGGCGAGGAAGGCGCAGCGCTGCCGCAGATCGAGCAGGCGCTCGACGAGGCCACGCTCGCGGTCTGCGCCGAGTCCATCGGCATCCTGCGCCGGCTGATGCGCGACACGCTCGACTACGTGCGCCAGCGCAAGCAGTTCGGCGTGCCGATCTCCAGCTTCCAGGTGCTGCAGCACCGGCTGGCCGACATGCACATGGCGCTCGAGCAGGCCGACGCGCTCACCGCCAGCGTGGGCGAGGCACTGGCTGTGGGTGCCGACGCGGCCTCGCGCGCGCGCGCCGTGTCGTCCGCCAAGGTCGCGGTCGCCAAGGCCTGCCGCGCCGTGGGGCAGGGCGCGGTGCAGCTGCATGGCGGCATGGGCATGACCGAAGAACTCGCCGTCGGCCACTACGTGCGCCGCGCCACCCTCATCGAAGGCCAGTTCGGCCCGCCCGCGTGGCACCTGCGCCGCGTGGCGCAGCTTCAGCAACAACAACCCCTCTCACAGCACTAACCCCATGACAGCACTGGACGACCGCACGCCGGTCATCGTCGGCGTCGGCGAGATCACGCACCGCACCAAGGAGGCCGCCGAAGGCCTCGAACCCATCGAGCTGATGGCGCGCGCCATGCGCGCCGCCGCACAGGACAGCGGCGCCGCCGCGCTGCTGGCCGGCCTCGACTCGCTCGACGTCGTCTGCGAGTACTCGTGGCCCTACACCGACGCGCCCGCGCTGCTCAACGCGCGGCTGGGCTGCAATCCGGCGCGCAGCGTCTACGGCGTCACCGGCGGCGAAGCGCCGGTGCGCTACATCCACGAGGCCGCGCTGCGCATCGCGCGCGGCGAGAGCCAGGTGGCGGCCATCACGGGAGCCGAGGCGCGCTACACGGTCGACGCCGCCGCCAAGCTCGGCATCCCGCTGGCCTGGACCCCGCGCGACGACAGCGTGAAGCTGGTGCGCGGCACCGACATCTGCCACCCCGTGGCGATCAAGCTCGGCGCGGCCATGCCGACCACCATCTATCCCTTCTACGAGAACGCCGCGCTTGCGCACTGGGGCCAGACGCCGCGCCAGGCGCAGGACGAGTCGTCGCGCCTGTGGGCGCGCTACTCCGAGGTGGCCGCCGCCAACCCCTACGCCTGGCTGCGCAAGCCCTTCACGCCCGAAGACATCGCGCGCGTCGACGCGGCCAACCGCCTCATCGCCTGGCCCTACACCAAGCACATGGTGGCCAACCCGCTGGTCAACATGGGCGCGGCCGTGCTGCTCACCAGCGTGGGCCATGCGCGCGAACTCGGCATTCCCGAAGACCGCTGGGTCTACGTGTGGGACGGCGCCGCCGCGCGCGAACCGCGCGACTACCTGCAGCGCGACCAGTACCACCGCTCGCACGCGCAGGACCTGGTGATGGAAACTGTGCTCGCGCAGGTCGGCGGCGACGCCTCGGCCTTCGAGATGCTGGAGCTGTACAGCTGCTTCCCCATCGTTCCCAAGATGGCGCGCCGCACGCTGGGCCTCGAACCCGAGGCGCGCATGACCTCCACCGGCGGCCTGAGCTTCTTCGGCGCACCGCTCAACGACTACATGACGCACGCCGCCGCCGGCCTGGTGCGCGCGCTGCGCGCCGCACCGAAGGGCAAGGCGGCGCTGCTCTACGGACAGGGTGAGTACGTCACCAAGCACCACGCGCTGGTGCTGGGCTCCAGCCCGCCGCCGCAGGGGCTTCCGAAGCCCGACTACGACGTGCAGGCCGCCGCCGATGCGCGGCGCGGCCCGGTGCCGCCGCTGGTGCTGCAGTACGCGGGCGCCGCCACGCTGGAGACCTTCACCGTGGTCTACGGCCGCGACGGCCAGCCCTCGCAGGGCATCGTGATCGCACGCACGCCGGCCGGCGAACGGCTCATGGCGCGCGTCGAGGCCACGGATGCGGCTTCGCTGAAGGTGCTGACCGACCTGGACCGCAGCCCCGTCGGCTGCAGCGGCACGGTGACGGCCGGTGCGGACGATCTTTTGAACTGGAGCGTGTCATGAGCGCAGTCACCGTCGAACGCCTGCCGGGCCACGTCGCCCTCGTCACCATCGACCGCCCCGAGGCGCGCAACGCCGTCAACGGCGACGTGGCGTCGGGGCTCGAAGCCGCCGTCGATGCCACCGAGGCCGACGACGACATCCGCGCCGTGGTGCTCACGGGGGCCGGCCGCGAGGCCTTCTGCGCGGGCGCCGACCTGAAGGAAGTGTCGGCCGGGCGCGGCAGCGCGCTGCGCACCGAGCGCGGCGGCTTCGCGGGCTTCGTGTACCGCGAGCGCAGCAAGCCGTGGATCGCTGCCGTCAACGGCAAGGCGCTGGCCGGCGGCACCGAGCTCGTGCTGGCCTGCGACCTCGTCGTGGCCGTGCGGCAGGCCGCCTTCGGCCTGCCCGAGGTGCTGCGCGGGCTGATCGCCGCGGCGGGCGGGCTGTACCGGCTGCCGCGCGCCATTCCGCCCAACATCGCGCTCGAACTGATCCTCACGGCGGGCCAGCTCGATGCCGAGCGCGCGCACGGCTTCGGCCTGGTCAACCGCCTCGTGCCCGACGTCGAGGGGCTGCGCGAGGCCGCGCTGGCGCTGGCCGCCGAGATCGCACGTAACGGCCCGGTGGCGGTGCGCCAGAGCCTGCGCGTGGCACGCGAGGCGAACAGCGGGCTCGACGAAGCCGCGCTGCGCGCCCTCACGCGCGATGCCTTCGAACGCGTGGCCGCGAGCGAAGACTTCAAGGAAGGCCCGCGCGCCTTCATCGAGAAACGCGCGCCGCGCTGGAGCGGTCGCTGAACAAGAAAGAGACCGCCATGCCCGACAGCGAAGCAGACGACGACATCCTCCTCGACCGCAGCCGCGCAGGCATCGCGCTGCTCACGCTGAACCGCCCCGCGCGCCTCAACGCACTGAGCCAGCCCACCGTGCGGCGCCTGTGTGCCGCGCTCGACGCACTGGCGCAGGACGACAGCGCGCGCGTGCTGGTGCTCACCGGCGCGGGGCGCGGCTTCTGCGCCGGCTGGGACCTCACGACGCCGCTCACGCGCCGCGACGACCAGCCGCTCGACGGCGAGCCCTCGGTGGCCGACCTGATGGCGGGGCAGGAGCTGTTCGCCGGCATGGTGCGGCGGCTGCGCGCGCTCGACAAGGTGGTGATCGCCGCCGTCAACGGCGTGGCCGTGGGCGCGGGCTTTGCGCTCACGCTGGGCGCAGACATCCGCGTGGCCGCGCGCTCGGCGTCGTTCCATGTGGGCGCGGTGCGCCTCGGCCTCACGGCCGGCGAGTGCGGCATCAGCTACCACCTGCCGCGCCTGGTGGGCGCCTCGCGCGCCTTCGAGCTGATGCTCACGGGCCGCCCCGTGCCGGCCGACGAGGCCGAGCGCATCGGCCTGGTCGCCGCGCTGGTGGACGACGAAGCCCTGCTGCCGCGCGCGCTCGCCCTGGCCGCCGACGTGCTGCGCAACAGCCCCTACGCCACGCGCCACACCAAGCAGCTCATGTGGACCAACCTCGAAGCGCCGAGCCTCGACGCCGCGCTCGAGGTGGAAAACCGCGCCCAGGTGCTCGCGCTCAAGACAGAGGATTTCCGCGAGGCCGCCGCGGCCTTCGCGGCCAAGCGCGCGCCCGTCTTCACGGGGCGTTGAAACGTCTTTCCGCGCTTTCGTCGCTTCCGACGATGCGACGCCGGCGCCCGCGCGCCAAGATGCCTTCACACAACAGGCCGCCGGGTGCGCGCCAGAGGAGACACACATGGCAGGACCCCTGAAAGGACTTCGGGTCGTCGAGATGGCCGGCATCGGCCCCGGCCCCTTTTGCGCGATGCTGTTCGCCGACATGGGCGCGGAGGTGCTGCGCATCGCGCGCCCCGGCACGCGGCGCGACCCCCACGACATCCTGGCGCGCGGGCGCAGCACCTGGGAGGTCGACCTGCGCGCCCCCGACGCCGCCGCGCCCGTGCTCGACGCCATCGCGCGCGCCGACATCCTCATCGAGGGCTTTCGCCCCGGCGTGATGGAGCGCCTGGGCCTGGGCCCGGCCGAATGCCTCGCGCGCAACCCGCGCCTGGTCTACGGCCGCATGACGGGCTGGGGCCAGCACGGCCCGCTGGCGCACGCGGCCGGCCACGACATCAACTACATCGCCATCAGCGGCGCGCTGCACGCCATCGGCCGCTCGGGCGAGGCGCCCGTGCCGCCGCTGAACTACGTGGGCGACTTCGGCGGCGGCGCCATGCTGCTCGCCTTCGGCCTCTTGGCCGCGCTGCATGAGGTGAAAAGCTCGGGCCAGGGCCAGGTGGTCGACGCCGCCATGACCGACGGCGCCGCCCTGCTGTCGGCCATGATGTACGGCTTCAAGTCGGCCGGCCAGTGGAGCAACCAGCGCGGCGAGAACCTGCTCGACGGCGGCGCGCACTTCTACGACACCTACGCCTGCGCCGACGGCAAGTACGTGGCCATCGGTTCCATCGAGCCGCAGTTCTACGCGCTGCTTCGCGAGCGCTGCGGCCTGGTCGACGACCCCGCCTTCGACGCCCAGATGGACGCCGACCGCTGGCCGCTGCTCAAGCTGCGCCTGGCCGACGTGTTCCGCACCCGCACGCGCGACGAATGGTGCGTGCTGCTCGAAGGCAGCGACGCCTGCTTCGCGCCCGTGCTCGATTGGGACGAAGCGCCGCAGCACCCGCACAACGTGGCGCGCGGCACCTTCGCCACCGTGGGCGGCGTGGTGCAGCCCGCGCCCGCGCCGCGCTTCAGCCGCACCGCGCCGGTCGTGCCGCCGGCCGTGTCGCCCGACGACGGGCCCGCGCTGTTGAAGCGCTGGGGCGCGGCAGCGCCCGTGGCCGAAGCACGCTGACGTCCTCGTTTCCCGGGCATGCGCGTTCGCGCATGCATGGCATTTCCGCACCGCACCGACAGGAGCCTTGTCCATGCCCACCACGCCACCGCCGCTGTACCTCACGCAGGCCCTGCACCGCGCCATGCAGTGCAGCCCGCGCGCCGTCGCCACCGTGTTCCAGGGCCGCACGCGCACGTACGGCGAACTCGGCGAGCGTGTCGCGCGCCTGGCGGGCGGGCTGCGCCGCCTGGGCGTGCAGCCCGGCGACCGCGTGGGCGTGCTCGCGCTCAACGCCGACCGCACGCTGGAGTACTACCTGGCCGTGTGGTGGGCCGGCGGCGTGGTCAACCCGGTCAACACGCGCTGGAGCGTGGCCGAGATGGCGCACTCCCTCGACGACTGCGCGACGCACATCCTGTTCGTGGACGACCAGTTCCTGGCGACAGCGGACGAACTGCGCGCCGCCGCGCGCGCCGTCACCACCTGGGTCTACATGGGCGAGCGCCAGGCGCCCACGGGCATGACCGATTACGAAGCGCTGGTCCGCGAGAGCGAGCCCGTGCCCGACGCGCTGCGCGGCGGCGACGACCTGGCCGGCGTGTTCTACACCGGCGGCACCACCGGCCGGCCCAAGGGCGTGATGCTCAGCCACGCGGCGCTGGTGATCAATGCGCAGGTGTCGATGCTCGGCGCCTTCTTCGACGACAGCGCGCGGCTGCTGCAGGTGGCGCCGCTCTTTCACCTCGCGGGGCTGTCGTTCCTGCTGCGCGGCGTGCTCATGGGCTGCGCGCAGATCATCCTGCCGGGCTTCTCGGTGGACGGCATGCTCGCCGCCATCGAGCGCGACCGCGCCACCAACCTCATGGCCGTGCCCGCCATGCTGCAGATGCTGGTGGACGACCCGCGCACGGCGCAGGCCGACCTGTCGAGCGTGCGCTTCGTCGGCTACGGCGCCTCGCCGATCACCGAGGCGCTGCTGGAGCGCGCCTTCGCCACCTTCCCGCAGGCCGAGTTCGCGCAGGGCTACGGCATGACCGAGCTGTCGGCCGGCGTGAGCTACCTCACGCGCCACTACCACTCGCCCGAAGGCCGCAAGCTCGGCAAGCTGGCCTCGGCCGGGCAGGCGCTCTCGGGCATCGACCTGCGCGTGTGCGACGGCGACGGCCGCGAGGTGCCGCGCGGCACCGTGGGCGAACTCACCGTGCGCAGCCCGTGCGTGATGCAGGGCTACTGGAACCTGCCCGAGCAGACGGCAGCCGCATTGCGCGATGGCTGGATGCACACCGGCGACGCCGCCCGCATGGACGACGACGGCTTCGTCTTCATCGTCGACCGCTACAAGGACATGATCGTGAGCGGCGGCGAGAACATCTACTGCGCCGAGGTCGAGGGCGCCCTCGCGCGCCACCCCGCCGTGGCCGCCGCCGCCGTCATCGGCGTGCCCGACGAGCGCTGGGGCGAGGCCGTGCATGCGGTGGTGGTGCGCAAGCCCAACACCGATGTCGAGGCCGATGCCGAGGCGCTCATCGCCCACTGCCGTGATTTGATCGCCGGCTACAAGTGCCCGCGCAGTGTCGCGTTCGTCGACGCGCTGCCGATCTCGGGCGCCGGCAAGGTCATGAAGTACCGCCTGCGCGAGCCGCACTGGGCCGGCCACGCACGCCGGGTTGCCTGACGAAAAAAACCACCAAGGAGACGACACCATGTTCCTCACCCAGCCCCTGCACAAGGGCCGCCGCGAGAAGGCCCGCGAGACCGCCGTGGTCTGCGGCAACCACCGCCTGGACTTCGCGACCCTCACCGACCGCGTGGCGCGCCTGGGCGCCGTGCTGCAGCAGCTCGGCATGGCGCGCGGCGACCGCGTCGGCATGATGAGCCTGAACTCGCACCGCTTCGTCGAGTTCTTCTTCGGCACCTGGTGGGGCGGCGGCGTCATCAACCCGGTGAACATCCGCTGGAACCCGAAGGAGGTCGCCTACTCGCTGGACGACTGCGACACGCGCATCCTGCTGGTCGACGACCTGTTCGCGCCCATGGCCGACGAGCTGCGCAAGCTCTCGACCTCGCTGCGCACCGTGGTGTACTGCGGCGACGGTCCCGTGCCTGAAGGCATGGTCGGCTACGAGGCGCTGCTGGCCGACGCACAGCCCATCGACGACGCGCCGCACAGCGCTGACGAGCTGGCCGCCATCATGTACACCGGCGGCACCACCGGCCGGCCCAAGGGCGTGATGCTCACGCATGGCAGCCTCTACATCAACGCGCTGAGCTCGGTGGCCGCGGTGCCGCGCGAGACGCGCAACGCCGCCGTGGTCATCGCCGTGCCCATGTTCCACGTGGCCGGCTGCGGGCTCTCGTTGCAGAGCATCCTGCGGCTGGTGCCGCAGCACGTGGTGCCGATGTTCGACGAGGTGGCGATCCTGCAGGCCATCCAGGCCGCGCGCGCCACCGAGATGTTCCTGGTGCCCACCATGATCAAGCGCGTGATCGAGCACCCGCGCTTTGCCGAGTTCGACCTGTCGAGCCTGCAGATGCTGCTGTACGGCGCCGCGCCCATCGACGTGGCGCTGCTCGAACAGGCCATGGCCGCGCTGCCGGTCACGAGCTTCTCGCAGGCCTACGGCATGACCGAGCTGTCGCCCACCGTGGCCGTGTTGATGCCGCACTTCCACCTGCCCGGGCCCGACCGCAACCGCCTGCTGCGCGCGGCCGGCACGCCGGTGCCCGTGGCCGAGATCCGCATCGTCGACGGCGAGGACAACGAGCTGCCTCCCGGCCAGGTCGGCGAGATCGTCGCGCGCGGCCCGATGGTCATGAAGGGCTACTGGAACAAGCCCGCCGAGACCGAGGCCGCGCTGCGCGGCGGCTGGATGCACACCGGCGACGGCGGCTACATGGACGAACACGGCCTGCTGTTCGTGGTCGACCGCATGAAGGACATGATCGTGAGCGGCGGCGAGAACGTGTACTCGGCCGAGGTCGAGAATGCCATCGCCCAGATGCCGCAGGTGCTGATGTCCGCCGTCATCGGCGTGCCCGACGACAAGTGGGGCGAGCGCGTGCATGCGGTGATCGTGCTGCGCGAGGGCGTGCCGCTCACGGCCGACGACGTCATCGCGCATTGCCGCGAACAGATCGCCAACTACAAGTGCCCGCGCAGCGTGGAGTTCCGCGATGCGCTGCCGCTCTCGGCTGCCGGCAAGCTGCAGAAGTTCCAGCTGCGAGAACCCTTCTGGGCCGGCAAAGAGCGCCGCGTCGGCTGACCCCATTCCCCTCATTCCAAGACACTGAAGGACACCCCATGCCCATCGATTTCCGCCGCTCGTGGAGCGACGAAGAACTGGAGCTGTACCGCGACAACGTCGTGCGTTTCGTCGAGACCGAAGTCGTGCCGCACGACGAAGAGGCGCGCAAGCGCGGCCACGTCGGCCACGAGGTGTGGCGCAAGGCCGGCGCGCTCGGCCTGCTGTGTTCCGACATTCCCGAGGCCTACGGCGGCGCGGGCGGCGACTTCCGCCACGAGGCCGTGTTCTACGAAGAGAAGGCGCGCCGCGCGCTGACCGGCATGGCCAGCTCGGTGCACACCATCGTGGCGCACTACTTCCTGAACCACGGCACCGAGGAACAGAAGCAACGCTACCTGCCGCGCATGGCGCGCGGCGAGCTGGTCGGCGCCATCGCCATGACCGAGCCCGGCGCCGGCTCCGACCTGCAGGGCGTGCGCACGCGCGCCGAGAAGCAGCCCGACGGCAGCTACCGCATCCGCGGCTCCAAGACCTTCATCACCAACGGCTTTCTTGCGGGCGTGGTGCTGGTCGTGGCCAAGACAGACCCGACGCAGGGCGCCAAGGGCACCTCCATCCTCATCGTCGAGACCGAGGGTTGCGAGGGCTACCGCGTGGGCCGCGTGCTCGACAAGATCGGCATGAAGGCGCAGGACACCTCCGAGCTCTTCTTCGACGACGTGCACGTGCCGGCCGACGCGCTGCTCGGCGGCCAGGAAGGGCAGGGCTTCTTCCAGCTCATGAGCGACCTGCCGTACGAGCGCACCATCATCGGCGTGAACGCGCTGGCCACCATGGAAGGCGCCTACCAGGCCACGCTCGACTACGTGCGCGACCGCAAAGCCTTCGGCAAGCCGATCGCCGACTTCCAGAACACCAAGTTCAAGCTGGCCGAGATCGCTACGCAGATCAAGGTCGGCCGCGCCTTCATCGACCGCTGCGTGGAAGACCTCGTGGCCGGCAAGCTCGACACCGCCACCGCCTCCATGGCCAAGCTCTGGGGTTCCGAGACGCAGGGCCGCGTGGTCGACGAATGCCTGCAGCTCTTTGGCGGCTACGGCTTCATGACCGAGTACATGGTCGCGCGCATGTACGCCGACGGGCGCGTGCAGCGCATCTACGGCGGCACCAACGAGATCATGAAAGAAGTGATCTCGCGCGCGCTGTGACGGCGATGAACGAGGTGCTGCAGGTCGAGCGGCGCGGCGAGGTCGCCTGGCTCACGCTGAACCGCCCCGAGCGCCTGAACGCGCTCGACCCGGTGCTGGTGCGCGCGCTGCGCGACTACTTCGAGGGCCTGAGCGCGCGCAGCCCTGAGCGCGTGGTCGTGCTGCAAGGCGCGGGCCGCGCCTTCTGCGCCGGGCTCGACCTGAAGGAACAGGTGGGCGGCGAAGACCTCGGCGTGGCCGACATGCTCGAACAGCAGAAGGGCATCCGCGACATCATGCTGGCCATGCGGCGCTGCCCGCAGCCCATCGTCAGCGTGGTGCAGGGCGCGGCCAGCGGCGGCGGCTTCGCGCTCGCGCTGGCCTCCGACGTGCGCCTGGCCACGCCCGACGCGCGCATGAACGCCGCCTTCATCCGCATCGGCCTGTCGGCCTGCGACGTGGGCGTGAGCTACTTCCTGCCGCGCATGGTCGGCAGCTCGGTGGCGGCCGAGTACATGCTCACCGGCCGCTTCATGGACGCGCAGCGCGCCTACGCACTGGGCCTCGTGAGCCGCGTCGATGCGCTGCCCGCATTGCAGGCCGAGGCGCAGGCGCTGGCCGACGACATGCTCAACGCCACGCCCGTGGCGCTGCGCCTGACCAAGGAGGCGCTCGGCATTGCCGTGGACGCCGGCAGCATGGAGGCGGTCATCGCCATGGAAGACCGCAACCAGGTGCTGTGCACCCAGACCCGCGATTTCCGCGAAGGCATGAGCGCCTTCCTCGAGAAGCGCGCGCCCGTCTACACGGGGCGCTGAGCTTCATTCCCGAACTTCAACGGACCGCACACAAGGATTTCCATGACCCTCGACGACCTGATGTTCAAGCCCGGCCTGCTGGCCGGCCGCCGCTACCTCGTGACCGGCGGCGGCAGCGGCCTGGGCCGTGTGATGAGCGAGGCGCTGCTGCTGCTCGGCGCCCACGTCTACATCTGCGGGCGCCGCGCGCCCGTGCTCGAAGAAACCGCCGCCGAGCTGATGCACCTGCACGGCGGGCGCGTGACACCCAAGACCTGCGACATCCGCCACGACACGCAGATCACCGAGATGCTCGATGAAATCTGGGCCGACGGCGGCGCGCTCGACGGCCTCGTCAACAACGCCGCGGGCAACTTCGTGAGCCGCACCGAAGACCTGTCGCCGCGCGCCTTCGACGCCATCTCGAGCATCGTCTTTCGCGGCAGCTTCTGCATGACGCTCGAATGCGGCAAGCGCTGGCTCGTCGAAGGCAAGGCCGCGTCGGTGCTGTCGATCCTCACCACCTGGGTATGGAACGGCTCGCCCTTCACCGTGCCCTCGGCCATGTCGAAGGCCGGCCTGCACGCCATGACGCAATCGCTCGCGGTCGAGTGGGCCGGGCGCGGCATCCGCTTCAACGCCATCGCGCCGGGCCTGTTCCCCACCGAGGGCATGAGCGCGCGCCTGAACCCCGGCGGCGGCGAGCACAAGGCCGAGCGCAACCCGATGGAGCGCAACGGCCGCATGCCCGAGCTGGCCAACCTCGCGGCCTACCTGCTCGGCCCGGGCTCGGAGTACGTCAACGGCCAGACCATCGCCATCGACGGCGCGCAGTTCCAGGCCACGGGCGGGAATTTCTCGCGCATGTCGCAATGGCAGGACGAAGACTGGAAGCGCGCGCGCGAGCACATCGCGGGGCGCGACGCGCAGGACAAGCGCCAGCGGCTGGCGGCTTGATGGCGAAGGAAGGGCGGTTCCCGCCCAGCTAGTCCTGCGGCTTGAGCGTTCGGCGGGTCAAGACCTGGGTGCCTTCTCTGGAGAGCAAGCGCGTGCGTCTCAAGTCGGTGTCGAAGATCGCCAGATGTGAGACCGAACTCTCCATGATGAAGCCCTTTGCGATAGCTGTGCCGTCCTTCAATACTTCAACGCAGGAGTACCTGGCCGTGACGCAGCCATTTTTCCGGTACTCGATTTCTTCGCGTTCGGCGATGGCGCGCCCCGCTGTCTCGCCAACAATCGCAGGTATCGCCATAAACGCGGTAACGACTACGAGCACAAGAGGAAGAACGCCGATGACGAGTGCAGTTAGCGATGTTTGCCGCACGAGCCGTTTGAGCCAAGGGGGGCGATTTTCGAACCATTGCCATTTGGATGCGCTCGGTGTTCCGAAGGGTGTCAAGAGAACGAATACATAGAGGCCCGCACCGACCGCAATTCCGAAAAATATCAAGAGATTGCTTGCTGCTGCTAGCAGGAAGGCGAAGAAGCGCTCGAAGAGCACATAGTAGCCATTGATGATCAGCCAGTCGGCTGCCTTGGGGAACAGGCCAGCGTCGATTCCCCAAGCACTCAGATACGAGCGATGGGCAACGTCGCCCAAGAAGTGGAGCGTTACCGTTCCGAACGCTGCGGCCGCAGCAGCAATGCTTAGAAGCGTTGGAAGGCTCGGCCGGTTGAGTCTCGGTTTTGCCGTCGGCTCTGGATCATTTGCTTGCATGGAGCAACTTTAGCTTTTCCTTTGCTTGGAGCTTTAGTTTTCATGGGCAAATGAACGAGCACTCATTGCGCTCTGCGCGGTTTCTCTTAGCGGATCACCCCCAGCTTGCGCGCAATCGCCACCGCCTCCGTGCGCCGCTTCGCGCCCAGCTTCATGTGGATGTTGCGCAGGTGCGTGCGCACCGTGCTCTCCGACACGAACAGCTTCTCGCCCATCGCGTTGTTCGAGTAGCCCTCGGCCAGGAGCTGCAGCACGCGGATCTCCTTGCGCGTGAGCGGCTCCTTGGTGGCGTCGCCCGAGGGCGCCTCGGCGTCGATCGGCGAGGGCGGCGGGCCCAGCACCTGCAGCAGCCGCTGCAGGTAGTCGGCCAGGATCGGGTCGCTGCGCAGCACGGGCGCCACGGCACCCGCTTCTTGCTGCATGGCGGCGGCATAGCGGTGCACCAGCGTGCCCACGGCCGGGCCTTCGTCGAGGATCAGCCGCACGAAGCCTTCCTGGCTCGCGGCCTGCAGCACGGCGCCGATCTCTTCGATGGCGGTGGCGAGGTCGCCCGCGCGCTGCAGTGCCAGTGCGCGCAGCACGCGCAGCTTGAGCGCTCGGCGGTTGCGGTTGGCGGCCACGGCGGCGTGCAGCTCGGCGTCGAGCACGGTGAGCGCCGCGCGCGCGTCGCCGAAGGCGATGTCCCAGCGCGCCCGTGCGAGCGCGAGGTAGTCGAGGTCGTGCGCGGGCAGGCGCTGGCGGCGCTCGCGCTCCCACAGCTCGGGGTCGTCGGCGCGCTGCAGCTCGTCGCGCGAGGCGGGGCCGTTGCCCTGCAGCAGCAGCATGTGGGCACGCTCCAGCTTGGCGCCCGCGACCACGCGCGGCAGCTGGCGGTGGTGGCCGAGGTACTCGAGTTCGGTGAGCGCCTGGAACGCGGCGTCGATGTCGCCTGCGTGGAAGGCGATGCGCGAGCGCATGACGTGGCTCAGGATCATGTGGTCGGGCAGGCCCACGTCGCGCGCCAGCGGCAGGTACACGTTCAGCAGGTGCTCGGCCTGCACCAGCTGGTTGGTCTCGTACACGGCGCCCGCGTACAGCACACCGGCCCAGGCGTTGCCGTGGCTGTGGTTGTACGACACGGCATGCGTGGAGTCGACCGCCATGCGCAGCCGCGCGGTGGCCTGGCGCAGCCGGCCTTCGGTGAGGTCGAACAGGCCCGCCAGCGACTCGGTGTACATGCGGTTGAAGGTGCTGTTGCCCTGCTCGCGCCGGGCGGCCTCGAGCAGGCGCTGCGCCTCGCGCTGGTCGCCGCGCACCGCGAGGATGTGGGCCATCGCGTTGAGCAGCACGCCCTCGGCAAAGGCCAGGCCGGTGGGCAGGCGCGCGAGGCTTTCGCGGCCGGCCTCATACGCGGCATCGTGCTGGTCTTCCATGGCCAGCAGCAGCGGAATGAGCGTGTGGGCGTTGGCGCGCACCTCGGGAATGGGGCTGTCGAGGCAGCCCGACTGTTCGAGCAGCCGCATGGCGTCCCACGGGCCGTGCGTGAAGCAGGTGGCCCACAGCGCGATGAGCTGCAGGAACGGATGCTCGCGCAGCTGATGTTCAGGGATGGCCGAGAACCAGCGCGCCAGCATGCGCATGCGGCCCTGTTCGAGGAACTGCTCGGCGTAGCTGTCGAGCAGCGTGAGCGCGTGCGGATGGTCGCCGCCCTCGATGGCATGGTCGATGGCGGGCACGGGCCGGCCGTGCGACTCGTACCAGCCCGAGGCCGCCAGGTGCAGCCGCGCGAGCTCGCCGGGCCGCTCGCGCGCCAACTGCGCACGCAAAAAATCGGCGAAGAGGCTGTGGTAGCGCCACGCGCGCACCTCGCCGCCGGCGTCGCCGCTCACGGGCGTGAGGAACAGGTTGGCGGCGGCCAGCTGCTCGAGGATGACGGCGCTGTCGCCGCGCGGGTTGAGCGCCTGGCACACCGAGGCGTCGAGCTGGCGCAGGATGCTGGTGCGCAGCAGAAAGTCGTGGATCTCGGGCGGCTGGTGCGCGAGCACGTCCTCGGCCAGGTAATCGGCCACGGCGCGGTCGGAGCCCGAGAAGCGCTCGATGAAGCCGGTCTCGATGCCGTGCCGCTCCAGCGCCATCGACGCCAGCCAGATGGCCGCCACCCAGCCTTCGGTCTTGCGGTGCAGCTGCGAGAGCAGGTCGGCCGGCAACGCCTGCGGCGGCTGCGCGGCGGCGTGCGGCGCATGCGCCTGGCGCAGGCCGATGAAGGCGCTGGTTTCTTCCAGCGAGAAGCGCAGGCGGTCGGTGTCGATCTCGATGAGCTGGCCGCGCGCGCGCAGCCGGCCCAGCCCCAGGTCGGGCAGGCTGCGCGAGCCGATCACGATCTGCCCGCGCCGCGGCAGGTGCTCGACCAGCTCGCGCACGAGGCCGAGCACGGCGGGCTCCTGCACCACCTCGAAGTCATCGAGAAAGAGCGTGAAGGGCGAGTCGTGCGCGGCCAGCGCGGCCACGGCGTCGAAGGGCGCGTGGCTTGCGGGCTCGTCCACGCCGATGCGCTGCACGGCCTCGGCCAGGCAGTTGAGAAAGCGCGACACGTCGTTGTCGGCGCGGTCGAGCGTGAGCCAGGCGGTGGCGATGCCCTGCGCGTCCATGCGCTCGCGGATCTGCGCCATGGCGGTGGTCTTGCCGAAGCCGGCGGGCGCGCGCACCAGCACGAGCTTGACGGTGGCGGCGGCGATCTCTTCGCTGATGGCGGTGCGCGGCACCTGCGTGGCCACGAAGGCCGGCGGGTTCAGCTTGGTCTCGAGAATCCGGAGCGAGGAAGGGGGAACGGGGGCTGGAGCAGGCATCGCGAAGGGGGAGTGAGTGCCTGGAAATTCCGTCGCTTCCGACGATTCCGGCAACCGATTCTGCTTCCTAAACTGGCCGCAGACAAACTGAATTCCCCTGCATCCGGTGGCCTTGCGCACCCGGGCGGCGCCCTGCCCATGACCCACGACGTTTTCATCTACGACCACGTGCGCACGCCGCGCGGCAAGGGCCGCGCCGACGGTGCGCTGCACCCCATCACGCCGGTGCAGCTGGCCACGCAGGTGCTGCAGGCGCTGCGCGAACGCCATGCGCTGGACCCCACGCAGATCGAGGACGTGGGCCTGGGCGTGGTGATGCCCGTGGGCGAGCAGGGCGCCGACATCGCGCGCGTCGCGCTGCTGTCGGCGGGCTACGGCGACAGCGTGGTGGGCTTCCAGCTCAACCGCTTCTGCACCTCGGCGCTCGACACGCTGAAGATGGGCTTCGGCCTCGTGGCCTCGGGCCAGGCCGATGCGGTGATCGGCGGCGGCGTGGAGTCGATGTCGCGCGTGACCATCGGCAGCGACGGCGGCGCGGTCTACACCGACCCCGCCGTGGGCCAGCGCTACCCCTACATCCCCAACGGCGTGGCGGCCGACCTCATGGCCATGCTCGACGGCGTGGACCGCGAGGCGGTCGATGCCTACGCCGTGGAAAGCCAGCGCCGCGCCGCCGTGGCGCAGGCCGAGGGCCGCTTCGACCGCTCGCTCGTGCCCGTGCGCGACCGGCTCGGGCGCACCGTGCTCGCGAAAGACGAGGCCAACCGCCCCGGCACCACGATGGCCGACCTCGCCAAGCTCAAGCCCGCCTTCGCTGGCGTGGCCGCGCAGGGCTACGAAGCCATCCTGCTGCAGCGCTATCCGCAGCTGTCGCACATCGCGCCGATCCACACGGGCGGCAATTCGAGCGGCATCGTCGACGGCGCCTGCGCGGTGCTGCTGGGCAACCGCGCCTACGGCACGCGCAACGGATTGAAGCCGCGTGCGCGCATCGTCGGCAGCGCCTCGTGCGCCGACGAGCCGCTGCTGAGCCTGGGCGGCCCGATGCCCGCCACCGAGCGCCTGCTGGCGCGCTGCGGCCTGCGCATCGGCGACATCGACCTGTTCGAAGTGAACGAAGCCTTCTCGGTGGTGCCGATGCGCTATGGGCGCCATTTCGACATCGACCCCGCGCGCATCAACGTGAACGGCGGCGCCATCGCGCTGGGCCACCCGCTGGGTGCGACCGGCGCGATCCTCACGGGCACGCTGCTCGACGAGCTGGAGCGGCGCGACGCCCACCTGGGCTTGGTCACGCTGTGCGCCGCGGCGGGGCAGTCGACCGCGCTGGTGATCGAGCGCGTCTGAGCCGCACGTCTTCTCTTTCCTTTTTTCCTATGCCTTCCCACATCCGATTCGAGGTCGATGCCGACGGCGTCGCGCTCCTCACCCTCGACGTGCCCGAGCGGCCCATGAACGTGTTCACGCCCGGCTTCACGGCCGAACTACGCGAGGCCGTGGCGCAGGTCGCGCAGCGCGCCGACGTGCGCGGCGCGGTCATCACCTCGGGCAAGGCCAGCGGCTTCATGGCCGGGGCCGACCTGAAGGACCTCGTGGGCTTTCATGCCACGGGCGGCGGTGCGGCCGAGGCCATCGAGGCGATCGCGCCCGGCGGGCGCGCGCTGCGCGAGCTGGAGCGCTGCGGCAAGCCCGTGGCGGCGGCCATCAACGGCGTGGCGCTGGGCGGCGGCTTCGAGCTCGCGCTGGCCTGCCACCACCGCGTGCTGCTCGACGAAGCGCGCGCGGTGGTCGGCCTGCCCGAAGTCACGGTCGGCCTGCTGCCCGTGGGCGGCGGCACGCAACGGCTGCCGCGCCTCATCGGCATTGCGCGCGCGCTGCCGCTGCTGCTGTCGGGCCGGCACGTGGCGCCGGCCGAGGCGCTGGCGCTGGGCATGGTCGATGCGCTCGCGCCGGCCGACCAGCTCGTGGCCGTGGCCCGTCGCTGGGTGCTCGACCACCCCGACGCCGGCCAGCAGCCGTGGGACGTGAAGGGTTTCCAGGTGCCGGGCGGCGCGGGTGCACTCGCACCGCACGCGGGCGCCAGCTTCGGCGCCACGCTGGCGCAGGTGCGGCGCGACACGCACGACCAGCTGCCGGCGCCGCTGGCCATCCTGTCGGCCGTGTACGAAGGCACGCAGCTGCCGATGGACGCGGGCCTGGCGGTCGAGGCGCAGTGCTTCGGTCCCTTGCTGGCCGGCCCGGTGGCGCGCAACCTGATGCGCACGCTGTTCGTGAACCGGGGCGCGGCGCTGCGGCGCAAGGGCGACTTGGGTGCGGTCAATGCTGCGTATGTCGAACGGCTGCGGCAGCTGTACCGCAGTGAAGGTGCGGCGCTGTTGAGTGAAGGCGTGTCGCCTGCGCTCATCGCGAACGCTGCGCAGCAGGCCGGGTTGGGCGAGAGTCCGCTGGCTGCCGATGCAACGCCAGGACAAACCGCCGCAGCGCAGCCCGACGCACGCGCCGTCGGCGAACGCCTGCTGTCGCTGCTCGCGCTCGAAGCGGCGCGCTGCCTCGAAGAAGGCGTGCTGAAGCAGCCGGTCGAGGCTGACCTCGGTGCCGTGCTCGCGCTGGGCTACCCGGACTGGACCGGCGGCACGCTCTCGTACATCGAGACCGTCGGCCTCGCCGCTTTCGTCGCGCGCTGCGATGCACTCGCACAGCGCCACGGCGAGCGCTTCAAGCCCACGGCCGCACTGCGTCAGCGCGCGCAATCGAACACGCCCTTCTATTCCGTGGAGCAGGCCGCGTGAGCCCAGGCCGCGCGCAAGCGCTGCAGTCGCTGGTCGCGCAGCTGCAACTCGAGCAGCTCGAGAAGAACCTGTTTCGCGGCACCAGCACCGACATCGGCGCGCCTGCCGTCTTCGGCGGCCAGGTGCTCGGGCAGGCGCTGATGGCGGCGGCCCGCACGGTCGACGGGCATGCGGCGCATTCGCTGCACGGCTACTTCCTGCGCGCGGGCGACAAGGCCGCGCCCATCGTCTACGACGTGGACCGCATCCGCGACGGCGCGAGCTTCACCACGCGGCGCGTGGTCGCCATCCAGCATGGCGAGCCGATCTTCCACATGTCGGCCTCGTTCCACCGGCGCGAGGCGGGTGTGTCGCACCAGTGCGCAATGCCCGAGGCGCCACCGCCCGAAGACCTCACGCCGCGCGCCGGCCCGCGCGTGCGCGTCGAAGGACCGATCGAGTTCCGCTACGTCGATCCGCGCGACCCGGTCACGGCCGGCCCACGCCCGCCGCAGAGCCAGCTCTGGCTGCGCACCGCCGACGCGCTGCCCGACGACCCGCTGCTGCACCAGGCCATGCTGGCCTATGCCTCCGACTACAGCTTCATGGGCGTCGCGATGCAGCCGCACGGCCTGGCGTTTCAGCAACCTGGCGTGCAGGGCGTGAGCCTGGACCACGCGATGTGGTTCCACCGCGATTTCCGCTGCGACGACTGGCTGCTGTACGACGCCGACTCGCCCTCGGCCGAGCATGCGCGGGGCTTCTGCCGTGGCGCGCTGTTCGATCGCGCCGGCCGGCTCGTGGCTTCGGTCGCGCAGGAAGGGCTG
The DNA here is from genome assembly GCF_006323185.2 of Variovorax sp. KBS0712. Lineage (NCBI taxonomy): Bacteria > Pseudomonadati > Pseudomonadota > Betaproteobacteria > Burkholderiales > Comamonadaceae > Variovorax > Variovorax sp. KBS0712. Next base: position 893,829 of record NZ_VCCD02000002.1, on the reverse strand, counting down.
ATCCGGGTGCGCCGATGATCAAGCTCGTCTTCTGCCTGCGGCGCTTGCCGCACCTGGACCGCGCGCAGTTCCAGCACCACTGGCGCCATGTGCACGCGCCGCTCGTCGCCGAGCGCGCCGAGGTGCTGGGCCTGCGTCGCTACGTGCAGTCGCACACGCTCGACGACGCGCTGGTGCAGCCGCTGGCCGTGCCGCGCGGCAGCCCCGCGCCCTTCGACGGTGTGGCCGAGCTGTGGTGGGACAGCCTCGAAGCGCGCACCGGTGCAAGGCGCGAGGACGCCCGCCGCGCGAGCGCCGAGCTGCTCGCGGACGAGCGCCGCTTCATCGACCTGGCCGCCTCGCCGATCTTCTTCACCGACGAATTCGCCGTGGTCGGCGACCCCACCGCCGAGGCGGTCCGCGACTACCTGCAGGCGCGCGGCCGCCTGTAATCGTCGCTTCGGACGATGCCTGCGCGCAGGGCGCGTCCCTAAACTTTTTCCCACAGGCTGGCGCGTCGCCGGCCGCGAGGAGACCCCCTTTGTTCCAAGGCGAAAGTATCGAAGTCCTGCCGTTGCAGGACGGGCTGGTGGAGCTGCGCTTCGACCGGCGCGGCGAGGCCATCAACAAGCTCGACGCGCGCACCGTCGACGAGTTCCGCCAGGCCACCGAGCGCATCGCGGCCTCGCCCGCCGTGCGCGGCGTGCTCGTGACGAGCGCGAAAGACGTGTTCATCGTCGGTGCCGACATCACCGAGTTCGGCGCCACCTTCCAGCAGGCCGAGGCCGACATTGCGCGCGGCGTGCGCGCCAGCAACGAGCTGTTCAACGCCTTCGAGGACCTGGCCGTGCCTAGCGTGGTCGCCATCAACGGCTTCGCGCTCGGCGGCGGGCTGGAGCTGGCGATGCTTGCGCCGCTGCGCGTGATGGCCGACACGGCCCAGGTCGGCGTGCCCGAAGTGAAGCTGGGCCTGTTCCCCGGCTTCGGCGGCACGGTGCGGTTGTCGCGCCTGGCGGGCCTGGCCACGGCCATCGACTGGGTGGCGAGCGGCAAGCCGGCCAAGGCGCCGGCCGCGCTGGCCGCGGGCGTGACCGACGAGGTCGCGACGCCCGATGCTTTGCGCGACCGTGCGCTCGCGCTGCTGCAACGTGCGGTGCGCGGCGAGATCGACTGGCGAGCGGCGCAGCAACGCAAGCGCGCGCCGCTGGCGCTGTCGAAGCAAGAGGCGGGCGCGCTGGTCGAGACCGCGCGCACGCAGGTGGTGGCGCGCAGCGGCAAGCACCAGCCCGCAGCAATCATCGCGCTCGAAATGATGGCCGAGGCCGCAGGCCGCGACCGCGCGGGCGCGCTCGACCTCGAGTCGGCCGCTTTCGGCCGCGTCGCCAAGACGCAGGCCGCCGCCTCGCTGGTGCAGGCCTTTCTCAACGACCAGGCGCTCAAGAAGCTCTACAAGCGCCATGCGCGCGAAGGCCGTCCGGTGAAGCAGGCGGCCGTGCTCGGCGCCGGCATCATGGGTGGCGGCATCGCCTACACCAGCGCGCTGCGCGGCACGCCGGTGCGCATGAAGGACATCGCGCAGCCGCAGCTCGACCTGGGCATGGCCGAGGCCGGCAAGCAGCTCGCCAAGCAGGTGAAGAACGGACGGCTCGCGCAGGCCAAGGCCGATGCCATTCAAGCGTCGATCGTGCCGCAGCTCGACGAGACCGGCTTCGACACGGTGGACTGCGTGGTCGAGGCCGTGGTCGAGAACCTCGAGGTCAAGCGCAAGGTGCTGGCCGCGCTGGAAGGCAGCGTCAAGCCCGGCACCGTGATCGCCTCGAACACCTCGAGCCTGCGCATCGACGACATCGCCCAGCCGCTTGCGCGACCTGAAGATTTTGTCGGCATGCACTTCTTCAACCCCGTGCCGGTGATGCAGCTGGTGGAAGTGATCCAGGGCGCGAAGACCAGCGACGCCGCCGTGTCCACCGCCGTGGGCTATGCCGTGGCCATGGGCAAGACGCCCATCGTGGTGAAGGACTGCCCGGGCTTCCTGGTCAACCGCATCCTCACGCCGTACATCAACGCCTTCGTGCAGCTGGTGGCCGATGGCGCCGACTTCGAGGCGGTCGACCGCGCGATGGAAGCCTTCGGCTGGCCCATGGGCCCGGCCTACCTGCAGGACGTGGTGGGCATGGACGTGGGCGCGCACGTGGGCGACGTGATCGCCGCGGGCTACCCGCAGCGCATGCCGGCCCTGGAACGCAACGCCGTGAAGCTCATGGTGGCGAACAAGCGCTACGGCCAGAAGAACGGCGCGGGCTTCTACCGCTACGAGAACGACCCCACGGGCCGCCCGCGCAAGTCGGCCGCGCCCGAGGCGCATGCGCTGGTCGCCACACTGCAGCCGCAAGGGCGGCGCGACTTCGCGGACGCGGAGATCGTCGAACGCATGATGCTGCCGATGGTGGTCGAGGCCGCGCACGCGCTCGAAGATGGCGTGGTCGCCACGCCGGCCGAGCTCGACATGGCGCTGCTGCTCGGCGTGGGCTTTCCGGCCTATGCAGGCGGCGCGCTCAAGTACGCCGACTGGCTGGGGCTGGACCGCGTGGTTGCGCTGTGCGACAAACATGCGGCGCTCGGCGCGCCGTATGTTCCCACGGCGCGCATGCGCGAGATGGCGGCGCGCAAGTTGCGCTACTACCCGGTCTGAACGGCAGGCGTTTTCGGTTTTCTTTCTTCCTTTCTCTCTCTATCCAAGGACAACAAGAGATGCAACTCGATTCCAGCATTGCCGCCGTCGTCACGGGCGGCGCCTCGGGCCTCGGGGCCGCCACCGCGCGCCGCCTGGCCAGCCACGGCGTGAAGGTCGCGCTGTTCGACCTCAACGTGGAGCAGGGCGAGGCCCTGGCCAAGGAGCTGGGCGGCGTGTTCTGCAAGGTCGATGTCACGTCGGAAGAGCAGGTCGACGCGGCCTTCGCCAAGGCCCGCGCCGCGCACGGCCAGGAGCGCGTGCTGGTCAACTGCGCCGGCACCGGCAACGCGGTGAAGACCGCGAGCCGCGACAAGGCCTCGGGCGAGATCAAGCACTTTCCGCTCGCCAACTTCGACCGCATCATCCAGATCAACCTCGTGGGCACCTTCCGCTGCATCGCCAAGTCGGCGGCCGGCATGCTCACGCTCGATGCGCTGGAAGACGGCGAGCGCGGCGCCATCGTCAACACCGCCTCGGTCGCGGCGCAGGACGGCCAGATGGGCCAGGCCGCCTACACCGCCTCGAAGGCCGGCGTGGTCGGCATGACGCTGCCCATCGCGCGCGACCTCATGGGCGAGGGCATCCGCGTGAACACCATCCTGCCGGGCATCTTCAACACGCCGCTGCTGCAGGGCGCACCCGACAACGTGAAGGCCGCACTGGCCGCCTCGGTGCCTTTCCCCAAGCGCCTGGGCAACCCGGCCGAGTACGCGACGCTGGCCGAGCTGATGATCACCAACGGCTACTTCAACGGCGAGAGCGTGCGGCTGGACGGCGCGATCCGCATGGCGCCGCGCTGAGGCCGGGGCGAAGGGCCGTCGTCAGCCCTTCTGCGCCCGCCCGCGCGCCTGCACCGCCTCGCGCCGCGCGCGCAGCACCTCGGGCGTGAGCGACGCGGCCCAGTCGCGCGTGGCGGCCTGCTCCAGCGCCATGCCTTCGGCGAAGCTGCGCGCATGGCCGTCGTCGATCAGGCGCTTGTAGACCGGCAGCATCTCGGGCAGCGCGCTCGCGATGTCGGCGGCCAACGCCAGCGCCTCGGGCATCAGCTGCTCGGGCGTCGTCACGCGGTTGACCAGCCCCCAGCGCTCGGCCTGTTCGGCGCCGACGAAGTTGCCGCTGAAGGCCATCTCCTTCGCACGCGCAATGCCGATGAGCCGCGACAGCCGCTGCGACAGCCCCCAGCCCGGGATCACGCCGATGCGCGCGTGGGTGTCGGCGAAGCGCGCCTCGCTCGACGCGATCAGCAGGTCGCAGGCCAGCGCCACCTCGAGGCCACCGGTGATGGCCGCGCCGTTGACGGCGCCGATCACCGGGCGCGGAAAGTTCGCGAGCGCGGTGGCCACGTCGGTGCCGGCGTCGCCGGTGATGGCGCCGGGGTCGATCTCGCGCAGATCGAGGCCGGCGCAGAAGGCGCGGCCCGCGCCGGTGAGGATCAGCACGCGCACGCTGTCGTCCTGCGCGAGCGTGTCGAGCGTGCGCACCAGCGCGCGCCGCAGCGCGAGCGACAGGGCGTTCATGGCCTGCGGGCGGTTCAGCGTGAGGCAGGCGCAGCCGTCCTGCGGACGGGTGAGCAGGAGGATGGTGTCGTCGTTGTCGGTTGCAGGTGTGTTCATGGCGTGTCAGTGTTGGGCGCAGGCCGGGCCGCGGCATCGTCGGAACGGACGAATCCGGCGGGCTTGTCCCGCTCACGACTCGAAACCCGCGCCCGCGTCGGCACCATGCGCCGCATTGTCTTCAATCCGTCCTTGAATCCACTGAGAGAAAGAAGGAGCGTCCCACCATGGACTTCAGCCTCACCCCGGCCCAGCTCGACCTGCAGGAACGAACGCGTCGCTTCATCGCCGAGCAGGTGATTCCGCTCGAATCCGACCCCCGGCAGGATTCGCACGGCCCCGCCGAGGCGCTGCGCGACGAGCTGGTGGCGCGCGCACGCCGCGCCGGCCTGCTCACGCCGCACGCGTCGAAGGAACATGGCGGGCTGGGCCTGTCGCACGTCGACAAGGCCATCGTCTTCGAGGAGGCGGGCTACTCGCCGCTCGGCCCGGTGGCCCTCAACATCCACGCGCCCGACGAGGGCAACGTGCACCTGATGGAGGTGGTGGCCACGCCGGCGCAGAAGGCGCGCTGGCTGCAGCCGCTCATCGACGGCCACGTGCGCTCGTGCTTCTGCATGACCGAACCGCCGCCCGGCGCCGGCTCCGACCCGTCGATGATGCAGACCGTGGCCGTGCGCGACGGCGACCACTACGTGATCACCGGGCGCAAGTGGTTCATCACCGGCGCCACCGGCGCGGGCTTCGCGATCATCATGGCGCGCATGGAAGACGGGTCGTCGACCATGTTCCTGGCCGACATGGACCAGCCCGAGATCGTGATCGAGCGGCAGATCGACGCGCTCGACAGCTGCTTCACCGGCGGCCACGGCGTGGTGCGCTTCGACGGCCTGCGCGTGCCGGCCACCGACGTGCTGGGCGCCATCGGCGAGGGCTTTCGCTACGCGCAGGTGCGGCTGGCGCCCGCGCGCCTCACGCACTGCATGCGCTGGCTCGGCGCCGCGCGCCGCGTGCACGAGCTCGCCGCCGACTACGCCCGCCGCCGCCAGGCCTTCGGCCATGCGCTGGTGGAGCACGAGGGCGTGGGCTTCATGCTGGCCGACAACGAGATGGACCTGCACGTCTCGCGCCTGACCATCTGGCATTGCGCGTGGGTGCTCGATCAGGGCGGCAAGGGCCGCCACGAGTCGAGCGTGGCCAAGGTGCTGTGCTCGGAGGCCGAGTGGCGCGTGGTCGACCGCTCGGTGCAGATCCTGGGCGCGAGCGGCGTGTCGGACGAGACCGTGGCCGCGCGCATCTTTCGCGACATGCGGGCCTTCCGGATCTATGACGGCCCGTCGGAGGTGCACCGCTGGAGCATGGCCAAGCGCCTGGCCAAGGCCTGATTCAGGCCGCGGGGGCCGGCGTCATTCCGCCGGCTCTTCCGCGCCCCCCTGCGCATCGTCCACCCGCTGCATGTTGTCGAGCAGCTTCAGCAGGTAGTGCAGGGTGTGCGTGACGTCGTTCACCGAGAACCCGTCCAGCACCTGCTCGTAGTAGGCGTAGATCTTCGGCTGCGCTTCCACCTTCCACACGTGTTGCCCCGACCCGGTCATCGTGACCAGCCGTGACCGCCGGTCGCGGCTGTCGGGCGCGGTCGTCACGTGCCCGTCGCGCTCCATGCGGCTGACCAGGCCCGACAGGTTCTGGCGGCTGACCTTCAGGTAGCGCGCCAGGTCCCCCACGCTCATTCCCCCCTCGGCCTCGTCGCGCGACAGGGCGCCGAGCACGGCCCATTGCTGCGTCGTCAGGCCCTCGGCCTCGACCGCTCGGCTGCCGGTTTTATGCAACATGTTTGCGCATTGATAGAGGCGGAAGAACACCCGGTTGGCCAGCGCCATGCGTGCTGCGTCGGTGTTTTCACTAGTATTTGGCATGTTTTTTCTTTCGGAAAGGCTTGCGCGACGCCATGGCAGCATCTCATAATACGTCAACATATTTACGTAAATGCCTCAAAAGTGGCACCCAACGGCCCAACGATATAGCAAGCCCTCGCACCCCAGGAGAACCAGATGCAGCGATTTCAGGACAAGACAGTGATCGTCACCGGCGGCGGTGGCGGCATCGGCGGCGCCACCAGCCGCCGTTTCGCCCAGGACGGCGCCCGCGTGGCGGTGTTCGACATGAACCTCGAGGCCGCCGAAGCGGTGGCCGCGCAGATCCGCGCCGACGGCGGCCAGGCGCAGGCCTTCCGTTGCGACATCACCGACCGCCCCGGCGTCGACGCGGCCGTGGCCGCCGTGGTGGAGCGCTTCGGCCCGGTCGACGTGCTGGTCAACAACGCCGGCTGGGACGTGTTCAAGCCCTTCACCAAGACCGAGCCCGCGCAGTGGGACAAGCTCATCGCCATCAACCTCACCGGCGCGCTGCACATGCACCACGCCGTGCTGCCCGGCATGGCCGCGCGCAAGGCGGGGCGCATCGTCAACATCGCCTCCGACGCGGCGCGCGTGGGCTCCTCGGGCGAGGCGGTGTACGCGGCCTGCAAGGGCGGGCTGGTGGCGTTCTCCAAGACCATCGCCCGCGAGCACGCGCGCCACGGCATCACCGTGAACGTGGTGTGCCCCGGCCCCACCGACACCGCGCTGTTCGCCGAATACAAGGAGGGCGCGGGCAACCCCGAGAAGCTCATGGAGGCCTTCACGCGCTCCATTCCGCTGGGCCGCATCGGCCAGCCGAACGACCTGCCGGGCGCCATTCTTTTCTTCGCCAGCGACGACGCGGCCTTCGTGACCGGACAGGTGCTCAGCGTCTCGGGCGGCCTGACGATGAACGGCTGACCCCCCACACACCCGACACCTTTCAGGAGACCCCCATGGCATCCCCCGACTTCGAAGACATCCTCTACGACGTGCGCAACGGCGTGGCGTGGATCACCATCAACCGCCCCGAGAAGATGAACGCCTTCCGCGGCCAGACCTGCGACGAGATCATCCGCGCGCTCAACCGCGCGGGCTACGACCGCGGCGTGGGCGCCATCGTGCTGGCCGGCGCCGGCGAGAAGGCCTTCTGCACCGGCGGCGACCAGTCGGCCCACAACGGCAACTACGACGGGCGCGGCACCATCGGCCTGCCGATGGAAGAGCTGCACGACGCCATCCGCAACGTGCCCAAGCCCGTCATCGCACGCGTGCAGGGCTTTGCCATCGGCGGCGGCAACGTGCTGTGCACCATCTGCGACCTGACCATCGCGTCCGAGAAAGCCGTGTTCGGCCAGGTGGGCCCGAAGATGGGCTCGGTCGACCCGGGCTACGGCACCGCCTTCCTGGCCCGCGTGGTCGGCGAGAAAAAGGCGCGCGAGATCTGGTACCTGAACCGCCGCTACAGCGGCGCCGAGGCCGTGGCCATGGGCCTGGCCAACGCCGTGGTGCCGCACGAGCAGCTCGACGCCGAGGTGCAGAAGTGGGCCGAGGAAATCTGCGAGCGCAGCCCCACCGCGCTGGCCATCGCCAAGCGCAGCTTCAACGCCGACACCGCGCACCAGGCCGGCATCGCGGGCCTGGGCATGTACGCGCTCAAGCTGTACTACGACACCGAAGAGTCGCGCGAAGGCGTCGCGGCGCTGCAGGAACGGCGCAAGCCCGAGTTCCGCAAGTACGCCAAGTAGCCGCAGCAGGACCACCGCGATGAACCCGTACATCGACGACGACCTGGCGACGCTGGCCGAGCATGCGCGCCGCTTCGCCACCGGGCGCGTGGCGCCCGGCTTCCTGGAGCGCGACGCCACGCGCGTGCTCGACCGCGCGCTGATGCGCGAGATGGGCGAGATGGGCTTCATCGCGCCCGAGCTGCCCGAGGCCCACGGCGGCCAGGGCCTGGGCTGCCTGGCCGCCGGCGTGATCCACGAAGAGATCGCCCGCGCCGACCTGAGCCTGAGCTACATCAACCTGCTGGCCTCGCTCAACGGGCAGATCCTGTGCGAGCACGGCCGGCCCGAGGTGGTGGCGCCGTGGCTGGCCAAGCTCACGCAGGGCGAGGCGCTGTTCGCCATTGCGCTGACCGAGCCGCGCGGCGGCTCCGACGCCGCCAACCTGCGCCTGCGCGTGGAGCGCGTGGGCGATCACTACGTGCTCAACGGCGAGAAGACCTCCATCTCGGCCGCCGACCAGGCCGACGCGGCCGTGGTGTTCGGGCGCACCGGCAGCCTCGAGTCGGCGGCCCACGGCGTGACCGCGCTGCTGGTGCCGATGGACCTGCCCGGCGTCACGCGCAACCGCTTCGACTGCCACGGCCAGCGCGCCATCGGGCGCGGCTCGCTGTTCTTCGAGAACGTGCGCGTGCCTGTCGACCACCGGCTGGGCGAGGAGAACAAGGGCTTCGTGCAGGTCATGCAGGGCTTCGACTTCTCGCGCGCGCTCATCGGGCTGCAGGTGCTGGCCGTGGCGCGCGTGGCGCTGGAAGAAACCTGGGAGTACGTCGCGCAGCGCGAGGCCTTCGGCAAGCCGCTGTCGGCGTTCCAGGGCGTGGCGCACCCGCTGGCCGACTTCGACACGCAGATCGAGGCCGCGCGCCTGCTGTGCCTGCAGACCCTGTGGCTCAAGGACAAGGGCGCGCCGCACACCGCCGAGGCCGCCATGTGCAAGTGGTGGGGCCCCAAGCTGGCCTACGACGCCATCCACCAGTGCCTGCTGATGTTCGGCCACGGCGGCTACGACCGCGGGCCGATGGAGCAGCGCCTGCGCGACGTGCTGGGCTTCCAGATCGGTGACGGCACGGCCCAGATCATGAAGACCATCGTGGCCCGCACGCGCGCCGGGCGCTCGGCGGTGCCGGCGTAGTCGGCGGTTCCTGGTTTTCCGGTTCGCACAACAAGAGGAGACAAGACATCATGGAATTCGACGCCGTACTGCTGCCCCCGCGCCGCGCGCGCATGGTGGCCCAGGGCCTGTGGCACGACCGCACCATCAACGATGCGCTCGACGCCTGCATTGCCGCCTGTCCCGACAAGGTGGCGCTCACCGCGGTGCGCGTGAAGGACGGGGAGGGCGAGGCCGCCACAGTGCGCTTCACCTACCGCGAGCTGGGCCGCATGGCCGACCGCATCGCCGTGGGCCTGGCGAAGCTGGGCGTGGGCCGCAACGACGTGGTGGCCTGCCAGCTGCCCAACTGGTGGGAGTTCACGCTGACCTACCTGGCCTGCTCGCGCATCGGCGCGGTGATGAACCCGCTGATGCACATCTTTCGCGAGCGCGAGCTGTCGTTCATGCTCCGGCACGGTGCGGCCAAGGTGCTGGTCGTGCCGGCGCGCTTCCGGGGCTTCGACTTCGAGCAGATGGCCACGGGCCTGCAGGCCGGCCTGCCCGACCTGGCGCAGGTGGTGGTGGTCGGCGGCAGCGGTGCGAACAGCTTCGAGGCACTGCTGGCCGGCCCCGCATGGGAGCAGGAGCCCGATGCCGCGCAGATCCTGCAGAAGCACCGGCCCGGCCCCGACGACGTGACCCAGCTCATCTACACCTCGGGCACCACCGGCGAGCCCAAGGGCGTGATGCACTCGGCCAACACCACCATGGCCAACATCGTGCCCTACGCGCAGCGCCTGGGCCTGGGCGCCGGCGACGTCGTGCTCATGGCCTCGCCCATGGCACACCAGACCGGCTTCATGTACGGGCTCATGATGCCCATCGTGCTGCAGGCCTCGGTCGTGCTGCAGGACATCTGGGAGCCGAAGCAGGCCATCGCCTCGATCAACGCCGAGGGCGTGAGCTTCACCATGGCGTCCACGCCCTTTCTTTCCGACCTGTCGAAGACCGTGGCCGATTCGGGCACGGCCGTGCCCACGCTGCGCGCCTTTCTGTGTGCCGGCGCGCCCATTCCGGGCGCGCTGGTCGAGCAGGCGCGCCAGGCCTTGGGCGCCAAGATCGTGTCGGCCTGGGGCATGACCGAGAACGGCGCCGTCACGCTCACGCGGCTGGACGACGACGACGAGCGTTCCATCCACACCGACGGCTGCCCGCTGCCCGGCGTGGAGCTCAAGGTGGTCGATGTCGACGGCCTCGCGCTGCCGGCCGGCGAGGTCGGCAAGCTGCTGCTGCGCGCCTGCTCCAACTTCGGCGGCTACCTGCAGCGCCCGCAGCTCAACGGCACCGATGCGGCCGACTGGTTCGACACCGGCGACCTCGCGCGCATCGACGAGCGCGGCTACGTGCGCATCGCGGGGCGCACCAAGGACGTGATCATTCGCGGCGGCGAGAACATCCCCGTGGTCGAGATCGAGTCGCTGCTGTACCGCCACCCCGACGTGGCCATGGCCGCCGTGGTCGCCTACCCCGACGAGCGCCTGGGCGAGCGCGCCTGCGCGGTGGTGGTGCCCAGGCCGGGGCGGCAGGTCGACCTGGCGTCGATCGTCGCCTTCCTCAAGGCCGAGAAGGTGGCGCTGCAGTACATCCCGGAGCGCCTCGTGGTGCGCGAGAGCATGCCCTCCACGCCCTCCGGAAAGATCCAGAAATTCAAGCTGCGCGACCTGCTGCGCGCGGACGAATCGGGCGCCCCGGCCGCCTGAGCGCACCTGCCGATCCTTTCGACACCACAACGGAGACAACACATGCACAAGAAGCAATTCGCCGCCGGCGTGGGCCGGCGGCTGGGCCGCGCCATGGCCGCACTGGGCGGCCTCGCGCTCGCCGGCCATGCGGCCTGGGCCCAGGCGCCTGCAACTACACCCGCTGGCGCGTGGCCGTCCAAGCCCATCCGCGTGGTCGTCGGCTTTGCGCCCGGCGGCAGCACCGACGTCATGGCGCGCATCCTCGCGCAGTCGCTGTCGGAGTCGCTCGGCCAGACCGTGCTGATCGACAACAAGCCCGGCGCCAGCGGCAACATCTCGGCCTCCGAGGTGGTGCGCGCCGCGCCCGACGGCCACACCTTCCTCATCGCGCCGACTTCGGTCGAGACCGCCAACCCCTCGCTCTTCAAGGCCAGCCTGCTGCCCTCGCGCGACCTCACGCCGGTGGCCACGGTCGGGCGCACGCAGATGTACCTCGTCGCCAAGCCGCAGCTGCCCGCGAAAGACGTGCGCGAGCTGGTCATGCTGGCGCGGGCCAAGCCCGGCACGCTCTCGTACGCCTCGGCCGGCGCGGGCACGCCGCCGCACCTGGCCTGCGAGCTGTTCAAGCAGGCCACCGGCACGCAGGTGACGCACGTGCCCTACCGCGGCGCCGCGCCTGCGCTGCAGGACGTGCTCTCGGGCCAGGCCGATTTCGTCTGCGACCCCGGCATCGCCTTCCAGCACATCCGCGCCGGCAAGGCGAAGCTGCTGGGCATCGTGAGCGCCAAGCGTTCGCCCTTCTTCCCCGACGTGCCCACCGTGGGCGAGCAGGGCTTCCCGGGCGCCAACCTCGACATCTGGTTCGGCATGTGGGCCCCCAACGGCACGCCGCCCGAGGTGCTGGCCCGCATGAGCGCCGAGCTCGGCAAGGCGCTCGCACTGCCCAGCGTCAAGTCGCGCTACGGCGACCTGGGCGCGGAGCCCATCGCCATGAGCACACCCGAGTTCCGCAAGCTGCTGGCCGACGAAGGCGCGATGCTCTCCTCGCTGATTGCGCGCCAGAAGATCGTGGTGGACTGAGTTCATGACGATGCCCGACGCCCCCGTGCTCACCCAGGTCGACGGCCGCGTCGGCGTGATCACCCTGAACCGCCCGCGCCAGCTCAACGCGCTGGACGACGCGCTCATGGACGCCCTCGGCGCCGCCTTGCTGGCCTTCGATGCCGATGCGGGCATCGGCGCCATCGTCGTCACCGGCGGCGACACCGCCTTCGCCGCCGGTGCCGACATCGCGGCCATGGCCGACTGGGGCTACGCCGACGTGGTGCGCGACGACTTCATCACCCGCAACTGGGAAACCATCCGCCGCGTGCGCAAGCCCGTGATCGCCGCGGTGGCCGGCGTGGCCTACGGCGGCGGCTGCGAACTGGCGCTGGCCTGCGACATCGTGCTGGCCGCCGAATCGGCGCGCTTCGCGCTGCCCGAGGTCAAGCTCGCCATGCTGCCGGGCGCCGGCGGCACCCAACGCCTGCCGCGCGCCATCGGCAAGGCCAAGGCGATGGAAATGTGCCTGGCCGCGCGCGTGCTCGACGCGGCCGAGGCCGACCGCTGCGGCCTGGTGTCGCGCGTGGTCACGCCCGAGGCACTCATGCCCGCGGCCCTGGCGCTGGCCGCGCGCATCGCGGCGTATTCGCTGCCGGCGCTGGTGGCGATCAAGGAGTCGGTCAACCGCGCGTGGGAGTCGTCGCTGTCCGAGGGCATCCTGTTCGAGCGGCGCCAGCTGCACGCGCGCTTCGCCACCGAAGACGCGCACGAGGGCCTGCGCGCCTTCCTGACGCGGCGCCCGCCCGTGTTCGGCCACCGGTGAGGGGTGGGGCGCCCGGCATGGCGCCCAAAATCGTCGGTTCCGACGACGCTGCGCGGCGGCGTGGCGCCAACAATGCGCAGGACGCGAACCGATCACTCACCGGAGATTTCACATGCCCGAAGCCTATATCGTCGCCGCCGCGCGCACCGCCGGCGGCCGCCGCAACGGCCGTCTCGCCGGATGGCACCCGGCCGACCTGGCTGCCCAGGTGCTCAACGCCCTCGTGGAGCGCACTGATGCCGACCCCGCCCTGATCGAGGACGTCATCATGGGCTGCGTCGGCCAGGCCGGCGAGCAGGCCTCCAACGTGGCGCGCAACGCGGTGCTGGCCTCGCGCCTGCCCGAGTCGGTGCCCGCCACCTCGGTCGACCGCCAGTGCGGCTCGTCGCAGCAGGCGCTGCACTTCGCGGCGCAGGCCGTGATGTCGGGCACGATGGACATCGTCATCGCCGCCGGCGTCGAGAGCATGAGCCGCGTGCCCATGGGCCTGCCCACCACGCTGCCGCTGAAGAACAACCTGGGCTTCTACGTGAGCCCCGGCATGGAAAAGCGCTACCCCGGCATCCAGTTCAGCCAGTTCACGGGCGCCGAGATGATCGCGCGCAACTACGGCATCGAGAAAGACGCGCTCGACCGCTACGCACTCGAAAGCCACCACCGCGCCATCGCCGCCACCAAGGCCGGCCACTTCGAGCGCGAGATCGTGCCCGTGGCCGTGCGCATGGCCGACGGCACCGAGACCGGCGAGCTGCACACCACCGACGAAGGCATCCGCTACGACGCCACGCTGGAGAGCATCGCCGGCGTCAAGCTCATCGCCGAAGGCGGGCGCTGCACGGCGGCCACCGCCAGCCAGATCTGCGACGGCGCCAGCGGCCTCATGGTCGTGAACGAGCGCGGCCTGAAGACGCTGGGCGTGAAGCCGCTGGCGCGCATCCACCACATGAGCGTGCTGGGCCACGACCCGGTCATCATGCTCGAGGCCCCGCTGCCCGCCACGCAGCGCGCGCTGCAAAAGGCCGGCATGAAGATCGAGGACATCGACCTGTACGAAGTCAACGAAGCCTTCGCGCCCGTGCCCATCGCCTGGCTGAAGGCGCTGGGCGCCGACCCGGCCCGCATCAACGTGAACGGCGGCGCCATTGCGCTGGGCCACCCGCTGGGCGCCTCGGGCACCAAGCTGATGACCACGCTGGTGAACGCCCTGGGCCAGCGCGGCAAACGCTACGGCCTGCAGACCATGTGCGAAGGCGGTGGCATGGCGAATGTGACCATCATCGAACGGCTCTGACGAAGCCGGGCGGCCTTTTTTGCGCCGCCACCTGGCAGCGCCCGCGGGGGCGGCGCTGACCTTTTCCGTTCCCTCACAAAAAGAGATCGACGCATGATTCATGACACCGATCGCGGAGACAAAGAGAACACCCCCCTGTTGCGCATCGACGCGGTGTCGGTGCGCTTCGGCGGCATCGTGGCGCTCGACGGCGTCTCGTTCGACGTGCGGAGGGGCCAGATCTGCGGCCTCATCGGGCCGAACGGGGCGGGCAAGAGCACGCTGTTCAACTGTCTCTCGCGCCTGTACGAGTGCAGCGCCGGCCGCATCGAGTTCGACGGCCATCCGCTCACGCGCCTGCCGCGCCACCGCATGGCGGGCCTGGGCATCGGGCGCACCTTCCAGAACCTGGCGCTGTTTCGCACGATGACCGTGCGCGACAACGTGCTGGTGGGCTGCCACAGCAAGCACCACGCGGGTTTCTTGCGCAACGCCTTCCGGCTGCCCGGCGTGGCGGCCATCGAGTCGCAGGCGCGGGCGCGGGCCGACCAGCTGATCCACTTTCTCGACCTCGAGGCCGTGGCCGAACGCGAGGTGGCCGACCTGCCCTTCGGCACGCAGAAGCGCGTCGAGCTGGCGCGCGCACTGGCGGCCGAGCCGCAGCTGCTGCTGCTCGATGAGCCGGCCTGTGGCCTGAACCACGAAGAACTCGAAAGCCTGGGCACGCTGATTCGCGACATCCGCGACCGCCTGAACGTGACGGTGCTGCTGGTCGAGCACCACATGAGCCTCGTGATGGGCGTGTCGGACAAGGTGGTGGCGCTGAACTTCGGCAAGAAGATCGCCGAGGGCACGCCGGCCGAGGTGCGTGCGCACCCCGAGGTGATCCGCGCCTACCTGGGCGAAGAGGCAGAAGCGGAGGCGATGGCATGACGACCAACATTCTTGAGGTGCGCGGCTTGCACGCGGCCTACGGCCCGACGCGCGTGCTGCAGGGCATCGACCTCGACATTCCCACCGGCCAGGTCGTGGCGCTGCTGGGCGCCAACGGCGCCGGCAAGACCACCACGCTGCGCGCGCTGTGCCAGATGATGGTGAGCACCGAGGGCCGCATCATGCTGGCCGGCCAGCGCATCGACGGCCGCTCCACCGAGCAGATCGCCAAGGCCGGCGTGGGCCACGTGCCCGACGGGCGCGGCACCTTCCTGGGCCTCACGACCGAAGAGAACCTGCGGCTGGGCGCCTACGCCCGTGCCAGCAGGGACGGCATCGATGCCGATATGGAGCGCGTGTTCGACTACTTCCCGCGCCTGCGCGAGCGCCGTGCGCAGCAGGCCGGCACGCTGTCGGGCGGCGAGCAGCAGATGCTCGCCATCGGCCGCGCGCTCATGGGCAAGCCGCGCCTGCTGTTGCTCGACGAGCCCTCCTTCGGGCTCGCGCCGCTCATCGTGAAGGACATCTTCTCGATCATGCGGCGCATCAACAAGGAAGAGCGCGTGTCGATCCTGCTGGTGGAACAGAACGCCAAGCTCGCGCTCGACCTGGCCGACTCGGCCTACCTCCTGGAAACCGGCCGCATCGTGCTTTCGGGCACGGCCGCCGAAATCCGCCGCAACGACGCAGTCCGTAAAGCCTATCTGGGCGAATAGGGGCCTCACACCGATGAACGCATTCCTGCACCAACTGCTGGCGGGCCTGGCCACCGGCGGCATCTACGCCAGCGTTGCGCTGGCGCTGGTGATGATCTACCAGGCCACGCACCACATCAACTTCGCGCAGGGCGAGATGGCGATGTTCTCGACCTTCATCGCCTGGAGCCTCATGCAGGCCGGCCTGCCGTACTGGGCCGCCTTCGTCGCGACCGTGGCCTTGTCTTTCGTGCTCGCGGCCGTGGTGGAGTTCACCGTCATCCGGCCCATGCACGACAAGCCGGCGCTGTCGGTGGTGGTGGTGTTCATCGGCCTGCTGGTGATCTTCCACAGCCTGGCGGGCTGGCTCTTCGGTTACACCATCAAGCAGTTCCCGAGCCCGTTCCCGTCGGACGCGTGGTTCGGCAGCGCCATGATGTCGGCGCACGAGATGGGCGCCATCGGCGTCACGCTGTTGGTGGTGCTGCTGCTGTTCGCGTTCTTCCGCTTCACGCCGCTGGGCCTGGCGATGCGCGCCGCGGCGCAGAACGCGGCCTCGTCGCGGCTGGTGGGCATCAACGTCGGGCGCATGCTCATGCTGGGCTGGGGCCTGGCCGGCGCCATCGGCGCGGTGGCGGGGATGATGGTCGCGCCCGTGGTCTTCCTCGACCCGCACATGATGACCGGCGTGCTGCTGTACGCCTTTGCCGGTGCGCTCATCGGCGGCATCGACAGCCCCGTGGGCGCGGTGCTCGGCGGCTTCATCGTCGGCGTGCTCGAGAACCTCATCGGCACCTACGTGGTGGGCACCGAACTCAAGCTGTCGGTGGCGCTGGTGCTGATCGTCGGCGTGCTCATCGTCAAGCCTTCCGGCCTCATGGGCCGCAAACTGGTCACGAGAGTCTGATCGCATGAACTCCCCTCAAGCCTCCTCCATGCCGACCGCCATGGCACCGCTCGCTGCATCGGCCAGCGCACGCACCGCCAAGCCTTCGCGCTCGCCGCTCATGTGGGTCGGCCTGCTGATCGTGCTGGCCATCGGCATCACCTTCGTCGCGCGCGGCTACCAGCTGTTCCAGGCGACCATGGTGATCTCGTATGCCATTGCGCTGCTGGGCCTGAACATCCTCACGGGCTACAACGGGCAGATCTCGCTGGGCCACGGCGCCTTCTATTCCATTGGGGCCTACACCACCGGCATCCTCATGGAGCACGCGGGCGTGCCGTACTGGCTCACGGTGCCGGCGGCGGCCGTGGTGTGTTTGATCGTCGGCTACCTGTTCGGGCGGCCCGCGCTCAAGCTCGAAGGGCTGTACCTGGCGCTGGCCACCTTCGCGCTCGGCGTGGCGATGCCGCAGCTGCTCAAGTACAAGCACCTCGAGGCCTGGACCGGCGGCGTGCAGGGCATCGTGCTCATGAAGCCCGCCGCGCCCTTCGGCCTGCCGCTGAACGAAGACCAGTGGCTCTACCTGTTCTCGCTGTTCGTCGCGGTCGTGATGTTTTTCATTGCCCACAACCTGCTGCAAAGCGGCAGCGGCCGGGCCATGCGCGCCATCCGCGACCACGCCATGGCTTCGGAAGCAATGGGCGTGGACAACAGCCACTACAAGGCCATGACCTTCGGCGTCTCGGCCGCGTACACGGGCGTGGGCGGTGCGCTGTCGGCCATTGCCGTGCAGTTCGTGGCACCCGATTCGTTCACGCTGTTCCTGTCGATCTCGCTGCTGGTCGGCATCGTGGTGGGCGGCGTGGGCACGCTGTACGGCGCGATCTTCGGCGCCATCTTCATCATGTTCGTGCCCTCGCTGGCCGAGAAGGTCTCCAAGGCCGCGCCCTGGGCGGTGTACGGCGTGGTGCTGATCGCCTTCATGTTCGCGATGCCCGGCGGCGTGGTCGGGCTGCTGCGCAAGCTCCAGGCACGCGTCGCCCGTGCGCGATGACGCGACGCTGATCGCGAACGCACTGCAGCGGCTGGCCGGGCGGCTCGTGCCCGATGGCCATGCGGTGCAGGCCGTGCGCCGGCTTTCGGGCGGCGCCAGCCAGCAGACCTGGGCTTTCGATGTGGCGACAGGCGGCGCGGGCCAGGCCCTGCCGCTGGTGCTGCGCCGCGCGGCCGATGCCAGCGGCGCACGCGCGCTGGGCACCGCGGGCCTGGCGGCGGAAGCGCAGCTCATCGAGGCCGCACGCACAGGCGGCGTGCCCGTGCCCGGCGTGCGCCATGTGCTGCAGCCGGCCGACGGGCTCGGCGAAGGCTTCGTCATGGACCGCATCGAGGGCGAAACCCTGGGCCGCCGCATCGTGCGCGACGAACGCCTGGCCGGCGCGCGCCGCGTGCTCGCGCGCCAGTGCGGCGCGGCCATCGCGCGCATCCACCGCCTGCCCGCGCATCACCTGCCGCCGCTGCGCACGGCCGCCGCGCGGGCCGAGCTCGACTTCCAGATCGGCCTGCACCGCAGCCACGGCACCGCGCGCCCGGTGTTCGAACTCGCGTTCCGCTGGCTGCGCGCGAACGCGCCGGCCGACGTGCCCGCGCCGGTGCTCGTGCACGGCGACTTTCGCAACGGCAACCTGATGGTCGGCGAGGAGGGCCTGCGCGCCGTGCTCGACTGGGAGCTCGCGCACCTCGGCGATCCCATGGAAGACCTCGGCTGGATGTGCGTGCGCTCCTGGCGCTTCGGCCACGGCGCGCTGCCCGTGGGCGGCTTCGGCACGCGCGAGCAGCTCTTCGAGGGCTACACGGCCGAAGGCGGGCAGGTCGATGCGGAACGCGTGCGCTGGTGGGAGGTGCTGGGCACGCTCAAGTGGGGCATCGTCTGCGAGGCCATGGTGCATGCCTGGCTCAGCGGCCGCGAGCGCGATGTGGAGAAGGCCGCCATCGGCCGCCGCGCGTCGGAGGCCGAGTCGGACCTGCTGGCGCTGCTCACCCCCGAGGAAGAGGCCGCCTGATGCAGGACCGCCCCGACATCGCCGAGCTGCTCGAGGCCGTCGCCGCCTTCCTGCGCGAGCAGGTGGTGCCGGCCACCGATGGGCAGGTCGCGTTCCATGCGCGCGTGGCCGCGAACACGCTGGACATCGCGCGGCGCGAAGTGCAGCTCGGCCCCACGGCGCAAGCAAGTGAACTGGCGCGGCTGCTCGCACTGCTGGGCCCCGGCGCACCCACCGACCTGGCCGAAGCCAACCGCCTGCTCTGCACCTGCATCGCCGCAGGCGAACTCGACGCCGCCACCCCCGGCCTGATCGACCACCTGCGCCAGACCACGCGCGACAAGCTCGCCATCGACCAGCCCGGCTATGCCGCCGGCACGAAGAAGAAAGACTGAGCCATGGACTTCGACCTGCCCCGCGACCTCGTCGATTACCTCGCGGAACTCGACGCCTTCATCGACCTCGAGATTGCGCCGCTGCAGGCGCAGGACGACAACGAGCGCTTCTTCGACCACCGCCGCGAGTGGGCCCGCACCGACTTCGAGAACGGCGGCCTGCCGCGCCCCGAGTGGGAAGCGCTGCTGGCCGAGGCGCGCCGCCGCGCCGACCGCGCGGGCCACCTGCGCTTCGGGCTGCCCGCCGCGTTCGGCGGACGCGACGGCAGCAACCTCTGGATGGCCGTGATCCGCGAGCACTTTGCGGCGCGCGGCCTGGGCCTGCACAACGACCTGCAGAACGAGCATTCGATCGTCGCCAACAACCCCTTCGTGCTCGCCATCCGCGACTTCGGCACGCCCGCGCAGTGCGACGAACTCATCCAGGGCATGCTCGACGAGCGCGTGCGCCTGACCTTCGGCCTCACCGAGCCGCAGCACGGCTCCGACGCCACCCACATGGAAACGCGCGCCGTGCCCGAGGTGCGCCACGGCCGCACCGGCTTTCGCATCGACGGCGAAAAGATGTGGACCACCGGCATGCACACCGCCACGCATTGCGTGCTGTTCGCGCGCACGAGCGGGCGCGACGGCGACGCGCGCGGCATCAGCGCCTTGCTCGTGCCCGCGAAGGCCGAGGGCGTGAAGATCGAGGAGTACCTCTGGACCTTCAACATGCCCACCGACCACCCGCGCGTGAGCTTCACGAACGTGTGGGTGCCCGAGGACGCCGTGCTCGGCCCGCTCGACGGCGGCCTGGCCATTGCCCAGCACTTCGTGCACGAGAACCGCATCCGCCAGGCCGCGTCGAGCCTGGGCGCCGCCGACTACTGCGTGCGCGAGAGCGTCAAGTACGCGCGCGAGCGCAAGCCCTTCGGCGAGGAACTGGCGCGCAACCAGAGCATCCAGTTTCCGCTGGTCGAGCTGGCCACGCAGGTCGAGATGCTGCGCCTGTTGATCCGCAAGACCGCCTGGCAGATGGACCAGATGCCCAAGCCGCAGGTCGAGAAGCAGCTGTCCGACAAGGTCTCGATGTGCAACTACTGGGCCAACCGCCTCGTGTGCGAGGCCGCCGACCGCGCGATGCAGGTGCACGGCGGCATCGGCTATTCGCGCCACAAGCCCTTCGAACACATCTACCGCCACCACCGCCGCTACCGCATCACCGAGGGCTCGGAAGAGATCCAGATGCGCAAGGTGGCGGGCCACCTCTTCGGCTACATGGGGCCGAACCGGGCCACCACCGCCTGAACCGCTTTCCGACGACGACTGACGACGCAGGCCACCCGGCCACTCAGCAACACAGAAGGAGACACGCGACATGGTTCATCCGCTTTCCCGCCGCACCGCCCTGGTGGCTGGCCTTGCCACGCTCTGCACCAGCCTGCCGGCCCTGGCCCAGAAGAAGCCCGAAGCCGGCGTGAGCGACGCCGAGATCGTGCTGGGCATGCCCATGCCGCTGTCGGGGCCCGTGTCGGGCTACTCGGTGGTCGGCAAGGTGGCCGAGGCCTACTTCAAGAAGCTCAACGAGCAAGGCGGCATCCACGGGCGCAAGGTGCGCCTGTTGATCTACGACGACCAGTACTCGCCGCCCAAGACCGTCGAGGTGGCACGCCGCCTCGTCGAGGAAGACCAGGTGCTCGCCATCTTCGGCAACCTGGGCACCGCGCCCAACATGGCGATCCAGCGCTACATGAACGCCAAGAAGGTGCCGCAGCTGTTCGTGCAGTCGGGCGCCTCGCAGTTCGACGACGCCGCCAGGTACCCGTGGACCGTGCCTTTTCTCGGCAGCTACCAGGGCGAGGGCCGCGTGTTCGCGCGCCACATCATCGACAACCGCCCCGACGCCAAGATTGCCGTGCTCATGCAGAACGACGACCTCGGGCGCGAAGTGCTCAAGGGCCTGCAGGAGGGCCTGTCGAAGCAGGGCAAGGCCAGGATCGTGGCGCAGGCCACCTTCGAGGTGACCGACCCCACCGTCGACTCGCAGGTGGTGCAGCTCAAGTCGTCGGGCGCCGACGTGCTCGTGATGGCCGCCACCGCGCGCACCGCCGCGCAGGCCATCCGCAAGGTCGCCGACGTGGGCTGGACGCCCGACCGCTACCTCAACTTTGCCGCCGCCTCCGTGAAGATGGCCTTCGAGCCCGCGGGCGCCGACAAGGCCAAGGGCGTGGTCGCGCTCGCTGTCTACAAGGAGCCCATGAGCCCGCGCTGGAGCCGCGACCCCGAGGTGCTCGAGTACCTCGAACTGCTCAAGACCCACGCCAGCGGCGTCGACCCGAGCAACGGCAGCGGCGTGTCGGGCTACATCGTCGCGCAGCTCATGGCCCACGTGCTGCGCGAGGCCGGCGCCAACCCCACGCGCGAGAGCGTGCGCGTGGCTGCCAGCACCCTCAAGAGCCCGCGCATCTCGATGCTGCTGCCCGGCGTGGCCATGGCCAATTCGGCCGCCGACCTGCACGCCTACGCGTCGATGCAACCCGTGCGCTTCAACGGCGTGGACCTCGACCCGGTCGGGCCCGCGCTGAACATGAAGTGAACCCCCTTTGCCTACTCACGCCCTTCGGAGCCCACCCATGAGCCAACCTGACGACCAGGACCCCCTTCTGTACGAGCGCGACGGCGACGTTGCCATCCTCAGCTTCAACATTCCCAAGCGGCTCAACCCGCTCACCCAGCCGCTGCAGGAGGCCTTGCGCCAGCGGCTCGCGCAGCTGCGCGATGAGGGCGAGGTGCGCGATGAGGGCGAGGTGCGCGCCGTGGTGCTCACCGGCGTCGGCAAATCGTTCTGCGTGGGTGCCGACCTGGGCAGCATGGACGCCAGCGCGCCCGGCAGCCTGGGCCAGCGCACGGCCGACGCGATGGAGGCGATGTCGAACCGCCTCATCGAAGACCTGCGCAGCATGCCCTTCCCCGTGGTGAGCGCCATCAACGGCCCCGCCGCGGGCGCCGGTGTGGGCGTGGCGCTGGCCGCCGACGTCGTGCTGGTGGCGCGATCGGCCTACTTCTACCTGCCCTTCATGCCGCGCCTGGGCATCGTGCCTGACCTGGGCACCACCTGGTTCCTCGAACGGCTCGTGGGCCGCGCGCGTGCCGTCGGCATGTCGCTGCTCGGCGAACGCCTGTCGGGCGAACAGGCCGCGCAATGGGGCCTTGTGTGGGCCTGCGTGGACGACGCCGAACTGCGCGCCCAGGCGGTGGCCGTCGCACAGCGGCTCGCGCGCCTGCCTGCACACGCGGCGCACGAGATCCGCGCCGTGTACGAATCGGCCGCGAGCCAGTCGCTCATCGGCCAGATGCGCCACGAGGCCGAGCGCCAGCGCGAGCTGATCGACCGGCCCGACTTCGCCGAAGGCGTGAAAGCCTTCCTGGAGAAACGCGAGCCCGTGTTCCGCCGGCCATGAGCGCAGCTGCAGACGCCGCCCCGGCAGGCATCGAGTTCGACGCCGACCGCCTGCAGCGCCACCTGCGGCAGGCGCTGCCCGCGCTCGAAGGCCCGATGCGCCTGGCGCGCATCGGCGGCGGTCAGTCGAACCCCACCTTCTTCGTCGACTTCGACAACCGCGCGCTGGTGCTGCGCAAGCAGCCGCCCGGCGAGCTGCTGCCCTCGGCCCACGCGGTCGACCGCGAGTACCGCGTGTTGCGCGCGCTGGCCGCCACCGACGTGCCCGTGCCGCGCACCGTGCTGTACTGCGACGACCGCGCCGTGGTGGGCACGCCCTTCTACGTCATGGAGAAGCTCGAAGGCCGCGTGCTGTCGAACTACGCGCTGCCCGGCATCGCGCCCGCCGAGCGCCGCGCGTACTACTTCGCCATGGCCGAAACCCTGGCGCGCCTGCACGCGGTCGACCTTGCCGCCGTCGGCCTCACCGACTACGGCCGCCCCGGCAACTTCTTCCAGCGCCAGATCGCCCGCTGGACCCGGCAGTGGGAGGCCTCGCGCACCCGCGAAGACGCCAACATCGAGCGCCTCATCGCCTGGCTGCCCGCCAACCTGCCGCCGGGCGACCAGACCACCATCGCACACGGCGACTTCCGCTTCGGCAACCTCATGTTCAACCCCACCGAGCCGCGCGTGATCGCCGTGCTCGACTGGGAGCTGTCCACCCTGGGCCACCCGCTGGCCGACGTGGCCTACAACTGCATGGCCTGGCACACCGGCGCCGACGAGTTCGAAGGCATGCAGGGCATCGACCTCGCGGCCGAGGGCATTCCCACGCAGGCCGAGTACATCGCCCACTACCAGCAGGCCGGCGGCTGCGCCGAGCCGGTGACGAACTTCCACCTGGCGTTCTCGCTGTTCCGCTTCGCCGTGATCCTCGAAGGCATCGCGGCGCGCGCGAAGAGCGGCAGCGCGGCGGCGGCAGATGCGGTGCAGGTGGGCGCGCAGGCCGCGGGGTTTGCGCGGCGGGCGGTGGCGTTGATCGACTAGAAATCTGCGCCTGAGAAGCCTCCGTATCATTTCGACTGTCCCTCGGTACAGCGAAAGAGTCCATGCTTCTCATCAGATCCGCCACGAGCGGCCTCTTCGGATTTATCGATCTCGGAGGGGAGGTCGTTGTTCCTCCGCAGTTCCATGACGTCGGGCCTTTTGCCACGAACGGCCTTGCGGTTGCGCGTTTGGATCTCGAAAGCGAAACCGGCCTCGGTTTCATCGATCGAACGGGTCGCACCGTGGTCGGCCCGTCGTTCCATCAGGCCGAGGCTTTTTCCAGCCAGGGCATCGCCAAGGTGATCCTCGACCGGGAACAGCTGTTTCAGCACGGCTTTGTGGACGCCAAGGGCCGCAAGGTCTTCGCGTCGGTTTTTGAATACGCCCGCTCGTTCGACGACTCGGGCCTCGCGATGATTCGCACCCCGGAAAGCACCTGCGGATGCATCGATATCCGAGGGGAACTGGTGGTTCCGACCCTCTACGACGGGATCGGTGCATTCGCCGTCAATGGCCTCGCCAAGGCCAGGCGCGCCGACTTCACAGGATTCATCGACGTCACCGGCAAGGAAGTGCTGCGCCCGGCATTCAAGACATTCGATGAGTTCGATGCGTGCGGGCTGGCGACCTTCAAGGGAGGCAACCATCGCCATGGCTACATGGACGCGAGCGGTGAACCCCGAATTCCGGCCCGCTATGTGGAGGCTGCCGGCTTCGCCAAGAACGGACTGGCCAAAGTCCGCATCGGGGAGAAATGGGGCTTCATCGACACGGCCGGGAATGTGGCGATCGACCCCGTCTTCGACGACCTGTCGAGCTTCTGCTACGCGGGATTCGCCGTCTTTCTGCACACCAACAACAAATGGGGATGCATCGATGCCACGGGCGACGTGGTCATCGACCCCGTGTACGACGACATCGATCTGTCGTTCGATCCGCAGGTGCTCGAGGTCGTGCGCGATGGTGTTCGTGGCTACATCACGAAGGCCGGCACGTGGATCGGCAACTATCTCCGTTAGGCGCTGGCTGACCAGCTAGCCGGGCAGGGCGCCCGTCAGCCGCCGATGGGCGAGCACAGCTCGACCAGTGTGCCGTCGGGGCAGCGCACGTACGAGACCACCTGCCCCCAGGGCTTGGTCACCGGTGCCGACAGCTGCGTGGCGCCGGCTGCGAGCGCGCGGCTGTGCGCGGTGGGCACGTCAGGCGTCACGAGGCCCAGCTCCATGCCCAGCGGTTGCGCGGATTCCGAGGCGGCGACATGCCCGCCCGGAAAGTTGGAATCGCCGAGCGCGTGCGCGGCGAACGCCAGCGTGGTCTCGCCAGTTTCGAGCTCGCCATAAGTGCCCGATTCGTGCAGGAAGCGCGTGGGCAGGCCGAAGGCTTGTTCGAAGAACTTCAGCGACTGGGCGACGTCGGGAACGTAGACGATGGTGTAGCCGAGTTTCATGGTGTGCGGCCCGTGGCTTACTTACTGCGCTTCCAGCCGCTCAGAAATCTCGCGCGCCCCGAGTTCGCGCACCGTGGCCAGTCGCTCCAGCTGCGCCGCACGCGGGCGTGCCTTGCCTTGTTCCCAGTGATAGATCGTCTGGCCCGACACGCCGACCAGCTGCCCGTAGATCGCCGCGGAAAGCCCGAGCTTGGCGCGGTGCGCGGCCAGCCGGTTGGCACTGAAGCGGCGCTTGGGGCCGCCTGCGTCGGCGTCATCGCCTGCAGCACCGGCTGCGGCAGTTGCTTGGCGCGCGGAGCCCTTGGCGACCTTGCGCAATTCCTTTTCAAGCGCGCTCACCTGACGGCGCAAGTCGGCAATCGATGCGCGGTGTGCGACGGAGGCCTTCTTGAGAGTTTCGATTTCCGCTCGCACTTCCTTGCGAGCGACACGGGAGATTTCGGCTTTGAGGATGGAGGCGATGTTTGGCATGGGGGGATTGTGCTCAATTTGGGGACACAAATGGAGGGGGCGCTCTGTAGGCGGATGCCGTCGTTTGCGGGCAACAGGTGTTTGAGCCCCCAATGGGTCTCGGAACTTTTTCGCTAAACGCCGAATTCCATCGTGCCGATGGATGCTTGTCTGAGGCGTTTAACCAAGGCCGTGCCTATCTCGCAGAGAGGTTCCATGCGACGATTCGGGGCCGCGTTATCGGCCGGTATTGGACATTCGTCAAAAAAATCAATTTGCGCCAATGGCGAGTCCACGCACACACAGGCGCTGTTACAGGGAGCACACATGGTATTTACTTCCGGTATTCGAAAAGCTTTGCTTGGCGGATGCTTCTTGCTGGTCGGACTGACCGCATTCGCCCAGCCGGAGCTGTATCGAAGCGTTCTGGATCTCAGCTACAAGAGTGCAAGGCCCGCTCTTCCGGTCGCCGCCTACCGAAATATCAGCGGGGCGGAATTCAGGTCGATGGTGAACAAGGCGTTCCAGAAGTCGGACTTCTCTCTTGTGGCTGTGGGCCAGCAGAAGAACAAGTCGACGGTCTTCGAGTTCAAATTCAATGCGGACCCGAAGTGGCGGTTCGTGCCGACAGTTCTCGTATCTGCCGAGGAGTTGCTCGATGGAAAGAAGAAGTGCAATCCATGCTACTTGAGATTCTTCGAGATAAAAAACGCGCCAGAGGTCAAGGCGCTTCCGTGGATGGCTCAGTACGACCTGAGCGCGCGGCTCTTACCGGCGATCGACAACGCGTACGCGACGATCGAGTCTGTCGGGCGCGAACATATCGACCCTGCGTTTCGGTTCGACTACAAGCGGCAATGGGAAGGGGAAAAGACCTTGTTCGGCAACGCCTTCGTTGGCCTCAGTTTGCCCAGCCTCAAGGAGAACATTGTTCGCGCTTACCAGAGCGCTGGCTTTCAGCCCATTGAAGGCGAGGCTCCTCCGAAGGCCCCCGAGCTCACTCTGGCTTTCAGTTTTCCCGTGGATCCGGCCAAGGAGGGCGGGGTGGTCTACAAGGTGAAGGTCCTCAGCCAGTACGACGCGGACGGCCATTGCTACCCCTGCGAGGTCATTGAATACTTCGATCCGCACCAGCAACTTCCCCCGGCGGGTCTGTCCGGCGTCGTGAGCCGTGCGAGCCTCGAGTCGAGATTCACGGCAGCGCGGAATGCGGCATACGAAAGCATGCGCACCGACCTCGAACGTTATCTGCGGCCTCGCTCCGTGTTTTCGGTGCCGCCCAAACCAGCGCCCCTCGGGTCGCCACGTCCTCCGCCCATGCCGGTTGCGGCGACATGACTGCCCACGCGCAGCTTGCGGCGGGGAGCGGCACCAACACCGCGATGCGCCAGGAGCATTGGTTCATCTTTGGAAACCTGTTCGTGGCGCTGTCGGCCGGGGCGCTGGCATTGTGGTCCGCGCCGATGATGCTGGCCATTCTCTATATCAATGTATGGCTGCTGGCGAACCCTCATCTGGTTGCGACCTACACGCGCATCGGCGTCATCTATTCGCGCCTTCGCCTGCGCTGGGTCCTGATCGTTGTCGCACCTCTCTTGATATTGGCGGCTTTGACGGTCGTTGCGCTGGCCTATGAAGCGGCCGGGCTGCTCGCCCTGTATTTCGTGCTTCAGACGTTCCATGTTGCCCGCCAAAGCTATGGAATCGCCAGACGCCATGACCGGCGGCTTCAGGTGCCTTTCCGGAAGCTGCCCTATTTGCTGGTCTATTTGTTTCCTGCGTGGGGGTACCTGCATCGCAGCGCGCAGGCGCCCCAAAGCTTCCTGGGGTACCCCATCTGGTTTCCTCCCGTTCCGCCGGAGTTGGCCTTTGCGGTGGGCGTCGCAGCCATCGCCGGTGCATTGTTCTGGTTCGCTCACCTGATGATGCATGCCAGGAGCGAGAAGCCGGCGAATGAGCCCTTCAACAGCTTCGTGCTCTCGCACCTGGTGATTTCGTTGGTTGGCTATGTCTGGATCAGCGACATCACGGTGGGCTGGTTGGTGGTCAACGTCTGGCACAACATTCAGTACCTGATATTCGTCTATCGCCAACGGCGTCCTGAAATCACGACGGAAAAAGACGGCGAGAAACCAGACAACGCTTCGGCACGCCACAAGCCGTTGGTTGCGGTTCTGAAATCCCCCGCGACTTTTTTTCTGACGTGTTCAATCGTGGGCGCTGTCTTGTTCGTGGCTGCCGATCGTGTTGGCGAGAGTCTTCTTTGGCTGGGGCTTCCGACCATTCTTATCGCGCACTTCGTCTTGAACTTCCATCACTACTTGGCAGACGCCGTGATTTGGAGGCGGCGTCGTGCTGGCGGGCCTGACGGTGTTTCGTCGCGCTGATTGGCGAAAGACCCTCCCTCAGGTCAGGCGCCTGACACCACCGCTCATCCGAAGCGGCGTCTGAGCCACGACCGGTTGCAATGGTCTGAGCCTTGGGCAAGGTTCGCGATACCGGGATACCCGGAGTGCCAAGAGATGCTACCTCCCGGATAACACGTCGCGATCAGCGCCATGCTCGGAACAATCGCGCGGAACAGCTCCGCGCGATTCGAGCGCGGGCATCACTACTGCCAGTCCAGCGATGCACGGAACGCCGCATTTACTCGCCATTCTTCGAAGAGAGCTTGCCGCCGCCGGTTTCACCCTCGGCGACGTGGCGAGCGCGATCGGCACGTCCGAACGGCGTGCCCAAACCTTGATGGCGAACGGGACCATGAAACTGCGGGATATCGACAAGCTTGTCGAACTGCTGCACCTGGACTTCGACGAAATCTTGAGCGAGGTAGGCTATCCCCGACCATTCGGCGCGCCGCTGGCTCTTTCAGCTTCCGTTTCGAGCCGATTTGAAGAGGGGTGAATGGCGCGAGGCGCTCATTGCACACCGCTTCCACCAAGAGCTGCACGCAGTGATTGGCTGGTCGGGCGAGGGCGGATTCGCAGACCTGTCGACCTATCATCCGGCCCTGCTGAACCTCAACCCGCAGCGCACGGTAGCGTCATCTTTCATCCGCAGAGCAGACATGAACAACGAGAAATGGGAAACCACCATCCTGAGCGACACGGCGCACGAGCACCTCGTCGCGGAACTGAGTTTCGATGGCCAGTTCTTGTTGCTGCTCGATCGCGAGGAAGGGCGAGATCAGCTCTGCGTTGCGTTCCCCGCGAAGGACGGAAGCCTGGGCTCACGCATTCCTCTTCCTGACTTCATCGCGCAACTGAACGCCGCGGCAGCCGACCTGCGCCGTTAGCGCACGACGGTGCCGCACCACCTCAAGGCGCCGCCAGATACGCCTCCACCGCCTTCCCCCACAGCCCCTGCTGCCCGAGCAGCCCGTGCCCGCTCGCGCCGCCCTCCAGCGTGAAGCTCTCGAAGCGCCCCTTGCCGCCCGCTTCGCGAAAGGCTTCGAAGTTCTTGCGGCTGTGCGACATTGCGTAGAACGGGTCGTTCTCGCCGTAGAGCCACAGCGTGGGCTTGGCAAAGGCCGCGCCGCGGCGGAAGGTGGCGGGGTTGATGGCGTCAGCGGCGTTGCCGGGGCACTTGTCGCCCATCCAGCCGCCGACGAAGTTGATGACGCCCTGGAACATATCGGGGTGCAGGCCTGCATACGCAACCGCGAGGATGCCGCCGCGCGAGTGGCCTGCGATTTCCATGCGGCGGGTGTCGACGTCGGGGTCGCGCTGCAGCCATGCGACGGCGGCGTCGAGGTCGGCCACGGCGCGGTCGAAGCCGGCCAGGGCGATGGCGGGCTCGCAGCTGTAGTGCTCGCGCTTGGCGGTGAAGCCTTCGTCGTACAGGCCGTCCGACTGGCCGCGTCCGCGCCGCTGTGGATAGGCGATGAGCCAGCCGCGCTGCGTGAACCAGCGGGCGGTTCGCTCGGGGGCCCAGGTCTGCTTGAACAAGGCCGGGTCGTTGCCGATGCCGGTGGAGCCGTGGTTGAACACGACGGTGGGGAACGGGCCGGCGCCGTCGGGCTTGTAGATGACCATCTCGAGCGTGAGGGGCGCGCCGTTCTCGACGAAGGGCGTGGGCACGCGCACGACGCTGCGGTGCAGCGGCGATGCCGGGGGCTGCTGCTGTGCTTGTGGCTGCTGCTGCGGCTCCGGTCGTTGCGCCCACCCCGCGCCGCAGAAGGCGAAGAGCGACGCGAACGAGGCGGCCACGAGCGCGGCGGTGCGAAGGCGATTCATCTTTTGCTTCATGAGCGAGTGCTTTCGGAAGTGGGCAAGGACGCCGCCGCATTCTGCCCCGGGGCCTGCCCTTCGCTCTCTCGCGGCGCCGGCACCCGCCACCGCAGCGCGCCGCTCGCGAGCACGACGCCGGGCACCACGAACGACAGCGCCAGCAGCGCGGCGCGCGTGACGGGCTCGTTCATCCACCACGCCGCGCCGAGCGTGGTCAGCACGGGCACGAGCGCGGACGACAGCGCGGCGCGTGCGGCGCCCAGCCGCGTGATCGCGACGCCGTAGACGACCAGCCCCAGCAGGCCGGCGACCACGCCTTGCCCTGCGGCCTGCATCGCGATGTCGGTCCACGGCGCGGCGAACAGGCGCGGCGGGCCGGCGAGCCAGAGCAGCGGCAACAGCAGCAGGGTCGACGCACCGTTGACGAAGGCCGCGCCCTGCCAGGCGCTCATGCCGCAGCGTCCGAAGGCCAGGGAGTAGACGGTCCACAGCAAGGCCGCCAGCAGAAAGAGCAGGTCGCCGCGCCAGTGCTGTTGCCGCAAGCCCTCGCCGAAGCTGCCCGCCGCGAACACGGCCATGCCGGCGGCGATGCCGGCCAGCCCGAGCAGGCGCAGGCCGTGCACGCGCTCGCCCCGGTAGACCCACGCGCCCAGCGCGGTGAAGAGCGGCAGGCTGCCGGCCATGAAGATGCCCATGTGGCTGGCGGGCGCCCACTGCGCGCCGGCCAGCACCAGCAGGCCGAAGGGCAGGCCGCTGCCGACGACGAGCAGCACGAGCGCGCCGCGCGATGCACCCGGCGGCACGAGCCTGCCGCGCAGCCACAGCGGGCTGAGCAGCAGCGCGGGAATGCCGTAGCGCAGCAGCGCGAGGTCCATCGGCCCGAGCGCGGTGGCGGTCACGCCGTGGCGCGACAGCAGCTGCCAGGCGCTGCCGATGAGGGCGGCGGCCAGCGCGGCGAGCGCGCCGGTCCAGAGGGTGCGAGGCGATGTCGTCATCGGGCCAGTCTGTGGCCCGGCCGGCGCGAAAGCTATCAGATTCGTGCGCCTGCTGCGCCGGCCGGCCCGAGCACGCGACGGGCCTCGCCGAGCGTGACGCCGACGCCGCGCCGGAACACGGCGCCCAGGTGGCTCTGGCTGCAGTAACCCAGGTCGTGCGCGAGGCCCGCAAGGTCGCGCTCGCCGTCGGCCAGTCGCTCCATCGCCGCCGCCAGCCGCAGGTGCTGGCGGTACTGGTGCAGGCTCAGGCCGGTCTGCTGGCGAAAGCGCCGCGCCAGGTGAAAGGGCGAGCGCGACACGGCTTCGGCCAGTTCGTCCAGCGAGAGAGCAGGCCGCGCGCCCGGGCCGCTGCCTTCGGACAGCAGCAGTTGCCGTGCGCGCGCGACGGCGCCGTGCCAGGGCGCCTGGTGCGGCGCGCTGCCCAGCTCGGCGACGAGCGCGGCCACTAGCGCGGCAGCCTGTGCGCTGTCGGTGTCCGGCAGCTGGCGCCGTGCCGCGTGCATGCGGTACAGCGCCTGCGGGGTGAGCAGGCAGACGCTCACGCCCGCCGCGCTTTCACCGTGGGCCGGGCTCACCGACGCCTGGCCGCTGACCACGAGGCTGTGCCGCACGGTCGCGGTCTCGGGCCGCAGCCGGTAGGCGGTGGCATCGCCGAAGCGGATGGCGGTGAGCGCGTCGGTCAGCCAAGTGTGCTCGCCCGAGCGCACGTCGAGCCGCGTGCGCCCGATGGGGAAGACGACGCGCGGCGAGGCCACGGTGTACAGGTCGCTCCACGCCGGCCCCTGCGGCGCGTGCAGTCGCACATGCGCCACCTCGAACCCGCGTCCGGCATAGAGAAGGGTGCGGTCTTGCGGCATGCGAAGCGTGAACGCACGACAGAGTGGGTCAGCCCAGCGCGGTCCAGTTGCAGCGCAGCTCGTACTGCGTGCCGCGGTAGCTGAGCGTGCCGGTCGCGCCGGCCACGCGCAGCGCCACGGCCACCTGCGGACGGTCCAGGCCGGTGCCGCGCGCGCGCATGAACTGGCGGCGATGGTCGACGAAGCGCTGCTGCAGGCTGAAGCGCTCGGTCTCGCCCGCATCGGAGGCGGTGTTCGCCACGATCAGCTCGGTCAGCTGGCCGGTCGAGAGGCTGAACTGGATCTCGACCGCATACGGCCGGCCGTCGCACTGCAGGCTGCCGTTCGCAAAGGCGGGCGACAGGCCAAGGAGCAGAAAGCAGGGCAGGGCGAGAGCGAGGGGGCGGCGGTGCATGTCGCAGTGGGTGCAGGTGGCGGCCCGCCACCATACCCCAAGCAGGTGAAACACACCCGTACACACCCAGACACACCCGCCGGCGCGTCACCCCACCTTGCGCGCGCGCCCTTCCCAGTGCGGCTCGCGCAGCTTGTACTTGAGCATCTTCCCCGCCGGCGACAGCGGAATCTCTTCGCGAAACTCCACGCTGCGCGGGCACTTGTAGCCGGCGATCAGCGTCTTGCAGTGCGCCACCAGCGCCTCGGCGCTCAGGGCTTCGCCGGCGCGCAGCACGACCACGGCATGCACGCGCTCGCCCCACTGGTCGTCGGGCACGCCGACCACGGCGCACATCGACACCTGCGGCAGCTGGGTGATGGCGTTCTCGACCTCGGCCGAGTAGATGTTCTCGCCGCCGCTCACGATCATGTCCTTGAGCCGGTCGACCACGTAGACGAAACCGTCGGTGTCCATCACGCCGCCGTCGCCGGTGTGCATCCAGCCATCGCGCAGCACCTCGGCGGTCTGCTCGGGCTTGTTCCAGTAGCCGGCCATCACCATCGGCCCGCGCGCGGCGATCTCTCCGACGGTGCCGTTCGGTACGGGGCAGCCGTCGGCATCGACGATGCGCACTTCGGCGATGGGCACGGGCCGCCCCGCCGAGCGGCGGCGCGCGGCCGGCTGGTCGGGCTGGTGGCACCAGGTGGGCAGCACGGTGACCACGGGCGACAGCTCGGTCATGCCGTAGAGCTGGCAGAAGCCCGCGCGCGGCAGCTTGTCGATGGCCTGCAGCAGCAGCGCGTCGTCGATGGGCGCGGCGCCGTACAGCACCAGCTGCAGCGGGGTGGTGTCGAACTCGCCGAAGCGCGGGTGCTCGATGAGCCGCTTGAGCATGGTGGGCACCATGAAGGTCTCGCTGGCGCGCTCGTTCTGGATCGCCTCGAGCACCTTCACTTCGTCGAAGGCCGGGATGATGACCTGCGTGCACAGCCGCATCATCAGCTGCAGCGTGAGGCCGGTGCCGCCCACGTGGAACATGGGCGCCATGTTCAGGCCCACGGCCTCGGCGGGGCGCGTGGCGGCCATGTTGGCCGAGAGCTGGCCGGTGTAGAGGTTGCCGTGCGTGAGCATCACGCCCTTGGGCAGGCCGGTGGTGCCGCCGGTGTACATCACGGCGGCCAGGTCGGCACCGCCGCGCCGCGCGTCGGGCACGGGTTGCGCCCGCGCCATGAGGGCTTCGGCATCGGCCATGCCGTCGGGCGCAGGGCCGTCGCCGAAGTGCACCAGCGTCTTCAGCGAACGCGAGAGTTCGCGCTGCTGCTGCGCCACGGCGCCGAAGTGCGCGTCCGACAGCAGGATGCGCGTGTCGCAGTCGTCCAGCGAGTACGCGACCTCGCGCGCGCTCCAGCGGATGTTGACGGGGTTGATCACGCCGCCCGCCCACCAGGTGGCGTAGAGGTACTCCACGTAGCGGTCGGAGTTCAGCGCCAGCAGGCCCACGCGGTCGCCGGGTTGCAGGCCGAGCGACTGCAGCACGGCCGCGAGCCGCGCCACGCGGTCGACGAACTGGGCGAAGGTGCTGCGGCGCTCGCCGCACACGAGGGCGGTGGCGCCGGGGCGTTCCTGCAGGGCCTTGTGCAGGGGCTGGGTGAGGTCCATGGACTGCGGTCTCCGTCGGTCGGTTCGTTGTTGTGCGCCGAGTATGGAATGGCCGCGCCGAGCCGGCATCGTCGGAAGCGACGGGATCGAAAGCGCTGCGGCGGCCAAAGTCGTCCGAAGCGACGGTGACCGGCCAAGGGCTGCGCGCGACCATCGCCGAAGAACGAACGATTCGACTGTTCGACCGACCGGAGACAAGCCATGCATTCCTTCCCGACCGACCCGGCGCGCCGCCGCCTGATCCACGGCGCGGCGCTCGCCGCCGCGGGCACCGCGCTGCCCTTCCTGGCGCGCGCCCAGGGCCTGTTCGGCAAGCAGCCGATCACGCTGCTGGTGCCGTACCCCGCGGGAGGCGCCACCGACGTGCAGGCGCGCGCGCTGGCGCTGGCGGCCTCGCGCGAGCTGAAGCAGCAGATCGTGATCCTCAACCAGCCCGGCGTGGCCGCCACGCTGGCGCCGACCACCATGGCGCGCAAGGCCGCGCCCGACGGCTACACGCTGTCGCTCATGCTGAGTTCGCTGTACCGGCTGCCGCACCTGCAGAAGGTGAGCTACGACCCGGCCACCGACTTCACCTACGTGGCCAACGTGACGGCCGCCACGCTGGGCATCACGGTGCGCCAGGACGCGCCGTGGAAAGACCTGAACGCGCTGCTGGCCGCGGCCAAGGCCAAGCCGGGCGAGGTGTCGTACGGCACCACGGGGCGCGGCGGTACCTCGCACGTGTCGATGGAGCGGCTGGCCGCGCTGGCCGGGGTGAAGTTCAACTTCATTCCCTTCAAGGGCGCGGCCGAGCTGTACAACGCGCTCATGGGCGGCCATGTGGACGCGGTCTCCGAGGCCGGTTTCGGCGCCGCCGTGGCGGGCGGGCGCGTGCGCCTGTTGGCCACCTTCAACGAGGCGCGCTCGCCCACGCGGCTGAACGTGCCGACCGTGAAGGAACTCGGCTACGACGTGGTCGCCAACGGCTCGTGGGGCATCGCCGGCCCGCGCGGCATGGACCCGAAGGTGGTGCAGGCGCTGCAGGAGGCCTTCCGCAAGGCCGTGGACGACCCCGAGTTCATTCGCACGCTCGACCTGAACGACTACGTCAAGTTCTACATGGACAGCCCCGCCTACACGGCCTGGGCGCACAAGACCTACGCCGACGAGAAGCGCTTCGTGAGCGATCTGCGCATCAAGCTCGACGACTGAACCCGACCTTCCTTCCTGCCATGACTTCTTCTTCCTCTTCTTCTCTTCACTGCTTACTCCACCCCAAGGCCATCGCCTTCGTCGGCGCCACCGAGCGCTCGGTGTGGTCCAACGCGGCGCTCGCCAGCCTGCGCACGCTGGGCTACGCGGGCCAGCTCTACCCGGTCAACCGGCGCGGCGGCAGCTTTCACGGCATGGCGGCGGCCACCTCGGCCGAGGCCATCGGCGAGCCGGTCGACACGGCGCTGCTCATGGTGCCGGCCGACGCGCTCGACGACGCGCTGGCCGACCTGCAGCGCGCGGGCATCGGCAACGCGGTGCTGCTGAGCTCGGGCTTCGCCGAAGCCGGCGAGGAAGGCCGCGAGCGCCAGCGCCAGCTCACGGCCAAGGCGCGCTCGCGCGGCCTGCGCATCCTCGGGCCGAACTGCCTGGGCTTCGTCAACTTCGTCGACCGCTCGGCCGTGTGGACCGCCTCGCTGCGCGAGCCGCTGCCGGCGGGCACGCTGGGCATCGTGTCGCAAAGCGGCGCGCTCGCGGGGCAGCTGTCGTTCATGGCGCAGGTGCACGGCATCGGCCTGAGCCGCATGGTCTCGACCGGCAACGAGTCGGACATCGACATCGCCGAGGTCATCGACTACCTGGTGGACGACGAGCACACGCGTTCCATCGCCGTGTTCGCCGAGACCGTGCGCGACCCGCAGCGCTTTGCCGCCGCGGCCGAGCGCGCGCTGGCCGTGGCCAAGCCCATCGTGGTGCTGAAGATGGGCAGCAGCGAGATCACGGCGCAGGCCGCGCAGGCCCACACCGGCTCGCTGGTGGGCGACGACCGCGTGTTCGACGCCATGTGCCAGCGCCTGGGCCTGATGCGCGTGCGTTCCATCGAGGACCTGGTGTTCACCGCCGCCTTCGCCAGCATGACCGGGCCCTTCGCGGCCGGTGGGCTGGCGGCCGTGTCGATGTCGGGCGGCATGTGCGAGATCTTTGCCGAGCGCGCCGAAGAAGAAGGCCTGGCGCTCACGCCGCTTGCGCCCAGCACCGAGGCCGCGCTGCGCGAGGTGCTGCCGGGCTACGGCACGCCGCAGAACCCGCTGGACGTGACCGGCGCCGCCATGCTGCAGCCCGAGCTGTTCGGCAACGCGCTCGAAGCGCTGGTGCGCGACCCCGCGCTGGGCGCCGCCATCGTCGTGGCCGACGTGCCCAACGCACCGGCCAACGACACGCCGCTGAACCGCGCCGTGCTGGCGCAGGTGGCGCGCGGGCTGTCGGCCAGCCCGGTGCCCGCCATCGTCTGCAGCCACTACGTGATGCAGGTGAGCGAGCGGTCGCGCGAGCTCATCGCCGAGACCGGCATCCGCCACATCGCCTGCGGCATCCACCATGCGATGAGCGCGGCGGGTGCGGTGCGTCGCTGGTCGGAAACGCTGCGCCGGCGTCAAGGCGCACAAGGCGTGGCTGCTGCGGTGTCGGCCTCGCCGCCCACGCAACCCTTGCGTTCGGAGCGCGAGACGCTCGAATGGCTCTCGCAGCGCGGCGTGCCGGTGGTGCCCGTGCGGCTGTCGCGCAGCGCCGACGAGGCCGTGCGTTTTGCCGACGAACTCGGCGGCCCGGTCGTGCTGAAGATCGCCTCGGCGCAGATCGCGCACAAGACCGAGGTCGGCGGCGTGGCGCTCAACCTGCAGGGCGCCGACGCGGTGCGCTCCGCCTGGCTGGCGATGGATGCGCGCGTGCGTGCCGCGCGGCCCGAGGCCGAGATCGACGGCATCCTCGTCGCGCCCATGCGCCAAGGTGGGCTCGAGTTGTTCGTCGGCACCGTGCGCGATCCGCAGTGGGGCCCGGCGCTCGCCGTGGGGCTCGGCGGCATCTGGGTCGAGGCGTTGCGCGACACCAGCCTGCGCCTGCTGCCCGTGACGCCCGCCGAAGTGAAGGACATGCTGGCCGAGCTGCGCGGTGCGCGCCTGCTCGACGGCTGGCGCGGCGCGCTCGCGGCCGACCGCGACGCCATCGCCGAAGCCGTGGCCGCCATCGGCAACGCGGCGCTCGCGCTCGGCCCCGAACTGGTCTCGCTCGAAGTCAACCCGCTGCGGGTGGACGGTCGCACGGTCGAGGCGCTCGATGCGCTGGCCGTGTGGGGCGCGGCCGGCTGAGCAGAACTTCATCTTCAAAAGAATCAACAGGAGACATCTTCATGCTGCAACGACGTCGATTCGCGCAATGGGGCGCGAGCGGACTGCTGGCCCCCGCGCTCGGTGCCTTGCCGAAGGCGCAGGCGGCCGACGCCTACCCGACCCAGCCGATCAAGGTGATCGTGTCGTCGGCCGCCGGCGGGCTGGTCGACGGCATCGCGCGCACCATCGGCGAGCGCATCGCCAAGCCGCTGGGCCAGCCGGTGCTCATCGACCCCAAGCCCGGTGCGAACGGCGCCATTGCCGCGTCCTTCGTGGCCAAGGCGCCGGCCGATGGCCACACGCTGCTGTTCGCCGTCAACTCCTTCGTGCTCGCGCCGCTGCTGATGGCCAAGCCTGGCTACGACGTGTTCAAGGACTTCGCGCCCGTGTCGCTGTCGAACTACGGCCTGCTCGTGTTCGCGGTGGGCGAGGGCGTCCCCGCGAAGAGCATGCGCGAGTTCGTCGCCATGGCCAAGGCGCAGCCCGGCAAGCTGAGTTTCGGCTCGGCGGGGCAGGGCTCGTCGGGCCACCTCTACGGCGAGAAGCTGATGCGCGACGAGGGCCTGCAGATGACGCACGTGCCCTACAAGGGCGGCGCGCCGCTGATGATCGACATCCTCGGCGGCCAGGTGCAGGGCGGCTTCGTCACCATGGGCGAGGCGCTGCCGCACGCGAAGTCGGGCCGCGCGAAATTGCTGGGCGTGTTCGGCACGCGCCGCATGCCGCTCGCACCGCAGATCCCCACCTTCACCGAGCAGGGCTTCAAGGGCTACGAGCACGGCGGCTTCTGGGGCTTCTTCGCGCCCACGGGCACGCCGCAGCCGGCCATCGACAAGCTGGCCGGCGCGGTGCGCCAGGCCGTGGCGCAGCCTGATCTGCAGGAACGGATGATCGGTTTGGGGCTGGAGCCTTCGGGTGAAGGGCCGGGGGAGTTGATGGCGGCGGTGCGCAGAGAGAACCTGCTGTGGTCGCGGCTCATCAAGGACATGAACCTGAAGCTTGAATAGACCTCAGGCCCGCGCCACCACGCCGGCGGTCACCAGCGCATCGACCGCCGCGCGTTCGAACCCGAACTCCTCCAGCACCTCGTCCGTGTGCTCGCCCAGCGACGGCGCGAGCCGCTGCACGCCGCCCGGCGTGGCCGACAGCGTGAACGGCACGCCGGGAAAGCGCAGCCTGCCTTCGGTCGGGTGCTCGGCGTCGTGCCACAGGCCGCTGGCTTTCAGCTGCGGGTCATCGGGCAGCTGCTGCAGCGTCTGGATCGGCATCGCCGGGATGTCGGCCTGGCGGAACGCCGCGACCCATTCGGCCGTGGTGCGCGCGCCGGTGGCGCGTTCGAGTTCGCCGAACACCACGGTGTGGTTGCGCACGCGCGCGGCCAGTGTGGCAAAGCGTTCGTCCTCGCGCAGCTCGGGGTGGCCCACCACCTCGAAGAAGCGCAGCCACTGTGCGTCGGTGTAGGGCACCAGCGCGATGTAGCCGTCGGCCGTGCGAAAGGGCTTGCGCACGCCGGAGCGGATCGAGCCGTACACCATGTCGTCGATGGGCGGCTGGAAGGTGTGGCCCCACAGGTGCTCCACCATGTTGAAGGCGGTCATGGTCTCGAACATCGGCACGTCGACGGCCTGCCCCTGGCCGCTGCGTTCGCGGTGGAACAGCGCGGTGACGATGGCGTAGGCGGCATACAGCGCGGTGGTCTTGTCGGCCACGAGCGCGGGCATGTAGCGCGGCTCGCCGGTGTAGATCGATTGCAGCTGCGCCAGGCCCGAGGCGGCCTGGATGATGTCGTCGAAGGCCGGCAGGCCCGCGTACGGCCCCTCGTCCGAGAAGCCCTTGACGTGCGCGCTCACCAGCCGCAGGTTGAGTTCCAGCAGCCGCGCCGCGTCGATGCCGATGCGCGCCGCTGCGTCGGTGCGCACCGAATGCACGAGCACGTCGCTGCCGCGCACCAGCGTGTCGAGCACCTCGCGCGCGGCGGGTTGCTTCAGGTCGAGCACGAGGCTGCGCTTGTTCCGGTTGCACGACAGGTACAGCGACGACATGCCCTTGTGGCGCGCGGGCCCGACCGAGCGGGCCAGGTCGCCCTGCGGCGCCTCGACCTTGATGACGTCGGCGCCCATGTCGGCCAGCATCTGGCTGGCCAGCGGGCCGAGCACCACGGACGACAGGTCGAGCACCTTGACGCCTTCGAGGGCGCCGCGAAAAAGTGGAGGGGGCGTCATCGGTCAGTCCTCCAGGCGGATGCCGGTCTTGTCGATCACGCGCTTCCAGGTGTCGGCGTCCTGGCGCAGCACCACGGAAAATTCGGCGGCCGTGCTGCCCACGGGCTCGATGTTCATGTCGCGCATCTTCTTTTGCACCTCGGGCTTGGCGATGATGGCGGCGACGGCCTTCGACATCTTGTCCACGCGCGGCTGCGGCGTGCCGGCCGGCAGGAACAGCGCAATCCACGCATAGGGCTCGAAGCCCGCGTAGCCCGCCTGCTGGAAGGTCGGCACCTGCGGCAGCGTGGCCGAGCGCTGCGTGCCCAGCGCCGCCAGTGCGCGCAGCTTGCCGCTTTGCAGGTAGGGCAGGGCGGTGCCGGTGTCGAGCACGGCCACGCGGATGTGGCCGCCGAGCAGGTCGGTCACCATGGGTGCGGCGCCCTTGTAGGGCACGTGCGGCATGTCGACGCCGGCTTCTTTCTTGAACAGCTCGCCGTAGATGTGCGAGGTGGTCGCCACGCCGGTGGAGCCGTACGAATACTTGCCGGGCTCGGCCTTGAGCAGCGTGACGAGTTCGACCAGCGTCTTGGCGGGCACGTCGGGCGTCACGACCAGGGCCGAGGTTGAGATGCCGATCTGCGACACGGCCGCGAAGTCTTTCACCGCGTCGTACGAGAGCTTGCGCTGCAGCGCGGGCATCTGCACGTGGGTGGTGATGGTGAAGAGGGCGGTGTGGCCGTCCTTCGGGGCGCGCGCGACGGCAGCGGCGCCGATGGTGCCGCTGGCGCCCACGCGGTTGTCGACGACGACGGGCTTGCCCCAGGCAGTGCCGAGTTCCTGCGCGACCAGCCGCGCGATGTTGTCGGTGATGCCGCCGGCGGGGAAGGGCACGACGAGCGTGACGGGTTGCGAGGGGTAGTCGGCCGGTGGTTGTTGCGCGGCGGCGGGCAGGGCGAAAAAGGCAGCGAACGCAATGCCGAGCGTGGAGGAAAGACGTGTCATGAGGAGTCGCTTCAATCGAGCTTGATGTTCTTGGCCTGGATCACCTGCTTCCACCGCGCATGGTCCGCGCGCATGGTGGCGGTGAGCTGCGCGGGCGTGCTGCCGACCGGGATCACGCCCAGGCCTTCGATGCGAGCCGCCTGCTCGGGGCTTTGCACCACCTGCGCCACCTCGGTCGACAGGCGCTGCGCGATGGGCTGCGGCGTGCCGGCAGGCAGGTAGATGCCGAACCAGCCGACCGACTCCATGCCGGCGAAGCCCTGTTCCTTGAAGGTGGGCACGCCGGCCGCGAGCGGGGCGCGTGCGGTGCCGACCACGGCGATCGACTTGACCTTGCCGGCCGAGACGTGCGGGCCCACGCCCTTGGCCGAGACGAACACGGCATCGACGGTGCCGCCGAGCAGGTCGGTGATGGCCGGCGCTTCGCCCTTGTAGGGCACGTGCAGCAGCTGGATGCCCGCGGCGTCCTGCAGCACCTCGGCGTACAGGTGCGCGCTCGATCCGTTGCCGTAGGAGCCGTACGAGTATTTGCCGGGCGCGGCGCGCGCAAGCTTGACGAAGCCGTCGAGGGTGTCGACGCCGAGCTTGTTGCTCACGGTGAAGACGATGGGCAGGCGGCCCGCTTCCGACACGGGCACGAAGTCCTTGAACGGATCGAAGCCGGCGTTGGGGTACAGCAGCGGGTTCTGGATGATGGAGGTGAGCGAGAACAGCACGGTGTAGCCGTCGGCCGGTGCGCGCTGCACGGCGGTGATGCCGATCTGCCCGTTGCCGCCGGGGCGGTTGTCGACGATGACGCTCTGGCCGAGCCGCTTGCCCAGGCCCTCGGCGACGATGCGCGCGAACACGTCGGTGCCGCCGCCTGCGGCGTAGGGCACGATCATGCGGATGGGTTTGTCGGGCCAGGTTGGCTGCTGCGCGAAGGCGCTGCCCATGGCCAGGGCGGCGGCCAGCGCGAGGGCGTGGCGGCGGGTGAATCTGCTGTGCATGTCTGTCTTGTCTCCGATGGTTTTTCTGTGTGGGTGCGATGTCAGGGTGGCAGGCTCACGACGGCCAGGCCGGGGCCGACGGACACGCCGTGGCGGTTCTCGCTCCACAGGCGCAGGTCGAGGCGGTGGCGGTGCGCGGCGTCGGCGCTGTCGTCGATCCATTTGCGCTCGACCTGGCCGCGCACGGTGACGGTGTCGCCCGCGGTGTTGAACGACTTCATGCGAAAGCCGCGGATGGCGTGCAGCACGCCGGCCGTGCCGATGTACTCGCGAATCGCGCGCTCCCACATGCCCTGCAGCACCATGACGTTGGCGTACATCTCGGGGGCGCCGGTCGATTGCGCGTGCTCGGTGTTGTGGTGGATCGCGTTGAAGTCGCGGTTGGCGCCGGCGGCCATCACGAGGCGGTAGACGGTGAGGGGGAAGGGAACGGGGGCCAGGGTGTCGCCCTCGTTGACTTCTTCCCAGCGGCGTTGTGTTTGCCAGTTCATCTTGATGCTCTGCTTGTGAGGCGTTATGGGTCGGTTCAGGGCGCGTGCACAGGACATCGGGTACTCCCCTCCGCGAATGTCCCCCGGGGCTTCGCCCCTCCTCCTTGATTTCGCTGCGGGGAGCACCCAATGCCCTGTTCACGGGACGCAGCGCGCCGGTGCGGGAGGCCGCACGGCATTGGGTGTCTGTTCGCTAGTGCGGCAGGTAGTGGTACATGCCGAAGCGGCAGCGGGCCACGATTTCTTCGCGCTGGTTCACGATGTCGTACTCCCACGTCGTGAAGGCGCCCTTTCCCACCTTGGTCGCCTTGGGTTCGCAACGCACGAGCCGGTTGCCGCGCCGGCCCAGGCGGTCGCCCAGGCGCGCGGGTTGCAGGTAGTCGACCTCGTAGTCGGTCGCCATGTAGGCGGTGGTGGGCGGCATGCCCTCGGGGCGCGTGCCCTTGAGCGGGCTGCGCTCGGGCTCGGCGTTGCGCGCGTCGCTGGTGAACACGGGCGGCTGGCCCGGGGCCCACATGGGCGGCAGCGTGAGGCTGGCGAGGCTGGTCGATGGCGCCACTGCATCTGGGCCTTGATGCAACGGGCAGTCGAACTCCAGCACCTCGACATAGCGGCGCACCGCGCCGGCCTCGATCACGTCGACGCCCCAGCGGATCACGCCGTTCGCAAAGTCTTCGCCCACGCGCGCCACCATCGGCGCCCAGGCGCTTTCCCAATCGTCCATGGGTGATTGCCTTCCTAGATGCCGATGAACTCGGCCACGTCGTCCAGCGGCGCGCGCTCGGTCTCCAGGGCGTCGAGGGGCTTGTCGCGGTCGGCATAACCGATGGCCATGCCGGTGAAGAGCATGCGTTCGGGCGGCAGGTCGATGAAGCGGCCGATGGTCTGCGGGTAGATGGCCCAGCACTCTTGCGGACAGCTGTCCAGGCCCTCGGCGCGCAGCAGCAGCATCACGTTCTGCAACATCATTCCGAGGTCGGACCACTGCGGCGGGCCCATGCGGCGGTCGACGGTGCAAAAGAGCGCGAGCGGCGCGCCGAAGAACTGGAAGTTGCGCGCAAACCATTTCAAACGCGCGGCCTTGTCCTCGCGCGGAATGCCCAGGCGCGCGTACATCGCCTCGCCCACGGCAAAGCGGCGGTCGCGGTAGGGCGCCACCAGCTCGCGCGGATAGATGTCGTACTCGCTGCCTTCTCCGCCGGGCGTTTCCTGCACGCGGGTGCGCATGAGGGCCTTGAGTTCGTCCAGCCGCTCGCCGCCCACCACATGCAGGTGCCACGGTTGCAGGTTGCCGCCCGAGGGCGCGCGCAGCGCGGCCTGCAGCACGCGGCGAATGGTGTCGGCCGGCACGGGGCGGTCGAGAAATTCGCGCACCGAGCGGCGGCTTGCGACGGCGTCGTAGACAGTCATGGTCATGCGGCGTTCTTTCGTTCGTTCATGAGGGTCACGCCCAGTTCGCGGGCCACTTCGGCGCTGTGCTGGCCGGGTGTCGCGGCATGTGACAGGTCGGCGTAGTCATAGCCCGAGAAACGCACCGGCGGGCGCACCTCAAGATACGCGCCTTCGGTCGGATGCGTGCGCTGTCGGAAAAGACCGGCGGCCTGCAGCTGCGGGTCGTCGGGCAGGTCGGCGATGTCGTTCACGCGCATCGCGGGCACGTTGGCCTTCTTCAAGATGTCGAGCCACTCGGCCGTGGTGCGCTCGGGCAGGATCGCGGCGGCGGCCTCGTACATGCGGCTCATGTGCTTGCGCCGCAGCGCCTTGTCGGCCAGCTCGGGCGCCTCGAGCACTTCGGGGTGGCCGGTGGCCTCGAAGAAGCGCAGCCAGCGGTCGTCCAGGTAGGGCGCAATGGCGATGTAGCCGTCGCGCGTGCGCATGGGCTGGCGCATGGGGTCGATCTGGCGCGGGTACAGCGCGGGGCCGGTGGGCGGCACGAAGGTCTTGTCGCACAGGTGCTCCACGAGGTTGAAGCTGGCGAGCGACTCGAACATCGGCACCTCCACCTGCTGG
This sequence comes from Variovorax sp. KBS0712, assembly GCF_006323185.2. Lineage (NCBI taxonomy): Bacteria > Pseudomonadati > Pseudomonadota > Betaproteobacteria > Burkholderiales > Comamonadaceae > Variovorax > Variovorax sp. KBS0712. The sequence goes on along the minus strand of NZ_VCCD02000002.1, from coordinate 850,419 downwards.
CCCTCGCCGGTGCGCAGCCGGTGCACCACGGCGGCGAGCACGGCATACGCCGCGTGCAGGCCCGAGACCTTGTCGGCCATGGTCATCGGCACATAGCGCGGCTGCGGGTTGCCGTCGACCTTGGGCGGCAGCGAGGCGATGCCCGAGGCGGCCTGGATGATGTCGTCGTAGGCCTGCAGCGCGGCATACGGCCCGCGCTGGTCGAAGCCGGTGCAGTGCACGTAGACGATGTCGGGGCGGATGGCGCGCACGTCGTCGTACGAGAGGCCCGCGCGCGCGATGGCGTCGCTACGCACGTTGTGGATGAAGATGTCGCTGGTCTCGATGAGGCGTCGCATCGCGGTGCGGCCGTCCTCGCTCTTCAGGTCCCAGTCGACCGAGCGCTTGCCGCGGTTCAGCCGCAGGTGCACGGGGCTCATCAGCGGCGTGACGGGCGGCGTGCCGATGATGCGGATGCTGTCGCCCTCGGGCGGCTCGACCTTGACCACTTCGGCGCCGAGGTCCGCGAGGATCTGCGTGCAGTAGGGGCCGAAGATCACCGTGGTGAGGTCGACGATGCGCAGGCCTTCGAGCATGCGGGGGGCGGGGGATGTGGTGGTCATGGGGTGGGAGGTCATGCGGCGACGAGGCCCTGCATCTCGGCAGCGAGATGGCGCACGCGCTCGGGCCCGCCGAGCAGCTGGCGGTTGAAGCCGATGCGCTTGAACCAGTAGTGCAGGCCCAGCAGGTCGGTGATGCCCATGCCGCCGTGCACCTCGGTGGCGGTGCGGGCGACGAAGGTGCCGGTTTCGCTCAGGTGCGACTTGGCATGTGCGGCAAGCAGTGCGGCTTCTTCGGGCAACGCGTCGAAGGCGTGGGCTGCGTACCAGACGAGTGCGCGGCCGGGCTCCAGCGCGGCGGCCATCTCGGCGCACAGGTGCTTCACGGCCTGGAAGGAACCGATCACGCGGCCGAACTGGCGGCGCTCCTTGGCGTAGGCCACGGCCTGGCCGATCATGGCTTCGCCCGCGCCGAGCGTGTCGGCGGCGAGCAGGGCCCAGCCCGCGCTGCGCAGGCGCGCGAGCGTGGCGGGGTTGGCGTGGGGCAGTGGTTCGGCCTTCACCTGTGCGAAGTGCAACTCGCCGAGCGGGCGCGTGGCGTCGATGTTGCGCAGCGAGCCGCGCGTGAGGCCCTGTGCATCGGCGCGCACAAGGTGCAGGCCGCCCGCGCGGTCGGCCACGATGAACACATCGGCCGCGCCCGCGTCGAGCACGAAGAGCGCGCTGCCGTCGAGCGTGCCGTTGGTGTTGGCCGTCACGCCGGCGCCGTCGCGTGCGCCGGCCACGGCCTCGGCGATGGCCACGCCGGCAATGCATTCGCCGGCCGCCAGGCGCGGCAGCCATTCATCCTGCTGTGCCGCGCTGCCGGCCTCGCGCAGCGCCAGCGGTGCGAGCACGGCGGTGCCGAGGAAGGGCGTGGGTGCGACATGGCGGCCCAGTTCCTCGGCGGCCAGCGCAGCGTCGAGCAGCGACAGGCCGAGCCCGCCGAAGGCCTCGGGCACGAGCAGGGCCGGCACGCCGACCTCGCACAGCGTGCGCCAGACCTCGCGGTCCTGCGGCAGGTCGTCGGCCGCGACGCGGCGCACGCGATCGAGCGGGCAGGCGCGTTCGAGGGCGCGGCGCAGGCTGTCCTGCAGCAGCTTCTGGTCGGCGGAGAGGGCGAATTCCATGGCGTGCTTTCTTCCGATGGCGATCAGGCGAGGCGCGGTTCGCGCGGCATGTCCAGCCCGCGTTCCGCGATGATGTTTTTCTGGATCTGCGCGGTGCCGCCGCCGATGATCAGACCCAGGTCGAACATGTAGCGCTCCTGCCAGAGCGCCTGCGCGCGCAGGTGCGCGCTACCCGGCATCAACAGGCCCAGTTCGCCCAGCGCGTCGATGGCGAGCGCGGCCAGCTGGTGGCGCAGTTCGCAGCCCTGCAGCTTCACGACCAGCGCGGCCAGGCCCGGGTCTTCGCCGGTGGCCGCGGCCGTGAGCAGCCGCAGGCCGTGGCACTTCTGCGCCAGCACCTGACCTTGCAGCCGCATCAGGCGGTCGCGCAGCACGGGCTGGTCGATGAGGCGCGTGCCGTCCACCGTCTCGGCCTGCATCAGCGTGGCGAGCTCCTGGTAGCGCTGGGTCGTGAGGTTGGGGTTGCCGAGCGAGCCGCGCTCGTGCTTGAGCGTGGCGTTGGCCACCTTCCAGCCGTCGCCGCGCTGGCCCACGATCTGGTGCTGCGGCACGCGCACGTCGGTGAAGAAGACCTCGTTGAACTCGGCGTGGCCCGTCATGGTCTTGAGCGGGCGCACCTCGATGCCGGGCGTCCTCATCGAGAACAGCAGGTAGCTGATGCCCGCATGCTTCGCGGCGCCGGGTTCGGTGCGCACGAGGCAGAAGATCATGTCGGCCACGTGCGCGGTCGAGGTCCAGATCTTCTGGCCGTTGATGACGAAGTCGCCACCGTCTTCGGTGGCGCGCGTCTGCAGCGAGGCCAGGTCGGAGCCCGCGCCGGGCTCGGAGTAGCCCTGGCACCAGACCACCTCGCCGCGCAGCGTGGGGCCGATCCACTCGCGCCGCTGCGCCTCGCTGCCCAGCTCGAGCAGGGTGGGCACCAGCATCGAGATGCCCTGGTTGCCCAGCGGCGGCGCGGCGCCGGCGCGCGCGAACTCTTCGGCGATGAGGTGCGACTCCATCACGTCGGGCGTCGCGCCGTGGCCGCCGTAGTCGCGCGGCACGGTGCGCCCGGCGTAGCCGTGGTCCAGCAGCAGGCGCTGCCACGCAAGGGCGTCGGCGTCGGGGCGTTCGGCGGTGCGCGCGAAGGCCGAGCGGTGGCCGTGCGTGGCCAGGAACGCGCGCAGCTCGTCGCGAAAGGCTTCGTAGCGGGGATTGAGCGTGAGGTCCATGCGGTGCTTGCCTTCGGTGCGCGCCGCGTTGCGCGGCGGTGGGTGTGTCTCCGTGTCGAGGCTCATGCTAGGGGCAACCCTCAGCCGCTCTCAATCGTCCGTTCCGACGATGTGACGCGCAGGGGGCGCTGCCTACCATCCAGCCCGAACGCCGCACGAGGTCCGCAAGAGACCGATGCGAGGCCGGTGAGAGGCCCGCGGCCGCAGCTTCTTTTTCACGAGAACGACGGAGACAACACCATGACACGTTCCCTCATTTCCGCCCGCCCCGGCACGCGCCGCCGCCTGCTGGGCGCCGGCCTTGCCGCCACGCTCGGCCTCGCCACCGCTTTCACGGCGCAGGCTCAGAAGCGCTATGACCCGGGCGCGAGCGACACCGAGATCAAGATCGGCCACATCGTCCCGTACTCGGGCCCGGTGTCGGCCTACGGCACCATCGGCAAGGCGGCGGCGGGCTACTTCGCCAAGCTCAATGCCGAGGGCGGCATCAACGGCCGCAAGGTCACGTTCATCTCGCTGGACGATGCCTACAACCCCTCCAAGACGGTGGAGCAGGCACGCAAGCTGGTCGAACAAGATGAAGTGCTGGTGCTCTTCGGTCCGCTGGGCACGGCGCACAACCTGGCGATCCAGCGCTACATGAACGCCAAGAAGGTGCCGCAGCTGTTCGTGGCCACGGGCGCCACGCGCTTCGGCGATCCGAAGGCCTTCCCCTGGACCATGGGCTGGCAGCCCACGTACCAGACCGAAGGCAAGATCTACGCGCAGCACATCCTCTCCACGAAGCCCAACGCGAAGATCGCCGTGCTCATGCAGAACGACGACTTCGGCAAGGACTTTTTGAAGGGCTTCCTCGAGGCGCTGGGCGACAAGGCCAAGACGATGATCGTGGCGCAATCGACCTACGAGGTGACCGACCCGACCATCGACAGCCAGATGGTCAACCTGAAGGCCTCGGGCGCCGACACCTTCTTCAGCATCACCACGCCCAAGTTCGCGGCGCAGGCGATCCGCAAGGCGGCCGACATCGGCTGGAAGCCCACGCAGTACCTGTCGAGCGTGTCGGTGTCGGTGTCGGCGGTGATCAAGCCGGCGGGCCCCGAGAACGCGGTGGGCGTGATCTCGGCCACCTACCTGCGCGACCCGGCCGACGACATGTGGAAGGGCGCCAAGGAGTACGAGGACTACAAGACCTGGTTCAGCAAGTACTACCCCTCGGGCGACCTGAGCGATTCGCTCAACGTGCTGGGCTACTCGTCGGCGCAGACGCTGGAGCAGGTGCTGCGCAAGGCGGGCGACGACCTCACGCGCGCCAACATCATGAAGGTGGCGGCCAACCTGCAGTACAGCCCGCCCATGCTCTACCCGGGCATCGAGGTGAAGACTTCGCCGACCGACTTCTACCCGATCGAGCGCATGCAGCTGGTGCGTTTCAACGGCACGCGCTACGAGCCCTTCGGCAAGGTGCTCGGCGACTGAGCGCCTCGTTCTTGATGTCTTCCCCCTTTTCGTTTTTCCACTGAAGCTTCCATGACCTCCATCGTTCGACTGGCCGCCGCCCTGGGCGGCGCGGCCCTCCTGTTCACCGCCGGCGCGGCCCTCGCGCAGAAGAAGTACGACACCGGCGCCTCCGACACCGAGATCAAGCTCGGCATGGCCATGCCCTACAGCGGCCCGGTGTCGTCGTACGGCATCGTCGGCAAGGTCAACGAGGCCTACTTCAAGATGGTGAACGACAAGGGCGGCATCAACGGCCGCAAGGTCACGCTCATCAGCTACGACGACCAGTACACGCCGCCGCGCACCACCGAGGTGGTGCGCAAGCTGGTCGAGCAGGACGAAGTGCTCGCCGTGTACGGCAACCTGGGCTCGGCATCGAATGCCGCGATCCAGCGCTACATGAACGCCAAGAAGGTGCCGCACCTGTTCCTGGGCGTGGGCGCCGACCGCTTCAACGACCCCAAGGCCTACCCCTGGACCACGCCCTACATGCCCAGCTACGAGGGCGAGGGCAGCCTCTACGCGAAGAACATCCTGAAAACGATGCCGAACGCGAAGATCGCCGTGCTCTACCAGAACGACGACTTCGGCAAGGACCTGCTCAAGGGCCTGAAGAAGGGCCTGGGCGACAAGGCCTCGATGGTGGTGGCCGAGGCCTCGTTCGAAGTGGCCGACCCGACGGTCGACTCGCAGATCATCAAGCTGCAGTCGTCGGGCGCCGACGTGTTCGTCAACTTCGCTACGGCACGCTTTGCCGCGCAGGCCATCCGCAAAGCGTGGGACATCGGCTGGAAACCGAAGCAGCAGTACCTCACCTACGTGTCGGCCTACGTGAAGATGACGCTGGAGCCCGCGGGCCTGGAGAAGTCGAAGGGCATCATGGCCATGGCCTTCTTCAAGGACGCCGCGCAGCCGCGCTGGGCCAACGACCCGGCCACGCAGGAGTTCCTGGCCTTCATGAAGAAGTACGCACCCAACGAAGACGTGAACAACGCCGCCGGCGTGTACGGCTACGGCGTGGCGCAGGCGATGGAGACGGTGCTCAAGGCCTCGGGCGATAACCTCACGCGCGAGAACGTGCTCAAGCAGGCCACCACGCTGAAGAACATGCGCACCGGCATGCTGCTGCCGGGCATTGCGCTGAACACCTCGGCCACCGACTACTTTCCGTTCAACACGCTGCAGCTGGTGCAGTTCAACGGCAAGGAGTTCGAGCCCATGGGTGATTCGATTGCCGTGAAGTAGCCTTCGCAGACGCACGCTCAAAAGAACCACAGGAGACACACACCATGTTCGGACTGATGCAGGACCGCCCGCTGCTGATCTCGTCGCTGATCGACCACGCGGCCACCTTCCACCCCCACGTCGAGATCGTCGGGCGCACCGTCGAAGGCCCGGTGCACCGCACCAACTACCGCGAGGTGCAGCGGCGCTCCAAGCAGGTGGCCAATGCGATGAAGGCGCTGGGCGTGGCGCCCGGCGACCGCGTGGGCACGCTGGCGTGGAACACCTACCGGCACCTGGCGCTGTACTACGGCGTGTCGGGTTCGGGCGCGGTGCTGCACACGGTGAACCCGCGGCTCTTTCCGGAGCAGATCGACTACATCGTCAACCACGCCGAAGACAAGGTGCTGTTCTTCGACACCAGCTTCGCGCCGCTGGTCGAGAAGCTTGCGCCCAAGCTCAAGAGCGTGCGCGCCTTCGTCGCCATGACCGACCGCGCCCACATGCCGGCCATCGATGTGCCGAACCTGCTGTGCTACGACGAGCTCGTCGGCGCGCAGAGCGAGGACTACACCTGGCCCGAGTTCGACGAGCGCACCGCCTCGTCGCTTTGCTACACCTCGGGCACCACGGGCAACCCCAAGGGCGTGCTGTATTCGCACCGCTCCACCGTGCTGCATTCGCTGATGGAATGCGCGCCCGACACCTTCGGCGTGTGCTCGCAGATGACGCTGCTGCTGGCCGTGCCCATGTTCCATGCCAACGCCTGGGGCATGCCGTACTCGGCGCCGATGGTGGGTGCCAAGCTCGTCATGCCCGGCCCGCACCTGGACGGCCAGAGCCTGTACGAACTCATGCGCGACGAGAAGGTGAGCTTCTCGCAGGCGGTGCCCACCGTGTGGCTGATGCTGTTCCAGTACTTCGACGCCCACCCCGAGATCGACACCCGCGCCATCGGCCTCAAGCGCATCGGCGTGGGCGGCGCCGCCACGCCGCGCGCCATGATCGAGCGCTTCGAGCGCGACTTTGGCGCCGACTTCGTGCAAGGCTGGGGCATGACCGAGACCAGCCCCATCGGCGTGATCGGCAACCTGCTGCCCAAGCACCTCGCGCTCCCGAAAGAGGAGCAGACGACAGTCAAGATGCGCCAGGGCCGCGGCGTGTGGGGCGTGGAGCTCAAGATCGTCGACGAGAACGGCCAGCGCCTGCCGCACGACGGCGTGGCCTTCGGCCACCTGCATGTGCGCGGTCCGTGGATTGCGAGCGGTTACTTCCGCAGCGAAGGCGGCGACGTGCTCGATGCGGAGGGCTTCTTTCCGACCGGCGACGTGGCCAACATCGACGCCGACGGTTATGTGCAGCTGGTCGACCGCGCCAAGGACGTGATCAAGTCGGGTGGCGAGTGGATCTCGTCGATCGACCTGGAGAACGCCGCCAGCGCGCACCCCGCCGTGGCCGAGGCCGCGGTGATCGGCATCGCGCATCCGAAGTGGCAGGAGCGGCCCCTGCTGATCGTCGTGAAGCGTGCAGGCGCAGAGGTCTCGGGCGAGGAACTGCTCACTTTTCTTTCGCAGCGGGTGGCTAAGTGGTGGCTGCCCGACGACGTGGCTTTCGTCGACAGCCTGCCGCATACAGCCACCGGCAAGCTGCTGAAGACCAAATTGCGCGAGCAGTTCAAGGGCTACGTCGCAGCCAAGTCAACTTGATGACAGTTGTTCGTTCTTTCTGTGCATAACTCTGTGGGTTGCCTGAGGAGGCGAGCCAGCAGAACGAGCATTGGCGCGGCTTCGCACCACGTTGCCTGTTGATTGAGCAGCCTTGTCGTCCGTCCTTGCAGGAGAATGTAGGAGGAACGGATTCCAGACAAGTAAAGGGGACATGGTGGGAGAACTTCTTTCTCTCCTGCGCTTCAGCGCCGGCTCGGGCCACATCTGGCTGGACGAGCAGCGCATGCTGCTCATGCATGCCCGGGCCTTCGCCGAACTGCGCCGCGAACTGCTCGACTCGCTGGGCATCGAGCGCGCGCGCGGCCTGCTGGTGCGCATGGGTTTTGCTTCCGGCCTGCGCGACGGCGAGGTGGCCGTGCGCGAGCGCCTTGCCGGCATGCGGGCCGAAGACGCCTTCATGCTCGGGCCGCGCCTGCATTCCATCGAGGGCATCGTCTCGGTGCAGAAGGTGCAGGTCGACCTCGACGTGGCCACCAAGCATTTCTACGGCGAATTCCTCTGGGAGAACTCCTGGGAATGCGAAGCCCACGTGGCCGACTTCGGCTACGGGGAAGACCCGCAGTGCTGGTCGCAGATCGGCTACGCCTCGGGCTACACCACCGCCTTCATGGGGCGGCTCGTAGTGTTCAAGGAAGTCGAGTGCACCAGCATGGGCGACAGCCGCTGCCGCATCGTCGGCCAGGCCGCCGAGGCATGGAACGACGAGCACTACCTCGAGTACTTCCGCCAGCACCACGTGGCCGAGAAGCTCATCGACTTCAACCTCGGCCTGCAGCACCTGCGCCGCCTGCAGCCGCGCCGCGAGTACGACCAGAAGCTGGTCGGCGTGTCGCCGGGTTTTCGCGCCGCCTTCGAGCTCATGCGCAGCGCGGTCGACAGCGCCATCACCGTGCTGCTGCTCGGCGAGACCGGCGTCGGCAAGGAAGTGTTCGCTCGCTGGCTGCACGACAACGGGCCGCGCGGCAAGCAGCCCTTCATTGCCGTCAACTGCGCGGCGATCCCGGCCGACCTGATCGAGGCCGAGCTGTTCGGTGTGGAAAAGGGCGCCTACACCGGCGCCCACCATGCGCGCGCCGGGCGCTTCGAGCGCGCGCACGGCGGCACCCTGTTCCTGGACGAGGTGGGCGACCTGCCGCTGGCCGCGCAGGTCAAGCTGCTGCGCGTGCTGCAGACCGGTGAGGTCGAGCGCCTGGGCGCCGAGCAGCCGACCCAGGTCGACGTGCGCATCGTGGCTGCCACCAACGTCAACCTGCAGCAGGCCATGCAGGCGGGCAAGTTCCGCACCGACCTGTTCTACCGGCTCAACACCTTCCCGATCCAGATTCCGCCGCTGCGCGAGCGCACCGCCGACATCCCGGCGCTGGTGGCGCGCTTCGTCGAGAAGTACAGCGCGCTGTACGGCAAGAAGCTGCGCGGCCTCACCGACAAGGCCGCGCTCGACGTGCACAAGCACGCCTGGCCCGGCAACATCCGCGAGCTCGAGAACGTGATCGAGCGCGCCGTGCTGCTGGCGCCCGACCACGGCGACATCGAGGCCTGCCACCTGTGGATGCAGCCGCCGGGCGCGCCGCCCGACAACCAGCTCGACGCCAGCGGCAAGGTCGCCACGGGCGCCTCGGCTTCGGGCGCCGACGCGAGCGAACTGGACGCGCTGTGCCAGCGCGTGCTGGAGCAGAACATCGACATCGCCTCGCTCGAGCAGCGTCTCATGCAGACCGCGATGCAGCGCGCCAAGGGCAACCTGTCGCAGGCTGCGCGCCTGTTGGGCATCACGCGCCCGCAGCTGGCCTACCGTCTGAAAAAAGAAGGCCTGCCCACGTCCTGAGCGGACGCCGGCCGGCGTTTTCCGGTTTTCACCATTTGATCAAGCTGCACCGCAGCAAATGATCAAACCAGCATCCGGGACTTCCCGGTGCTTCGGGCCCGCAGGCGCAGCGGGCCCATGCAAATCAATCACTTAGCCACGCTGGCACGCCCGTTGCCCTTATCAGGCCGGGCGGCGCTGGTGCCGTCCACCTGTTGATGGATTGAACAAGTGATGCCCTCGATGCAGCCCGACCCCCGCAGCGGCAGCGCCGCACAGATGACCGGCCAGCCGTGCTTCGTGCGCGTCACCGGCACGCGCGGCACGCGCTTCGTGGAGTTCGAGTTCGCCATCGGCGACCCCGAACTGGCCGTGGAGCTGGTGCTGCAGTTCGACCAGTTCCGCGAGTTCTGCGCGCGCCACGCGGTGCGCCACCTGAGCACCGAAGAGGGCGCGCGGCTGGACTTCGAGCGCATGAAGTGGCGCTTCGGCGCACCCGGCATCGACCACTGACGACCCCGCCACATTTTTTTCCCGCGATAACCAAGGAGACACCCCGTGCAAGTCGACATCAAGACCTCGGACATCCGGCCGATCCGGCAGACCTTCTCGCATGTGGCGCGGCGGCTCGGCGACAAGCCGGCCTCGCGCTACCAGGAGGCCACGCTGGACATGCAGCCCACGGCCAACTTCCACTACCGGCCGCTGTGGGACCCACAGCACGCGCTGTACGACAAGCGCCGCACCGCGCTCGTGATGGCCGACTGGTACAGCTTCAAGGACCCGCGCCACTATTACTACGGCGTGTACACCATGACCCGCGCGCGCCAGCAGGAAGGCGCCGACCGCCAGTTCGAGTTCGCCGAGAAGCGCCAGCTGCTGGCCCAGGCCGATGCGGGCGTGCGCGAGTCGCTGCAGCAGGTGCTGGTGCCGCTGCGCCACTACGAGTGGGGCGCCAACATGAACCACAGCTACTGCTGCGGCTACGGCTACGGCACGGCCATCACGCAGCCCTTCATCTACGCGGCCATGGACCGCCTGGGCATCGCGCAGTACCTCTCGCGCGTCGGCCTGCAGATCGACGCCAACTCGGGCCGCGCGCTGGACGCCGGCAAGCAGGCCTGGCTCGCGCACCCGGCCTGGCAGGGCGTGCGCCGCCTGATGGAAAACCTCTTCGTCACCAAGGACTGGTTCGAGGTGTTCGTGGCGCAGAACCTCGTGCTCGACGGCCTGCTGTACCCGCTGATCTACCGCCACTACGTGAACGCGCACAGCGCCGCCACCGGCAACGCACTGGCGATGCTGACCGAGTTCATGAACGAGTGGTTCGACGAGAACGTGCGCTGGGTCGACGCCACGCTGAAGACCGCCGCCGACGAGTCGCCCGCCAACGCCGAACTGCTCGCGCAGTGGTACGCGAGCTGGCGTGACCAGGCCGTGCAGGCGCTGGCGCCGCTGGCCGCGCTGGCCCTGGGCGCGCAGGGCGCCGAGGTGCTCAAGACGCTGCACGCCGCGCTCGATGCGCGCGTGGCCCGGCTGGTGCGCACGGGCGCCGCCGCCTGACGACCGAATCGATCGAACCAAGGAGACCACCCCATGACCACCGCCACCGCCGAAGTGTCCCGACCGCCCGTCTTCATCGCCCTGCAGACCGGCGAGGCCGCGCGCGCCATCGTCGAGGCCATCGTGGCCGACAACCCCGGGGCCACCATCACCGAGTACCCCGCGATGGTGAAGATCGACGCGCCCGGCCGCCTCGTGATCCGCCGCGAGAGCGTCGAAGCCCTGGTCGGGCGCCGCTGGGACCTGCAGGAACTGCACCTGAGCCTGATCTCGCTGTCCGGAAGCATCGAAGAAACCGACGACGAATTCACCCTCCATTGGGGCGCCTGAGCCCAGCCCCCACCGGACCACGACCAAGGACAACGCCATGACCACCCAAGCAGCAGCAAAGACCCCTGCCACCCCGCGCCTCGGCCTGAAGGAACGCTACGCCATGATGACGCGCGGCCTCGGCTGGGAGACCACCTACCAGTCGATGGACGACGTGTTTCCCTTCGACAAGTTCGAGGGCATCAAGATCCACGACTGGGACCAGTGGGAAGACCCGTTCCGCCTCACGATGGACGCCTACTGGAAGTTCCAGGGCGAGAAGGAGAAGAAGCTCTACGCCATCATCGATGCGTTCCAGCAGAACAACGGCCAGTTCAACATCAGCGACCCGCGCTACCTGAACACGCTCAAGCTGTTCCTCACCGGCGTCTCGCCGCTGGAGTACGCGGCGCACCGCGGCTATGCCATGGCCGGGCGTTCGCTGCGCGGCGTGGGCGCGCGCGTGGCCTGCCAGATGCAGTCGATCGACGAGCTGCGCCATGCGCAGACGCAGTTCCACACCATCAGCCACTTCAACAAGTACTTCCACGGCCTGCACGACCCGCAGCACATGCACGACCGCGTGTGGTACCTGTCGGTGCCCAAGAGCTACTTCGAAGATGCGATGAGCGCGGGGCCCTTCGAGTTCATCACCGCCATCTCGTTCTCCTTCGAGTACGTGCTGACCAACCTGCTGTTCATGCCCTTCATGAGCGGCGCCGCCTACAACGGCGACATGGCCACCGTCACCTTCGGCTTCTCGGCGCAGAGCGACGAGTCGCGCCACATGACGCTGGGCCTGGAGGTGGTGAAGTTCATCCTCGAGCAGGACCCCGACAACGTGCCCATCGTTCAGAAGTGGGTCGACAAGTGGTTCTGGCGCGGCTACCGCCTGCTCACGCTGGTCGCGATGATGATGGACTACATGCTGCCCAAGCGCGTCATGAGCTGGTCCGAGGCCTGGGAGATGTACTTCGAGAAGAACGGCGGCGCGCTGTTCGAGGACCTGGCGCGCTACGGCATCCGCATGCCCAAGTACCACGAGGTCGCGTCGAAGGAAAAGAGCCGCATCTCGCACGAGGCCTGGGCCATCTTCAACAACTACGGCCACGCCGCCAACTTCAACGTCTGGGCACCCAAGCCCGACGAGATGAGCTGGCTGGCCGAGAAGTACCCCGAGACCTTCGACAGCCTGTACCGCCCGCGCTTCGAGTGGCTGGCCGAGCAGGAGAAGCAGGGCAAGCGCTGGTTCAACAACACGCTGCCCATGCTGTGCCAGACCTGCCAGATTCCGATGGCCTTCACCGAGCCCGACGACCCCACCAAGATCTGCTATCGCGAGAGCAGCTACCACGGCATGAAGTACCACTTCTGCTCCGACGGCTGCAAGGATGTGTTCGACGGCGAGCCCGAGAAGTACGTGCAGGCCTGGCTGCCGGTGCACCAGATCTACCAGGGCAACTGCTTCCCCGAGGGCACCGACCCGACGGTGGAAGGCTTCAACCCGCTGGCGGCCGTGCTCGACTACTACCACATCAACGTCGGCGCCGACAACGGCGAGTTCAACACCTCGCCCGACAAGGCCAACTGGGAACGCTGGACAGGGCAGGACCTGTCGGCGGCCGAGCCCAAGGTGGCCTGAGCACCCGGCCCCACCACCCCTCATCGACCCCCGCGCTCCCGCCGTGCCCGCGCACGGCGTGGGCGGCGCTCACCCCGAAACAAGGAGACCGACATGTCTGTTGTTGCACTCGCCCCCGGCTACACCGGCACCGTCATGGACAGCGAAGACCGCTTCCACGGCAACCGCCTGCTCTACATCGGCTGGGAAGACCATCTGCTCTTCTGCGCCCCCGTGTGCCTGCCGCTGCCCGCGGCCATGCCCTTCGGCGCGCTCATCAGCGACGTGCTGCCCGGCGTGTACGGCAGCCACCCCGACTTCGAAAAGGTCGACTGGTCGAAGGTCGAATGGTTCGACTCCGGCAAGCCCTTCGCGCCCGACGCGTCGAAGTCGCTGGCCGACAACGGCCTGGTCCACAAGTCGGCGCTGCGCTTTCGCACGCCCGGGCTCACGGGCATCGACGGCTCGTTCAGCTGAGCACAGGAAGGAGGGCCTTGCCATGAGCTTCCAGATCATGATCGAGCCGCTCGGCCAGGCCGTGGCGGCGCGCGACGGACAGACCGTGCTCGACGCCTGCCTGCGCGCCGGCGTGTGGCTGCCGCACGCCTGCGGCCACGGCGTGTGCGGCACCTGCAAGGTGCAGGTGCTCGAGGGCGAATGCGAGCACGGCGACGCATCCAACTTCGCGCTCATGGACTTCGAGCGCGACGACGGCAAGATCCTCGCGTGCTGCGCGATGGCGCAGGCCGACCTGGTCATCGAGGCCGAGATCGACGAAGACCCCGACGCGCAGTTCCTGCCGCTGGAAGACTTCGACGCCGAGCTGGTCCAGGCCCGCATGCTCACGCCCACCATCCGCGGCCTGTGGCTGCGCACCGACCGGCCGGCGCCGTTCCAGGCCGGCCAGTACGTGATGCTGCACGTGCCGGGCGTGGAGGGCGCACGCGCCTTCTCGATCGCCAATGCACCCGACGACCACCTGGTCGAGCTGCACATCCGACGCGTGCCGAACGGCCGCGCCACCGGCTGGCTGCACGACGAGCTGCAGGTGGGCCAACGCCTGCGCTTCACCGCGCCCAACGGCCGCTTCTTCGTGCGTAAGTCGGCGGGGCTGCCGATGATCTTCGTGGCCGGCGGCTCGGGCCTGTCGAGCCCGAAGTCGATGGTGCTCGACCTGCTGGCCGAAGGCTGCACCTTGCCGATCACGCTGGTGCAGGGCGCGCGCAATGCCGAAGAGCTGTACTTTCGCGAACTCTTCGAGCAGCTCGCCGAACAGCACCCCAACTTCACCTACGTGCCGGTGCTGTCCGACCTGCCAGCCGACAGCGACTGGCACGGCGCGCGCGGCTTTGCGCACGAAGCGCTGAAGGCCCACTTCGCGAACGACTTCCGCGGCCACAAGGCCTACCTGTGCGGGCCGCCGCCGATGACCGAGGCCTGCATCGCCACGCTGATGCAGGGGCGCCTGTTCGAGCGCGACATCTACACCGAGAAATTCTTTACCGCCGCCGATGCGGCCTCTGCAGCGCCGCGCAGCCCGCTGTTCAAGGCACTGTGACGTGGAGCCCGTCATGCGCTTCTCCGTCGCCATCGGCAACACCAGTGAGCACTACGTGTGCCGCGCCGACCAGACCCTGCTCGGCGGCATGGAGCAGCTGGGCCGCAAGGGCATCCCGGTCGGCTGCCGCGGCGGCGGCTGCGGCGTGTGCAAGGTGCGCATCGAGTCGGGCGCCGTGCGCCGCGAGCGCATGAGCCGCTGCCACGTCAGCGCCGAAGAAGAAGCCCAGGGCTACGTGCTGGCCTGCCGCGCGTACCCGCAGAGCGACCTGGCCCTGCGCGCCGTCGAGAAGCTGGCGCGCTGCATCGAGCGGCGCCTGGCCGCGTCGCAGCCCGCCGTTCCCCATTCCCCCACCTGAACCTTTCCCTCACCCACCAAAGGAGACTTCCATGGCACTCACTGGCGTCATTCGCCCCGGACACGTGCAACTGCGCGTGCTCGACCTCGGGGCCGCCCTCACGCACTACCGCGACGTGCTGGGCCTGATCGAAACCGGGCGCGATGCGCAGGGTCGCATCTACCTCAAGGCCTGGGACGAGCACGACCACCACAGCGTCGTGCTGCGCGAAGCCGACGAGGCCGGCATGGACTTCATGGGCTTTCGCGTCGACTCGCCCGCCACGCTCGACCAGCTCGCCGCCGACCTGAAGGCCAGCGGCCTGGCCACCGACATGCAGTGGATCAAAGCCGGCGAGCACCTGCGCAGCGGCAAGCGCTTTCGCTTCACCGTGCCCACCGGCCATGCCATCGAGCTCTTCGCCGAGAAGGAGAAGGTCGGCAACGGCATGCCGTATGAAAACCCCGAGGTCTACCCCGACGACCTCAAAGGCATGGCGCCTTCGCGCTTCGACCACTGCCTGCTGTACGGCGACGACCTCGACGGCACCATGAAGCTGTTCACCGAGGTGCTGGGCTTCCAGCTGGCCGAGAGCGTGGTGGCCGGCCCCGAGCGCATGTACATCGCGGCCTTTCTCACCTGCTCGACCAAGCCGCACGACATCGCGTTCATCCGCCACCCCGAGAAGAACAAGTTCCACCACGCCTCGTTCCTGCTCGACAACTGGGGCGAGGTGCTCAAGGCGGCCGACATCATCACCAAGAAGCGCGTGTCGCTGGACATCGGCCCCACGCGCCACGGCATCACGCGCGGCGAAACCATCTACTTCTTCGACCCGAGCGGTAACCGCAACGAGGTGTTCTCGGGGGGCTACATCTTCTATCCCGACAAGCCGCCGCTGGTGTGGACCGACGACGAACTCGGGCGCGCGATCTTCTATCACGACCGCAAGCTCAACGAGAACTTCCTGAGCGTGGTGACCTGAAGGAGACGGTGCGATGAAACAGTTCATGAACTTCATCGGCGGCGAGTTCGTCGCCACGACGAAGACCTTCGACAACCGCGCGCCCGTGGACAACCGCGTCATCGGCAAGGTGCACGAGGCCGGCCGCAGCGAGGTCGACGCGGCCGTGCGCGCCGCGCGTGCGGCCCTCAACGGCGAGTGGGGCCGCATGAGCGTCGCGCGCCGCGTCGAGCTGCTGCATGCGGTGGCCGACGAGATCAACCGCCGCTTCGACGACTTCCTGGCGGCCGAGATGGCCGACACCGGCAAGCCGCACGCGCTGGCCTCGCACGTCGACATCCCGCGCGGCGCGGCCAACTTCAAGGTGTTTGCCGACATCGTGAAGAACGTGCCCACCGAGAGCTTCGAGATGGCCACGCCCGACGGCGGGCAGGCGCTGAACTACGCGGTGCGCTCGCCGCTGGGCGTGATCGGCGTCGTGTGTCCGTGGAACCTGCCGCTGCTGCTCATGACCTGGAAGGTCGGTCCGGCGCTGGCCTGCGGCAACACGGTGGTGGTCAAGCCCTCGGAAGAAACGCCGGCCACCGCCACGCTGCTGGGCGAGGTGATGAACGCGGTCGGCATCCCGCCGGGCGTCTACAACGTGGTGCACGGCTTCGGCCCCGACTCGGCCGGCGAATTCCTCACCACGCACCCGGGCGTGGACGGCATCACCTTCACGGGCGAGACGCGCACCGGCGAGGCCATCATGGGGGCAGCCGCCAAGGGCGTGCGGCCCGTGTCCTTCGAGCTCGGCGGCAAGAACGCCGGCATCGTGTTCGCCGACGCCGATTTCGACAAGGCCGTGGCCGGCATCACGCGCTCGGCCTTCGAGAACTGCGGCCAGGTGTGCCTGGGCACCGAGCGCGTCTACGTGCAGCGGCCGATCTTCGACAAGTTCGTCGCGGCGCTCAAGGCCAAGGCCGAGGCGCTCAAGCCGGGCCCGTCGGAAGAAGCCGGCGTGGGCATCGGCCCGCTGATCTCGCGCGAGCACCAGCAGAAGGTGCTGTCGTACTACGCGAAGGCCGTGAAGGAAGGCGCTACCGTCGTCACCGGCGGCGGCGTGCCCTCGATGCCCGGCGCGCTGGCCGAGGGCCACTGGGTGCAGCCCACCATCTGGACCGGCCTGCCCGAGACGGCCTCGGTGATCCGCGAGGAAATCTTCGGCCCCTGCTGCCACATCGCGCCCTTCGACACCGAGGAAGAAGCCATCGCGCTGGCCAACGCCACCGACTACGGCCTGGCGACCACCGTGTGGACCGAGAACCTGGGCCGCGCGCACCGCGTGGCCAAACAGGTGCAGGTCGGCATCTGCTGGGTCAACAGCTGGTTCCTGCGCGATTTGCGCACGGCCTTCGGCGGCGCCAAGTCGTCGGGCATCGGCCGCGAGGGCGGTGTGCATTCGCTCGAGTTCTACACAGAACTTCGCAACGTCTGCATCAAGCTGTGAGGGCCCGGCGGTGAGCAACCCCGAAATCGCGAACAGCGTGCGCACCGGCGCCTTCCACACCAACGTGCACGACCTGGGCGAGGGCGCGCCGGTGCTCTTCATCCACGGCTCGGGCCCGGGCGTGAGTGCGTGGGCCAACTGGCGGCTGGTGCTGCCGGTGCTCGCGCAAACGCGCCGCGTGATCGCGCCCGACATGGCCGGCTTCGGCTTCACCGAGCGCGTGCCCGGCGCGGCCTACACCATGGACACGTGGGTGCAGCAGGCGCTCGACCTGCTCGACGCGCTCGACATCGAACGCGCCGACGTGGTGGGCAACTCCTTCGGCGGTGCGCTGGCATTGGCGCTGGCCATCCGCGCGCCGCACCGCGTGCGCCGGCTGGTGCTCATGGGCAGCGTGGGCGTGCCCTTCGCGATCACGCCGGGGCTCGACGCGGTATGGGGCTACACGCCCTCGTTCGCGAACATGCGCCGGATCATGGACGTGTTCGCGTTCGACCGCGCCCTCGTCACCGACGAGCTCGCGCAGCTGCGCTACGAAGCCAGCACGCGGCCCGGCTTCCAGGAGACCTTCGGCGCGATGTTCCCGGCGCCGCGCCAGCGCTGGGTCGATGCCATGGCGAGCCCGGAGGCCGCCATTCGCGCATTGCCGCACGAGACGCTGCTGATCCACGGCCGCGAAGACCAGGTGATCCCGCTGGCCACCTCGCTCACGCTGAGCCAGTGGATTCCCCGCAGCCAGCTGCATGTGTTCGGCCGCTGCGGCCACTGGACGCAGATCGAGCACAGCGCGCGCTTCGCCCGCCTGGTCGGCGACTTCCTGAACGAAGCCGATCGACTGATTGATTGATTCACCCCCCGAGACAGAGCAAAGGACAGAACCCACCATGGACCCCACCCTCATCCAGCGGCTCGGCGACGAGCTCTACGGCGCGCTGCGCGAGCGCAGCGTCGTGGAGCCGCTCACCAGCCGGCACGCAGGCATCACCATCGCCGACGCCTACGGCGTGCAGCAACGCATGATCGCGCGCCGACTCGACGCCGGCGAGCGCGTCGTCGGCAAGAAGATCGGCGTGACCTCGCGCGCCGTGATGAACATGCTGGGCGTGTTCCAGCCCGACTTCGGCTACCTGCTCGACGGCATGGTCGTCGGCGAGGGCGAGTCGATCGACAGCACCACGCTCATCCAGCCCAAGGCCGAGGGCGAGATCGCCTTCCTGCTCAAGCGCGACCTCATGGGCCCCGGCATCGGCAACGCCGACGTGCTGGCCGCCACCGAGTGCGTGATGCCCTGCTTCGAGATCGTCGACTCGCGCATCCGCGACTGGAAGATCCAGATCGCCGACACCGTGGCCGACAACGCCTCCTGCGGCGTGTTCGTGCTGGGCGACCACGCGGTCGATCCGCGCCGCATCGACCTGGCGACCTGCGGCATGGTGCTGGAGAAGAACGGCGAAATCATCGCCACCGGCGCGGGCGCCGCCGCGCTCGGCTCGCCGGTGAACGCGGTCGCGTGGCTGGCCAACACGCTCGGCGCGCTGGGCATCGGGCTCAAGGCGGGCGAGGTGATTTTGTCGGGCGCGCTCGCCGCGATGTTCCCTGCCAAGGCCGGCGACAACTTCCGCGTCTCGATCGGCGGCCTCGGCGGCTGCTCGGTGCGCTTCCATTGAAGGAGACAACCCCATGACGACCACAACCAAGATCAAGTGCGCGCTGATCGGCCCCGGCAACATCGGCACCGACCTGCTCGCCAAGCTGCAGCGCAGCCCGGTGCTCGAACCCGTGTGGATGGTGGGCATCGACCCCGAATCCGACGGTCTCAAGCGCGCCCGCGAGATGGGCCTGAAGACCACGGCCGAGGGCGTGGACGGTCTCTTGCCGCATGTGCAGGCCGACGGCGTGCAGATCGCGTTCGACGCGACCAGCGCCTACGTGCACGCCGAGAACAGCGCCAAGCTCAATGCGCTGGGCGTGCTCATGATCGACCTCACGCCCGCGGCCATCGGCCCGTTCTGCGTGCCGCCGGTCAACCTCAAGAGCCTGCTCATGGCGGGTGGTGCGCGGCCGGCCAACGTCAACATGGTCACCTGCGGCGGGCAGGCCACCATCCCCATGGTGGCGGCGGTGTCGCGCGTGCAGCCGGTGGCCTACGGCGAGATCGTGGCCACCGTGTCGAGCCGCTCGGTCGGCCCGGGCACGCGCAAGAACATCGACGAGTTCACGCGCACCACGGCCGGTGCGGTCGAGCGCGTGGGCGGCGCGGCCAAGGGCAAGGCGATCATCATCGTCAACCCGGCCGAGCCGCCGCTGATCATGCGCGACACGGTGCACTGCCTCACCGAAGGCCCGCCCGACGAGGCGCGCATCACGGCCTCGGTGCACGAAATGATCGCCGAGGTGCGCAAGTACGTGCCGGGCTACAAGCTCGTGAACGGGCCCGTCTTCGACGGCAACCGCGTGTCGATCTACCTGGAGGTCGAAGGCCTGGGCGACTACCTGCCCAAGTACGCCGGCAACCTCGACATCATGACCGCCGCCGCGGCGCGCACGGCCGAAATGTTCGCCGAAGCGATGCTCGCCAGCCTCCCGCAACCCGAGCCCGCCGTGGCCTAGGAGCACCCCCATGACCACCACGACGAACACGAATCTGAAGGGCCGCCGCGTCACCCTGCACGACATGACACTGCGCGACGGCATGCACCCCCAGCGCCACCTGATGACGCTCGAACAGATGACGCACATCGCCAGCGGGCTCGATGAAGCGGGCGTGCCGCTGATCGAGGTGACGCACGGCGACGGCCTGGGCGGCAGCTCGGTCAACTACGGCTTTCCCGCGCATTCCGACGAGGAGTATCTGGGCGCCGTGATCCCGCTCATGAAGCAGGCCAAGGTGTCGGCGCTTCTGATTCCCGGCATCGGCACCGTGGACCACCTGCGCATGGCGCACGGCCTGGGCGTGCACACCGTGCGCGTGGCCACGCACTGCACCGAGGCCGACGTGTCCGAGCAGCACATCACCATGGCGCGCCGGCTCGGCATGGACACGGTGGGCTTTCTCATGATGGCCCACATGGCCTCGCCCGAGACGCTGGTGCGCCAGGCACTGCTCATGGAAGGCTACGGCGCCAACTGCATCTACGTGACCGACTCGGCGGGCCACATGCTGCCGGACGACGTCACGGCGCGCATCGGCGCCGTGCGTGCGGCGCTCCAGGCCGACACCGAGCTGGGCTTTCATGGCCATCACAACCTCGCGATGGGCGTGGCCAATTCGGTCGCGGCCGTTGCGGCCGGCGCCAACCGCATCGACGCCGCCGCCGCAGGCCTGGGCGCGGGCGCGGGCAACACGCCGATGGAGGTCTTCGTGGCGGTGTGCGACCGCATGGGCATCGAGACCGGTGTCGATGTGTTCCGCATCCAGGACGTGGCCGAGGACCGCGTGGTGCCGATCATGGACCACATGATCCGCGTCGACCGCGACTCGCTCACGCTGGGCTACGCGGGCGTGTACTCGAGCTTCCTGCTGTTCGCCAAGCGCGCAGAGAAGAAGTACGGCGTGCCCGCGCGCGAGATCCTGGTGGAGCTGGGCCGGCGCGGCATGGTCGGCGGGCAGGAAGACATGATCGAAGACACGGCCATCACGCTGGCCCGCGCGCGTCAGGCCGTGCAGCAGCAACAGGAAGGAGTCGCGGCATGAAGCTCGACAAGAACACCATCGCCGCGCTCGCCGAGCACCTGGAGACCTGCGAGCTCGAGGCGCGCGACACGCCCAAGATCACCGACGAGCATCCCGAGATGGACTGGGACGACGCCTACGCCATCCAGAACGAGATCCGCCGCCGCAAGCTCGCGCGCGGCCACCGCATCATCGGGCTGAAGGCCGGGCTCACCTCGCACGCCAAGATGAAGCAGATGGGCGTGACCACGCCGGTCTTCGGCTTCATGGCCGACAACTACGCGTTGCCCGAAGGCGGCGAATGCAAGGTGAGCGAGCTCATCCACCCGAAGGTCGAGCCCGAGATCGCGTTCGTCACCAAGCGCGCGCTCAGCGGCCCGGGCTGCCACATCGGCGCCGTGCTCGCGGCCACCGACTTCGTGCTGCCGGGCATCGAGGTGATCGACAGCCGCTACCGCGACTTCAAGTTCGACCTGAAGAGCGTGGTGGCCGACAACACCTCGGCCTCGCGCTTCGTGGTGGGCGGGCGCGCCGTGCCCGCGAGCGAGGTCGACCTGCGCACCGTGGGCATCGTGCTGGAGAAGAACGGCCAGCCCGTGGCCTTCGGCGCGGGCGCCGCCGTGCTCGGCCACCCGGCCGCGGCGATTGCAATGCTGGCCAACCACCTGGGCGCGCGCGGCGAGGAGATTCCGGCGGGCACGCTGATCCTGTCGGGCGGCATCACCGAGGCCGTAGCCGTGCAGGTGGGCGATGCCGTCACGCTGAAGGTGCAGGGCATGGGCAGCGTGGGCCTGCGCTTCGTCTGATCTGCATCAACCACTGAAGCACACAGCAGGAGTACACGAATGCCCTTTGCCCAGATCTACCTCATCGAAGGCCGCACCGAAGAACAGAAGCGCGCGCTGATCGAGAAAGTGACCCGCGCCATCGTCGAGGCCGTCGACGCACCGAAGGAGAACGTGCGCGTGTGGCTGCACGACATGCCCAAGGAAAACTGGGGCATCGGCGGCGTGTCCGCCAAAGACCTCGGACGCTGACCGCTTCGCGCTGCGGCGCTGTCTTCTTCAAGGCCCTTGCCCGTCGTCGACTGGCAAGGGCCTTGTGCTTTGTACGAACTCCTGGGGGCTTTGTTCACAGTTTCGCCATGTGCCTATGTTTGCCGCACCCGCTTTCGGACTCGTCCGATGGATGGAACGGGACCGTCTTCCTAAGTCATCGGTCAACAAACCGTAGAGCTGGCGCTGCGGTCCCGTTTTCCATTCAGCAGGCACTAGGAATCTCATGGAAACCCCGTGCGCGGCGCACGCAGGTTCTGGGGCACCGAACTCATCGGCACGTTGACGGACGTGATGGACGAACTGCAGCTGCACGGCGCCCACGGCTGGCGCCTGGTGCACTGCGAGCCCGAGGCGTTCCGGCTGGACCGGGTGCCGGTGGGCGAGACGGCATCGGACGCCTGAACGAAAAAAGCCCTAAGTCGTTGAAAACTTAGGGCTTTTTGAGCCATTCCGCCGGGGCGGGGAGGCTGTGTTGGTGGCTCTTCACGGACTCGAACCGCGGACCTGTGGATTATGATTCCATCGCTCTAACCGACTGAGCTAAAGAGCCGTCAGTGCAATTCAGCACCGAGCCCAAAATTATAGCCCAGGCTTTGGGCCCAGTTCAACTCCCGGCGTTTTCAACTCGATTTTTCTGCGATCGGATGCGTCGGATCGCGTTTCGACCTAACCCCGATCGCCTCCGTACGCCGTACAAGCTCGGGTGACAATCCTGCGATGTCTGCGCTGCCACGCGCCCCTTCTGCTGCTGCCCGCACCGCCACCGAGCGCGACGCCATGCCCGACGATCAGTTGATGCTGGCCTACGCCCACGGCGACGCCGCCGCCTTCGACGTGCTTTATGCGCGCCACGAAGGCGGCCTGTTCCGCTTCGTCAAGCGCCTGCTCGGCGCTCGGCTGGCCGCGCAGGCCGACGAGGTGTTCCAGGACACCTGGGTGCGGATCATCTCGGCGCGCGACAGCTTCTCGCCGCAGGGCGCCACCTGGCGCACCTGGGCCTTCACCATCGCGCACAACCTCGCGATGGACCGCCTGCGCGTGAGCGGGCGCGAGGTGACGCTCGATGGCCATGCGACCGACGACGATGGCGACGCGGTGCCTGCGCTCGACCGCGGCGTGCACGGGGCCACCGACTTGTCGGTGCACCCGTCGGCCGAAGAGCTGGCGTTCTGGCGCGCCGCCGGGCGCCGGCTGCTGACCTGTCTGGACGAACTGCCGGCCGAGCAACGCGCGGCTTTTCTCTTGCACCATGAAGACGGCCTGACCGTCGACGCGCTCGCGGCCCGGCTGGAGATCGGCTTCGAGACCGTGCGCAGCCGTCTGCGCTACGGGCTGCAGAAGCTGCGCGGCTGCATGGAACGCTACCTGTCGGTGCTGGAGCAGCGCGCATGAGCACCGGCATGGACGACGACGACCTGCACGACGCGCGGCTGCGCCGCGCGCTGGACCACGCGCCCGACCGCGACGCCGTGCCCGCGGCCCACACGCGCGAGGCGATCCTGAAGATGGCGCACAACCTCGCCGCGGCCTCCGCACCGGCGGCCGGCCCTGCGGTGGAGGCTGCGCCGTGGTGGCGACGCCTGTTCGGTGGCGGCAGCCCCCGCTCGCGCATGCCGTGGAACGCGGCCTTCGCGACCGTGCTCGTGGCGACCTTCGTTACCGTGCTGTGGCATCGCGAGCCGGTGCCCGACGCGCGGCTCGATGGCGAGGCGCAAGTGGCCGGGGCGCCTGCGTCGGCACCGCCTACTCAATCGGCCGAAGCGCCGGCAGTAGCCGCAGCACCTGCGCCAGCCGCTGAACCGGCCGCAACGGCGGACATGACACCGCCCGCTGCGCAGCGCAGCGAAGCGGCGCGCGATGCGAAAGAAACCCTGAAGCAGCGCGAGACGCAGGAAACGCGTGAAGCGTCGCGGCGGCGCGAAGCCCCTGCGGCGGCGGCGTCGGTCCAGAAAGACGAAGCACGGGCGATGGAAAAGGCGGCGCCCGCGGCCCCGGCGGTGCAAGCCCCGGCGCCCGTGCCTGCACCCGCCGCACCGGCCATCGCGTCTGCGCCCATGCCGGCCGCGCCGCCCATGGCCGATGTCGGTCAGAGTCCGATGCCCTACGCAGCCGCACCGCCGGCCGTAGCGCCTGCAGCGTCTGCAGCGTCTGCAGCGCCAGCGCCGATGCAGCGCGAGTCCGCAGACACGACGCCATCGCTTGCCGCGCAAGGCGGTGCCAGCGCGAATGTCGCCGGCATGCAGCGCCGCGCCGCTCCCATGCAAGCCGCACCGGCTCCGTCGGCCGCCGCCAAGGCGGCGCCGCGTGCAGCCACCGAAGCCGTGGCGAGCGGCGGCTTCACGGCACTGGACCGCTGGACGGCGCTCGACATCACGCGCGCCGGCACCACCACGCGCCAGGCGCGCGGCGACACCGAAGGCCTCGCGGCACTGGTGAACACCGTGGCGCGTGCGGCCGCCGCGGCGGGCGGGGAGTTGGGTGCGCCGGTCGAGGCGCGCATCGAACTGCGGCGCGACGGCACGTTGCTGGCCGTGCTCGAGATCGCGGGCGACCAGGTGCGGTGGACGCCGCAGCCGGGCGGCCCCGCATCCATCGGCACGCCGCCGGCGCAGGCGCTCGACGCGCTGCGCACGGCGCTGTCGCGAGCCCGCTGACGGCAACCGCTGCTGCGGTCGCCGGGCCCGCGACGACCAGCCTGATCAGGCGTTCTTGAAGTCCGGCTGGCGCTTGGCCAGGAAGGCGTCCATGCCTTCCTTCTGGTCCTGCGTCGCGAACAGCGCGTGGAACAGGCGGCGTTCGAACATCACGCCGTCGCTCAGGCCGCTCTCGAAGGCACGGTTGACCGATTCCTTGGCCGCCATCACGGCGATCTGCGAGAAGCCCGCGATGATCAGCGCGGCGCCCAGCGCTTCGTCGGCCAGCTTTTCAAAAGGCACCACGCGGCTCACGAGGCCCGCGCGCTCGGCTTCGGCGGCGTCCATCATGCGGGCGGTGAGCGCCATGTCCATGGCCTTGCTCTTGCCCACCGCGCGCGGCAGGCGCTGCGTGCCGCCGGCGCCGGGGATCACGCCGATCTTGATCTCGGGCTGGCCGAACTTGGCGTTGTCGGCCGCGATGATGAAGTCGCACATCATCGCCAGCTCGCAGCCGCCGCCCAGCGCGAAGCCGCTCACGGCCGCGATCACCGGCTTGCGGATCGAGCGGATGGTTTCCCAGTTGCGCGTGATGTAGTCGCCCTTGTAGGTGTCGATGAAGCTGTACTTGGCCATCGCCGCGATGTCGGCGCCGGCCGCGAAGGCGCGCTCGCTGCCCGTGAGGATGATGCAGCCGATGGCGTCGTCGGCGTCGAAGGCCTTGAGCGCCTGGCCCAGTTCGGTCATCAGCGCGTCGTTCAGCGCATTGAGGGCCTTGGGACGGTTGAGGGTGATGATGCCGACCTTGCCTGCTTCGGTCCGCACGTCGATGTTTTCGTAGCTCATGGTGTCGCTGTCTCCGGGGGAGGTGGGGAAAAAAACGCGTCCCACTATACCCAGCCAGGCTTCGGGCCCGCTGACGCGCGGGTGTTTCATTTGAGAATTGTTCTCATCTAGAATGGCCGCCATGGACTTCCCGATGCAAGAACATGCCGTGTTGTTGCGGGCCTATGCCCGGGTGCAGGAGCGTTGCTCGCGCCTGCTGGTGGAGCAGGCCGCCCGGGTCGAGCGGCTCGAGGCGCAGATCGTGCGGCTGCGCGGTGCGCTGGTGGCGCGCGACTCGGCGATTGCCATCGTGCGCGAGGAACTGGCGGCGCGCGCCGCCAAGGGCAGCGCCTTGCCCCAGCGCCTGCATGCGCTGCTGGCGCCGGGCGGCCGGCGCCACCATGCCTTGCCGCCGGGGCCGCAGGTGCCGGCCGACCTGCGGGCCAAGTCAGTGCTGTGCGTGGGCCGTTCGGAAGCGGCGCAAGAAGCGCCTTCGCTGGCGCGCCAGCTCGTGGAGATTGCCGGCGGCCATTACCTGCACCACGACGGCGGCGACGAGGCCGACGACCCCGCGGCGCTCGAAGCGGGCCTGCGCGCTGCCGACCTCGTGATCTGCCAGACCGGCTGCGTGAGCCACGGTGCCTACTGGCGCGTGCAGGACCACTGCCGCCGCACCGGCAAGCCCTGCGTGCTGGTGGGCGAGCCGCAGCCGATGCTGTTCGTGCGGCCGCCGCTGGCGGCGGCCGTCGATCACCCGGCCTGAAAACGAGTTACGGCTTGGCTGCGAGCCAGGCCGTGATCTTGGCCGCGTCGTGCGAGAACAGCCGCCACGTGGTCGAGCCCGTCGGCAGCGTGAGCGGCAGGCGCAGCAGCCGGCGGTCGCGCGCGACGAGGGCGGTGCACTTGGTGGCATCGCCGAGGTACAGAGCCAGGTCGTCGAGCTTCGTGAGGCGCCAGGCCTGCGCGGGTTGCGCCGTGCCCTTGCCGCGACCACCGGTGGCCGGCAGTTCGATGCCGATCCATTCGTCGTTGGCCGAGAAACCGGCCTTTTCGGCGGCGCCGCCGCGCAGCACCACCTTGATCTGCACGCTGCCGCCGGTTTCGGCCACGCGCAGGCCGAGCGCTTGTGCGGGCTGCGAGGGGTCGTCGAGCGTGGCGACGCCGTGTGCGCGCAGCAGATCGGCCAGCGGGAGTTCGTCGGTCGAATGCACCCAGCGCGCGAGCTCGGGGGCGTACGAGCGGCCGCCCACGGCTTCGAGCGCGGCGGCGATGTCGGCCTCGCTGATGGGGCCGCCGTTGCTGTGCGTCCAGAGGTGGCGCATCACGTCGTCGAGCGTGCCCTTGCCTTCCTGGCGCAGCGTGAGGTCGAAGCACAGCGCCACCAGCGCACCCTTGGTGTAGTAGCTGACGGTGCTGTTGGGCGTCTGCTCGTCCTGGCGGTAGTACTTGACCCAGGCGTCGAAGCTCGCGTCGGCCACCGGCTGCACCAGCCGGCCGGGCGTCTGCAGCACCTGGTTGATGGTCTTGTTGAGCAGGCGCAGGTACGCGGCGTCGTCGATGCGGCCGGCGCGGCGCAGCAGCAGGTCGTCGTAGTAGCTCGTGAAGCCTTCGAAGAACCACAGCAGCTGCGTGTAGTTCTCGCGGCTGTAGTCGTAGCTGGCGAACTCCGCCGGGCGCATGCGCTTGACGTTCCAGGTGTGGAAGTACTCGTGGCTGATGAGGCCCAGCAGCGTGGTGTAGCCCTCGGGCTGCTTCTTCTTTTCACCGCGCAGCGGCAGGTCGCGGCGGTTGCAGATGAGCGCGGTGGAGTGGCGGTGCTCGAGACCGCCGTAGCCGTCGTCCACCGCATTGAGCATGAACACGTAGCGATCGATCGGCAGCTTCGGGCCGCCCCGCTTGCCGGCCTTGTCGCCGTGCCAGAAGCGGATCTCGGCTTCGCAGATGGCCTTGGTGTCAGCAATGAGGCGCTCGCCGTCGAACGAGGCCGCGGCGCCCGCGATCACGAAGCGGTGCGGCACGCCGCAGGCCTCGAACTCGGCGCTCCAGAAGGCGCCCATCTCGACCGGGCTGTCGGCCAGTTCGTCGTAGCCGGCGGCGCGGTAGCTGCCGAAGCCGTGCTTGTCGGCCTTCGTCGGCACGAGCGCGGTGGCGCACGACCAGCGCGCGGCGTCGGCCGGCAGCGCGGGCGGCACGATTTCCAGCGCGTGTGGCGCCTCGGTCTGGCCCTCGACACGCAGGCAGACGCTGGTGCCGTTGAAGAAGCCGCGCGTGGCGTCGAGCCAGGCGGTGCGCACCGAGTTGTCGTAGGCGCACACCTGGTAATGCAGCACCAGCGGCTGGCCCGGCACGCAGTCGATCTGCCAGCTGCACTTGTCGAGCTGCGTCAGCACCGGCTTGCGGCGGCCCTGCGTGGCGCGCAGGCCCTGCAGGTTCTTGGCGAACTCGCGCACGAGGTAGCTGCCCGGAATCCACACCGGCAGCGCCACGCGCTGCTGCGCGGCGGGCGCGGCGATGGTCAGCGTGACGGCGAACAGGCGCGCATGCAGGTCGGCGCACTCGACGCGGCAGTGCACGGCGGGCGTGGCGGTGGCTGCGGCCGTGCGCCGGGAAGTCGAGGTGGTCGCCATCGGATCAGTTGGCGGCGGCGAGCTGCTTCTCGACCTGCTCGGCGGGAATCGCACCCGGGACGCGGCTGCCGTCGGTGAAGATCAGCGTGGGCGTGCCGGTGATGTTGTACTTGCGGCCGAACTCCACGTTGCGCTCCAGCGCCGTCACGTTGCAGCTGGTGCCTGCGGCGGCAGGCTTGACGCTGCTTTCCATCCAGTCGGCCCAGGCCTTGCCCGGGTCCTTGCTGCACCAGATGTCGCGCGACTTGGCGGTCGAATCCGGGCCGAGCACGGGGTACAGGAACATGTAGACGGTCACGTTGTCGACCTTCTTCATGTCCTTCTCGAAGCGCTTGCAGTAGCCGCAGTTCGGGTCTTCGAAGACCGCGACCTTGCGCTTGCCGTTGCCGCGCACGATCTTGATCGCGTCCTTCAGCGGCAGCTTGTCGAAGGCGACGGCGGTGAGCTTCTCGACGCGTTCTTCGGTGAGGTTGCGGCGGGTCTTGGCATCGATCAGGTTGCCCTGCAGCAGGTAGTTGCCCTGTTCGTCGGTGTAGAGCAGCTGGCTGCCGCCCACGCGCACTTCGTACAGGCCCGGCACGGGCGTCTTGGTGACTTCCTCGATGGGCGGCAGTTGCGGGATGTGCGTCGGCAGGTTCTTGCGGATCTCGGCCTCGCCCGCGCCGGCGGTGGAGAGCGTGAGCAGCGCGCAGGCGGCGACGAGAAGGTGGCGGACGAAGGTCATCGGGAAGGTTTCGGGAAAAAGGTGGAGGGCTGGTGGGCGCGGGGCGTCAGGCCTTCAGGCCCATGGCTTGTGCGGTGATCCAGTGCTTCACGAAGCGCGTGCGGTCGAAACCGCGCATGCCCCAGTTGCGCAACGCAGGAAGTGGACCCAGGTTGTGCGAGAAAAGTTGCTGCAATCCGTCGGTGGCCAGGCTCATCTGCAGCACGTCGGCGCGGCGGGCGCGTTCGTAGCGGCGCAGCAGGCGGGCGTCGCCCACGCTGCGCCAGTAGTCGCGGGTGCGGATCACGTCGGCCAGCGCGGCCGCGTCGGCCAGGCCGAGGTTCAGGCCCTGGCCCGCCAGCGGATGCACCGTGTGCGCGGCGTCGCCCGCGAGCACCCACGACTGGGTGGGCTGGCCGGGCATCGTGCCGGACCAGCGGTCGGCGATGGCGCGCGACAGCTGCCACACGGCGCGTTCGCTCGTGAGCCGCAGCGAGCCCAGCTCGCCGTGGCTGGCCTCACTCACGGCGGCATTGAATTCTTCGGCGCCTTGCGCGACCAGCTCGGGCACGCGCAGCTGGTCGACCGACCACACCAGCGCCAGCGTCTTGCCGTGCACGCCGCCCAGCGGCAGCAGGGCGAACACCTCGCCGCGGTCGTTGAACCACTGGCGCGCGATGCCGTCGTGCGTGTGCGCGGCCTCGAGCCGCGCGGCAATGGCGTGCTGCGGGTAGCGCGTGACCTCGTAGCTCACGCCCAGTGCCGCGCGCGAGGCGCTGGCCTTGCCTTCGCACACCACCGTGAGCGGCGCGGCCACGGGCTCGGTCACCACGTCGATCAGGGGCTGGAAGCGCACCGCGTCGGCCAGTTGCTGTTCGAGCGCGGGCACGTCGACGATCCAGGCCAGCGCCTCGACCTTCTGGCGCGCGGCGCTGAACTGCACCCGGCCGCCGTCGTCGCCGTGCACCTGCATCTCGTGCACCGGCGTGGCATGGGCCGTGTCGGGCCAGGCGCGCAGCGATTCGAGCATGGTGCGGGACGCCGCGTTGAGTGCGTACGCCCGGATGTCTTCCTTGCCCGCAGGGGCCGGCGGCACCACGAGCGCGACACGCACGCGTTCGCGCGCCAGCAGCAGCGCCAGCGTGCGGCCGACGATGCCGGCGCCGCGGATACAAACTTCGGGGGAAAGGGCCATCGGATGATTGTAGGAGTTGCCTCGCGCGCGGGCGCCGATACCCGTTCATGCGGGAGAATGGCCAGCGATTTCAAAGGAACCCCCACCGTGTCGCAGCCGCCCGCTTTCGATCTCCAGGCCACCATCGCCCGCCTGTTCGTGTACCCCGTCAAGTCGTGCGCCGGCGTCGAGCTCAATGAGATGCTGCTCACCGAAACCGGCCTGGAGTTCGACCGCGCCTGGATGGTGGTCGATGCGCAGGGCGAGTTCGTCACCCAGCGGCAGCTGCCGCGCATGGCGCTCATCCAGCCGCAGATGAAGCACACCGAGGTCGTGCTGCGCGCGCCCGGCATGCTGGCGCTGCACCTGGCCTTCGACCGCGTCGAGCAGCCGGTGCGCGTGCGCGTGTGGAAGGACGAAGTCGCGGCCTACGACATGGGCGACATCGCCGCCCAGTGGTTCAGCGACTTTCTTTCGGAGCCCGGCAAGCCGCAGACGCTGCGCCTGGTGCGCTTCGACCCCGAGCACCAGCGCCTGTCGAGCCTGAAGTGGACCGACGGCGTCGAGGCCCTGAACCAGTTCGCCGACGGCTTCCCGTTGCTGGTGGCCAGCGAAGGCTCGATCGCCGAACTCAACGAGCGCCTGGCGGCGGCCGGCCACGGCCCGGTCGGCATCGAGCGCTTCCGCCCGAACATCGTGCTGGCCGGCATCGAGTCGCACGACGAAGACCGGGTCGACGCGCTACACGTCACCACCGGCGAGGGCGAGGCCGAGCTGCGCCCGGTCAAGCCCTGCACGCGCTGCCCCATTCCCGACATCGACCCGGCCACCGCGCTCAGCAGCCCCGAGGTGGGCGACATGTTGCGCACCTACCGCGCCGACGCGCGCGTGGACGGCGGCATCACCTTCGGCATGAACTGCATCGTGGTGCAGGGCGTGGAGCACATGCTCAAGGTGGGGCAGGTGGTGGGCGCGAACTACCGCTTCGAGTGAGGGGCTGGGCATGCGGCGTGCCCTCGTGGCTGTATTGGCCGGTGTCGCGGCGCTGCTCTACGTCGGCAACCAGTCGCGCTGGGTCGCGCCGCCGCAGACCTCGCCCAAGCTGCTCGCGCACCGCGGCGTGCACCAGACCTTCGACACGCACGACCTGCGCAACGACACCTGCACCGCGCAGCGCATCCATGCGCCGACGCATGGCCTGATCGAGAACACGCTGCCATCGATGCGCGCCGCCTTCGAGGCCGGCGCCGACTGGGTGGAGTTCGACGTGCATCCCACGCGCGACGGCCAGTTCGCGGTGTTCCACGACTGGACGCTCGAGTGCCGCACCGACGGCCGCGGCGTGGTGCGCGAACACACGCTGGCCGAGCTGCAGGCGCTGGACGTGGGCCACGGCTACACGGCCGATGGCGGCAAGACCTACCCGCTGCGCGGCCAGGGCGTCGGGCTGATGCCGAGCCTGGCGCAGGTGCTGGCCGCCTTTCCGTCGCAGAGTTTCCTGATCCACATGAAAAGCCGCGATGCGGCCGAAGGGCGGCTGCTCGCGCGCCACCTCGCGGCGCTCGATGCGGCGGCGCTGGCACGGCTCGCGGTCTATGGCAGCGACGAACCCGTCGTCGCGTTGAAGCAGGCACTGCCGGCCGTGCGCGTGGCGCCGCGCGGGGCGCTGGTGCAATGCCTGCTGCGCTACGAGGCGCTCGGCTGGTCGGGTCATGTGCCCGAGGCGTGCCGGGGCGGGCTGATGCTGGTGCCCGCCAATGTCGCGCCCTGGCTCTGGGGCTGGCCGCACCGGTTGCAGCAGCGGCTGGAAGCTGCGGGCACGCAGCTGATCGTGGTCGGTCCCTACACGGGCGGCGATTTCAACGGCGGCATCGACAGCGCCGAGGCGCTCGCGGCATTGCCGACCGACTACCGGGGCGGCCTGTGGACCAACCGCATCGAGCAGATCGGGCCGCTGGTGCGCCAGCGCACGTCCAACTGAGCCTCAGAAGCTCACGCCGGCGATCAGGATGATGTTCGCGTAGGGCGTGCATTCGCCCGTGCGCACGATGGCGCGGGCCTTCGCGCTGCGGCGCTTGAACTCCTCGTGCGACACCGTCTGCGGTGCGATGCCCAGCGACTGCGGGTACCAGCCCGGCAGCGCCTTCGCGTCGCCTTGCAGCGCTTCGTCGGCCACCACGATGGCTTCGACCTGCATCTCGGACAGCACCGCCTTCAGCACATCGGTGATCCCCGGCACACCGCGCGCCACGGCCAGGTCGATGCGGCGCGGGCCGTCGGGAATGGGCAGGCCGGCGTCGCCGATCACCAGCATGTCGCCGTGGCCCAGCGAGGCGATCACGTGGGAGAGTTCGGCGTGCAGCAGGGGAGAGCGTTTCACAGCGTGATCCAGTCGGGGGGTAGGGGGCTGCGCAGCACGGCGTCGCGCAGCGGAATGGAGGGTTGGGCACCGGGCTGCTGGATGCACAGCGCGGCGGCGCGGATGCCCAGGCGCACGGCTTCGTCGAAGGATTGGCCTTCGCCCAGCGCCACGGCGAGCGCGCCCAGGAAGGTGTCGCCGGCGGCGGTGGTGTCGACCGCCTGCACCTTCGGCGCGGGATGGTGGCGCGCGCCGTCGGCGTCGACCGCCACGGCGCCGCGCGAACCCAGCGTCACGACCACGCGGGCGATGCCGCGCGCGCGCAGTGCCTGGCCGGCCTGCGCTGCTTCTTCGGGGCTGTCGGCGTTCTGGCCCGACAGGGTCTGCGCCTCGATCTCGTTGACCACCAGCGTGTCGATGCGGGGCCAGAGCGCCTCGGCGATGGCTTGCACCGGAGAGGGGTTGAGCATCACCGCGCAGCCCGCGTCGTGCGCGGCGTTGATGGCGCGTGTCACCTGGTCCATCGGGGTCTCGAACTGCGCGACGAGGAAGGCCGCGCCCTGCACCTGCTGCGTCAGCGAGGCTTCGTCGATGGCGACGCGCGCGTTGGCGCCGGGGATCATCACGATGCGGTTCTGGCCGCTGTCTTCCACGAGGATCAGCGCCGTGCCGGTCGGCTCGCCCGCCACGGTGCGCAGCGCGGCGGTGTCGATGCCGTCGCGCGCGAGCGCCTCGCGCAGGGCCGCGCCATGTGCGTCGTCGCCCACGCAGCCGATCATCTGCACCTGCGCGCCTTGGCGTGCGCAGCTCACGGCCTGGTTGGCGCCCTTGCCGCCGGGGATGGCGTCGATCGAGCGGCCCAGCAGGGTTTCGCCCGCGGCCGGCGCGTGCGGCACGCGCAGCACGATGTCCATGTTCAGGCTGCCGAGCACCACGATGCGCGGCGGCGTGGAGGAAGAAAGAGGCTGAAGGCTCACGAGGTGCGGGACTTGGAAGGTGTGGCGGTGGTGGAAGGAGTGGGCGTCACGCCGGTTTCGCGAAAGCCCGCGTGGCGCGCGGTCGAGGCGCGCACGCGCAGCTCGGGCTGCAGCACGACCTTGCGCGCGTCGCGGCGCTTGCCGCCCATGCGCTCCAGCAGCATGTCGACCGCCAGCGCGCCGATGCGCTCCTTGGGCTGGGCCACGGTGGTGAGCGGCGGGCTGGTGTAGGCCGACAACTCGATGTCGTCGAAGCCCACGATGGACAGTTCGTCGGGCACGCGCACGCCGCTTTCATGCGCGGCGCGCAGCGCGCCGATGGCCATCAGGTCATTGCACACGAACACGGCCGAAGGCTTCTGCTCGGTACGCAGGATGGCGTGCATCGCCTCGTAGCCGCCCTGGCTGGTGAAGCCGCCGCGCCACAGCAGCGCGTCGGCGTTGGGTGCCGAGCCGGTTTCCGCCAGTGCCATGCGCCAGCCTTCGATGCGCTGCTCGCTCGAGGTCACGCCCAGCGGCCCGCCGATGCAGGCGATGCGCTTGTGGCCCAGCGACAGCAGGTGCCGCACGGCGAGCAGGCCGCCTTGCATGTGGGCGGTTTCCACCAGGTCGCAGGCCGGGTCGGCGATCTCGCGGTCGACCAGCACCGTGGGAATGCGCAGGCCGCGCAGCTGGGTGGCGAGCGAGTCGTCCTCGTCGGCGCCGGTCGACACCACGATGAGCCCGTCGATGCGGCGCTCGGCCAGCACCTGCAGGTACACGCTCTGGCGCCGGGGCTCGTCGTCGGTGTTGCACAGCACCAGCGTGTAGCCGGCGCCGAAGCAGCGGTCTTCCACGATGCGCACGATCTCGGCGAAGTAGGGGTTCGAGCTGTTGGGAATGAGCATGCCCAGCGTCGAGGTGGTGTTGCTCTTGAGGCTGCGCGCCATCGCGTTGGGCACGTAGCCCAGTTCGCGGATCGCCAGCTCGACGCGCTCGCGCACCTTGGCGCTCACGTGGCGCGTGTCGTTGACGACGTGCGACACGGTGGTGACGGAAACGCCCGCTTGGAGTGCGACGTCCTTGATGGTGGCCATGGTTGTGTGGGTTCCTTGAGGCTCAGGCCAGTCGACGATCGGCCCGGCGCTGACGCAGGGTGTCGATGATGACGGCCACCACGATCACCGCGCCCGTAATGATGCGCTTGCTCGGTTCGCTCGCGCCCACCTGCGCCAGGCCGGCCTCGAGCACGGCGATGATCAGCACGCCGAAGAAGGTGTTGACCACCGAGCCGCGCCCGCCCATGAGGCTGGTGCCGCCGATGACCACGGCCGCGATCACCTGCAACTCGATGCCCACGCCGGCGTTCGGGTCGGCCGCTTCGAGGCGGGCCGACTGCATCAGGCCCGCGAGCCCGGCCAAGAGGCCGGTCACGGCGAACACGATGATGCGGATCGGCCGCGGGTCGATGCCCGCCAGGCGCATGGCTTCCTCGTTGGTGCCGATGCCGACCACATGGCGGCCGAACACGGAGCGCGTGAGCACCAGCTGTCCCACGGCCACCAGCACCACGGCGAGCACGAAGGCGGCCGAGATGCCGCCGATCCACGGCGCGGCCAGGCCCGAGATGGCGTCGCCCACGTACTGCGTGCGCGAGTCGGTGACCAGGTAGGCACCGCCGCGCACGGCTTCGAGCATGCCCAGCGAGACGATGAAGCTGGGCAGCCGCCACGCGACCGACACCGCGCCCGTCACCGTGCCGCAGATGAGGCCGGTGGCCAGGCCCAGCAGCGCGGCCAGCGGCACCGAGAGCTTCCATTCGAGGATGGCGGCGGCCGTGACGGCCGCGCTCAGCGCGAGCACCGAGCCCACCGACAGGTCGATGCCCGCGATGATGAGCACGAAGGTCATGCCCACCGCCATCACGGCCAGCGCCGGGATTTCGTTGGCGATGGAGATGAAGGTCTCGCGCGTGAGGAAGTATTCGCTCATCGAGCCGAACAGCGCAATCATGCCCAGCAGCACGACGGTCAGGCCCAGGTAGGTGCCAAGCTGGCCCTTGAGCGCGGACGGCGGCTTGCCGGCGGCGGCGGAAGCAGGAGAAGAGGGAGAGGCTGCGTTCATGGTCGTCAGGCGTCGGCGGAAGTCGGGGCGGAGGCTGCGGAAGAAGGGGCGGAATCCGCCGGGGAGCCGGGCACGCGGCCCGTGGCGTCGCTGAAGGCGGCGGCGAGCAGCGACTGTTCGCTCCACTCGCCGCGCTCGAACACCGCGACCAGCCGGCCGGCGCTCATCACGCCGATGCGGTCGCACATGGCCATCAGCTCGCGCAGGTCGCTGGACACCATCAGGAGCGCCTTGCCGGCGTCGGTCATGCGGTCGAGTTCGGCGTACAGGTCGGCGCGCGCGCCCACGTCCACGCCGCGCGTGGGTTCGTCCAGCAGCAGCACCTTGCATTCGCGGTGCAGCCAGCGTGCGAACACCACCTTCTGCTGGTTGCCGCCGCTGAGCGTGGACACGGGTTGTTCGATGCTGCGCGAGCGGATGCGCAGCAGCTCGACCAGCCGGCGGGCAATCTGGCGCTCCTTGGCGCGGCGCAGCCAGCCGGCATGCGAGATCGCGCCGAGGTCGCTCAGCGTGGCGTTGACGCGGATCGGCTGTGACAGCAGCAGGCCCTGCGACTTGCGATCTTCGGTGACGAGGCCGATGCCCGCGCGAATGGCCTGCATCGGCGAGCGCCAGCCCTTGCGCGCATGCCGCACGGGCTGCGCGGCGGGCGTGCCGTCGTGCAGCACGACCTCGCCGCGGTCGGCGCGGTCGGCGCCGAACAGCAGCCGCACGAGCTCGGTGCGGCCCGAGCCGACCAGCCCGGCCAGGCCCATGACTTCGCCCGCGCGCAGTTCGAGATCGACGTCGCGCACCACCTGCGCCCGGCCGATGCCACGCGCGCTCAGCAGCACCGGGCCCGCCACGCGACGCGCGCGGCCTTCGTGCTCGTGCACCGCGCGCCCGACCATGCGCTGCACCAGTTCGGATTCGCGCACGCCGGCCATGGCGCGCACGTCGACCAGCTTGCCGTCGCGCAGCACCGCCACGCGGTCGGCGATGCGCTGCAGTTCTTCGAGGCGGTGCGACACGTAGACGATCGCCACGCCGCGCAGCTTCAGCAGCTCGATCTGCTCGAACAGGTGCGCGGTTTCGCGCGGCGTGAGCATGGCGGTGGGTTCGTCGAGCACCAGCACGCGCGTGTCGTCCTGCAGGTTGCGCGCAATTTCCACCATCTGCTGCTGGCCGATGCCCAGCCGCGCCACCGGCGTGGCCGGGTCGATGCCGTCCAGGCCGATCTTGGCGAGCTGGCGCTCGGCCAGCTCGTGCAGCGTGGCGCGGCGGATCCAGCCGCTCTTGTGCGGCAGGCGGTCGAGCAGCAGGTTCTCGGCCACCGACAGCGTGGTGACGAGGCCGAGTTCCTGCATGACCATGCGCACGCCCAGGCGCTCGGCGTCGCGGCGCGAGGCCGGCGCGAAGGGCTGGCCATCGAGCAGCATGCCGCCGCGCGTGGGCTGCACCAGCCCACAGACGATCTTCGACAGCGTGCTCTTGCCCGCGCCGTTCTCGCCCGTGAGCGCCAGCACCTCGCCGGCGCGCAGCTCGAGGGAGACGTCGTCGAGCACCGGCGCCGCGTAGTCCTTGCCGACCGTGCTCAGGGAGAGCACGGCGGTGGGTAAGGGCGGATTCATGGCGGCGTCGGGTGCGGCAGTCAAAACGAGGTCTTCTTCTTTTTAGAGGGGAGCGGAATGGCTTACTTGGACGACTTGGTGACCAGCACCACGTCGGTCTTCACTTCGGCCGGCATTTCCGATTGCTTCTTCTTGTCGGCGATGGCCTTCAGTGCGGTCTCGATGCCGAACACCGCCTGCTTGGCGGCGAACTGGTCGGCGGTGGCGAGCACGCGGCCGTCCTTCAGCATCGGCTTGATGGCGCCGATGTTGTCGTAGCCCACCACCAGCACCTTGCCGGTCTTGCCCGCGGCCTTGACGGCGGCCACGGCGCCCAGCGCCATGCTGTCGTTGCCGGCCAGCAGGGCCTTCAGGTCGGGGTGCTCGCGCATCATGCCGGCGGCCACGGTGTTGCCCTTGTCGATTTCCCACTGGCCCGACTGCACGCCGACCACGGTCATGCCGCCGGCCTTCATGGCGTCCTGGTAGCCCAGCGTGCGCTGCTGCGCATTGAAGGTGGTCGACACGCCTTCGATGATGCCGACCTTGTCGCCCGACTTCAGCTCCTTGGCGAGTGCGTCGCCGACCAGCTTGGCGCCGGCGCGGTTGTCGGGGCCGACAAAGGGCACCTGGATGCCCTTTTCCTTCAGGGCATCGGCGTCGAGCCGGTTGTCGATGTTCACGACCAGGATGCCCTTGTCGATGGCCGCCTTGATCACCGGCACCAGCGCCTTCGAATCGGCGGGTGCGATGACCAGCGCGTTGATCTTCTGCGCCACCATCTGCTCGACCATCTTGATCTGGGCGGCGGTGTCGGTCTCGTCCTTGATGCCGTTGGCCACCAGCGTGTACTGCGCGGCGTTGGCCTTCTGGTGCGCCTTGGCGCCGTCTTCCATGGTGCGGAAGAACTCGTTGGCCAGCGACTTCATGACCAGCGCGACCTTCGGCTTGTCCTGCGCGAAGGCGGGCGTTCCGGCGATGGCGCCCAGCAAGGTCAATGCGGCAGCGCTTTGCAGGGTACGGCGGGTGAACTTCATGGTGGATGTCTCCTGAAATGAGGGGTCAGAGCGGAACGCCGGTCTGTGCCGGGGGCCCCGATGTTAATCGAGGGAAACGTTTGCGCAAACGTTTGCCAGTCGGGTCAAACCCTGAGCCTTTCGGGCCTCGAAGCCGCTGCCAGAGGGCTTTCGTGCGGAGTCGAGTGGCTCGGAAAAGGCACGCGGGTGTGGCGGGAAGGGCGCCCGACCAAGGGGAGAACCCGGTCAGCCTAAAATCGGGGGTTACCCAAGAGGACCTCCCATGAGTTTGCAATGCGGCATCGTCGGCCTGCCCAACGTCGGTAAATCCACCCTTTTCAATGCGTTGACCAAGGCCGGCATCGCAGCGGAAAACTATCCGTTCTGCACCATCGAGCCCAACGTGGGCGTGGTGGAAGTGCCCGATCCGCGGCTCGACCAGCTGAGCGAGATCGTCAAGCCCGAGCGTGTGGTGCCCGCCATCGTCGAGTTCGTCGACATCGCCGGCCTGGTGGCCGGTGCCAGCACCGGTGAAGGCCTGGGCAACAAGTTTTTGGCGCACATCCGCGAGACCGACGCCACCGTGAACGTGGTGCGCTGCTTCGACGACGAGAACGTGATCCACGTGGCCGGCAAGGTCGACCCGATCTCCGACATCGAGGTGATCCAGACCGAGCTGTGCCTGGCCGACCTGGCCACGGTCGAGAAGGCGCTGCACCGCCACACCAAGGTGGCCCGCTCGGGCGACAAGGACGCGCAGAAGCTCGTCGGCCTGCTCGAACGCTGCCAGGCCGCGCTGAACGAGAACACGCCGGTGCGCGCGCTCGAGTTCACGAAGGAAGAGCTGCCGCTGGTGAAGAGCTTCACGCTCATCACCGCCAAGCCCGCCATGTTCGTGGGCAACGTGTCGGAAGACGGCTTCGAGAACAACCCTTACCTGGACCGCCTGCGCGAGTACGCCGCCAAGCAGGGCGCGCCCGTGGTCGCCATCTGCGCCAAGATCGAAGCCGACCTAGCCGAGATGGACGACGAAGACAAGAAGATGTTCCTGGCCGAGATCGGCCAGGAAGAACCGGGCCTGAACCGCCTGATCCGCGCCGCCTTCAAGCTGCTGGGCCTGCAGACCTACTTCACCGCCGGCGTGAAGGAAGTGCGCGCCTGGACCATCCACATCGGCGACACCGGCCCGCAAGCGGCCGGCGTGATCCACGGCGACTTCGAGAAGGGCTACATCCGCGCCCAGACCATCGCGTTCGACGACTACATCGCCTTCAAGGGCGAGCAGGGCGCGAAGGACGCAGGGAAGATGCGGTCGGAAGGCAAGGAATACGTCGTGAAGGATGGCGACGTGATGAACTTCCTCTTCAGCTCCTGATTTCGCTCGCCCCCAGGCTGCGCGGCACTGCGTGTCCGCTACGCCAACCCCCTACCGGGGGCAACACCTGAGGCCCGGCGAAGCCGGTTCCTCGGTGTTTCACGAAAAGCGCCATGACCCGCGACCCACTCAGCCAAGCGAAAGACACGGACTTGCCGGCGTCGCTGATTGCATTGCGGCGCGCCGCGCAAACAGCACGCAAGGTGGCAGTGCGCACCAACACTGCCATCGTGGTTTAGCGGGGCCAGAAGCCCGTCCGCATCACGGCGGAAGAGCTTCGCAAGGCCGGGGTCAAGTAAGCCCCGGCTACTTCGCGGCTTGCTGCTTGCCCCACACCACCGTGTCATCCACCGCATAGGCCGCACACGTCACCTTGCGTTCGGTGCAGCCTTTCAGATGCTCGGTCAGCGCGGCCGAGCTGGTGGCGGTGCCGAACTTCTGGTCGCCGGTGAGCAGGAAGATGCGGGGCCGGGCCTGCAGCAGGAACTGACGGTACGCATTGCGCACCGGGGTCGGGTCGGCGCCGATGGACGGCAGGGCCTGCAGGTCCGACAGCTCGGCATGGCCGGAAGGCGCGGGTTCCCCGTTGGGACCGAACACCACGCCGGTGCTTTTCAGCAGATCGCGCCATGTCGCCAGCTCCGTGGTCACGCGCTGCGGCAGTTCCATCACCCATTGCGCCGGATAGGCAAAGCCAAGGTTCGCGCCGCCGGGCGCCACGCTGTCGGTCACGCCGACCAGTCGGCCCTCGGTGTCGAACAACCCGCCGCCGCTGGAACCTGAAGACACGGGCGCCGACGTTTGCACGATCGGCAGTTGCCCGGGCGCGCGCGGACGCAGCGCGGAGATCAGGCCCTCGCTCAGCGTGCGTTCGAGGCCATGCGGGCTGCCGACGGCGAACACGCGCTGGCCGACGCGCAACTCGGCGGTGGGCACGATCTGCACGGCGGGCAGCTGCAGCGGCGTTTCGCTCGTGAGCACGCACAGGTCGCGCGACGGATCGGGGTCGCGCACGATGCGGGCGATGCGCAGCGTGGTCGGGCCCTGCACCACCGTGACGGCGACGGCGCCGTCGACCACGTGGCAGGCCGTGGCCAGCGCGCCCGAGGTCACGGCCACCGCGCTGCCGATGGCGGTCTGGTTGTTGCCGCGTTCGCCTTTCACGGTCCAGACGGCGGGAGCGACCTTGCGGAACACCTCCTCGGGCGTGAGTGCCCAGGCCTGGCAGGCCGCGAGGCCGAGCCAGAGTCCGGTGATGAGTAGCGAGGTGCGGCGGCGCCGCGTGAAGTGAGGAGCCATCCGGGTCAGTGTAGGAAGCCGGTCCACGGTTTGCCGTAGGCGGTCACGCTGTCGCAGCGGGCGCCCGGAACCCGCGTGCGTTGGTTAGACTGCGCGCCCGCTGCATCCTCCGCCGGAAGGCCTTCATTCGCCATCATGCTCACCGTCCATCACCTGAACAACTCGCGCTCGCAACGTGTGCTCTGGCTGCTCGAAGAACTCGAGCTGCCCTACGAGATCGTCCACTACCAGCGCGATCCCAAGACCATGTTGGCGCCCGCTTCGCTGAAGGCCGTGCATCCGCTGGGCAAGTCGCCGGTGGTGACGACCGACGACGGCGCGACGCTGGCGGAATCGGGCGCGATCATCGAGTCGCTCATCGAACGCTACGGCCAGGGCCGGCTCGCGCCCGCGCCGGGTTCGCCCGAGGCTTTGCGCTACCGCTACTGGCTGCACTTCGCCGAAGGCACGGCGATGTCGCCGCTGCTGCTCAAGCTGGTGTTCGACCGCATCGAGACGAGCAAGATGCCCTTCTTCGCCAAGCCGATCGCCAAGGCCATCGCGGCGAAGGCGAAGTCGGCCTTCATTCATCCGAACATCACAGGCCATCTGAATTTCATGGAGGCCGAACTTGGCCGCAGCGAGTGGTTCGCGGGCAATGAATTCACGGGCGCCGACATCCAGATGAGTTTCGTGGTCGAAGCCTCGCAGGCGCGCGGCGGGCTCGATGCGCGGCGGCCCAAGCTCATGGCCTACCTGGAGCGCATCCATACGCGCCCGGCCTATAAGCGCGCGCTGGAGCGCGGCGGCCCCTACGAACTGCTGAGCTGAGTTTTTTCGAACGCGCGCTTCATGACGGGAAGACGTAAAGGAGCGCGTAGGTCATCGTCACATAACGCAGGAACTTGCCGATCGCCATGTAGCCCACGCAGGGCCAGAACGGCAGCTTGAGCCAGCCGGCGACCGCGCACAGCGGGTCGCCCACGATCGGCAGCCAGCTCAGCAGGCAGGCCTTCGGGCCCAGCCGCTCGAGCCAGCCGAGCACGCGCAGGTGGTGTTTCGAGTGCGAGTACTTGTCGGCCACCTTGTGCGCGCCGTAGCCCATCCACCAGTCGACCGCGCCGCCCAGCGTGTTGCCCACGGTGGCCACGGCGATGGCCTGCCAAAACATCTCGGGGTTGAGTTTCAGCAGGCCGAACAAGATCGGTTCGGAGCCCACCGGCAGCAGCGTGGCCGACACGAAGGCCGCGATGAACAGCGTCGAAAGTCCGTACTGGGGGAGCGCGAGGAGCGCCAGGAGTGCGTCGAGCCAGGCTTGCATAAGGTCGGCGAAGTATAGGCAGCGCTCACGTCGCAAGCGCGTGGGAGAAGGCCCCGCGAAATACTGGTGTTTACGCCTGTGTCGCAAGCGCAAAAAGGCGTAAATCGTTTCAGTCGCTGAAATGCCACGTGGCTACAATCGTGCCTCATTTTTCAGCAGCCGACCCGCACAGCACTCCTTCCCATGACCTTGCAGATCGGCACCCACACGCTGGAAAACCGGCTGTTCGTCGCGCCCATGGCCGGCGTGACGGACCGGCCCTTCCGCATGCTGTGCCGCGAACTCGGCGCGGGCTATGCGGTCAGCGAGATGGTCACCTCGCGCAAGGAACTCTGGAACACGCTGAAGACTTCGCGGCGCGCCAACCACGACGGCGAGCCGGGCCCCATTGCGGTGCAGATCGCCGGCACCGACGCGGCCATGATGGCCGAGGCCGCGGTCTACAACATCGAGCGCGGCGCGCAGATCATCGACATCAACATGGGCTGCCCGGCCAAGAAGGTCTGCAACAAGTGGGCCGGTTCGGCGCTGATGCGCGACGAGCCGCTGGCCCTGGAAATCGTGCAGGCCGTGGTCGACGCGGCACAACCATTCAACGTGCCGGTCACGCTCAAGATGCGCACCGGCTGGAGCGAAGACCACCGCAATGCGGTGAAGCTCGCACGCGACTTCGAATCGGCCGGCGTGCAGATGCTCACCGTGCACGGGCGCACGCGCGAGCAGGGCTACAAGGGCCATGCCGAGTACGACACCATCGCCGCCGTGAAGGCCGCGGTGCGCGTGCCGGTGGTGGCCAACGGCGACATCCGCTCGCCCGAGAAGGCGCGCGACGTGCTGGCGGCCACGGGCGCCGACGCCGTGATGATCGGCCGCGCCGCGCAGGGCCGGCCGTGGATCTTCCGGGAGATCGCGCATTTCCTGGACACCGGCACCCACCTGGCGCCGCCGCTGGTGGCGGAGGTGCGCCGGCTGCTGCTCGATCATCTGGTGGAGCACTACGCGCTGTACGGCGAGTTCAGCGGCGTGCGCACGGCGCGCAAGCATATCGGCTGGTATGTGCGCGCGCTGCCCGACGGCGAGGCGTTCCGCGCACGCATGAACGCCATCGAAGACTGCGCCGGCCAGCTGCGCGCGGTCGACGACTATTTCCAGGGGCTTGCGGACCGCATGGACCGCATGCCCGCCCCGACGGCAGACGAGGAGCCGGCGGGAGAAGAGGAGACGGCCTGCGCCGTCGATTGAGCGAAGAGAAAAAGAGAAGAAGCAATGAGCAAGAAACACATCGAGGACTGCGTTCGCAGCAGTCTAGACAGCTACTTTCGCGATCTGCGGGGCACCGAACCCGACGGCATGTACGAGATGCTCGTGCGCGTGGTCGAGAAACCCCTGCTCGACGTCGTCATGACGCGCGCCGAAGGCAACCAGTCCCGGGCCGCCCAATGGCTGGGCCTGAACCGCAACACGCTCCGCAAGAAATTGGTCGAGCACAAACTTTTGAAATAACTCCACGGCATATTCCATGGCTCAGACCGCACTCCTTTCCGTTTCCGACAAGACCGGCATCCTTGAATTCGCGCAGGCCCTGCATGGCCTGGGCGTCAAGCTGCTGTCCACCGGCGGCACCGCCAAGCTGCTGGCCGACGCCGGCCTGCCGGTGACCGAGGTCGCCGACCACACCGGCTTTCCCGAAATGCTCGACGGCCGCGTGAAGACGCTGCACCCGAAGATCCACGGCGGCCTGCTGGCGCGCCGCGACCTGCCCGCGCACGTCGCCGCGATCAAGGAGCACGGCATCGACACCATCGACCTGCTGGTGGTCAACCTGTACCCGTTCGAAGCCACCGTGGCCAAGCCAGGCTGCACGCTGGAAGACGCCATCGAGAACATCGACATCGGCGGCCCGGCCATGGTGCGC
The DNA here is from genome assembly GCF_006323185.2 of Variovorax sp. KBS0712. Taxonomy (NCBI): domain Bacteria; kingdom Pseudomonadati; phylum Pseudomonadota; class Betaproteobacteria; order Burkholderiales; family Comamonadaceae; genus Variovorax; species Variovorax sp. KBS0712. The sequence goes on along the minus strand of NZ_VCCD02000002.1, from coordinate 806,778 downwards.
AGCGCGGCCAAGAACTGGAAGGACGTGGGCGTGCTCACCGACGCCTCGCAGTACGCCGTGGCGCTGGCCGAGCTCCAGGCTGACGGCAAGCTCAGCGACAAGACCAAGTTCGCGTTCTCAGTGGCCGCGTTCAACCGCATCGCCGACTACGACGGCGCCATCAGCGACTACCTCTCGGCCATCGACTTCGACGCCAGCATCGGCCAGCCCGCGCCCAAGCGCTCGCTGTTCCCCGCGCAGAGCAACGGCCGCTTCGTGAAGGTGCAGGACCTGCGCTACGGCGAGAACCCGCACCAGCAGGCCGCGTTCTACCGCGACCTGTACCCGGCGCCCGGTTCGCTCGTGTCGGCCAAGCAATTGCAGGGCAAGGAACTCAGCTACAACAACATCGCCGACGCCGATGCGGCGTGGGAATGCGTGAAGAGCTTCGACGTGCCCGCCTGCGTGATCGTGAAGCATGCCAACCCCTGCGGCGTGGCCGTGGGCGTCGACGCGCTCGAGGCCTACAGCAAGGCCTTCAAGACCGATCCGACCTCGGCCTTCGGCGGCATCATTGCCTTCAACCGCCCAGTCGACCTGGCCACTGCGCAGGCCGTCAACAAGCAGTTCGTCGAAGTGCTGATGGCGCCGGGCTACACGCCCGAGGCACTCGAAGTGTTCCAGGCCACCAAGGCCAAGCTCAACGTGCGCGTGCTCGAGATCGCACTGCCCCAGGGTGGCGCCACCGACTGGGACAACGGCCGCAACGCGATGGACGTCAAGCGCGTCGGCTCGGGCCTCCTGATCCAGACCGCCGACAACCACGAGCTGGCACTGGCCGACCTCAAGGTGGTCAGCAAGAAGCAGCCCACGGCGCAGCAGCTGCAAGACCTGCTGTTCGCCTGGAAGGTCGCGAAGTACGTCAAGAGCAACGCGATCGTGTTCTGCGCCGACGGCATGACCATGGGCGTGGGCGCGGGCCAGATGAGCCGCCTCGATTCGGCGCGCATCGCCAGCATCAAGGCCGAGCACGCGGGCCTGTCGCTCAAGGACACGGCGGTGGCGAGCGACGCCTTCTTCCCGTTCCGCGACGGCCTCGATGTGGTGGTGGACGCGGGCGCAGGCTGCGTCATCCAGCCGGGCGGCTCGATGCGCGACCAGGAAGTGATCGACGCGGCCGACGAGCGCGGCGTGGTGATGGTGTTCTCGGGCGTGCGCCACTTCCGGCACTGAGCCTGCAGGCCCTGCGGGGCCTGCCCGAACAAGGCCAGGGTCGCTCACGCGGCCCTGGCCTTTTTGTTGTGGTCGCTACTCGTGCGTGCCGAAGCGGTACTTGAGCTGGAAGCTGATCGCGCCGTAGAGGCGGTTCCTGATCGTCGGCACGTAGGCGATGTTCAGGCCCCAGTTCTTGCCCTCGATGGCGGCCGTGGGAATGATGGCCGGGAACCAGTTGCCGTTGCGGTAGTCGGGGTAGCCGTCGAAGCCGCCCACCACCGCGCCGAACTTCACGCCGTAGAACTCGAAGGGCAGGATGTACAGGCCGACGTAGTGCGACTGGCGCCGGTTGCTGTTGTGGAAGGTGCCGGCCGTGACGCGGTAGGTGTCGTTCAGCGGGTACTCGAAGCCCAGGCCCGGGTTGGCGTTTTCCAGGCCCTTGCCGCTGTCGAAGTGGGCCGAGTAGAAGCCGGGGTTGACCCAGATGTTCTTCGGCTCGAAGGACTGCGCCAGCGCGAGGCCCGGCAAAAGAAGGGCACTCAGCAGCGGCAGCATGCGCAAGGGGGTCATGGGCGGGGCATCCTGAAATTGGTCTGTCTCGCGGCTTCGATGGTGGCTGCGATGACGGCTTCCCTTGGGTCTGCGCGCGGGGGCACGGCCCCGCGAACGCCGGCGCAATATACACGCGGCCATCGCGAAAACGATGACATCGCTCAGGCGGGCCGCGCCAGGTACTTGCGGAACAGCTCGGCCAGCCGCAGCGCCGCCAGCGACAGCGGCTTGCCGCGCGGCGAGACGATGCCAAGTTCCAGCGGCGGCACCGGCATCGCGAGCGGCACGCGCTCCACCAGGTCGGCATACGGCGGCATGGTGAGCATGCCGGCCGGCCCGACCATCAGCGCGTCGCTGCGGGTCAGCAGGCCCCAGCTCACGCCGAACGACGCCACCTCGATGCGGTGCTCCGGCAGCGGCAGGCCCTGCGCGGCGTACTGTTCGAGCAGGAAGGTGTGCTGGCTGCCCGGCGCCAGGTGCATCAGCCATTCGGCGCCCGCCACTTCTTCCCATCGGGTGGCGCGGTTCAGCGGATGGCCGCGCCGGCAGAGCACCGCCATCTCGATCATGTCGAGCCGTTCGAACGCGAAGTCGGCGTCGAGCGCCGCGGCCACCGGGCCGGCCACCGCGAAGTCGATCGTGCCTTCGCGCAGCAGCGGCAGCACCTGGGGAATCAGGCCATCGAAGAGCTTGAGCTGCGCATGCGGCATGGCCTTGCGAAAGGCGCGCACCACCTCGGGCAGCACGCCCAGGAACACCATCGGCGTCACCGCGACGGCCACGCGCCCGTGCTGGCTGCCCTGCAGGATGCGGATGTCCTGGCGCGCGAGTTCGAGCTGCTGGTGCGCCAGCCGCGCGCGCACGGTGAGCTGGCGGCCGCACTCGGTGAACTCGATGCCCCGCGAACTGCGCAGCACCAGTTGGGCGTCGACCTCGGCCTCGAGTTCGCGGATCGCCTTGGTCACGGCCGCCTGGCTCAGGTGCAGGCTGCGCGCGGCGGCGCGGATGCTGCCGGTGTCGGCCAGCCGCAGCCAGGCCTTGAGCTGGTGGTCCTTCATGCGGCGCATTCTGCCGCCCGGCGCCACCGGGTGATCCCCAGACAAACGCAGGTTGTCATCGCGACAAGCGATTGTCTTTTCCGGCGCGCGGCCGATTTCTAGACTTTGCGCACCGGTCGTCTCATGGTGAGCGGCGGGACTCTCACAGGAGATCGCTTCGTGCCTGCACTGTCATTCGCGTGGACCCGCCGCACCGTCCTGGCCGGACTGGCCGCCGTTGCCCTGGGCGCCTCGGCCCAGTTTCCCGAGCGCCCGTTGAAATTCATCGTGCCCTACGCCGCCGGGTCGGGCGTGGACGTCGCGGTGCGGCCGGTAGCCGACGCCATGGGCCGCGAACTGGGCCAGGCCCTGGCGGTGGACAACCGCCCCAGCGCCGGCGGCATCGTCGGCACGCAGGCGCTGGCCACCTCCGCGCCGGACGGCTACACGGTCGGCTACGGCAACCTCGTCACGCTGAGCATCAACCCGGCCTTCTTCTCGAAGCTGCCCTACGCGCCCGAGAAAGACCTGGTGCCGGTCGGCCTGATCTCGAGCAACGCCTACGTGCTGATCGTGCGAAAGGACCTGCCGGTGCGCAACCTGCAGGAGCTCATCGCCTACGGGCGCGAGCACCCCGGCAAGCTCTCGGCCGGCTCGCCCGGCATCGGCAGCGCAGGCCACCTGACCGGCGAATTGCTGAAGGCTGAGACGGGCCTGACGATGGTGCAGGTGCCCTACAAGACCGGCACGCAGGCGGTCGGCGACATGGTCAACGGGCAGCTCGACGTGACCATCGAGAACATCTCGGCGGTGCTGCCGTTCATCCAGCAGGGCCGGGTCAAGGCGATCGCCGTGACCAGCGCCAAGCGCGCCGGCGTGCTGCCCGAGGTGGCGACGGTGGCCGAGAGCGGCGTGCCCGGTTTCGAGGTGGTGGCCTGGGGCGCGCTGATGGCGCCGGCGGGCACGCCGCGCAAGACGGTCGACCGGCTCAACACCGCATTGCGCACCGCGCTGGCCGACCCGGCCGTGGTGCACGCCAACGCCGCGCTGTCGATCGAGGCATTGCCTTCGAGTCCCGAGGAACTCAGCGCGCTGATGAAGCGCGAGAAGCCGCGCTGGGCCGACGCCGTGCGGCGCGCGGGCGTCAAGGGCGACTAACGCAGGTCCGATCGATCGATTTCATTTTTCTCAAGGAGACAACGCATGCAACTCTGGCAACTGGAAGCCGCCGACCTGGCGCTGCGCATCAAGGCGCGCGAGCTCTCGTGCGTCGAGGCGGTGCGCAGCAGCCTGGCGCGGCTGGAGGCCGTCAACCCACGGGTGAACGCCGTGGTCGACGGCTGCGCCGACGAGGCCCTCGGCGCGGCGGCGCAGGCCGATGCCGTGCTCGCGAAGGGCGAGGCGACCGGGCCGCTGCACGGCGTGCCGGTCACCATCAAGGTCAACGTCGACCAGCGCGGGCATGCCACCACCAACGGCGTGGAGGCCTACCGCAGCGTCGTGGCGAAGGACGACAGCCCCGTGGTCGCGAACTTGCAGCGCGCCGGCGCGATCGTGGTCGGCCGCACCAACACGCCCGCGTTCTCGATGCGCTGGTTCACCGACAACGCAGCGCACGGGCGCACGCTGAATCCGTACAACGCCGACGTCACGCCGGGCGGTTCCAGCGGTGGCGCGGCGGCGGCGGTGGCGGTCGGCATCGGCGCCATCGCGCACGGCAACGACCAGGGCGGATCGATCCGCTACCCGGCCTACGCCTGCGGCGTGTACGGCCTGCGCCCGAGCTTCGGGCGCGTGCCGGCTTTCAACCCCTCGGGTACGGGCGAGCGGCCGATGGTGGTCCAGCTCACGTCGGTGCAGGGGCCGCTGGCGCGCAGCGTGCGCGACCTGCGGCTGGCTTTTGCCGCGATGGCGCAGCGCGATGTGCGCGACCCGTGGTGGGCGCCCGCGCCGCTGGAATCGGCCACGTCGGGCAGCCCCGTCAGCGTGGCGCTGTGCACCGAGCTGCCCGGCTACGCCTGTGACCCTGAGGTGGCCGACGCCTTGCAGCGCGCCGCGCGCCGCCTGGAGCGCGCCGGCTACCGCGTCGAGCCCGCGCAGCCGCCGCGCCTGCGCGAGACGGCCGACCTCTGGCTGTCGCTGACGATGGCCGACAGCCGGCTGCTGGTGGAAGAGGCACTGATGCGCGACGGCGACGACACCATCCGCCAGGCCTACCGCGCCATGGATGCGCACGCGCCGCAGTTCGACACGGTGGGCTACATGCGTGCCCTGGCCGCGCGCACGGGCTTGATGCGCGAATGGGCGCTGTTCCTGCAGCGCCATCCGCTGCTGCTGATGCCGGTGTCGTGGCGCCATCCGTTCCCGGTCGACGCCGACCAGCGCGGCAGCTCTGCGATGCGGGAGATTCTGGATGCGCAGAGCCCGCTGCTGTCCACCGCGATCCTCGGATTGCCGGGGCTGTCGGTGCCGATGGGGCTGCGCCACGGGCTGCCCACGGGCGTGCAACTCGTGAGCGACCGCTTCCGCGAAGACCTCTGCCTGGCCGCGGCCGAAGTGCTCGAAGCCGAGGCCGGGCCGGTGGCGGCGGTCGACCCCGCCTGAGCGGGGAGGGCGCGCGTCAGCGCTTACTGAAGATGTCGCGCGCCGCCGCGATGGTGGCCGCGATGTCGTCCTCGCTGTGCGCGGCGCTCACGAAGCCTGCTTCATAGAGTGCCGGCGCGATGTACACGCCGCGATCGAGCAGGCCGTGGAACAGTGCATTGAACTGCGCGTTGTCGGTGGTCATCACCGTCGCGTAGTTCTGCGGCAGTTCGTTCATCAGGAAGAAGCCGAACATGCCGCCTTCGCTGTCGGCGTTGAAGGGCTGGCCCTCGGCGGCCGCGGCGGCCTTGAGGCCGTCGACCAGCGTGCGGGTCTTCTTGGCCAGCGCTTCGTAGAAGCCGGGCTTCGAGATTTCCTTCAGCGTGGCCAAGCCGCAGGCGGTGGCCACCGGGTTGCCCGACAGCGTGCCGGCCTGGTAGACCGGGCCCAGCGGCGCGAGCTGTTCCATGATGGCGCGCGGGCCGCCGAAGGCCGCCAGCGGCATGCCGCCGCCGATCACCTTGCCGAGCACCGTGAGGTCGGGCGTGATGCCCAGCACGCCTTGCGCGCCGTGCAGGCCGACACGGAAGCCCGTCATCACCTCGTCGAAGATCAGCAGCGCGCCGTGCTGCGTGCACAGCTCGCGGCAGCGCTTCGCGAATTCGGGCGTGGCGCGCACGAAGTTCATGTTGCCGGCGATCGCCTCGATCATCAGGCAGGCGATGTCCTTGCCGTGCAGCGCGAAGGCTTCTTCGAGCTGCTGCAGGTTGTTGTACTCGAGCACCAGCGTGTGCTGCACCACCTCGGGCGGCACGCCGGCCGAGGTCGGGTTGCCGAAGGTGGCGAGGCCGGAACCGGCCTTCACGAGCAGCGCGTCGGCGTGGCCGTGGTAGCAGCCTTCGAACTTGACGATGGTCTTGCGGCCGGTGGCGCCGCGCGCCAGGCGCAGCGCGCTCATCGCGGCCTCGGTGCCCGAGCTCACGAGGCGCACCATCTCCATCGATGGCACCAGGGCCAGGATGGCTTCGGCCAGTTCGATCTCGCGCTCGGTCGGCGCGCCGTACGAGAAGCCTTCGAGCACGGCCTTCTGCACCGCCTCGACCACGGCGGGGTGGCCGTGGCCCAGGATCATCGGACCCCAGGAGCCGATGTAGTCGATGTAGCGCTTGTCGTTGGCGTCCCAGAAATAGGCGCCTTGCGCGCGCTGGATGAAACGGGGCGTGCCGCCGACGGCCTTGAAGGCGCGCACGGGCGAGTTCACGCCGCCGGGGATCACGGCGCGGGCGCGCTCGAAAAGAAGGTCGTTCTGGTCAGTCATCAGTGTCGCGTGTCGTGCGGGGGTAAAGCGAAATCGGGTGGGGTGTCGGGCGCGTCGTCTTCGTCGTCCTCGGGCTCGGCCCAGAACAGGCGGTCGGGCAGCACGTGGCCCATGCCGGGGCGAAAGCCCGCGTCGAGGCAGCGGTCCATGTAAGCGAGCGCTTCGGTCGTGGCAGCCACGAGGTCAGTGCCGCTGGCGAGCAGGGCCGCGAGCGCGGCCGAGAGCGTGTCGCCGGCGCCGGCAAAGACGGCTTCGAGCCGTTCGTACTTCTCGCTGGCCAGCACCGACTGCGGCGAGGCCAGCACGTTGTCGATGAACTGGTCGGGCAAGACCATGCCGGTGACCAGGGTGTAGGGCACGCCGAACTCGCCGGCGGCCTTGGCGATGTCGCGCGCGCCGGGCGGGCGCTCGCCGCTCCAGTCGGGCAGCAGCCAGCGCCACAGGGTGCTGTGGTTTCCAACCAACACCGTGGTCTGGGGCAGCACGAGGTCGCGGAAAGCGTCCAGATAGGCCTCGATCAGGTTCTCGTCCCACCACGACAGGTTGGGCATGTAGGCCACCACGGGCACGTCCGGGTAGTCGGCGGCGGTCTCGGCGATGGTGCTCAGCGCCTCGGGGGTGCCGGCAAAGCCGATCTTGATCAGCTGGACCTCGACGTCTTCGAGGATGGCGCGCGCCTGCTCGGCCACGGCCTCTTCCTCGAAGGCGAAGTGGTCGAAGATCTCGGCCGTGTCGCGCGCGTAGGCGCCCGTCACCACCGGCAGAATGTGAGCGCCCACCGATCCCATGGCCAACGCGTCGGCGCCCAGGCCGCCCGCGCCGCTCGGATCGCTGGCATTGAACACCAGCACGCAGGGGGGATTCAGGTCGCGTTCGCTCAGCGCCTCGTCGTCCTGCGAGGGGTCGTTAAGATTGCCCGGGTTACGGGCGTTCTCGTCTGGATGTAAGTAGATGGTCATACGCCTAGCGAAATCCCCTGGATGGTGGCATAGGCGCGACGTTTACGGTCTGCCAGTGAGATACGCATAGATACACTCGTTGCATTTAATGAACAAGGACTTTAAGCTCCGATGAACACGAAAACTTGGATGTGCCTGATTTGTGGGTGGATCTATGACGAAGCGGTTGGTGTACCGGAAGACGGCATCGCGGCAGGCACGGCCTGGGCCGATGTGCCGATGAACTGGACCTGTCCTGAGTGCGGTGCGCGCAAGGAAGACTTCGAAATGGTTGAGATCTGACAAGCATGGCATAGGGCTACGCGATCTGCGTCGATGTTCGGCGCGGCGGGCATCCAAGTCTCATGAGCAGGAGCGTTTGCAATGGGCCCGAATGGATCTGGTTACAAGGTGCTGGTCATCGATGACAGCAACACCATCCGGCGCAGTGCCGAGATTTTTCTGAAGCAGGGTGGGCACGAGGTTCTTCTCGCGGAAGACGGCTTCGACGCGCTCTCCAAGGTTAACGACCACAAGCCTCACCTGATTTTCTGCGACATCCTGATGCCTCGCCTCGACGGCTATCAGACCTGCGCCATCATCAAGCGCAACGCGCATTTCTCCAATGTCCCGGTCGTCATGCTGTCTTCGAAGGATGGCGTATTCGACAAGGCCCGCGGCCGCATGGTCGGGTCCCAGGACTATCTCACCAAGCCATTCACCAAAGACCAGCTGCTGCAGGCCGTGCAGCAGTTTGGCATTGTTCAACAGGAAGTGCAGTAATGCCCATTCGAAAAATCCTCGTCGTCGACGACTCCAAGACGGAACTGGTGTTCCTGACCGACCTCCTCCAGAAGAACGGTTTCTCCGTGAAGACGGCCGAAAACGCCGACGACGCGATGCGCCGCCTCGAGGAAGACCACCCCGACCTGATCCTCATGGACGTGGTCATGCCCGGCCAGAACGGCTTCCAGCTCACGCGCGCCATCGCTCGCGACCCGAAGTACGCCGCCATCCCAATCATCCTGTGCACCAGCAAGAACCAGGAAACCGATCGTGTCTGGGGCATGCGCCAGGGCGCACGCGACTACATCGTGAAGCCGGTCAACGCGGCCGATCTGATGTCCAAGATCAGCGCGCTCGCCTGAGCGGGAACCTGCGCACTCCATGGCGAATCGCGACGCGCTGCGCGCCTTCCAGTCCCGGCTTGCGAGCCGCCTCCAGGCCGCGCGCACCACGGGCGTGGCCGCGAGCTGGCTGGCGGTCGAGGCGGGTGAGGGCAAGTACCTCTTTCCGCTGGCGCACGCCGGCGAAATCTTTCCCTGGACGCCGCCCCAGCCCGTGCCCTATACGGAGCCCTGGTTCCTCGGCGTCGCCAACCTGCGCGGTGGCCTGTACGGCGTCGTGCAGCTGTCGGCGTTTGCGTCCGGTGCGCCGGGCGCCCCTGCCGCCACCGAGGCGGCACGCATCCAATCGCGGCTCGTGGCATTCAACGAGCTGCTCGAAGTCAACTGCGCTTTGCTGGTCGATCGACTGGCGGGGTTGCGGGGTGCGGAGGCCTTCACGGCCGCCGACGCCCCGGGCGCAGAGGCCCCGGCCTGGCACGGGCATCTGTACACCGACGCAGCAGGAGAGCGCTGGCAGGAAGTCAACCTGCAGGCGCTTTCGCAGCAACCCCAGTTTTTGAGTATTGGTGCGTAGTGCTTCGGCACATGGCACTGGCAACCACCTGAAGGACCGACCGTGAGCTCGATCGCCGACAAGTTCAAGAAATTACTCCCCGCGACCAACGGGAACGACAAGGCCCGCGTCGACGGCTCCGGTTCGATATCGCTCGACGATGTCGACACGGTTCAGGTTCCGGACGAAAAAACGATCCGCCTCGCCAAGAAGGGCGAGGGCGCATCCGCCGCCACAGCCGACACCGGCTTCGGCGGCATCGACGCGCTGGGCGACCCGGCGTCCGTCGAAGCCGCCAACGCGGCCACGCTCGAAGCGGCTCCGCTGGCCCCCGCCGCGGGCGGCATGGGCGCCAACCCCGCCAAGCAGCAGCGCGTGCTGGCCATCATGCTGGCCATCGTGGTGCTGGCGCTGTTGCTGGTGGCCGGCTCCGCCATCCTTCGCGCGGAACGCCTGGCGCAGCAGGTGGCGGCCACCGGCCAGTCGCTGATGCAGTCGCAGCGCCTGGCCAAGTCGATCTCGCAGGCCCTCGTCGGCAGCGCCTCGGCGTTCGTCGAAGTGAAGGACAGCGCCGACGACCTCTCGCGCCGCGTGCAGGGTCTGACCAACGGCGACGACGCCTTGCGCCTGGAAGCCGTCGGCAACCAGTACGACGAGGAGATGAACAAGATCAACCCGCTGGTCGCCCGCGCCGACACCAGCGCCAAGGCCGTGCTGGCCCAGCGCCAGATCCTGACGCAGGTGGGCGCCGCCTTGCGCGACATCAACCAGCAGTCGTCCACGCTGCTCGAAATGACGGAAACCGTCGCGTCGCTGAAGATGCAGCAGAACGCCACGCTGCCCGAGATCTCGGCCGCCGGCCAGCTCGTGATGCTGACGCAGCGCATCGGCAAGTCGACCAACGAGTTCTTCACGGTCGAGGGTGTGAACCCCGACGCCGTGTTCCTGCTGGGCAAGGACCTGAACACCTTCCAGGAAACCACCCGCGGCCTGCTCGACGGCAACGCGCAGCAGCGCTTCCCCGGCTCGAAAGACCCGCAGACGCGCCAGCAGCTCGAAGCCATCCTGAAGACCTACGAACAGATGCGCACGCAGGCCTCGGCCATTCTGGGCAACCTGCAAGGCCTGGTGGCCGCGCGCGAAGCACAGGCGTCCATCCTGACCGACAGCGAGCCGCTGCGTAAGTCGCTGGGCGAACTGCAAGAAAAGCTGTCCGCACGCACCGGCCTGGGCGCCGGCACCATCGTGCTGCTGTTCGTGCTGTCGCTGGCCGCCCTGGCCCTGGCCGGCGCCATCGGTTTCGTGCAGGTGCGCGAAGGCCGCGAACGTGCCGCCGTCGCCGAACGCGAGCGTCTGGCTGCCGAGCAGGCGTCTGAAGAAGCCGGCCGCGTGAACAACGCCAACCAGGCCGCCATTCTTCGCCTGATGAACGAACTGCAAACGGTGGCCGAAGGCGACCTGACGCAGGAAGCGACCGTGACCGAGGACATCACCGGCGCCATCGCCGACTCGGTGAACTACACGGTGGAAGAACTGCGTTTGCTGGTGGGCAACGTGCAGAACACGGCGACCCGCGTGGCGCAGACGACGTCGCAGGTGGAAAACACCTCGACCGAACTGCTCGCCGCCTCGACCGAGCAACTGCGCGAAATTCGCGAAACCGGCCAGTCGGTGCTGACCATGGCCGAGCGAATCAACGGCGTGTCCTCGCAAGCGCAAGAGTCCGCCACGGTGGCGCGCCAGTCGCTGCAAGCCGCATCGTCGGGCCTGCAGGCCGTGCAGAACGCCATCGGCGGTATGAACTCCATCCGCGACCAGATCCAGGAAACCTCCAAGCGGATCAAGCGCCTGGGCGAATCGTCGCAAGAGATTGGCGAAATCACCGAACTGATCTCGGACATTACCGAACAGACCAACGTGCTGGCCCTGAACGCCGCCATTCAGGCAGCATCCGCCGGTGAAGCCGGCCGCGGCTTCTCGGTGGTGGCGGAAGAAGTTCAGCGACTGGCCGAACGCTCCGCAGACGCCACGCGCCAGATCTCGGCGCTGGTGAAGGCGATTCAGACCGACACGCAGGACGCGGTGGGCGCCATGGAGCGCTCCACGCAGGGTGTGGTCGAAGGGGCCAAGCTGTCCGACAACGCGGGTACCGCGCTGTCCGAGATCGACCGCGTGTCGCGCCGACTCGCTGACCTCATCGAGCAGATTTCGCAGTCCGCCTCCCGCGAGGCCGATTCGGCTAACGTGGTGGCCGCCAACATCCAGCACATTTTTGCGGTGACGGAACAGACCGGAGAAGGCACGCGGACCACGGCCCAGCAGGTGCGCGAGCTCTCGCAGATGGCCGAAGAACTGCGTCGCTCCGTGGCTCGTTTCAAGATCGCGTGACAACAGATAGATAAGAACGGCGAGCAACCACGTGTCGATTCAAACCCCTGCCACGGCCCCCCTCGCCGGCAACATGCCGGCCACCGAAGACCTCGGGCCGTTGGCCTGGGTGCTGGGAGAAATCCAGAAATCCCTCGACGGTGTCGGCAAGTCGCTGCGGCGTTTCGTGCGCGACGTGGGCAGTGCCACGGAGCCCGAGAGCGGTCCGCTGCAGATGGCCCGCCAGCAACTGCACCAGGCCGTCGGCGCGCTGCAGATGGTCGGCCACAGCTCGCCCGCCCTGGTGCTCGGCACCATCGAATTCGCGGTGCAGGGCTTCATCGCCGAACCGCAGCGCTGCACCGAGAGTGCCGTGCACAAGATCGAGCGTGCCGGCTTTGCCGTCACCGATTTCCTCAGCGCACTGCTGGCCGGCAAGGCCGTGTCGTCGGTGGCGCTGTTCCCGCAGTACCGCGACGTGCTGGAGCTGGGCGGCAATGAGCGCGTCCACCCGGCGGACCTGTGGAGCACCGCGTGGCGGTGGGTCGAGGTCAAGCCAGCCCTCACGCAAGCCGCGCTGGCCTATGACCCGGCCGTGCGTTCGCGGCTCGACCGCGAGGTGCTGCAACTGGTCAAGAGCGGCGACGCGCAGGCCGCGCGACGGCTGCATGCGCTGTGCCTGGGGCTCGGGCGCGGCGCGCTGCTGCCGCGCGTCGCGAGCTTCTGGACGCTGGCCGCGGGCTTCTTCGAAGCCCTTGCCCTCGGCCTGATTCCCGCCGACACCTACGTCAAGCGCGCCGCCTCGCGCGTGCTGCTGCAGTACGCCACGCTGGCGCGCGGCGACAGCGTGGTGTCCGACCGTCTCGGCCAGGACCTGCTCTTCTTCTGCGCCCAGGCCGTGCCCGGCGCGCAGGACGACGCCGCCACGCTGCGCACCGTGCGCAGCGCCTGGGGCGTGACGCAAGAACCGCGCGTCGACTACACCGTGGTGCAGTTCGGCCGCTTCGACCCGCTGGTGCTCTCGCAGGCGCGCAAGCGCATCGAGACCGCCAAGGAAATGTGGTCGGCGCTCTCGGGCGGCGACATCACGCGCACGCGCCAGGTGGCCGACACGTTCGCGCAGCTCGGCGAATCGCTGTTGAAGCTGCACCCGCCGAGCCAGCCGATGGTGCAGGCGCTGACGCACGCCGTGGACGCCTCGGTGCGTTCCGGCCAGCCGCCCGACACCGAACTGGCGATGGAAGTCGCCACCTCGGTGCTGTACCTCGAAGCCGCGCTCGAAGACCTCGACCCCAGCGACCCGCAGCTCACGGCCCGCACGCTGCAGCTGGCCGGCCGCATCGAACGCGTGCGCGACGGCGGCCGTTCCGAGCCGCTCGAGCCCTGGATGGAGGACCTGTACCGCCGCGTCAGCGACCGCCAGACCATGGGCACCGTGGTCGACGAGCTGCGCAGCCACCTGAGCGAACTCGAGAAGTCGCTCGACCAGTATTTCCGCCGCCCGGCCGAAAAGCCGCTGCTGCGCACCGTGCCCACCCAGCTCATGCAGATGCGCGGCGTGTTCTCGGTGCTGGGGCTCGAGCAGGCCGCGCACACCGTGCAACGCATGCGCGACGACGTCGAGCAGATGCTGCAGGTCAACCGCTCGCCCGTCGAGGAAATGGCCACCTTCGACGCGCTCGGCAACAACCTGGGCGCGCTCGGTTTCCTCATCGACATGCTGGGCTACCAGCCCGCACTGGCCAAGCGCCTGTTCGTGTTCGACGCCGAGGCCGGCGAACTCAAGCCGCTGATGGGCCGCCAGGCCATCGATGCCGCGGCCCCGGCCGAAGGCGCTGCCGCGCCGGCCGCCGAGCCCGTGCTCAGCATCGAGGAGGTCGACGCGCAGATCGCTTCCAAGCTTGCCGCCTTGGCCACGCCCAACCGCAAGACCAAGCCGTCGCCGCTGGAGGAGTTCAGCCGCAAGGCCGAGAGCTGGACCACCAAGATCACGGGCCCGTCGGCGCTGCCCGACACCGAGGTCACCGAGCTCGAAGAAGACGACCTGCAGAACATCTTCCTGGACGAAGCCCGCGAAGTGGTGGGCAACGGCCTGGCCGCCATCGCCGCGCTCGGCAACCGTCCCGGCGACACCGAAGAACTCACCATCCTGCGCCGCGCGTTCCACACGCTCAAGGGCAGCTCGCGCATGGTCGGCCTCACCGACTTCGGCGACGCCGCCTGGTCGCTCGAGCAGGTGCTCAACACCTGGCTGGCCGACCAGCGAGATGCCACGTCCGAGCTGCTGTCGAGCACCGAGCGCATGCTGCGCGATTTCAGCCAGTGGGTCGAAGCCATCGCTGCCGGCGATGCGGGCACCTGGCACTCGGCACCGTTCAGCCGCGTGGCCAACGCGCTGCTGGCCGGCGAGCCTGTGCCCGCGCCGGTGCGCGTGGCCGACGCCGAAGCGCTCGCGGTGGCCGCGCGCCACATCGCCGCGGAGCCGGCGCCGCTCGCACTGCCGGAGCTGCCTGAGCTCCCCGACCTGTCGCTGACGCCGCAAGATGTCGCAGCCCCTGACGCCACGTTGGACTTCTCCGATTGGCAGCAGGCGCAGAAGCGCCACACGCACCGACCAAGCCTGTCACACCCGAGCCCGACGACGATTTCGCTTCCACCGACTTCCTCGACTTCGAAGGCAAGCAGAGCACCGCGCCCGCACCGCTCGAAGCGCTGCCCAGCGGTGACGATTTCGATTTCCTCGCACCCCCGAAGACGCATGCACCGGCCGAGCCCGCCGTGTCGCACGCCGAACCCGAGCCCGCCCCGGAAATCGAAGCGACGGTGCCGACCGCGTCGGGCCTGCCCGATCTCGAATGGGCGCCGGAGCCGCTGCCGCTGGCGGCTGCGGAGCCTGTCGCCGAGACGGTGGCACCTGTCGAAGTCATCGAGGCCGCCGAAGAACTGCCCGCATTGGAAGTGCCGGTTGAACTGCAGCCGGAGCCGGAACCTGTGTCGGCGGCCATCGAAGTCGCCCCCGAGGCCCCCGTTGTCGTCGAAGAGCTGCCAGCCGCCGTCGTGGCCGAACCGGAACCCGTGTCGGAGCCTGAGCCCGTGCTGGCCGAGGCCACTCCTGAACCCGAGTCTTCCATCGCCCCGAGCGCCGAAGACCAGGTCAAGGTGATCGGCCCGCTGCGCATCGGCATCGCGCTGTACAACGTCTACCTCAACGAAGCCGACGAATGGTCCCGCCAGCTGGCGACCGATGTCGGCGAATGGGCGCTCGAAACCCACGAGCGCCTGCCCGACTCGACCATTGCGCTGGCCCACTCGCTGGCCGGCAGCTCGGCCACCGTCGGCTTCCACAGCCTCTCGGGCATGGCCCGCCTGCTCGAATCGGCGCTGCAGCATTTGCAGATGCAGGGCAGCGGCACGCGCGAACAGGGCGTGGTGCTGGTCGCCGCGGCCGACGAACTGCGTCGCCTGCTGCACCAGTTCGCCGTCGGCTTCCTGCGTGATCCGTCCGAAGCCACGCTGCAGGCGCTGCGCGAAATCGCCGCCGCACCGATGCCGCCCGAAATCGCCGCGGCCCGTTTCGAGACGCTGCTGCCCAAGCAGGTCGTCGCCAACGACGCCTTTGCCGACGTGGTACTGGACGACAACGAAGACGCCATCGACCTGGCCGATGCGGTCGACGTCGACCTGTTCCCGATCTTCGAGGAAGAGGCCGCCGAACTGATGCCGCAATTGGGTGAGGCGCTGCGCCAGTGGTCGCACCACCCCGACGACGCCGCGCCGCGCGCCTCGGTGCTGCGCACGCTGCACACGCTCAAGGGCAGTGCCCGGCTGGCCGGCGCCATGCGCCTGGGCGAGCGCGCGCACCGCATGGAGTCCGAGATCGAACTGCTGGGCTCCCAGGGGGCGGAGCGGGCCGACATCGAGAAGCTGCTCACCCGCCTGGACACGCTGCAACACACCTTCGATGCCCTGCGCGCGGCCGACGACGCCGCCCAGGTCGAGGTGGCCCAGCTGATCGCCACCGCCAGCCCGACCGCGCCCGCCATCCAGCGCGTGCAGGCGGCGCCCGAGGTGCGCGAGTCGGCGAACGACGACCAGGCCGAAGCCGCTTCCGCCGAAGCCGCTGCTGAAGCCCCGTCGGCCCTGCTGCCGCGCCCCGTGCCGGCCCTGCTCGCGCCGCTGCGCGCGGCTTCGGGCCAGGCGGTGCGCATCCGCACCCAGCTGCTCGACCGCCTGGTCGCGCAGACCGGCGAGGTCATCATCACGCGTTCGCGCCTGGAGGCCGAACTGGGCCAGCTGCGCGGCTCGCTGGCCGACCTCACGGGCAACCTCGACCGCCTGCGCCAGCAGCTGCGCGACATCGAGGTGCAGGCCGAAAGCCAGATGCAGTCGCGTTTGGCGCAGGCCAAGGACTCGCAGCAGAGTTTCGACCCGCTCGAGTTCGACCGCTTCACCCGCGTGCAGGAACTCACGCGCATGATGGCCGAGTCGGTGAACGACGTGGCCACCGTGCAGCGCACCTTGCAAAAGACCGTGCAGGCCACGGAAGACGACCTGAGCGTGCAGGCACGCCAGACGCGCGAACTGCAGCGCGGCCTGCTGCGCACGCGCATGGTGGAGTTCGAAGGTATCTCCGACCGCCTGTACCGCGTGGTGCGCCAGGCCTCGAAGGACACCGGCAAGCAGGTGCGCCTGGACATCGTCGGCGGCTCCATCGAAATGGACCGCGGCGTGCTCGACCGCATGACGCCCGCCTTCGAACACCTGCTGCGTAACTGCGTGGCGCACGGCATCGAGGATGTGGCGGCGCGCGAGAAGGCCGGCAAGGACGCCAGCGGCCTCATCGTCATCGACCTGCACCACGAAGGCAACGACGTGTCGGTGAGCTTCCGCGACGACGGCGCCGGCCTCGACCAGAAGCGCATCGCCGAACGCGCCCGCGCCCTCGGCCTGCTCGGCCCCGACCAGGACCTGTCGCCCGAGGAAGCCACCGAGCTGATCTTCAAGCCCGGCTTCTCGACGGCCGGACAGGTGTCCGAACTGGCCGGCCGCGGCATCGGCATGGACGTGGTGCGCGCGCAGATCGCCGCGCTCGGCGGCCGCATCGAAACGCACAGCACGCCGGGCCAGGGCACCACCTTCAAGCTGGTGCTGCCGCTGACCACCGCCGTGACGCACGTGGTGATGCTGCGTGCGGGCGAGGTGTCGATCGGCGTGCCGTCGAACCTCGTGGAACTCGTGCAGCGCGTGAGCGGCGCCGACCTCGAGGCCGCCTACCTGAACCACAGCTTCGCCTTCGGCACCGAGCAGGTGCCGTTCTACTGGGCAGGCGCGCTGCTGCAGCATTCGATTCGCAGCGAGCACGCCGCCACCAAGAACAACACGCTGGTGATCGTGCGAAGCGCGGCGCAGCGCGTGGCCCTGCATGTGGACGAAGTGCTGGGCAACCAGGAAGTCGTGGTGAAGAACCTCGGCCCGCAGCTCGCGCGGCTGCCCGGCCTGGCCGGCATCTCGGTGCTGGCTTCGGGTGCGGTGGCGCTCATCTACAACCCGGTGGCGCTGGCCGCGGTGCACGGCGACCAGGCGCGTGCGCGCCAGACCGCCGCGCTGGCCGCGCCGACGCATGCCGCTTCGGTGGACACCGGCGCGCCGCAGACGCCGGCCGCCTTTGCCCCGGTGGTGCCGCAGATCCCGCTCGTGCTGGTGGTGGACGACTCCATCACCGTGCGCCGCGTCACGCAGCGTCTGCTGCAGCGCGAAGGCTATCGCGTGTCGCTCGCGGCCGACGGTCTGCAGGCGCTCGAACGGCTGCAGCAGGAGCGCCCGGCCGTGGTGCTGTCGGACATCGAGATGCCGCGCATGGACGGCTTCGACCTGGCTCGCAACATCCGCGCCGACGTGGCCCTGGCCGAGCTGCCGATCATCATGATCACCTCGCGCATCGCCGAGAAGCACCGCGAGTACGCCCGCGACCTGGGCGTGAACCACTACCTGGGCAAGCCGTACTCGGAAGAGGAATTGCTGCGCCTGGTGCGTGCCTACACGAGCGAGCCGGCCGCGTTGGCGGTGGCCTGACCGGCATCGGCCGCGCCGGCAGTCGGCGCGCAAAAGAAAAGGGCCCTTCGGGGCCCTTTTTTCTTGGCTTACGGCTTTTGCAGCGCTTTGGCCCGCGCCACCGCATAGCGCTGCATCGTCTTCTCCCGCGCCTCCGCGTGGTCCACCACCGGCTTCGGGTAGTTCTCGCCCAGCCTGACGCCTGCGGCCTCCAGTTCGACCGGCGATGCCAGCCACGGCGCATGGATCGCCACGTTCGACAGGCCCGCGAGCTGCGGCAGGTAGCGGCGGATGAACTTGCCCTCGGGGTCGAAGCGTTCGCTTTGCGTCACCGGGTTGAAGATGCGGAAATAGGGCTGGGCGTCGCAGCCGGTCGAGCTGGCCCATTGCCAGCCGCCGTTGTTCGAGGCCAGCTCGAAGTCGTTCAGGTGCAGCGCGAAGTAGCGTTCGCCGCGCCGCCAGTCCAGCCCCAGGTCCTTGCACAGGAAGCTCGCCACCACCATGCGAAGCCGGTTGTGCATGTAACCGCTCTGCCGGATCTGCAGCATCGCCGCATCGACCAGCGGGTAGCCGGTGCGGCCCTCGCACCAGGCGTCGAACAGCTGGTCGGCGTGCTTGCCGTGGTGCCAGGCGATCTTGTCGTACTCGGGGCGGAAGCTCTTCGACTCGCCGTTCGCATGCACGTGCGGAAAGTGCGCCAGGATCTGGAAGTAGAAGTCGCGCCAGACCAGCTCGCTGAGCCAGGTCGCGGCGCCGGTGTTGCCCTGCAGCGCCAGCTGGTGCGCCACGCTGGCCAGCTGCCGGATCGACACCGTGCCGAAGCGCAGGTGCACGCCCATGTAGCTGGGCCCGCGCACGGCCGGGAAGTTGCGCGCCTCGTCGTAGCGGTCGATGCGCTCGAAGAAATCCTCGAACAGCGCGCCGGCGCCGCGCGTGCCGGTGGGGATCTCCAGCGTCTGGAGGTTGGTGCTTTCGAAGCCGATCTCGCCCAGCGTGGGGACGGGCCCATTCAGGGCCGGGGGCGGCGGAGCGAGCGCGTCGGCGTGGCTGCGCACGGGGTACGACTTCAGGAAGAACGAATCCACCTTCGCCAGCCAGGCCCGCTTGTACGGCGTGAACACCGTGTAGGGCAGGCCGGCCTTGGTCATGACCTCGTCGCGGTCGAAGACGGTGCTGTCCTTGAAGGTGTGGAAGCTGATGCCCGTGTTGGCCAGCGCGCCGAGCACGCGGGCGTCGCGTGCCAGGGCGTCGGGCTCGTCGTCGCGGTTGGCGAACACCGCCTGCACGTCGAGCGTGTGGGCCAGCGCCGGGATATCCTCGGCGGCCACCGCGTGCCGCACGATCAGCCCGCTGCCCAGCCCGCGCAGCTCGGCTTCGAGCTCCACCAGCGATTCGCGGATGAATTCGACCCGCCGGTCCGCCCGGGGCAGGGCGTCCAGGATCGCCCGGTCGAACACGAAAACGCAGACCACCTGCCGGCAGGCCCGCAGCGCCCGGTACAGCGCCGCGTTGTCGTCTACCCGGAGGTCCCGGCGAAACCACATGAGCCCTTTGGGATAGGTCTTGTCGACGGCCAGTAAAATCGGGGGCATATGGCTGCCGATTCTGCCCCGATGAACCTGACGCATCACTTTCTGATCGCGATGCCGGGGATGGAAGACAAAACTTTCAACCGCAGCGTCGTTTACCTCTGCGAACACAGCGAGCGCGGCGCGCTCGGGCTGGTGATCAACAAACCCAGCGACATCAACCTCAAGGTGCTGTTCGAGAAGATCGAGCTGCACCTGGCCCGCCCCGAGCTGGGCGACGCCCCCGTTTTCCAGGGTGGCCCGGTGCAGACCGAGCGCGGCTTCGTGCTGCACGAGCCGGTGTTCACCCAGGCCGAGAAACCCGAGGAATCGGTCTACGCCTCGACCATGACCATCCCCGGCGGGCTCGAAATGACCACCTCCAAGGACGTGCTGGAGGCCCTGGCCACCGGCGCCGGCCCGCGCAAGGTGCTGGTCTCGCTGGGCTATTCGGCCTGGGGCGAGGGCCAGCTGGAGTCCGAACTGGCCGAGAACAGCTGGCTCACCGTGCTGGCCGACCCGGCCGTGATCTTCGATACGCCGGTGGAAAAGCGTTACGACAAGGCGTTGATGCTCTTGGGGCTCGAGGCCTGGACCTTGTCTCCCGACGCGGGCCACGCATGAGCGACGTCATGTCCGACGCGCCTGCATCCGCCCCTGCCTCCGTTCCCGTTTCCGCGCATTTCCAGAGCTTCCTGGCCTTCGACTTCGGCGCCAAGCGCACCGGCGTGGCCAGCGGCAACCGGCTGCTGCGCACGGCGACCCCGCAGGCCACCATCAAGGCCGAGGGCGCCGACGCCCGCTTTGCCCAGGTCGAGGCGCGCATCAAGGAATGGCAGCCCGACGCCCTGGTGGTCGGCGTGCCCTACCACCCCGACGGCGCCCCGCACGAGAACACCCGCCGCGCGCAGAAGTTCGCGCGCCAGCTGCGCGGCCGTTTCAATCTCCAGGTGTTCGAGGTGGACGAGCGCTACAGCACCACCGAGGCCTTGTCGTCCGGCGCCCGCGATGCCGACGCCGCCTCCGCCTGCATCATCCTGGAACAGTTTTTGAGGAGTCTCCCGTGAGTTCAATCCCCGATGCCGAAGCGCTCTACACGATGCTGCTGTCCGGCGTGAAGGCGCTGATGCGCCCCGAGACGAAACTGGTGGGCATCACCTCCGGCGGCGCCTGGCTGGTCGAGCGCCTGCAAAAAGACCTGGGCCTGGCCGGCGCCCCCGGCGTCATCTCGTCGGCCATGCACCGCGACGACTTCGCGCGCCGCGGCCTCTCGGCCAGCGCGCAGACCGCGCTGCCCTTCGACGTGAACGGCGCCGACGTGCTGCTGCTCGACGACGTGCTCTACACCGGCCGCACCATCCGCGCCGTGCTCAACGAGCTGTTCGACTTCGGGCGTCCCGCCTGCGTGCGCCTGGCCGTGCTGGTCGACCGTGGTGGTCGCGAACTGCCCGTGGCCGCCGACTTCGCGGCAACGACGCTCAAGCTGCCCGACACCCAATTGCTAGCCCTCGCACGCGCCGACGACGGCGCCTTCAGCCTCAAGGTGGAGGACAACAAGTAATGCTCTACAAGCGAAATCCGCAGCTCAACAAGAACGGCGAGCTGATCCACCTGCTGTCGATCGAGGGCCTGCCCAAGGACATCGTCACGCACATCCTCGACACGGCCGCCAACTTCACGAGCGTGAGCGACCGTGAGGTGAAGAAGGTGCCGCTGCTGCGCGGCAAGAGCGTGTTCAACCTGTTCTTCGAGAACAGCACGCGCACGCGCACCACCTTCGAGATCGCGGCCAAGCGCCTGAGTGCTGACGTCATCAACCTGGACATCGCGCGTTCCTCGGCCACCAAGGGCGAGTCGCTGCTGGACACCATCGCCAACCTGAGCGCCATGGCCGCCGACCTGTTCGTGGTGCGCCACAGCGAGTCGGGCGCGCCCTACCTGATCGCGCAGCACGTTGCGCCGCACGTGCACGTGGTGAACGCCGGCGACGGCCGCCACGCGCACCCGACGCAGGGGCTGCTCGACATGTACACGATCCGCCACTACAAGAAAGACTTCTCGAACCTCACGGTCGCGATCGTCGGCGACGTGCTGCACTCGCGCGTGGCGCGCTCCGACATCCACGCGCTCACCACGCTCGGCTGCGCCGAAGTGCGCGTGGTCGGCCCCAAGACGCTGGTGCCCGCCGACATGGCCGGCATGGGCGTGCGCGTGTGCCACACGCTCGAAGAAGGCATCAAGGACTGCGACGTCGTCATCATGCTGCGCCTGCAGAACGAGCGCATGAGCGGCGCGCTGCTGCCCTCGTCGCAGGAGTTCTTCAAGACCTTCGGCCTCACGCAGGAAAAGCTGCAGCTGGCCAAGCCCGACGCCATCGTGATGCACCCGGGCCCCATCAACCGCGGCGTGGAGATCGACTCCGCCGTGGTTGACGGCAAGCAGAGCGTGATCCTTCCGCAGGTCACCTTCGGCATCGCGGTCCGCATGGCCGTCATGAGCATCGTGGCAGGTAACGAAGCATGAACATCCTTATCACCAACGGCCGCGTGGTCGACCCCGCCTCGGGCACCGACAAGCCCACCGACATCGCCATCGCCGACGGCAAGATCGCCGGCATCGGACGCGCACCGGCAGGCTTCAAGCCCGAGCGCACCCTCGACGCCACGGGCTGCATCGTCACCCCCGGCCTCGTCGACCTTGCCGCGCGCCTGCGCGAGCCGGGCTACGAGCACGAAGGCATGCTCGAAAGCGAAATGGCCGCGGCCATCGCGGGTGGCGTGACCAGCCTCGTGTGCCCACCCGACACCGACCCCGTGCTCGACGAGCCCGGTCTGGTCGAGATGCTCAAGTTCCGCGCCGAAAAGCTGCAGTGCGCGCGCCTGTTCCCGCTGGGCGCGCTCACGCGCAACCTGGCCGGCGGCGTGCTCACCGAGATGGCCGAACTCACCGAGGCCGGCTGCATCGGCTTCGGCCAGGCCGACGTGCCGCTGGCCGACACGCAGGTGCTGCAGCGCGCGCTGTCGTACGCCAGCACCTTCGGCTACACCGTGTGGCTGCGCCCGCAGGACCGCGACCTCGGCAAGGGCGTTGCGGCCAGCGGCGCGCTCGCCACGCGGCTGGGCCTGGGCGGCGTGCCGGTGGCGGCCGAGACGATCGCCATCTTCACCATCATCGAGCTCATGAAGAGCACCGGCGCGCGCGTGCACCTGTGCCGCATCTCCAGCGCCCGCGGCGTGGCACTGGTGCGCGAGGCTAAGGCGCAGGGCCTGCCGATCACCTGCGACGTCAGCATCAACTCGCTGCACCTGGCCGACACCGACATCGGCTTCTTCGACAGCCGCGCGCGCCTGAACCCGCCGCTGCGCCAGCAGGGCGACCGCGATGCGCTTTCGGCTGCGCTGGCCGACGGCACCATCGACGCGCTGGTGTCCGACCACACGCCGGTCGAGGCCGACGCCAAGACCCTGCCTTTTGCCGAAGCCGAACCCGGCGCCACCGGCCTCGAACTGCTGCTGCCGCTCGCGCTGCAGTGGGGCGAGCGCAGCGGCGCGGGCCTGGCGCGCGCCATCGAGGTGGTCACCTCGGCGCCGGCGCGCCTGCTGAACGCGGCCGACGCGGCCAGCGGCATCGGCCGCATCGCCGAGGGCGGCGTGGCCGACCTGTGCATCGCCGATCCGTCGCTCGAATGGCAGGTGGTGCCCGAGGCGCTGCGCAGCCAGGGCAAGCACACGCCGTTCTCCAGCTACCCGATGCAAGGGCGCGCGCGCCACACGCTGGTGGCCGGTCGCGTCGTGCACGGCTGAGCGACAGCCGCCCGCCACACAGCACGCCATCAAAAAGAAGAAGAGGGCCCGCGTCCAGATGCTGCACTCGTTGAAGGCCGGCTGGCGCCTGCTGCATGCGGCCTCGCATGCGCTGTCGGGCTGGTGGACGATCCGCTTCACCTTCCCCCGCCTGCCGCAGGACGAGCGCAACGCGCGCGTGCAGGCCTGGTCGGCGCGCATGCTGCAGATCATGGGCGTCACGCTGCGCGTGCAGGGCGAGCCGCCCGCGCACGGGCCGGCGCTGCTCATCTGCAACCACCTCTCATGGCTCGACATCACCGCCATCCATGCGGCGCGCCACGTGCGCTTCGTGTCGAAGTCGGACGTCAAGCAGTGGCCGGTGATCGGCACGCTCTCCACCGGTTCGGGCACGCTCTACATCGAACGCGAACGCCGGCGCGACGCCATGCGCGTGGTGCACCACATGACCGAGGCGCTGCGCGGCGGCGACCTGATCGGCGTGTTCCCCGAAGGCACCACGAGCGACGGGCGCGGGCTGCTGCCGTTCCACGCCAACCTGCTGCAGGCCGCGATTTCCTCGGGCGCGCCGGTGATCCCGGCCGCGCTGCGCTTTGCCGACGCCGCCACCGGCGAAACAAGCCAGGCGCCGCGCTACATCGACGACGACAACCTGCTGGCCTCGGTGTGGAACACGCTGCGCGCGCCGCCGCTCTTGGCCATCGTGCGCTTCGGCGAGCCGCAGCCTTCGTACAGCCGCGAACGCCGCAGCTGGGCGCATTCGCTGCATGAAGACGTGCAGCAGCTGCGCCGCGATACCCACTGAGCGGCACTGACCGGATCGATTCGCAAAAAAAGCGCCCCGGGAGGGGCGCTGTAACGACGCAAGAAGCGCCGTGAGGAGGAAGCGGGATCGTTCGTCGTGACTCGTGGCCGGTCAGAGAATGCCGAACACCTTCAGCCCGATGATCACGATCAGCGGGACGCCGCAGAGCCAAAGGATGATGCTTTTCATGACCGGTCTCCGTGAGGTAGGTAGGCCTCTACGGTGGCCGCGTCTGTGGCCCGCGCGTGCGGGATAAGGCAAACCAAGCGCGTGAGCGCCTGCCTACACGGCACGGGCCGGCGGTTCAGCCCGCTTCGTCGGTGGGCACGAAGCCCAGGCGGCGCGAGATTTCGAGTGCGCAGGCCTTCAGCGGCACGGCCACGCGGCCGTTCCAGTCGCTGTCGAAGGTGGCCTCGGGGCCCATGGCCGTGATGCCCAGCACCAGGTTGTTGGTCGAGTCGAACACCGGCGCGCAGAAGGCGTCGATGCCCGGAATCGGCTGGCCCAGCGTGCGCGAGATGCCGTGCAACCGCGTCTCGACCAGGAGCGCCTCGATCTGCGACTTCGACAGCTCTTCGCTGGCGCCGCGTCCGTCGGCCGGGCGCGTGCGCGCCAGGTCCTCGAGCATCATCTTTTCCACCACCTTCGGCGGTAGGTAGGCCGCGAACAGCCGGCCCGTGGCCGTGTAGGCCAGCGACATCACGGTGCCGGTGCGCAGGTTCACGTGCAGCGGGTGGATCGGTTCTTCCAGCCGCACCACGGTCGGCCCGAAGTTGCCCCAGACCGCGACCGCGATGCTCTGCTCGGTCTCGGAGGCGAGGGCTTCGATGAGCGGCGAGGCTTCCTTGATCGGGTCGAGCCGTTGCAGCTTGGCCAGGCCCAGCTGCAGGGCCAGCGGGCCCAGTTCGTAGCGGCCGGTGCCGTCCTGCACCACGAAGCCGACCTTCAGAAAACTCACCAGGTAGGGGTGCGCCTTGCCGACTGGCACGCCGGCGGCCTTGCCGAGATCGCGCAGCGCCATGGGCGCGACGTGCCGGCCGAGCGCGACCAGCAATTGCGTTCCGATTTCGACGGATTGAATGCCACGTCTTGGCTTTTCCATGGGGCGCCCGGCGTGGGGGTTGAGAGTGGGAGCGAGTATAGCCATCAGGGTTTCTACTGATATTGTCGTGTTCAATCGACGATGACTGATCATCTGATAGTAACTAAACGACTTGACCATATCAACATCGCTGCCTACACTCCGCCGCAACTTAAGTCGTACACACAACACGAGAGCGAACAGAGGCAGAGATGGAACAGAACACGTGGGAATGCGATGTCCTCGTCGTCGGCAGCGGCGCGTCGGGCATGGCCACCGCCGTCACGGCGGCGTCGCAGGGTTTGAAGGTGCTGGTGGTCGAGAAAGAGCCGCGCTTCGGTGGCACCACCGCGCGCTCGGGCGGCTGGCTGTGGATTCCGGGCACGCGCCTGGCCACGGAGCAGGGCATCCATGAGCCGCCCGGCGCGGCGCTCGACTACATGAAGCACGAGACCACGACGCACTTCGACGCGGCGCGCGTGGGCGCCTTCCTCGACATGGGCCCCAAGGCGATCGACTTCTTCACGCGCAACACCTGCGTGCAGTTCGACATGCCGGCCGTCTTCCCCGACTACCACGCCGAAGCGCCCGGCGGCCAGCCCGGCGGGCGTTCGATGGTCACGCGCCCGTTCGACGGCCGCGAGCTCGGTGCGCGCATCAAGCACCTGGCGCCGCCACTGCCCGAGCTCACGGTGTTCGGGATGATGTTGGGCTCGGGCCCCGAGATCAAACACTTCATGCGGGCCTTCAAGTCGCCGACCTCGTTCTGGTACGTGACCAAGCGCCTGACCCGGCACTTCCTGGACGTGGTGCGCCACGGCCGCGGCATGACGCTGACCAACGGCAACGCGCTGGCCGGCCGCCTGGCCAAGGCCGCGATGGACCTGGACATTCCCGTGTGGCTCTCGTCGCCCGTGAAGAAGCTCGTGGTCGAGTACGACGGCGTCTCGGGCGCCGTGGTGCAGCACGAAGGCAAGACGGTGCGCATCACCGCCAAACGTGGCGTGGTGCTGGCCTGCGGCGGCTTCCCCTACGACGTGGAGCGCCGCAAGCAACTGTTCCCGCACGCACCGACCGGCAAGGAGCACTACTCGCCGTCGCCTTCCACGAACACCGGCGACGGCCTGCGCCTGGCCGAAGCCGTGGGCGGCCGCGTCGACGGCACCATCCCGCACGCCGCGGCCTGGGTGCCGGCCTCGGTCACCACGCGACCCGACGGCAGCAAGGGCGTCATGCCGCACTTCATCGACCGCGCCAAGCCGGGCGTGATCGCGGTCACGCCCAAGGGCAAGCGCTTCGCCAACGAAGGCAACTCGTACCACGACTTCGTGCAGGCGATGGTCAAGGCCTGCGAGGGCGAGCCCGAGGTCACGGCCTGGCTGCTGTGCGACCACAAGGCGCTGCGCGACTACGGCCTGGGCTGCGTTGCGCCCGCGCCGCTGCCCATAGGCCGCCATCTGAAGACCGGCTACCTCAAGCGCGGCGCGAGCATCGGCGAGCTGGCCAAGGAAATCGGCATCGCCCCGGCCGCGCTCGAAGCCACCGTGCAGGAGTTCAACCAGGGCGCGCGCACCGGCGACGACCCAGCCTTCGGCAAGGGCAGCAAGGCCTACAACCGCTACCAGGGCGACGCCAACGTCACGCCGAACCCCTGCGTGGCGCCGCTGGAAAACGGCCCGTACTACGCCATCAAGCTGGTCATCGGCGACATCGGCACTTTCGCCGGCCTCGTCACCGACGAGAAGACCCGCGTGCTCGACGCCGACCGCCAGCCGATCAAGGGCCTGTACGCCGTCGGCAACGACGCGGCCAGCGTGATGGGCGGCAACTACCCCGGCGCGGGCATCACGCTCGGCCCGGCGCTCACCTTCGGCTACGTCGCGGGCCTGCAGGTCGCGCAGGCCGAAGTGGCTGTGCCCCTGCACGTCGAACAGCGCGAAGCCGTGGCCGTGCCGCGCGGCGCCTGACCCCGTTCCGATAGTCAACCCAAGGAGCCGACCATGCCCTTTCCTCCTCACGTCGCACCGCGCCTGCTCGAAGGCCGCCTCGCGCTGATCACCGGCGCCGGCCAGGGCAATGGCCGCGCGCTCGCGCTCGGCCTGGCCCAGGCGGGCGCGCGCGTCGTCGTCACCGACATGAACGAAGCCACCGTGGCCGAGACCGCGCAACTGGTGCGCAACGAAGGCGGCGAGGCCTGGTCGTTCGTGCTTGACGTCACCGCGCCCGAGGCCTGCCAGGCGCTGGCGGCGCGCGTGGCGCAAGAGGTCGGCCATGTCGACCTGCTGGTGAACAACGCCGGCATCATCATCCGCGAGACCACCAGCAGCCCGAACGCCGCGGCCAACTGGAAGAAGACCATCGACGTGAACGTGCACGGCACCTTCAACACCACGCTGGCCTTCATCCCCGTGCTCAAGCAGACGAAGGGCTCGATCATCAACATCGCCTCCATCGCCGCCTACGCGGGGCAGGCCGCGAGCCTGGGCTACTCGCCCTCGAAGGGCGCGATCAAGATGCTCACGCAGTCGCTGGCGCAGGAGCTCGCGCCGGCCGGCGTGCGCGTGAACGCACTCGCACCCGGCGTGATCGAGACGCCCATGACCGCGGCCACGCGCGAGAACCCGCAGCGCCTCGAGTCGTTCATGACGCGCATCCCGCTGGGCCGCGTCGGCCAGACCGAAGACCTGGTGGGCCCGGTGATCTTCCTGGCGAGCGACATGTCGCGCTACGTCACCGGCATCACGCTGCCGGTGGATGGCGGCTTCCTCGCCGTCTGAGCCACGCCTCTTCCTTTTCGATTTCCCGTTCCCCGTCCGTCAACCCTTAGGAGACAAAGAATGAAAACGATCCGTCTGTACAAGACCCTGCTCGCGACTGCCGCTTTCGCTGCGTTCTCGGCAGGCGCGTATGCGCAAGACATCAAGCTCGGCTACAACGGTGACCTCTCGGCGTCGCCTTCGGCGCAGAGCGGCCAGGCCGCGGTGCTGGGCATGGAAGCGGCCATTGCCGACCTGAACGCCGCCGGCGGCGCGCTCGGACGGAAGTTCACACTGGTCACGCGCGACGACGTCTCGGCGCCGCCGAAGTCGATCCAGAACATGAGCGACCTGGTCGACAACGAGAAGGTCGTCGCCGTGTTCGGCCCCACCAACTCGGGCAACGCCATGGCCTGGAAGCACATCGCCAACCAGAAGAAGATCCCCGTGCTGGGCAACGTGGGCTCGGGCACCGACATCACCAAGCCGATGAGTGCCGGCGCCGACAACTACATGTTCCGCGTCTCGATGGTCGACCGCGAGCAGGTCGCCGCGCTCATGGCCTACGTGAAGCGCAACACGGCCGGCTCCAAGGTCGTGGGCCTCATGGCCGAGACCACCGGCTACGGCCAGGGCGGCCTGAAGGACATGGAAGAAATCGCCAAGCTGCAGGACATCAAGATCGCGGCCACCGAGCGCTTCGGCGTCGGCGACACCGACATGACCTCGCAGCTCTCGAAGATGAAGGCCGCCAACGTCGACACCGTGGTGGTGTGGGCGCAGGGCACGCCGATCGCGCAGCTGGTGCGCAGCATGGAGAAGATCAACTACTTCCCGCTGACGCTCACCTCGTGGGCCGCCGACAACATCACCTTCTACGACGCGGCCGGCAAGGCGCTGGCCGAGAAGCCGATCTTCATGCGCACCGTGAGCGAGACGCGCACGCCCGTGCAGCAGAAGCTGTTCGACCGCATCGGCAGCAAGCTGAAGGCACCGGGCTCGTTCTCGTTCGCGCTGCACGGCTACGACTCGGTGCTGCTGCTGGCCCAGGCCATGAAGCAGGCCAACAGCACCGACGGCGCGGCCGTGCGTGCCGCGCTCGAAGACCTGAGGACGCCGGTGCAGGGCGTGCTCAAGACCTACGAGAAGCCTTTCAGCAAGACCAACCATGAAGCGCTCACGGCCAAGGACCTGGTCTGGATCCGCTGGAAGGACGGCAAGCTGCTGCCCTACAGCGACGCGCTGATCGGCGCGCTCAAGCCGGCCGACTTCAAGCAATAAACGTCTGAGACAAAAGGAACGGGGCTCGGCCCCGTTCCGCAACGGAGATACACACCATGGTTGAAGCGCTCCTGCAGGCGCTCATCAGCGGGCTCGCCGTCGGCGGTGCCTATGCGCTGGTGGCGCTCGGATTCAGCATCACGTTCACGACGACCAAGACGCTGAACTTCTCGCACGGCGAGTTCGTCTCGGCCGGCGCGTTCATCGGCATGAGCGCGCTGTTCCTCGTGCTGGGCAAGCCGCTCAGTTCCACCACCTTCGGCGATGCCGTGCCCGGCGCGGGCGCGCAGCTGTTTGCGCTGGTCGCCGCGCTCGGCGTGATGGGCCTGCTGGGCTGGCTGCTCTACGTGCTCGGCGTGCGCCCGTTCGCGGGCCGCCCGGGCATGGCGTGGGTCATGAGCACGCTGGGCTTCGGCGTGATCCTGCAAAGCGTGGGCCTGGCCATCTGGGGTCCGAAGCCCGTGGTGGTGCCCGCGCCCGTGGGCGACACCGTGATCCGCATGTTCGGCGTGGGCGTGCGCCCGCAGGAACTGCTCACGCTGGGCGTGGCCGTGGTCGTGATGATCGGCTTCGACCGCGTGATGAACCGCACCATGATCGGCAAGGCCATGCGCGCCGTGGCGCAGAACGGCAACGTGGCCAGCCTCATGGGCATCAACACCAACGCCATGATGATCGGCGCCTTCGTCGTCAGCTCGGCGCTGGCAGGGCTGTCGGGCTTTCTGCTCGCGCCCATCGCGCAGGCCTCGCTCTTCATGGGGCTGACCGTGGGGCTCAAGGGCTTCTCGGGCGCCATGATCGGTGGCCTGAGCAACCCGCGCGGCTGCGTCATCGGCGGCTTCCTGCTGGGCGTGCTCGAGTCGATGGTGAACCTCTGGCAGGCGCAGTGGCGCGAGGTCGCGGTGTTCGCACTCGTGATCCTGGTGCTGGCCTTCCGGCCCACGGGCTTGTTCGGCCGCTCGACGGTGGAGAAGGTATGAAGCGCCTCGCCCATCCCGCCGCCGTGGTGCTGGTGGCGGCCGTGCTGTGCGGCCTGGTCTCGCTGTCCGGCAACGACTACTACCTGCGCATCGCTTTCATGATGTGCGTCTACTACCTGTGCGCGGCCGGCATGAACGTGCTGGTCGGCTACGCAGGCCAGAAATCGCTGGGCCAGGCCGGCCTGTTCGCGGCCGGCGCCTACGCGGTCGCACTCATCACCTCGCGCACCGAGCTGAGCCCGTGGCTCGCGCTGGTGATCGCGGCGGTTGTCTCTGGCGTGTGCGGCGTGCTCATCGCGTTGCCTTCGTTGCGCGTGAAGGGCCCGTACCTCGCGATGGTCACGCTGGCCTTCGGCATCGTGGTCGAGAAGCTCGTGGGCGAGTGGACCGACGTGTTCGGCGGCGCGCAGGGCATCTACGGCATCCGCCCGCTGACCTGGAACGGCCAGCCGCTGAGCAGCGTGCAATGGGTGATCCTGGGCATCGTGCTCAGCGCCGCGCTGCACCTGCTGCTGCGCAACCTGCTGCAGGGCCGCTTCGGCCGCGCGCTGCTGTCGCTGCAGGCGGACGAGATCGCCTCGTCGTCGGTGGGCGTGCGCGTGTACCGCGCCAAGGTCATGGCCTTCGTGGTCGCGGCCGTCACCTGCGGCATCGCGGGCGCGCTCGTGGCGCAGCAGAACCAGTACATCAACTCCGACTTCATCACCTTCCACCTGTCGATCTTCATCCTGCTGCTGGTGCTGTTCGGCGGCGCGGGCTCGATGTACGGCCCCATCGTGGGCGCGGTGCTGCTCACGGCGACCGACGCGCTGCTCGCGCGCTGGCCCTCGGCGCAGCACTTCCTGTACGGCTTCCTGCTGCTGTTCGCGCTGTACGTCATGCCGGGCGGCGTGGTGGGCCTGTTCAACAAGTGGTTCCTGAAGTCGCGCCACCGCGGCGAAGGGGCGGCCGGCAACGGCGTGCCGGGCCAGATCGGTCCCGGCGGCGAAGGCGAGCTGCTGGTGGTGCAGGGCGTGACCAAGTCGTACGGCGGCGTGAAGCCGGCGCAGGACGTGTCGTTCCGCCTGCAGCGCGGCCACATCCATGCGCTCATCGGCCCGAACGGCGCCGGCAAGAGCACCATGATCAACATGCTCACCGGCGTGGTTGAACCCGATGCGGGCGTGATCCGCTTCCTGGGCCGCAACATCGTCGGCCAGCCGGCGCACACCATCTGCTGCCTGGGCATGGGCCGCACCTTCCAGAACCTGCGTTTGTTCGCCGACCTCTCGGTGCTCGACAACGTGATGCTCGGGCGGCACAGCCGCATGAGCAACGGCTTCCTGTCGTCGCTCGTGGCCTGGCCCACGGCCAGCAAGCAGGAGCGCGCCACGCGCGAGCGCGCGCTGCAGCTGCTCGACCTCGTGGGCCTGGGCCACCTGGCGCACTGGCCCGCCGGCAGCCTGCCCTACGGCCTGCAGCGCCGCGTGGAACTGGCGCGCGCGCTGGCTACCGAGCCGCAGCTGCTGCTGCTCGACGAGCCCGCCGCCGGCCTCAACCCGCAGGAAACCGCCGAGCTGGGCGAACTGCTGGTGCGCATCGGAAAGTGCGGCGTGTCCATCCTGATGGTGGAGCACCACATGGACCTGGTGATGTCGATCTCCGACCACGTGATCGTGCTCGACTACGGCGTGAAGATCGCCGAGGGCAAGCCGGCCGAGGTGCAGTCGAACCCGCGCGTGGTCGAGGCCTACCTGGGCGTGGACGACGAAGAAGACATGGCCGCCGTGCCCGCTTGAGCCAGAGGACCGAAACCATCATGTTGAAAATCGAATCGGTGAAGGTCTCGTACGGCGCCATCGAGGCCGTCAAGGGCGTGAGCCTGGAAGTGCGCGCGGGCGAGGTCGTCACCATCATCGGCGCCAACGGCGCCGGCAAGAGCACGCTGCTCAAGAGCATCGTCGGGCTGGAGCCCGTGGCCGCAGGCCGCGTGCTCGTGGACGGCAAGGACTGCACGCACGTGCCCGCGCACCAGCGCGTGGGCCTGGGCGTGGCGCTGTCGCCCGAGGGGCGCGGCGTGTTCCCCGACCAGACCGTGCGCGAGAACCTGATGCTGGGCGCCTACTCGCGCCGCAACGACAAGGCCTTCGTGGAGCGCGCCATCGAGCGCGAGTTCGCGCGCTTCCCACGCTTGAAAGAACGCGCGCATCAACTGTCCGGCACGCTGTCGGGCGGCGAGCAGCAGATGCTCGCGATTGCCCGCGCGCTCATGAGCGAGCCGCGCCTGCTGCTGCTCGACGAGCCCTCGCTGGGCTTGGCGCCGCTCATCATCAAGGACATCTTCGACGCCATCCGCCAGCTGCGCAGCTCGGGTCTCACGATCCTGCTGGTGGAACAGATGGCCAAGCAGGCGCTGGGCGTGGCCGACCGCGCCTACGTGCTCGAAACCGGCTGCATCACGCTCGAAGGCTCCGGCCGCGAGCTGCTCGACAACCCCAAGGTGAAGTCGGCGTACCTCGGTACGCATTGAATTCATCGCTCACATCAAAGGAACTCCCATGACCACCAAGAAATTCGCCAGCCAGGCCGACCTCGAAGAAAAGAAGGTCTCGTTCACCCGCCTCTCGGAGAACGCCTACGCCTACACCGCCGAGGGCGACCCCAACACCGGCGTCTTCATCGGCGACGAGGCCGTGATGGTGGTCGACACCCAGGCCACGCCCGCGATGGCGCAGGACGTGATCCGCCGCATCCGCGAAGTCACGCCGCTGCCCATCAAGTACGTGCTGCTGAGCCACTACCACGCGGTGCGCGTGCTGGGCGCGTCGGCGTACTTCAAGGAAGGCGCCGAGCAGATCCTGGCCAGCCGCGACACCTACGACCTGATCGTCGAGCGCGGCGAGCAGGACAAGGCCAGCGAGATCGGTCGCTTCCCGCGTCTGTTCCGCAACGTCGAGTCGGTGCCCGCTGGCCTCACCTGGCCCACCATGACCTTCGACGGCACCATGAGCGTGTGGCTGGGCAAGAAGCTCGAGGTGAAGATCGCGCAGGTCGGCCGCGGCCACACCAAGGGCGACACCATCGCCTACCTCGAAGACCAGAAGATCTGCTTCGCGGGCGACCTCGTCGAATACCAGAGCACCGCCTACGCGGGCGACTGCTACTTCCGCGACTGGCCCACCACGCTCGACCGCCTGGCCGGCTTCGGCTTCGAGAAGCTGGTGCCCGGCCGCGGCGCCGCACTGGAAAACGCCGCCGACGTGCGCAAGGCGATTGCCTCCACGCGCGCCTTCATCTCCGACGTCTACACGCTGGTGAACAACGGCGTGGCAGAGGGCAAGTCGCTCAACGTGATCTACAAGGAAACCGTGGCCGCGCTGCGCCCGACCTACGGCCACTGGGTGATCTTCGACCACTGCATGCCCTTCGACGTGACCCGTGCCTACGACGAGGCGACGGGCCACGTGCACCCGCGCATCTGGACCGCCGAGCGCGACATCGAAATGTGGAACGCGCTCGAAAGCTAAGGTGAACCAACCCGCGCCCTCGCACGGCGCCACGCCCGCATCCGTGCAGGGCTGGATGCTGCTCGCGATGCTGGTGTGGGGCGTGAACGTCTCGGCCGTGAAGGCGCTCACCGCCTCCTTCGAGACGCTGCCGCTGGCGGCGCTGCGCATGGGCGTGGCGTGCATCGCGCTCAGCGCCATCGTGCTGTGGCGGCGCGGCGGCGTGCCTCGTCTCACGGCGCGGCAACTCGCGGTGATGGCGGGCTGCGCCTTTCTCATGGTCTACGGCAACCAGATCCTGTTCGCGCAGGGGCTGCTGCGTTCCACCGCCACCAACGGCGCACTGATCATGGCGCTGAGCCCGCTGGTGTCGGCGTTGATGGCCGCGCTGGTCTTCGGCGAGCGCTTCACGGCGCGCCGCATGGTGGGCGTGGCGTTGGGCTTCGCGGGCGTGGCGGCGGTGGTGCTGAGCCACCCGGGCGCGGGGCTGTCGAGCGCCGGCATCGGCGACCTGATGCTCGCGCTGTCGGTGGTGAGCTTCGCGGTCGGCGGCGTGGGCGTGCAGCGGCTGGCGCGGCAGGTCGATCCGCTGTCGATCAGCTGGGTCATCTACCTCATCGGCACGTTCATGCTCGTGGTGCACACCCTGCTCGGGCCGTCGCGGCTCGGTACGGCGCAGCTCTTTCCGGGCGCGTGGCCGTGGGCGCTGGTGCTGTTCTCGGGCATCGCGGCCACCGCCGCGGGCAACCTCATCTGGAACCGTGCGATCTCCGTCATCGGCGTGGCGCGCACGGCCGTCTTTCTCTACTGGGTGCCGGTGTTCGGCGTGCTGTTCGCGGCGCTGCTGCTGGGCGAAGTGCTCACGTGGTGGCACCTGTTCGGCTTTGCCGCGGTGATGAGCGGCACCTGGCTCGGCACGCGGCCGGTGGCTGCGTCGGCCCCTTGATTCCTTCACATGCCTGATTCATCCCTTCCCCTGCTGTTCCAGCCCTTGCAGCTGCGCGAGCTCACGCTGGCCAACCGCATCGTCATCTCGCCCATGTGCCAGCACGCCGCCGAGCGCGGCCATGCCACGCCGTGGCACCTGGTGCACCTGGGCAAGTTCGCGCTCGGCGGCGCGGGCCTGATCCTCACCGAGAGCACCGCCGTCGATCCGCGCGGGCGCATCGGCACCGCCGACCTCGGCCTGTGGAACGACAGCCAGATCGCGCCGCTCAAGGCCGTGGTCGATTTCGTCCACGCGCAAGGCAGCGCCATCGGCGTGCAGCTCGCGCACGCGGGCCGCAAGGCCGGCAGCGAGCCGCTGTGGGAGGGCGGGGCGGCCATCGACCCGGCGCGCATGGCGGCCGATGACGAACCCTGGGAGCGGCTGGGCCCCAGCGCGCTCGCGGCCGGCCCCGGCTGGTCGGCGCCGCGCGCACTCGATGCGGCGGACATGGCCGAGGTCGTGCAGTGTTTTGTCGATGCCACCGTGCGCGCCGACCAGGCCGGCTTCGACGTGGTCGAGCTGCACTTCGGCCATGGTTATCTGGTGGCGAGCTTCCTGTCGCCCAACGCCAACCACCGCGACGACGCGCTCGGCGGCAGCCGGGAGAACCGCATGTCGCTCGCCTTGGAAATCGCGCAGCGCGTGCGCGCCGCATGGCCCGCCGGCAAGCCGCTGTTCTGCCGCCTCTCGGCCGTGGACGGCACGCTCGACGGCTGGAGTCTCGACGACTCGGTGGTGCTCGCGCGCGAACTGAAGCGTTGCGGCGTCGACGTGATCGACTGCTCGTCGGGCGGCCTCACCGAAGAAACGCGCGCGCTGCCCGTGCCGCGCGGCCTGGGCTTCCAGGTGCCCTTCTCTGAACGCATCCGGCGCGAGGCCGGCGTGGTCACGCAGGCCGTCGGGATGATCGTCGACGCGCAACAGGCCGAGGCCGTGCTCGCCGCCGGGCAGGCCGATCTCGTCGCGCTCGGCCGCGAAGCCCTGTTCGACCCTTACTGGCCGCACCACGCGGCCGCCGCGCTCGGCGCCGATCCGCAGTACCAGCGCTGGCCCGTGCGCCATGGCGTGTGGCTCGCCAAGCGTGCGCCCGGCCTGGCGCGTGCGCGCGCCGAGGCAGAGAACGCGCCACCCCACAAGGAGACCGACCGATGACCGAACCCACGACCACGACCCTGCGCATGGGCCTGATCCGCAAGCAGCCCGGCTGGACCGACGAGGCCTTCAGCCGCCACTGGCGCGAACGCCACGGCCCGCTCGTCGCGCGCCTGCCCACGCTGCGCGCCTACCGCCAGAACCGCGTGACCGACCGGCTGCAGCGCGGCATCGACTTCGCGCGCGGACCGTGGGACTTCGATGGTTTCTCGCAGCTGCAGTTCGATGCAACGGCGCAGGCCGATGCGGCCTTCAACACCGGCGAGTTGGCGGCAGAGATCCGCGCCGACGAGCGGCACTTCCTGGGCGGGCTGCACATCGTGACGGTCGAGCAGACCGAGGTCATCGCGCCGCCGTCGCCCGCATCGTCGGCGGGGCCGGCGATGCTCAAGCGCATCTCGACCCTGCGCCGCCCGGTCGCGCAGTCGGAAGAAGACTTCCGCCGCGAATGGAAGGTGCACGCCGACCACGTGCGCCGCATGCCCGGCGTGGCCGGTTACCGCCAGAACGTGGTGGTCGCGCGCGAGTTCGAGAAGGGCACGCCCTGCGGCTACGCCGAGCTGCCGATCGACGGCATCGTGGAACTGTGGTTCGAGAATACCGACACGCTGAACGCCGCCTTCGCCTCGCCCGAAGGCCAGCGCACCATGGCGCATGCCAAGACCTTCCTGGCGGAGATCACGGCCTTTGTGGTGGAGGAGTTTCGGGTGGTGTGAAGGCCGCGCGCGCGTAGTGCACCGACGTGCTCAGCGCCGGGATCACCGGCTGGTAGGCGGCGGGGTGTGAGACCCGCGTGGGGACCGTGCCGATGGGCGCGATCTCGCGGACCCGGGCGGGCGCCTCGGCCTCTTCGGGCTCCATGCTGCGCCCGGGCGGCTCGGGCAGGAACACCCCGCGCCGCAGCGACCAGATGCAGGCGCCGAGGCGCAGCAGCTTCTCGACCTTCACGTCATGCGCCGGATCGTCCGGCGACTCCTGCGCGATCAGCTCGCCCAGCTGCGTGAGTGCATCGGCGGGCGTCATGCCGCGCCCGATCCGTGCCACTTCCACCATGGCCGCCAAGGCCTCGGTCTTGTTCATCGCTTGCCCCCTGTTGCTTGTCTCTTGCTACGAAGGACAGCATGCCGTTACGCGGTGCATCCAAAAGTAGTCCGGCGCGCCGTCGGGTCGTCGATTGAAATCTCGTCCGTGCGCGGGGCGGGGCGTACGCGGGGTGGGGCTGCCTTAGCATCGCGCGGCACCACAAGACCAAGGGGAGGGCCGCACCATGTCACCCAGAGCGATTCGCTCGTACGCATTCGCCATCGCCGCCGCTGCATTGCTGAGCGCCTGTGAAACGCCGTACCGTTTGCCGACCGCGCAGGAAAGCCGGGCACAGGTCACCGTCGAGTCGAAGGACGACGTGGTGATCAACAACCTCAATGCAGAGGGCTGCTACCGCGGGCGCACCGAACTCAAGGGCGCGATGTTCATCCGCGCGGGGGAAGAGGCTCTCATCGAGTACCACGGCCGTGCCGCGTGCCGGATTTCGTTTTCGTTCCTGCCCGAGGAAGGCAAGCGCTACCGGATCGTCGGGCAGTCGTTCCGGAACCTGCGCGAACGCTTCGAGGCGCGCCGCGACATCGAGAGCAAGCAGGGCATCGCGTACGAAGCCTGCGGAGTGAACCTCTATCGGGAAGAGGAGAACGCGCAGCTCGTTCCGATGAAGCTGCAGCGGCGCGTCATCAGCGCACTGCCGACCTGCGCGAAGTTCATCACGCCGGAGGAGTGGCAGAAGATCCGGGTGCCGCCGCCGTTCAAGTAGGGGGTCGGCGAAGGCTTCGACTGGAAGGCAAACAAGAAACCGCAAGGCCATGGGGCGTGTGGGTTTCTGAATTTGTGTGGGATGCCGTGATCAAGGTGCGTTGTGCCCGAGAGGGGTCGAGCACGTCCCGTCAGATCACATGGATGCTGGGTTTCTTGACTTCTCGCTTGAGCAGTACCGGCGAATTCGATGCGCCCGACTTTGTGTGCACTCGACTCAACGGCCGATTGGTCCCGGGCCAGTGAATGTCCTTCAGCCTCAAGCTTTCATCACGATCGATTTGGCACCGGATTTCGCAATTGCTGGCGCTCAATCGCTCTCGACCATGCGATCAATTGCGCCAACTATGTTTGTGACAGTGGAGAGCAAGCTGTCGATCTCTGAGATAAAAAAATCAAGCTGCCGAACCATCTCGCGCTTGGCTTGGTTGATCTCTTTGCTAAGGCGTGGCAACGAATCTGTCGAATGCCTCAGCCCCAAGACGCTGTCCTTCGCAGCCGCAGCACTTTTGAGCATCGTGGTGATAGCAGTTCGTAGCTCTAGCAGTGCGGAATCTCCCGAGGTGAAATCTCCCCGCAGAACCAGCGCTTTGCTGAGTGCACCATATGCCTTTTCTCTCGCGTGAGATATGGCAGGCAGTTCTTTCGAGACTGTGTCTGAAAAGTTGTTCAGGTCATCGGCTGCCCGCTTGACCATCCGTCTGACGTTCTTTGCGTCGGTCGTGGACGTTGGAGCCATCTCCTTGCTTCGTAGTGTGATCTGTTCTCCGACGCGCACCATTGCTTCATTGATTACACCCATCGCAACGGTCATCTCTGCTTGGCGAGACTCATAGATTTCTATGTAATCCATGAACCCAAAGTCGTCTTCGTCGCTGACAAGGAATGCCTCTACAGCAGGCGTCGCGACATCTATGAGACGGATCCCACTCTCTCGCCGTTCTGTGGAAAACTTCTGGGCGATGGCGGCTAAATGCGACCGCAACGACGATTCGAACGAAGAAAGATCGTCGAAAGAAAAATACAAACCTCCTCTGGGAGCCAATGAGCCCTTGAAGATCTGGACGCTTTCAAGTTGCTTGATATCGATCTTTGAAGGCGCTATCGGAGCATCTTTGAAGTACAAGAGAATTTCCGGGGACCCGCCGGTTGCAACAAACCGCTTGTGCGCTCGCTCAAATTCCTCAACTGAACCGGACGATGCCCGCGGCGTCGCTGTGCCCAATCGGCCCCAGAAGATCCCGACGAAAACGTCATAGTCTTCGCCAATCTGTTCGTTGATTGCGGCTTGAGGGTCTGATGAAAATGCGGGGCGCACGGAGGTCTCCCACTTCACCAACTCGAACATGACGCCTAGGGTTTGACTCCAAGCTTGGTTCAATTCCCTCAACACGCTTTCCAGCAAGCTGCGCTCGGACCCTACGTCCGAGGGCGACGCCACGAAAACGCGCAGCACGATGGTCTGTCTTGGCATTTTTTTCCAGTTGCTAGGTGATGGCTTGGCTTGATTGCCGCGTGTCGGCCGACCATGGGTGCGTGCGACATTGGCGAGCTTACCCTTGGGGCCAAGGCTGTTGCCAAGCTGGTATCTCGCCTTCGGCGAGACGGCTTCGCAAGAAGAGGTGAGGGATTCTGCCTACTAGGTGAAACCCCTCTATGGGGCAAAGAAAAGCCCGCTACGCCTTGGAGCGTGCGGGTTTCTGATGTGGCGTGAGACGCCGTGATCCGAATCTTTGGTGTTCGACAGGAATCGAAAATCAGGCTGCAGGTCGCATGAGTACTGGGTTTATGCGATTTTCACCTGAAAGATACCGACAAAAGTACCGACAAATCTCGAAGCGTCTCACGAGTCTCAACGAACCAGGTCTTGAGATCTTGTCCAGATGTCCGTAGGTGCGGCGCCAACTGGCGCAGCAAAGGGCATTCACCTACGTGCGAAGCGCCCTTGGATGATGTCCAATGGACTAATATCCTCGTTTCGCAATGTAACGGGAACTATTTTGGCGACGAAGCGTCCAGCGATGAAATCGCGGCCAGCTGGGGCTTCCGAGCCTGTTGGAGCCGCAATTGTGGAGCAAGCCGGGCAGACGATCCGGACGCTGATTATTGTTGCCGGTGTGTGCTTCATGGCTTGGTGCGGTCGCCTGATTGCAGCAGATCTTGCGGGACAGATAACCTCCGCAAACATAGCGTTAAACGTTCTTGGTAGTCTTGAAGTGTCAGTGACACTAGCGTGGCTGGCTGGTGGTGGTGGGGTTGCCTATGGGGTTTCACAAAACCGGTTGAGAAAGCGCACAGTGAAGCGCCTGAGTAGTCGGCTTCAGGAATTAGAAACGCACGTCGACCCCCGCCGTTCGACGAGCGCGTTAAGTTCAAACGGCGACACAAATCCGGAGGACGAATGATGATTGCGCTTCAGAGTCTGATCTCTCTCGCACTGTTTTTCGTGCTGGTTTTTGTGCTGTTCGACAGGCATCGGGTCGATGTATTGCGTCAAAAACTCTTTGACATCCGCGATCGATTGTTCGATGAAGGCATGGCGGGCAACGTTCGCTTCGACAGTCATGCATACATGTACACACGCACCGTGATCAACGGGATGATCAGATTCTCCCATCGGATAAGTCTCACCCGGTTTGTAATGACAGTCGCGCTGTCAACAGAAGAGGAAAGGTCTGAGGCCAAACGACAAGTGCAAGCCGTTTTCAGTGCGTCATCTGAAAAGGACCGTCAGGTTTGCAATCGCTACTTGATGGACGCAAACCGGGCGCTGGTTAGGCATCTGGGAACTTCGCCTTTCAGCTTCATAGTTCTCGTCCCTGTGCTCGCACTTGTCATCGGATGGGTGACGGGGATGAGCGTGGTTTCAGCGGCAGTTAAGCACTTCAAGACACAGATCGCGCGACTCGATCTTCTTGCATATGAAGAGGGTCGTTCCCAAGCAGTTGGGCATGAGCCTCGTGGGTCCTTGATAGCTCACCACTAGAGGCATTGAACCTGAAAGAACGCCCGTCTTGAACGGGCTTTTTTGTGGGCGGGCTCAAGGAGGGGCATGAACTGCGCGCCATACCCCGATTGCCACCTGAAATCTCAGGCTGCGATGCAGTTCGAGCTGCTTGGCGCGCGAGACTCAGTATCGCGACTGCCAAGCACATCCCAGCATCGGCTTCAAACCTGACCTCAGACTCGCGGGATGCTGGAGAGCGGGGTGAATTTCCCGTGGTTTTCGCCCGCAATACGCACTTAGCTCACCGACGCGTAGCCTAGGTCTAGGAGGCCATCCGCGCTCGAAATTCTTGCAATACCGAGATCAGCGCAGCTTCTGCTCGGCACTGTGAGGAACGATCGGGCGCTGCTGGGGACCGTAGTGCCGCCGACTATCGGAAAACCGCGTTCAAACAGTGTCCTGTCGTCACATTTTTCTCCAAGCAGCGTGCTGCCTGGCAATAGTCCGAGCACATCTTGATCGCGTACAGCTCCTCTTTCTGATTCTGGCAATACTTGTCCGATGAGAGCGACGGCTTGCACGCATGACTTCTTACGTGCTCCGCTTTGGCGTCGTAGCGACGTTGCAGTTCGCCGGACTCGAAGCAAGTGCTAGCGGAGCAGTAGAAAGCCGTCTGACCGTCTTTGCGCTCGATCGTAATGGACCTTTTTTGCGCATGGGACGCCGATGCTGCGAGCAATAGCAGGCCGAGAAGCGCCGTCACAATCAGTTGAAATTTGCGCATCTTTCCTCCAGGGACGTTGGTTTCGGTGCGCAGAATCTAGCTTCGAGAACTACAAACCAAATACCGCATTTGTGGGAGCCCACGGAACCCGGTGGTCACAGTGCCTGAGTCAAGAAAAAGCCAGCGCGAAGGCGGGCAAGGGGGCCTCCAGGAGGCGGTTCAGATGAGGGCGCTAGACGAGGCCCAAGGGATTAATTGTTGACAGGAGTAATGCAAATTACTAATGTTCAACGATGCGCGAAGCCGCCGGCTGTTTCCTCCGACCGTATCGGGTGCAGAGATGACTCGCATGGATGTGGCGCTGCGTCTCTCCGAGTTGACTGACCTGGACCTGGCCAAGCTGCCGGACGATGCCGTTTCGCAAGTCTTGCAGATGATCGGTGAACTGAACCCGAGCAGTAGCTGCTATGAGTCCAACGTGGAAACTCTTCTGAGCTTGGGTGCTGCAATCTGGACGTCTAGTCGGCAGTAGGCTAGAAAAAGCCCTCAACAGGCGCGCAAGCATGGCGATTGCCTCGGCGTGGTACGGACGTTGAGGACTAAGGTGGTTTAGGCGTCCAGCTTCACCAAGGCGCTGATGTCTTTCGCGCCGGCAAGGTGCTTCGTTGCGGCAACCTGGGCCTGATGATCGGCGCGAATCCATGCGCCGGACTCTGCGTCTTCCCGGCTGGTCAGGATGCGACCGGCGATCACGATGGGGCTGGTGGGCTTCCACATGTCCTGGTACATCGTGCAGGTCAGGAGCCTGGCGATGCTGCAACTTCAAAGCTCGCGTTAGCGCCCGACCCGGGCCGAATGCGACGCGGGCAGCCTGGGCGGGCGCATCAGTCTCACACGGGACCAAAAGCTCGGACTTCCGCCCCCAACGATCCGTAAAGCCAATCGCGGTGGTACAGCAGACCACCACCGTTGCCCTTGCTCATCTTGAGCGCGGAGAGCCGATTCCCTGCGGCCGGATCGAGAAGGACAATGCCCTCTTCCTGCGAGAGCACAGCCACGGCGTTCCCGGCCATGGTCGGCCGTCCACGAATGCTGCCTTCGAAGGCAGCGAACCACACGCTCTGGAGCGAGTGCTTGACCTTGAAGAAAGATCGTTCACTCTGCAACGAAGCGCAACCAACGCGTCCGGAATCTGTGCTGAAGTAGATGCGATCGCCCGCGCTCAGCATCTGACCATCGATCGCCTCCTGATCCTCAAGGTCCAACCGTGCCAGCAGATCGCCCGACTGCAATGAATAGGCTCGCAGAGATCCCCTCGCACCGATGAGGACGGCCTGGTCTTGCACAATCGGCTGAAACAGCCACTCTGCGCTGTCGGCGGCCCAGAGCGAACGGCCGCTTGACGTCTCCACGCAATGCAGGCGAACCCCTGCGCCCTCTGCGAGCACCGTGGCATGGACGAGGCGGCCGTTGTTCGTGGCAAGGCCATAGCTGTGCCCATGATTCTCGAAAGCCCAGGCGATCGAGCCCGTGCGCAGATCGAGGCACCACGTCTTCGACGCACCGCCACCCGTTTCCGCGACTGCGAGGCGATCGCCTGCGACGAGGCAGGGCTTGCCCATGTTGCGATCACCGCACCGGCAGTCCCAAAGTTTCTTTCCGTTGCTGTCGAAGGCGTGGACCGTTCCGGAGAAGCTGCTTACGTACACGGAGCCATCTTGTGCCAGCACAGGCTCATTGATCACATGGGGGATGGTGGTGCGCCAGCGCTCCTCACCGGTCATGCGCTCGAATGCAACGAGCGTGCTCTCGAAAAAATCCGCCTTGTCGTAGTGAAAGGCGACGAGCACCGTATCGGCAGAGGCGACAGGGGCTCTGGTGCCGATCTGGCGCTCTTTCGGCAACCGATATGACCAACTCAATTTCATGCGCACGTTCTCGCGAGTGCATTCAAGATGTCGCCTGCACGCTTGGCAGCGTCGCTCTGGGCGGTGCTCCAGTATGCCCGAGGCCCAAGTCTGCCGAGGAGTAGAAGATGGCTCACGACGAGCGACTTCTATCGTCGAGGCCGAGAGGCGCCCCTGCACTGATTTGACCGTGGCCGGCGCATATGTGCTCCGTGCGCGGCACTGCGGGGCTCCGACCCCTGGAGCCCAAAGACGGCGTGTGTCAGCCTGGCGATATGCCGCGGGTCATCTTTGAAGGCGATGGGGTAGACGACGTGGCAGACCATGGTGAGCCAGTCGCCGTCGAGCTTGCCGTTGCATTGTGCGTGCAGCTCATCCTGAAATTCGTGCCACCACGCCTCCTGATCGCTCAGGGTGCGGCCGACGATCACGATAGGGCTAGCGGGCTTCCACATGGGCGGATGCTACTTCTTGCTTGCTCAGCTACGCCTTGGAACGTGCGGGTTTCTGAGGTGATGTGAGACGCCGTGATCTGGGTCTTTGGTGCCTTCGACAGGAATCGAACCTGTATCTGAGTCTTAGGAGGACCCCGTTCTATCCATTGAACTACGAAGACGGTGTGCGCCGCTGCTGCAGCGCGGCCCGCACTTTAACAGTTTGGGGTGTCCCGGCCCTCAGTCGTACTTCACCGTGTAGATCAGGTCCACCCCGCTCGTCTGCCCCGCCTGGCCCCGAAGCGTGAGGCGCTTGGTCAGGTCGTAGAAGATGAAGAGGGTGCCGAAGGTGCCGCCCAGACTGCGTTCGTAGGTGATGTAGAAGTCTTTGGACAACCGCTTGCCCAGCGTCACGGCTGACTCGCGCAGGTCGCCGCCGTTGCCGGGGCCCTTGAAGCCGAGTTCATCCAGACCGAAACGGCTGGCCAGGCTTCCGCCGGTGGTGGTGCCGCCGATCTTGCCGAGCAGCGATAGGGCGGCCTGCTGCAAGAGTGCCGACTCGCCGCCGCTGGTGGCCGAGGCGCGGCCCAGGATGACCCATGACAGCGTCTCGGCGTCGGACAGCGCGGGCTCCGCATAGAGCTTCACGCGCGGCGATTGCGCCGAGCCGGTGATCTGCACGCCGGCGCGCTGCGCGATGTTCG
Source organism: Variovorax sp. KBS0712 (assembly GCF_006323185.2). Classification (NCBI taxonomy): domain Bacteria; kingdom Pseudomonadati; phylum Pseudomonadota; class Betaproteobacteria; order Burkholderiales; family Comamonadaceae; genus Variovorax; species Variovorax sp. KBS0712. The sequence continues at coordinate 762,640 of NZ_VCCD02000002.1, read as the reverse complement.
GGCGGATGGCCAGGATGTCGAGCGCGGGGTTGTCGAAGGGGCCGTTGAAGCGCGCGATGCCGGTCTCGACGTCGAGCTGCTGGCCGTAGGCGCGGTACTGGCCCTTGACGGTCTTCACCTCGCCGGTGATGCGCGGCGGGGCATCGAGGCGGGTGCTGCGGATTTCCAGTTCGCCCTCGAGCCGCGTGGTGATGCCGCGTCCCTGCACGGCGAAGTCGTCGCCGAGGTCGAAGGTGACGACGATGTCGGGCGGCTTGGCGGTCTGGGGCTTGGCGGCCTTGGCCGCCTGGGCGTCGGCTTTGGCGGATTCGCGCTGCGCGGCCTCGGCGGCGGCCTTGTCCTTGGCGGCCGAGCGCACGACGACATCGCTGCCCAGGCTGGGCGCGGTCTCGTCGGGCAGGATGATGACGGCGCGGTCGGTCTTGAGCTTGCCGCGCACGTTGAACTGGCCGTCGTCCAGCCGCGCCTGCAGGTTGCCCGACAGCGACACCTGGCGGTCAGTGCGCACCAGCACGCGCAGGGCGCGCAGCTCGGCCTGCACGGCCATGCGGATGCCGGTGCTGGTCGTGCTGTTGTTGCTGCCCCAGCTGAGGTCGCCGCGCGCGGTGAGCGAGCCGCCGTCGGTGCGCGCTTCGCTGGCGGCGGTGCTACGGTTGCCGCTCTGGCCGCCGATGCGCGCGTTGCTGCCGGCGCCGCCCTTGAGCGTGAACTCGGTGATCTCCAGGCGGTCTCCAGTGAGCGAGGCGCGCAGGCGGCCGTCGCGCAGGTCGAGGCCTTCGACCGGGGCGCGCAGCGCGAGTTGGTCGGCGCCGAGCGTGCCGTTCCAGCGCGGCGCGGTGCGGATGCCCGACAGGGTGGCGTTGGCGTCGAGCGTGCCGGCGATGCGCCAGCCGGGCGGCGCGAGCATGGACCACACGCCCAGGTTGGGCAGCGCGGCGCGCAGCGTGCCGTTCAGAGGCGCGTCGGGCGCCCACTGCCAGCCGCCGCTGCGCTGCTGCATGCGGGTGCCGAGCTCGGCGTCGAGGCGGCCGGCGCGTTCGCTGTCCCAGGCCAGGGTGGCGCGCACGGCGTCGCCCTGCGCGTCGAGCTGCAGTTCGGCGCGGCGCAGGCCGGCCGGGGTGGCCGTGACATCGACGCCGTTGACCTCGTTCTTGCCACTGGCCGAGCTCATGGTGCGTTCGCTCGCGGTGCCGGTTCCGGTGCTGGTGATGCGGGTGACGAGCGCGGCTTCGCCGGCCTGCACGCGGATGTCGCCGCTCTGGCGCGCGAGCCGGGCCTTGGCGCGCAGGGTGTCGCCGGCGTCGATGTCCCAGTCGCCGTTGAACAGCAGGTCGCCGCTGATGCCGAGTTCGCTCAGCGTGGCGTTGGCGCCGAACGCACCGGCCCAGGCCATCGGCAGGCCCTGCATCTGGCCCTTGGACTGCAAGCGGAACACGCGGTTGGGCGCGGCGCCGCTCTGGTTGAAGCGCAGCGGCTGCCAGTCGATGCGCACGGTGCCCGGCAGCGGGCCGCGCAGGGTGGCCTCGGCGGCGGAGGCTTCGACGTCGAGGCGGTTGTCGGCGGCGCGCACGGTGGCCGTGACTTCGCGGCCCAGCTCCAGCACCCAGGGGCCCTGGCCGGGGCGCGCGGTGGCGGTGTCCTGTGCCTGCAGGCGCAGGCTGGCGAGCGTGGCGCGCCACTGGTTGGCGCTGGCAAGGCCGCCGCTGGCGCGGGTGTCGAGTGCGAGCTTCTGCGTGCCGGTGGTGGCTTCGCCCTTGAGCGTCAGCGTGGCCTGGGCGATGCTGCCGGCAAGGTCGGCCTGCAGCGCGCGCAGCTGCACGCTGGTGGCTGTGCCGCCGGGCTGGGCGGCGGGCAGGTTCAGGTCGAGACGTGGCACGGCGAGCACGGCCTTGAGGCTGGGCTCGGCGTTGCCGCGCGCGGTGGGTGCGCCGGGGTTCTCGATGCGGCGCTGCACGGTCTGCCAGCCGCCTTGCCAGCTGGCGTCGAGCCGGGCGCTGCCCTTGGCGCTGGCGTTCGCGAACACGCTCGACAGGCCCGGCAGGCCTTGCACCCAGCGCTGCATGGCTTCGGCGTCGTCGATGCGCGCCTGAAGGTCGCCGCCGCCGGTGGTGGGCGCGATGCGGCCGTCGAGCTGCGCGCTGCCGCCCGGCAGCGACAGGGCGAGCTTGCCGCTGGCGGCCTGCTCGGCCACGCGCACCTGCAGCTTGCCGTCGATGCTGGCGCGCATCGCTTCGACACGCAGCGTGCGCAGGTCGAGCACCTGGTCTTTCCATTGGCCCTGCGCCAGTGCGCGGTCCAGGCCGAAGCCGGGCAGCGCCTTGCTGCCGGCGCCGCCGTTGCCGTCGGCGCGGAGGGCCACATCGAAGACGAGGGTGTCGGAATCTTCGGCCTGCCGTGCGCTGATCTGCCCGCCGACGGGCGCGCCCGACAGCTCGCTGTACAGCGCGCCGGGCCGCACGCCGCGCACGGTGGCGCGCACCTGCCAGGGCGAGGGCGCGGGGCTCCAGCTGCCTTCGGCGTCGATGCGGCCGCCGCCTGCGCGCACGGTGGCCTCGGGCACGGTCCAGGTCGTGCCGTCGAAGCCGACCTGCGCCTGGACCTGCTCGACCGGCAGCTTCTGTTCGTCCCACGGGCCGGCGACGGCGTTGCGGAGGTCGGCCGAGGCCTTCCACGCGGCGGGGCCGGTGGCGGCGTCGGGCGTGAGCTCGACGGTGCCGGTGAGCCGGGTCCGGGGCGCGCCGGGCCAGAGGCTGGCGGCGTCGACGTTGCGCAGGTCGGCCTTGGCATCGATCACGGGCTGCGGCAGCCAGGGCGCGATCTGCGCGCGCAGCTGGGCGGCCATGGGCGCTTCGGCGTCGGGCTCGGTGGGCTGCAGGTCGGTGGCGACCTGCAGGCGCGCCTCGGGGCCGGCCAGCGTGCCTTTCACCGAGGCCTTGGCCTGCACCTCGATGTGGCGGTCTTCGGCGAGCGGGGCCTTCACGCGGCCGTCGAGCGTGGCATCGAGCGCCATTGGCGCCGGGCCCTGCAGTCGCACGCGAGCGCTGTAGTGGCCGTCGGCGATGTCGACGCCTTCGATGTCCAGCGCGTGCTGCGCGGCCAGGTAGCTGTAGCGGCCCGCGAGGCCTTTGGCTTCCAGCGCGGGCGGTCCGGCCCAGCGCACCTCGTCGATGCGGAAGGGCACTTCGGCCACTTCGACGGGCAGCGCGACCTGCGTGAGCGGCTCGGTCGGCGTGTCGCTGGGCGGGCCGCGGCGTTCGATCGACAGGCGCGCCGCGTGGATCTCGCCGAGCTGCACCTTGCGCTGGAACAGCGGGGCGAGCTGCCAGCCGAGCGTGGCATCGTTCACCTCGACCGCGAGGCTCTCGCTTTGCCACTTGAGCCAGCCGATGCGTCCGCCGGTGCGCAGCGAGCCGGTGACGTCGCGGCTCTCGAGCGTCTGGCCTGCGGGGAGGCGTTGCGCGGCCTGCGCGAGCGCGAAGGCCAATGATTTGTTCGAACCGAGCCACCACCACGTGCCTGCGGCGAGCAGCAGCACGACGAGCAGCAGGCCCGCCAGCATCCAGCCCAGCGCGCGCAGCACGCGGCGGGTGCGTGAGCGGGGACGGGGCGTGGCTGTGGTGGGCGTGGACGGCATGAAGCGGGTCAGAAGGTGAAGCCGAGACGGAAGTGCAGGCGGAATTTCTTCGAGTCGACGCCGTAGGCCAGGTCGGCTTGCACCGGGCCGACCGGGCTGCGCCAGCGCGCGCCGACGCCCACGCCGACCTTGGGCTTGAGCTCGCCGGGCTTGTCGGCCACGGCGCCGGCATCCACGAACACCACGCTCTCCCACTCGGTGAGCTTGTCCTTGTAGACGAAGGGGCGCTGCCACTCGAGGCTGGCCACGCCCAGGTAGCGGCCCGCCACGGTCTTGCCGTCGGCGCGCACCGTGCCGATCTGCTTGTAGCTGTAGCCGCGCACGGTGGTGTCGCCGCCGGTGAGGAACATCAGCGTGGACGGGATCTGCGCGCTGTCCTTGGCCGCGACGGCGCCGGCTTCGAGCCGCATCTGCAGCCGGCTGCGGCGCGCGCGGGCGTTCTTGTCCTCGGCCGCGCCCAGCGGCAGCACGCCGAGAAAGCGTGCGTAGGTGCGCGTGAAGGGCACCTGCTGGCCGGTGAGCGTGTAGCCCGCAGCCATTTCGAGCGCCAGGCCGTAGCCGCGCGAGGGCGCCGAGTTGTCGTCGAAGTAGCGCCCGGTCCAGCCCCAGTTGGCGGTGACGGCCGAGGCCGAGGGCGGCGCGTCGGTGCCGCGGTTGTGGGCGTAGTCGTACTGCAGGAAGTAGCTGCGGTCGATGTGGTCGCTGGACTTGTTGCGCCCGCCGCGCAGCCGGCCGCTGTCGACCACGTAGCTGCCCGACTGCTCGCTCTTGAGTTCGCCACCGGCAAACCAGCGCCAGCCGCGGTCGTTGGGCACGGCGTTCCACTCGGTGCCCAGCGACTGGATGTCGTTGTCCAGCGAGAGCCGCGACACGGCGCGCCAGCCGAGCAGCGGCATGCGGTTGTGGGTGTGGTCGATCGACAGGCGCGGGCCGTTGTCGGTGGTGAAGCCCACGCCCATCACCACCTTCTGCAGCGGCGCCTCGCGCAGCTGGGCGATCACGGGGGCGGCCAGCGGGGTGTTGCTGTCGGTGTCGAGCGTGAGGAACACCGAGTCGTAGTAGCCGCTGCTGGCCAGGCGTTGTTGCGCGTCGAGCAGCTTCTGCTGGTCGTAGTCGGTGCCGGTGGGCAGGCGCGCGATGCGGCGCGCGGCGTCGGCGTCGTAGCGCTCCACGCCGCGCAGCACCAGCGGGCCGAACTTGTAGGCCGGGCCCGACTGGTAGGTCACGCCGAGCCGGGCCTCGTGGCGGTCGGCGTCGATCTCGGCGCGGCTGATTTCCACGCTGCCGGTGGGAAAGCGCTTGGCCGTGAGGCTGCGCAGCGCGGTGGTCTTGGCGTCGTCCCATGCGCCTTGCGTGAAGGGCTCGCCCGCGCGCAGCGCCCAGCCGGTGCGGATGGCGTCGCGCTGCGCTTCGGCGCTGGGGTCGTTGGCGATCTGGCCGGCGTAGCGGATCTGCACGGTCGACACTTTCGTTCGCTCGCCGGGCGCCACGGTGATGATGACCTCGCGCGGGGCCTCGGTGCTGTCGGGCGTTTCGTTGAGTTCGAGCGTGAGCGTGGGCGTGAAGTAGCCCAGCGTGCCCAGCAGCTCGCGTGCATTGGCCTCGGCCGCGACCATGAGGCGCGAGACCTCGGTCACGCCCAGGTCGTCGAGCTCGCGGTAGCGCTGGATTTCGAGGTGGCGCGCGAGGTAGTCGCGCTCGGTTTCGGGGCCGCGCACGTCGACGGTGAAGGCATTGCGCCGGCCGTCGGCCTTGGCCTTGTCGTCGTCCTTGGCGGTGTCGCCGTTGCTGTCGCCGCTGCGCACCACGCCGACGGTGGACACGCCCGTGTCTGCCGCCTCTTTTTGAGGCAGCAGGCTGCAGCCTTGCAAAAGCAGGACGCCGGAAAAAAGCAAAGCCGGCCACAACGCCGGCGAAAGAACGGATGCCACCCTGACCATGGGGGCATTCTGACAGCACACGTGCGGGCGATGCCCCCCACTTGTACGGGGCCGCGGGTTACTTGGACAGCATGCGCATCGCCTCTTCGAGGCCGCGCAGCGTGAGCGGGTACATGCGGTTGGACATGAGCTGCTGCATCACCGCGATGCTCTGGCGGTACTGCCACACACCCTGGGGCTCGGGGTTGATCCAGGCGAACTTGGGGAAGGTGTGCGTGAGGCGCTGGATCCATTCGGCGCCGGCCTCTTCGTTGTTGTATTCGACGCTGCCGCCAGGTTGCAAAATTTCGTAAGGACTCATCGTGGCGTCGCCCACGAAGATCAGCTTGTAGTCCTTGTTGTACTTGCGCAGGATGTCCCAGGTCGCGAACTTCTCGGAGAAGCGGCGCTTGTTGTTCTTCCACATGAAGTCGTAGACGCAGTTGTGGAAGTAGTAGAACTCCAGATGCTTGAACTCGGTCTTCACGGCCGAGAACAGTTCTTCGACGCGCTGGATGTGCTCGTCCATCGTGCCGCCCACGTCCATCAGCAGCAGCACCTTGACGTTGTTGTGGCGCTCGGGCCGCATCTTGATGTCGAGGTAGCCGGCGTTGGCGGCGGTCGAGTGGATGGTGTTGTCCAGGTCGAGCTCTTCCTCGTGGCCTTCGCGCGCGAACTTGCGCAGCCGGCGCAGCGCGACCTTGATGTTGCGCGTGCCCAGCTCCTGCGTGTCGTCGTAGTCCTTGTAGGCGCGCTGGTCCCACACCTTCACGGCACTGCGGTTCTTGCCGGCGCCGCCGATGCGGATGCCCTGCGGGTTGTAGCCGCCATTGCCGAAGGGCGAGGTGCCGCCGGTGCCGATCCACTTGCTGCCGCCTTCGTGGCGTTCCTTCTGCTCTTCGAAACGCTTCTTGAGCGTTTCCATGAGCTCGTCCCAGCCCATCTTCTCGATCTTGGCTTTTTCTTCGGCCGTGAACTCGCGCTCCAGCGTCTTCTTGAGCCAGTCGAGCGGCACTTCCTTGGTGAAGTCGGTGAGCATCTCGACGCCCTTGAAGTAGGCAGCGAAGGCGCGGTCGAACTTGTCGTAGTGCTTCTCGTCCTTCACGAGCGCGGTGCGCGAGAGGTAATAGAAGTCGTCGATGCCGTAGGCGCCGTCGGAGTTCGGGCCCACCACGTCGGACTTGAGCGCCTCGAGCAGCGTGAGGTATTCCTTGACCGACACCGGCAGCTTGGCCGAACGCAGGGTGTAGAAGAAGTCGATGAGCATGGAGCGCTCCTTGTGTTTCGTTCAGCCGCGCGGCTTGTCGAGCAGGTACTGCAGCTGGGCCTTCACCTCGGGCCATTCGCCCGCGCGCAGGCTGTACATGACGGTGTCGCGGATGGTGCCGTCGCGGCGCATCACGTGGCCGCGGATCACGCCGTCTTTCTTGGCGCCCAGGCGCTCGATGGCGCGCTGCGAGGCGAAGTTGAAGTTGTCAGTGCGCCAGCCCACCACGTTGCAGCCCAGCGTGTCGAACGCGTGCGTGAGCATCAGCAGCTTGCAGGTGGTGTTGACGTGGGTGCGCTGGCAGCGCTCGGCGTACCAGGTGTAGCCGATCTCGACGCGCTTCACGCCCGGCAGGATGTCGTGAAAGCTCGTGCTGCCCAGCACGGTGCCGCTGGCTTCGTCGGTCACGGCGAAGGCGAAACGATCGGCCGTCTTCAGGGCGGTCTCGATGTAGCTACGCGTGTGCTGCGGCTCGGGCACGGAGGTGACGCGCAGCTTCCACAGCTCGCCGTCGGCGGCCGCGGCGCGCAGGCCGTCTTCGTGGGTGAGTGCCAGCGGCACCAGCGCGAGGCCGCGGGCCTTCAGCGTGACGGGTTCGACGAACGCCATGTGCAAACTCTCCGTATCTCCGTGCAGGTCTCGGTGGATCTGGGGCTCAGCCGCGCGGGTCGCCGTACTTGTGCACGTACCACGCGCGCGCGGCCTGCGCACCGGCGCCGCCGCCCAGGCCGATCAACGCAATGCCGACGATCTCGCGCGTGCCGTACTTGCTGTCGGTGGCGAAGGCGTCGAGTCCGAGCAGCAGCCCGATCCCGCGCCCGATCAGCGCGCCCACCACGAACAGCACCGCCTGGGCGATGCCCAGCTTCATCAGCTGCTTGGTGGAATGCGGTTGCCGGCTCATGGCCTAGCGGTTGTTGCGTTGCATGAAGACGAGCTTCTCGAACAGGGTCACGTCCTGTTCGTTCTTGAGCAGCGCGCCCACCAGCGGCGGCACGGCGACCTTGTCGTCCTTGCTCTGCAGGGCTTCGAGCGGAATGTCTTCGGCCACCAGCAGCTTGAGCCAGTCGAGCAGCTCGGAGGTCGAGGGCTTTTTCTTCAGGCCGGGCAGGTTGCGCACGTCGTAGAAGGTCTTCATCGCGGACGTGAGCAGCTCCTGCTTCAGGTTCGGGAAGTGCACGGCGACGATGTGCTTCATCGTCTCGGCATCGGGGAACTTGATGTAGTGGAAGAAGCAGCGGCGCAGGAAGGCGTCGGGCAGTTCCTTCTCGTTGTTCGAGGTGATGAACACCAGCGGACGGTGCTTGGCGCGGATGAGTTCGCGCGTCTCGTAGCAGTAGAACTCCATGCGGTCGATTTCGCGCAGCAGGTCGTTCGGGAATTCGATGTCGGCCTTGTCGATCTCGTCGATCAGCAGCGCCACCGGCTTGTCGGCCGTGAAGGCCTGCCACAGCACGCCCTTGACGATGTAGTTCTGGATGTCCTTGACGCGCTCGCCGCCGTCCACGTCGGACAGCTGCGAGTCGCGCAGGCGGCTCACGGCGTCGTATTCATACAGGCCCTGTTGCGCCTTGGTGGTCGACTTGATGTGCCACTGCAGCAGCGGCATGTCGAGCGCTTGCGCCACTTCCTCGGCCAGCATGGTCTTGCCGGTGCCGGGCTCGCCCTTGACGAGCAGGGGGCGCTGGAGTGTGATGGCCGCATTGACCGCCAGCATCAGGTCCTGAGTGGCGACGTAGTTGTCTGAGCCCTTGAATTTCATGAGTGGAGCGGAGGCAGGGTGGAGAAAAGAACACACTCGATCTGCATTGCGCAGTCTCTTGTGCAGCCCGCGCGAGGTTCCCGTGGGACCCTTGCATATAATCGAATGTTGATTCGAAAAACTGTATCTCCACGAGATTGTGCGCGCAAAATGAACAAGTTGTTGACCACGATGTTTGCCCTTGCTGTCGCTTGCGTGACGGTCTCGGCCCAAGCCCAACAAGTCACTGGCAAGGCCCAGGACGGAGCCAAGAAGGTCCAGATGTGCGTGGGTTGCCACGGCATCATCGGCTACCAGGCGAGCTTCCCCGAGATCCACAAGGTCCCGATGATCGCGGGCCAGAGCGCCACGTACATCTCCTCCGCGCTCACCGCGTACAAGGGCGGTGACCGCAAGCACCCGACGATGCGCGCCATCGCCGACACCCTCACCGAACAGGACATCGCCGACCTTGCGGCCTATTACAGCCAGCTGGGCGTGAAGGAAGGCGACGCGCCTGCGGCCACCCCGGCCAAGGCTGCGTCCGAGAACGTCCAGGCGCTCATCGCGCGCGACAAGGACAACAGCTGCACCAAGTGCCACGGTGCCAACTTCAACACGCCGAACGACGGCACCGTGCCCAAGCTGGCCGGCCAGCACGCCGACTACCTGTTCGTGGCGCTGAAGTCGTACCGCGTGAAGAACAACCCTCACCTGGGCCGTTCGAACGCCGTGATGGCCGCGCAGGTCGAGCCCAAGAAGTTCACCAACGCCGAACTGAAGACCCTGGCCACCTACATCAGCTCGCTGCCTGGCGAACTGAAGGTCGTGCCTGAATCGCGCCTGCATCACGCGCCTCAGTAAGCCGGGCCAGTCCGCAAGACTGGTGCTCGAAAGAAAAAGCCCGCATCAGCGGGCTTTTTTTCGTCCGGATTTTCCCGGGGGTCAGACGTCGAAGAAGGCCGTCTCGTCCGTGCCCTGCATGCGGATGTCGAAGCGGTACGTCACCGCACCGCCTTGTTCCACGCGCTCGGCGACCAGCGTGTGGCGGCGTTCGGCCGGCACGCTCTGCAGCACCGCGTCCTTCGCGTTGGCCTCGGCCTCGTCGCTGAAGTACACGCGCGTGAAGGCATGCAGCAGCAGGCCGCGCATGAGCACGATCACGTTGATGTGCGGGGCTTCGCCGGGCGTCTCGGCGCCGGGCTTGACGGTGTGGAACACGAAGCGGTTCTGCGCGTCGGTGCCCGTGCCGACACGGCCGAAGGCGCGAAAGCCCAGGGCGCGTGCCTCGTCGGGCGTCTGCGGGTAGCGGCCTTCGCCGTCGGGCTGGCTGATCTCGACCAGCGCGTCGTTGATCGGGTTGCCGTCGCCGTCGATCACGCGGCCTTCGAGGCGGATGCGCTGGCCGCTGGCGGTGTCCAGCGCCAGCACGGCGTCGAAGGGCTGGTTGAAGTTGTAGCCGTACTGCGTGGCGGTGAGGCCGTAGGCGAAGTAGGGGCCCACGGTCTGCGAGGGCGTCTGGCCGAAGTCGGCTTCCTGTGCGGTCATCAATGGCATGGGGAATTCCTTTCAGCGGTTCTCGAACGGCGTTTCATCGGCGCCGCGCAGCACCATGTCGAACTGGTAGCCCAGGGCATAGCCTTCCTCGGTGATGTCGAGGCTGAAGTCGGCAATGAGGCGGTTGCGGTAGCGCTCGGGCGTGCCGGTGACCATCGGGTCGTACTGCAGCAGCGGGTCGCCGGGGAAGTACATCTGCGTCACGAGGCGGCTGGCGAAGCTCTGGCCGAACAGCGACAGGTGGATGTGCTGCGGGCGCCAGGCGTTCGGGTGGTTGCCCCAGGGGTAGGCGCCGGGCTTGATGGTGAGGAAGCGGTAGCGGCCTTCGCTGTCGGTCAGGCAGCGGCCCGCGCCCAGGAAGTTGGGGTCCAGCGGGGCGTCGTGCTGGTCGACCTTGTGCACGTAGCGGCCCGAGGCGTTGGCCTGCCACAGCTCGACCAGCGTGTTGGCCACCGGACGGCGGCGCTCGTCGAGCACCTGGCCCGTGAGGATCATGCGTTCGCCCAGCGGCTCGCCGTTGACGCGCGCGTTGCGCGTGAGGTCGTGGTCGAACTCGCCGATGCTGTCGTGGCCGTACACCGGCTGCTGCAGCTCGCCGAGCGAGGCTTTCAGCGGAATGAGCGGCTTCTGCGGGCCGCGCTTGCCGGTCGACTTGTAGCCGGGGTAGATGTAGCTGGGGTGGGCGTCCCAGTCGCGCGGGGTGAGGGTGGGCTGGGCGCCGCTGGTCTTGGTCATGTACGTTGTCTCCTGTCGTGGGACGAATCCGAAGCCCGCACTGTAGAAGTCGCGATCAATGATGTAAATTGAAGATTGTTCCAGTTTCAATAACCAGAAGGCATTGAAAAAGTCTCCCGCCGAGCTTCGCCAGGATTTCGTGCGCAACGTGCAGTTGAGGCACCTGCGCGCCTTCGTCGCGGTCGCACAGGAGCGCCACCTGGCGCGCGCGGCCGAGCGGCTGGCGCTGAGCCAGCCGGCGGTGTCCAAGACGCTGTCGGAGCTCGAGGCCGTGGTCGGCACCCGCCTGGTGGAACGCAGCCAGGCCGGGCGCCGCGGCGTGCAGGGCCTCACGCCGGCCGGCGAACAGTTGCTGGCCCACGCCCTGCGCGTGCTCGAAGCGATGGATGCCAGCGCCCAGGCCGTGGCGCCGGCGGCGGGCGGGCGCATCGAGCGCCTGCGCATCGGCGCCTTGCCCAGCGTGGCGCCCGCGCTGCTGCCGGTGGCGCTGGCGCGGCTGCGCGAGGGCTGGCCGGCGGTGCAGATCCTGGTGAAGAGCGCGGCCAACGCCGCGCTGCTCGACGAGCTGCGCGCCGGCGAGCTCGACCTCGTGGTGGGCCGCATGAGCGATCCGCGTCTCATGGGCGGCCTGAGCTTCGAGCTGCTGCACACCGAGCCGCTGGTGTTCGCCGTGCGCGCCGGCCATCCGCTCGCGCTCAAGCCGGCGCCGGTGCAGGCGGTGCTCGACTATCCGCTGGTCGTGTACGGCGAGGGCACGATCCCGCGCCACAACACCGAGAGCTTTTTGTCGGCGCGCGGCCTCGCGCTGCCGCGCAATGCCCTGCAGACGCTCGACGTGGCGGTGGCGCGCGCGCTGGTGGCGGTGTCGGATGCGGTGTGGATCACGCCGCTGGGCGCCGCGCGCAGCGAGCTGGCCGACGGCCGCCTGGTGCGCCTGCCGATCGACACCACCGGCACCGAGGAGCCGGTCGGCCTCCTGCAGCGCAGCGAGGCCGAGCCGTCGCCGATGCGCGCCGCGATGGCGGGGCTGCTGCGCGAAGCGGCGAAGGCGCAAGGCGCGTTGCCGGCGCGAAAGGGAACGCCGCGCGCCGCCGGCTGATCGCTCAGTCCTTGGTTGCCCGGCGCTGCACGCACGCTACGTAGCCATCGCCATCTGGGGGACGCCCTGCGCGCTGGCTCTCCCACATCATCTGGCCCAGGCAATCCATCGCCTCGTGGTGCGCATGCAGCAGCGAGCCGCGGCGCGCGGCCAGCAGCTCGACCGCCTGGCGGATGCCGCGCGGCTGGTCGATGGAGCACTGCTCGCTGATCGACAGGTGCATCGACAGATGCAGGAACGGGTTCTCGCGGCCGTTCGATCCGTCGTAGACCCGCGCCACGGCCGCGTCGGCGTCGATCAGGTCCTCGTGGTACTCGGGGTGCTCGTCGATCCAGCCGGCCGCGATGGTCTCCAGCGGCTCCATCGGCAGGCCCTGCCGGTGCTTGGCGTACACGTCGCAGAAGAAGCGGCGCACGTCTTCCTGGGAGGGATTGAACATATATAGAAGAGAGAAGAAGGAAAGAGAAAAAGCGGGTGGCGCGGCGTGGGCGCTAGGGCTGTGGAAAGTGCGCGCGACACGCCCGGCGTTCCGGGTACGAGGCGTTACATCGTTACGTAACGAATCGCGAATTGACCTCCTTACGGGCTGTTTCGGAGGTCGGTGTGCTGCGCAGTTTTCAGAAAAATATCCATACAAATCAATCACTTGAAGCGCCGATGGCGCGGCGTTGGCACGGCGGCGGAAAAGCGGCACGCAAGTTGCCCCTGTAGATGCATCTTTTGTCACAGAGGCTGCCATGACCGCTCCACAAGCATCGACCGTTTCGACCGAAGGGCTCGCCGCCACTGGCGCGCCCGTGGTTCTCGCCCAAGCCACCGTCACGCCGCTCGGCACGCCGGGCATCAGCGCCGGCGCCTCCGCCGCGCCTGCGGCCGTGGCGTCGCCCAGCGTGGGCACATTGTCCAATGCTACGCCCGGCGTTGCAGTGATGCGCGAGGGTGTCCGCATTCCGGTGGACGGCAATCAGACCCTGATGGCCGGCGACCGCGTGATCGTGCCGGACGGCGGCCAGGCCAACGTGCTGTTCCCCGGATCGGCCTCCAACAAGGCGCCGCTGGCCGGCGTCTTCACCGGCGGCACCGATGCGACCATCGGCTCGACCAAGCTGCCCGGCGGCCTCGAACAAGTGAATGTGGACGTCGCCTCGGGCGACCTGCAGGTGACCCCGCCGGACAGCGACGCCGATGCGGCCGCCCTGGCAGTGACCAAGAAGACCGCGGCCGGCAGCGGCATCGGTCTCGGTGAATTCGCGCTGGGCGCCCTGGGCGCCGCGGCGCTGGGTGCTGCACTGAGCGGCGGTGGCGGCGACGGTGGCACCACCGGCTTCCCGCTGTTCGTGGGCGGCCCGGGCGGTGAGTCCGATGCGGACGCTGACTCGGACTCGGATTCCGACTCGGACTCTGACAGCGACTCTGATTCGGACAGCGATTCGGATTCGGATTCGGATAGCGACTCGGATTCCGATTCGGACAGCGACTCCGACTCCGACTCTGACTCGGACAGCGACTCTGATTCGGACTCTGACTCGGATTCGGACAGCGACTCCGACTCCGACAGTGACTCGGATTCCGACTCTGATTCGGACTCTGACTCGGATTCGGACTCTGACTCGGATTCGGACAGCGACTCCGACTCCGACAGTGACTCGGATTCCGACTCCGATTCGGACAGCGACTCTGATTCGGACTCGGACTCGGACAGCGACTCGGATTCCGACTCCGACAGTGACTCGGACAGCGACTCCGATTCGGACTCCGACAGCGATTCGGACTCGGACAGCGATTCCGACTCCGACGCAGACGGCGACCACCTGCTCGACCCCGCCGACGGCATCCTGGGCGGCGCCCTCGACGGCATCGACGACGCACTGGGCCTCGGCGGCTCGCTCACCCCGGTGTCGGAGACGGTCGACAACCTCACCGACGTCGTCGACGACGTGCTCGCTCCGCTGCTTGGCGAAGAGTTCCAGGCCAACAACCCGAACCAGTTCGACCCGGTGGACGACGCCGTCGGCAGCATCACCGACCCGCTCGGCGAAACGCTGAGCCCGCTGCTCGATCCGCTGCTCGGCGCGGGTGCGGCCGGCGCCATCATGGACGGCCTGCTCAACCAGGTCGACTACGTGACCGACGCGCTCGACAACGCGCTGGGCAACCTCGTCGGCGACAACGGCATCGTCAGCGGCCTCACCGACGCGCTCGGCCTGGGCGGTGTCACCGACCAGCTGCTGGGCGACGACGGCGCGCTGGGCGGCCTGCTCGAGAACGTGCTCGGCGAAGGCAGCCTCGTGGCCGGCGTGCTGGCCGAAGACGGTCTGGTCGGTGGCCTGCTGGCACCGGACGGCCTGGTCGGCGGCCTGCTGGGTGAAGACACCGCCGTCGGCGGCCTGCTCGACACCGTGCTCGGCGAGGACGGCCTGGTCGGCGGCCTGCTCGGCGACGGCGCCCTCGGCAACCTCACTGGCGGCCTGCTCGGTGCAGAGGGCCTGCTGGGTGGCCTGCTCGGCGACGACAGCGCACTGGGCGGCCTGCTGGGTGACGACGGCCTCGTGGGCGGCCTGCTCGGCGGCGACGGCGTGCTGGCCGGCCTGGCCGGCTCGGAAGGCCTCACCGGCGAACTGCTCGGCCAGGGTGGCCTCATCGACAACCTGCTTGGCCAGGACGGCGCGATCTCCGGCCTGCTCGCCGACAGCCCGCTGGGCGGCCTGCTCGGCGGCGACGACGGCCTGCTGGGCGGCTTGCTCGGCGGTGTCATCGGCGAAGGCGGCCCCATCGGCGGCCTGCTCGGCAACGACGGCCTGGTTGGCGGCCTGCTGAGCGACGACGGCCTGCTGGGCGGTGTGCTCGGCAGCGACGGCCCGTTGGGTAGCCTGCTGGGTGACGACGGCCTGGTCGGTGGCCTGCTCGGCGATGCCGGCCCCATCGGCGGCCTGCTCGGCGGCGACGGCGTGCTGGGCGGCGTGCTCGGCGACAACGGCCTGGTCGGCGGTCTGCTCGGCGGCACCGGCCCCATCGGTGGCCTGCTCGGTGACGACGGTCTGCTCGGTGGCCTGTTGGGCGATAACGGCCCGCTGGGTGGCCTGCTCGGTGGCGACGGTGTCGGCGGCCTGCTCGGACCGGACGGCGTGGTCGGTGGCCTGCTGGGCGAAGACGGCCCCGTGGGCGGCCTGCTCGGTGAAGAAGGCCTCGTCGGCGGTCTGCTGGGCGGCGTGCTCGGCGGCATCGGCGGTGGCGGCACCCCCGGCACCGGCGCGGCCCTGCTCGACCCGGCCGACAGCGTGGTGGCCGGCCTGGTGAACGGCCTGAACAACGGCGTGCTCGGCGACCTCGGCCTGGGCGACGTGCTGGCCCCGGTCTCGCAACTGACCGACAGCCTGACCGACACGGTCGACGGCCTGCTGGCACCGGTGCTCGGTTCCAGCTTCACGCCGAACGACCCGAACGTGCTCGACCCGGCCGACAGCCTCGTCGACGACGTGACGGACGGCGTGGGCGGCCTGGTCAGCCCGGTGGTCGACCAGCTGCTCGGCGCCGGCGCGACGAACGGCCTGCTGAACGCAGTGGACACGCAGGTCGACTTCGTGACCGACGGCGTGGCCAACCTGATCGGTGGCGATGGCCTGCTGGGTGGCGTGCTGGGTGGCGACGGCGGCCTGCTGGGCGGTGTCCTCGGCGGCGACGGTGGCCTGCTCGGCGGCGTGCTGGGTGATGACGGCCTGCTGGGCGGCTTGCTCGGCGGCGAAGGCGGTCTGCTGGGCGGCGTGCTCGGCGAAGGCGGCCTCCTGGGTGGTGTCCTCGGCGGCGAAGGTGGTCTGCTCGGAGGCGTGCTGGGTGACGACGGCCTGCTGGGCGGCTTGCTCGGCGGTGAAGGCGGCCTGCTCGGCGGCGTGCTGGGTGACGACGGCCTCCTGGGTGGCGTCCTCGGCGGTGAAGGTGGTCTGCTCGGCGGCGTGCTGGGTGACGACGGCCTCCTGGGTGGCGTCCTCGGCGGTGAAGGTGGCCTGCTCGGCGGCGTGCTGGGTGACGACGGCCTCCTGGGTGGCGTCCTCGGCGGTGAAGGTGGTCTGCTCGGCGGCGTGCTGGGTGACGACGGCCTCCTGGGCGGCGTCCTCGGCGGTGACGGTGGTCTGCTCGGCGGTGTGCTGGGTGACGACGGCCTCCTGGGTGGCGTCCTCGGCGGTGACGGCGGCCTGCTCGGCGGCATCCTCGGCGACGACGGCCTCCTGGGCGGAGTCCTCGGCGGTGACGGTGGTCTGCTCGGTGGCGTGCTGGGTGACGACGGCCTCCTGGGTGGCGTCCTCGGCGGCGACGGTGGTCTGCTTGGCGGCGTGTTGGGTGACGACGGCCTCCTGGGCGGCGTCCTCGGCGGTGAAGGTGGTCTGCTCGGCGGTGTGCTGGGTGACGACGGTCTTCTGGGCGGCGTCCTCGGTGGTGACGGCGGCTTGCTCGGCGGCATCCTCGGCGACGACGGCCTGCTCGGTGGTGTCCTCGGCGGCGTGACCGGTGGCGACGCCGGCGGCCTGCTCGGCGGCATCCTCGGCGACGACGGCCTGCTCGGTGGTGTCCTCGGCGGCGTGACCGGTGGCGATGCTGGCGGCCTGCTCGACGGCATCCTCGGCGACGACGGCCTGCTGGGTGGTGTCCTCGGCGGCGTGACCGGTGGCGATGCTGGCGGCCTGCTCGACGGCATCCTCGGCGACGACGGCCTGCTGGGCGGTGTCCTCGGCGGCGTGACCGGCGGCGACGCCGGCGGCCTGCTCGACGGCGTGCTGGGCGACGACGGCCTGCTCGGTGGGGTCCTCGGCGGTGACGGCGGCCTCCTGGGCGGCGTGCTCGGCGGCGGCGAAGGCGGTCTGCTCGGCGGCGTCCTCGGTGACGACGGCCTGGTCGGCAGCCTGCTCGGTGCCGACGGTCTCGTGGGCGGCCTGCTCGGCGGCCTGACGGGTGGCGCCGAACCGGTGGCCGGCATCCTGGAACCGGTGACGAGCCTCCTGGACGGCTCGGCCGGCTCGGTGGTCTCGACGGTGGTCGACACCGTGGCCCACGCGGTCGAACCGGTGACCGACATCCTTGCCGGCACCCCGGCAGCCCCGGTGGCCGCGGTCGTGACCGGTGTGCTGGACACGGTCGAACACACGGTGGCTCCGGTGCTCGACAACGTGCTCACCCCGATCACCAGCCTGGTCGACCACAGCAGCCCGGCCGGCGGTGCCCTGGCACCCGTGACGAACATCCTGCACGGCCTGCTGGGCTGATCCAAGGACACGAAGAAGGAGGAAGGGAAACCTCGATAGCAAGCAGACAGGGACGGGCCGTCAGCGGCCCGTCCCGCGAAAGGACCGTCATGAACAAGAATTTCCGGATACTGGCCCTCGTGGCAATGGGCGCAAGCCTCGCTGCCTGCGGTGTGCCTCCCAAGGGCGGCCGCGACGACGCGACCTACTACTACTCCAACAAGAGCGTGCGCGAAGTGCCCAAGGTGGAGCCGGCACCCCCGCCGCCGCCGCCGAACACACCGGCCAAGATCGTCTACTTCGACTTCGACCGATACGACGTCAGGACGGGCGACCGCAGCATCGTCGAGGCGCACGCGGGCTACATGCGCAACCGGCCGGCGAGCCGGGTCGTGATCGAAGGCCACACCGACCTGCGCGGCGGCCGCGAGTACAACCTTGCGCTCGGCCAGCGCCGCGCCGAGGCCGTGCAACGCATGCTCACGCAGATGGGCGTGCCGGGCGAACGCATCGAAGCCGTCAGCTGGGGCATTGAAAAGCCCGCATCGCTTGCCACCACCGAGGAGGGCCATCAGCTCAATCGTCGCGCCGAGTTCAGCTACCGCTGAATCGGGAGCACGCGATGATTTCACGGGCGGTTTCCGGTCCGCGATCACGTCATTCAAGCGAGAGCAGATGACGGACGCGACCGGCCTTCGCCCGCATTCGACCGGGGCCGAATGATGTCCTTCTCAGACCAGCTCCACGCCTGCCACGAGCGCCTGGTGTCCGTGTGCGCGGCGTTGCCTGCCCCGTACCCGGCCTTCACGCTCTTCTTCTCGGTGAGCGACGGCTCCCAGCGTGCGCACGTCGTGCATGCGCGGGCCGACGACTTCGAGACCGCCTGGCGCGAAGGCGCCGACCTCGTCGAGCGATGGGTGCGCGAGCGCGGCATCGTCTCGCCCTGGCTGCGCATCGACTGGGTCGAGGGCGCCAGTCCCATGGACTGGACGCAGTTCAAGACCCAGCTCACCGCGGTCAAGCGCAACTACTTCCGGCTCGGCCTGGCCTTCGACCAGGACTTCGGCTTCGCCTTCACCGAGCAGGAACTCAACGCCAACGCCATGCTGTGCGGCGATTCGACCATCGCGCATTCGGTGGTGAACGTGCGCAACTTCGACGTCTATGCGCAGGCGCGCTTCGAGCGCACGCTGCCGCTGGAGGAGTCGTCCGAGCGCACCGTGTACCTGCTGGCCACGGTCGGCGTGTTCTGCCAGCCCGACGGCGTGGTGCACAAGCTCGTGGGCACGGGGCTCGACGCGGGCCGCCGCCAGCTGCCGGCGCTCAACCCGCAGGCAGTGCTCGAGCTGGTGCGCAGCGGCTCGTCGTACCTGGCGCGCCAGATGCAAAGCGACGGCCTGTTCGTGTACGGCTACTTCCCGTGCTTCGACCGCCGCATCCCGACCTACGACGCGATGCGCCATGCGGGCACCGTGCACGCCATGCTCGAGGCCTGGGAGCTCACGCGCGACGACACGCTGCGCGCGGCCATCGACCGCGCCATCGACCACCTCACCGACGCGCTGATCCGCGACTACACGCTGCCCGACGGCCGCGAGGTGGCCTACTTGGTCGACACCGGCGGCGAGATCCGCCTGGGCGGCAATGCGGCCTGCGTGCGCATGTTCGTGCGCTATTGCGAGCTGATGGAGACGCGCCACTGGCTGCCGCTGCTCGAGAAGCTCGCGCTGGGCATCGTGGCGCTGCAGGACCCGGCCAGCGGGCGCTTCGACCACGTGCTGCACGCGGCCGACCTGTCGCTCAAGCAGGCCTCGCGCGTCATCTTCTACGACGGCGAAGCGGCCTTCGGCCTCATGCGCCTGTACGGCCTCACGCGCGATCCGTGCTGGCTGGCCGCGGTCGAGAAAGCCTTCGACCACTTCATTGCGAGCCAGCACTGGCAGTCGCACGACCACTGGCTCAGCGGCTGCGTGAACGAGCTCACGCAGTGGAGCCCGCAGGAGCGCTACTTCCGCTTCGGGCTGCAGAACGTGGCGGGCTACCTGGACTTCGTGCTCGACCGCAAGACCACTTTTCCCACGCTGCTCAGCCTCATGCTGGCGGCGCAGCAGATGCTGCAGCGGCTGGAGAGCATGCCCGCCATGCGGCACCTGCTCGACGAGCTGGACACCGAGAAGTTCTACCGCGCGCTCGACTACCGCGCGCACTACCTGCTCAACGGCTTCTTCTGGCCCGAGATGGCGATGTACTTCCGCCGGCCGTCCACGGTCGTCGGCGCCTTCTTCGTGCGGCACCACTCGTTCCGCGTGCGCATCGACGACGTCGAGCAGTACGTGACCGGCTTCGCGGCCTACCACCGCTACCTGCTCGACCGGCGCAGCCAGCCCGGCGGCGCCGGCCCCGGGGGCGGCGGTGTTGGCGTGCGCGACGACGGCGCGGTCTGGACGGCCAGCGAGATGGCCCGCGTCACCGGCGGCGAATGGGTGGTCAAGCCCGAAGACGGCTGGCGCGCCACCGGCGTGACCCAGCGCACCTTCATGCGCAAGGGCCGCGTCGTGTTCGAACACCAGGCCCGGCCCTCGAAGACGCCGCTGGCCGCCGTCACGCTCAAGGGCGTGCTGCAGCCGGCCGCGGCCGTGCTGTGCACCGACCCCAAGCCGCACCTGGACAAGCGCGTGCCCGTGCTGCAGGTGGCCAACGTGTTGCAGGCCGTGCTCGAGCTGGGCGACCACGCGCGCACCGAGTTCACCGGCCGCGTCTGCGGCGTGCTCGGCAGCGGCGCAGGCAGCAGCACCGTGGCCGCCATGCTGGCCGGCGCGCTCACCGTGTGGGGCGAGGTGGCGCAGCCCGAAGGCAACATCAGCCTGCCGTCGGGCATCGCGTGGAACCTCACCTGCATGCCGCGCCATGCCGCCTACTGGGTGCTCGAAATGGGGACCTCGCACATGCCGGCCTCGGCGCAGCTGATGCGGCCCTCGCTCATCGTGGTGACGGGGCTGTCGGCCGCGTCGCAGAAGCACCGCGGCCCGTCGGAGGCCGCCGCGCGGCTGGATTGCCGCATGTTCCAGGCCATGGCCGCGGGCGACCGCGTGGTGCTCAACCGCGACATGCCCGAGTTCGCCACCTTCGCCGAAGCGGCCATGGCGCACCAGCTGCAGATCGTGACCTACGGCGAGCACAAGGACGCCGACGTGCGCCTGCTCGCCTTCGACCACGGCGAGGTGCAGGCCGAGGTGGCCGGCGAGCCCTTCCAGCTGCGCTTGAATGCGCCGGGCCGCCACATGGGCGCCAGCGCCGTGGCCGCGCTGGCCGCGCTGCAGGCACTGCGCCTGCCGCTGGCCGCCGCCGTCGAACCCTTTGCGCACTTCGAGCCGCCGGGCGGACGCGGCGCGCTGCACACCATTCACATCGGCGGCGGAAGCTTCAAGCTGATCGATGAAACCTACGACGCCAACCCGAGTTCGATGCGGGCGGCGCTTGAGTTGCTGTCACAAGCCCCCTGCGAGCCTGCGCGCCGGGTGGCCATCCTGGGCGACATGCAGGAGCTGGGGCCCGCGGCGCAACGCCATCACCTCGATCTGGAGGCCGAGTTGCTGGCGTCGCAACCTGACCGCGTGCTCTTGTGCGGACCTTTGATGCGGGCGCTTCACACGCGCATCCGCACCAAGGTCCGCTCCCATTGGTTTGTCGATGTGTCCGACCTCTCCACCGCACTCGGCGGGCTGCTGCAACCAGGCGACTGGGTGCTGGCCAAGAGCTCCGCCGGTGTCGGTCTTTCCCGGCTCGCCCGGGTCCTGAAAGCACTGCCATGAGATGGAACGCATTGGTCCACATCCCCTATGAATCCGAACGCGAGGTACCCCCGCGGCGCTGGTGGCTGGGCTGGCTGCAGCTGCTGTGCGCCTGGGTGCTGCTGATGCTGCTGTGCGCCAACATCGCCCTCGTTTTTGCCGAAGGCCTGCCGGGCTCGTCCGGCCGCACGGCGACCCACAGCCACACCCACAAAACGATGAATTGCACGCTCAGGGAAAACGCCGCGCCGCAAGCAGCGCGCGGCGCGGAAACGACCGGTCCGGCGCAGGTTCGCACCCACCGATGCTGAGAGGCGTCAGAGGCGAATTTTTGCCTTGTAACAGTCGGGTAACAGTTGATAATGATGCAGGCGTCGTTGCCCGACGGATCGGTCTTTTTCCATGATCAAGTTCCTCTTGCCCAGCCAGCTGGTTGCCGACAGGCCGGAAGTCCCCGGCGCCAGTCCGTATGCCAGTGCGCTGAACGATGCGTTTCGCGCGGCCTACCCGCTCGTCAAGAGCGCAGCCTGGCTGTCGCTGCCCATCAGCCTGTTCGGGCTGCTGCCTTCGATCTTCCTGCTGCAGGTGTATGACCGCGTGCTCTCGCGCAGCGGCGTCTCCACGCTCGCCGCGCTGGTGAGCGGCATCCTGTTCTTCCTGTGCATCGAGTTCTGGCTGCGTACGCGCCGCTCGCGCCTGCTGCGCAACGCGGGCGCCACCGTCGACCACGGCGTGTCGGGCGCGCTGCTGCACTCCATGCTCGGGCGCCCGCTGCGCGCGCTCGAGGCGCGGCCGGCCTCGTCCTGGCAGCTGTTCTTTCGCGACGTGGGCGCGGTGCGCGGCACCGTCACCGGCGGACTCGCGCAATCGATCTTCGACCTGCCGATGGCGATCTTCGCGCTGATCGTGATCGGCATCGTCGCGCTGCCGGTGCTGCCCGTGGTGGCGGCCTTCCTGGCCATCATGGCGTTCCTGGCCTGGTGGTGGGCCGACGAAGTGCGCGCCGGCCGCGTCGAAGAAGTGCTGCGCGGGCGCGGCCTGGACCGCATCACCTCCGAGATCTGCCATGCGCGCGAGACGCTCAAGGCGCAGTCGAACGACGGCCCGACCATCGAGGTCTGGCAGCAGACCTACAACGCCTGGCTCAGCGAGAGCTTCGGCAAGAACGGCCAGATCGAAACCGCGCGCGACGGCACCACCGTGCTGCTCACCGTGTTCTCGGTGATCGTCGTCACCGTCGGCGCCATCGCCGTCATGCAGCAGTGGATGACGGTGGGCGGCCTCGTTGCGTCCAACATGCTCGCGCTGAAGGCGCTGCAGCCGGTGGCCGGGCTGGTGTCGAACTGGCGCGCATTGGCCACCGCCAAGGAAGCCGCCAAGCGGCTGGAGACCGTGCTCGGTGAGCCGGTCGAGAAGGCGCCCACCGGCATGGCGCTGCCGCAGCCGCTGGGCCGCGTCACGCTCAAGGACGTGAGCTTCAGCTTCACCGAAGACGCACCGCAGCCCGTGCTGGAAAACGTCGACCTCGACATCGGCCCCGGCGGCCTGCATGTGATCGTCGGGCGCAACGGCGCGGGCAAGTCGACGCTCGTGAAGCTGCTGTCGGGCTTGTACACGCCCACGCACGGCGTGGTGAGCATCGGCGAGTACGACCTGTCGCAATTCGGCCGCGAAGAGCTGTCGCGCTGGATCAGCTACCTCTCGCAGGAGGTTTACTGGTTCGGCGGCCCGCTGGTCGACACCATGCGCCGCGGCGCGCCGGGCCAGAGCGACGAGCAGATCGTCGCGGCTTGCAAGCTCTCGGGCGCGCACGACTTCATTTCGCGCCTGCCCGACGGCTACCGCACCGTGGTGGGCGAGGGCGGCACCGGCTTCTCGGTGGGCGAGCGGCGCAAGCTCGCGCTGGCCATGAGCTTCCTGCGCAAGCCCTCGGTGCTGGTGCTCGACGAGCCCAGCAACGACCTCGACTTTCAAAGCGAGCGCAACCTGCTCGCGACCATGCTCGCGGTGGCCAAGGTGCGCACCGTGGTCGTGGTCACGCACTCGCTGCGCATCGTGTCCGCGGCCTCCGCCGTCTATCACGTCACCGGCCAGGGCAATGTGGAAATCGGCTCCGCCGCCGTCATGGTGCCCAAGCTCTTCGGCGTGAAGAAACCGCTGGTGGCGCTGGGCGACAGCACCGACGACGGCAGTGGCAGCAGCAACAGCAATGCAGGCGTCCCGGCCGCCTCGCGCTCGATGGCGTGAGCAAGAAGGGCCATGCGATGCGTGATTCGTGGTTGCCACGGATCGACCGACTGACAGACAGAGACAGGGGAACGGGATTTTGAAACCAGACTTGCCGCAGGTGCTTCAGGGCGAGAGCGAGAAACAGGCGGCGCAGACCACGCCGCAAGGCCGGCGGCGCCAGTGGATCATCGGCGGCGCGGTCGCGGTGCTGGCGGCGGTGGGGCTCGGCTTTCCGATGGAAACCGTCGTCGTCGCACCGGGCCGCGTGATCCCCTCCGACCGCGTGAAGTCGATCCAGCATCTGGAAGGCGGCATCGTCAGCAACGTGCTCGTGAAAGAAGGCGACAAGGTCAAGCAGGGCCAGTCGCTGGTCGAGATCGACCTGGGCGGCAGCGGCCTGAACTTCGAGGAACTCACCGCGCGATACGCCGCCACGCAGGCCACGCGCGTGCGACTCATTGCCGAGAGCCGCGGCCAGCCGCTCAAGCGCGATTCGTTCGATGCCGACATCGACGAAGCCGTGCTCGAAGGCGAGATCGGCGCCTACCAGGCGCGCGCGCTCGAACAGCGCGGCGTCATGGCCGGGGCCGTGTCGGGCCTGGAGCAGGCGCGCAGCAAACAGCTCGAACAGCAGGCCAAGGCCAAGGGCCTGAACGACCGGCTCGCGCTGATGCAGAAAGAGCTGGAGATCTCCGAACAGCTGCTGAGCGAAAAACTCGTCGGCCAGGTCGAGGTGCTCGAGAAGCGCCGCCAGGCCGAAGGCGTGCGCAGCGAACTCGCCGTGGCGCGCCAGGGCGTGATCTCGGCGCAGGCCGCCATCACCGAGGCGCAAGCCAAGATGGCCGAGGCCGAGGGCCGCTTTCGCCGCCGCGCATCGGACGAACTGGCCACCGTCGAACGCCAGTTCGCGAGCTTGAGCGAAGACCTCGCGCGCGCCCGCACCCAGCGCTCGCGCACGGTGGTGAAGGCGCCGGCCGACGGCATCGTGAAGGGCCTGCGCAGCTCCAGCGCCGGCTGGGTCGTGAAGCCCGGCGAATCCATCCTGGAGGTGGTGCCCGACGAGGACGAGATCATGGTCGAGGCGCGCCTTAACCCGAACGACCGCGGCTTTGTCGAAGTGGGGCAGGAGGCGCGCGTGAAGATCACCGCCTACGACTACCTGCGCTATGGCGCCGTCGACGGCAAGGTCAAACTTGTGGCGGCCGACGCCGATCGCGACGCCGCCATTGCCAGCGGCGCGCCGTACTACCGGCTGCTCATCAGCATGTCGCAGTCGCACGTGGGGCGGCCGGAAAACCGCATCACCGCCGGCATGGAGTCCGAAGTCGACCTGCGCGTGGGGACCGATCCGTTCATCTGGTACATCCTGCGGCCTGTGCTCAAACTGCGGCGCGAAGCCTTCCGCGAACCATGAGCAAGCCCGTGTTGCCGGGCCGGCGCGCGCGCATCGCCCCGGGTGTGCTTTGCGCGACCTTGTGCGTCAGCATGGCGCTGCCGCCCACCGCTTACGCCCAACCGTCGCCGGAGCAGGAGGGGCCGCCTGCAGCGCTGGCACTGTCGCGCCGCCTGTCGCCACCGTCCCTCGGCGCCGCCAGCTACGCGCAGCGCGTGAAGCAGGCGCTCATCGCGCTGTCGCAGGAGTACCCCGAAGTGCTGACCGCGCAGGCGGCGGCCAACACCAGCAGCTTCGGCGTCGACGCGGCCCGCATGGCGCGCTACCCGCGCTTCAAGGTCGGCACCTCGTCGGGCACCTACAGCAGCGGCGCCAAGGACGCGAAGAGCGAGAACTACACCGTGCTCACCGCCGAAGCGCGCGTGAGCCTGATCGACGGTGGCGCCATGAGCGCGGCGCAGCGCGCCGCCGAATTCGGCAACCAGGCCGACGACGAAGCCGTGGTCACCACCTCGCAGAAAGTGGTGCTGGACGCGCTCACCGCCTACCTGCAGGTGCAGCGCTTCGACCTGAAGAAGCAGATCGCGCACCGCGCCACCGAAGTCGTGGCCGACCTGTCGAAGGCCGAGGCACGCCGCGTGGCGCTCGGCGTGAGCGGCGACAACGACCTCAACATGGCGGCGTCGCGCCGCGCCCTCGTCGCCGCGCGCGAGTCCGACTTCGAGGCCCAGCGCGACGAGGCGTTGGCCAAGTTTCGCAACTACTTCAAGTTCTCGCCCGCGCCCGAATCGCTGCCCGTGCTCGCCGCGCCGGCGCACTGGCGCATCGGCTCGCAGGAAGAAGCGCTGCGCCGTGCCGAGGCGCGCAGCACCGAACTGGCCGAAGCCCAGGGCCGCGTGGCGCGTGCGCGTGCGCTGGTCGACCAGACCGAAGCCAGCCTGTACCCCACGCTCGACGCCGTCGTCGTGAAGAGCAAGGACCCGCGCGGCGTGTCGCCGCAAGACCCCACGCGCGCCGCGTTTGAACTGAACTGGAACTTCGGCAACGGCTTCGACCGCCAGCTCAAGCTCAAGGGCGCCCTGGCCGAAGTGGCGAACCAGGAAGCCAAGATGGAGGGCGTGAAGCTCAACCTGATGGAGCTCACCGCGTCGTCGTGGTCCCGCACCGTGGCCGGCCGCGAGCGCGAGCGCCAGTTGATGGAAGCCGTCAGCACCTCGGGCCAGGCCTTCCGCGGCCGCCGCCGCCTCATGGAATTCGGCCGCGAGACACTGCCCCAGGTGCTCGATGCCCAACTCGACTACTACACCCTGCTGTTCGACTACATCGACGGCGTGTTCGACCTGCGCATTTCGGAACTGCGCCTGGCGCGCACTACTGGCGAACTGCGCATCGACCCCATCGGCGCCAACAACTGGATCGACCGCATCTTCGGCCCCCCGAGCCGGAACGTCCTGACCGAAGACGGCCTGCTGGGCGCGCTGTGCATCTCGAGCAACACGACCTGCGCGAGCGAACCGTTGGTCGACCGCGCACCGGGCGCATCGATTGCGAACCCGCCGCTGCGCCGGTCAACGCGCCTCGGAACCAACTAGCCGACGAGGCAAGCGCAGCGAAGCCCCTTCGCGAAACACCGAGGAACCGGCTTTGCCGGGCCTCAGGTGTTGCCCCCGGTAGGGGGAAGGAGAAGCGGACACGAAGTGCCGCGCAGCCTGGGGGCGAGCTAGTTACGTCTCTTCGGGGATGCCAGGCTCGCCGTCGAGGATCTGGTACTTGCGCATCTTTTCCCACAGCACCTTGCGGCTGATGCCCAGGTGCTGCGCCGTGTCCTGGCGCTTCCAGTCGTTGATCTCGAGCGCCGCGATGATGCGGTTGCGCTCGCTGCTGTTCCAGCCCTTGCGGTCGCCGTTCGCGTCGAGCGGGACGCCCGTGCCATTGCGGTCGGTGGCCAGCGCAGCGGGCGCCGGCGTGCCGCGCGTGAGCGCGATCGCGCGCTGGATCAGGTTCTGGTCCCAGCTGTGCAGCTGCCGCGCGATCACCCCCACGCGCTCCGCGAGATTGCGCAGCTGCCGCACGTTGCCGGGGAAGTAGGTTTCGGCCACCGCATCGCTGAGCCAGTGCGGCGTTTCGCCCAAGGCCTCGAGCTCGTCGCCGAGCACGTTCGCCAGCAGCGCCTTGAAGATCGCGATCTTGTCGATCTCGCCGCGCTCTTCGAGGCTCGGCACATGCAGCTCGATCACCGCGAGCCGGTAGAACAGATCGGCACGAAACTCGCCGCTCGCCACCATCTCGCGCAGGTTGCGGTTCGTCGCCGCCACGAGCCGGAAGTCGACGCGGATCGGCGATGTCGCACCCAGCCGCGTGACCGCGCTGTCTTCGAGCACGCGCAGCAGCTTGACCTGCTGATAGCGCGGCAAGTCACCGATCTCGTCGAGGAACAAGGTGCCCCCGGTGGCCTGCTCGAAGTACCCGCGGTGCGCATGCACGGCACCCGTGAACGAGCCCTTCGTGTGGCCGAAGAACAGCGACTCGAACAGCCCATCGGGAATCGCGCCGCAGTTCACCGCCACGAACGCGCCCTTGCCGTACTGCTGGTGCCCGATGTGAAGCTGCTGCGCGATGCGCTCCTTGCCCACGCCGGTCTCGCCGCGCACCAGCACCGGATGGTTGCAGTCCGCAAAGGCGCCCACTTCGGCGAGCAGCCCCTTCATCGCATCGGAATGCGCCACCAGCACGTCGGGCGCCTGCGGCGCGACATCGCGCGCACGCAGCTGGCGCACCAGCTTCGCCACCATCGTGCGCAGCTCGGCGCAGGTGAAGTCGTAGGGCAGGACGTGCAGGTACTCGGGCGGATACGTGCGCGAGTCGCGCTCGCGCGAGGCGGCCGCGACCCAGATCACGGGCATGCCTTGCAGCAGCTCGGTGGCATGAGGAAGCCCGCCGCCGTCGATGACGGTGACGCTGATGATCGCGACGGAAGGGCGCAGCGCGACACCGCGGTCCTGCTGGGGCGGCGGCAGGCCATCGGCCCGGATGACTTCCACGTCGAAGCTCGCCATGCACCGCGCAATGCGGTCGAGGATGTCGGCTTTGCCTTCCCAGACAAAGAGGTCGAGTTCGTCGAAGTTGGAGGCACTCATGTATCGAAAGGCAATGGCGAAGTGCTAGTAGACGAGCTTGGATTCGCCGCACAAGAGAGAAAGGAACCGGACATCGCTATAGCCAAGTTGAACCCCAAGCAGGTTGAGCAATGGAACGATGATCGCATCGAGCAAACCGAACAACGGGCTCAGGATGCTCAAGACAAAGGACAACAGGGGAGAGAGGATCCCGCCCAGTGGAAGTGGGAGCGCGCCGAGAAGCACGGTGGTCAGGGTCCACTTCGTGCCATCGGTGAAGTTGCTGAGTGTGTTGGACAGTACGGAGCCGACGGCATTGGAATTCACGGTCTGGACATCGTCTGTGTCTCCGATGACACCATTGAACGTGAGTTTTTGATAGCTGGTATCAGGAGTTTCCGCTTGCACCGGAACCTTGGCGTAGACCTGCAAGACTGGAATTCCCAGTGCACTGATCTCACTGATCATGGTGGGAGGCATTGCGCTGCAATTTATCGGGGTAGTCGTGTTTGACATCAGTGCATCGGAAACGCCCGCAATGCAGATGCTCGCTAATCCCGGTTTTGCCTCGATGTCGACTCGGCAGTCGGCCAAGGTACTTGCGCACTTGATACTGCTCAGTCGCCCATGCCCTTGGGCCACTTCGAGATAGATGGGCAAACGCAAGAGAGTCACCTTTACCAGCCAGGAGAGGCCCGGAATTTCGTTGGTGTCCACCAGCTTGACATCGAGCAGCAGTCTTACCGCGGCCGAATGTGCTTGCGTCCGCCAGTTGCCGTTGGCGTCTTTGCCTGCAGGGCCGATGGCGATAGATGGTGGCTCAATCACCACGAGTTGAACATCGGCCTTGGCCAATGCACCCAGATCAATAGTTGAACCGAGCTTGACGAGATTCTTTCCGTTGGCGATCTGAGCCGTGGTGGTCAGCAAATCCAGTACGTTGATCGCCGCGTTGGCTGCGCCCTCCCGAGAAGGAGTGGTGACCTTGAGCAGATCACCCAGCTTGATCTCCACGGACTTCACATTGGCGGAGATGATCGAATTGAGTGCCTGCACTGCCAACGCATTGGAGTTCCCGAGGGCCTGCACCATGGCCAGCATCAGGTCGTTCAACTTGATGGGAGTGTTGAGAAGCTCGTCCACGGTCCCGACATTTGGGATTGCGGAGATCAGGTCAAGCAGCCGAACCTGTGCTTTGGCCAGACCTTGGTAGTCCACCAGCTTGAGACTGATCTTGTTGCCGGTGCCGAGTAGTGCATTCAAGAGCTGATTGGCAACGCCTTCATTCAAACTGGCGAGGCCGGTTCCCAACGAGAACGAGGCGATCGGATCGTTGGCTGCGACTGCCTTGCTTTGAATCGTTCGATCCGCTTCAAAAAATGGCAGGAGAGAGATCGGTGTCCTCTTGATCGTGACACGAACGGCATTCAGCTCGGTCGTCGCGATTTCAAAATGATCAACCGTTGCCTTGTCGGGAGACCATCGACCGCATTCGATATCTTCATCGACCAGAGAGAAAACTGGCGGAAGATTCCGCTTGGTGTCGGTGGCCCCCGTTCCGTTGGCACTGAGTTTGGCGGCGGTTTTCGCGTCGGTGCAACCGTCCGCGCTGGAGATCATCTGGGCGCCGGCGAGGGCGGCCAGATCGGTCGCCTTTTGTATTTCTCTCTTCACGAAGAAGAGGTATCCCAGTTCAACACCGATGAGGGTGATGACGATGAGGCTCATCGCGATGGCCGTGTTGATGAGGATCGAACCTCGACCACGGCGTTGGAAAGAGGAGCTGGCGACCGGTCGGGTGAATACTGCGGTCATTTCTTCAGGCCTCTCATGATGTCGCCAGCGCGGCAGTTGCTTTGCCCTGCAGCTGCTTTATCCAGTTGCTGGCGTCGAAAAGCGGCATCTGAGGAAGGAAGCGAGCGTCGGTCTCATAGGGGTAGGTGACGGTCACGACGCAAGTGGGCGTGCTCGGTGCGACAGGACAGGATTCGATCGTGATGTGAGCCGAGATCCAATTCTTGCGGCTGGTCAGATTGCCGTTCGCCGATGCAGGAACGATGAGCGAACGAGCCAGGGACTCAACCACGGCCTGCTTCACCTTGACCGGATCGGGTGGTCGCGGCAGCAGGGTCGCCGCGCGAGCGCCATCTTCCGCGGCGCGAGAAACGACCTGCTGCGTGTAGAGGGCCGCACCGAAGGTCAGCAACGCGTACAGCACAAGAAAGAGGACCATGATCACCAGCGCAAACTCGATGGCTGCGACGCCACGTTGCGTACGGCAACCCGTACAGATGTCCTGTGCAACTGCCTTCATGACCCGGACCTCATGTCCAGAAGCATGCTGGCGTTGCCCACAATCTGGGCGGGCAGTGCAAAGCTTGGCAATGGGGGTAGGAGCGAACTCAAATTGTTCGCTTGCACGAGGACCACGACCTGGCAGCGATGGCTCCAGGCGACTCCACATCTGGCAGGCTTGGTTGGATCGCAGTTGTTGGTTTCGGCGGCGCAAATCTGGGCGGATACAACGGGTTGCACCACGGCAGGCATCCACTTGCTCTGGGCGGTTGCAATGGCGACCGCATGCTGCCTGCGTTCCTCCAGGCTGCTCTGGTAGCGGAGTGCGGCCCTTGCGCCGTCTTCCGCCGCGTTCTGAAGACCAAGCCGGAACGCGAAAAGCATGCCGTAGCAGATAACGGCATAGAGAAGGCTGAAGAAGATCATGAACACCACGGCGAACTCGATCGCATACACGCCGCGCTGAGCGCGTGATGATGTGGAAGCGCGGATCGCTTTCATGGCTGTTTCTATAGAGGGCTGATAGCGGGAGGGTCTGCCTTCCTTGCTACTTGGCGCCGCCAGTTCCGGAGGACGTCTTGACCGTCGAGCTCATTCGCTCCGGAATCGAGAACTCGAAACTCTTCAGATAACGTTCATAGCTTCGTTGCGCAACATTGCCTGCAATGGGGCGCGGTGTCTTGGATGCGATGTCACCGCTGCGTTGCCAGGCAAGCAACCCTTGAGTGGCGTCGCCCACTTGGAGTGACACATGGTCAAACTCTTCGGCGTCCGTGGCGTCGTTCTGAGACGGGTTGGCAGACGCCTCTGTCGTCACTTGCGTGCTTTGCGCCTTGGAGGCGGGAGGCGGCTCGGACTGCGTGGCGCTTTGTGCCATCGCCATCGACGAGGAGGTGAGAAGGGCGATGGCCCAGCTCAACCCGGACAGGGTGCGGAAAACCGTGCCGCATTCTTTTTTCATGGTGTACCTCATGGAGTCGGGCTCGATGGCAAGGGTGTCGAAGAGGCGGTTGCTGCTGGATTCGACTGAATGGCGGTGCGGATGCCTGGAGGGGTGGACCAGCGGGACGCTTTCAGCGCGAGGGGGGCCGCGGTTTCGTCGGGAAGTGGCATGCTAGTTGTGGAGCGCAGGGGCACTGCGGTTGCGCCAGCGCGGAGTTGCTGTGCAGCCTCCTTGATCGCCGAGCGCGCTGTGGGAGACATGCGGTTCGCCTCCATCATGGCGGCCGCTTGCTCTTGCTGATTGGTGAGTTCAAGATACAGCGCAAGATTGGCTTGGGCCTGCGCGCTGTCCGGCCTCAGTTGAAGTGCCTGCATCAACGGAAGCCGTGCTTCCTCGGTCGAGCCCGCACGCAGATGGGCGTAACCGAGATCGCTCAGCAGCAGTGCATCGGTTGGTGCGCGGCGCTGGGCCTGTTTCAGAAGCTGTATGGCTTCGGGGTAGTTGCCACGGGCACCCGCAAGAAGGCCCAGTCCGCGATAGCCAGCGCCTTCAAGTGGCGTGCCCATCAAACGCTTGTAGATGGCTTCGCTCTGCGCCGCCTGTCCTGTCTGCCGCAAGGCGTCGGCGCGCAGGCGCGTGGATTCGGGCGACGTTCCCCAGCGCTGCTCGAGGGCATCGATGTGCGCCAGCGAGGCGAACCACAGGCCTTCTCGCTGCATCTGCTCGACAAGCTTGAGGTAGGTCTCTTTCGTGTCGACTGAGTTCCCCGCTTTGGTGTCGGCAGCGGCTTCGGCGGCCATGCGTTGCTGGGCTTCGGCACTGGCCGCGTACTGATCCTTCTGGGTGGCGCACCCAACGAGCGCAAATGCCGTTAGGCACGCTGCGGTTTGTACCGTGATGCGACCCCGCATGCCGCGGAGCTTCCTTTCAGGGAGATGAATGCTCTTCATTTGGCGACTGCTCCAAGAGAACGGAAGACGGCAATGAATCCTGGACCGGCGGTCACTATCACCAGTGCGGGGAGCAATGTGCCCACCATGACGGCCGTCATCTTCACGGTGATCTTTCCGATCCGCTCCTTCATTTCCGAGCGGCGCCGTTCGCGCAGCCGCTCGCCGAATACGCGCAGGGGCTCTTGCACCGCCCCACCGTGGCGATCGACCTGAACGAGCAGCGAAACCAGACCGCGAAGATCTTCATTGCCATGCAGCGTGGCGAGTCGATGCAGCGAGTGCTCGCGTGTTCGCCCTTGGCTGTATTGGCGGTTCGCGAGAGTCAACTCATGGCCGAGCACGCGCAACACGTGGGAAAAATCGTCGGCCATGATCTGCAGGCTCTGATCGAGGCTGAGGCCCACGCCCTGCAGGAGCTTCAACAGATCCACAAAGAGCGGAAGCTCACGATGGATGCGTTCGCGTCGGCCGGCGGCAATGCGACCGAGCACCCACTTGGGGATCATGAAGCCGACCACGAGGGCACCGGCGAGCGCGATGATCATGGCGCGTTCGGCGAGTGCTCCTTTCCAGACGACATAAGCGAACGCCGGCAGGAAGAATGCAAGCAGAAGGCGGGTGACCAGGAAGATCAGTTGCGTCCGCTTGGAGGGGTATCCGCATTGGTCGATGAGTCGTCGGTCCTCGTCGGCCACGAGGGCTCGCCCGACGCGAGAGTCGAGCCAATGAAAAGGGAGTTCGATATCGGTGCGTGGCGGATCGCCCGGACCTGGAGTTGCATCGAGGGGAGTCTTGAGGTCGATCTGCGTCGTGGTGTCCCGTCGAAGCGCGCGGCCAATCACCTGGCCGCTGCGACTGCGGCGAAGCTCTGTCGCGATCAGGGCGCCGGCCGCAATCACCAGCCCCAGTGCCAGGAGTGCAAGGCTGAGAATGGCGAAGTGATTGGAAGTGAAGCTCATGCCAGCTTTGCCAATCGATACAGGAAGAAGGTACCGAGCACCTGCAATCCGGCGGAAGAGAAGATCAGCGTGCGGCCGATCTCATCGTTCCACATGCCCAGGAAGTAAGCCGGGCTGCTCAGGATCATGAAGGTGCCCACGCCAATGGGAAGGAGCCCCAGAATCCAGGCGGAAAGCCGGGTTTCTGCAGACATCGCAACCAGTTCGTGCTCTGCCTGCTCGCGGTCGCGCATGAAGTTGGCCACCCGTTCGAGAAGAAGATCGGCCCGCCCGCCATAGCGCACGCCAAGGCCGAGGATGGACGCCAACAGGAACATTTCTTCCACCCGCACATTGGTCGCCGTCTGGTGCAACGCACGGTCGAGATCCACCCCCGCACGAACCAAGGCGGCCGAGCGCTCCATGTGCCCGCGCAGAGGCTCCTGCGTCGTCGCAATCGCGAGCTGGAATGCCGCTTGCGTGGAGTTTCCGATGGTGATCAAACGCACCATCGCGTCGATGTATGCCGGCAACTGGCTGATCAGTTGGCGACGGATTTTTTGGAGCCGCAGCCAGACCGCAAAAACCGAAACCAGGACGAGCAGGAACAGAACACCAACCGCTGCGATTGCCCCGCCGAAGAGTCCCGCCAAAAGGCACAGCACGACGATGCCGACCACGGCAAGCGTGGCGACCTTCGGTGAAACAACGCCGAGCAGCCACTCGGGCAAGACCGTCTCCATCAGGCCCTTGCGGGCCGGCGTGCCGGTCGTCGCCTCCGTGTTGAGCCAAGGATCCGAAGTGATGCCGGAGACATAGCTTTCCGACGACGGATCGCGCAATGGCATCGGCACGTTCGCAACGGACGGCACCGCATCGGCACTGCTCGCCAGAATCTGCTGCTCAAGGTGACGCCCGGTCGCTTGGCGGGTCTGCCGGCTTCTTGCCCATTGCCAGAGCAACAGGCCGCCGGCAGCCAGCAGAAGTGCGATGCAGGTCACGATGAGCAGCGCTTCACGCACGGCCTTCTCCGTTCTGCGCGCGCGCCATCGATTGGCGGAAACGGGTGATCTTCGGTGAGTGCGGCGCGATGCCGAGCGAGACCCAGCGGTCGCGTTCTTCGCCGTCCGGTGAAACCACCGGTTCGTAGCGGTAGAGCTCCTGCATCGCCACCACGTTGTCGTTCACACCCGTGACTTCGCTGAGCGAGATGATGCGCCGCTGCCCGTTGGAGAGCCGGCCGATCTGCACGATGAAATCGATGGCGTTGGCAATCTGGCGGCGCAGGCTGACCTCGCTGCCTTGATAGCCGGCAAAGCCGGAGAGCATTTCGAGGCGGTACAGGCATTCGCGCGGCGAGCTCGCGTGGATGGTGCCCATGGAGCCTTCATGCCCGGTGTTCATGGCCTGCAGCATCTCGATGACTTCGGCACCGCGCACTTCGCCCACGATGATCCGGTCCGGGCGCATGCGCAGGCTGTTGCGCAGCAGGTCGCGGATCGACACCACGCCAGTGCCGTCGAAACCGCCGGGGCGGCTTTCGAGGCGCACCACGTGGCTGGTGCCCAGCGAAAGCTCGGCTGTGTCTTCGATGGTGATCACGCGTTCGCGCGAAGGGATGAAGCTGGCCAGTGCGTTGAGCAACGAGGTCTTGCCCGAACTGGTGCCCCCACTCACGAGGATGTTGCAGCGCGCACGCACCGCGATCTCGAGCAGCTGCGCCATGCCGGCATCGAAGGTGCCGAGCTTCACCAGGTCTGCAGGTGTGAGAGGTTCCTTGCGGAACTTGCGAATCGAAACCGACAGGCCATCGATGGCCAGCGGCTCGATGATGACGTTGATGCGCCCTCCATCGGGCAGGCGCGCATCGACCATCGGGTTCGATTCGTCGAGCCTGCGCCCTAGCGGTGCCAGGATGCGCCGCACGATCCGCATCACGTGCTCGGAGTCCGTGAAGCGCAGCGTTTCGCGCTCCAGCATGCCGTGGCGCGACACATAGACGTTCTGGTAGCCGTTGATCAGGATGTCTTCGACAGCCGGATCGTTCAGCAGGTCTTCCAGCGGGCCGAAGCCGGCCAGCTCCTTCGTCAGCGCATCGGCGATGAGCTGCATCTCGCGGTCGTTGATCGGCACGCGGCGCAGGCGCACGAAGCTGTCGACCTCCAGCTCGACGAACTGCTGGATCGACGCGCGCGACCAGCGGCCGAACTCCGCGCCCAGTTCTTCGATGCGACTCAGCAGGTGATCGTGCGTCCAGCTCTTGATGTCCTGGAACTGCTGGGAGTTGATGAACGCCTGGTCGTCGTCGGCAAATTCGATATCAGTGGACATGGATCAGCCTTCGTTATCTCTCTTCCAGAGCCCCGTGATCTGCGCCATCAGTGCCACCCATCGAGGGTCCTTGGCAGGCGGTTGACCGGAGACGGACATGTATTCCTGGTGCAGGGTGCGAGCCAGGCCGCCGACGGCCTGTGCATACGGATCGTTGCGGGCGGTGCGCACGAGCATTTCGCCGCGGCAACCGGCGGCAAGCAATTGGGTGCTGCGGTCGGGCAGCACATGCTGCAGCGGCAGTTCAAGGCGTTCGGCGATGTCCTTGGCCGACAGGCCGACGCGAGCGTCGAACTTGTTCACGACCAGAGTCATTCGCTCGGTCTCGACGTTGCGGGCGCGCAGCTCCTTGAGCATGTTGGCCGTCGAGACGATGGCGCCGATGCTCTGGTCGCACACCACCCACGCGTTCTGTGCTTCGCGCACGGTCTGGGCGATGAAGTCGATGGTCGAGAAGCCGCCGAGGTCGGCGATCTGGAAATCGAAGAAATCGGCCAGCCGGCGGATCAGCGAGACGGAATCGGCGTGCGAGATCTCGCGCACCTGCGCCAGATTGGTCGGCAGCGGCAGCACGGCGACGCCGCTGGTGTGATGCGCCAGTGCGGTGTGCAACAGGGTCTGGTCGAGGCGCCGCAGATTGCGCACGCCATCGACGAAGCTGAAACCGCTCTGCGTGTTCAGGTACAGCAGGCCATCGCGTGCGGGCAGGCCCAGGTCGAGCAGCGCCACGCCATGGCGGCCGTTGCGGCCGGCCGGGCGTGCAGGCGCTTGCCCCAGTTGGTCGTATAGCGTGAGCGCCAGGCTCGTGGCCAGCGTGGTGACGCCCAGGCCGGCGCGTGCGCCCAGCAGGGCCAGCGTGCTGCCACGCAGGCCCCCGGGGAGCGAGCGCCGCTTTTCGAGAAGCGCGCGCAGGGTGCCCACGGCTTCATCGGGCGTGGCCGAGAGGTCGATGAAGTCG
The DNA here is from genome assembly GCF_006323185.2 of Variovorax sp. KBS0712. Lineage (NCBI taxonomy): Bacteria > Pseudomonadati > Pseudomonadota > Betaproteobacteria > Burkholderiales > Comamonadaceae > Variovorax > Variovorax sp. KBS0712. Next base: position 726,507 of record NZ_VCCD02000002.1, on the reverse strand, counting down.
TCCACACCGGCGCGAAGGGCGGCCAGCATCGCCGCGGGTTGCGACGACACACCGGCGGCCAGCACGGGCAGGGTGGGCCAGTCGCGCTTCAGGCGTTGATGGAGTTCGCTGGCTGCGGTGGCTTGCTCGGGAGAGAAATCGATGAACACGGCCACAGGGCCGAGCAAGGAAATGCGCTCGTCGATCGTCTTCGTGTCCTGGCTCAGGACGACGACCGAGCCTTCATGGCTGAGGGCGTCGGTCAGCCAGGTGATGTGGCCGCCGTTGGCTGACGCGAACAGGTAGGTTTCGCTGCCAGTTTCCGGAAGGTTGTCGCGTGGGGCGTTCATGGTGCCGTTCTGCGATGTGCGATTCGTAAGACCGTCATCCATCAGCGGGAGAAGCCCGGCACCGCCGTGTTGGCTGCGCCGCCGAGGAAATGCGAGCGCCACACGGGGCCGTCGCGCTGCTCGGCACCGCCTGGGAGGTAAGGAGTCAGATCGGTGTTGCGGGCAATCGGCTTGACCAGATGCGGGGTGACGAGGATCACCAGTTCCTTCTCGCTCATCTGGTACTTGTTCTGGCGGAAGAAGGTGCCCAGGATCGGCAGGTCGCCCAGCAGCGGAACCTTGTCGACGTTCGAGGTGGTAGTGCGGCTGACCAGTCCACCGATGATGAAGCTCTCTCCGTCACCCAATTCCACGGTGGTGTCGGCACGGCGGGTGGTGATCGCGGGCACCGCAACGCCGCCGATGCTGAGTGAGTTGGTGTAGTCGAGGTCGCTGGCTTCAGGTGCCACCTTGAGCACGATGCGGTCGTTCGACAGCACGGTGGGGGTCAAGGTCAGGCCGATACCGAAGGGCTTGTACTCGATGCTCGTGGTGCCCAGACCCTGAGGAGCTGGAACGGGCAGTTCTCCGCCGGCCAGGAAGCTGGCGCTCTGGCCCGACATTGCGATCAGCGTGGGCTCGGCGAGCACGCGCGCCATGCCATTGCCCTCAAGAAAGCCGACGTTCAGCCCGATACCGGCCTTGCCGAAGTTGAACAGCAGGCTGAAAGCCTGTGCGAGAGGGTTGCTGTATTCACCACTGATACTTCCATCTGACGCGAAAGTTGCAGACTTCAGTGACGACGGCGTGAAGGAACCAAAGCTGAATCCATTGGAGTTGGCGCGCGTGCTGAAGATGTTCAGACCCGCCTGCTTGAGCACACTCCGGTTGAACTCGACGACCTTCACTTCGACCTGAACGGTGTTGCTGCGCACGTTGACGACAGAGCGGTCGATGAGCTCCGTCTTGTCGCCCGCGCCCGCCAGGGCCGTGTCGCGTGCTTGCTGGTGTGCCGCGACGCTGTCCACGGCGCCGGAGACTGTGGCGTTGCGACGCCGCACTTCGACTGCATATGTCGTCGCCGCTGCGTTGCCTTTTTCCCAGACCATCAGCGTGGTGCGTCCTGCAGCCTTGCCGGTGATGATCAGTCGCGCCGCGGGAGAACTTGGTGTCTTGCGGGTGACGGTGACGGCCGCGACGGCCTCGTCGGCGATGGCCATCCGCTCGATGCCCTTGTCGATCAGAAGCTCCTGCTGTGTGCCCGCATTGAGAATCAGCGGCCGCTGGGGCTGTGTGCGCACAGCCTGGGTGTCTGCGGCATTGGCGGCGAACGGCCAGGCGGCCTGGGCCAGCGCACACAAGGCGATCAGCGACGAACGCAACAGCGGCGGGGCGCCCGCAGGGCTGCTCGACGGTTCGCGTGGCGTGTAGGGCATGTGGCTTCTTTCCTGGATGACGGACGTGACGGCTGAAGTGCGCTGCACTCAATAGCTCATGGTTTCGCTGCGGTCGCCGCGAATGACTTCGACTTGAAGGCCGCCGCGAGCGGTACCTGGTTGGGGTGCCCGTGTGCCAGTTGAGATGGCGCGGGCTTCAGTCAAGGCCGGGCGACTGGCGACGTTCTTGCCGCCGGTCACAAGATCGAGCGCCGTCAAACCTGCCTGTGCACGGTCCAGTCCTTCCAGAGGCGGGCGGCGAGGCTCGCCGGGGCGGACCGAGGCAGGCTGCAGTGCGGTCGGGAGATCGGTAAAGAGCTTGGGGTCGGGTTCGCCCATGTCGTTGGGGTTGCGCAGCGCCAACATCAGTCGACCGGTTGCATCGCCGATCGTGAGGCGGTTCACGTCATCGACGGGCACCGCCAGCACGGCGGTGCGGGCAGGCTCGGTGCGTTGGGCTTGTTGTTGCTGCTTGTCCGCCGTCTTCGAAGGAAGACCATCGACGGATGCCGAACCGAAGGCGAGCACGCGCTTGCGCGAGAGAAGCAGGCGTGCCTGACTGCGATCGACGTCCTTGCCGTCCGACTTCAGCGTGATGAACACGTCGACGAAATCTCCGGGCTGAATCTTGTTGCCGACACCCATGATCTCGTCGGCCTTGACAGCGACTGCGCGTTCGCCTGCTCCCACGCGAAGGGCAAGGCCCGAGACCAGTTGGTTCTCCATCACGGGCGTGCCCTCTGAGAGATCGAGTACCGGAACGCGATCGGCCGCTGCTGCCACCTCTTGAAAAGCGCCCGCAGGATTGACGGTGAGATGCTCGACGCGCAGGGCATCTGCTGCAATGACTTGACCCGCGGGCAGCGGCTTGGCGGCGACGACAACGGGGTAGGTAACTGCGGGCTGGCTCTTTGTCTGCTCGCTCCCTCGTTCAGAGGCCGCAGGGGCCTTTGGTGTGGGCTGCCGACCGAGCATCCAGGCATAGACCCCCAGCAGGATGGCCAACAGAACCAGGATGGCAGCGATGATTTTGGTGAGATTGATCATGGGCGGCGGAGGGAAGGGGAGCAAGCGATCATGAGGAGGGAGATGAAGGGCCTGCGAAACGCAGCAGAGCGGCTAACTCTCTCGTCCCCAAACCATCCACACCACGGCGGCCAAGGCCAAGTAGGCCGCGTAGGGAATGATGCGAAGCCGGCGTGCCGGCGTATTGGATTCGGTGGTACGCGACGGACCCGCGAGCATCGAGGTCAGCCGAGGGAAAAGAGGCCAGCGCTCCAGATAGCGCCAAAGCATCGCGTGAGCGCAAGCCAGCAAACTGGCGATGACCCAGATCGGGATGAAGGCGGAAAACCCGACCCACAGCCCCAAGGCTCCTGCGAACTTCACGTCACCCGCCCCCATGAGGCCGGTGGCGTAGAACAACAGAAGAAAGCCGAAGCCTGCTGCTCCACCAAGGAGCGCCGCTTGCCAATCGAACCCGAGAGGCCCTGTCCCCAGCGCGAGTGCCGCAACTGAAAGGGACGCGCCTGCGACCACAAGCCAGTTGGGGACGCGGCGCTGCTGAAAGTCATAGGCGGCGACAAGTAGCAGCCATAGCAAAAAAGTCGCCGTCAAGATCATCGCAATCGACTTTCAAGTCGTCACGATCTTGGCGAGTTCGGTCGAGATCTTGGTGAAGATGGCACCCAATTTAGAGCCAATCGTGGGAAGAGATACGAGGATTGCAATGGAAATAAGCCCTGCAATCATTCCGTATTCAAGTGCAGTAGCACCCTCTTCATCACGCAGAAAACGAGTAATAGAACTAAGCATGGTGATCTCCTGAAAGGAAGTGTTAACAAAGGCTGGCACGGTGGATGTTATACAGCGTAACTCCGTGTATCAACAGGAGAAACACACCGGATCGAGTCCCGGATGTGCTACTCGGAGGGGTAAAGCAGGAAGGCGGCCAGCCTCGTTCGGCCCCCACAACGGGGCAGAAAAGGTCACTTATTCACAGTCTGGAGATGTTCGTTTCCCTCTGTAAACCGCATGCACACTGGCATGGACGAGGGGAACGCGTTACGGACGCGGGAACGTCCGAAAGTTGAGCGTTACGGGAACATGCCCGTTACGTGTTACGTAGCGCGGTACCTAGGAGTGCAATTTGTAACACTCGACAAGGCGGCTCCGTTTGGGCAATAAATCACACTTTTGGGGCCGAGACCCCTTCGGTGATGTGGGCTCAGCCGAGGATTTCTTCGTGGAAGAGCTTCCACTCGCCGCCCTGGCGCAGCCAGTATTGGCGGCGGGTGCGGCCGTTCTTCTCGCCCTCGAACACCTCGCCGAAGGTGGCGACCATGGTGTCCTCGGTGTCGCGCCAGTGCAGGTACGACGTGTCCTTGATTTGCACTCGTTTACCTTGTGCGTAGGTCAATTCGTCGCGGAGTACCGCATCGGCGTCGACGGGCTTGCGGCTGGCGCGCTGGAAATCCGGCAAATAGAATTTTTTCAATTGCGCTTCATTGCCGCTGGCGCGCGCGTCTTTCCAGGCGGTAATTGAATCGGCGAATTTCTTTGTTTCTTTTTCGGCCTGCGGCTGCGAAATCCATTGCAGGCTGCGCGCGGTGACGACGGGGGTGGCGCCGATCTGGACCTTGCGCAGCAGCTGCTTGAGGTCGGGGTTGGCCATGACGACGCAGCCGTCGCTGGCCAGCGGCGCCCGCGCGAACTGCTGGGGCGGGGTGCCGTGCAGCCAGATGCCGCTGCCGGTCTTGCCGCGCCGCACGTCGTACGGGTTGGGGTAGTTGATGGGCAGGGCGCCGGCGCCGTAGAAGTCTTTCAGCGAGCGCGGGTCGAGGCTGCTGGTGATGTAGTACACGCCCAGCGGGGTGCGCGCGTCGCCTTCGACGGCCTTGTCGGTGCCCGACTTGCCGACGGAGATGTAGTAGTCGGCGACGAGCTTCAGGCCCTTGTCGGAGTTCTCGAACAGGTACAGCCGCGAGCGCGAGGCGTCGACGGCAATGGCGAAGCGGCTGCGGGTCGAGAGGGTGAGGAACTGCGAGGGCACGGTGCCGGCGGGCGGGCGTTCGCGCAGGGCCTGCAGGCGGCGGCGCGATTCCTCGTGCAGCTCGACCATGGCCGGGTTGCCGCGCAGGCGCGCGATGCCGGCGGTGTCGGGCATGGCGTTCGACGGCGGCACCTGCGCCGCGAGCAGGTCGCCGTACACGAGCTGCGCGAGCTGGAAGTTCGGATGGTCGCGCACGAGGGTCTGGGCCTTGGCCAGCGCCTCGCGGGTCTTGCCGCGGCCGAACAGTTCGTAGACGCCGATCAGGCGGGCCTCGGCGCCGCTGGCTTCCTGCAGCGGCGCGGCGGTTCTGGCGGTCTTGCGGGCCGGGCGCGTGGCGCCCGCGTTGTCTGCCGCGACGGCGGACCGCTTGCCCTTGGCTTGCAGTTGCGTCTTGCTGGCGCCGCTGCCGGCTTTGGCGCCCCTGGCTTCCTTGGCGGACGCGCGGCTGCCGCCCGCCTTGGCGGCCTTGGCGGCCTTGGTGCCGCTGGTCTTGGCGTTGGCCGACTTGCTGGAACTGCTGCTGTTGTTGGCTGCGAGCGCGGCGCCGGGCGTGGCCAGCAGGAGCGCAGAAGCGGTCGTCAAGGCCGCGAGCAGTTTCCCGCTCCGCAGCGGGAACGGGAGGGTCTGAAGCCGGCCGTGCCGGACGATGTCTGCCACTAGCCGCCGACGCTTTCCTTGCGAATGTGCCACTGGTTGCCGGAGCGTTGCAGCTCGAGCGTCTTACGGCTCGCGATGTTGAGGTTGTCGGCGCGGTAGATCTGGCGGAACTTGGCGGTGGCGGTCTGTCCGTCGACCTTGATCGCGAGGTTCTCGAGGTTCACGCTGATGCTGGACTTGCCGACGATGCGCGCGCGGCGGTCTTCTTCCCAGGCCTTGCGGCTCTGGCCGCCGGCGGGCACGAAGTCGCTGCCGTAGGCGGCGAGGTAGCGGTCCATGTCCTGGCTGGCCCAGGCCGAGGCCCAGCCGCGCACGACGGATTCGATCTCGGCGTTGGAGGCCGGGGCTGCAGCAGGCGCTGGTGCCGGTGCCGGTTCAGGCGTCTTGGCAACCGGCGCGGGCGCTGCGGCCACCTTGACGGGCGGTGCGACAGGCGCGGCGGCGGGTGCCGGCGCGGGCGCAGGCGGTGCCTTGGCGACAGGAGCAGGCGCGGGCGCGGGTGCCGGAGCAGGTGCCTTGGCGACTGGTGCGGGCGCAGGCGCCGGGGCAGGGGCCTTCGCAGCCGGTGCCGGTGCAGGCGTCGTCGTGGCCGAAGCCACGAGGGTCGAGCCCTTGGAGCCAGCCGCCGGCGGCGCGGTGAAGAGCGTGCGGATCACGGCCAGCTTGGGCTGCACCGCGGTGTTGTTCTGGTCGAGCTGCAGCGCCTTGCTGTAGGCCTGGCTGGCCAGCCGCGCGTACACGTCGCCGAGGTTTTCCTGGGCGGTGGCGTAGCTGGGGTTGGTGCGAATCGCGCTTTCGAGGGCGTTGCGGGCCTTGTCGAACTGGTTCTGGCTCGCGTAGATGACGGCGAGGTTGTTGAACGGCTCGGGCAGCTCGGGTGCGTCCTGCGTGAGCTGCGTGAAGGCGGCGATGGCCTCGGCGCGCTTGCCGGTGTCGAGCTGGATCACGCCCTTCAGGAAGCGCATCTGCGGATCGCGCGGCTTGTCCTTGAGGAAGGCCTCGGCCTTGGTCATGGCTTCGTCGAGCTTGCCGGACTGCATCAGGCGGTCGACCTCTTCGTGCTCGGTCGCGGCCAGCGCGGGAAGCGCGGCGCCGCAGGCCGCAACGGCCAGGAACAGGGCGCGCACGGTGGGGGGGAAGCTGAAGCGGGCGCGAGGCCGGGGGCTCTTGGGCATTGCGGACAAGACCTCGTTGGTGGGGAAGGGGAATGCGGCAGGCATTGTAAATGCGCCCGTCACCTCTGGATACCAAGCTGACGGAGCCCTGCGATGGACCTATTCACAGTTGTGCCGAACTTGTGCGATGCAGCATCATCATGTAACGTCTCGTAAGCAAAATGCACGTGTTTACCCTGATTTTTCCAACCCTCCGGAGTCCGTCTTGAAGATCACCAAACGCCGCCTGCTCGAAGGCGGCGCTGCAGCCATTGCCACCTCGCTGTTCACGCCGGCTTCGTGGGCCCAGCGTGCAGCAGGCGGCGATGCCGCCTGGCCAACCAAGCCCGTGCGCATCCTCGTGGGCTTTCCGGCGGGTGCCTCGCCCGACTTGGCGGCGCGCGCCATCGCAGAGCCGCTCTCGAAGCTCCTGCGCCAGCCGGTGACGGTGGAGAACAAGCCCGGCGCCAGCGGCAACCTCGTGGCCGCCGAAGTGGCCAAGGCCACGGACGACCACACGATCGGCGCGCTCATCAACGGCAACCTCACGATCGCCAAGCTGCTGAACCCGTCGCTCGACTTCGACCCCGAGAAAGACTTCGCGCCCGTCGGCCTGATCGGCACCGCGCCGCTGGTGCTGGTGGTGTCGGGCAGCGCCACGGGCAAGACCGCGGCCGACCTGCTGCTGTGGGTGCGCAACCTGGGCAGCGCCGGCAAGTACGGCACGCCGGGCGTGGGCACGGTGGGCCACCTGGGCATGGAGCTGCTCAAGAGCCGCGCGGCCATCACCGCGCAGCACAAGCCCTACACCGGCAACCCGCAGGTGATCGCCGGCATCCTCGCGGGCGAGATCCAGCTGGCACTGCTGCCGCCCGGGCTGGCGATGCCGCACGTGAAGTCGGGCAAGCTCAAGGCCATCGGCGTGACCTCGCCCGAGCGCAGCCCGCTGGTCAACGAGCTGCCGACGATCCGCGACGCCGACGTGCGCGGCGCCGACCTCGAGATCTGGACTGCGCTCGCTGCGCCCGCGAGCATGAAGCCGGCCGCCGTGGCCCGGCTGAATGCCGCGTTGGTCGAGGTGATCAGTTCGCCCGAGGTGAGCGGCGAGCTGCTCAAGACTGGCTGGCAGGCGCAGCCCGGTTCGCCCGACACGCTGGCCAAGCGCATGCGCGCCGACACCACGCGCCTTGGTGGCGTGATCCTCATGAAGGGCATTCGCTCCGAGGCTTGAGCCTTCGCGAGGGCGACCGCGCTGCGGCTACAGCAGCGCCGACACCTGCCGTGCCGCATCGATCAGCGCCGGCAGCATCGTCTCCTGCATCACCTTCGCACTCGTGCGGTTCGCCTGCCCGCTGATGTTCAGCGCGGCCACCATGCGGCCCTGTCGGTTCACGATGGGCGCGGCCACCGAGATCAGGCCTTCTTCCAGTTCCTGGTTCACCAGGCACCACTGCTGCTTGCGCGCCTGGGCCACCTTGGCCATGAGCGCGTCGATGTCGGTCACGGTGTGCTTGGTCAGCGCCTCGAGGTTCGAGGCCTCGAGCCGCGCGCGCACCTCGTCGTCGCTCAAGTCGGCCAGCAGCAGGCGGCCCAGTGAGGTGCAGTACGCCGGCAGCCGCGAGCCCACGCCCAGGCTGATGCGCATGATCTTCTGCGTGGGCACGCGCAGCACATAGACGATGTCGGTCGCGTCGAGCACGGCGGCCGAGCACGACTCCTGCACCTGCTGCACCAGCGCCTCCATCACGGGCTCGGCGCGGTTCCAGATCGGCATCGACGACAGGTAGGCAAAGCCCAGGTCGAGGATGCGCGGCGTGAGCGTGAAGAGCTTGCCGTCGGTCACCACATAGCCCAGCGTCTGCAGCGTGAGAAGAATGCGCCGCGCCCCCGCACGCGTGAGGCCGCTGCCGGCCGCCACTTCGCTCAGGGTCTGGTGCGGTGCGCTCGCGCTGAACGAGCGGATCACCTGCAGGCCGCGCGCAAAAGACTGCACGTAGCTGTCGCCGGGAGCGGGTGTGTCGGTGGCGGAACTGGCGGAAACAGGGTGGGTTGCCATGGCGAGCGATCCTCTTTAAAATTCATTATACGAACAAAAGTTCTTTAGGCGAACAAATTGCGGTTTGCGAGGGTTCGTGAATTCGGCAGGGTGTTCGCACCGTTCGGTTTCTTTCTTCACTCCCGGAGACAGGCTTCATGATCAACAAGATCGCGCGCTCGGTCGCCGATGCCCTGGCAGGCATCCAAGACGGCGCCACGGTGCTCATCGGCGGTTTCGGCACCGCCGGCATTCCAGGCGAACTCATCGACGGTCTCGTCGAGCAGGGTGCCAAGGACCTCACGGTCGTCAACAACAACGCAGGCAACGGAGAGACGGGCCTGGCGGCGCTGCTCAAGGCCGGCCGCGTGCGCAAGATCATCTGCAGCTTTCCGCGCCAGGCCGACAGCCAGGTGTTCGACGGCCTGTACCGCAGCGGCAAGATCGAACTCGAACTCGTGCCCCAGGGCAACCTCGCCGAGCGCATCCGCGCGGCGGGTGCCGGCATCGGCGCCTTCTTCTGCCCCACGGGCTACGGCACGCAACTGGCCGGCAACCGCGAAACGCGCGAGATCGACGGCGTGCAGTACGTGCTCGAGTACCCCATCCACGGCGACGTGGCGCTCATCAAGGCCGAGCGCGGCGACCGCTGGGGCAACCTGGTCTACCGCAAGGCCGCGCGCAACTTCGGCCCGGTGATGGCCATGGCGGCGAAGAAGACCATCGCCACCGTGCACGACATCGCCGAGCTCGGCACCCTCGACCCCGAGAGCATCGTGACCCCGGGCATCTTCGTGCACCAGGTGGTGCGCATCGAACGCGTGGCGACCCAAGCCGGCGGCTTCAAGAAGGCAGCATGACCATGGCATACACCCGTCGCACCAAAGACCAGTTGGCAGCCCGCGTCGCACAAGACATCTTCGACGGCGCTGTCGTCAACCTCGGCATCGGCCAGCCCACGCTGGTGGCCAACCACCTGCCGCAGGGCCGCGAGGTCATCCTGCAAAGCGAGAACGGCATCCTCGGCATGGGCCCCGCGCCCGAGGCCGGCGAAGAGGACTACGACCTCATCAACGCCGGCAAGCAGCCCGTCACGCTGCTGCCGGGCGGCTCGTTCTTCCACCACTCGGACAGCTTCGCGATGATGCGCGGCGGCCACCTCGACATCTGCGTGCTTGGCGCGTTCCAGGTGTCGGCCACGGGCGACCTGGCCAACTGGCACACGGGCGAGAAAGACGCCATTCCCGCGGTCGGCGGCGCGATGGACCTGGCCATCGGCGCCAAGCAGACGTGGGTCATGATGGATTTGCTCACCAAGCAGGGCGCGAGCAAGCTGGTGCAAGAGTGCACCTATCCGCTCACCGGCATCGGCTGCGTCAAGCGTGTGTACTCCGACCTCGCCACGCTCGAATGCACGCCGCAGGGCCTGAAGCTCGTCGACACCGTCGAGGGCCTGAGCCGCGAAGAGCTCGAGACGCTGGTCGGCCTGCCCATTGCGGCATGACGGCCGCCTGATCCGTTCCACCCATTCAAGAGACAACTCACATGACCAATCAAGCCTTCATCTGCGACGCCGTCCGCACCCCCTTCGGCCGCTACGGCGGTTCGCTCAGCAGCGTGCGCACCGACGACCTCGGCGCCGTGCCCCTGCGCGCCCTCATCGAGCGCAACAAGAACGTCGACTGGCAGGCCGTGAGCGACGTGCTCTACGGCTGCGCCAACCAGGCCGGCGAAGACAACCGCAACGTCGCGCGCATGTCGGCGCTGCTCGCGGGCCTGCCGATCGAAGTGGGCGGCGGCACCATCAACCGCCTGTGCGGTTCGGGCCTCGATGCACTGGGCACCGCGGCTCGCGCCATCCGCGCCGGTGAAGCCGGCCTCATGATCGCCGGCGGCGTCGAAAGCATGAGCCGCGCGCCCTTCGTCATGCCCAAGGCCGAGAGCGCCTTCAGCCGCAACAACGCGGTGTACGACACCACCATCGGCTGGCGCTTCGTCAACAAGCTCATGAAGGCGCAGTACGGCGTCGACTCGATGCCCGAGACGGCCGAGAACGTGGCCACCGACTACAAGATCGAGCGCGCAGCGCAAGACCTGATGGCGCTCAACTCGCAGCTGCGCGCCGTCGCTTCGCAGAAGTCCGGCTTCTTCGACGCCGAGATCGTGCCCGTGAGCGTGCCGCAGAAAAAGGGCGACGCCCTCATCGTCAACAAGGACGAACATCCGCGCGACACCACGCTGGAGGCGCTGGCCAAGCTCAAGCCCATCGTGCGTCCCGACGGCACCGTCACCGCCGGCAATGCCAGCGGTGTGAACGACGGCGCCTGCGCGCTGCTGCTGGCCGACGAAGCCAGCGCCGCCAAGCACGGGCTCACGCCGCGCGCCCGCGTGGTCGGCATGGCCACGGCCGGCGTTGCGCCGCGCATCATGGGCATCGGCCCGGCGCCCGCCACGCAGAAGGTGCTGGCGCTCACCGGCCTCACGCTCGACCAGATCGACGTCATCGAACTCAACGAAGCCTTCGCCGCACAAGGCCTCGCCGTGCTGCGCCTGCTGGGCCTGAAGGACGACGACGCGCGCGTGAACATCAACGGCGGCGCCATCGCACTGGGTCACCCGCTCGGCGCCAGCGGCGCACGCCTGGCCACCACCGCGGTGAACCAGCTGCACAAGGGCGGCGGCCGCTACGCGCTGTGCACGATGTGCATCGGCGTGGGGCAGGGCATTGCCGTGATCCTGGAACGCGTCTGATGACGCTCGCCCGACGCGAGCTGCTGCTGGGTCTGCTGGCAGCAGCGGGCCTGCCGGCGCATGCGCAGCAGAGCGATGCCAAGCCGATCCGCATCGTCGTGCCCTTCGCGGCCGGCGGCGGCAACGACGTGTTTGCGCGCCAGATGGCCAAGGGCCTGGGCGAGGTGCGCAAGTCGGGCGTCATCGTCGACAACAAGCCCGGCGCGGGCGGCAACCTCGGCACCGAGCAGGTGGTGCGCAGCACGCCCGACGGCAGCACGCTGCTGCTGGGCCACACGGGCACCGTGTCGATCAACCCGGCGCTGTACAAGGGGCTGAAGTTCGACGCCCGCAAGGACCTCGTGCCCGTGGCCATGTTCGCGTCGTCCGCGCTCGTGCTCGTGGTGCCCGCCGCCTCGAAGGTGCGCAGCGTGGCCGACCTCGTCAAGGAGGCCAAGGTGCGCCCGGGCCTGCTCGACTACGCCTCGAGCGGCAGCGGCACGGGCGGCCACCTCACGGGCGAGCTCTTCGCGCAGCGCACCGGCACGAAGATCAATCACATTCCCTACAAGGGCACCAACCCCGCGCTCACTGACCTCGCGGGCGGCCAGGTGCAGATGATGTTCAGCGTCATCCCGCCCGCGCTCGCGCTGGTCAAGGGCGGGCGCCTGCGCGCCATTGCCGTCACGGGCGCCAAACGCCTGCCGTCGCTGCCCGACGTGCCCACCGTGGCCGAGTCGGGCCTGCGCGAACTCGCGGGCTTCGAGAGCACGCTCACCTACGGCATCCTCGCGCCGCGCGGCACGCCCGACACGTTCGTGAAGACGCTGTCGGCGCAGATGCTGCAGGTGGCGGGCGGCGCCGAGTTCCAGTCGCGCCTGGACGTGGAAGGCGCCGTGCCGCTGCTCGGCGGGCCGGCCGAGTACGCCGCGCTCATCGCGAAGGAAAGCGCGCTGTGGGCCGGCATCGTCAAGGCCTCGGGCGCGTCGGTCGACTGAGCGGCGACGCACCGCTTCCCACCCATCAACGATTCATCAAACCGGAGACTTCCCTCATGTCCTTCTTCCGTTCGTCGCTTTCGCGCTGCGCCATCGCTGCAGCCGTGCTGGCGTTGACTGCCGGCGGCCTGCTGCCGCTGACCGCTTCGGCACAACAGCAGCCTGCCGCCTTCCCGACCAAGCCCGTGCGCATCATCACGCCGTTCCCGGTCGGCGGTGGTCCGGACGGCGTGGCCCGCCTCGTGGCCGACAAGCTCTCGCGCGCCTGGGGCCAGCCGGTGGTGGTCGAGAACCGCCCGGGCGGCAACGGCTTCATCGCCATCGACGCCTTCAAGCGCGGCGCCAAGGACGGCCACGACATCATCGTGCTCGACAACGTGCACCTGGCCGCGTACCCGGCGCTGTTCAAGAAACTGCCCTACGACGCCTCGAAGGACTTCGATGCGCTGCTGCCGCTGTTCAAGACCTACTTCTTCTTCACCGTGGCCACGAACAGCAAGTACAAGACCGTGGGCGACCTCATCGCCGACGCCAAGGCCAACCCCGGCAAGCTCGACTACGGCTCGTGGTCGGTCGGCAACCCGGTGCACCTGGGCTCGGAACTGTTCGAGTCGGCCACCGGCACGCAGATGGAGCACGTGATCTACAAGGAGACCACGCAGCTGTACACCTCGGTCGCCACCGGCGAGCTGGCCTTTGCGCTGGGCAGCAGCGCCACCGCCGGCCCGCTGCAGCGCGCCAACAAGCTGCGCTTCCTGGCGGCTGCCGCGCCCCAGCGCGTGGCCGCCTTCCCCGACGTGCCCACCGTGAGCGAATCGGGCGGCCCGAAGGGCTTCGAGGTCATCGGCTGGAACGCCATCGCCGTGCCCAAGGGCCTGCCGGCTTCGGTCACCGACAAGATCAAGCGCGACATCGAGAAGGGCCTGGCCGAACCCGACGTGCTGGAGAAGTTCAAGAGCTTCGGCTACGAGCCGTTCCCCACCACGCGCCCGCAGTTCGACCAGTTCGTGGCGACCGAAACGAAGCGTTTCACCGACGTGATCCGCAAGGCGAACGTGTCGCTGGACTGACAGCGCGCGCCCAGGGCGCATCCGCAACGAACAAGGCACCCGCGAGGGTGCCTTTTCTTTTGGGCGCTGCGCCCAGGGCGAGAGATTGTGCTGTCCAAAAGTCACATGTTACGTATGGATACGCGACAGGGTAGACCGTCTACCGAAGGGCCTGACAGAGGCGGAGTGGCCCCGTATGGGGCCGGTCGCCCCGTTTCAGGGTAGCCCCTTGCAGGGATACGCGTAACCGGCACCCGTTCTTACATTTTTGACTTGCAAATCCGAAATCGTCGCCGTGGGGAGGAGCAAGCCATTGCTGCTGCACACGGAGGTCCACCTGCTCAGTCAGTGAACGAAGAGGGAGTTGAGTCATGAACAAGATCTTCCGAACCCTGTGGAGTCCCACCGCCGGCACCTGGGTGGCCGCGCCGGAAATCGCGCGCGGCCACGCGCGATCGTGCAGCGGGGGCGGCGTGCGCGCGGTGGCTGCAGCGGCGGCAACGGCGGCGCTGTGGGTCTGCGTCGTGCCGGTGCTCGCGGCCGGCGGTGCGGGTGGCCAGCCGGTCGGTGACGCGTCGCTGAACGCGGGCACGGGCGGCAGCGACGGCACGGGCGGCAGCGGCGGGCTCAACGACACCACGGTCAATGCCTTCGGCGGCGCGGGCGGATCGTCCACGCCGGGCGGCGTCACGGCGGGGGCCAACGCCAGCATCGGCGGCTTCGGCGGTGCCACGCCGGGCACCGGTGGCGCGGCCGGCGCGGCCAGCACGCCCACCGGCCCCGGTGCGTTCCAGGGCGACGCCGGTGGCGCGGGCCAGGCGCAGACCGGCGACCCGGGCAACGGCAACGGCTATGGCGGCGGGGGTGGCGGCGGCTTCCAGGGGATGTCGATCGCCAACAACGTGGCCAATTCGTCCGACAGCTACACCGGCGGCATCGGTGGCGCGGGCGGCAACGGGTACTGGGCAGCGGGTGGTGGCGGCGCGGGCGGCTACGGTTCGATCCTCAGCGGCCCGCTCGGCAGCTACACGGCCACGGGATCTTCCACGGGCGGCGCCGGCGGCAAGGGCGGCGACGCCTTCTCGCAGGGCGGTGGCGGCGGCAGCGGGGGCGGCGGGTTCTACCTGAACGCGACCAACCCGGGGCTCAGCTTCACCAACACCGGTCCCCTCACGGGCGGTGCGGGCGGTGCCGGCGGGGCCGAATTGGCGCCCGCCCGTTCCAACGCCTCGGGCGGCGGTGGCGGCGCAGGGGGCATCGGCGCGACGTTGGCGGGTGTCGCCGTCACCGTCGGCAACTCCGGCGCGATCACGGGCGGTGCCGGGGGCGCGGGCGGCGCGGCCGGCGGCGGTGCGGGCGGCACCGGTTCACCGGGCGCTGGCGGCGACGGCGGGGCGGGCCTCGCATCGACCGGCGCGGGCGCAACCGTCGCCAACACCGGCACCATCGCCGGTGGGGCGGGCGGCGTCGGCGGGGTCAACAGCAACGGCGGACCGAGCGGTGCCAACGGCGTGGGTGGCGTCGGGGTGACGGGCGCGAACCTCGCGCTGACCAACGGCGGAACCATCTCGGGCGGCCTGGGCGGCGACGGCGTCACGCGCGCTGCGGCGGTCGCATTCACGGGCGGCACCAACAGCCTCACGCTGAACACCGGCTCGTCGATGACGGGCGCGATTTCGATCGGCGCGGGCGCCACCGCCAGCCTCATCGCGGGTGCCGGCGGCCTCACCGTCAGCAACGCCTTGCTGCTGGGCGGCACGGGCACCATCGACACCAACGGGAACGCCCTGACGTGGACCGGCGCGATCTCCGGCGCCAGCGATCTCGTGAAGATCGGCGCGGGCGTGCTGACGCTCAGCGGTGCCGACACCCACTCGGGCGCCACCAACGTCGCGGCGGGCACCCTGCGCGCTGGCGCGGCCAACGTGCTCAGCAGCGTGAGCCCCTTCACCGTGGCCACCGGCGCGACGCTCGACCTGGCCGGCAACAGCCAGACCCTCGCGTCGATGGCCCACAGCGGCACCGTCTCGTTGGTGGGCGCGGTGCCGGGCACCACGCTCACCGTCAACGGTCCCTGGGTCGGCAACGGCGGCACGTTGCGACTGGGGACCGCGCTGGGCGGCAGCGCGAGCGCGAGCGACCGGCTCATTCTGAGCGGCGCCACCGCCGTCGCCAGCGGCACGACGAATGTGCAGATCACCAACCTGGGCGGCCTGGGCGCGCTCACCACCGGCAACGGCATCGAAGTGATCAGCGTCCTCAACGGCGCGACCACCACCGCGCAGACGACCAAGAGCGCGTTCGTGCTGGCCGGCACGCATGTCGATGCGGGTGCCTACGAGTACCGGCTGCATGCGGCCGATGCCACCGGCGCGGGCGAGAACTGGTACCTGCGCTCGACCGCTGCGCCCGTGACACCCGTGACGCCTGTCCCGCCCGGCACGCCGCCTGCCGGCGGTGGCGGCTCGGGCACTGGCGGCACCGGCGTCGTGCCCGTGTTCGCCGTGCCCACCTACCGCGCCGAAGTGCCGCTGTACGCCGCGCTGCCCGAGCAGCTGCGCCAGTCCAGCTTCGCGATGCTCGGCAACAGGCGCCTGCGCATGGGCGAGGACCTTGTAGCGGGCGCAAACCCGGCCAAGCCCACGCAGGGCTACCGCGAGGCGTGGGGGCGCATCATCAGCACCGACCGCACCATCGCGCAGGGCGGCACCGTGAGCCCCACGAGCAAGGGGCGCCTCACGGGCTTCCAGGCCGGCACCGACCTGTGGGCCAACCCCGACTGGCACGCGGGCGTGTACGTCGGCCAGCTCGACGGAGACATGCGCGTGAACGGCTTTGCCAGCGGCCTGGCGAACCTCGGCGTGGGCAGCAACAACCAGAAGAGCGAGTACCTGGGCGCCTATGCCACCTGGAAGCACGCCAGCGGCGTGTACGTCGACGGCGTGCTGCAGGCCGGGCGCCACCGCTACACCGCCAGGCCCACGCTGGGCTTCTCCCGGGGCGGCAAGGGCAACAGCCTGCTGGCGTCCATCGAGGTGGGGCAGTCGATTCCCATCGCGCAGAACTGGACCGTCGAGCCGCAGGTGCAATTGGTGCACCAGCGGGTGAGCCTGGGCGACACGGGCATCTCCGGCGCCCTCGTGCAGCAGAACAGCCACAACGGCTGGCGGGCACGCGCCGGCGTGCGCGTGAAGGGCGAGTTCGTCACCAGCGCCGGGGTGCTGCAGCCTTATGTGCGGGTCAATTTCCACCGCAGCAGCCGCGGCACCGACGTCACCCGCTTCGTCGGCCCGGCCGGCTTCACCGACATTGCGACGCGCACCGGCGGCAGCAGCACCGAGCTGGCGGCGGGGGCCACGCTACAGGTGGCCGAGAACACCAGCGTCTATGTGGAGCTGGGCAAGCTGTGGTCGGGCTCCGGCGGCGACTCGCGCATCAAGAGCGGGGTCAATGCGAGCGTCGGCGTGAAGATGCGCTGGTGATCTCGTGAAGGGGCGCGCAAGGGCGGCGTCTACGCATGCCGCCGCGCGGCGGCGTGGAGCGTGTGCACGCGGGCCTCTCCCGGCTGCTGCGCAGGTGATGGCCGCCCCCAACCCTGCGGCAGTTCATGCAGCACGGCGTTCGCATCGAGCGAGCGGATCGCGACCGACGTGTCGGCCGGAATCCGCCCCTGCGCCACCATCGCCTCGTAGCGCAGCGCGCACACGCGCAGGAACGACGCGAAGTTGCCGACCTCGCCGCGCGCCGCCACCAGCTCGTCGTACAGCCGCTCGATGAGCTGCACCACCGCCATGCCGTCGCGCTGCGCGATCTCTTCGAGCACCTGCCAGAACAGGTTCTCGAGCCGGATGCTGGTGACCACGCCGTGCAGGCGCACCGAGCGCGTGCGCGCGTCGTAGCTTTGCGGATCGGCGCTGATGAAGACTTCGCACATGGGCCATCTCCTCGAGAGGCGGAATGAATCGGGGCGACGCGGCACTGTAGCGCCGCCCACGCACTTTCGTCCGATCAGTGTTCGATGCGCGTGCCCAGCACCACCAAAAACTGCGACAGCCACGCCGGATGCGCCGGCCAGGCCGGTGCCGTGACGAGGTTGCGGTCGGTCACGGCCTGGTCGACCGGGATGCCCATGTACTCGGCGCCGGCCAGTTCCACCTCGACCTGGCAGGCTGGGTAGGCCGACACCTTGCGGCCCTTGATGAGGCCCGTGGCCGCGAGCAGTTGCGCGCCGTGGCAGACGGCGGCCACCGGCTTGTCGGTGGCCAGGAAGTGGCGCGCGATCTCGACCACGCGAGGGTGCATGCGCAGGTACTCGGGCGCGCGGCCGCCGGGGATCACGAGCGCGTCGTAGGCCTCGGGGCGCACCTCGTCGAAGCTGGCGTTCAGCGTGAAGCGGTGGCCCGGCTTCTCGCTGTAGGTCTGCGCGCCCTCGAAGTCGTGGATGGCGGTGTGCACCCAGTCGCCGGCCTTCTTGTCGGGCGCCACCGCATGCACGGTGTGGCCGACGGCCAGCAGGGTCTGGAACGGCACCATGGTTTCGTAGTCTTCGGCGTAGTCGCCGCAGAGCATCAGGATCTTGCGAGCCATCGGGTTTGTCTCCTTCGGATGAGGTGTAGCGAAACCGGCCGGCGCAGGGGGCGCGCCGGCCGTCGCCGCATTATTCGAAGGGGGCGGGCGCAGCGGGTAGCAGCGGGCTGTGATGCCGCTGCGGTCGCTATTTGACCGAGCCTGCGGTCAAGCCCTGCACCATGTAGCGCTGCATCCACGCGAACAGGATGGCGACCGGGACCACGGCGCAGATGGCGGCGGCCATCACCAGCTCCCACTGCACCACGTACTGGCCCGCGACCATGTTGGTGACGAGCACGGTCAGCGTCTGCTTTTCCGTGGAGCGGATCAGCGTGTAGACCACCGCGAACTCGTTCCAGGCATTGACGAAGGTGACCAGCGCCGTGACCGCCATGGCCGGCAAGGCCAGCGGCAGGAACACCTTGCAGACCGTGCGCACCGGGCCCGAGCCTTCGAGCCAGGCCGACTCTTCCAGGTCGCGCGGAATGGTCTCGAAGTACGAGGTCATCATCCAGACGGCGAAGGCAATGCCGAAGGCGCCATAGGCCACCACCACGGACAGGCGCGAGTCGGTCATGTTGCCGCCCTCGAACCAGGGCAGACTGGCCGCCATCTTGAACAGGCCCACCACCAGCAGCACGGGCGAGATCATCTGCGTGATGAGCAAAAACTGCCGGTAGCCGCCCTGGCCGCGAAACTTCAGGCGCGCCAACGCATAGGCGGAAGGCACGCTCACGGCAATCGTCAGCACCGTGGCAGAGAGCGACACCAGCAGGCTGTTCAGCAGCGCGCGCCCGAACCCGGTCTGGGTCCACATGGCGGAGAAGTTGCTCCACTGCCACTGCTGGGGCAACCACCGCGCCGGATAGACGTAGATCTCGGACGCCGGCTTGAGCGCCGTGAAGAACATCACCGCGAGCGGAAAGATGACCACGACCACCAGCGGCAGGAGCAGCAGCCAGCACCAGAGGCTGCGCACGAGTTTGTCGGGGCGGATCATGCGGCGGCCTTCGCGGACTGGCGCTTTTGCAGGCGCAGGTAGAACACGGTGAAGGCCAGCAGCAAGGCCAGCATCACGAGCGAGATGGCGGCTGCCTCGCCGGGACGGCCCAGGCGAAAGCCCAGCTGGTACAGCCAGGTGACGAGGATGTGCGTGGCGTTGTCCGGCCCGCCCTGCGTCATGATCCAGATGATGGGGAACGAGTTGAAGACGTAGATCACGTTCAGCACGATCGCCATGTGGATGAAGGGCTTGAGCAGCGGCAGCGTGAGCCGGCGAAACTGCTGCCAGCGCGACGCGCCCTCGATGCCGGCCGCCTCGTAGATGTCCTGCGACACCGACGACAGCCCGCCCAGGAAGATGGTCACGGTGAAGGGAATGGACACCAGGATGCCCACGCCCACCTCGACCCAGAACGCGAGCTGTCCATCGGCCAGCCAGTTGATCGGCTCCTGGATGATCCCGACCATCGCGAGGCTCGCATTGACCATGCCGTACTGGCCATTGAACGACCAGGTCCAGACGATGGCGGTCATGGTCAGCGACACCGCCCAGGGCAGCATCACGATCGTGCGCGCCACGCCCCGGCCATAGAAATCCTGCTGCAGGATGAGCGCGATCGGCACAGCGCACAGCACCGCGCCGCCGACCACGCACACCGTCCATTGCACCGTGCGCCACACCACGTGGACGAACACCGGATCGGTGAACACGGTGCGAAAGTTGTCCAGGCCGTTGAAGGCCCGCAGCAGGCCGAAGCGCGAGATGTCGTGCACCGACTGGAACACCAGGGTGGACAGCGGGTAGGCCAGGATGAAGAGGGTGAGCAACAGGCTCGGCGCAATCAGCCCCCAAGCCAGGGCAGGGCCTCGAACAGGATTCTGCATAGGGCAATTCGATCGGATAGACGTGGTGCGACACGCGGAAAGCTGGCGCAGCCCGGCGGCTGCGCCCCGGGGCTTGCTGGCTTACTTCTTGTTGAGCTTGGTGTTGGCTTCGGCCGCGGCCTTGTCCAGCGCCGCCTTCGGTTCCGCCTTGCCCTGGTAGATGGCCTGCAGCGCGTTGGTGACGGCCTGCGCCGAGTCTTCCCAGCCGGCGACCAGCGGGGCGAAGCGCGCGTTGGGCAGCAGGGTCACGAACTCGGACAGCACCGGGTCGTCCTTGAACACGGGGTCGTTGGCCACCTCGCGCGTCACCGGCATGAAGCCTTCGCCCTGGTCGAACTTCAGCCGCGCGGTTTTCGAGAACATGAAGTTCAGGAATTTCTGGGCGGTTTCCTTGTTCTTCGAGGTCTTGAACATCATGATCGAGTCGGTCACGCCGAAGGTGATGTCCTTGCCGCCATTGGGCACGCCGGTGATGCCGTATTTCAGTTGCGGCGCGTCCTTGGCGATTTCCTTGGCCAGCGGCGGCAGCGAAATGACCATGCCCAGGCGCCCCTGCTTGAACAGGTTGTGCAGGTCGTAGCGCGTGTTGCCGGCCACGCCGGGCTCGGTCAGGCCCTGGTCGATCATGCTTTTGTAGAGCGTGGCGGCTTTCACGCCGGTCGGCGAATTGAAGGCGGCCTTGTTGCCCGCATCCAGCACGTCGCCGCCCATGCTCCACAACGCGTAGTAGAAATAAGTGTCGGTATCCAGGTCCTTGCCCTGGATGCCATAGCCGTAGGCGCCCGTGGCCTTGATCTTTTTCGCGGCGGCAATCACGTCGTCCCAGGTCTTGGGGCCATTGGGAAAGCCTGCCTTGCTCAGCATGTCCTTGTTATAGAACATGGCGCGCACGCTGGCTGCAATAGGCAGCGCATAAGGCTTGCCATTGATATTGCCGGCTTTCAGGAAGGCCGGAATGAATTGGTCCTTGAACGCCGCATTGGCGTAATTGTCGACCGGCTCCACCAGGCCGTCGTTCACGAAATCGCCCACCCAGCGGGTCGCGACGTGGGCCAGGTCGGGCGGGTTGTTGCTGGCGATTTCCGCCTGCAGTTTCTGCTGCATGTTCTCCCAGCTTCCCACCTCGACCTTGACCTTGTCTCCCGGGTTGGCCTTCTCGTAGTCCCGGGCCAGCGCCTCCAGCCAGGGGCGCGTGTTGTTGCTGTAGCTGGACATGGCGATGCGGATATTTCCTGCCTGGGCCGTGAGGGAGGAAAGACCCAGAAGAATTGCGCCTGCCAATAGAGTTGTATTTCGTTTTTTCATATTTAATTCCTCGTGAAGTGATTGAAAATTAATTGAATACACGTCGGGATCTGCTGCGATCAATGCTTTCGCTTTTTTATCTTACGAGTCGGCCGAATGGCGCCATAGATAGAGCTAACCCTCGATTTCTAAAAAACAGAACCCTGCCTGCGAAATATTGAAGGCCAAATTCCGGCGGCGTCCTGTACGCTTCAAAATTCGAGCTCGAATTGCGCGCGGTAATTCATTGCCGCCCGGTCGGGAGAGGTATTGGCAATTCACAGGGCGCATTGCGTGGACACATCAATTTCGACTCCGTCTCCGGTTCATCCCCACGCGCCGTCCCGGCGCGTGACGCTGGTTACGGGCGCCGCGGGCGGCATCGGCCAGGCCCTGTGCCGCCGCGTGCTGCAGGCGGGCGACCGGCTGATCGCGCTGGACCACGACGCGGGCGCGCTGGAAGGCCTGGCGGCCGTGTTGGCCGGGCAGGGCGTGAGCGCCGACGACCTGGCGCGGCTGCATCCTTTGGTGGCGGACGTCACCGACTGCGCAGGCCTGTGCGACAAGGTGGCCACGGCCGTAGCGGCTGTCGGCCCGGTGGACGTGCTGGTGTCGAACGTGGGAGCGGCGCGCGGGCCGACGGTGCGCAAGACCACGCCGCAGGACTGGCAGGCCGACATCCAGCTCAACCTGAATGGCGCGTTCCATTGCGTGGAGGCGGTGCGCCACGCCATGGTCGAGCGCCGCAGCGGGCAGTTGGTGCTGATCGGCTCGGTCAACGCGCTGACCACGCTCGGCCACCCGGCCTACAGCGCGGCCAAGGCCGCCTTGGTCAGCTACACCCGCTCGCTCGCCATGGAGCTGGGCGCCTACGGCATCCGCGCCAACATCGTGCTGCCCGGCACCGTCAAGACGCCCGCCTGGCAGGCGCGCGCCGACAAGAACCCGCAGGTGTTCGAGCAGCTGAAGAAGTGGTACCCGCTGGGCGACTTCGCGACACCCGACGACGTGGCCGATGCCGTGCTGTTCCTGGCGTCGCCTGCCGCGCGCGTCATCACCGGCGTGGCGTTGCCGGTGGACGCGGGCCTCATGGCGGGCATCCTGCCGATGGCCCGTGAAATCACCGTCGAAGACTACTGAGCCAGCGATTCACTTCCACAAAGACAAGGAGACCCCATGGCTCAGGTTCAACTCAAGCAACTGCGCAAGGATTTCGCGGGCGTGCCCGTCGTGCACGGCATCGACCTGGACATTGCCCACGGCGAGTTCGTCGTGCTCGTCGGCCCCTCGGGCTGCGGCAAGTCGACGCTGCTGCGCATGATCGCGGGGCTGGAGCCCATCAGCGGCGGCGAGCTGCGCATCGGCGGCGCACGCGCCAACGACCTGTCGCCGCAAAAGCGCAACATCTCGATGGTGTTCCAGAGCTATGCGCTCTACCCGCACCTGTCGGTCTACGAGAACATCGCCTTCGGCCCGCGCACGCGCGGCGAGGCCGAAAGCGACTTCCGCCCGCGCATCGAAAAGGCCGCCAGCCTGCTCAACCTCACGCCGTACCTGGACCGCCTGCCGCGCGCGCTCTCGGGCGGACAGCGCCAGCGCGTCGCCATGGGCCGCGCCGTGGTGCGCGAGCCCGCGCTGTTCCTCTTCGACGAGCCGCTGTCCAACCTGGATGCGCAGTTGCGCGTGCAGATGCGCGCCGAGATCAAGGCCCTGCACCAGCGCCTGGGCAACACCATGGTCTACGTTACGCACGACCAGGTGGAAGCCATGACCATGGCCGACCGCATCGTCGTGATGCGCGCGGGCCGGGTGGAGCAGGTCGGTGCGCCGCTCGAGCTCTACGACCGCCCGGTCAACCGCTTCGTGGCGGGCTTCATCGGCTCGCCCGCCATGAACTTCACGCAGGGGCAGGTGCATCGCGCACACGGCCGCACCTGGCTCGCGCTGCCCGACGGCCAGAGCTGGGACCTGCCCACGTCCGGGTGCACGCCGCTGCTGGCCGATGGACAGCACGTGCTGCTCGGGTTGCGACCCGAGCACCTGCAGTTGGCCCCGGAAGGCCTGGCGTTGCGCGTGATCCTCACGGAGTCGACGGGCGACAAGACGCAGATCTACGGCACCGTGGCGGGCAGCGAGACGCCCTGGTGCGTGTCCGTGCACGACCGCGTGGCCCTCAAGCCCGGCGACCTCGTGCACCTGCAGGTCCGCGAGGCCGCATCGACCCATTGCTTCGATGCGCAGACCGAGCGCCATGTGGGTGTCGCGGCCCCGGCGCCGGCCGGGTACAGGCCGTCCGCGTCCAGCGTGGACGCGCGGGCCAGCGGCAGCGAGGGCCAGCGCCACGCCGCGTCGATCGCGTATTCGTACGGCTAGGCCATGCGCAACCACTGCATGTCCGAAGTCGAAACGGGCAACCACATCGGCGGGCGCTGGTCGACCACCGTCGACACCCTGCCGGTGGTCAACCCGGCCAGCGGCGAAACCCTCGCCACGGTGCCCCGTTCGGGCCGCGAGACGGCGAACGCGGCGGTCGCCGCCGCCAAGGCCGCGGCCAAGGCGTGGGCTGCTACGCCTGTGTTCGAACGCGCCGCGATGTGCATGGCGATCGCGGCCGAGATCGATGCCGCGCGCGAGGCCCTCGCGCACACGCTGTCGTGCGAGCAGGGCAAGGTCCTGGCCGAGGCGATGGGCGAGGTCGCCAAGGCTGCCGACGGCTTCCGGCTCGCCGCCGAACTCGTCAAGCAGATGGGCGGCAAGACGCTGCCGGCGGAAGACCCGGGCAAGCTCGTCATGACCCTGCGGCAGCCGCGCGGCGTGTATGGCGTCATCACGCCCTGGAACTTCCCGGTCAACATTCCGGTGGAATACCTCGCCCCCGGCATCGCCACCGGCAACACCCTCGTCTGGGTGCCCGCGCCGTCCACCGCGCTCGTGGCCTGCGCGCTGATGGCAGTCATCGAAAAGGCCGGCCTGCCCGCTGGCGTTCTCAACCTGGTGATCGGCGAGGGCGCGACCGTGGGCGATGCGGTGGTGGTGCACCCGGACGTGACCGCCATCGCCTTCACCGGCAGCACCGCGACGGGCCAGCGCATCGCCGAGCGAGGCGCCGGAAAGCCCCTGCTGCTCGAGCTCGGCGGCAATGGCCCCCTGATCGTTTTCGAGGACGCCGACCTCGATGCGGCAGCCGCTGCAGCGGCAGGCGGCGCGTTCTTCAATGCCGGGCAGGTGTGCGCGGCGACAGGGTGCGTGCTGGCCCATGCCAGCGTGATCGACCGCCTCTGCGACAAGCTGGTCGCCAAGGCCGCCGAGCAGGTGCTGGGCGATCCCTTGCATCCCGCGACGACCATGGGGCCGCTCAACAACGCCCAGGTGGCGGCCAAGGTGCGCGCGCATGTGGACGACGCCGTTGAACAGGGTGCGCGCGTGCTGTGCGGCGGCCGGGCGCGTCCGGACCTGGGCAGCGACCTCTTCTTCGAGCCGACCGTGGTGCGCGACGTCACGCCCGCCATGCGGCTGTGCCGCGAAGAAACCTTCGGCCCCGTCGTGCCGGTCATCGCCTTCCAGGACGAAGCGCAAGCCTTGGAGATGGCCCTGCAGAACGATTACGGACTCTCGGTGGGCGTCTTCACGCAAGACATCGGCCGCGGCATCGCCATGGCCAAGGCGATTCCCGCCGGCATCGTCAACATCAACGCGGGCACCACCTGGTGGGAAATCCACCTGCCCTTCGGCGGCGGCTCTGGCAAGAAAAGCGGCATCGGCCGGCTGGGCGGCATGCACACGCTGGAGGCGATGACCGAGATCAAGATGATCACGGTCACGCTGCCGGGTTGAACCTTTCGATGCCGACGATCCCGCGCGCCGGAACTATTCCGGCTTTCCCCTGGCGGGCGTGCGAGCGGCGGTGGCGCGCCCCGGCTTCACGGGCCGCTGCCACCCCTGCATGTAGGCGATCAGCGACTGCGACAGGTGATTGGCCGCAAGCGACAGCCGCCGGGAATAGCTCGCCACCAGCGTGGCGCGCGCCGAGCGCAGCGACGCATCGGTGAGCGGAATGGCCACCACCTTGCCGGCCTCGATCAGCGGCGCGACCACGTCGCTCGGCTGGAAGGTGATGAGGTCTGACTCCGCGACCAGCCGGCTCGCGAAGGACAGCGAATTCGTCTCGACCGCGATGTTCAGTTTGAACTTGCCTTTGGAGCTGACGCGGTCGACCAGCTGGCGCAGGCCGAAAGAACGGTCGGGCAACGCCAGGGGCGCGTCGGCGACTTCCGCGAGCGAGCAGCTGCGCTGTTGTGCGAGCGGGTGCTGCGTCGAAGCGATCACGCACAGGGGCTGCTCGATCTTCTGCAGCTCGATGAGGTCGGGGCGCGGCGAGGCGCCGAACAGAATGCCCAGGTCGTACTTGTGCTCCGCCACCGACTCGCCCACCGCATGCGACCCCATGAGATCGAGCGAGAAGGTGATGCCCGGGTGCGTGCGGATGAAGTTCGGCATGAAGCTGGTGAGCAGCCCGTGCAGGATGCCTTCCACGCACCCCACCCGCACGTGGCCCTTGGCCAGCGTCTCGTACTCGTGGATCTGGCCCTTCAGGTCGGCCAGCTGCGTCTTGTTGTCCTGCGCATAGCGCAGCAGCAGTTCGCCGGCCGCGGTCAGTGCCATGCCCCGTGCATGGCGCTCGAAGACGGGCACGCCCAGTTCGTCTTCCAGCAGCGCGATCTGCCGGCTCACGGCGCTCTGGGCGACGAAGAGCTTTTCCGCCGCCACGCGTACCGAGCCGAAGGCCGCGACCTCGTAGAAGTACCGAAGGGTTGTGGATTCGATCATGCGTGCACTCTACGGGATGGCAGGGACGGGGCGCGGCGATGTTCAGTTCGCGGCGCGTGGCTGCCGTGTCAGCATGCGCCCCGCGCGCGCGAGCACCCGCGCCTCGTTCGCACCGCGGTACGCGAGCACGCCGTTCACGAACACGCGTTCGATCCCTTCGCTCACGCCCAGCGGCTGGTCGTAGGTCGCGGTGTCGGTGATGGTCTCGGGGTCGAACACCACCACGTCTGCCATCGTGCCGACGCGCAGCAGGCCGCGGTCCGCGATGCGCAGGTTGCGCGCCGTCATGCCCGTCATCTTGTGCACCGCCTGCTCCAGCGTGAACAGCTTGCGCTGGCGCCAGTAGCGCGCGAACACGCGCGGAAACGCACCCCACAGCCGCGGGTGCGGATGCCGGTCGTGCGGCAGGCCGTCGCTGCCGATCATGCAGCGCGGATGCGCGATGACGCGCTCCACGTCTTCTTCCTGCATCAGGAAATAGCACGCACCGCCGGGCTTCAGGCGCAGGCTGGCCTCCTTCTCCGTCGTGCCCCATTCGCGCGCGATGTCGGAGATCAGGCGCCCGGTCATCTCCGGGTGGGGCTCGGACCAGGTCAGCAGCACGTCGATGACGCCGTCCACCATGTCCTCGCGCAATACGGTGGAACCGGCCACGTAGGGGTAGACGTCCATCGCGATCTCCTGGCGCTGCGACAGGGCATCGATCAGCGGCAGGGTCTC
The DNA here is from genome assembly GCF_006323185.2 of Variovorax sp. KBS0712. NCBI lineage: Bacteria > Pseudomonadati > Pseudomonadota > Betaproteobacteria > Burkholderiales > Comamonadaceae > Variovorax > Variovorax sp. KBS0712. The sequence continues at coordinate 699,801 of NZ_VCCD02000002.1, read as the reverse complement.
CTTGGTGCGGCCCCAGTTGGCGGGGCTTGCGCACTTGTGGTGCGAGATGATCAAGGGCACGCCGGCCTCGAACGCCGACTCACCGGCCTCGTGCATCGCCTCGATGATCTGCTGCATCTCGCTGCGCAGGTGCGTGGCGTAGACGCCGCCATGGCGCGCCACGACGCGCGCGAGCGCGGTGACCTCCTCGGCCGGCGCGGCAAAGGCTTCTTCATAGAAAAGGCCCGATGACAGGCCGTGCGCGCCGGCGGCCATGCAGTCGTCGAGCAGTGCGGCCATGTGTGCCAGTTCATCGCCGTTCGCCGGGCGGTCGAGCGTCTGCATCGCCGCGAAGCGCAGCGTGGTGTGACCGACCAGCGCGGCCACATTGAGCGCAGGCTGCGTCGCATCGACCGCGGCGCGGTACTCGGCCATGGTCGCGTGCTTGAACGAGTCGGCGCCCAGCAGCGTGAGCGGCGGCTTCGACTGCGGCGTGCGGTACGGCGCGAGCGAGATGCCGCAGTTGCCCGTGACCACCGTCGTGATGCCCTGCGACACCTTGGGCAGGCACAACGGATCGCGCAGCACGATGGCGTCGTCGTGCGTGTGCGCGTCGATGAAGCCGGGCGCGATCACCTTGCCGCGGCAGTCGACCACGTCGACGTCGGCGATGTTCAACCCTGCAGGCAGGCGCGTGCGCAGGCCTTCGCCCAGCGCCAGGATGCGGTCACCCTGCAGCAGCACGTCGCCGGGCCACGAGGGGCCGCCCGAGCCGTCGACCACGAGGCCGCCTTCGAGCAGCGTCGCGCTGTTCTTCTGTGTGTTCATGGGGAAGGCGTTGTCTTGCTTAGAAGTGAATCACGACCGCATCGCTCACGCGGTAGTCGTTCTCGACCACGGGCATCCAGTGCCACTTGTCGAAGGTGGTGCAGGGGTGCGAGATGCCAAGGCCGACACGGTCGCCGACGACAGGTGCCTGCGCTTCGTCATTCGCGTCCCAGCGCAGGTAAGCATGCTGGTCGTTCAGTGCCGTGATCTTCCAGCTGGCGGGCACCGCATGCGACTGCAATGCACCGCGTGCTGCGAGCGCAATGGGAATGGGCATCGACATGTCGAAAGAGACATCGCGCTTGCCGACTGAAAGGATCGCCAGGCCGGGCTCGGGCCGCGACTGCACGTTGGCCCAGACCTCCATCGCCGGCGTCAGCCCTTCGCCGCACTCGCAACCCATGCGCTCATCCGCCACATTCACCATGCGCTTGTAGAAGCCATGGTCGTGCGTGACGTAGCAGCCCGAGCGCAGCAGGCCACGCACCGGCGAACCCAGGGCAGGCTTGAGGCGCCCGGCCACGAGATCGAAGATGGCCGAGCCACCGGCCGAGACCAGCACCTCGTTGGTCTCGAAGAGCTGCTGCGTGTCGCAGTGGCGGGCCACGGCTTCGATCCGGTCCATCAGGGCCTTGGCGAAGGCGGTGTCCTGTTCGGTGGACCCGGTGGCATTCAGGCCTTCGTAGCTCTCGATGCCCACCAGCTTCGCAGCGCTGCTGGCACGCACCGCACTGGCCACGGCGACCGCTTCCGCATGCGTGCGGCAACCGGTACGTCCGCCGTCGATGCCGATCTCGAGCATGACTTCGAAAGGCACGCTGGCGGGATGGCGCTTCGACCAGTCTTCGACGAGCGCCAGCTGCGCAATCGAATCGACGAGGAAGACGACGCGCAGGTCCGCATGGTCGGCCAGCAGCAGCTGGATGCCCGCGAGGTCTTCGTCGCTCACGACCTGGTTGGCGATCAGCGTGCGGCGCGCGCCGGCAGCCACGCCCACGGCCAGCTGCGTGACGGTGGCAAAGGTCAGGCCCCAGGCGCCGGCGTCGAGCTGGCGCTGGAACAGCTGCGGCGACATGGTGGTCTTGCCGTGCGGTGCGAGGTCGATGCCCCATTCGCGCACGCGCGCCTGCATCCATTGGAGGTTGTGTTCCAGCGCCTCGCGCTTGAGCACGGCCAGCGGCAGCGGCAGGTCGCCGGCCAGCACGTTCCAGCCGGCGGCGCCGACCTCGCTGCGCAGGCGCGGCGGCTGGGTGCGCGGGTAGCCCTTGAAACGGTCGCTCAGCAGCGGGTCGATGAAGTCGTGAGTCGAGGAAGAAATGTCGGTCATGGTCGTGCAACGGCGGTGTTGGAGAGCAGTTCTTTGCGGATGCAGGCGCTGTAGTGTCCTGCGGAAATCTCCTCGAGCGGCGGCACCGTCTGCGCACAGGCCTCGATGGCATGCGGGCAGCGCGTGCGGAACACGCAGCCCGAGGGCGGCGAGATCGGGCTGGGAATGTCGCCCTTCAGGGCAATGCGCTCGGTGGCCATCTCGGGATCAGGCTTCGGGCTCGCGGCCAGCAGCGCCTGGGTATAGGGGTGCAAGGGGTTCGCGAACAGCTCCTCGGTGGTGGCGACTTCCATCACCTTGCCCAAGTACAGCACCACCACGCGGTCGCACAAATACTCGACCACGTCGAGGTCGTGCGAGATGAAGAGCATGGTCAGGCCCAGGCGCTCGCGCAGGTCCGCCAGCAGGTTGATCACCTGCGATTGAATCGACACGTCCAGCGCCGACAGCGGCTCGTCGGCCACGATGAACTCGGGCTCCACGGCCAGCGCGCGCGCCACGCCGATGCGCTGGCGCTGGCCGCCCGAGAACTCGTGCGGGAAGCGGCTGGCGTGTTCGGGGCGCAGGCCCACCGTTTCCAGCAGCTCGGCGATGCGCTTGTCGCGCGCGGCCGCGCCCTTGTGCAGGCCGTGCGTGGACAGCGCCTCGCCCAGGATGGCGCTGATGCGCATCTTCGGGTTCAGGCTGGCGTACGGGTCCTGGAAGATGATCTGCAGCTTGCTGCGCAGCTTGCGCATGCGCTCGCCCGAGACCGCCGATGTCGTCGCCCCGGTACAGCACCTGGCCCTCGGTGCGCTCGACCAGGCGCAGCACGGTGCGCCCGATGGTGCTCTTGCCCGAGCCCGATTCGCCGACCAGGCCGAGGGTCTCGCCGGGGTGGATCGCGAAGGACACGTCGTCCACCGCGCGCACAGGGCGCTCGCTGCTGCCGAAGTATTTTTTAAGCCCTCGGACTTCGATGAGGGGCGGGGAAGAAGGAGGAGAGGAAACAGAAACAGCGGTCATGCGACCCTCGCGAGTTGGGCATCGGGCTGCACGCGCACGCAGCGCGCCTGACGGTCTTGCCGGATGTCGATGAGCGGCGGCATGGCGCTGCGGCATTCGGGTAACGCCTGGTCGCAGCGCGGCTCGAAAGCACAGCCCGGCGGCGGCGCCAACGGGCTCGACACCTGCCCGCGAATGGCGAACAGACGCTTGGGCTTGGGCTGCCCCGGCAGGCGCGCCTTGCCCGGCAGGCAGGCCAGCAGGCCCTGCGTGTACGGATGCTCGGGCTGCGCAAAGAGCGGGCGCACCGGCGCACGCTCGACCACGCGGCCCGAGTACATGACCACCACGTCGTCGGCATGGTGCGCCACCACGCCCAGGTTGTGCGTGATGAACAGGATGCTCATGCCGGTCTCGGCCTGCAGCCGGCGCATGAGCTCCAGGATCTGCGCCTGGATGGTCACGTCCAGCGCGGTGGTGGGCTCGTCGGCGATCAGGAGCGTCGGGTCGCAGGCCATGGCCAGCGCAATCATCACGCGCTGGCGCATGCCGCCCGAGAGCTGGTGCGGGTACTCGTGGATGCGTTGGGCCGCAGCCGGAATCTCCACCAGCTCGAGCATGCGCAGCGCATGGGCCAAGGCCGCCTTGCGGTCCAGCCCCTTGTGCAGGCGCACGCTCTCGGCAATCTGCTCGCCGATGGTGAACACCGGGTTCAGGCTGGTCATGGGCTCCTGGAAGATCATCGACAGCTGGTTGCCGCGCAGCGAGCGCATCTCGCGCTCGCCGATCTGCAGCAGGTCGAGCGTCTTGCCTTCGCGGGTGACGAAGGAAGCCGATCCGCTGACCTGCGCGTTGGCGGTCTTGGGCAACAGGCGCATCAGCGTGAGGCTGGTGACCGACTTGCCCGAGCCCGACTCGCCCACCAGCGCGGTGGTCTTGCCGGGCTGGATGGCAAAGCTCACGTCGGCCACTGAACGGATCAATCCGTCTTCAGTGGGGAAGCTGGTGCTCAGGTTGGTGACCGTGAGGCGTGGGGTGGTGTTCGCGGTGTTCATCACGAGGTCTTCTTGAGCTTCGGATCGAGCAGGTCACGCACGCCGTCACCGAGCAGTTGCAGCGACAGCGCCGTGAAGATGATCGCCAGCCCCGGGAACAGCACGACCCAGAAAGCCTGGTGCGCGTACTGCTGGCTGCCCGCGACCATGGTGCCCCAGGTGGGGATCTCGGGCGGCACGCCCACGCCCAGGAACGAGAGGCCCGCCTCGGCCAGGATCGCGTAGGCAAAGATGAACGACACCTGCACGAGGATCGGCGACATCAGGTTCGGCAGGATGTGGCGCCACAGGATGCGCGAGGTGCGCACGCCCAAAGCGCGCACGGCTTCGACGAACAGCAGTTCGCGCACCACCAAGGTCGAGGCCCGCACCACCCGCGCCACGCGGGGTGTGTAGACCAGCACCAGCGCGAGCACGGTGTTCATCAGCGACGGTCCCAGGATGGCCACCAGCGCGATGGCCAGCAGGATGTCGGGGAAGGACATCATGGCGTCGACCACGCGCATCAGGGGTGCATCGAGGCGGCGGAAGAACCCGGCCATGAGGCCCAGCACGGTGCCGGCGATGACCGCGCCCAGTGCGGTGAGTGCCGCAATGGCCAGCGAGTAGCGTGCGCCGTGCACGATGCGCGCATACATGTCGCGCCCGAGTTCGTCGGTTCCGAGCAGGTGTTCGGCACTGGGCGCCTTCAGGCGCTGCAGCACCGCTGTGTCGTTGGGATCGGCGGACGCGAAAAGCGGCGCACCGACAGCGAGCACGGCAATCACCAGCAGCACCAGGGCGGAGACCATCACGATGCGGCGGTGCATCAGCTGGCGGAGCATTCGAGGCATGCGCATCGTTCAGACCTTCACGCGCGGATCGACGACGGCATACAGCAGGTCGATCGAGAAATTGATGAGCACGTAGATCGCGGCAATCACGAGCAGCGCACCTTGAATGACCGGGTAGTCGCGCCGCAGCACGGCGTTGACCACGAGGTTGCCCACGCCGGGCAGGCCGAACACGGTCTCGGTGATGACGGCGCCGCCGATCATGAGTGCGACCGTGAGGCCGATCACCGTGACGATGGGCACCAGCGCATTGCGCAGCGCGTGCTTGAGCACGACGACCTTCTCGCTCAGGCCCTTGGAGCGCGCGGTGCGCACGTAGTCCTCGCCCAGCACGTCGAGCATCGAGGCGCGCGTGAAACGGATGATGAGCGCGGAGTTCAGCAGGCCCAGCACGGTGGCGGGCAGCACCAGCGCATGCAGCCGCTCGGCGAAGGGTGCATCGGGCGCGCCGTACCCCGACACCGGGAACCACCCGAAGGACACCGCGAAGATCTGGATCAGCACGATGCCCAGCCAGAAGCTGGGGATGCTGGCGCCCAGCATCGCGATGCCGGTGAAGAACTGGTCGACCACGCGGCCGCGGAACACGGCCGAGACGATGCCGCAGGGCACGCCGATGAGGGCCGCGATGGCAACCGCCAGCAGGGCCAGCAAGGTGGTGGGCTCGGCGCGCTCCCACAGCGCCTGCGTGACCGGGCGCTGCAGGAAGATCGAGGTGCCCAGGTTGCCCTGCAGCACTTCGCGCAGCCAGTAGCCGAACTGCACGGGCAGGGGTTTGTCCAGGCCGTAGTCCTTCTGCACGCGGGCGATGTCGGCGGCGGTGGCCTGGTCGCCCAGCAGCACGGAGATGGGGTCGCCCGAGGCGGCGCGCGTGAGCACGAAGACCAGCACGGCCACCAGCGCCAGCACGATGAGCATGCCGGCGAAGCGCGAGGCAATGAAACGGAACAAGCGCGCCTCCTACTTGATCTTCACATTCCAGAAGAAGGGCCAGTTCGTGGGTTGGTAGTTGTCCAGCGCCAGGCTCTTGGCCGAGAGGGCGTTGAACTTGCCGACGCTGATGTACGGCACCTCGTCGTACACCACCTGCTGCACCTTGCCCCACAGCGCGCCACGCTTGGCAGGATCGCTCTCGGTGTTGAAGGCACTGAGCGAGGCCTTCTTGGCGGGCGAGTCCCACCAGCCTGGTGCACCGTCGCCCAGTTGAGGTGGAGACAGCATGGGCTCGGGGAACAGCCCCGAATGGGTGATGAAGATTTCCCACAGCCGCGGGTCGTTGCGGCGCTGGGTGAGCGTGGCCCAGTCGACCACGTTGAGGTCGACCTTGAAGCCGGCGCGCTTGAGCTGCTCGGCCATCAAGAGCGACATGTTGTAGTGGAAGTCGTACTGGCGGCTGGTGAGCACGCGGATCGGCTCGCCCTTGTAGCCGGCCTTGGTCGCGGCGTCTTTCGCCTTGGTGGCGTTGCGCTGGTTGTACTGGTCGGCGCCCGCGGCCGAGTAGAACGGCGAACTCTTGGGAAAGTGGTTTGCTTCCGCGGTGAAGAAGCGCGTGTCGCCGAAGCCGGCCGCGAGCATCTCGCCCTGGCCCATCGCCGTCTGCAGGGCCTGGCGCACGGCCTGGCTGGCGAGCGGACCTTCCTTGGTGTTGAAGACCACCAGCGGAAAACCGAAAGCGGGCGTGATGATCGGCAGCGTCTTGCCACTGGCCTTCTCCAGGCGCGGCAGCGCTTCCACCGGCAGCAGGTCGGCAAAGTCGTACTGGCCCGCGAGTGCACCTTCGACGCGCGTGCTGGCGTTGGGCACGGGCACGAAGCGCAGTTCTTCGATGACCGCTTCGCGCTTGCCGCCATAGCCGCTCGCGGGCTCTTTGCGCGCGGCGTACTTGTCGAAGCGCGAGAGCAGCACGAACTGGTCGGGGCGGCGCTCCTTGAACTTGTAGGGGCCGGTGCCGACGAAGTCCTTGAGCGGCGAGGCCATCGATTCCTTGGCCATCATCGCGGCGGTGCCATTGCTGGGCAGCGCCAGCTGCGACAGCAGCGGCGCATACGGCGCCTTCAGCACGATCTCCACGCCCAGCGGACCCTTGGCCTTGAGGCTCTCGATCTCCTTGCCCACGGCCTTGCCGCGCGGCGACTGGTCCATCCAGCGCTGCAGGCTGGCGACCACGTCGTCGGCCGTGAGCTCGCGCCCGTTGTGCAGCGCCACGCCCTTGCGCAGCGTGATGGCGTAGGTCTTGCCGTCGGCCGAGATCTTGGGCATGCCCTCGGCCAGCATCGGCACCACGTTCCACTTGGCATCGAAGGTGTACAGCGTCTCGTACACGTGCTGCATGATGGTTCCGACCAGGTCGGCCGTGGAGGCCATCGGGTCGAGCGTCTGCGGCTCGGCCACCATCGCCAGCGTGGCGAAGTTGCGCGGGCTTTGCGCATGCGCTGGAGGGTGGGGCAGCGTGGTGCACAGCATGGCGAGCAGCGAAGCGCCCAGCAGGCTGCGCTTGGACAGACGAGGCAGGCGCTGGACAACAAGACCGGCGTGAGACATGGGGTGTTCCTTCATGGGCGATCGGTGGGCAATGAATTCACTTTTTTCAGGCCCGAACTTTGAAGCACAACCTATGCCAAAACATCACCATTTACCCTGAGCAATGATCTAAATATTCGAACCCTCCCTTCGAAATTCAATGCCGTTCGCGCACGCATCCGCTGCTAGATTCCGGTCGAATCTTTTCCCACCGAAAGATGGCGTCCGATCGAATTTGCGAGGATGAAAATGAGCACCAAGAAAGTTCTTGCGGTAGGTTTTCTGTTCGGCTGTGCGTTGCTGACGCATGCGGCGATCACCGGGGTGAACCCCCTCGACACGATCAGGAAGGCTGCCTCCAGCATGGCCTCCGCGGCCGCTGACCTGGTGGCCGATCCCTTGCCGCTGCAAGGACCCGGACTGGGCAACCTGACCTACACGCAGGCCGAGCTGTTCAAGCCCATCTCGATGATCAAGGAGGAGGTCGACACCGGCGTCGGGGCCGGCACCGGCGCCGACGTGCCGAAGATCCCCGGGGGCAGCGTGACGCACCCCACCGCCGGGTACACCAAGTACCACTACGGCCAGAACGTGGGCCTCATGATCAACGGCTACTTCCTGACGACGTTCACGCCCGATGGCGGCCTGGGCCCCGGTGGCTTCCTGCTCTACGACGTCTCCGATCCGCGCAACCTGCGGCTCGTCAAGCGCATCTACGAGCCGGACGGCCGCACCAAGGAACTGAGGGAGCCGCATTCCATCGGCATCGCCAGCATCGGCGGCAAGCAGTACGTCGCTGTGCCCAGCGTCTTCGGCATCGAGTTCTGGGACTTCACCGACATCAACGATGTCAAGCAAGTGAAGAAGCTGGTGTTGCCCAACGTCAACAAGGGCGACTACAACAACGTGAGCTGGCAGCTCTGGTGGCAGGCGCCCTACCTGTACGTGGCGGCGGCGGAGCAGGGCGTGTTCGTCATCGACGCCACCGACCCCGCGAACGCAGTGCTCGCGAACCGTGGCGCCGGCAAGCCCAACCCGATACCGACGGGCGAGCTCGGCGGCTTTCGCGTGGGGCCGATCTTCACCATGGGCAACCACATGGTGCTGACGTCCATGACCAACACCAGCGGCTTCGCCAGCCTGGACATCTCGGACCCGCTGAATCCCAAGGTGCTCGACACCGTCTCCGGGTCCACCGCCAGCTACTACTCCACCTGCTTCGACGGCAAGAAGGTCTACGCCTCGGCGCAGGAGAGCGGCGGCAAGATGTACGGCTACGACCTGAGCGACCGCTCGCGCTTCGTGGCCGAGGACAACCGGCTGGTGATCAACCAGCAGCTGTACTGCAGCACGCAGGACAACTTCGTGTTCCAGGGCGCGCAGAACTACATCCACAAGGTCGATGTGAGCAACCCGCTCAACCACGTCGAAGTCGGGCGCGGCGGACTGTTCGCAACGACGCATCCCGATTTCTCGAGCTCCGACCATGGCCAGGTGTCGCCGTTCGGCAACCTGATCTACGTCGGCAACGACCACGGCTCGGGCAGCGGCTTCATCGTGCATGCGGTGGACCCCGACACCACCAAGCCCGAAGTGAAGCAGGTCTCGCCCGTGAATGGTGCGAAGCAGCAGGCCCTCACCTCGCGCATCGGCCTGGGCATGACCGACAGCATCCTGCCGGAGAGCGTGAACGCCAACACCTTCATCGTGCGCGCGGTGGGCGGCAACACGCTGGCGGGCACCTACAGCGTGCAATTGGGCATCGTCAACTTCCACCCCGCGCAGCCGCTGCAGCCGGGCACGAGCTATGAAGTGTTCCTGCCCGCCAACGGCCTGAAGGACTATGCGGGCAATGCCATTGCGGCCGACTATCGCTCCACCTTCAACACCGGCAACGCCAACGACATCAACCTGATGCACCACTGGGCGCTGACCGGCAACCTGGGTGACCAGATCAGCGCCAACAACGGTACGCCCGCCAGCGGCGATGCCTTCGAGAGCATCGGCCTGAACTTCGCCAACCGCACCACGGGCGTGCAACTGAAGAACGACAGCGTGTCCACCACGCTGGGCGGCACCGCCTCGCTGAGCTTCTACATGAAGACCACGCAAGCCGGCGGCGCCAACTCGTGGACCGCGCCCGGCATCTTCGGACGCGACCAGTCGCCGGGCGTCGACGACGTGTTCTGGGGCTGGCTCGACAGCACCGGCAACATCAAGCTGTCGGTGGGCGACCACGCCGGCACGCGCTCGCAAAGCGCCGTGAACGACGGCAACTGGCACCACGTGGTGCTCACGCGCGACGCGGCCTCGGGCGCGCAGGCGGTGTACGTCGACGGCGTGAAGACCACGTCGACCGGCCCCACCGGCACCAAGGGCCTGTCGACCAAGTTCCAGCTGCTGGGGCAGATCCAGGGCAATGCGGCGCTCTTCAAGGGCACGCTGGCCGAGGTGCGCGTGTATGGCCGCGTGCTCGGCGACACCGACGTGGCGGCGCTGCGGGCGCAGGCCGTGATAGGCGATCCCGGCATCGTGGGCGCACCGAAGATCGTCAACGGCCAGCTGAACTTCAACCCGGCCACGCTGGGTGCCACCGGCGCGCAGTTCCGCTGGAACTTCGGCGACGGCACGCAGAGCGCGTACGCCTCGCAGCCCGGCGTCACGCACACCTACAGCAGCCCCGGCCACTACACCGTGACGCTGACGGTCAAGGCCGCGAATGGCCAGGAGACCTTCTACACCTACAACCTCACGGTGATCGCGCCCGTCACGGCGGCGGCGCCGACGCACACGACCAACATCGCGGGCGATGCGAACGCGGTGTACTCGGTGAACCCCGACAGCGGCACGGTGGCCGCCATCGACGCGCAGACCTTCGCCAAGCGCTGGGAAGTGCGCGTGGGGGATGAGCCCAAGACGCTGGCCGTGGGCCCGGACGGCCGCATCTGGGTCACGGTGCAGGGCGAGGACAAGCTGGTGGCGCTCAACGCCGCCGACGGCACGCTGTCGACGACGGTGCCGCTGGCCTACGGCAGCGGCCCGTACGGCGTCGTCTTCACGCCCAACGGCACCAAGGGCCTGCTGACGCTGGAAAGCAAGTCGGCCCTGGTCAGCTTCGACCCGACGACCGGCGCCGCCACGGGCACGCTCGCCCTGGAAGGCAGCGTGCGCGGCATCGCGGTCGATGCGAGCTCGCAATCGGCCTACGTGACGCGCTTCAAGTCGAAGATGACGGGCGGGCAACTGCACAAGGTGAACCTGCAGAGCTTCAGCGCCGCCACGCCCATCGCGCTGGCGGTCGACACGACCACGGTCGACACCGAGGCCGCCTCGCGCGGCGTGCCCAACTACCTGAGCCAGGTGGTGATCTCGCCCGATGGTGCGCGTGCGCTCCTGCCTTCGAAGAAGGACAACATCGTGCGCGGCACCTTCCGCGACGGCCTGCCGTTGGAGCATGACAAGACCGTGCGCTCCATCCTGTCGCAGGTGAACCTGCAGACGGCCGCGGAAGTGTTCAGCGAACAGCTCGACTTCAACGACCGCGCCCCCGCGCGCGCTGCGCTGTACTCGCCGGCCGGCGACTACCTCTTCGTGGCGCAGATGGAAGGCAACCGCATCGCCATCGTCGATGCCTACAACCGCTCGGTGCGCGGCGAGATCAACGCCAGCAGCGCGCCGCACGGCCTGTACCTCGATGCGGTGCGGAAGCGGCTGTACGTGAACAACTTCCTGGCGCGCTCGGTGTCGGTGCACGACGTGGCGCAGGTGCTGTCCTCGGAGTCGGCCGCCCCGGCCTTCCTGCAGAACATCACCACGGTCGCGCAGGAGCCGATGGCGGCCGCGGCACTGCGCGGCAAGCAGGTGTTCTACAACGCGTCGGACCGGCGCATGAGCATGAACAACTACATGTCCTGCGCGAGCTGCCATGCCGACGGCAGCGACGACGGCATGGTGTGGGACTTCACGCAGCGCGGCGAGGGCCTGCGCCGCACCATCAGCCTGCAGGGCCGTCGCGGCACGGGCCACGGCAAGCTGCACTGGACCGCCAACTTCGACGAGGTGCAGGACTTCGAGCACGACATCCGCAACGAGTTCGGCGGCACGGGCTTCCTGACCAACGCCGACTTCTCGGCCACGGGCGACCCGCTCGGCGTGCCGAAGGCCGGCCGCAATGCGCAGCTCGACGATCTCGCGGCCTACCTGAACTCGCTGAACAAGTACATGCGCAGCCCGGCCCGCGCGGCGGACGGCAACCTCAGCGTGGACGCCGTGCGCGGCCAGACCGTGTTCAACACGGCGCAATGCGCGACCTGCCACACGGCCGGCAGCCTGCGCGACGGGCTGCGGCACGACGTGGGCACCATCCAGCTCTCGTCGGGCAAGGGCAGCAACCAGCCGCTGGCCGGCGTGGGCTTCGACACCCCGACGCTCTACGGCACCTGGAGCAACCCGAGCTTCTTCCACAACGGCCAGAAGGCCACGCTGCAGGACGTGCTCGCGGGCGGCCACGGCAATGCCTCGGGCCTGCCGGCGGCCGACCTGCTGGCACTGGGTGAGTACGTGAAGTCGTTCGACACGGCACCGGCGATCGACACGCGCATCCGCTCGGAGGTCAACAACCTGTGCGTCAACGTGTCGGGCGGCTCGACGGCCAGCGGCGCCACGGTGGTGCAGTGGGCCTGCGGCAACGGCGCCAACGAGACCTTCACCGTCAACAGCAGCGGCGGCTACAGCCAGTTCGTCGCGAAGCACAGCGGCCTGTGCCTGGCGCAGGGCAACACCAACGCCGGCGGCGGCCCGGTGGTGCAGCTGGCGTGCACGGCGGGCGCGGCCACGCAGTGGAGCGTGGTCGGGGCGACGCTGCGCAACCGGGTGTCTTCGGGTGCGTGCCTCGATGTGCCCGGCTCGACCACCACGCAGGGCACGGCGCTGTCCACCTACGCCTGCCATGGCGGGGCCAACCAGCGCTGGAGCCAGATTCCCTGAGCTCTTCTGCCCGTTCTCTCTTTTTTCTCTCGCTCTCCAAAAAGGAAATCACGTGTCGGCACTCCAACTCTCCCTCCCAGGCGGCTATCGGTTCATTCCGGGCGTCCAGCAGTACTCGGCTGGCGTGGCCGCCGAACCTGGGTTTCGCATCGAGCGCGTGCGCTTCCTGGAGCCCCTGCCCCTGAAGCAGGGCTTTCGTCGCATCAAGGAAATCCTGGAGGAGGCCTCGCGTCCGCTGGCCGCCTTCTGCGCGTGCGAACTGCGGTCCCCGGCACCGTTCACCGAACAGGGCTTCGTCGAGTTCAACAACCTCTACGTGGGCACGTTGAAGGAGTGGGGGATCTTCATCGGCGACCTGAATCCGGTGGCGCGAAGCAACGTGTGCCCCGCGCTGTCGCCGCCGTCGGAGCCCTCGTTCCATGCCTTCAGCTACACCGTGCCCGACGCCGGGGCGGCGGCGTCGTTCGTGGTGGCCGGCAGCGCCGAAGCGCCGGAAGGCAAGGGGCACTACCGCGACCATGCCGTGCGCCTGGGCGACACCTCGCCGCCCGCCATCCTGAAGAAGGCGCAGTGGGTGCTCGACGAAATGGAACGCCGACTGGCATCGCTGGGCTTCACCTGGGCCAGCACCACGGGCTCGCAGCTGTACACGGTGCACGACATCCATCCCTTCATCGCCGACGAGATCGTCAAGCGCGGTGCCGCGCGGCACGGGCTGACGTGGCACTACAACCGCCCGCCCGTGGTCGATCTCGAGTACGAGATGGACTGCCGCAGCGTCCAGTTCGAACGCGTCGCGGTCTGATCGCGCGCGGGTCGCCACACCTTCTCACCGAGATGCCCATGCCCAAGAAATTGCCGCATCGCCTGGCCGCCACCTGCCTCGTCCTGAGCGCGTTCCTGGCGGCCGGCTTCGCCGCTGCGCAGAACATCCAGGAGCGCACCTTCAAGTTCGCCTTCGTGAACCAGAAGGAGCATCCGCAGGGCATGGGGGCGCAGCGCTTCTCGGAGATCGTCGAGAAAAAGAGCGGCGGCAAGATGAAGGTGAAGCTCTTTCCTTCGGGCGTGCTGGGCGGCGATGCCTCGGTCATCGCCTCGCTGCAGGGCGGCACGGTGGAAATGACGATGGCGATCCCGGGCCTGCTCTCGGGCATGGCCCGGGAGTTCTCGCTGTTCGACCTGCCGTTCCTGTTCAACAACGAGAAGGAAGCCGACTTCGTGCTCGATGGTCCGGTCGGCCGCAAGCTGCTGGACAAGCTGCCCGAGAAGGGGCTGATCGGCCTCACGTACTTCGAGCACGGCTTTCGCAACGTCACCAACAGCCGGCGGCCGGTGGCGAAGATGGAAGACCTGCAGGGCCTGAAGCTGCGCGTGATGCAGATCCCCGTGATGATCGATGCCTTCCGCGCGCTGGGCGCCAACCCGTCGCCGCTGCCGCTGCCCGAGGTCTACACCGCGCTGGAGCAGAAGGCCGTCGACGGCCAGGAAAATCCGTACTCGCTGGTGGAAGCCTCGAAGTACTACGAGATCCAGAAGTACGGCTCCAACACGCGGCACGCGTTCAACCCCGTCGTGCTGCTGTTCAGCAAGAAGCGGTGGGAGCAGCTGTCGGACGACGAACGCAAGATTCTTCTCGATGCGGCCCGGGAGACGCAGCCCTTCCAGCGCGCCGCCAACCGCGACGTCAACGCCAGGGCCGCCGAGTTCCTGAAGGGCCAGGGCATGGTGTTGACCGAGTTCCCCGCCGCCGAGCGCGAGCGCCTGCGCGAGAAGCTCGCGCCGGTCACGGACAAGCATGTCAAACAGATCGATCCGGCGCTGACCCAGGAACTGTTCTCCGAGCTCGGCAAGGCACGCAGCAGCGCCGCCAGATAGCCAGCCAACCAACCATCAAGGAATGACGAATGAAGCTGTTGCGTTACGGGGCCGTCGGCCAGGAAAAGCCGGCGATGCTCGACGCAGAAGGCCGCTTGCGCGACCTCTCCATGCACGTGAACGACATCGCCCACGAGGTGCTGTTGCCCGCCGGCCTGGCGCGCCTCGCCGCGCTGGACCCGCAGAGCCTTCCGCTGGTGGAGGGCTCCCCGCGGATCGGCGCCTGCGTGGCCGGCTCGGGCAAGTTCATCTGCATCGGGCTCAACTACTCGGACCACGCGGCCGAGACGGGCGCCACGGTGCCGCCCGAGCCCATCGTTTTCCTGAAGGCCACCTCGGCGATCGGCGGACCGAACGACATGCTGGAGATTCCGCGCGGTTCCACCAAGACCGATTGGGAGGTGGAGCTGGGCGTGGTGATCGGCAAGACCGCGAAGTACGTCAGCGAAGCGGATGCGATAGACCACGTTGCGGGCTACTGCCTGATCAACGACGTGTCGGAACGCGCCTTTCAAACCGAACGCCAGGGCCAGTGGACCAAAGGCAAGTCGGCCGACACCTTCGGACCGATCGGGCCCTGGCTCGTGACGCCCGATGAAGTGCCCGACCCGCAGCAGCTGGACATGTGGCTGGAGGTCAACGGCGTGCGGCGCCAGAGCGGCTCCACGGCCACCATGGTCTACGGCGTGCGCTACCTGATCGCGTACCTCTCGCAGTTCATGAGCCTGCGCCCGGGGGACATCATTTCCACCGGAACCCCGCCCGGCGTGGGCATGGGGTTCAAGCCGCCGGTCTACCTCAAGCGCGGTGATGTCGTCACGCTGGGCATCGAAGGGTTAGGCACCCAGCGGCAGGTTGCCACGCAGTTCGACTGAAGGGGAGGTGGCAGGGGGCGGCAGCGGGCCGTGAGGCGCCCGCTGCTGCCGCTGTGTCAGACCAGCGTGGCGCTCACGCCGCGCTGCACCACGGGCGCGATGCCGGCGTAGAAGAACGCCAGGCTGTCTTCCGGCCCGTTGACGGCGCGCCCGCGCACCTTGGCCATGGCGCAGACGCCGACCTGTGCGCTGTCGGGGCCGATCACGAGGACGAAGGGGTTGTCGTCGTCGCCGCGCAGGTAGCGTCCGCCGAACTCGCGGCGTGCGGTTTCGAACACGTAGGCCGACGCCAGGAAGTGCAGGTCGTCGGGCAAGGGCGCCTGCTGCTGGAAGAAGTCTTCGAGCACCTGGTCGACCAGGACCAGCGAGGCTTCGGAGTAGTCGAGCGCCGCGCTGTCGATGGGCGCGCCGGGTTGCGAGAAGGCGCCGATGAAGTCCTCCGCCTGCGAGGCCATGCCGGCCTCGAGCGTCGACGGCATTTCCACTTCCGGCTGCTTTTTCTTCTTCAGGAAATCGAACAGTCCCATGGTGCTCAGGCCTGCACCGCGGCCGACAGTTGCCGCAGCATGGCCGACTGCCGCGCCTCTTCGGCGTCGCGCAGGCTCTTCGCGGCGCGCGCCGCGACGTAGGTGACGTACAGGGTCTCGACGGCCCGCGCCCATTCGTGCGCCTTCTGCGACACGCCTTCCGCCTTCACCGGCGAGCCGGTCGCCATCGGCGTCGACAGGTCGTCCACCGGGCGGGCCGGTACGTCGACGCCGGCCTTCCCGAGGATCACGGCTTTCTGAAGGATGGTGAGCATGGCGGACCTCTCTTTTTTCTTGTTCCAGAGTAACAGCGCCCTTCGCGGGCTGCCACTCGCCAGATGACGTATCCGCCCCCGAATTCAAGATGAACTTTCGGCTGACATGGGGTTTGTCTGGGTGGCCGGAAGCTGGGCCTACACGAAGCGCCATCGGCCTCTCGCAATGTCCCTTCGGTGGTTCTGGATGCAAATAATATTTGTTTTCATTCTCAATAGAATTGATGCTGATCAGTTGGTACGCAACAACAACGCATCCCGAGAGCGGCCCTGTTTTTCCTGCCGTTTCCCGTGGAGTTTTTGCATGTTGTTTTCGCGTTGCGGCCGTCGGCCGCGTCCGTCGGTGCTGGCGCTGGCCGCCGCATCTCTTTTTTCTCCCGCCCTGTTCGCCCAGACGCCCGCTGAACAACAACTGCGCGAGGTCGTCGTCAGCGCGACCGGCTTCGAGCAGGAACTCAAGGACGCGCCCGCTTCCATTTCGGTGATCACGCGCCAGGAGCTGGAAACGCGCCAGTTCCGCGACCTGGCCGAGGCGCTGCAGAACGTCGAAGGCATCGACGTGGGCGGCTCGACCGGCAAGACCGGGGGCCTGGACATCTCGATCCGCGGCATGCCCAGCGACTACACGCTGATCCTCATCGACGGCCGCCGCCAGAACGTGGCCGGCGACGTGACGCCCAACGGCTTCGGCGCCGCGCACACCAGCTTCATGCCGCCGCTGGCGGCCATCGAGCGCATCGAGGTCATCCGCGGCCCGATGTCGACGCTGTATGGCTCCGACGCCATGGGCGGCGTGGTCAACATCATCACGCGCAAGGTGGCGCGCGAATGGGGCGGCCAGGTCACGATGGAAACCGGCATCCCGCAGGACAGCGAGTGGGGCTCGCAGACGCGCTCCAGCATCTACCTGAGCGGCCCCGTGGCCACCGACCTGCTGGGCCTGACCTTGCGCGGCAACATCTACCGCCGCGAAGCCGCCGACTGGGTGCTGGCCCCCGGCCAGGCGCAGCCCGCGACGGCCCGCAACCCCGCGCCCGCCGAGAGCCGCCAGCACAGCGTGGGCGGGCGCCTGATGCTCACGCCCAACCGCCAGCACGACATCTGGCTCGACGTGGAATCGGGCCGCAGCTGGTACGACAACGAAGACGGCCGCCTGGGCACGCGCGATGCCGCCGCGCCCAACCGCACCGGCAACAACCCGCCGGGCTACCTGGACGCGCTGCGCTTCAACCGCGACCAGGTCGCCATCGGCCACACCGGGCGCCTGGGTTTCGGCACGGTGGAAAGCAGCCTGATGCACACCACCACCGAAACCGTCGGCCGCACGATTCCCGGCGGCGCCATCCCGCGCAATGCCGCGGCCCGCCGCACCGTGTACTGGCTGAATGAAGCCGACCGCGGCCGCGCGCGCGAACTCAAGACCACCAACCTCGTGCTCGACAGCAAGCTCGTCGCGCCGGTGGGCGACGCCCACGTGCTCACCGTCGGTGGCCAGTGGTGGGACGCCAAGCTGGTCGACGGCCTGCTGCCGCGCTCGCAGAGCCAGACCATGTGGGCGCTGTTTGCCGAAGACGAATGGCGCCTCGCGCCCGGCCTCACCGCCACGCTGGGCGGGCGCTACGACCACCACAGCGCCTTCGGCGGCCACGTGAGCCCGCGCGGCTACCTGGTCTGGGACGCCACGCCGCAGTGGACCTTCAAGGGCGGCGTCAGCAAGGGCTTTCGTGCGCCGCGCCTGAACCAGCTGATCGACGGCATCAGCGGCGTGAGCGGCCAGGGCGCCACGCTCAACATCGGCAACCCGAACCTCAAGCCCGAGACCAGCACCAGCACCGAGCTGTCGGCGCTGTTCAACAACCAGAAGGGCCTGACCGCCTCGGCGACCCTGTTCCACAACAAGGTGAAGGACAAGATCGCCAGCGGCGGCGACTGCAGCGTGGCGCGCATCTCCAGCTGCATCGTCGACCCGACCGCGAACTACTCGGTCAACGTCGACCAGGCCAAGACCTGGGGCATGGAACTGAGCAGCCGCGTGCAGCTCACCAAGGCCTGGGGCCTGAAGGCGGGCTACACCTGGACCGACAGCGAAGTGATCGAGGGCGGCGTGAAGAACGGCAAGCTGGCCGACACCGCGCGCCACCTGCTGCACGCGCAGCTCGACTGGAACCCCGACGCCAAGTGGCGCTTCTGGCTGCGCGGCGAGTACCGCGGCAAGAGCCCTCGCTTCACCGGCGACCCGGCACGGCTCACGGGCAACAACCTGGCGATCTACCGCGCGGTGGGCGACATCAAGGCCTACCACCTGTTCCACCTGGGCGGCTCCTACCAGGTGTCGAAGAACGTGCGCCTGAACGCCAACATCAACAACCTGTTCAACAAGGACTTCCGCAAGTTCCAGCAGGTGAACCTGGCGGGCACCTCGGCCTGGGTCAACGAGTACTTCCAGGGCGGCGCGTCGGTGGCGGGCACCACGCCGGCCGGACGCACGATCTGGCTGTCGGCGAACGTGACGTTCTGACGTTGATGGCGGGCGGCGCGCGCCTCAGGGGGCCGTACGCGCCTGCCACACCAGCGTGGCCGCGCTCAGGTCCTCGAGCGCGCTGCCCACGGCCTTGAACACCGTGCGCTCGGCATCGCCCGTGCGCCCGGGCCGCGCGCCGCGGCACAGCTCGGCGAGCGTGCCCTGCACCGCGTCGGCACGCAAGGTGCCGGCCGCGATCGCATCGAGCAGGTCGCCGGCCTTCTGCAGCGCCTCGGGCGTGTCGATGAAGGTGCGCGTGCCATCGAAACACTGCACATCGGCTTCGCGCATCGCGGGCGTGAAGCTGCCGATCAGGTCGAGGTGCGCGCCCGGCGCGAGCCACTCGCCGCGCACCAGCGGCGTGGTCGCGAGCGTGGCGCAGCTCACGATGTCGGCATTGCGCACGGCCGCCTCGAGGTCGGTGCCGGCCGCCTGCGCGTTCCATCCTTCACTGCGCCACTGCTCTGCCAGCGCCTCGGCGCCCTCGGGCCGGTGGTTCCACACCCACACCTCGTCGATGGGTCGCACGCTCGCGTGCGCGGCGGGCAGCATGCGCGCGATGCGGCCGGTGCCCAGCACCAGCAGCTTGCGCGCATCGGCGCGGGCCAGGAACGAAGCGCCCAGCGCCGAGGCGGCCGCCGTGCGCCGCGCCGTGATCTCGTTGCCGTCCATCATCGCCAGCGGCACGCCGGTGCGCGCGTCGTACAGCACGTAGGTCGCGTGCAGCCCCGGCAGGCCGCGCGCGCCGTTGCCCGGAAAGATGTTGATCGTCTTGATGCCCAGGAAGCCCGCGTCGCTCCACGCCGGCATGATCAGCACCGTGCCGCGCGTGGCCGCGTCGCCGCCGGTCTCGATGCTGTGCACGTGGCGCGGCGGCACCTGCGCCTCGGCCGCGAAGGCGGCGCGCAGCGCGGGCACGAGTTGCTCGAAGCCCAGGGGGGCGGCGGTGGCGGCTTCGTCGAAGTGTTTCATGGGCGGGCAGGCAGCGCCGGGGCGCTGTCGAAGAAGGTGGTGAGGGCTTGCCGGTACGTGGCGCCAAAGCGCGGCGCCGCCATCGGCTCGAGGTGACCGGCGCCCGGCACTTCGATCAGCTGCTTGGGTTCTTTCGCATCGGCCAGCAGGCGCTGCGAGTGGTGGTGCGGAATCACCGCATCGGCCGTGCCGTGGATCAGCAGCAGCGGAATCGGCGCAAGGGCCGCGACGAACTTCGAGGCCGCGTAGTCGTCGCGCACCAGCAGGCCGGCGCCCGGCAGCTTGTCGTTGGCGATGGAGCGGTACGAATAGAAGGTCGACTCGATCGCCACTGCCTTCACGCCGGCCCGGTTGCCCGAGCCCACGGCCGCGATTGCGTTCGTTCCGCCCAGGCTCTGCCCGAAGACGAACAGCCGCGACGCATCGACATCCGTGCGGGCGCGCACGTGGTCGAGCGCAGCGTTCGAATCCTCGAACACGCCCCGGGGTTCGGGTTCGCCGTCCGATTCACCATAGCCGCGGTAGTCGAACACGAAGACGTTGTAGTCCTGCGCGGGCAGCCACGCCACGAAACGCCAGTGGCTGCTCATGTTCTGCGCGTTGCCGTGGAAATGCACCACCGTGCCCTTGGCCGCCTTCGGGTCGGCCCGGCCTGCGGCGGGAATGAACCAGCCGCTCAGGCGCGTGCCGTCGGCGCTGGTGAAGCGCACGTTCTCGTAGCGCAGGCCCAGCGCGTCGGGCGTTTCGTAGCGCACGCGGTCGGGGTAGTAGAACATCGACTGCACGCAGCCGCCGAGCAGGAAGAGGGGCAGGGCGGCGAGCGACATCCACCAGCGGCGAGCGGGTGCGGTGGTTCTGGTCATATGCGGCGCGATGTCGGCGTTTCCGGTGGGGGAGTCTGTCGGTTGGAGAACTTCAGCAAGAGGTTGATGCAAAGCGCGTGCAGGCCGAACGCAAGCAAGCCAGGCACATAGACCATGAAGAAATCGCGCCAAAAAAATTCGGGCCTGCCGCCGGAACCAGCAATCAGCGAAGCAAAAAACAACGCGGTGATCAGTGTGGAAAGGGCGAACGGACGAGAGGTCGAGCGACAGCAAAGATAGAGGTAGTACGCGGTGAGGGCGGCACCGAGCCAGAGGCCCGGAATGATCAGTGCTTCGGGGCCCATGCAGGTTCCTTGTTCGGGTGAATCGAGTCCTGGCTGCTGCCGACCTGAATCAGGTAGCGGCTCTCGGCAACTGAAAGACATGCATGTCCAACCACTGCCCCGACGCGTTCTCGATGAGCACGACCTCCGTGCAGCGCGCCTGCACCGGCCCCGACGCAAGCAGCCGCGCCTGCAATTCGATGGCCGCTTCTTCCGCATGCAGCGCGTTGCCATGCGCCACCGATAGATGCGGAACGATGTCGTCATGCAAGCCGTCGTACGGCGGGAAGTCGGGAAACTCTTTCACCAGCGCACGCGTCATCTCGATGAACGGCGCAGCGGGCTCCGGTGCGAGGTAGGCCGTCTCGGGAAAGCGCCCGACCTTGCCGAGCACGAACGAGAACGGCGCCGTGCGTTGCAGCACGCGTCGCGCGCGGGCGAGCACCTCGTCGGTGATCAACGCGGGGTCCATGAAGGGCACGAGCAGCGTGATGTGGGCGGGCACGCCGAGCGCCACGGTGGGGTCGAAGCGGCGGCGAAGGTCTGCGGCGATGGTTTCAGCCGCGGGAACCTTCACAACGAATGCGGAGATGGGCATCGGGCGGAGGATAGCCCACGCCCTCAGGGGCGCGCATCGGCTGAAACGCGTGCCCAGTCCAGCCCCATCTTGGCCAGGTACTTGCGCAGCCGGTCCGCATCGTTGACCACGCTGCGCTGCGTCCGCGAGGCCTGGAACAGTTGGCGCCCCGCCTCCGACAAGCTGCGCGCCGGCCGGCACACGCGCACCACCGCCTCGAGCTGCAGGCGGTCGAACAGGTCGAGCGCCGCGAACTTCTCTTCGCCGAGCAGGGCTTCCAGGTCGACGTCGTCGCCCGCCGCCGCCGATGTGCCCGCGCCCTCGTGCTTCCACAGCCAACGCAGCCGCGCGATCTCCGCCTCGACCAGCGCGACGGCGATGCGCCCGCCATCGGCCAGCGTGGCGAGCCGCGTCACGCTCGCCGAGAGGTCGCGGAAGTTGCCGCGCCAGATTGCCTCGCTGCTTTGCGCAAAGCGCAGGTAGGCCGTGCGCGCCTCGGCGTTGAAGCGCACCACGCGGTGGTTCTCGGCCGCGTGCAGGGCCAGCAGGTGGTCGAGGTTGGGCTCGATGTCCTCGGGCCGCTGCGCGAGGCCGGGCAGGTCGTAGGTCCAGAGGTTGATGCGCGCGAACAGGTCTTCGCGAAAGCGCCCCTGCGCCACGTCGCGGCGCAGGTCGCGGTGGGTGCCGGCGATGAGCTGGAAGTCGCTCTCCACTTCCTTGTCGGCGCCCACGGGGAAGAAGCGTTTTTCCTCGATGGCCTTGAGCAGCATCGCTTGCTCGTCCAGGCCGAGCTCGCCGATCTCGTCGAGGAACAGCGCGCCCTGGTGCGCGGTGCGCAGCAGCCCCGCGCGGTCGCTCGCCGCGCCGGTGAACGACCCCTTCTTGTGCCCGAACAGCGTGGACGCCGCGCCGTCGCCACGCAGCGTGGCGCAGTTCACTTCGACGAACGGCCCCGTCACCTGGTGGCGCGCCTGCTTCAGCTCGAACATGCGGCGCGCCAGGAACGACTTGCCCGCGCCCGTCGGCCCCACCAGCAGGATGGGCGCGCGCGAGCGCACGGCCACGCGCTCGATCTCGTCGATGAGCGCGTTGAAGCGCGCGTTGCGTGTGGCGATGCCGCTCTTCAAGAAGGCGACCGCGTCGCGCTGGTCGGCGTCGAAGCGGCGCGCGATCGGGTCGTAGCGCGACAGGTCGAGGTCGATGAGCGCGACCTTGCCGGCGTCGCCCTGGCGCTGCTTGCGCGGCGGCGAGGTCTGGGCCAGCACGCCGGGCACCACGCGCGATTCCGACAGCAGGAACATGCAGATCTGCGCCACGTGCGTGCCCGTGGTGATGTGCGTCCAGTACTGCTCGCGCTCGGGCTGGAAGGGGTAGGCGCGCGCCCAGTCGTACAGGCGCGTGTAGACCTCGCCGAAGTCCCACGGGTCTTCGAGGTCGAAGGGCACGAGGTTGACGGTGGTCTCGGGCGACACGGCGGCGATGTCGGCCTTCACCAGCTCGGCCAGCGCCGTGTGCTTGCGCGTGTGCAGCAGCTCGATGCGCGCCACCACCATGTCGTCGTGCTGCGCGAGCGAGACCGTGGGGCGCCACTTGTGCCAGCGGCCCGCGCCCTGGCCGGCATCGAGCTGGGTGCCGAGGAAACCGATGACGACGATGGGCTTCATGGATAAAAGACTAGCTGAAATTCTAGAAAATATCCGAATGCTAGCAAGAGATGGGCGCCGTGTCACACCGGGCGAAGAAGAAATTTCCCTTGCAGGTCAATGACTTGCATCGCCGTCTCCCTGTTTTCAGGCGCTGTACGCGCAAGTTGGCACGCTCGCTGCAAGAGAGAACCTGTCCGGATGCAGTTCATCCGCTCCCAGGTGCCGCATGAAAGCGGCCCGGTGCCGCAGGCCAGACCTGTTCTTGGGTCCGCGGTATGCCGCTGTTGAACTGTGCTGGTCACTGGACTTGATCCAGTCTGCTCATGGTGGAGCACCGTGCTAACCACGCGGCGTGGCGGGTTCGATTCCCGCAAACAACCTTCGGCGGTGTTCGCACCGCCGCTTTGATGGGGGCGAAAGCCCCACCGCCCCGGCACACCGGAGCGAGGCGCAGGGCAGGGCCCGGCCGAGCGACACCGTGCCAGTGCAGGCGGCTTGCGCATCGCGCGTTCTGCCAGGAACCGCATGCAGCCATCGACGCAGAAGGAGGCGATGGCGCAGCCACCGCACCGACCCGTCGACCGCTGCGTTGCTGACCTCGCAAGCCACACGGTGCCCGCCGCCTGTCCTTCGTGGGCCCCGACACGAAACGCAGACGAACAACGAACGACAACCGCAACGAAGAAGAAGAGAGAGGAAGAAAAAAATGCTGGGATTCACCCAATTCACCGTCAAGAAGAACGAACGCGTGCTGCTGCTGCGCAACGGCGACTTCGAGGGCCTGTATGCCGCCGGCAAGTACCGCGTGTTCACGGGTTTCGACACCGTGCAGCTCGAGCGCTTCTCGCTGGCCGAGCCGGCCTTCGACCACGAGCTGGCCGACTACTTCCTGGCGCGCGAGCCGCAGCTGGTGCAGCGCGAGTTCGTGCAGGTGTCGCTGGGCGAGACCGAGGTCGGCCTGCGCCATGAAGACGGCGTGCTGGTGCAGGTGCTGCCGCCCGCCACCCGCAAGCTCTACTGGCGCGGTCTGCGCGAGCAGCGCGTCGACGTGATCGACGTGGCCGCCGATGCACGCCTGCCGGCCGAGCTGCTGGCCAAGCTGCAGAGCGTGGCGTTGCGTCCGCGTGCGGTGCAGGGGCTCGAAGGCGTGCTGCTGGTGCAGGTGCCCGAGTTCCACGCCGGCGTGCTGACCCTCGAAGGCCAGATGCAGGCGCTGCTGCCGCCGGGCAACCACGGCTTCTGGCGCTTCAACCGGCAGGTGGCCGTGACCAGCGTGGACCTGCGCTCGCAGATCGCCGAAGTGAGCGGCCAGGAAATCCTGACCCGCGACAAGGTGGGGCTGCGGCTGAACCTGTCGGCGGTGTGGCGTTTCGCCGATGTGCGCCAGGCCCTGGCGCAGATGCCGAAGCCGGCCGAGCATGTGTACCGCGAGCTGCAGTTCGGCCTGCGCGCGGCGGTGGGCGAGCAGACGCTCGACGCGCTGCTGGAGAACAAGTCGGCCATCGACCAGACGGTGCTGGCGCAGGTGCGTGAGCGGCTCGAGGGTTCGGGCCTGGTGCTGGAGAGCGTGGGCGTGAAGGACATCATCCTGCCGGGCGAGATGAAGACCATCCTCGCGCAGGTGGTGGAGGCCGAGAAGTCGGCCCAGGCCAACGTGATCCGTCGCCGCGAGGAAACCGCGGCCACGCGCTCGCTGCTGAACACCGCCAAGGTGATGGAGGGCAACCCCGTCGCCTTGCGGATGAAGGAACTCGAGACGCTGGAACGCGTGGCCGAGCGCATCGACAAGATCTCGGTGGTCGGCGGCCTGGACCAGGTGCTCAACGGACTCGTGACGCTGCGGCCGAACGGGTCCTGAGCGGTAGAGAAAAGAAAGAGACACGGGCACGCAGGCACAGAAGGGAGCGCCACTGCCAAAAATGTTTGAAATTGCCGGCAGCCTGGGTAAGACCAGGTACGGCGGGCAAGTCGGTTGACGAGCAAGGTTGAGGATGCAGGTGCTGGCTCCGATGACGGGTCTGTCACTGGCGCGCGTTTCCAATCGTCGACTGGACCGCTGGATTCAAACACCACGGTCGCCGTATTGATGCGGGTTCGAATCCCGCCGTGTCCACCAGTCATGTGAACGAAGTTGCTGAAAAGAAAGAAGATCATGTCGGATGAAGATCGGACCCAGGAGCGGATCGGCTACGTGCTGAGCGGTACTGGCTGGGCCACGTTGAGCTTTCGCGCAGACGCTGGGCCTCTGGCTTTCGCGGTGTCGTACTTGCACGACTCGCTGGGAGACCTGGCTCGCATGGGGCTCGAGATGGCAAAGGGCGCGAACAGTGCCACGGCTGTCTTCATGGATGAGCCTGGCGAAGTTCTCTTCGTGGTGACGGGCGATGAAGACGATTTGAGCTTCGAGTTGCGCTGCTACCGCGATTGGGCGAGCTGGGGACTCATTGCCACGGACGACTACGAGGTCGTGGACCGCGGGACCATCCGGCGGGTGGACCTGGTCCGAAACATCCACGTGGTTCTGGAGCGCATGTATGTGGATCTGGGGCTCGAGAAGTACCGCGAACGCTGGGTACAGCATGACTTTCCGCTCCGGGCGTATGAGGGGCTCATTGCCGAATTCAGGAAGCGGCCACGGATCGAAATTGAACAGACAAACAAATAGACAGAGAGAGAAGAAAAATGACGAACTACAAACTGCATGAAGTGGCCAACGGCGTCCCCGTGAAGATGTGGACGAACGGCGTGCCCGTGGAAGACGAGGCGCAGAAGCAGCTCAAGAACGCCGCGCGCCTGCCCATCGTGTTCAAGCACATCGCGGCCATGCCTGACGTGCACTACGGCATCGGTGCGACCGTGGGGTCGGTGATCCCGACCTTCAAGGCCATCATCCCCGCCGCGGTCGGCGTGGACATCGGCTGCGGAATGATGGCCTGCAAGACCACGCTCAACGCGCGCGACCTGCCCGACAACCTGGGCCCGCTGCGTTCGGCGATCGAGAAGGCCGTGCCGCACGGAAGCAACCCCAAGCGCATGGGCCGCGACAAGGGTTCGTGGGAAACGCCGCCCGACGAAACCGATGCCGCCTGGGCCAAGCTGTTGGACGAGTTCGAACTGATCTGCGAGGACCATCCACGCATCAAGAACACGAACAACCACAAGCACCTGGGAACGCTGGGTACCGGCAACCACTTCATCGAGGTGTGCCTCGACGAAGCGGGCGCCGTGTGGTTCATGCTGCACTCGGGTTCGCGTGGCGTGGGCAATGCCATCGGCACGCACTTCATCGAACTCGCGAAGAAGGACGCGCAGCTGCACCAGCGCAACCTGCCCGATCAGGACCTGGCGTACTTCGAGGAAGGCGCCCAGTACTTCGGCGACTACGTGCGTGCGGTGGGCTGGGCCCAGAAGTTCGCACGGGCGAACCGCGAAGTGATGATGCAGCGCGTGGTCGCGGCCGCGCGCAAGGTCATCACCAAGCCCTTCGAGGCGCACGTGGAAGCGGTGAACTGCCACCACAACTACGTGAGCCGCGAGACGCACTTCGGGCAGGACGTGCTCGTGACCCGCAAGGGCGCGGTGAGCGCGAAGCTCGGCGAACTGGGGATCATCCCCGGCAGCATGGGCGCCAAGAGCTACATCGTGCGCGGCAAGGGCAACCCCGAGAGCTTCATGAGCTGCAGCCACGGCGCGGGCCGGAAGATGAGCCGTACGAAGGCCAAGAAGCTCTTCACCGTCGCCGACCAGATCGCTGCGACCGAGGGCGTGGAATGCCGCAAGGACGCCGACGTGATCGACGAGATCCCGATGGCCTACAAGGACATCGACGCGGTGATGGAGGCGCAGAAGGACCTGGTGGAGGTGGTTTACACGCTCAAGCAGGTGGTGTGTGTGAAGGGGTAGAGCCAGGCGCGATCATTGCCCTGGCGGAGGAGGCGGCGCAGGTTCCAGGCGCCGAGAAAAGGACATTGCGATGACATGGTGGAAAAGTAGAACCGAGGCGGTGCCGACGCTGGATGCGAGTGCGCTCGCATTCAGCGAATTGAAAGAGCTTGCACGTTCCTATGACGGCTATCAGCGCGAAGCCGTCGTGGCCGAACTGGTACGGCGTCAGGACCCACGGGCCATCGCCATCCTTCTTGTGTGTGTCGACGACTGGGTGCCGGGGGTGGGCGAGGCTGCAAAGAAAGGCCTCGCCTCCTTCATGCGCGACGAGTTCATCGGCCATTGGGCGCATGCCTTGCCAGAGCTGGCCTTCGCTTATCGCATCCGCAGGACCGACCTGCGCGCGCTGCGGGCAGCCATCGAGGATTTTCTTGCGCGCAACGCCGACGAGCTGGAGCGTCAGGCGCCGGTGCTCGACGATGCCATGCGGCGTTGGATCTTCACGCTGCGTCTCCAGCGGGCGAGCGCGGGCCCAGTGCTTCTGGCGCTGCTGACACAAGGTGTGCTCGCACGCGACCCACCGACGGCGCAGCTCTGCCTCAACGCAGCAGACCGACTGCAGTCGGCGTCGGACAGGCGCAAGTTTTTCGAGATCGCTTCCCGTGCATGCCTGCCGCGTGTGCGGGCAGCGGCCACCCGGGTGCTTCTGGGCGAGAAAGACTTCGATGTGCAGCGGTTTGCCCGATCCATGTGCTTCGACACGAGCGCGGTCGTGCGCTCGCTGGTCGTGAATTCGTCGGCTGTGAGCAGGGAGGAGTTCGCCAGTCGGGCGGCGGAGATCTTGGAACTCCCCCAAATCGACGCTCGAAAGACGGCCGCCCTTCACGTGCTGCACTTGCTGCAGGACTCGCGCGCGACGGGGTATGCCCGTGGGTTGCAGGCGTCGAAAGTGGTGCCGCTGCGGCGCCTTGCCCGATGGCTCGTGCTCTGTGCCGCGAAAGACGAAGAGATCGATAAGGAATTGATGGAGATCCTGGCAGACGCTTCACCGAAGGTACGTCGCCTCGCGGTCGAGCACATCCGGCGCGGCGCATCGCTGCCGCGCCCGGATGCGCTGATGCGCATGGGTCTGGAACGTCAGGAGGTCGCACCGGAAGTCATGGCAATGCTCAGGTCCGGATCGCCCTGGGATCGCTTGCTGTTTGTCATGGCACTCATGGAGAGAGGGAACCTTTCCGGCGACCTCTGCCATGCCGTGACCATTGAAGTCGATTCGTGGTGCAAGGCGATGGCCAATTGCTACGTGCCTCCAAAAGAAGCGCAGAAGGCGACCGTGGCTGCTTTCTGGAGCCGAAGAAAAGAACTGCTGTCCGAGGAAAGTCCACGCACTCTTCTGCCCTATGGCTTCCCGAGTGAGATGGAGCTCCACCTGCGTGCCTTTCGGATTATTTGAAGAACATTGCGATCATGAAAAGCAACAAGCAACGCCGCGCCGAAATCAAGGCGCACCGCCTCGAACGCGCCGCGCGCGCCGTGGCATTGCAGCAGCGCCAGGCCGATGCACGGCTGCTGCGCGCCGAAGGCATGGTCGCGGCCGACACGGCCTTGCTGGCCGCGCACAACAACACCTACGGCCCGCTGCCCACCTTCTATGTCGACAAGGCGTTCACCTGCCGCGATTGCGGCGCTCAGGAGGTGTGGACGGCCAAGCAGCAGAAGTGGTGGTACGAGGTGGCGCTCGGCAGCATCCACAGCACGGCGGTGCGCTGTCGCGCATGCCGACTAGGAACGTCGCGAACGAGAACAACGACAAACGACTGAACAAGAAAGACTTTCCCGATGACGGAAGCACAAGAAGAACAACGAGCACTCGATGCCGTCGAACTCGACGGCTCCCAAGGCGAAGGCGGTGGCCAGATCCTGCGCACCGGCCTCGCGCTGTCGATGGTCACGGGCCGGCCGCTGACCATCGCGAAGATCCGCGCGGGCCGGGCCAAGCCGGGCCTGATGCGCCAGCACCTGGCGTGCGTGCACGCGGCCGCGGAGATCAGCGGCGCGCAGGTCGAGGGTGCCGAGCTGGGCTCGCAGTCGCTGCGCTTCGTGCCGGGGCCGGTGCGCGCGGGCGACTACCGTTTTGCGATCGCCGGTGCGGGCAGCTGCATGCTGGTGCTGCAGACGGTGCTGCCGCCGCTGCTGCTGCAGGCCGCGGGCCAGGTGAGCCGGCTGCGGCTGAGCGGTGGCACGCACAACCCGATGGCGCCGCCGTTCCACTTCCTGGAGCGTGCGTTCGCGCCGCTGGTGCGTCGCCTCGGCGGCGACCTGCAGCTCGTGCTGCGCCGTTGCGGCTTCTATCCGGCCGGTGGCGGCGAGGTGGACGCGACGATCGTGCCGGCGGCGGAAGGCGCGCGGCTGCAGGCCTTCGACCTGCTGTCACGCGGCCATCTGCTGTCGGGCCATGCCGAGTGCCTGGCGCCCGGACTGCCGCGCCATGTGGCGGCGCGCGAACTCGAGACGGTGGGCGCGGCGATGGGCTGGTCGGTAGAAGCCGAGCAGCTGCGCACGGTGCCGACGCGCCAGAACGAAGGTCCTGGCAATGCGCTGCTGGTGACGCTGACCTACGCCCACCTCACCGAGGTGTTCACGGCCTTCGGCGAGAAGACGCTGAGCGCGGAGCAGGTGGCGCACGGCCTCGTGAAGGAGGTGCGCGCGTTCCAGAAGCACGAGGACGCGGCCGTGGGGCCGCACCTGGCCGATCAGCTCGCGCTGCTGCTGGCGCTGGCGGTGTTCCGGCAACCGGGGCAGTCGGGCGCGTTCACCTGCAGCGAAGTGACGCCGCACACGCGCACGAACTGCGCGGTGATCGAGCGCTTCCTGCCGGTGCGCTTCACGATCACCGAGGCTGCAGGCCCGCGCGCGGCGCGGGTGCAGGTGGCGTCGTGATTACAGGCCGGCCTGGCGCGTGAAGCTCACGGCCGGCTTCTTGTAGGCGGCGGGCACTTCGTCGCGGTAGAAGGCGCGGCGGTCCAGGCTTTGCAGCGGGTTGTGGGCAGCGGCCACGGCCTGGTCGCGCACGGCCTGGCGGTCGAGCGTGGAGGTCACGGCCACGGTGCCTTCGGCGGCAGCGTCGGAGTATTCGTTGCCGTTGCGCGCGGCGGCGACGGCTTGGGTGCGCACGTCGGCACGGCTGGCGGCCGAGGTGATGGCGTGCACGCCTTCATACGTTTCGGCGTGGGCCGCGCCCACGGTGCCCAGCAGGGCGAAGGCGGCGGCGGAAATGGCGAGGAGTTGCTTGCTGTTCATGATGAGATTTCCCTTGAGTCTGTGGGCGGCGGACAGTCGTCGTTGCCACAGGCTGCAGTGTGAAACCGCATCACGGAAGGCGCTGTGCGTTTGCGCACCGAATCCGGCAGGTGATGCTCAGGCCGCTTTCCCGGCGCGTGAATACATCACGGCCAGCGGTTCGGAGCGCCCGCGCACGTTCAGCGTGTCGACCTCGCCCAGCGTCTCTTCAGCGCCGGCCTGTTGCGCCGCGAACTGCGAGACCACGAGCCGCGCTGACGCAGTCTTTGAATGGTCCTGCAGCCGGCTCGCGGTGTTGACCACTTCGCCGATGGCGGTGAAGGTGGTGGTCTCGAGGTAGCCGACCTCGCCGACGGCCGCGCGCCCGGCGTGCAGGCCCATGCCGAAGTCCAGGTGCTGGCCGAACTGGGCCTGGAAGTCGATGTTCCATGCGTCCATGCGCTCGCCGATGAGTTGGGTGGCGTGCAGGGCCTGCCGGCAGGCGGTGGGCAGGTCACTCTCGAGGCCGAAGATGGCCATCACGCTGTCGCCGATGAACTGGTTGGGCACGCCGCCGCTCTCGCGCACGGCAGCGCCCACGATGGCGAAGTAGCGGTCGAGCACGTAGGCCAGGTCGAAGGGCCACTGCCGCTCCGAGAGGCCCGACCAGCGCCGCAGGTCGACGAACAAAATCGCCACGTCGCGCTCGTGCCCGAAGCGGCCGACCGGCGCGGGCCGGCCTTCGCGCGGCAGCGGCGCGAACAGCGGCGTCACCTCGATGCTGCCGCGCGGGCGCAGCTGGCAGGCCAGCCGCACGTCGTGCGGGGCGCGCACGCGCTCGAGCGTGCGCTGCTCGTCACGGCCCGGCGTGCCGATGTGTTCCTGGGTGCGCCGCCCACGCGCACACGGCAGGTGGAGCAGCGCGCGCGCCCGCCGCAGATCGACACGTGCGCGATGCCGTGCGAGCGGCTGGCTTCGAGCACGCTCCAGCCGGGCGGCACGTGCACGGTGCGGTCGGGGTAGCGCAGCGCCACGGTGGCGCCGCGCGCGCGCCGGGCCAGGCGGCTGCGCGCCGCGTAGGCTGCGAGCAGGGCCAGCAGCGCCAAGGCGTAATAGAGCTTGATGTTGGTCTCGGCGGCGTTGAGCGCGCGGCCCTGTTCGGGCGTCGGCAGCACGACGGGCGGCACGCCGGTCCACTGGAACTCGCGCCCCATCGAGACGAAGCCCATCGCGGCGGTCACCGGCAGCAGCACGGCCACGGCGAGCAGCGGCGCGAACAGGCGCCGGTAGAGCGGGCGCACGCGCAGCGCGAAGTGCAGGCCGAGGCAGCCGTGGGCCCAGGCGGCGAGCATCATGCCCAGCTGCGCGCCCGCGCCGGCCAGGTCCCACAGGCCCCAGACCACGCGCACGTACGAGCCCTCGATGCCGTAGGCCAGCCAGGCGCCGCGCATGGCGGTGAGGTGGGTGGCCAGCAGCAGCGGCAGCGCAAAGCCCAGCAGCACGCGCAGGGCTTCGAGCGGCGGCATGCGCAGGGTGCGGCGCTCCCACAGGGCGGCCACGGCGAGCACGAGGTGGGTGAGGGCGGCGCCGTACAGCAGCAGCGTGCCGGGCAGGCTGTGCCAGAACTTCTGCACGCCGCGCAGCACGGTCTCGGCCGCGGCGAAGGAGACGATGCCCAGCGAATGGTTCAGCAGGTGCGCCGTGATGTAGGCCATCAGCACCAGCCCGCTCGCCCAGCGGAGGTTGCGCCGTGTCGGCGTTCTCAGCAAAAAAGGCGAAGGAGGGGAACGTCTGTCCATGAACGGGTTCGAAGCGGCACCCGAGCATAATGCGCGCGCCTCGATGACCACCGGCATGGCCCTACCCGAACCCACCCCCCGCTCCAGCCTCGCGCTGCGCCGCATCGCGCTGCTCGAAGGCCTGTCCGACGACCGCTTCGACCACCTGGCGCGCCAGTGCCTGTGGCACAGCGTGGCGGCCGGCAAGCCGTTGATGCTGCGCGCCGACCTGCAGGGCGAGGTGTTCCTGCTGGTGTCGGGCCGCGTGCGGGTGACGACCTACGCGGCCAACGGCCGGCAGGTGACCTTCCGCGATTCGGAGGCCGGTGCGCATTTCGGCGACATCGCCGCGCTGGACGGCGGGCCGCGTTCGGCCGACGTGGTCACGCTCGAACCCTGCGTGGTCGCCAGCCTGGACCGCGCGGCCTTCCTGGCGCTGCTGCGCGAGGAGCCGCTGGTGGCTGAGCGCGTGATGCAGCGGCTGGCCGCGCTGGTGCGGCAGCTGTCGGAGCGGGTGATCGACCTGAGCACGCTGGGCGTGCAGAACCGCCTGCATGCCGAGCTGCTGCGCCTGGCGCGCGAGGCGGGCATCGACGGCAACGAGGCCCGGCTGGAGCCCGCGCCCAAGCACGCGGCGCTGGCCAGCCAGATCAGCACCAACCGCGAGCAGGTGACCCGCGAACTCAACACGCTGGTGCGCGGCGGCGTGCTGCGCAAGGACGGCAAGGCGCTGGTGGTGGCCGATGCCGAGCGCCTGGCGCTGATGGTGTCGCAGGTGCGCGGCGACTAGATCAGTTCCAGCGGCCGTTGGAGCCAGCCACGCTGTAGCGGCCGGCGCCCATCAATGCCACGCTCAGTGCGCCGAACAGGTACAGGCCCTGCAGCTCCAGCGCCCAGCCGCCCTGCTTGGTCAGCGCGAACAGGTCGGCCATGTGCACGAGGCCGAAGGCGAAGAGCATGTTGATCACCACCACGGCGGCGGCGGCGCGCGTCCACAGGCCCGCGATCATCAGCAGCGGCGCGACGATCTCGCCCACGAACACGAGGTAGGCCAGCCCGCCGGGCAGGCCGGCCTTGGCCAGCATGCCGCTGATGAAGCCGACGCCGGCCGAGAGCTTGAAGATGCCGTGCAGCAGCATCAGCACGCCGACCGACACGCGCAGCACCAGCTTGCCGGCGTCGTCGCGGGCCGCGGGCGTGGCAAGGAACGACGAGGAGGAAGACGCCGAAGCGGCGGAGGCGATCGGGGCAGCCTGGGTGTTCATGGCGAATCCTTGAGTGGAAGAAAAAAGGAAGAAGGCCGCCGCGGGCTGCGGCGGTTGCCATGCCAGTGTGAGAGCCCTGCCGCCGCCGGTCGGTGCGTTTACGCACACTTTTCGGCGGTTGGGTCGCGGCCGCCGGGCCTCAGTCGCCCTTGTAGCCCGAGGCCTTGATCACCGGCAGCCAGCGTGCGGCCAGCGCGTCGGTGTAGCGCACCACCTCTTCGGTCGAGGCGCCAGGCAGCAGGTCGTAGCCCACGCGGCCGAGCTTTTCGCGCACGTCGGGCAGGGCCAGCACCTTGCGCACGGCCCGGTTCCACTGCGCCAGCGTGGCAGGCGCGGTGTTGGCGTGGGCGTACAGCACGTAGCGCGACGAGGCCACGAGCGTCGGGTAGCCCGACTCGGCGAAGGTCGGCACGTCGGGCAGGCCGTCGGCGCGCTTGTCGCCGGCCACGGCCAGCACGCGCAGCTTGCCCGCGCGGTGGTACTCGGTGAGGGTGGTGGTGGCGTCCATGCCCGAGGCCACCTGGCCGCCGATCAGCTCGGTGACCATGGCCGCGCCGCCGCGGTAGGGCACCAGGGTGGCGCCGCTGCGCGACAGGGCCACGAAGTCCATCGCCAGGAAGTGCAGCAGCGAGCCCACGGTGGTGATGCCGATCGAGCCCTGGTCGGGGTTGGCCTTGGCGGCCTGGACGAACTGGGCCAGCGTTTTCACCGGCGAGGCGGCGCTCACGGCCAGGCCGAACTGGATGCCGCTCACGTCGGTCACGGGCTTGAAGTCGGTGGCCGGGTTGAAGCGCATGTTGGCGTAGATGGCGGGGCCGATGAACATCGGGTCGACCGGCGCCAGCAGCATGGTGGTGCCGTCGGCGGGGCTGTTCTTCAGCACCTCGGCCGCCAGGCGCGTGCCGGCGCCGGGGCGGTTGTCGACCATCACCGGGCGGCCGAGTTCGTCCTTGAGCTTTTCGGAAAGCAGCCGGCCCATGAAGTCGGCCGGGCCGCCGGCCGGGAAGGGCACGATCAGGCGGTTGACCGCCGGCTGCGCGTTCGCGCCGTACGGCAGCAGGCCGCCCAGGCCCGTGGCCGCCGCTGCGCGGATGAGGCCGCGCCGCGAGAGCGCAGCGCCGGTGGGGAAGGTGAAGGGGGTCATCGAAAGTCTCCGGGTGGTTGGAATCGTTGGAAGAACAGAAAAAGAGAGATCACTGCGCGACCAGCGGCGTGAAGTGGGCCGCATCCTCGATCGCCTGGCCGGCCTCCAGCAGCAGGTCTTCGCGGAAGCGCCAGGCCAGCAGCTGCACGCCCATGGGCGCACCGCCGGCCATGCCGGTGGGCACCGCAAGGCCGGGCATGCCCAGCGCGGCGGTCGCGAGCAGCGGGCTCTGGGCATCGATGAGGGCGCGGGCGCGCTCCAGGCTGGCGACGTCTTCGTCCTGCGGGCAGGGGCGCTGCCACGACACGGGCATCAGCACCAGCGGATGGGTCTGCATGAACACCGACCAGCTGCGCAGCAGCGCCTGGCGCCGCGCGAGTGCATCCAGAAAACCGTCGCGGTCGGTCTCGGCCATGCCTTCGAGCAGGTAGCGCTGGCTGCGCTGCATGAGGTCGTCGCCGTGCTGCTCGACGCCCGCGATGATGTTGCGGCGGGTGTCGTCCACGATCAGCGTGCGCCACAGGGCGGCGGCTTCGCCGAAGCAGGGCAGCTCGGCTTCGTCGACCGCGTAGCCCGCCTGCTGCAGCCAGCGGGCGGCATCGTCCAGCGCCTGCGTGACGGCCGGGTCCACCGGGATGCCCGGCGCGCGCTTGAACAGCGCCACGCGCAGCGGGCCGGCGGGGCGCGGCAGCTCGTGCGGCACCGGCACCCAGTTCGGGTCGCGCGCGTCGGGGCGCGCCATGGCCTCGTAGCCCAGTCGCAGGTCGGCGATGCTGCGCGCCAGCGGCCCTTGCACCGACATGAGCTGCGGCGTGATGCCGCGCTCGCTCGTGGCGCTCGGGTTGAAGGCCGGCACGCGGCCGGCGGTGGGGCGCAGGCCGGCCACGCCGCAGGCGTACGCGGGGTAGCGGATCGAGCCGCCGATGTCGTTGCCGTGCGCCAGCGCGCCCATGCCGGCGGCCACCGCCGAGGCCGCGCCGCCGCTGGAGCCGCCGGGGGTGATGGCCGCGTCCCACGGGTTCAGCGTGCGGCCGTGCACGCCGTTGTCGGTGAACCAGCGCGAGGAGTAGGTCGCCGTGTTGCTGCGCCCCACGATGACGGCGCCCGCGCTGCGCCAGTGCGCCACCACCGGCGCGTCTTCGCGGGCGATGTGGTCCTTCAGCGGGATCACGCCGTTGGTGGTGGCGTGGCCGGCCTGGTCCACGTTGACCTTGATGCTCACCGGCACGCCGTGCAGCGGGCCCAGCGGCTCGCCGCGCAGGGTGCGCGCGTCGGCGGCGTCGGCGCTGGCCAGGGCCTCGTCGGCCAGCACCTCGGCCAGGGCATTGAGGCGCGGGTTGAGTTCGGCGATGCGCGCGAGCACGCTGGTCGTCACTTCGCGGCTCGACACCTCGCGGCGGCGCACGGCGTCGGCGAGGTCGGTGGCGCTGCGCTGCCAGAGGGCGGGGGATGCAGTCATGGGTGGTCTCGAGGAAAGTTCAGGCAAAGGAAATCCCGCACCCCGGCGCGACCGGGGTGAAGGCAAGAGAGAGCAGGGAAGAGGGCGGCGGCGGATCAGCGTGCGCCGCGCGGGCGTCAGCCGGTCGGTTTCTTCATGAGCAGGCTGCCGCGGTCGACGCGGGATTCGGCCTCCAGGGCCAGGGCTTCGGCGTGTTCCATGTGCACGCGCATGACCTCGCGCGCACGCGCGGGGTCGCGGGCGCGCAGCGCGTCGAGCAGCTCGGTGTGGCTGTCGACGATCTCCTCGTCGAACTGGTCGAACTCGGTGAGCGCGTTGCGCACGATGATCACGCGGCGGATCACGTCGTTGAGCAGGCGGCACACCAGCGCCAGGAAGGGGCTGCTGCAGGCCTCGGCCAGGCGGTCATGGAACAGCAGGTCGGCCTCGCGGCGCTCGTTCCAGTCGGCGCTGCCGCCGTGGGCCGGGTGGCTGTGGCCGATCAGCGCCTCCAGCGCGGCCAGGTCGTCCTCGGTGAGGCGCGTGGCCACGTTGGCGGCCAGCTCGGGCTCGACCACGCGGCGCAGCGCGTACAGCATCGTGATGTCGACCGGCTGGAAGTACAGGAAGTTCGACACCGCCTGCAGGCACTGCTCGTACGAGGCCTGCGTGAGCGTGGCGCCGCCGTTGGGGCCGGTGCTGATCGCGACCAGCCCCTGCACCTGCAGCGCGGCCAGCGCCTCGCGCACCGTGCCGCGCGACACGCCGAGCTGCTCGATCAGCTCTTTCTCCTGCGGCAGCTTGTTGCCGACCTGCTGCTGGGTCTGCACGACCCAGCGCTTGATGTTGTCGACCACCTGGTCGGAGCGCTTCACGCGCTTGTCGCGCGTGAGCGAAGGCTTGGGTTGGGAAGGGGGCATCTGCGTTTCAGGTATTTATGATCATAAATGTCATAAATCTCGAAAACGCTGTCAAGCGGGTTGTCCCGTGAGGGGGGGAGCGGGGCGTGGTCGGGGCGGGCCGCCGGCAGGAAACCGGGCTTCCTGCTACGCTCCCGGACGGCCCGCCTGCCCCTGGCGGGCTTTTTTCTGCGCTGCTGGTTTCCCCATGGTTTTTCCCCTCATCACCGACCCGTCGTTCTACGCGGTCGCCGTCCCCGCCGTGCTGCTGCTCGGCATCAGCAAGAGCGGCTTCGGCGCCGGATTCGGGTCGCTGGCCGTGCCGATGATGGCGCTGGCCGTCACCGTCCCGCAGGCGGCGGCGATCCTGATGCCGCTGCTGCTGCTCATGGACCTGCTCGGCCTGGCTGCGTTCCGGCGCGACTTCGATCGCTCGCTGCTCAAGTTCCTGATTCCGTTCGGGCTGGTCGGCACGGTGATCGGCACGCTGCTGTTTCGCGTGCTGTCGGCCCACACGGTGGCGGGCATCGTGGGCGTGTTCACGCTGGTGTTTCTGGCGCAGCGCCTGCTGTTTCCGCCCAAGCCCAACGACCCGCTGCCGTCGCGCGCGGTGGGCGCGGTGCTGACGGCCGTGTCGGGCTTCACCAGCTTCATCGCGCATGCGGGCGGGCCGCCGATCAATGCCTACGTGATCCCGTTGAAGCTCAAGCCCGTGGTGTTCACGGCGACCATGGCCTACTTCTTCTTCGTGGTGAATCTCAGCAAGTGGATTCCCTACGCGTGGCTCGGCCTGCTCGACTTTCGCACGCTGGCCACCTCGCTCGTGCTGATGCCGATCGCACCGCTGGGCGTGTGGATCGGCATCCGCATTGCACGCCGCATCGATGCGACGTGGTTCTATCGCTTCGTCTATCTGGGCATGCTGCTCACGGGCCTCAAGCTCGTCTACGACGGCTTCCTGGCCTGAGAAAGCATCAAAGTTCCACGATCGACTTGAAGCCGCCGAAGATCATCCGCTTGCCGTCGAACGGCAGGTTCTTCATGTCCATCATGGCCTCCAGGCGCGGGTCGGCCATGACCTTCTTGTTGATCGTGTCGCGGTGCTTGCGCGACTTGTAGGTGATCCACGAGAAGGCCACGGTCTCGTCGGCCTTGAGCTTCACGCTTTGGGGGAACGACGTGAGCTTGCCGGGCTTCACGTCGTCGGCGATGCACTCCACGTACTCGAGCGCGCCGTACTCCATCCAGACCTTGCCGGCCTTGCGCGCGAGCTTGCGGTAGGCCTCGACGTTCTTGGTGGGAATGGCGACGATGAATCCGTCTACATAACGAGCCATGTCTGTTCTCCTGAATAGGGGATAGAAACGTTGAAAAAGAAAAAGCGGGGGCTGCATGGCGCCGTCGCGTTCACGGCGACGCTGTCTTGCCCGCCGCGCCCGGGGCCGACGCTGCTTCGTTGTTGTTGTGGGTGTGTCCCGGCGCAGCCGGGCGAAGCAGCAAGACCCCGATCAGACCCGCCGCCGCCGCGAACACGGCGCCGACCAGGAATGCCAGGTTGTAGCCACCGGTGAGCGCCAGCGGCGTCTGCGCGCCGGCGGTGGTCATGGCGGTGGTGCGTGCCGCCGCGGCGCTGGCCAGCACGGCCAGGCCCAGGGCGCCGCCCATCATGAAGGCGGTGTTGACCACGCCCGAGGCCAGGCCCGAGTCGGCCGGGTCGACCTCGCTCATGGCCGCCAGCAGCACCGGGTTGAAGGCCATGCCCGCGCCCAGGCCCAGCAGCACCATGCCGGGCAGCACGTCGAGCACGAAGCTGCCGTTGACCGGCGCGCGCGCGAACAGCGCCAGCCCGAGGGCCGCGAGCCACAGCCCCGCCGCCAGCGGCTTGCGGATGCCGAAGCGCATCACGATCTTTGCGGAGAGGCCGAGCGAGAACACCGCCATGATCACGTTGGCCGGCAGGAAGGCCAGCCCGATCTGCATCGGCGTGTACTGCAGCACCAGCTGCATGTACAGCGCCGAGATGAAGAACCACGCGAACATGGCCGCGGCCCACAGCACGCCCACCACGTTGGCCACCGACACGCTGCGCAGTTTGAACAGGCCCAGCGGCATCAGCGGATGCTGCACGCGCGCCTCGATGGCGATGAAGACGGCCAGCAGCACCACGGCGGCGCCGAGCAGGCTCACCGTCTGCGTGGAGCCCCAGCCCGCCTCGTTGCCGTTGACCACGCCGTACACCGCGAGCATCAGCGACGAGGTGACGGTGATGGCGCCGGCCACGTCGAGCTTCTCGCCGTGCGCATGGCCGCGTGCGTTGGGCAGCAGCGCCACGCACAGCGCATACACCGCCACGCCGATCGGCAGGTTGACCAGGAAGATCCAGTGCCAGCTCAGCGTGCTCGTGAGCAGGCCGCCCAGCAGCACGCCGATGCTGCCGCCGCCCGCGCACACGAAGCCGTACACGCCCATCGCCTTGGCGCGGTCGGCCGGCTCGGTGAACAGGTTCATGATGAGCGAGAGCGCCACCGCCGACACCACCGCGCCGCCCAGGCCCTGCACCGCGCGCGCCGCCACCAGCAGGCCCTGCGAGGTCGAAACCCCGCAGGCCAGCGAGGCCAGCGTGAACAGCACCAGGCCCGCGAGGAACACGCGGCGGTGGCCGTACAGGTCGCCCAGCCGCCCGCCCAGCAGCAGGAAGCCGCCGAAGGTCAGCATGTAGGCGTTCACCACCCAGACCAGAGACGTCTCGGAAAAGCCGAGATCGGTGCGGATCGAAGGCAACGCCACGTTCACGATCGTGGTGTCCAGCACGATCATCAGCACGCCCAGGCACAGCACCATCAGGGCGAGCCAGCGCTTTCGGTTGTCGAGGGTTTCGGTCATGGAAGGTGCTTCCTGCGAAGAAAAAAATAGAGAGAGAGGCGGCTCCGCGCTCAGACCAGCGCTTTGCCGCCGTTGATGAGCCAGGGCGTGCCGAAGCGGTCGGTCACCATGCCGAAGCCTTCGACCCAGAAGGTCTTCTCGAACGGCATGCCGATCGAGCCGCCGTCGGCGAAGGCGTCGAAGATGCGCCGTGCCTCGGCCACGGTGTCGAGCGTGAGCGCCACGCCGAAGCCCTTCATGCCTTCGAAGGGCTGGCCCGGCATGGTGTCGGAGGCCATGAGGATGCCCTCGCCGTAGGTGAGCGACGCATGCATGATCCGCTTCTTGGCCTCGGCCGGCATCTGCTCGGTGTCGGGCGCTTCGCCGACGGTCATCATCATCTGCATGGTGCCGCGCAGCGTCTTCTCGTAAAAGCGCATGGCCTCGGCGGCATTGCCGTCGAACGTGAGGTAAGCGTTGATGGGGGACATGTGAGTTCCTTGAATGATTGAGGTGAGTCGATGGAGGAAAGAGGCGGTTACTTCTCGGTTGCGCTCTTCAGATTGGCCAGGCCCGCCTCGAAGTCCTTGCCGATCATCTGGTCCATGTCGAAGAAGATGCCCATGAGCTTGGCCATGTAGGGGCTCGGGCCGTACATGGCCCAGGTGACCTGCGTGGCGCCGCCCTGCGGCTGCAGCGTGAACTCGGCCGTGTTGTGGCCTTCGAAGGGCTTCACGAAGTCGAGCTTGATCGCGACCTTCGACGCCGGCTGTGATTCGGTGATTTCCATCGTGCCCGCGCCCGCCTTGCTGTTGCCTTCCCAGGCGTAGGTCGCGCCCTTGCCGCTGGCGCCGCCGCCGTAGGTGCGCTTCATGGCCGGGTCGAGCTTCTCGTAGGGCGACCACGCGCCCCAGCGGTGGAAGTCGTCGATCAGCGGAAAGATTTTTTCGGCCGGTGCCTCGATGCGCGTGGTGCGCTCGACGCGAAAGCTGTCGGGCCGCGTGGCGCCGTAGATGAGCAGCGCGGCAATCAGCGCGAGGACGGCGAGGACGATGGTCTTGAGCATGATGAAAAAAAGCGTGTGGGAAGAGTGAAGAGCAAGCCCTCGCGCATCACGCGGCGGCCGGGTCCGCCACCAGCAGCCAGCCCACGCCGAAGCGGTCGCTGAGCATGCCGAAGCTGGTGGTGAAGAAGGTCGGGATCAGCGGCTGCATCACCTGGCCGCCGTCGGCCAGTGCGTCGAACCACTTGCGGGCGTCGGCGTCGCTGTCGGCCGACAGCGACAGCATGATCCCCTTGAACTCGGCCTGGCCGGAGCAGCGTCCGTCGGACAGCATGAGCTCGGTCTGGCCGATGCGCAAGACCGAATGCATCACTTTGTCAGGGCCGGGCATGCCGCCGGCGCAGCCGGCGTCGGGGTTGCCCTCGGGGCCGCCGGTGGCCGGCGCCTCGCTGTAGCGCATCAGCTGCACGACTTCGGCGCCGAGCGCCTTCTTGTAGAAGGCAATCGCTTCGTCGCAACGACCTTCGAAGGACAGGTAAGACTGGACTTTCATGGCGTTTCCTTTTGGTTGGTTCACGGGCACAACGGGTCTGCGCGAAAACAATGGAATTACTTTGTGTACACCGTCCACAAAGAATAGCAGAGATAATGGACAGTGTCCACATGGAGTCGCGATGAAGCTCAACAACGTTCCCGAAAGCCTGCCGCCCGCGCGCAGCACCTACCGCCACGGCGACCTGCGCCGTGCGTTGCTGGATGCGGGCATCGAACTGGCGCGGGACGGGGGCCCCAGTGCCGTGGTGCTGCGCGAGGCCACGCGCCGCGTGGGCGTGGTGCCGAACGCGGCGTATCGCCACTTCGCCAGCCGGCACGACCTGCTGCTGGCGGTGCGCGCCGCGGCGCTGTCGGAGGCGGCCAAGGCGATGGAAAGCGAACTCGCCGTGCTGCCCTGCGACCAGCCGCCCGCCGACTTCGCGCGCGCCCAGGTGCGCGCCATCGGCACCGCTTATCTGCGCTTTGCGCAGGCGCAGCCGGGGCTGTTTCGCACGGCCTTCGTGGTGTCGGAAGACGCGCAGGGCGACGTCGGTCCCGACGGCGCGGGCGCCAGCGGCATGAACCCGTTCGAGTTGCTGGGCGCGGCCGTCGACCGGCTCGTGGACGCGGGCCTGCTCGACCCGGCGCGGCGCCCGGGCGCCGAATACCTCGCGTGGTCGGCGGTGCACGGGCTGGCGTTGCTCATCATCGACGGCCCGCTGCGCGGGGTCGACGCGGCGGCCACGCACGCGCTGGGGCAGCGCCTGATCGACATGGTGGAACGCGGGCTGTGATCGCCGCGTTCAAAGGTCAGAGATAGATCTTCTGCAGCAGCTTGATGAGCGTCTCGCGCTCGCGCGTGCTCAGGCGGCTGCTGGCTTCGGTTTCCAGTTGCACCACGGCCTGCTCGGCCTCGCGGATCAGCGTCTCGCCGGCCGGCGTGAGGTGCAGGCCGACGGCGCGGCCGTCGTGCGGGTGCGGGCGGCGTTCGATGAGGCCGCGGCCGTCCAGCGTGGCCACCAGGCTCACGAGGTTGGGCGGCAGGATGTCCAGCGTGTTGCACAGCTGCCGCGAGGTGGCGCCCGGGTTGTGCGCCAGCAGCGAGAGCACCGAGAAGTCGATCTGCTTGAGGCCGTAGGGCGCCATGCGGTCGGCGAACACGGTGCTCACGATCAGCCAGGCGCGCCGGGCGTTGTAGCCGACCAGCCCTTCGAGCACGCGGGCGTCGAGCCGGTCCGTGCGGGGAGACGGCACGGCGGCGGATTCGGTTTTGGCGGACGGTGTTTTCGCGGGAGGAGGCATGCGGCGAGCGTAACCGCGCGTTGCTTTCTCGAACAACTAGCGTGACGCCTCTTGTGCGGAATGCGCCAGTGCGACACCCTCACAAGCCCGCTTGACGATGCCCAGGCGCATCTCGAACTCGGGCAGCACCCAGCGCCGGAAGGCCGCCGCGGCGCGAAGGCGATCCGCATCATCGGGCGCGGCCACTTCGATGCGGGCCCAGGCCCACGCCATCAGCGTGAGCGCCGTCACGCGCAGGAAGTCGTCCGCCACCTCGTAAGGCAGCACGGGGTTGGCGTGCGCCGCCATCGCCACCGTGGTGCCCAGGTAACGCAGCTGCGCCAGCCGGCGCTGCACGTCGGCATCGGCCTCGCGCGAGGCGTCGAGCGTGTCGCGCAGTTCGAGCAGCACGGCCGACAGCGCCGCGCCGCCGTCGGGCAGCACCTTGCGCACCAGCAGGTCGATGGCCTGGATCTCGTTGGTGCCCTCGTAAATCATGGTCACGCGCGCGTCGCGCACCACCTGCTCGACGCCCCATTCGCGCACGTAGCCGTGGCCGCCGAACACCTGCAGGCAGTCGCTCGCGCCGTGGAAGGCCTGCTGCGTGCAGGCGGCCTTGAGCACCGGCGTGACGAGCGAGCACCAGCGCTGCGCGCGCTCACGGGCCTTGGGGTCGCTGTCGTGCGTGGCGACGTCGAGCATCAGCGCGCTGCGGTAGGCCAGCGCGCGCGAGCCCTCGATCCAGGCGCGCTGCGTGTCGAGGATGCGGCGCACGGCCGGGTGCTCGGCGATCAGGTCGGCCACCTCCGTGCCGCGGCTGGCGGGCGCGGCGCCGGGCGCGCGCATCTGGCGGCGCTCGGCGGCGTAGGCGTCGGCCTTCTGCCAGGCGGCGTCGAGCAGGCCGATGCCCTGCAGCGCCACGTGCAGGCGCGCCGCGTTCATCATCACGAACATCGCGGCCAGCCCGCGACCGGGTTCGCCGACCAGCCAGCCGGTGGCGTCGTCGAAGCGCATCGTGCAGGTCGGGCTGCCGTGCAGGCCCATCTTTTCTTCGATGCGCTCGCAGTGCACCGCATTGCGCGCACCGTCGGGCAGCCGCTTGGGCACGAGCGCCAGCGACAGGCCCTTGGGCCCTGCCGGTGCATCGGGCAGGCGGCACAGCACGAGGTGCACGATGTTCGGCGTGAGGTCGTGCTCGCCGCCTGAAATGAAGATCTTGCTGCCGTTCACGCGCACACTGCCGTCGGCCTGCGCCGTGGCGCGCGTGCGCACCTGGCCGAGGTCGCTGCCGGCATGCGCTTCGGTGAGGCACATGGTCGCGAGCCATTCGCCGGTCGCGATCTTCTGCAAATAGCGCGCCTTCAATTCGTCGCTGCCGTGGTGCTTGAGGCAGGCGTATGCGCCGTGCAGCAGCCCCGGCGCCATGGTGAAGCCGTGGTTCGCGGCGCTGAGCCATTCGTAGAGGATGGCTTCGAGCACCGCGGGCAGGCCCTGGCCGCCGTCTTCGGTCGCGGCGGAGAGCGCCGGCCAGCCGCCGTCCACGAAGGCCTGGTACG
Organism: Variovorax sp. KBS0712; assembly: GCF_006323185.2. NCBI lineage: Bacteria > Pseudomonadati > Pseudomonadota > Betaproteobacteria > Burkholderiales > Comamonadaceae > Variovorax > Variovorax sp. KBS0712. The sequence continues at coordinate 655,950 of NZ_VCCD02000002.1, read as the reverse complement.
CCGCGCGAAAGCCCGGGGGCGTGACGACCTCGCCGCCATCGAAGCGGCAACCCACCTCGTCGCCTTCGCGGTTCAGCGGCGCGATCACCTCGCCGACGAAGCGTGCGGCTTCCTCGAGCACCTGCGACTGCAGCGGCTCGTCGACCTCCGCGAAGGGCGCGAGGGCGCGCAGGCGCGTGGGCGCATCGAGCACCGCGTTCAACAGGAAGCGGACGTCTTCGGGGCGAGGCTGGTAATGCATGGGGTTCAGGACTCGGCGGTGAAGCCGATCTTCTTGACCAGCGGGCCCCAGCGTTCGTACTCGGACTGCAGCGACTTCTTCATCTCCTCGGGCGAGGAGCCGTGCGCGATCAGGCCCACCGACAGCAGGCCGTCGGCCACGGCCTTGTCCTTCAGCGCGGCCTGGATCGCGGTGCTCGCGACGGCGATGGTTGCGGCCGGCGTCTTCGCCGGTGCGAAGAAACCGAACCACTCGTCGGCCACGATCTCGGGGAAGCCCTGCTCGGTGAAGGTGGGCACGTCGGGCAGGTAGGCCGGGCGCTGCGCGCCCGAGGTGGCGAGCACGCGCAGCTTGCCGGCCTTGGCGAAGGGCAGGCAGTCGCCGGCGGGCGTCAGGCACGAGGCGATCTGGCCGCCCACCACGTCGTTGATGCCGGGCAGCGAGCCGCGGTAGGGCACGTGGCGCAGGTCGGTGCCGGTGCTCAGGCCCAGCAGCGCGCCCAAAAAGTGCGGCGTGGAGCCCGCGCCCGGCGAGCCGTAGCTGGCCTGGCCGGGGTTGGCCTTGGCCCAGGCGATGTAGTCCTTCAGCGTCTTCACGCTGGCCGGCACCATCGGGCCGACGGCCAGGCCGTGCGTCATCACGGCGCCGATGGAGATGGGCGCGAAGTCTGGGATGGCGTAGCTGAGCTTGGTGTAGATGTGCGGGTAGATCGACAGCGCCGAAGCCTGCGCGAGGCACAGCACCGAACCGTCGGCCGGCGAGGTCTTGAGCGTGTCGAGCGCGATGCGCCCGCCCGCGCCGGGCTTGTTCTCGACCACCGGGTTGGTGGCGGTGAAGGGCGTGTTGCCCAGCTTGTCGGCCACGCGGCGGGCCACGCTGTCGCCCGCGCTGCCGGCCGGGAAGCCGTAGTAGATCTTCACCTGCTGCTGCACCGCCTGGGCGAGTGCGGCAAGGGGATGCAATGCGGCGAGCGCGGCGGTGCCGCCGAGCGCCGCCGTGAATTGGCGTCGGGTGGTCATGGTCTTGTCTCCTGGTTGTCTGCGGGGGCGGGAATCAGCGCGGCGCCATGCGCAAGGCGCCGTCGAGGCGAATCACTTCGCCATTGAGGTGGCCGTTGGTGACGATGTGGCAGGCCAGCTCGGCGAACTCCGACGGCTTGCCCAGGCGCGGCGGGAACGGGATCGACGCGGCCAGCGAGTGCTGCACCGGCTCGGGCAGTTCCAGCAGCAGCGGCGTGGCGAAGAGGCCCGGCGCCACGGTGCACACGCGGATGGCGTGCTGTGCGAGGTCGCGCGCCATCGGCAGGGTCATGCCGACGAGGCCGCCCTTCGAGGCGCTGTAGGCCTGCTGGCCCACCTGGCCGTCGAAGGCCGCGACCGAGGCGGTGAAGAGCATCACGCCCTTTTCGCCGTTGTCGAGCGCGTCGAGCTTCGCGCAGCGCGCCGCGAACAGGCGCGCCATGTTGTAGCCGCCGATCAGGTTGATGTTGACCACGCGCACGAAGTCTTCGAGCGGCGCCGGGTTGCCGTCCTTGCCGACGATGCGCTTGGCACTGCCGATGCCGGCGACGTTCATCAAGATGCGTGCGGGACCGTGTGCGGCCTGCGCCTTGTCGAGCGCGGCGTTCACGCTGTCGGTGTCGGTGATGTCGCAAACGCAGGCAACGCCGCCGATCTCGGCGGCCACTTTCTCTGCGAGCGCGGCGTTGCGGTCGAGCACCGCGACCTTGGCGCCCAGGCGTGCGAGTTCGCGCGCGGTGGCCTCGCCGAGGCCCGAGGCGCCGCCGGTGACGAGTGCGGCTTGTCCTTCGATCTTCATGGGTTGTCTCCTGGATGGGGTTAGCGGGGCTTGAGCGTGAAAGGCAGCGTGTCGGCGTGCAGCGCGTCGGCCAGCGCGGCGCGGTGCTTGAGCACGGCGCGCTGGTTGATCGAGCCCTTGTCGGTCACTTCGCCCTTGTCGATCGACGGCGGCTCGGCCATCAGGTGCAGCCGTGCGATGCGGTTGGCGCTGCCGGTGGCGCCGGCCGCGAGTGTGTCCACCACCTGCTGGAAGTGCGCCTGCACCGGAGCGCTTTCGAGCACCTGCTGCAGCGGGGTGTCGGCGGGCAAATCGGAGAGCTGGCGCACCTTCTGCGTCGGGAAGATCAGCGCACCGACTTCCTTCAGGTTGATGCCGGTGAGCACCGCGTCCTGCACATAGGGCGAGCCGGCCGCGATGATCTTCGCGCGCAGCGGGCCCACGCTCACGAAGGTGCCGGTGGCGAGCTTGAAGTCTTCGGCGATGCGGCCGTCGAAGCGCAGGCCGCGGTGGATGTCGTGGTCGTCGATCCACTTCACCGCGTCGCCGGTGGAGAAGAAGCCTTCGTCGTCGAAGGCCTCGGCCGTGGCTTCGGGCGCGCGCCAGTAGCCGGGCGTGATGTTGGGGCCGCGGTAGCGCACCTCGGTCTTGCCGTCGACCTCGATCAGCTTGAGCTCGATGCCGGCGGCCGGCAGGCCCACGTCGCCCGACTTCACGTCGGGGCCGGTCACGTACAGCGCGAAGGGGCCCGACTCGGTCATGCCCAGGCCGGTGCCCATCACGATGCGCTCACCGACTTCCGACTCCTGCGTGCGGTGCAGGCTGTCCCACACGGGCTGCGCGAGCGCGGCACCCGAGTAGAAGAACATCTTCACGCGCGACAGCAGGTTGCGGCGCAGCACGGCGTCGCTTTCCATCGCGTTGGCGATGGCCTCGAAGCCGGTGGGCACGTTGAAGTAGATGGTGGGCGCGATCTCGCGCAGGTTGCGCAGCGTCTCGGCCATGCCGGCGGGCGTGGGCTTGCCGTCGTCGATGAACAGCGTGCCGCCGTTGTCCAGCACGATGCCCACGTTGTGGTTGCCGCCGAAGGTGTGGTTCCAGGGCAGCCAGTCGACCAGCACCGGCGGCTCGTCGCCCAGGGCGGGAATCGACTGGCGCAGCTGCTGCTGGTTGGCGCACCACATGCGGTGCGTGTTGATCACCGCCTTGGGCATCTTGGTCGAGCCCGAGGTGAAGAGGAACTTGGTGATGGTGTCGGGGCCGGTGGCCTGCATCGCCGCGTCGATGGCAGGCGTGGCCGGCGTGGCGGCGAGCACGTCGAAGCGCGTGGTGGCGCGGCCTTCGAGCGTGCCTTCGGCGAGCACGACCTCGGTGCCGGCGGGCACGGTGGCCGCGATGGCCTTGGCGAAGCGCGCGGCGTCGGCCGCGAACACCAGGCCGGGCGTGAGCGTGTCGATGACGTGGCGCAGCTTGTCGTAGTCCTGGCTCACGATCGCATAGGGCGGCGACACGGGGCAGTAGGGCACGCCCGCGTAGAGGCAGCCCAGCGCGAGCAGCGCGTGCTCGATGCCGTTTTCGCTGAGGATCACGACCGGACGCTCGGCGTTCAGGCCGCGATCGAGCAGGGCCTGTCCGATGCCGCGCGCTTCTTCCAGCGCCTGCGCGTAGCTCACGCGCAGCCAGTCGCCGGTGCGGCCGTCGGGCAGGCGCTCGCGACGCGCGATGAAGGTGCGATCGGGCGCCACCTGCGCCCAGTGCGCGAGCCGGTCGGTCATGCGCTCGCGGTAGGCCTGCAGCGGCGTCTCGGCCGTGAGGTAGCGCGTGCCCGGCGCGCCGTCGCGCAACACCGCGCGCGTCACGCCGAAGGCCAGCGGGCGGTAGCGGACGGCGGTCATTTGGATACCTCCCCCATGCTTCGCCACTGCGTGGCTTCGCACACCCCCTCCCAAGGGAGGGGGCGAGCGCCTTCGGGCGGCCGAGCGGCGCTCATCCCTTGCTCACTTTCGCGCCGCGGCCTTCGAGGAAGTCGCGCACGCGTGCCTTCGCTTCGGGCGCGGCCTGGACGATGCCCGACATCAGCGCCTCGGTGAAGAAGCCGTGGTCGGCCGACTGCTCGGAGATGCGCGGCAGCGCGTGCATCAGGGCGTAGTTGGTGAGCGGCGCGTTGGTGGCGATGCGCTTGGCGAGCTCCAGGGCCTTGTCGAAGGCGGTGCCTTCGTCGACCAGGTACTGCGCGAAGTTGGCGCGCTCGCCGTCTTCGGCGTTGTAGACGCGGCCGGTCATCATCATGTCGGTCATGCGGGCCACGCCGATCAGCTTGGGGATGCGCACCGAGCCGCCGCCGCCCACGAAGATGCCGCGCGAGCCTTCGGGCAGCGCATAGAAGGTGGAGCGGTCGGCCACGCGGATGTGGCAGGCGCTGGCCAGCTCGAGCCCGCCGCCGACCACCGCGCCGTGCAGCGCCGCCACCACCGGCACCGGGCCGTGCTGGATCAGGTCGAGCGCGCTGTGCCACAGGCGCGAGTGCTGCATGCCCTGGCCGGCGTCGCGCTCCTTGAGCTCGCTCAGGTCCAGGCCGGCGCAGAAATGCGGGCCCTCGCCGTCGAGCACGGCCGCGCGCACCGTGGCGGGCAGCGTCTCGAAGGTGCCGCGCAGCGCGAGGATCAGGCCGTCGGACAGCGCGTTGCGCTTGGCGCCGCGCGTGAGACGAACGATGGCGACGTCGTCGCGGATGTCGAGGTGAAGGTCTGGATTGGTCATGATGGTGTGCGGGGTTGCGTTGGATTATGGTTATGAGAAATAATCAATTCAAGGCATTGGAGCCTCCCGAAACCTAGGGACTTACCCGAACCGGAGACAACGACATGGACCCACGGAACCTGATCGCGATCGACATCCACACCCACGCCGAAGTGAGCTGCTGGAACCCTTTCGACAACTACGGCGAGGAATACGACCGCGCGGCCGACAAGTTCTTCGGCTCGAACCGCCGCCCCACCATCGCCGAGAGCGTGGCGTACTACCGTGAAAGGAAGATCGGGCTGGTGATGTTCATGGTCGACGCCGAGTCGAACATGGGCCGCCGGCGCATCCCGAACGAGGAGATCGCCGAGGCGGCGCAGCAGAACAGCGACATCATGATTGCCTTCGGCAGCGTCGATCCGCACAAGGGAAAGATGGGTGCGCGCGAGGCGCGCCGGCTCATCGAGGAGCACGGCGTGAAGGGCTTCAAGTTCCACCCGACCGTGCAGGGCTACCACCCCTACGACCGCATGGCCTGGCCGATCTACGAGGTGATCGCCGAGTACAAGCTGCCGGCCATCTTCCACACCGGCCACAGCGGCATCGGCTCGGGCATGCGCTGCGGCGGCGGCCTGCGCCTGGAGTACAGCAACCCGATGCACCTGGACGACGTGGCCATCGACTTCCCCGACATGCAGATCGTCATGGCCCACCCCAGCTTTCCCTGGCAGGACGAGGCGCTCAGCGTGGCCACGCACAAGCCCAACGTGTGGATCGACCTGTCGGGCTGGAGCCCCAAGTACTTTCCGAAGCAGCTGGTGCAGTACGCCAACACGCTGCTCAAGGACCGCGTGCTGTTCGGCAGCGACTACCCGCTGATCACGCCCGACCGCTGGATGAAGGACTTCGAGGCCGCCGGCTTCAAGCCCGAGGTGATGCCCGGCATCCTCAAGGACAACGCGGTGCGCTTGCTGGGGCTCGGAACCCCGGCGGCCTGAGGCTCAGGCGGCGCGCGGTGCCGCCTCGTTCCAGTGCGGCTCCCACAGCGCCGCGCCGCGTTCGAACACGGCGGCCAGCTCCTTCTTGCGGCGCTGCGCCACCGCGGTGATCAACGCGTTGCAGACCGACAGCGCCGCCGTGTACGAATCGAAGGGCGAGGCGCTGGAGGTGCGCACCAGCAGCAGGTGATCGGCCGAGGCCGCTGCGGGCGCGGTGGGGCTGTCGGTGACCATGACGACCTTCGCGCCCTTCTCGCGGAAGTACGCCGCCGTGCGCGCGATGGCGAGCGAGTGGCGGCGGAAGGTGAGCGTGAGCAGCAGGTCGTTGTCGTCGATGCGCAGCAGCTGGTCTTCGAGCGGCAGCGCGCCCGCGCCGCCCAGCAGCCGCACATCGGGCAGGCACAGGTTCAGGTTCAGCGCGAGGTGGCTGGCCAGCGGCAGGCCGTTGCGCTGGCCGAGCACGTGCACGCGCACCTTGCGCTGCGTGAGCAGCTTCACCGCCGCCTCGAACGCGCCCACGTCGAGCGCCGCGAAGGTGGCGGCCAGGTTGTGCTGGTCGTGCAGCAGCGCGTTGTCCAGGCAGCTGCGCACGGAGGTGTCGTCGCCGATGACCGCGTCGGCGCGCGTGGCGGGCGAGGCCAGCAGGGCGGTGACTTCGGCGCGCGCCTCCATCTGCGCCTGGGCGTAGCTCTCGTAGCCCAGCTTGGCGAGCAGCCGCACCACGGTCGAGGCGCTGGTGCCCACCTTTCTTGCAAGGCTCGTTGCAGATTCGAGCAGCCCCTGCGGGTGGTGCGCCTGCAATTCCTCGATGAGGCGTCGCTCGCTTTTCGTGAGCTTCTTGCCATAGCCCGAGATGCGCTGGGTGAGGCTGGGGGCGGTGGGGGTGTCTGCGTGCGGCATCGGAGAAACCTCATGTTTGCAACGAGTATTGCAAAAATAGGGCCTCCTTGCAAAAATGAATGCACAAATCCGGGCTGAGCCTTTGCCCGCCCGCCTTCCCTTGCAGAAAGACCTTGCCATGCGTTCCACCACCCCCGCCGTGCCCGCCCTGCGCCGGCGCGAGATCCTCGGCGCCGGCCTGACGGCGGCGCTGCTGCCCCTGTCCGCGCGCGCCCAGGCCTTTCCGGCCCGCCCGGTCACGCTGGTGGTGCCGTTCCCGGCCGGCGGCTCGGTCGACCTGATCGCGCGGCTGTACGCCGAGCCGCTGTCGAAGGCGCTGGGCACGCCGGTGGTCATCGACAACCGCGCCGGCGCGGGCGGCTCCATCGCCAGCGCGCAGGTGGCGCGCGCCAAGCCCGACGGCTACACGCTCGTGGTGTCGTCGCAGAGCTCGCACCTGGCCAACCCGCTGACGCAGGCCAACCCGGGCTACGACCCGATCAAGGATTTCCTGTCCATCAGCCAGCTCGCGCGTTCCATCAACGTGCTGCTGGTAAACCCGGCCGTGCCCGCCAAGACCTTCAAGGAGTTCGTGGCGCTGGTGAAGTCGCGCCCGGGCGAGCTCAACTTCTGCAGCGCCGGGCCGGGCAGCATGGGCCAGCTCAACGTGGAGCTGATGAAGTCGCAGCTGCAGCTCAATGCCACGCACGTGCCCTATCGCGGTGGCGGCCCGCTGGTGACCGCGCTGATCTCCAACGAAGTGCAGTTCGGTCTGGACAACCTCGCGCCCTTCCTGCCGCACATCCAGGCCGGCAAGCTGCGCGCGCTGGCCGTGGCCTCGCCCACGCGCGTCGCGGCGCTGCCCGACGTGCCGACCTTCACCGAACTGGGCTATCCGGTGCTGAACACCACCTCGTGGATCGGCCTGGCCGCGCCCGCGAAGACGCCGCCCGAGGTCATCGCCGCGCTGCACAAGGCGGTGCGCACGGTGGCCGAGCAGCCGGCGATGGTCGACGCGCTGCTGGCGCGCGGCTCGCTTGCGCCCGAGGCGCAATCGCCCGCGCAGTTCACGGCCATGATGTCGGAGCGGCTCGCGCTGTACGGCGAGATGGTCAAGCGCGCCGGCATCCGCGGCGAGTGAGCGGGCGGCTGGTTCCATGACGCAGACACTGCCGACCTTCGCACCCGACACCGCCCCTCTGGAGGTGCTGCCGCGCGACCTCTCGGCCTACCGCCAGGGCAACACCGGCATCGACTACGTGCACCGCTTCGCGTCCGGCAAGCCGGGCCCGCACGTGCTCGTCAACGCGCTCACGCACGGCAACGAGATCTGCGGCATGGTCGCGGCCACGCACCTGCTCGACACCGGCGTGCGCCCGAAGATCGGCACGCTCACCGTGAGCTTCGCGAACGTCGAGGCCTACGAGGCTTTCGACATCGAACGGCCCTACGAGAACCGCCAGCTGGTGCACAACCTGAACCGCATCTGGTCGCCCGAGCTGCTCGACGGCGACGCGCACAGCCCCGAGCTGCGCCGCGCGCGCGAGCTGCGGCCCGTGCTCGACGTGGCCGACTACGTGCTGGACATCCATTCCACGCGCGCGCCCGTGCAGCCCTTCTGGGTCTACCCGGAGTTCGAACGCAATGCAGGCCTGGCGCAGGCCGTCGGTGGCCCGGCGGTGCACCTCGTGATGCCCGTGGGCGCCGCGCCCGGCACGGGCGTCACGGCCTACGGCCGGCACGGCGAGCCGGGCATCGACGGCGGCGCGGTGGTGGTCGAGTGCGGCCAGCACTTCGCGCAGTCGGCGGCCGACCTGGCCACCGACGTGTCGCTGCGCTTTCTGGCGCACCTCGGGCTCGTCGACCCGGTGCCGCGCGTGCCGGTCGCCGCGCGCCGCTTCCGGCTGCTCGAGGTCCACATGGTCACGTCGGACGACTTCGCCTTCGTGCGGCCCGTGCTCGGCTTCGAGACCTTCGACCAGGGTGAACTGATCGCGGTGCAGGCCGGGCGCGAGATCCGCTCGCCCTGCGACGGCTGCACGATCTTCATGCCGACCCGCGCGCCGGTGATCGGCCGCGAGGGCGTGTACCTGACCGTGCCGGTCTGACCCCGGGCCTCAGGGCGCCTTCGCGTCGCCTGCTGGTTCGTCTTCGCCGAGCCGATCCCAGTCCTGGCCCGAGCGCAGCTTGCGCTCCTCGCGCTCGCGCGCCATCTGTTCCTCGAACTGCTGGCGGCCCGCCTTGTTGGCCGCGATCAGCTTGGCGCGGTCCTTGTAGTGCGGGTAGATCTCGTCGCTGAGCTTGAGGTTTCGCTGGCGGAAACGCATCGACGCCTCGCGCGCCTCGGCCGCCGGCCAGCCCAGCGCCTCCAGCGCCGAGCGCGCGCTGCGCAGCGACGACTCGAACACCTCGCGCTCGATGTCCTGCACGCCGCGGTCGCGCAGCTGGAACAGGTGGGTCACGTTGCGTGCGCGCGCAATGATGCGCGCCTGCGGGAAGTTCTCGCGCACCAGGTCGACGATGTCCAGCGACTGTTCGATGTCGTCCACCGCCACCACGATGGCGCGCGCCGTGCCGGCGCCCGCGGTGCGCAGCAGGTCCAGCCGCGTGGCGTCGCCGTAGAACACCCGGAAGCCGAACTGGCGCAGGCCTTCGACGGTGTCGGCGTCGTGGTCGAGCACCGTCACGCGCAGGCCCTGCGACATCAGCAGGCGACCGACGATCTGGCCGTAGCGCCCGAAGCCGCAGATCAGCACCTTGGCGTCCTGCTGCTCCGAAATCTCTTCGAGCTGCGGTCCGCCCGCGTGGCTGTAGCGCGGCAGCACGAACTTGTCGAGCAGCACCAGCAGGAGCGGCGACAGCAGCATCGACAGCGCCACCGCGCCGATCAGCAGCGAGGTGGTCTGCGGCGGCAGCACGTCGGGGCCGGCGGCCTGGAACACCACGAAGGCGAACTCGCCGCCCTGTGCCAGCAGCAGCGTGAACACCGGCCGCTCCTGGTAGGCCAGGCCCATGGCCTTGGCCAGCGCGTAGATCACCACCAGCTTGATGACCAGGAAGCTCACCACCAGCAAGGCCATGACCCCCGGGTTGGCCAGCAGCACGCCGAAGTTGATCGACATGCCCACCGCGATGAAGAACAGCCCGAGCAGCAGGCCCTTGAAGGGCTCGATGTCGGTCTCGAGCTCGCGCCGGTATTCGCTTTCGGCCAGCAGCACGCCGGCAAGGAAGGCGCCCAGCGCCATCGACAGGCCGACGAACTGCATCAGCGCCGCGATGGCCACCACCAGCAGCAGCGCGGCGGCGGTGAAGATCTCGGGCGTGTCGCTGCGCGCGATCCAGCTCAGGATCGGGCGCAGCAACAGCCGGCCGCCGAGGATGATGCCGGCGATCACGCCGACGATCTTCAGCGCCTCGAGTGCGCGGTCCAGCCCGCTGATGGCCTGCTCGGCCGCCGTGGCGCCGGCCAATAGCGGCAGCAGCGCGAGGATCGGGATCGCCGCCACGTCCTGGAACAGCAGGATCGAGAAGCCGGCTTGGCCGCTGGGCGTCTTCAGCAGGTTGCGTTCGCCGAATACCTGCAGCGCGATCGCGGTGGACGACAACGCCAGCCCGAGCGCCGCCACCAGCGCCACGCGCCACGGCGCGCCCACGGCCCAGCCGACGGCGAACAGCACCGCCGCGCAACTGAGCACCTGCGCCGACCCCCAGCCGAAGATCGGGCGGCGCAGGCTCCACAGGCGCTTGGGCTCGAGTTCGAGGCCCACGAGGAACAGCATCAGCACCACGCCGAACTCGGCGAAATGCAGCACGTCCTCGACGCTGGACACGAGGCCCAGGCCCCAGGGGCCGATGGCGATGCCGGCCACGAGGTAGCCGATGATCGAGCCCAGGCCCAGGGCCTTGGACAGCGGCACCACCAGCACGGCGGCGCTCAGGTAGATCAGGCTGCTGGTCAGCCAGGCGGGTGCGTGTTCCATGCTCAGGCCGCCTTGTGGGTGCCGCTGCCGTTGGCGACGGCCAGGCCGTGCGTCATCGCGCTGTGGAGCGCGCCGGCCATCACCTGGCCCACGTCGTCGGATTCGGCGGGGCGGTCGGTCTCGGGCACCGGGCAGGCGATGCAGGCATCGAGCTCGTCCATTTCGGGCCACACCGGGTAGCTTTCCAGCCGCTGCACGAACACCTCGACATGCGCGGCCACCTCGGCCTCGCTGGCGCGGCGCGCGCCGTGCAGCAGCAGCGGCGGCAAGAAGCGCATGCCGCACAGCGCGGCGGTCTGTTCGTAGGGCGGCAGGAAGGCGTCGAAGAAGTAGCGGTTGTAGCTTTGCGGGTGGTAGCTCGGCTCGGGGCCGCCGGTGGTGGCGACCAGCCAGCAGTCCTTGCCCTGCAGCGCGGTGCCGCCGGGGCCGTAGGCCCAGCCGTAGCCCAGCACATCGTCGACCCAGAGCTTTTGCAGCGGCGGCATCGAATACCACTGGATCGGGTGCAGCAGCACCACCAGGTCCGCGCGCGCCAGCCGCTCGCGCTCGGCCTCGACGTCGATGGCGAAATCGGGGTAGCTGCCGTACAGGTCGTTCACGTCGGCGCCCGGCACGCGCTGCGCGGCGGCGAACAGCCGGCGGTTCACGCGCGAGTCACGCCAGTGGGGGTGGGCCGCCAGCACATAGATGCTGGCGGGGTTCTCCGTGGATGTTGTTGTCGTCATGTGGCGAACATAACGCAGACGGCCCGCCGTCGCCGACGCGCAACCCGAGGCGACTACCATCCAGCCCTGTTCCCGTTCTGGAGGAGATCCTCATGCCGGTGGTTCTGGTCGCCAATCCCAAGGGAGGCGTGGGCAAGTCGACGATTGCAACGAACATCGCGGGCTATTTCGCGAGCCGCGGCCATGCCGTGATGCTCGGCGACGTGGACCGCCAGCAGTCCTCGCGGCTGTGGCTCGGCCTGCGCCCACCGCAGGCCCGCCCCATCGCCACCTGGGAAGCCACCGGCGACAGCACCGTGGTGCGCCCGCCGCGCGGTACCACCCACGCGGTGCTCGACACGCCGGCCGGCCTGCACGGCTGGCGCTTCAAGGAAGTGCTGGCGCTGGCCGACCGCGTGATCGTGCCGCTGCAGCCGAGCATCTTCGACATCTACGCCACGCGCGATTTCCTCGACCGCCTGCTGGAAAGCCGCCGCGCCGAGAAGACCCGCATCGGCCTGGTCGGCATGCGCGTGAACGCCCGCACGCTGGCGGCCGACCGGCTGCACGAGTTCATCGCCGGCCTGGGCGTGCCCGTGTTGGGCGAGCTGCGCGACACGCAGAACTACGTGCAGCTGGCCGCGCGCGGGCTCACGCTGTTCGACATCGCGCCGGGGCGCGTGCAGCGCGACCTGGACCAGTGGGCGCCGATCTGCGAATGGCTCGACGCCTGAACTGATCCCGGATTTCCCCGATTCCCGGTTGTCGCAAGTCCGACAGCCAGCCTTGTGCCCTTGGCACCAGAATGCCCCGCATGACCAAAAAGACATTCCAGACCCTTCAGGATCTCGCCGCCTGCGTCGGCCAGGAAGTCGCCGTGAGCGACTGGATCAGCGTGACGCAGCAGCAGGTCAACCAGTTCGCCGAGGCGACGGGCGACCATCAGTGGATCCACGTCGATGTGGAGCGGGCCAAGTCCGGCCCCTTCGGCGCGCCGATCGCGCACGGGTTTCTCACTTTGTCGCTGCTGCCGAAGTTCTTCGAGACGGCCATCGACGTGGTCGAGTCGCGCATGGGCGTGAACTACGGCCTGAACCGCGTGCGCTTCATGTCGCCGGTGCCCGTGGGCCAGCGCCTGCGCGCCCGCATGAAGCTGCTGAGCGCCGAGCCGATTCCCAACAACGGCCTGCAGATGACCTGGGAAACCACCATCGAACTCGAAGGCGCCGCCAAGCCGGCGTGCGTCGCCGAGTCGGTGGTGCGCCGTTTTCCCTGAGCGGTTTTTCTTCTTCTCTGCTTCTCTTTACATCCGGCGGTCGGTGACTTCGCCGTAGGCGGCGGCGCCCTGGCGGGTGATGCCGACGGCGCTCGCGCGCACCGCCGCCCGGTCGACGTTGCCCGCGGTCGGGCGGGCCACGCCGGTGCCGCCGTTGCTGATCTGCAGCGGCTGCAGGGCTTGCTGCTGGACCTGGGCGCGCGTCAGCGATGACTGGAAGGGCGCGGGCGGCAGCGGGTTCTGCTCGCCCTGGAAGGCATGGGCGCCGCCGGTGAAGGCGAGGGCGGCGATCGTGATAAGGCGCAAAGTGGTGTGCATGGCGGGACTCCTTGGCAGTCAGCGTTGAGGGGGCGGATGCCGGTGCGAATCACCGGCATGTCTTCCCATACGCTGCGCAGCGCCGATCGGATGTGCCCCTGCCGCGTGAGGGGCTGTATGGCCGTCAGGCGAAACCGTTTTGCCGCCAGGCCTCGAACACCGTGACCGCCACCGCGTTCGACAAATTCAGGCTGCGCTGGCCGGCGCGCATCGGCAGCCGCAGGCGCTGCGGCTCGGCAAAGCCGTCGCGGATCGCGGGCGGCAGTCCGGCGGTTTCCGAGCCGAACACCAGCCAGTCGTCGGGCTGGAAGCGCACGTCGTGCACCGGGCGGGTGCCGCGCGTGGTCAGCGCGAACATGCGCTCGGCCGGCGGCTGCTGCGTGGCCAGCAGCGCGGCCCAGTCGGCGTGGCGCTTGACTTCGGCGTACTCGTGGTAGTCGAGCCCGGCGCGGCGCAGCAGGCGGTCGTCCATCGAAAAGCCGAGCGGCTCGACCAGGTGCAGCGTGCAGCCTGTGTTGGCCGCGAGCCGGATCACGTTGCCGGTGTTCGGCGGAATTTCGGGGTGGACCAGGACGATATGGAACATGCGCCGATTGTCGCGGGCGCCGTCGATGGCTTCAGCGCGGCGGGTCGGTCCGCGCCAGCACCACGCCGGTGATGTGCGCCGCACCCGCCAGGCGCAAGGTGGCGGCCGCGGCGAACAGCGAGGCGCCACTGGTCATCACGTCGTCCACCAGCACCACGCGCCGCCCCCGCAGGCCGTCGGCGCGCAGCGGTTCCACGGCGAAGGCGCCGCGCAGGTTGCGCAGCCGGTCGGCGCGCGGCAGGCCGCTCTGCGCGGGCGTGTCGCGCGTGCGCAGCAGCAGGGTGGCGTCGGTCTTGGCCGGTGCCAGCCGGCGCGCGAGCTCGTGCGCCTGGTTGAAGCCGCGCTCGGCCAGGCGTCCGGGCGCCAGCGGCATCGGCAGCACGAGGTCGCACTGTTCCAGCGCCGGCTCCACCCACGGCGCGCTGCGCAGCAGGGTGGCCAGCGGGCCGGCCCAGCCCGCCTCGCCGCGAAACTTGAACTGGGCGATGCAGTCGGGCCACGGCCACGCGTAGGTGCAGGCGGCGAGGCAGGCGTCGAGCGGTGGCGGGTGCTTGATGCATTCGCCGCAGCGCGCCACGCCCTCGGGCATCGGCAGGGCGCAGCCGCCGCAGCGCGGGGTCGGCGGCGCGAAGCGGGCCACGCAGGCGTCGCACACGCGCTGCGCCGGCCAGGCGCGGCAGACCTCGCACTGGCTGGGCAGCCGCGCGAGCAGCGAGGTGAAAGGCCTCAGGGCCCGGCGGTTGTACATGCCTCAATATACTCACGGCCCCATGGCCACCGACCCCGCAAGAAGACCGCCGACCATCGATCCCACGGCGGCCGACCGCTGGCGCCGGCTCGCGCCCGCCGAGGGCTCGCCCTGGCTGCACGAGGAAATCGGCCGCCGGATGGAAGACCGGCTGCAATGGATCAAGGCCCAGCCCCGCACCTGGGCCGACTGGTCGCCGCTGCGCGGCGGCCTCGAAGCGCACGCGCTGCTGGCCCGCCGCTACCGCGACGCCGAAGCCTTCGTCATCGAATCCGAACCCGCCTTGGCCGACCGGACCGGCGAGGCGCTGACCGCCCCTTGGTGGAGCGCGCGCCGCTGGCAGGGCGGCAAGGCCCGCTTCGACGCAACGCCCGAAGACGGCGTGGACCTGCTGTGGGCCAACATGTCGCTGCACATGGCGGCCGACCCCGAGGCGCTCATCGCGCAGTGGCACCGCCTGGTCGCGACCAACGGCTTCCTGATGTTTTCCTGCCTGGGCCCGGACACGGTGCGCGAGCTGCGCGCCCTGCACGCCCGGCTCGGCTGGCCCGCCGCCGGCCATGAATACACCGACATGCACGACTGGGGCGACATGCTCGTGCATGCCGGCTTCGCCGAGCCCGTGATGGACATGGAGCGCATCGTGCTCACCTGGGCCACCCCCGAGGCCGCCCTGGCCGAGCTGCGCACCTTGGGGCGCAACCTGCATCCGGCGCGCTTTCCCGCACTGCGCGGCAAGGCCTGGCACCGCGCGCTCAAGCAGGCCCTGCCCGAGCTGGCGCCGGCCGCGGAAGGCGAGGGCCGCATCGCGCTGACCTTCGAGGTCATCTACGGCCACGCCTTCAAGCCGACGCCGCGCGTCGCGCTCTCGCCCGAGAGCGCGGTCTCGCTGCGCGAGATGCGATCGATGCTCCAGCGCGGCCGCCCTGGCGCCTGAGCGACCCGGCAGCCCTCATTCGGTGCGCGGGGCCCGCGCTCTACCCGCTACAATCCGCCGTTGCGTGAAACTCGCGGGTATTGTCCCGTGATCGAGGGGTGTCGGATCCTGTTTGTACGAGGGGTTTGGCCACCATCGACGCACCGATTTGCTGAACTCGCCCGTGTCGAATTCCGTGTTTCGTTTTGCCACCGTCTCAGGCCAGAACATCCACTGGTTCCTGAAACGCAATTGCTCGGTGACGCCGAGCCAGCTGGGCTGGCTCTACGCCTCGCTGTGCGTGGTATCTCTGGGAACGGGCATGGTGTTCTGGCTGCACGGTGCGCCGCTGGTATTGCCATTCGCCTGGCT
The DNA here is from genome assembly GCF_006323185.2 of Variovorax sp. KBS0712. Taxonomy (NCBI): domain Bacteria; kingdom Pseudomonadati; phylum Pseudomonadota; class Betaproteobacteria; order Burkholderiales; family Comamonadaceae; genus Variovorax; species Variovorax sp. KBS0712. The sequence goes on along the minus strand of NZ_VCCD02000002.1, from coordinate 640,414 downwards.
CGAACTGGCCGCGGTGGGCTTTGCGTTCATGATGTACGCGCGGCATGCCACCGACGGCGAACGGATCGCGCTGCAGGGCGGGCGCCTCGTCGTGGAGCTCGAGAACGGTGGGCACTACGAACGCACGGAATTTCTTCCGCACCAGGTGCGGATCGAACCGCAGACCGGCGATCGTTCGCTGATCGAGGTCTCGGGGCAAGGTCGATCGGTCAGGGTGGGGCGCTATGTACGCCCGGAGTTGCGAGCCGCACTGGCGCGCGAGATTCGCATGGCGTTGCGTGGCGCCTGAGGGGGCTCGCGCGGTGCTGCACGGTTGGGTTTTCGAAAAATTGAAGAAACGTGAACACGATGAAGAGCATTTGGCGCAATAAGTACAGGCCGGCGAATCTGTTGCTGGCGGCCGGCGCGGCGTTCAGCAACGCGGCGCACGCAGTCAACGATCTGCCCGGCGGCCCCGCGGTGCGCCAGCTGAATCTTCCGGTCGGCGTGACCAAGATCGCGCAGGAGCAGCATCTGCTCCACACGATCATGATGATCATCTGCACGGTCATCTTCGTCGCCGTGTTCGCGGTGATGTTCTATTCCATCTGGAAGCACCGCAAGTCGGTGGGCCACAAGGCCGCGAACTTCCATGAATCGGTGGTGGTCGAGGTCATCTGGACCATCGTGCCCTTCCTTATCGTGATCGTGATGGCGCTGCCCGCCACCAAGGTGCTCGTGGCCCAGAAGGACACCACGAACGCCGACCTCACGATCAAGACCACGGGCTACCAGTGGAAGTGGGGCTACGACTACCTGAACGGCGAAGGCGAGGGCCTGGCCTTCATCTCCACGCTCGACAGTTCGCAGCGCGCCATGTCCGACGCCGGTGCCAAGGGCGCCATGCCCGACGACTACCTGCTCAAGGTCGACAACCCGATGGTCGTGCCGGTGCAGAAGAAGGTCCGCATCATCACCACCGCGAACGACGTGATCCACGCCTTCGCCGTGCCGCAGCTGGGCCTCAAGCAGGACGCCATTCCCGGCTTCGTGCGCGACACCTGGTTCCGCGCCGAGACCGTGGGCGACTACTACGGCCAGTGCCAGGAACTGTGCGGCAAGGAACACGCCTACATGCCGATCCACGTGAAGGTGCTGTCGGCTGCCGACTACACCGCCTGGGTCGCCACCAAGCGCAAGGAAGCCGCAGCCAAGCTCGACGACCCGACCAAGGTCTGGACGCTGCCCGACATGCTGGCACGCGGCGAGAAGGTCTACGCCGCCAACTGCGCGGCCTGCCACCAGGCCAACGGCAAGGGCGCAGGCCCGATCAAGCCGCTCGACGGCGCAGCCAAGGTGACCGATTCCGACCACAAGGTGCAGCTGCTGGTGCTGCTCAATGGCCAGAACAACGGTGCCATGCCTGCCTGGAAGCAGCTGAGCGACACCGACCTCGCGGCCGTGGCCACGTACACCAAGAACAGCTGGTCGAACAAGACGGGCCAGCTGGTGCAACCGGCCGAAGTGCTGGCCCTGCGCGGCAAGTGATCCGACGGCGCCCCGCGAAGAAGAAATTGCAAGGAACAACGACATGAGCGCAGTCCTCGACCCCCACGGTCACGCCCCCGGCGGCCACGCACACGACGACCATCACGACCACCACGCGCCCACCGGCTGGCGCCGCTGGGTGTTCGCGACCAACCACAAGGACATCGGCACGCTCTACCTGCTGTTCAGCTTCACGATGCTGATGATCGGCGGCGTGCTCGCCCTGCTGATCCGCGCCGAGCTGTTCCAGCCCGGCCTGCAGATGGTGAACCCCGAGCTGTTCAACCAGTTCACCACCATGCACGGCCTGATCATGGTGTTCGGCGCGATCATGCCGGCCTTCGTGGGCTTCGCGAACTGGATGATCCCGCTGCAGATCGGCGCATCCGACATGGCGTTCGCGCGCATGAACAACTTCAGCTTCTGGCTGCTGATCCCGGCGGCCATCATGCTGGCCGGTTCGTTCTTCATGCCCGGCGGCGCGCCCGCGGCCGGCTGGACGCTGTACGCCCCGCTCACGCTGCAGATGGGCCCCTCGATGGACGCCGGCATCTTCGCGATGCACATCATGGGCGCCTCGTCGATCATGGGTTCGATCAACATCATCGTCACCATCCTGAACATGCGCGCCCCCGGCATGACGCTGATGAAGATGCCGATGTTCTGCTGGACCTGGCTCATCACCGCCTACCTGCTGATCGCCGTGATGCCCGTGCTCGCAGGCGCCATCACGATGACGCTGACCGACCGCCACTTCGGCACCAGCTTCTTCAACCCCGCCGGCGGCGGCGACCCGGTGATGTACCAGCACATCTTCTGGTTCTTCGGCCACCCCGAGGTCTACATCATGATCTTGCCGGCCTTCGGCATCATCAGCCAGGTGGTCCCGGCCTTCGCCCGCAAGAAGCTCTTCGGCTACGCCTCGATGGTGTACGCCACCTCGTCGATCGCCATCCTGTCGTTCATCGTGTGGGCCCACCACATGTTCACGACCGGCATGCCGCTCACGGGCCAGCTGTTCTTCATGTACGCGACCATGCTGATCGCCGTGCCCACGGCAGTGAAGATCTTCAACTGGATCGCGACGATGTGGCAGGGCTCGATGACCTTCGAGACGCCCATGCTGTTCGCGGTCGGCTTCATCTTCGTGTTCACGATGGGTGGCTTCACCGGCCTGATCCTCGCGGTCGCGCCGATCGACACGCAGCTGCAGGACACGTATTACGTGGTGGCCCACTTCCACTACGTGCTGGTGGCCGGCTCGCTGTTCGCCATGTTCTCGGGCTTCTACTACTGGGCGCCCAAGTGGACCGGCGTGATGTACAACGAAACGCGCGGCAAGGTTCACTTCTGGTGGTCGCTGATCTCGTTCAACGTCACCTTCTTCCCGATGCACTTCCTGGGTCTGGCCGGCATGCCGCGTCGCTACGCCGACTACCCCATGCAGTTCGCCGACTTCAACGCCATCGCTTCGGTGGGTGCGTTCTTCTTCGGCTTCGCGCAGGTCTACTTCTTCCTGTTCATCGTGCTGCCTTCGATGCGCGGCAAGGGTGAAGCAGCAGCTCAGAAGCCCTGGGAAGCAGCCGAAGGCCTCGAGTGGGAAGTGCCGTCGCCGGCCCCGTTCCACACCTTCGAGAACCCGCCCAAGCTCGACGTGACCGCCACCAAGGTGATCGGCTGATCACCCGCGCACGCCGCACAAGCACCACGACCGCACGACGATGACGACGCCCGAACAAAGAAGGAACAACCGACGCATGGGGCTCACGCTGGCCTCCATCGCGGTGATCTTCTTCATCGGCTTCATCGTCCGCATGGTCTGGTTCAGCGGTCGCTGACCGCGCCGCATCGCACCCTCCGAACGGAAGCAACAGCATGAGCCTCGGTCAACGCATCCGCCGCGCCAATGTCCGCATGGTCGGCAAGCTGGCCGTCGTGACCTGCGGCATGTTCGCCTTCGGCTATGCGCTGGTGCCGATGTACCGCGCCATCTGCGAGATGACCGGCATCAACATCCTCGCGCTCTCCGAGCTCCAGGTGCCGGGCGGCGCCAGCGGCGCCAAGAACGTGCGCGTGCCGGACAACACGCAGGTCGACATGACCCGCACGATCAAGGTCGAGTTCGACTCCAACGTGCGCGGTGGCCTGTGGGACTTCAAGCCGGCCGAGCGCTTCATCGAGGTGCACCCGGGCCAGCTGAACACGGTGATGTACGAGTTCCAGAACACGCAGAACCGCCGCATGGCCGCGCAGGCCATCCCGAGCTACGCGCCGCAGCAGGCCGCGGCGCATTTCAACAAGCTCGAGTGCTTCTGTTTCAACCAGTACACGCTCGATGCGGGCGAGAAGAAGCAGTGGCCGGTCGCCTTCGTGATCGATCCGAAGATCTCGAAGGACGTCAAGACCATCACGCTGTCGTACACCTTCTTCGAGGTGGGCGGCAAGACGCCTCCGGCCCCGGTGGCCGCCGTTTCGCATGCTGTCGCCGATGAGCCGCGCTCGTGACCTCGCCGTTGCCGCCCGAAGCCCCGCGCCGCAAGCCCACGCTGTGGGACACGATGAAGGCGGTGGGCTGGTCGTTCTTCGGGGTGCGCCGCAACAGCGCCTACAAGGAAGACCTGGGCAAGCTCAATCCGCTGCACGTCATCGTGGTGGCGTTTGCCGCAGTGATCGTCTTCGTGGTCGGGCTGGTGCTGCTGGTGCGGCATGTGGTCGCGGCCGCCTGAGCGCTGCCTGCTGAGCCGAAGATAAGAAACCACGATCTCCAGAATCATTGAATCGAGAGAAGAAAGAAAGCCAGGAGCTGATATGAGTTCAACCACCCACGGCACCACGCCCTACTACTTCGTGCCCGGACCCTCGGCCTACCCGGTCGTGTCCGCGATCGGCTTGTTCTTCGTGATCCTCGGCGCGGGGCAATGGATCAACAGCCACCAGTGGGGCGCCTGGTCGCTGCTGCTGGGCATGGTGATCTGGCTCGGCACGCTCTTCGTGTGGTTCCGCGCTGCCGTCGGCGAGAGCGAGAGCGGCCAGTACGGCCACAAGATCGACCTCTCGTACCGCTGGAGCATGAGCTGGTTCATCTTCTCGGAAGTGATGTTCTTCGGCGCCTTCTTCACGGCGCTGTGGTGGGCCCGCACCCACGCGCTGCCGACGCTCGGCAGCCTGGACAACGCGATCCTCTGGCCTGACTTCAAGGCCGTGTGGCCCAGCGTCGCGGCCGGTGTCACCGGTTCGCCGGCCGGCATCATCGAGCCCTTCCAGACCGTCGGCCCGTTCTGGCTGCCGACCATCAACACCGCGCTGCTGCTGAGCTCGGGCGTGACGCTGACCATCGCCCACCACGCGCTGCGCGCCGACCACCGCGCCCAGTGCATTCGCTTCATGTGGCTCACCGTGCTGCTGGGCGTGATCTTCCTGGGCGTGCAGGGCTACGAGTACTTCCACCTGTACACCGAACTGAACCTCAAGCTCAGCTCGGGCACCTACGGTTCGACCTTCTTCATGCTGACCGGCTTTCACGGCCTGCACGTGTTCATCGGCATGCTGATGCTGCTGTTCATCACGCTGCGCCTGCAGAAGGGCCACTTCACCGCCGAGCGTCACTTCGGCTTCGAAGGCGCTGCCTGGTACTGGCACTTCGTGGACGTGGTCTGGCTGGGCCTGTACGTGCTGGTCTATTGGCTTTGAGCGAAGAACCTCACGGCATTCCAGAAAAAAGGCGCCGTAAGGCGCCTTTTTCATGGTTCTCGTGGAACGAGCACCATCTGTTACTTCCCGAGCGGGAGCCCGGTGGGCTGGATGTAGCCGAGTTTCCAGGCCAGCAGCATGCACAGGAACAAAAAGACCGACAGGCCGATCCGAAAGGTGAGGGCGCGGGCCATGCCGCCGCGCTTGTTCTGCCCGTCGCGACCGTCCTTCAGCATGAAGTAGAGCGCGAAAGCGAGGCTCGCGAAGATGCCCAGAAAGATCAGGGCGACGAAATATTTCATGACCCGCATTATCGGCCGCACGCCCCGTCCGCTCCAGTGACCCCCGAGCCTCTCGTTTCCTCTGCCACGCCGCGCCGCCGCGCGGGCCAGGGCCGTTTCCTGGTCGTGACGCTGGCGGCCGTGCTGGCGCTGGCCGCCACCGTGTCGCTGGGCCGCTGGCAGCTGTCGCGCGCCGCGCAGAAAGAGGCGCTGCAGGCCCGCATCGATGCGCAGAAGCTGAAAGCCCCGCTGTCGCAGGCCGAGTTCCTGGCGCTGGGCGAAGCCGCCGGCGAGATGCACCGGCCGGTGCGCCTGCGCGGCCTGTGGCTCACGGCGCAGACGGTCTACCTGGACAACCGCCAGATGCACGGCACGCCGGGCTTCTACGTGCTGACGCCATTCGCGCTCGAGGGCAGCGAGCAGGCCGTGATGGTCCAGCGCGGCTGGGTGCAGCGCAATTTCGTCGACCGCACGCAGCTCGGCGTGGTCGAGACGCCGCCCGGCATCGTCGAGCTCACGGCGCTGATCGAGCCGCCGCCGAGCCATCTGTTCGAACTCGGCGCGAAGACTGCGGCCGCACCGGCACCCGCGGCATCGGCCGCCGCACCGGCCCCTTCGGCTGCCGGCGCCAGCGCTCCGGCACCGGGCATTCAGGGGTCTTCCCCCATCCGGCAAAATCTCGACCTGGAGGCATTCCGCGGCGAGACCCAGCTGCCGCTGCGCACCGACGTGTCGCTGCAGCAGAGCGGGCCGGCGTCCGAGGGCCTGCAGCGCGACTGGCCGGCCCCGGCGTTGGGCCTGGAGAGGCACTACGGTTACGCATTCCAGTGGTTCGGCCTGTCGGCCCTCGTTGTCATCCTCTATGTCTGGTTCCAATTCATCTCCCCCTTCCGGCGCGCGCGGCGCCGCGCACGCGATGGCCGCAGCCTCTGACGAGCCGCTGGGCCTGACCGTGCACTCGATGCCGTCGCCGGGCCAGGCGCTGGACGAGGCCGAGAACCGCCGCACGGTCCACGGGCGCTGGAAGATGATCGCCGTGCTGCTGATGTGCGCGGCCCCCGTCATCGCCTCGTACTTCACCTACTACGTGATCCGGCCCGAGGGCCGCAGCGTGTACGGCGAGCTGATCGATCCGCAGCGCGAGATGCCCCGCCTCACGGCAACCGACCGCAGCGGCGCGCCGGTCGAGCTGGCCACGCTCAAGGGCCAGTGGCTGCTGGTGGCGGTGGCCGACGCCGCCTGCGATGCGCTGTGCGAGCAGCAGCTGTACCTGCAGCGCCAGCTGCGCGAGAGCCTGGGCCGCGAGAAAGACCGCCTGGACCGCGTCTGGCTCGTGAGCGACGCGGCGCCCGTGCCCGAGCGCCTGACCAACGGCCTGCACGGCGCGACCGTGCTGCGCGTGCCGGCTGATCAACTCGCCCGCTGGCTCGCGCCCGTGAAGGGCCACACGCTGTCCGAGCACCTCTACGTGGTCGATCCGATGGGCAACTGGATGATGCGTTTCCCGGCCCGCATGGACGCCGCCGGCGCGAGCCGCGCCAAGCGCGACATCGACCGCCTGCTGCGCGCCTCGTCGTCGTGGGACGAAGCGGGCCGCTGAGCCCGCGCGAACCACCACCGCCTCATGGACACGAGCTCCCTCTACGACCTCACGCCGATCGCCTGGATGATGGGCGCCGGCGTGCTGCTCGCGCTCGGACCGCTGGTCTGGGTGTGGCGCCGCAATGCCGGCTCCGGCCCCGCGCGGCGGCTGCATGCGCTGACCGTGCTCACGCTGTTCCTCACCTTCGACCTCACGCTGTTCGGCGCCTTCACGCGGCTCACCGACTCGGGCCTGGGCTGCCCCGACTGGCCTGGCTGCTACGGCAACGCCAGCCCGGCCGGCGCGCGCCACGAGATCGCGATGGCGCAAGCGGCCCAGCCGACCGGCCCGGTGACGCACAGCAAGGCCTGGATCGAGATGGTCCACCGCTACCTCGCGACCGGCGTCGGGGTGCTGATCCTCACGCTGGCCGGCGCCACCTGGATCGTGCGCCGCCGCCAGCGGCGCCAGCCCGCGCCGCCGGTCGACAGCGCGCACCACCACGTCGTGCTCAGCGCCTGGTGGCCCGCGGCCACGCTGGTCTGGGTCTGCCTGCAGGGCGCCTTCGGCGCCATGACCGTCACCTGGAAGCTGTTCCCCGCCATCGTCACGATGCACCTGATGGGCGCCATCGTGCTGCTCGCGCTGCTGTGCATCCAGGCCGTGCGCTACCGCCAGGTGGCCGCGCAGCGCCTGCCCACGGCCGTGTCGCCGGCCCTGCGCAACGGGCTGATCGCCACGGCGGTGCTGCTGGTGCTGCAGATCGCGCTCGGCGGCTGGGTCAGCACCAACTACGCGGTGCTGGCCTGCACGCAGTTCCCGACCTGCCAGGACAGCTGGTGGCCGCCGATGAATTTCGTGCAGGGCTTCGAGATCTGGCGCCACCTCGGCGTGACCGGCGACGGCCAGCCGCTCGACTTTTCCGCCCTCACCGCCATCCACTACGTGCACCGCCTCATGGCGTATGCCGTGTTCGTGGCGCTCGGCCTGCTGGCCTGGCGCCTGCGCCGCCTCGAGGCGCTGCGCTCGCAGGCCCGCTGGCTGCTCGGGCTGGCGTTGCTGCAGCTGGCCACGGGCCTGGGCAACGTGCTGCTCGGCTGGCCGCTGGCCGCCGCCGTGCTCCACACGGGCGGCGCCGCGGCGCTGGCCGTGGTCCTGACCTGGGCGCTGTGCGAGAGCCGGCGCGAAAGCGCCGCCGCTGCACCGATTCCGCGCGCCGTCGACAATGCGCGCGGCACCCCCCAACCGAAGAAAGCCACCGCGTGAGCACCCCGATTCCTGTTCAGCACGCCAGCACCGCCAACGTGCTGCGCCAGTTCTACGCGCTCACCAAGCCGCGCGTGGTGCAGCTGATCGTGTTCTGCGCGCTCATCGGCATGGTGCTGGCCGTGCCCGGTCTGCCGTCGTGGGCCGATGTGCAGCGCGGCGTGCTGGCTTGCATCGGCATCTGGCTGGTGGCTGGCGCCGCCGCCGCATTCAACTGCCTGGTCGAGAAGGGCATCGACGCCAAGATGAAGCGCACCGCCTGGCGCCCCACGGCGCGTGGGCAGCTCAGCGACATGCAGGCACTGGTGTTCTCGGCGCTGTTGTGTGCAGCCGGCTCGGCGCTGCTGTGGTTCACGGTCAACCCGCTGACCATGTGGCTCACCTTCGCCACCTTCGTCGGCTACGCGGTGATCTACACCGTCATCCTGAAGCCGCTGACGCCGCAGAACATCGTGATCGGCGGCGCCTCGGGCGCCATGCCGCCGGTGCTGGGCTGGGCCGCCATGACGGGCGATGTCGGCCCCGAGGCGCTGATCCTGTTCCTCATCATCTTCCTGTGGACCCCGCCGCATTTCTGGGCGCTGGCGTTGTACCGCGTCGAGGACTACCGCAAGGCCGGCCTGCCGATGCTGCCCGTGACGCACGGCAACGAGTTCACGCGGCTGCAGGTGCTGCTGTACACCTTCATCCTGTTCGCCGCCTGCCTGATGCCCTTCATCTACGGCATGAGCGGCTGGCTCTACCTTGCGGTGGCCATCGGCGTGAGCATCGGCTTCACCGGCTATGCCTTCGCGCTGTGGCGTAACTACTCCGACACGCTGGCGCGCAAGACCTTCCGGTTTTCGCTCATCCACCTGAGCGTGCTGTTCGCGGCGCTGCTCGTCGACCATTACCTCCGCTGACCGGACCTGACCTGCCCATGAACAAGCGCAATGCCCTGAAATCGATCGCCGCCACGGCCGGCTGGGTGGCCGCCTCGGCCACGCTGGGCCTGGGCCTTTCGGCCTGCAGCGAGCAGCCGAAGCAGAGCTTCCAGGCGGTCGACATCACGGGCGCCGACTACGCGAAAGACTTCTCGCTCACCGACGCTGACGGCAAGGTGCGCACGCTGGCCGACTTCAAGGGCAAGGCGGTGGTGCTGTTCTTCGGCTACGTGCAATGCCCCGACGTCTGCCCGACCACCATGACCGAGATGGCGCAGGTCAAGCAGCAGCTCGGCGCCGACGGCAGCAAGCTGCAGGTGCTGTTCGTCACCGTCGATCCGGCGCGCGACACGCCCGAGGTGCTCAAGGCCTACATGGGCGCGTTCGACCCGAGCTTCGTGGCGCTCATTCCCACGACCGAGCAGCTGGCCGCCGTCGCGAAGGACTTCAAGGTCTACTACAAGAAGGTCGAGGGCAAGACCCCGACCAGCTACGCCATGGACCACTCGGCCGCCAGCTACATCTACGACCCGCAGGGCCGCCTGCGGCTCTACGCGCGCTACGGCGCGGGCGTGCCGGCGATGGTGTCGGACCTGAAGACGCTGCTCGCGTCCTGAGCCAGGCGCCCGGGGCATGGACGCCGCATCGGTCGCGCACCTGAAGTCGCGCAAGGGCGCGTTCCGCATTGCGCTCATTCCGCCCGAGGTGCTGGGCGCGCTGAACGGCGGGCTGCTCGAGACCGTCAACCTCAACGAATTCCTCGCGCTCGAACTGCCGCTGCTCGCGCGCAGCGTGGCGGGCCATGTCGGCCTCGACGCAGCGCACGAACGGCTGGACGACACGCTCGCCATGCTGGCCGCCTTCAAGCCCATGCAGCGCCACAGCCACATCGCGCGGGCGCTGTACGACATGACGGCCGAACACGCCGAACGCGATGCCGTGGCGCACCGGCTGGCCACGCACGCGAGCGATGTGGCGCGCTGCTGGGCGGTGCAGTGGATCACGCTGTCGGGCCTGCCGCTGGCGGCCCAGCTCGACGCCGTGCGCCGCTTTGCCGCCGACCCGCATTTCGGCGTGCGCGAGTTCGCCTGGATGGCGGTGCGCGACAGCGTCATCGATTCGCTCGACGAAGCGCTGGCGCTGCTGCAGCCCTGGGTGGCCGATGCCGATCCGAACGTGCGCCGCTTCGCCAGCGAGCTCACGCGCCCGCGCGGCGTGTGGTGCGCGCAGATCGAGACGCTGAAGGCCGAGCCCTGGCTGGCGCTGCCGCTGCTGGAGCCGCTGCGCGCCGACGATCATCGCTACGTGCAGAACTCGGTCGCCAACTGGCTCAACGACGCCAGCAAGACGCAGCCCGAGTGGGTCGAGACGCTGTGCACGCGCTGGGTGGCCGAGTCGCCGGTCGCCGAGACCCGCTACATCGCGAAGCGGGCGCTGCGCACGCTGACCAAGTCGACGCCCTGAAGTGTCCCCGAACGAAAAAAAGCCCGGCACTGCCGGGCTTTTTCGTGGAGGAGGGCGGTCGTGACGCTTACGCGTACTCGGCCAGCGCCTTCTTCATTTTCTTCATCGCCGCCACTTCGATCTGGCGGATGCGCTCGGCGCTCACGCCGTACACCGCGGCCAGGTCGTGCAGCGTCATGCCGCCCGAGCCATCGTCGTTCACCTTGAGCCAGCGCTCTTCGACGATGCGGCGGCTGCGGTCGTCCAGCGCCTCCAGGGCGGTGGCGATGCCGTCGCTCGACAGGCGGTCGCGCTGCTGCGATTCGAGCAAAGCGGTCGGTTCCTGCGTGGCGTCGGCCAGGTAGGCGATCGGGCCGAAGCCTTCGTCGCCGTCATCGGACGGACCCGGATCGAGCAGCACGTCGCCGCCCGACAGGCGGGTTTCCATCTCGAGCACTTCCTCGGGCTTCACGTTCAGGCGCGTGGCCATCTGCGAGACCTCGTCGGGGCTCAGCGTCTCGCGGTGCGTGCCGTTGTCGGCTGCGGCCGAGTCGGCCTTGAAACCCTGCTTCATCGAGCGCAGATTGAAGAACAGCTTGCGCTGGGCCTTGGTCGTCGCGACCTTGACCATGCGCCAGTTCTTCAGGATGTACTCGTGGATCTCGGCCTTGATCCAGTGCATGGCGTAGCTCACCAGCCGCACGCCCTGGTCGGGGTCGAAACGCTTCACGGCCTTCATGAGACCGACGTTGCCTTCCTGGATCAGGTCGCCGTGCGGCAGCCCGTAGCCCAGGTACTGGCGGGAAATGGACACGACCAGGCGCAGGTGCGACAGGATCAGCGCACCGGCAGCTTCGAGGTCGTTCTGGTCGCGCAACTTGCGTGCGAAGCCCTGCTCTTCTTCGAGCGTGAGCAGCGGCAGGCGGTTGGCGGCCGAAATGTAGGCATCCAGGTTGCCCAGCGGGGGGACCATCGACCATGGGTTGGCGACGGCCAGCTGGTTGGCAGAGACTCCAGACAGCGTTGTCATCAGGGGAAACTCCTTTGTGTTGGCCATATTAGCACTCGGTTAGAGGGAGTGCTAAGCCAAGGGTTCCCTTGGGTTTCTATCGTTGCGATAGCTTTTGCCGCGATTTGTTGGATATTTGTATGCCGTTTGGCGTTTTTCAAGTCCTGGAGGCCTGCCCCAGCAGCCAGTCCTGGAACGCCAGGATGCGCGGGTCCGCAGCGCTGCCTTCCGGGTAGACCAGGTGGTAGGCGTAGTCTGCCGCCATGGGCACGCCGATGTCGAACAGCCGCACCAGCCGGCCCTGGGCGAGGTCGGCGCCGATCATGTCCAGATCGGCCAGTCCGACCATGCCGCTCTCGGTGACGGCGCGCACCACGTCGCTCGAGTCGGAGAAGCCGATGCAGCGGCTGTCGTCGAAGCCCTCGATGCCCGCCGCGGCCATCCACATGGGCCAGTTCGGCCAGACCATGCCGTCGGTCTTCCAGTCGACGAAGCACAGCGTGTGCTGGAGCAGGTCGCGCGGCGTTGCCAGCGGGGGCCCGCTGGACAGCAGCCTGGGGCTGCAGACCGGCACGATCACGGTGTCGAACAGCCGCTGCGCGCGCGTGCCCGGGTCTTGTCCGTTGCCGAAGCGGATCGCCACGTCGATGTCGTCGGCGTCGAAATCCCGCAGCGCGTCGGAAATATCGAAACCCAGTTCCAGCCCCGGGTTCGCGGCGCGGAACTGCGGCAGCCGGGGCAGCAGCCAGTTGGTCGCGAAACGGGCGCTGGTCGACAGCCGCAGCGTCGCCGCCCCGCGCGCCATGCGCCGGGCGCGGCCGGCGGCGCGGCGCAGGGTGTCGAGCGCGTCGGCGGTGGCCTCGAGCCACACGGCGCCGGCCGGCGTGAGGCGGATGCTGCGGCTGGTGCGCGTGAACAGCAGCACGCCGAGCTGGTCCTCGATCTCCTTGACCTGGTGGCTCACGGCCGCCGGCGTCAGCCCGACTTCTTCGGCGGCCCGCGTGAAGTTCAGGTGCCGCCCGGCGGCCTCGAAGGTGCGCAGGGCGCGGGTGCCAGGGAGCAGTCTGGGGTGCATCGATCTTCAAATGGTTTTTGATGATTTTCCAAAAACTATTCGTTTCTCCTGGGGAAGTCAACGCGGGATAGTTCAGGAACTTGATGATCCATCCCCTCCAGGAGCCACGAAACCATGTCCGCCAGCGTCCCTTCTCCTTCTTCCTTTGTCGTGCAGCGCAACGGCCAGCCGGTGCTCGCCGAGGCCCTGACTCCGCTCGCCTTCGCCGGCCACGCGCATTTCACGGCCATGCAGGTGCGCGGCGGCCGGGTGCGGGGCCTCGATCTCCACCTGGCACGGCTGCGCTTCGCCTCGCAGACCCTGTTCGGCCAGGCGCTGCCCGACGACACGGTGCGCGCCCACCTGCGGGCCGCGCTCGCGGCCGGCCCGGCGGACCTGTCGCTGACGGCCACCGTCTACTCCCCGGCCGGTGAGTTCACCGCGGTCGACGCGGTGCCCGAGGTGCTGATCCGCACCGGCCCACCTTCCAACGGCCCCGCCGGCCCGCTGACCCTGGCCGCGATCGAACACGAGCGCTTCCTGCCGGCCGTGAAGCACGTCGGCGAAGGCGCCAAGACCCAGCTGCTGCGCCAGGCCGTCGCGCAGGGTTTCGGCGACGCGGCCTTTCTCGACCGGCACGGCCGGCTCGGCGAGGCGTCGATCTGGAACCTGGCCTTCTGGGACGGCGAGGCGGTGGTGTGGCCCGAAGCCGAGATCCTGACTGGCACCACGATGGGCATCGTGCGCCGGCAGCTCGAACGCCTCGGTGTCCCGCAGCGCAGCCAGGTGCTGCGGATGGCCGACCTGCCCGCGCTGGCCGGCGCCGTGGTCATGAACTCGTGGACGCCGGGCGTGGCGGTGCACCGCATCGGCGACGTGGTGTTGCCGGCAGCGCCGGCTTTCGTGGAACTGCTGCACCGGGCCTATGAGGCCGAACCGCTCATGTCGCCTTGAAGGAACCCTCGCGCGCGGACGCTGCGCGCCAGATCACCCACCGACTACCAGCGGATGCCGAGCTTGACGAACAGCTTGGACAGCACGAACAGCGGGCCAACCCAGAGGTACTGGATGTCCTCGAAGAACGAAGGCTTCTTGCCTTCGATCTTGTGGCCGACGAACTGGAAGATCCACGCCACCACGAAGATCGCCGCCGACACCGGCGCCACCGCGGTGCCCATCGCATGCACCGCCACCAGCGCCAGCACCGTGAGCGCCAGCATCGTGACGAGGAAGGCCGGCGAGCGCAGCAGGGCGTAGTACACGAGGCTGGCCGCCACGAAGGCGTAGGCCACCCACGGATGGATCGCGAACAGCAGCCCGACGATGCTCAGCATGATCGCGGGAATGGCCACGAAGTGGATCAGCTCGTTGGTCGGATGGCGGTGGCTCTCCTCGTAGTGGGCGAGCAGGCGGTCGACCTTGCGCTCGCTGGTGGCGAGCGGGGCGGCGGCAGTGTGGGTCATGGCAGGTCTCCGGGGCGCCGTGCGTTGCGGCAAGAGACTCATGGTGCCCACGGCGCCGGGCGATGGCAAGTGGCGTCGTCCCGGGGGAGGGCGAGGGCCAGAGCGCCATGACTTAGGGCACTGTCGCGCGGGGCTTGCGCCGCTAAGATCAAATCCGTGGCCTCTTTCGACTCCCCCTCCGCACCCCTGCCGCCCACCACCGACATCGGTGTGACCGCCGGCGTGTCCGGCGCGATCCTGGTGGTCGACGACCATGACCTGCTGCGCCTGGGCGTGAGCGCGCTGGTGCAGGCCCAGGCCGCCACCTCGGGCGCGCGCATCGCGGTGTTCGAGGCCGGCAACATCGCCGACGCGCTCGCGCTCTACGCGGCGAACGAGGCGGCCATCGGCCTCGTGCTGCTCGACCTCGCGCTGCCCGACACGCACGGGCTCAGCGGCCTGGCCGAGTTCCGCCTGCGCTTTCCGGCGGCGCGCGTTGTGGTGCTCTCGGGCACCGCCAACAGCACGCTGGCGCAGGGTGCGCTCGCGCTCGGTGCCAGTGCCTTCCTGCCCAAGTCCGCCGACCTGAAGGAGATGGTGGGCTTCATCCGCGCCTGCGGCCTGTTCGAGGCCGACGGCACCCCGCAGCAGCCGCTGCCGCCCGCGTCGCTGCCCAAGTCGCTGTCGGGTTACGCGGAGTTCGCGCACGCCAGCGCCTGGCAGGAGCTCACGCCGCGCCAGATGCAGGTGCTGCAGTGGGTGCTCGAAGGCAAGGCGAACAAGGAGATCGCGCAACTGGCCAACCTGAGCGAGGGCACGGTGAAGAACCATGTCTCGACCATCCTGCTGCTGTTCGGCATGCGCTCGCGCGCCCAGCTGATCAGCATGCTGCGTTGAGCGGCGCCACGCTGGCGGGCCGCGGCGACGCCGCCGCCGGCCAGTTGCTGGGCCAGCGCGTGCTGCGCGAGCACGTCGGCTCGGTCTACGACACCTACGGCATCTCCACGCTGACCCACCTGGGCTTCGTGATCGTGTTCGGCTGCATCATCTACTCGCAGCTCAGCGATGCGCGCCTGCTGTTCTGGATGGCGGCGCTGGTGGCGGTCGACATCTACGTCTTCTTCACGCCGCGCTGGACGCCCGACAAGCCGGCCTCCGAGAGCCCGTACTGGGCGCGCAAGATCTCGCGCATGGTCACGCTGGTGAGCATGATCACGGCGGTGGTGCCCTGGTTCATCGTGCCGCACGAGAACCTGCCCATGACCTCGCTGCTGATGGCCGTGATCGTCGGCAGCTGCGCGCGCGCCGCGCAGTCGCTGTGGCCCCTGAAGCCCGCGCTGTTCGGCTACACGCTGCCGATGTCGCTGGGCATGATCATCGCGTTGGCCTGGCAGGGCGACGGCCTGCACCTGTTCCTGGCCGCGGCGGGCTCGGCCTACCTGATGCTCACGCTGCACGCCGGCGTGCGCCAGCACCGGCTGCTGACCGACTCGCTCATGCTGCGTTTCGAGAACGAGGCACTGGCCGCGCGCCTGGGCGAGCAGATCGCCGCCACCGAGCGCGCCAGTGAAGAAAAGACCCGCTTCCTCGGTGCCGCCAGCCACGACCTGCGCCAGCCGCTGCACGCCATCGCGCTGTTCGGCGCCGCGCTCGAGAACGAACTGCGCGGCCGTCCCGAGAGCCGCAACGCCGAGCGCCTGATGCGCGCGGTGAACTCGCTGGGCGCGTCGCTGGACACCATGCTCGATGTGTCCCGGCTCGATGCGGGCGTCATCACGCCTTCGCCGCAGCCGGTGGAGCTCGATGCGCTCTTCCTGCCGCTCAACCACACCTTCTCGGCGCAGGCCGAGCAGAAGGAGCTGCAGCTGCGCGTGCGCGCCAGCGGCCTGTGGGTGCGCAGCGATCCGCAGCTGCTGCACCGCATGCTGTCCAACCTGATGGACAACGCGCTGAAGTACACCGTGCAGGGCGGCGTGACCGTGACGGCGCGCGACCGCGGCGACACCGTGTGGATCGAGGTGCGCGACACCGGCATCGGCATCGCGCCCGAGCAGTCGCACCGCATCTTCGAAGAGTTCTACCAGATCGATAACCCGGGCCGCGACCGTGCGCGCGGCCTGGGCATCGGCCTGTCGATCGTGCGCCGCCTGTCGCGGCTGTTGGGCCATCCGGTGCAGATGCATTCGCGCCCGGGCCGGGGCACGCACTTCCGCGTCGTGCTGCCGACCGTGCCGCCGCAGGTCAGCGCGCTCGTGGGCCCGTTTCCGGCCGGCAGTGTCGAACTGGCTGCACGCCGGCGCGCGGTCACGCTGCCCGGTCGCGTGCTGTTGATGGACGACGAACTTGAAATCCGCGAAGCCATGACCGGCCTGCTGCGCTCCCACGCGATCGATGCGCACGCCGTCGCCGACGAGGCCGCCGCAGCCGAGGCACTGCACCAGGCCCGCGCCGAAGGCCGGCCCTTCGGCCTGCTGATGTGCGACTACCGCCTGGCCGACGGCGTCGACGGCCTCGACGTGGGCCTGCGCCTGAGTCGGCACCTGGGCACCGAGCTGCCGCTGCTGCTCATCACCGGCGAGACCTCGCCCGATCGCCTGCAGCGCGTGCGCGAATCGGGCGTGCCGGTGCTGTTCAAGCCAGTGGCGCCCGATGCGCTGCTGCAGGCCATGGCGGGGCTTGTGCCGGCACCGTAGCGTTTGGCACACAGCCTGCGGCTGAAAGTGAATACGTTGTAGTTCATTGCGTGCCGATCCCATCGGTTGGCCACACATGCAATGACTTTTGGCACTGCCGGGCGTTCGCCTCCCGTCGTAATTTCGGGTTTCAGGGAAGCGAAATCAGGGGGCGTTGCAGGCGTCGACCACCGGTGCCTTCGCACACGAGGCGCGACGCCGCACAGGCCACACGCAGGGGGAATACAAGGGAGAAATAAGAAAGACAGGGAGCTGACGGCCCCCGGCGAAAGCCGGGGGCCGTTTTTTTATCCTTTGGCACGCATGGGCTGCAGTGCGTCACCCTTGCTCGCCTCGATGCTCCGCGAATCCAGTGACGGTCCGAGCGCACTCAGCACGTCTTGCGGCCAGTGGACTTTCTGTTCAGTGGCGTAGGTCAGCCAATTCAACGTGCCCCAAGCCAGATAGATCGGTAGGCTCAGCGGCAGCAGTGCGTGAGCGGCCAGGGTGAGGCCGGGTTGCTTCCTCCACCACTGCAGGTACTTTGGCCCGAAGGGGCCGACCAGCCCCATGCTCTGCCACCAGTTGCGCGGCTTGGGCACCGTGGGGCTGGGTTCTGTGACGCCTGGTGGCAGGGGTGGGCCATCTTCTTCCATGTAGCGGCGGATGTGCTCCCACAGGGCGGGCACGGTGGTCTCACCCAGCAGCATGCTCGGGGCGATGCCGAATTCGTCGACAACGGTGGCGTCCGTGGCGCTCTTGTGCACGATGAATGCAAGGTCATGGTCGCGGCTCGCACTGGCGGTGTTGACCTTGACGGTGACGCGGTGCTCAGCATCGACAAGATCCCAATCGACGCTGCGGACTTCGATGACGGGACGCTTTAATGCTGTGCGTCGGGTCTTGCCTGCGAGTTGCATGCTGACCCAGTGCACCTTGCGGTTGCCACGGTCGAAGATGACGCTGTCGTCGGAGGGAAGGAAGAAGGTGGCGGTGTAGACCCAGAGAAGAAAAAGGAAAGCACTAGTGGAAAAAAAGAAGAGAGCGATGCCATATATGACGATTGGATATGTCTTCCCGACCTCAAACGGATCCGGGTAGAGAAGTCCTCTCAACGCAAGACTAGCTGTCCAGAGACTAAGGAAAAAACCTAGAGCGGCGAGTGATGCTGGCATCCCACGCCAGCCCACCCCTCCCACCCCTCCAAACTGGAGGGCTCGGGCGTAGACGCGCTTGAGCAATCCCAAGTCTGTAACCTCAATGCTTGCGACCTCGGTTTTTCCAAAGCTGCGCAACACGTCGATGCGCTTCTTTATGGGGAGCTTGTTGGCTGTTGGCGGTGCTTCCGCTTCTGGTGCACTCAAGAACTCGTCCTTCGTGTCGGGCCTCGCTGCCTTGGGTCATACGCGGGTGTTGGGTATGGCGCAGGTTCCGGCGTCGCTACTGGCTTGGGAGGAGCAAGCGCTTCATTGAGTTTGAGCTGCTCTTCATGGCCATCGGAAAATTTCACACCTCGATTGCCCTTCCCAAAATAACTGCGGTTGGCCCATTTTTCCAGTGGCGTGAGTTCTTGCATGGCAATGAGTGTGGCCACGATGCCTACGCCCAGTAAGACAAGACCCGTGCCTGAAATGATGGAGGCGAGGGCAAATCCGGCGACCGACGCCTCCATGCCGCCGACGATGGAACCCGCGATGATCACGACCACGCGCTGGCTTGCAAAGCGCTTGAGGGCCGCTTGTGCACCCGCTTCAGTAGCAAGCGCCGTGCTTGTTATTGCAGTTCCCATGAAGGCAAAACCTGCAACGGTGTAGGCACCATATGCAACGTCGTTGGCATTCTCTTTCGCAGCATCCGCCTTATCCCAAGAAATCCACGCATTAATCACCCCACCCCCCACCCCCGCTAGCGCAGCCCCAAGCCTGAGCGCCGGAAGCACCGCACTGGCCTGCATTGCCGCTGCGCCGCCTTGCCCCACCAGCCGCATGCTGTGGCCCGCATGCGCCAGTTCGAAGAAGCCTGTCGCCAGCCCCGAGGCGCTGTCGCCCACGCTCAGCCACGCATCGTGTCGCTTTTTCTCGGCCTCGGGGCCCTCTCCTGAATAGGCCTCCATCAGCGCCTTGATGCCCCAGTACATGCCCAGGCCCTGCACGAACAGGCTGCCGAGAGCCAGGCGGGCATCGGTGCCGCTCTTGAAGTTCTCCACCTTGATCTCCCGGGCCGCACCGATTGCACGCTCATTCTGATACTGGAGGATGCGTGTCGCGCTGTTAGGGGTCAACTCGATGGCTCCCATGCTGGCGGCTCTGACCTTGAGTTCGGCCAGCGGATCACCGCCTGCGTTGGGCATTCTTGCCGGAGCGCGTCCGGGATCGATGGAGGTAGGGTCGCGCAGCTGCTGGAGAGCGTCCAACGAGGTCAGGGCCCACATCTTCACTTCGCCTTTGCTGGCGCTGACAACCCACTCGGTGGCCTTGGCCGCCGCACTCTTGCCGGCCAAGATAGCCACGGCGTCACGCGAATTGAGCTTGAGCTCTAGCAGCACTGGCATATCGAGTCTTCGACCGCCATTCAGGGCCGCCTCCAGCGCCGCTTCGAAGCCTCGGTGGGCTAGGCACACCTTGGGCAGCTTGCGCAGGTACGGCTCCACGACCGGCGCAGCCTTCGGCGAGTTGAGCAACTGTGTCGCGGCGGCCGTGAACGCGGCGATCTGGCCTATCGAGAAGGTTGCTACCACATTGGTCAGCCAGTTGTACTTGCGACCGGCTTCGGTGGTGAGCAATCCCTTGATGAGGTCGTAGGTCTTGTCGCGCATGTTCTCGCCGGCGCGGTCCCATTCGCCGACGAGGACGGCATGCGCCTGCTCGATGACGTTTTTCTGGTTGCCGAACATGGCGCGCAGTGCAATCGCCTTTGCATCGGTGATGGGCTTGTCCAGTGTGTGAGCCAGATAGTCCTTGAAGCACTGCGGCGTGCTCAGCGGCTGAGGAAAGTGGATCAGGTGGCTTTCGCTTGCGTAGATGGCGCCGGGGCAACTTCGTGTCTGTTCTGTCAGTTTGTTCGGACTGTTCTCGTCGAAATGGTGCTTGAAGTAGTCGAGTGTGGCTGGATGTTTCGTCGCGTGCAGCCAGTCGAGTTCGTAGGCGGACAGAAGATCGGCTTCCTTGCCAAGTGCGGTATGGCGCGTTTTCTGCCACTCCTTGCGCTTGAGCGCGTCGATCTCGTTCGCAATGCCGTGCCACTCGGACTCGCCAATGCGTTCGCCGCGTTGACCGATGCGTCGCGTGCGCCGGATGTTTCCCGGCTCGACGATGCGGCCGTTGCGGCTGCCATCGGCTGCGAGCGAGCCGTCGGCGGCCGGTTCCCATGCAAAGCCCACTTGAAAGTAAGGCTGTCCGCGCAGTTGTTCCCACTGCAGACGGGAGGTGCTGCCGTAGGCCTCGCCTTCGGCGCGGGCCATGCCTGCGGTCTTCATCGCAGCCTGCAGCGCGTTCAACGTTGCATGGCTTGCGGTGGGCCAAGCCTCGGGCGACCGGAGTGTGGCGTCCTTGAACGCCTTGTCCCTGGCAAGACGGATGCCGTTCAGATCGGCGGCAAGCCCCACGGGGTCGGGGATGGCGAGCACGAATGCCTTGCCCCGCGTCGCCGCGTGCTGCTCGGCCTGTCGCCGCATGGCGGCGGCCATGCCATTGGCCAGCCTGTAGGTCTTGTCTTGCGACGCGCCGTAGAAGGACGTGGCGGACTCGGTGCCGCCTTGGATGACGTTGATCCCTTCCTTGATACCACCATGCTTCATCGAGCGCAGCGCGAAGTCGGCGACATGCTTCTGGATCAGCACCTCTTCGGCCTTGAAGGCATGCGACACGCCGCCCAGATCGGCCCGCGAGTCGATGCACACCATGCCGGCCGCAGCGGGGTTGGCCTGCACCTGCTCGCGCATGGTGTCGTCCCACCAGTTCATGCTGAAACCGATCCACACGGGGCCGGCGCTGCCTGGTTCTTTTTCGGGCAGCTGGATACAGAGGGTGCGCACGTCGTTCGGGTGCGTGGGCTTGACGCTGCATGCGAAGCTGGCTTCCCGATCGGCCCAGACGATCTGGCTTTCGGGGACGAGTGCGCCGCTGCCTTGCACCCGGTACGCCTGCCAGGATTTGATGAGCTGCGGAGGGCACTTGGTGTAGTACACGTACACGAAGCCGCCCTGGCGCAGCATGCGTAGGACATGGCGCGATCTCTTCAGCGCGGGCAGGCTCAGCGCTTTGACGCTGGGTTCGTGGGTCAGTAGCCGCGGAGCTTCAGCGGGTGCGAAATCCGCATCGGTCGCGATGGCGCCAGGGCGCACCAGAAGGATCGAAAGGCCGGCCTTGTTGTCGCAGATTCTGCAGTCGCTCATAGGTACTTTCCGACGGTTCGGGTGGCGGCGTTCGTGCCGGTCCAGTTGTGGCGTTGGTCGTCGAGCGCATCGCGCAGCACCAAGCGGTTGCGCACGACGTTGTCCAGAAGCACCTGTTGCTTCGGCCAATGGCCGAATGCGGGGTCGGTCAGGGTTTCCACGGCATAGGCCGCCTGGTCTGCGGGATGGACGAGCCCGCGTTGCTCGGCGTCGTACAGCTGACGCATGGCCTTGTCGAATGCGTCATCCGGCAATGGAAACGTGGTGTGCAGCCACGCGGATTGGGTCAAGTGAAGGGCATGGCAGCGGCCGAGCAACTCGCGGTGCGCGTCGCTGTCGATCAACGGCTTGGCAGTGAATGCGCCGCGATGGCCTTGCAGCGTGTGCAGTGCGAGGTTGTGATCGAGGTAGCTCCAGCAGGCGATGCCCTGGAGCGCGGACGCCCAATCGATCCGGGTTCCCCGTTGCAGCGTGTGCAGGACACGCCGGTCGAACAGGCGAACCATCCGGCGCGCACCGTCGGCGTCGGCAAACTCGAGGAGGCGAGCGAGTTGAGCTGCCAATGCCCGCCCTTCGTGATCGATGCCAGACGACAGCGACTCCAGTACACGAGGGGTGTCGACGCTGTGAGGCTGAAGCCAGCCGCCGATGCGGCAAGCACCGTTGCCGAGTGCACAAGCATCCAGGTGCTCCTGCGCAGCCCATTCGATGCTTTTCTCGAGCCAGGGATCCGCGTCGCCTTCCAGGCAGACGAGGTACGGAAAGCGAGCTTCCGTGAAACGGGGGAGGTCGCTGGAGTGCAACGTGTGGACCTGGCGTTGCCATGCAGCTTCGCGTGCCCGTCGTGTGCCGCCGGGGACCGCGCCGGCCGTTGCTTTTTCAAGCGCTACCCCGGGGGGATCGTCAAAGCACGGATCAACGAGGAGATAGACGGGGCCGGGCCCGAATTGGGCGGCAAGGCATTTGCCAAGGGCTGTCGTCAACGCGCGTGGCGGACTGTCCCAAGGCCAGGGTGGAAGGGGAATCTCTGACATGGCGGCCGGTGTATGAATGCAGCAAGAACACAGGCAGCCTGACGCTTGGATGCAATCTTCGTTGCCGCGCTTGACCACCCTCCCTGGCCTCCCCGGAGACGACGATGCGGGTTGGAGTCACCGCTCGGTGTTCGAGAGAAGCCGCGCGGAGTGTAGGAGTGGCACTGCCCGGCTGGGCAGCCGAGTCGTGATCGAATTCACGAACATCTGCCCCTTGAATGGAGGGGCAGACTGGTGCGTGGAACGGCAAGAACTATCCCTCTACGCCATCTCTCCGACTTTGAGCCATCCGCGATGACCATCGTCGACAAATGTTCGCCATTGAGGCGTTTCACTGCGCAATCGCAGGGATGCGATGCGGCGCGGGGAAGATCCGCGCCGTTCTTTGGACCCGAAACGAGGCGCGGCGCCTCAGCCCAGCAGCGCCTGCGCGAACTCGCGCGCGTTGAAGGTCTCGAGGTCTTCGAGCTTTTCGCCCACGCCGATGAAGTACACCGGAATCGGCCGCTCGCGTGCGATGGCGCACAGCACGCCGCCCTTGGCGGTGCCGTCGAGCTTGGTGACGATGAGGCCCGTGAGGCCCAGCGTCTCGTCGAAGGCCTTGACCTGCGCCAGCGCGTTCTGGCCGGTGTTGCCGTCGATCACCAGCAGCACCTCGTGCGGCGCGGAGGCGTCGGCCTTGGTGACGACGCGCTTGATCTTCTTGAGCTCGTCCATCAGGTGCAACTGCGTCGGCAGGCGCCCGGCCGTGTCGACCAGGACCACGTCCTTGCCGCGCGCCTTGCCGGCGTTCACCGCGTCGAAGCTCACGGCCGACGGGTCGCCGCCTTCGTTGCTGACGATCTCGACGGTGTTGCGGTCGGCCCAGACCAGCAGCTGCTCACGCGCCGCCGCCCGGAAGGTGTCGGCCGCGGCCAGCAGCACCGAAGCGCCCTCGGTGGCCAGGTGCTTGGTGAGCTTGCCGATGGAGGTGGTCTTGCCCGCGCCGTTGACGCCGGCCACCATGATCACGGTGGGCGTGTACTCGCCGATGACCAGCGGCTTTTCGAGCGGTTTGAGCAGGTCGGTGACGGCGTCGGCCAGCAGGCGCTTGACCTGCGAGGCGTCGGTGGCCATCTGGCGCTTGACGCGCCCCTTCAGGTCGTCGAGCAGGAACTCGGTGGCTTTGACGCCGGTGTCGGCCATGAGCAGCGCCGATTCGAGCTCTTCATACAGCGCGTCGTCGATCTGCGCGTTGACGAACACGGCCTGGATGCCGGTGCCGGTCTTGCGCAAGCCGGTCTTGAGCTTGTCGAACCAGCTCTTGCGCTCGGTGGCGATGGGGGCCGGCTCGACGACGGCGACAGGCGCGGGAGGCGGTGCGGGCACGGGCGCCGGAGGGGGCGGCGGTGGCGCGATGACGGGAGCGGGTGCGGGAATGGGGGCGGGCGCTGGCGCAGGGATCGGCGCTGGTGCAGCGACCGGAACTGGCGCGGGCGCCGGCGCCACCACGGGCGCGGCCGGTGTTGGCTCGGGGAGCGGCGCAGGGGTGGGTGCGGGTGCGGGAACAGGCGCTTCCGCCGCAGGCTTCGACCCGAACCAGCTCGACGGCGAGAACACCGAGCGTGCCGGTGCGGGTTCCGCGGCCGGGGAGGGCGCGGGTTCGGCGGTCGGCGGCGGGGCCGGTGTCACCGGGGCATCGGCAGGTGGTTTTTTCTTGAAGAAACTGAACATCGGGAGCTTTTTACAATCCGACCCATTCTATGAAACACCTCTCGCCACGCCGCGCTGCGTCTGGTGCGGTGCTGGCCCTGGCGCTTTCGGCGCTGTGGACCGTGCCCGCGCAGGCCCAGTCCACCCCCGCTCCCGCCGCGTCGACCCCCATCGCCGCGGCCCCGGGCCCCCAGCAATTCACCCTCGCCAACGGCATGACCGTGATCGTGCAGACCGACCGGCGCTCGCCGACGGCGGTGCAGATGGTCTGGGTGCGGGTCGGCTCCATGGACGAGGTCGACGGCACCACGGGCGTGGCGCACGTGCTGGAGCACATGCTGTTCAAGGGCACGAAGAGCGTGCCGGCCGGCGAGTTCTCGCGCCGCGTGGCGGCGCTGGGCGGCCAGGAAAACGCATTCACCATGCGCGACGCCACGGGCTACTACCAGCAGATCCCGGTCGGCAGCCTCGAACAGGTGATGAAGCTCGAATCGGACCGCTTCGCCAACAACCAGTGGCCCGACGACGAGTTCAAGCGCGAGATCGAGGTGGTCAAGGAAGAGCGCCGCCTGCGCACCGACGACCAGCCGCGCGCCCTGCTCGGCGAGCAGCAGAGCGCGGCCGTCTTCACCGCGTCGCCGTACCGCCGCCCGGTGGTGGGCTGGATGAGCGACCTTGAGTCGATGACGCCCGCCGACGCGCGCGCCTTCTTCCAGCGCTGGTACGTGCCGGCCAACGCCGTGCTCGTGGTGGCCGGCGACGTCGACGTGGCGCGCGTGCGCGCGCTGGCCGAGAAGTACTACGGCAGCATCCCCGCGCGCGCCGTGCCGGAGCGCAAGCCGCGCACCGAGCCCGCGCAGCGCGGCATCCGCCGCCTCGAATTCAAGGCCCCGGCCGAGCAGGCGTACGTGTCGCTCGCCTTCCGCGTGCCGCAGCTCACGAACATCGACGACGCCAACAGCGACGCCTGGGCGCTGGTGGTGCTCTCGGCCGTGCTCGACGGCTACGCCGGCGCGCGGCTCGACCGCGCGCTCACGCAGGGCCCCGGCCGCGTGGCCGATTCGGCCGGCGCGTACGCGGGCTTCATCGGCCGCGGTCCGCAGCTGTTCATGCTCGACGGCGTGCCGGCCGCCGGCAAGACCGCCGAGACGGTCGAGGCCGCGCTGCGCGCCCAGGTGGCGCGCGTGGCGAAAGAGGGCGTCGGCGAGGCCGAGCTGGCCCGCGTCAAGACGCAGTGGGTGGCGAGCGAGACCTACAAGCGCGACTCGGTGATGGCGCAGGCGCGCGAACTCGGCAGCAACTGGATCCAGGGCCTGCCGCTGGACGCCAGCGAGCGCATCGTCGCCCGGCTGCAGGCCGTGACGGCGGCGCAGGTGCAGGCCGTGGCCGCCAAGTATTTCGGCGACGACCAGCTCACGGTCGCCACGCTGCGGCCCCTGCCGCCCGAACCCAAGCGCGGCCGCGGCTTCGCCGCCCCTGCTGGCGAGATGCGCTGAAAGCACCGGATTCCCTCATGAAGAACCTCCACAAGATTGCAAGCACCGCCCTCCTGGCGGGCATCACCGCGCTGTTCGGCATGGGCAGCGCGCAGGCCGCGCTGCCCATCCAGCACTGGACGCTGGCCAACGGCGCCAAGGTGTACCTGGTGTCGACCAACGCATTGCCGATCGTCGACGTGCAGATCGACTTCGACGCCGGCAGCCGGCGCGATCCGGCCGCGCAGGCCGGGCTGGCCAGCACCAGTGCCGCCATGGTCGAGAAGGGCGTGCGCGCCGGGCGCAACGGCGAGCCCGCGCTCGACCAGAATGCGCTGGGCGAGGCTTGGGCCGACCTGGGCGCCAGCTTCGACGTGAGCGCCGGCACCGACCGCACCAGCTACACGCTGCGCACGCTGTCCGACCCGGCGCTGCTGACCAAGGCCGTGGCGCTGGCCGCGCGCGAGATCGGCGAGCCCTCGTTCCCCGACGAGATCTGGCCGCGCGAGCGCGAGCGCATCAACGCCGCCATCAAGGAAGCCAACACCAAGCCCGCCACCGTGGTCGGCCGCGCCTTCGCGCAGGCCGTGTACGGCACGCACCCCTACGGCCAGGAAGTGACGGAAGCCACGCTGGCGCGCATCGACACCGCGGCCATGCGCCAGCGCTACGAGCAGCTGATCCTGCCGTGCCGCGCCAAGCTCAGCATCGTGGGCGCGGTCACGCGCGCCGAGGCCGAGGCGCTCGCGACCACGCTGCTGTCGCGCCTGCCCAGCCCCGCCGCCTGCGCACCGCTGCCGGCCATCGCGCCGGTGGTGGCGCTCACGGCGCCGAAGGACGAGCGCATTGCGTTCGACTCGGCGCAGGCCCACGTCTTCATCGGCCAGCCCGGCTACCCGCGCCAGGACCCCGACCACTTCGCGCTCACGCTCGGCAACTACGTGCTCGGCGGCGGCGGCTTTGTTTCGCGGCTGACCGAAGAGGTGCGCGAGAAGCGCGGCCTGGCCTACAGCGTGTACAGCGGCTTTGCGCCGGGGCTCGACGCGGGCGCCTTCCGCATCGGCTTCCAGACCCGGCCCGACCAGGCCGAGGCGGCGACGAAGGTCTCGCGTGACGTGCTCGCGAAGTTCGTGGCCGAAGGCCCGACCGAGAAGGAGCTGAAGGCCGCCAAGGACAACCTGATCGGCGGCTTCCCGCTGCTCCTGGACAGCAATCGCAAGCTGATCGGCAACGTTGCCAATATCGCCTGGTACGGCCTGCCGCTGGACTACCTCGACACCTGGACCGCGCGCATGAACGCGGTCACGGCCGCCGACATCCAGGCCGCGTTCGCCCGCAAGCTGCAGCCGCAGCGCATGGTGACGGTGGTGGTGGGCGGCAAGCAGGCCGCCGCGGCGCAGTAAGAAGAAAAGAAGAGCTCAGGCCAGCGCGTGTGGCCCGCTGCGCGCGGCCTCGCGCACCGCGGCGCCGAGCTGCGCCAGCAGGCGCGGCGCCGCGCGGGCGTGCTGCCAGTACAGCGGCACGGGCAGCGTTGCGCCGGGCACCAGTTCGACCAGCGTGCCGTCGCGCAGCGCATCGGCCACCATGCTGGTCGGGTGCATGCCCCAGCCGATGCCGCGGCAGGCCGCCTCGACGAAGGCGGCGGGCGAGGGCACCCAGTGGCGCGGCGTCTCCACGTTGCGGTGGCAGATGCGGCGCACCCAGCGCGCCTGCAGCCGGTCCTTGCGGTCGAACACCAGGTTCGGCGCGGCGGCCAGCGTGCGCGCGCCCACGCCCTTGGCGAAATACCGTTCCACGAAACCGGGGCTCGCGGCGGCCACGTAGTGCACCGTGCCCAGCGCCTCGCTGTTGCAGCCCGTGACCGGCTGGGCCAGCGCGGTCACGGCCGCCAGCACCGCGCCGCTGCGCAGCCGCTCGGCCGTGTGGTCCTGGTCGTCGGCCGTGAGGTCGAGCAGGGCGTCGGGCGCCTGCGCGGCGAAGGCTGCGGCGCCCGCCATGAACCAGGTCGCGAGGCTGTCGGCGTTGACCGCCACCCGCACCGTGACCCGCTCGTGCGCCTCGCCGCTGCCCATGCCCAGCGCGGGCAGGGCCTCGCGCAGCTCGTGTTCCAGCATGCCCACGCGCTCGACGTGCCGGCACAGCTGCAGGCCAGCCTCGGTCGCCACGCAGGGCTGGCCGCGCACCAGCAGCGCGCCGCCGGTGCGCTCCTCGAGCAGCTTCACGCGCTGCGACACCGCCGAGGGCGTGACGTGCAGCGCGCGGGCGGCGCGCTCGAAACTGCCTTCGCGCACCACGGCGGCAAGGGCGTGCAGGGCGGCGTAGTCGAGCATGGTTGTGAATGAAGTAAAACTGAATCGGCGTTAGAAAGTTTAGTTTGATTGAATCGGCTGCGGACGGCAAGCTCGGACCATGACCGCCGTTCACGCCTCCACCGCTTTCCTCAACGGGCTCTTCATGAGCCTGGTGCTCATCGTCGCCATCGGCGCCCAGAACGCGTACGTGCTGCGCCAGGGCTTGCGCCGCGAGCACGTGAGCGCGGTGGTGCTGTTCTGCGCCGTCTGCGACGCGGTGCTGGTCGCCGCCGGCGTGGCCGGCATGGCGCAGGCGCTGAAGGGGCGGCCGATGCTGGCGACGCTGCTCGCGGGCTTCGGCGCGGCCTTTCTCTGCGGCTACGGCCTGCGCGCGCTGTGGCGCTCGCGCCAGCCGGGCGCGCTGCAGACGGTGGCGCAGGGCGCTTCGCGCTCGCGTGCCGCGGTGGTTGCGCAGGCCGCCGGCTTCACGCTGCTGAACCCGCACGTCTACCTGGACACCGTGCTGCTCGTGGGCACGGCCGGGGCGCAGTACCCGGGCCTGCTCAAGGCCTGGTTCGTGGCCGGGTCGACGCTGGCCAGCGTGCTGTGGTTCACCGCGCTGGGCTTCGGCGCGCGCCTGCTGGCGCCGGTGTTCGCACGCCCGCGCGCCTGGCAGATGCTCGATGCGCTCATCGGCGGCACGATGCTCGTGCTGGCCGCGCTGCTGGCCCGCCGCGCGTTCATGGGCTACTGAGTGAAGGGGGGCCGGCCGCGGCGTTAAGCTCGCCGCATGCCCCAGAAGCCCCCGAAGAAGAACGCCGCCGCGCCCGTCTCGCGCGCCCCTGCCGCCAAGCGCCCGTCGCGGCCCAGCGAGGTTCGCATCATCGGCGGCGAGTGGAAGCGCACCCGCCTGGCCGTGGCCGACAAGCCCGGCCTGCGCCCCACGCCCGATCGCGTGCGCGAAACGCTGTTCAACTGGCTCGCGAGCCTGGCCGGCGTGGGCGGCGGTGCCTTGCCGGGCTGGCATTGCATCGACGCCTTCGCGGGCACCGGCGCGCTCGGCCTCGAAGCCGCCTCGCGCGGCGCGGCCCACGTGCTGCTGTGCGAGCAGGACGCCGCGCTGGTCGCCCAGCTGCAGGCCGCCAAGGCCAAGCTCTCGGCCGAGGCCGTGCGCGTGGAGCGCGGCAACGGCGTCACCGCGCTCGAGCGTGCGACGGCGGGCAGCCTGCAGGCGGTGTTTCTCGATCCGCCCTTCGACAACCTCGCGCTGTACGAGCCGGCCCTGCGCGCCGCCGCGCGCGCGCTGCACGCCGACGGCGCGATCTACCTCGAGGCGCCGCGCCGCTGGGCCGCCGAGGAGCTCGCCGCGCTGGGCCTGGCCGAATTCCGCTACCTGAAGGCCGGCGCCGTGCATGCCCATCTGCTGCGCCGCGCTGTGTCCGTGCCTGCATAATCCGCCGGACAAGCCGCACCGGCAGCATGAGGAAGAAGCAACCATGGCCAGCAACGTGATCGCGGTTTATCCCGGCACTTTCGACCCCATCACCCTCGGTCACGAGGACGTGGTGCGGCGTGCAACCCAACTCTTCTCCAAGGTGATCGTCGCCGTCGCGGCGGGCCACCACAAGAAGGCGCTGTTCACGCTCTCCGAGCGCATGGACATGGCCCGCGAGGCGGTGAAGCCCTACAGCGACCAGGTGACGGTCGAGAGCTTCTCGGGCCTGCTGCGCGACTTCGTCGTCGCGCGCGGCGGCAAGGCCATGGTGCGCGGCCTGCGCGCCGTGACCGACTTCGACTACGAGTTCCAGCTCGCCGGCATGAACCGTTCGCTGATGCCCGACGTCGAGACCGTGTTCCTGACCCCGAGCGACAAGTACCAGTTCATCTCCAGCACCTTCGTGCGCGAGATCGCCATGCTCGGCGGCGAGGTCAACAAGTTCGTCTCGCCGAACGTCGAGCAGCAGCTGACCGCCAAGGTCCGCAGCCTCGGCCGTGAATAGGCACTCCCCCAGTCTTCGCGCACTTCGTGTCGCTACGCCAACCCCCTCGCCGGGGGCAACACCAGCGGCCCGGCAAAGCCGGTTCCGCGGTGTTCCGCGCAGAGACCTGCGGCTCGCCGCAGCGAGTGTCGTGAGGTGAACAACACCCCCTTGCCCCGCCTGCATCCGCTGGGCGATGCGGCGCTGGTGTGCGACCTGCCCGCGCCCGCCACGCTGGCGCAGCAGCAGCGCATCTGGGCGCTGGCCGCCGAGGTGCTGGCCTGGCCCGGCGTCGGCGAAGCGCTGCCGGGCATGAACAACCTCACGCTGACCTTCGACCCGACCGCCGTGGCGTTCGAGGAACTCGCGGCGCGCGTGCTCCAGGCCTGGCCGGGGCTCGCGGCCCATGCCGCCGAAGGGCGACGCATCGAGATTCCCGTGGCCTACGGCGGCGAGCACGGCCCCGACCTGGCCGACGTGGCGGCCCACACCGGGCTCTCGGTAGCCGAGGTGGTGCGACGCCACAGCGGCGGCGACTACGTGGTCTACCTGCTCGGTTTCCTGCCGGGCTTCGCCTTCATGGGCGGGCTGGCGCCCGAACTCGCGACACCGCGCCGCGCCGAACCACGCACCGCCGTGCCCGCGCGCTCGGTCGGCATCGGCGGCGAGCAGACCGGCATCTATCCGTTGGTGTCGCCGGGCGGCTGGCAGCTCATCGGGCGCACGCCGCTCGAGCTGTTCGATCCCTCGGCGGAATCACCTACGCTGCTGCGCCCCGGCGACCGCGTGCGCTTCGTCGTCGAAAGCCTGCAGACATGATCCTCGTGCGCAAACCCGGCGTGCATGCCTCGGTGCAGGACCTCGGGCGGCCCGGCCTGCGCCAGCTCGGCATCTGCCCGGGCGGTGCGCTCGACATGCTTGCGCTCACACTGGCGAACCGGCTGGCCGGCAACGCCGATGCGGCGGCCGGCATCGAATTCACCATGGGCGGCTGCGAGCTGCAGTTCGAAGTCGACACCCGCATCGCGCTCACCGGCGACGACTTCGGCGCCACGCTCGACGGCGTGCCGCTGTGGCCCTGCTGGAGCGTGCCGGTGCGTGCCGGCCAGACCTTGCGCCTGGCCGGCGCCAACGCGCCCGGCACGCCGAAGGCCGGCCTGCGCAGCTGGCTCGCGGTGGCCGGCGGCATCGACGTGGCACCCGTGCTCGGCTCGCGCAGCACCGACCTCAAGGCCGGCTTCGGCGGCCACGAGGGCCGCGCGCTGCGCAAGGGAGACCGGCTCGCGCTGGGCGCTTCGCGCCTCGGTGCCGACCAGAACGCGCGCCGTCCCTTCGGCCTGCGCGCGCCCGACTGGGGCACGGCCGAGCCCGACGGCGCCTTCGCGCTGCGCGTGCTGCCCGGCCCCGAGTTCGACCTGTTCACGCCCGACGCGCAGGCGCTGCTGTGGAGCGAGCGCTGGCGCATCACGCCGCAGAGTAACCGCATGGGCAGCCGCCTCGCCGGCGCGGAGCTGCAGCGCAAGGCGGGTGGCGACATGCTGTCCTCGGGCGTGATCCCCGGCACGATCCAGGTGCCGCCTTCGGGCCAGCCAATCATCCTCATGGGCGACGCGCAGACCACCGGTGGCTACCCGCGCATCGGCGTGGTGATCCGCGCCGACCTCTGGAAGCTCGCGCAGGCGCCGCTGGGTGGCCGGCTGCGGCTGGTGCGCACCGACCTGTCGCACGCGCTCGCGGCCTGGGCTGCGCAGCAGCGTTACCTGGCGCAGGTGGCGCAGGGGCTCGCCGCTGCGGGCTGGCCCGGCGCGGCCTAGACTGTGGCCTGACGCAGGTGGCTCCCGCACCTGCCCCCGAGACGGAGAACACCCCATGCAGATCGACCTGAACGCCGACCTCGGCGAAGGCGCCGGCAGCGACGAAGCGCTGCTCGGCCTCGTGAGTTCCGCCAACATCGCCTGTGGCTGGCATGCGGGCGACGCCAGGACCATGCAGCAGTGCGTGCGTTGGGCCATGGCGCACGGCGTGGCGATCGGCGCGCACCCGAGCTTTCCCGACCGCGAGAACTTCGGCCGCAGCACCATGCACCTGCCGCCCGAGGAGATCGTGGCGAACGTGCTCTACCAGGTCGGTGCACTGGCCGCGATCGTCAAGGCCGAGGGCGGCCGGCTCGCGCACGTGAAGCCGCACGGCCAGCTCTACAACCAGGCGGTGAAAGAACCCGAGCTGGCCGAGGCGCTGTGCGAGGCGGTGCGCCGCTTCGACCCTTCGCTCAAGTTCTTCGGCCTGGCCGGCAGCAACATGATCGACGCGGCCCGCCGCGCCGGCCTGCAACCCGTGGAAGAAGTGTTCGCCGACCGCGGCTACATGCCCGACGGCAGCCTCGTGCCGCGCAGCCAGCCCGGCGCGCTCATCGAGAGCGAGGAACAGTCGCTGGCTCAGACCCTGTCGTTGGTGCGCGACCACCGCGTGGTCGCCATCGACGGCAGCACCGTGCCCGTCAACGCCCAGAGCGTGTGCCTGCACGGCGACGGCGCGCATGCGCTGGCCTTCGCGCGGCGCATCCGCGAGCGGCTGCAGCAGGAAGGCATCGACGTTCGCGCGATGGCCTGAACAGGATGCCGGCGAAGCGCGCTTCTCCCAACGTCCTGCTGACGGGCTTCGAGCCCTTCGAGCAGGAGCTGCTCAATCCATCATGGGAGGCGGTGCGCACGCTCGATGGCTGGCAGTGCGGCCGCGCCGCCGTGCATGCGCGCCTCGTGCCCTGCGTCTTCGGCGAGGCGCTCACCGCGCTCGACCGCGCGATGGACGAGCTCCAGCCGACGCTGGTGATCTGCATTGGCCAGGCCGGTGGCCGCGCCGAGTTCACGCCGGAGCGCATCGCGATCAACGTCGACGACGCCCGCGTGCCCGACAACCTCGGCCACCAGCCGATCGATGTGCCCGTGGTGCCCGGCGCGCCCGCCGCCTACTTCTCGAGCCTGCCCGTGAAGGCCATCGTGCGCGAACTGCGTGCGGGCGGCGTGCCGGCCTCGGTGTCGAACAGCGCGGGCACCTTCGTGTGCAACCACCTCTTCTACGGGTTGATGCACCGCATCGCGACGCACGCGGCGGCGAAGGGCGTGCGCGGCGGCTTCATCCATATTCCCTACCTGCCGGCGCAGGCGGCGCGCTTTCCGGGTGCGCCGAGCATGGCGCTCGAGACGCTGGTCGATGCGTTGCGCATCACCGTGAAGACCGCGCTGGCCGTGAAGCAGGACGTCGCGGAAACCGGCGGCCAGCTGCACTGACCGGGGCTCTCAAGCGCGGGGAAAGTGCTTGCCCAGCCAGGCGTTGAGCGCCGTGTTGACGAACGCAGGCTTCTCCATCGTCAGCATGTGGCCGCACTGCGGCACCCACACCACCTCGGCGCGGGGCAGCAGCGCCGCCATCTCGCGCGTGCATTCGGGCGGTGCGAGGCGGTCGTCGTCGCCGCACATCAGCAGCACCGGCGCGCGCAGCAGGGCCAGGTGCGTGCGCGCGTCGGGACGGCGCATCACGGCGTGGTTCTGGCGGATGAGCTGGGCCGCGCCGGCGCCGAGCACGATGTCCAGGTAGCGCTGCACCAGCGCCGGGTTGGCGGCCTGCGCGGGATGGAAGGCGAAGGCGACGTTGGGCTCGATGATCTCGCGCACCTCGCCGCGCTCGAACCATTCGATGGCGCCTTCGCGCAGCGCGAACATGTCGGGCGTCTCGGGCCGCGCGCTGGTGCCCAGCAGCATCAACCCGGCGATGCGCTCGGGCGCCTGGCGCGCCGCCTCCATCGCGACCATGCCGCCCATCGAGGCACCGCACAGCACCAGCGGGCCGTCGTGCTCGCGCAGCACGGCGCTGGCCATGCCTTCGATGGTGTCGTGGCGCGTCTGGACGTCGCTCACGCGGGCGCCGAAGGCGGCGGGAAGTGCGGGCAACTGGGCCTCCCAGAGGCGTTCGTCGCAGGCAAGGCCGGGCAGCAGGACAAGATGGGGCATGGGCCGATTTTGCGCGATCGGACGCGCCCGGCGCACGGCCCGTACGCGGTGGCGACCATGCAACAGCGGGTTGGCACGAAGCCGGCCTGTCATGCACTCGGGGGACAATGCATGCAATGTCCACCACCACCCCCGACTCCGCCCCCACCGACCTCATCCTGATCCGCCACGGCGAAACCGCCTGGAACCGCGAACTGCGCTTCCAGGGCCACGCGGACGTCCCGCTCAACGACATCGGCCACGAGCAGGCGCGCCGCCTCGGCCTGCGGCTGGCGGGCGAGACGGCACGGCACCTCATCAGCAGCGACCTCATGCGCGCCCAGCAGACCGCGGCGCCCGCGGCGCAGCAGCTCGCGCTGCCGGTCGTCACCTCGGTGGCGCTGCGCGAGCAGCACTTCGGCGTGGTCGAGGGCATGCGGGCCGACGAGATCCAGAGCCAGCATCCGCGCGCCTGGGAAGAGTGGCTGGAGTTCCGCGAAGACCACGCCATGCCGCAGGGCGAGAGCGCGCGCGAGTTCCATGCGCGCGTGATCGGCGCGCTCGGCGCTGTCGCCGCAGCGCACCGCGGCCAGCGCCTGATCGTCGTCACCCACGGCGGCGTGCTCGACATGGTGTGGCGCACCGCGCGTGGCCTGAGCCTCAGTGGCCCGCGCCAGAGCGAGATCCCGAACGCGGGCTTCAACCGCATCCGCATCGCCGACCCGGCCGCGCCGGACGCCATCGAGATCGTCGAGTGGGCCGACACGCGCCACCTCGCCGACCTGCCGCCGCAGCCGACCTACGACCAGCGGCGGCACCTGAAGAAGGACTGATCTTCCAGTTCAGGCCGGGCAACTGCCCGGCTTCGGCGTGCGCAGCAGCGGCACGCCGGCGCCCACGCCCGTAGGCTGGCCGCCGTCCACCGCGAGGCGGCCGTTCACCAGCACCGTGACCACGCCCTCGGACAACAGCGTCGGCTGCGTGTAGGTGGCCTTGGCCGCAAAGCGCTTCGGATCGAACACCACCACGTCGGCGTGGTAGCCGGGGCGCAGGTGGCCGCGCTGCACGAGGCCCAGCGTGTCGGCCGTGTACGCGCTGCTGGTGCGGATGAACTGCGCCAGCGAGATCGCGCGCTCCTTCACCACGTACTGGTCGTACTTGCGCGCGAAGGTGCCGTAGGCGCGCGGATGGCCCAGCGACGAGTCGGACGAGGTCATGACCCAGGGCCGCTTCATGAAGGCGCGCACGTCGTCGTCGCTCATGTTGAACGAGGCGATCATCAGGTCGCCGTCGCGCAGCACGGCGATGGCGGCGTCGACCGGGTCGGCGTTCGAGGCCTTGGCCACGTCGGCCAGCGTCTTGCCCACGTACTTCGTGCTGCCGGCCGAGAACAGGATCGCCTCGGGCCCGCCGCGCAGGCGCAGGTTCTCGCGCATGTCCTTGCGCAGGCGCTCCTGCTGCGTCGCGTCGTCGAAGCGCTGCAGCGTCGCCGCGCGGCCGCCTTCGTTGGCCCAGGGCGGCAGCAGCGCGGCCGAGAAGCGCGTGCTCGACGCGGTCCAGGGGTAGTGGTCGGCCGTGATGTCCAGGCCCGCGGCGCGCTCCTTCTCGATGCGCCGGATGATGTCGCCGCTCTGGCCCTGCACCGCCACGCCCAGCGCCTTGATGTGCGCCACATGCACCGGCAGCTTGGCCTCGTGGCCGATGCGGATCACCTCGTCGATCGAGCCTTTGAGGCCGACGTTGTACATCGACTCGTCGCGGATGTGGCTGTCGTACAGGCCGCCGTGCGCGGCCGCTACCTTCGCGAGTTCGATGACCTCCTCGGTCTTCGAGAAATTCTGCGGCGGGTAGAACAGGCCCGTCGACAGCCCGAGCGCGCCGTCGCACATCGCGCGGCTCAGGTGCTGTTTCATGGTGTCCATCTGCGCGGGCGTGGGGGCGCGGTTGGCCTCGCCGAGCTGGCTGATGCGCAGCGGCCCGAAGCCCGCGTACATCGCGACGTTGGTGCCGACCGGCACGGCGCGCAGCTTCTGCGTCTGCGCCGCGATGTCGTAGCCGCCGAAGCCGTCGTTGCCGATCACGGCCGTGGTCACGCCCTGCGTGAGAAAAGGAATGTTCAGGCGCTTGCGCGCGTCGCTCGAGAGAAGGTCGGCGTCGGCGTGCGTGTGGGCGTCGATGAAGCCGGGCGCCACCACGAGGCCGGTGGCGTCGATGGTGCGCCGTGCGCGGAACTGCGCCGGCATGGCGCGGCCCGCGAACACGATGCGGTCGCCCGCGATGCCGACGTCGCCGATCACGGGCGTGTCGCTGTCGCCCGTGTAGATGGTGCCGCCGCGCAGCAGCAGGTCGAGCGCGACAGTGGCTTCAGCGGCGGTGGTGTGGAAGGGCGAGGCGAGGGCCGCGAGAACGGCCAGCGTGACGAGGGAGCGCTGCATGGGCGAACGGGAGGAGAGCGGGAGGAGCGGCCAGTTTAGGAGTCGCTCCCGCGCAGCCGTTAATTCCTTTTGCGGCACGCCCCATGACCGGAAGGCATGGGTGGTGCCGCGCGCCGCTCAGCGCGCCGTGATCTGCCCGAGTCCCAGCCGCGCGTAGACCGCGTCGGTCTGCCGCCGCAGCCGCAGCGATTCGGGCTGGCCGTTGAGCTGCTGCTGCAGCAGGCCTTGCGCGCCCGCGAGCGCGGACTCGGTGCCGGTGCGCACCAGCGCGTCGAGGTACAGCTGCTCGAACAGGTCGCGCTGCGCATGGCTGCCGCCGATCTCGATCATGCGCGGCAGCGCGACGCCCAGGCCCTCGACCGCACCCGCCACGTCGCCACGCGCATGGGCCACGAGGCCGCGTGCGGCCGGCACGCACACGCGCTGCCACGCGGCGCGCGTGGACGCCGGCGCCACGGGCGCGAAGGCCTCGATGTTGTGCAGCAGCACCTGCGCCTCGGGCCGGCCGGCGCGCGCCAGGCCGTAGAGGTACTGCAGGTCGAGAAAGGGCAGTACATGGTCGGCCTGGCGCTGCCGCAGGTGGTCGGCCACGTCGTCCCAGCGCGCACCGACGTCGATGCCCGCCAGCTCGAGCCGCGCGAGCAGCGACACGGCGCCGATCTGGTCCTGCGAATAGTCCTTCACCACGCCCCAGGCGTGCTCGTCGTACACCGCGAGCGCCTCGGCGTCGTGGCCCAGGTCGATGAGGAACAGCGCCACATGCCACCAGTTGTGCGTGACCATGAAGGAGTTGAGCCCGGTCCAGGTGTCGCTCACGCTTTGCATGAACGCCAGCCCCTCGGCCAGCCGGCCTTCGGTGAGCATCACGTGCGCCAGCGCATGGTGCGCCCAGGGCTCCTTGCGGCACAGGCCGATGGCGCGGCGCGCGCTGGCCTCGGCTTCGCGCAGCAGGTGGCACTGCTCGTAGCCGAAGGCCGCCATGCCGTGCACGTAGGGCACCTCGGCTGTGGCCGGCAGCGCCGCGAGCGCGAGCCGCAGCATGCCGGGGCAGTCGCCGGTGTTGAAGCAGTGGTACTGGCCCAGCTTCACCGACACCAGGTCGCGCGGATGCTCGCGCGCCTGCTCGGCATGCAGCGCGATGGCGTGCGCGATGTCGCCGTCGGCCCAGGCCTGGACGGCGGCGATGTAGCGCTGCTCGCGCGGCGTGGCGCGCGCCGCACCGGCGTGGGCCTTGTCGAGGAAGGGCTGCGCGTTGGCCGCGGCCTCGCGCGATTCGGCGAACAGGTGCAGCGTCGCGCAGTAGGCCTGCACGATCGGGCTGGCATCGCGTTCAGCCAGCGCCAGCAGGTTCACGGCGCGCGCCTCGGTCGAGAGAAAGCCCATGACGAAGTCGTCGACCAGCGCGAGGCTGGCGGTGTCGTCGAGCGTGAGCGGATTGCCGAGGCTGTCGGCGGCGTGCGGGGTTCCGTGGGAGGGCATGGCGGCATGGTGCCACGCCCCCGGCGTCTTTCAAGTCCCTCTGAGACGCCCTAGACACCCGCCTGCTGGTGGCGGTACTCCTGGGTCTGGCCGCCGTAGCCGTAGGCCGCGGCGCGCGCGTCGATCACGTGGACGTACGAGACCTCGTGCAGGTCGGGCCGCAGCCGGGCCATGGCCGCGTGCACCTCGCACAGGTAGCGCGCCTTCTCGGCCTTGGTGTTGGTCTCGTCGGTCACGCTGATGTCCAGGTGGAAGGCCGACTTGCCGAGCTCGGCCAGCGACTTGCCGCCGATGAACCAGCTGTCGGCGGCGATGTACTGCACCGTGACGGCGATGACCGGCAATGCCTTGCCGAGCACGCTCTGCGTGAGTTCGGCGACCGTGTCGACGGTCTTGCGGGTGAGGGCGGCGTCAGGCTGGCCGGAGAGGTGGACGACGATGTGGGGCATGGTGGACTCCTTTTTGCGTTGAAGAACCGGTGGTCGATGGGGTGATTGTGGGCGCCGCATAGCCATCGGAAAAGCGGGAAGATATGATGGAATCCATCGGATCAGCGAATGGATAGGCAGGCACCATGCAAGGCTTCGACCTCGAACAGTTGCGCACCCTGGTGGCGGTGGCCGACGCCGGCAGCCTCACGGCCGCGGCGCCGCGCGTGTACCTGTCGCAGTCGTCGGTGAGCGAGCAGATCCGCAAGCTCGAGGAGCGCGCCGGCCAGTCGCTGCTGACCCGCAGCAAGGCCGGCGTGGCGCCCACCGAGGCGGGCCTGCGGCTGCTGGGGCATGCGCGGCGCATCCTCGCGCTGAGCGACGAGGCCTTTCGCGACCTGCGCGGCGAAACCCTGCAGGGCGAGCTGCGGCTGGCCGTGACCGACTACTTCCGCCCCGGCGACCTCACCCGCCTGCTGGGCCGGCTCGGCGAGCGCTATCCGCAGGTGCGGCTGCACGTGACCATCCTGAAAAGCGACGCGCTGCGCACCGCCTACGCGCACGGCGATTTCGACGTGGGGCTGGCCATGAACATCGCGGGGGCCAATGCTGCAGCGAGCGGCAGCGGTGGGGTGCTGCGGCGCGAATCGCTGGCGTGGCTCGGCGCGACCGGCCTGCGCCTCGTGCGCGGCGAGCCGGTGCGGCTGCTGGCGCTGCCCGACACCTGTTCGCTGCACCAGTTCACCGTGTCCCTGCTGCGCCGCCGCCGCGTGCCCTACGTGCTGGCGCACGTGGCGTCAGGCGTGGCGGGCCTGCAGTCGGCCCTGGCCGCGGGCCTGGGCGTGGCCTGCCTCAACGAATCGGCGATCGGGGAGGGCATTGCACGGCTCGCACCGCCGCATGGGCTGCCGGCGCTGCCGCGCGTGGCGTTCCAGTGGCTGCCCGCGCGGCGGGGCGAGACCGCGTTCGTGACGCGGGCGCGAGAGATGCTGTCGTTGCAGCTGGCCTGAAGGCCGTGCTCAGACCTGCGGCCAGGGCCGCTGCACTTCCCGGATCTGCTCGAACGCACGCGCCACGCGCAGCACGCCGAGGTCGTCGAAGCGCTGCCCCGCAATCTGCAGCCCGATCGGCAGGCCGCCGGCCGAGTACCCGCAGTTCACCGACGCCGCCGGCTGCTCCGACATGTTGAACGGCACGGTGAAGCCGATGTGCTCCAGCGGCCGCAGCGGGTCGTTGGTGGGCGAGGGCGCCTCGGCCGCTGCCGGCATGTTGGGCGACACCGGCGAGATCACGTAGTCGAAGCGCGCGCAGGCGTTCACCGTGGTGACGCGCGTGGCGTGGAACTGGCTGAAGCTGCGGAACACGTGCTCGCCGCTGAACTCGGCAGCGCTCTCGGCCCATTCGCGGATGTAGGGCAGCACCTTGGTGCGCTGGTCGGGGCGCAGGGCCTTCAGGTCCACGAGCGAGCGCATGCGCCACAGGTGGTCCATGCCGTCGAGCAGGGCCTGCGACATGAAGGGCTGCATCGGCTCGACGGTGGCGCCGGCCTTTTCGAACAGGCGCGCCGCCTGCTCGACCGCGGCCTGGATCTCGGGTTCCACTGCGAGGCCGCAGCCGGCGTCCAGCAGCAGCCCGATGCGCAGGCCGCGCAGGTGGTCGGGCGCGACGTCGAACGCGGCCCAGTCGATGTCCTGCGCGGGCAGGCTCATGCTGTCGCGCGCGTCGGGCCGGGCCAGCGCCTGCATCATGAGCGCGGCGTCGCCGACGGTGCGCGTCATGGGGCCGGCGGCGCGGCCCATGTAGGGTGGGTCGATCGGGATGCGCCCCAGGCTGGGCTTGAGCGTGAAGATGCCGCACCAGCTGGCGGGCAGCCGCAGCGAGCCGCCGATGTCGGTGCCCAGGTGCAGCGGACCGTAGCCCGCCGCCGCGGCGGCACCGGCGCCAGCACTGGAACCGCCCGGCGTGCGGCTCAGGTCCCAGGGGTTGCGCGCCAGCGTGTGAAAGCTCGACAGCCCCGACGACAACATGCCGTAGTCGGGCATGGTGGTCTTGCTGACGATGACGGCGCCGGCCTCCTTCAGGCGCGCGGCCGGCGGCGCGTCGGCGGCGGCGGGCATGAGGTCGACGGCGGCGGTGCCCGCGGGCAGCGGGTCGCCGCGCGTGGCGATGTTTTCCTTGATCGTGGTCGGCACGCCGTCGAGCGGGCCGCGCGCGTCGCCGCGCTGCCAGCGCTGCTCCGAGGCGCGCGCCTGCTCCAGCGCGGCCTCGGGCCGGAACAGCCACGTGGCCTGCAGCCGGGGCTCGCAGTGCTCGATGCGCGCGATGACGGCGCGCGTCACCTCGACCGGCGACAGGCGCTTCTCGCGGTAGGCCGCGGAGAGCTCCTGCGCCGACAGGTCGCTCAACGAAGGCAGGGAAGGGTCAGGCACTGCGGGGCTCATCCCCACGACAGGGCCGACAGGTCGTTCACGAAGATCGGGTTCTCTTTCCAGAGGCCCTTGACGTTCTTCTTGGCCACGGTCGGGAACTGCGGCTGGTAGAGGAAGCCGTTGGCCGCGTCGGTGGCGAGCAGCTTCTGCGCCTCGCCCAGCAGCTTGTTGCGCTCCGCCGCGTTGCCGGTGGACTTGATCTTGTCGAACAGCGTGTCGAAGGCCTTCGACTGGTAGCCCCAGTAGTAGTCGGGCTTGGCGTAGTTGCCCAGGTCGAAGGGCTCGACGTGCGAAATGATCGACAGGTCGTAGTCCTTGTTGCCGTAGGTGCCGCTGAGCCACTGCGCCCACTCGACGTTCTGGATCTTCACGTTGATGCCGATCTTGGCGAGCTGGGCCACGATGACTTCGCCGCCCTGGCGCGCATACGGCGGCGGGGGCAGGGTCATGCGCAGCTCGAGCGGGGTCTTCACGCCGGCCTCGGCCAGCAGCTTCTTGGCCTTCTCGATGTCGAAGGGGTTGATGCCCGTGGTGTCGACATAGCCTGCGGCGCCCGGCACGTAGTGGCTGCCGATCGGCACGCCCAGGCCGTCGGCCGCGCCCTCGATGAAGGCCTTGCGGTCGATGGCCGCGAGGATGGCGCGGCGCACGCGCACGTCGTCGAGCGGCTTCTTCTTGTTGTTGATCGAGAGGATGGTCTTGGCGCGCGAACCGGCCAGGATGGTCTGGAACTGCGGGTTGTTGCGGAACTGCGGCACGGCGCGCGTGCCGATGCGCGTGAACACGTCCACGTCGCCCGAGAGCACGGCGGCGGCCTGCGCGGCGGTGTCCGAGATGAAGCGGAAGGTGACCTTGTTGATCTTGGCGACGGCGGGCGCGCGGAAGCCCTCCCACTTGCTCAGCGTGATCGACGAGCCCTTGGCCCAGTTGTCCAGCTTGTAGGGGCCGGTGCCGATCGGCTTGGTGGCGTTGCCCTCGGCGCTCTTGGGCTCGACGATGGCGGCCGTGGCCTGGCCCAGCACGAAGGGCAGGTCGGGGTCGATCTCCTTGTTGATGACCACGACCGTGTGCTCGTCGACCACCTGGGTGGCGAGGTTGGCGAAGGTGCGCTTGTCCTTGTTGGTGCTCTTCTCGCCGCCGGCGCGGTCGAAGGCGAACTTGACGGTGGACGCGTTGAAGGGCTCGCCGTTCTGGAACTTGACGCCCTTGCGCAGCTTGAAGGTGTAGGTTTTCAGGTCGGGCGAGATTTCCCAGCTCTCGGCCAGCAGCGGCGTGACACTGCCGTCGACGTTGATCTTGGTCAGTGTTTCCAGGATGTTGTACTGCACGACCTCGGCGATGGCGGCGGCGGCGCCGGTGGTCGGGTCCAGGCCCGGCGGCTCCAGGGCCATGCCGATCACGATGGCGTCCTTGCGGCCCTGCGCCATGCCGGCCAGCGGGGTGGCCAGGGCGACGGTGGCGCCGGCGGTGGTAAGGAGCGTGCGACGGTTCAACATACGGGGTGATCTCCGGAAAACGGTCAGTGTCGAATGACTGCTTCGGCGCGCACCGTGCCCCAGGGGGAAGCGCAGCGCCACGAAAGAAAGACACACAGCACGAAAGATGCCACGTGCAGCGGATCATTCTCTCGCAGCAGGCCCTCCGGTGCGCGCCGGCGCGGGCGGTTTTTCCTCGGGACGTTCCCGGATGGGCGAGCGATCTTGCGCGAAGCCAAGCGCTTGCGCCACCAGATGCTCATGACCGATCTGTCCGAGGCCGCGCCCCGGCGACTTCAGGCGGCGCGCAGCGTGCCGCCGGGCGGTGTGTGCAGCACCGCCGACAGCAGGGTGCGGGTGTACGGATGCTGCGCGTGATGGAACAGCTCGGCCGGCGGCCCCTGCTCCACGATCTGGCCCTTGAACACCACGCACACCTCGTCGCACAGGTGGTTGACCACGGCGAGGTCGTGGCTGATGAGCAGGTAGCTGATGCCGAACTGCTGCTGCAGGTCCTGCATGAGGTTGAGCACCTGGGCCTGCACCGAGACGTCGAGTGCGCTCACGGGCTCGTCGGCCACGATGAGCTTGGGCCGCGTGATGAGCGCGCGCGCGATGGCGATGCGCTGGCGTTGGCCGCCGGAGAACTCGTGCGGGTACTTGTCGAGGTCGGTGGTGCGCAGGCCCACGGCCGCGAGCGCTTCGGCGGCGCGTTCGCGCTGCTCGGCGCGGCGCGTTTCGGCCAGCGCTTCGAGCGGCTCGGCGACGATGCGCGCGACGGTCTGGCGCGGGTCGAGCGAGCCGTACGGATCTTGGAAGACCATCTGGAAGTCGCGCCGCGCGGTGCGCAGATCGGCCTTCGAGAGCGCGTGCAGGTTGCGGCCTTCGAGCGCGACGCTGCCCGAGGTGGGCGTGTCCAGTGCCATCACGAGGCGCGCGATGGTCGACTTGCCCGAGCCCGATTCGCCGACGATGCCCACGCTCTTGCCGGCCTGTACGTCGAAGCTCACGCCATTGAGCGCCTTCACGGTGGGCGGCGGGCCGAAGAGCTTTTCGCGCGGCAATGCGTAGTGCCGCACGAGGTCGGTCACCTGCAGCAGCGGGGTCGATGGATTCATGGCGCAACAGCCTGCGCGGCTGCAATTTCTTCAAGACGCATGCAGCGCACCGCGTGGTCCGGCGGCAGCACCGTGGCGGCCGGCCGCGTGGTGTGGCAGGCATCGACCGTGTACGCGCAGCGGCCCGCGAACGGGCAGCCCGGTGGCAGGTCGACCAGCTCGGGCACGCTGCCACGGATGGTCGCCAGGCGCAGCCCGCGCGGCGCGCCGATGGCGGGGCGCGCGGCGAACAGGCCTTGCGTGTAGGGGTGGGCGCGCTTGGCGAACACGGCGTCGGTGGGGCCGCTCTCGACCACGCTGCCGCCGTACATCACGAGCATCTTCGAGACCGTCTGCGAGATCACGCCGAGGTCGTGCGAGATCAGGATGAGCGCCATGCCGCGCTCGGCCACGAGGCCCTGGATGAGTTCCAGGATCTGCTTCTGGATCGTCACGTCGAGCGCGGTGGTCGGCTCGTCGGCGATCAGCAGGTCGGGCCCGCAGGCCAGCGCCATCGCGATACCGATGCGCTGGCGTTGCCCGCCCGAGAACTGGTGCGGATACGCATCGAGGCGCGAGGCGGCGTCGGGAATGCCGACGCGGTCGAGCAGCGCGAGCACTTCCTTGCGTGCCTCGGCTTTCGACAGCCCGCGGTGCAGCCGCAGCGGCTCGCCGACCTGGCGCACGATCGTGTGCACCGGGTTCAGCGCCGTCATCGGCTCCTGGAAGATCATGCCGATGCGGTTGCCGCGGATCTGGCACATGTCCTTTTCGTCGCGCCCGACCAGCTCGGTGCCGTCGAAGCGGATGCTGCCCGTGACCTTCGCGGTC
The DNA here is from genome assembly GCF_006323185.2 of Variovorax sp. KBS0712. NCBI lineage: Bacteria > Pseudomonadati > Pseudomonadota > Betaproteobacteria > Burkholderiales > Comamonadaceae > Variovorax > Variovorax sp. KBS0712. Next base: position 596,501 of record NZ_VCCD02000002.1, on the reverse strand, counting down.
GCGGGCAGCAGGCCCATGAGCGACATCACGGTGATCGACTTGCCGCAGCCCGACTCGCCGACGATGCCCAGCGTTTCGCCGCGCTCCAGCGAGAAGGAGATGCCGCGCACGGCTTCGGCCGGGCCGCGTTGCGTCTGCAGGCCGATGTGGAGGTCGTTGACTTCGAGAAGCGCCATGACGTGCTTGTTTACCTCGCGCGCGCCAGGCGCGGATCGAGCAGGTCGCGCAGGCCGTCGCCCATCAGGTTCAGGCCGAGCACCGCCAGGGCGATGGCCATGCCGGGGAACACCGCGAGCAGCGGCTGCTGGAACATGAGGGTCTGGGCTTCGCTGAGCATGCGGCCCCACGAGGGCTGCGGCGGTTGCGTGCCGAGGCCGAGGTACGACAGCGCCGCCTCGGCCAGGATGGCGATGGCGAAGCGGATGGTGATCTGCACGATCAGCACGGCGGAGATGTTGGGCAGCACGTGCTGCATCGTGATCGCGAAGCTGCCCTTGCCGCAGGCGCGGGCAGCAGCCACGTACTCGCGCGACCAGATCGCGTTGGCCGAGGCGCGCGTGATGCGTGCGAAGGTCGGGATGTTGTAGATGCCGATCGCGATGATGGCGTTGACGATGCCTGCACCGAACACGGCCGTCATCATGATGGCCGAGAGGATGGCGGGGAAGGCGAGCGTGAAGTCCGACAGGCGCATCACCGCTTCCTCGACCCAGCCGCGTCTCGCCGCAGCGAGCAGGCCCAGCGCGGTGCCGACCACAAGGCCGATGCCCACGGCGATCACGCCGACGAGGATGGAGGCGCGTGCGCCCACCAGCAGCAGCGAGGCCACGTCGCGCCCGAAGGCGTCGGTGCCGAGCCAGTGCGTGGCCGAAGGACCCTGCATCTTGTTCGCCATGTCCATCGCGTAGGGCGACCAGGGCGTCCAGACCAGGGAGAGCACGGCAGCGATCAGCAGCAGCAGGCTCAGCACGCCGCCGATCGCGAAGCTGCGGTGGTGCAGGGCGCGGCGCCAGAAGCCCGGCACCTTGAGCGCGACGGCGCTGGGAACGGTGGTCGTGCTCATACGTCGCTCGCCTTGATGCGCGGGTCGATCACGGCATACAGCACGTCGACCACGAAGTTCACGATGACGACCATCGCCGCGAGCAGCATCACGCAGTTGCGCACCACGATCAGGTCGCGGTTGCTGATGGCCTGGAAGATCAGCCGGCCCAGCCCCGGCAGGTAGAACACGTTCTCCACCACGATGGTGCCGGCCAGCAGTTCGGAGAACTGCATGCCCATGACGGTGATGACGGGGATCATCGCGTTGCGCAGCACGTGGGTCCACAGCACCATGCGCTGCGACACGCCCTTGGCGCGCGCGGTGCGCACGAAGTCCTCGCGCATCACCTCGAGCACGGCGGAGCGTGTGATGCGGGCGAGGATCGCCGCTTGCACCACGGCCAGCGACAAGGCCGGCAGCAGCAGCGATTTCAAACCCGCGAAGATGCCCTCACCCCAACCCTCGAAGCCGCCCGCGGAGAACCACTGCAACTGCACCGAGAACACGAGGATCAGCAGGATCGCGAACCAGAAGTTGGGAATGGCGATGCCGACCTGGGCCATGCCCATGAGGCCGACGTCGCCGAGCTTGTTGTGGCGTGCGGCGGCGGTGACACCGACGAGCAATGCGATGACGACGGTGAAGGCCATGGCCAGCACGGCCAGCGGCACGGTGAGGGCCAGGCGCTCCAGGATCAGGTCGATGACGGGCGAGCTGTAGGCATAGCTGTCACCGAGGTTGCCGGTGAGCAGGCCGCCGATCCAGTGCCAGTAGCGCGTCCACGCGGGCTGGTCCAGGCCGAGCTTGGTGGCCAGGGCGGCGACGGCGTCGGGAGAGGCGTCGGGGCCCATGAGCATCTGCGCGGCATTGCCGGGCAGGATCTCGAGGACGAGGAAAACGATGACCGAGGCGCCGATCAGGGTGCCGATCAGCGTGGCGATGCGCTTGAATAGAAACAGACTCATGGGGCGGGCCGCAGCATAACTGACTGGTGCAACAACCGTGCCTCGACTGTGAACTTTGTGGCTCCTCGCCGGACCGCCCTGACGCCGACGCGGGCTCCGCAAGGTCCGTGGCAGGGCGTTCGTCCGGTCCGCGGATAATCGGGGGATGGCCCTCATGATCACCGACGAATGCATCAACTGCGATGTCTGCGAGCCCGAGTGCCCGAACGATGCGATCTACATGGGCGCCGAGTTCTACGAGATCGATCCGCACAAGTGCACCGAGTGCGTCGGCCACTTCGACGAGCCGCAGTGCGTGCAGATCTGCCCGGTGGCCTGCATCCCGGTGAACCCGGACCATGTGGAGACCCGCGAGACGCTGATGCAGAAGTACGTGCGCCTCACGGCGGACAAGGCGGCAGCGCCAGCTTCGGATGCCGCCTCGCCGTCGTCGTCAGCCGGCGCCCTCTGAGCCGGGTTTCTTCTTCTTTTTCTTCTTGCCTGTGTCCTTCGGGGCCTCGTCGCCGCTCGAAGGACTGTTGAAGCGCGCGCTCGTCGGGCGGGGCTCGGCCGTGTGCTTGCGCTGGCGGGCCTGGGCGGCCTGTTCGGCGGGCGTGAGCGGTTGCGCGCTCGCGGCGAAGCGCCCCGCATCGAAGGTCGTGGGACTGCGCCGGCCGAGCGCCTCCCGCTCCTGCGACTCGCGGCTGCGTGCCAGCCGGCCCGCGCTGTGTTCGTTGCGGCGCGTGGCGTCTTCCGACGCCCTGCGGTCCGCATCGCTGCGCCGGTCGTCCACCTTCACGGTCCGCCCGCCTTCGCACGGCTGGTCGGAGTAGGTGTTGCCGCATCGCCAGGTCTGGGATGAGGCGCCCATGGATGTGGCGGAAAATGCTATTGAAAATATAGCAATTGCCGCTGTGCCGGCGGTCTTCTTGTTCTTCGTCGTCGTTCTTCTTTTTCTCATTTTTTGTTTGCTCTCCCTCCCTGCACTCCCGTGGCCGGCTAGGTGGCGGCAGGCGTCGTGCCTCCGTCGCCGGGCTCCCGCCTCGGCGGCTTGGGCCGCGGCGGTTTGCTCGTGTGAATCATCAGCGTGGCTTTTCCCATCTCGCCGGCCACCAGGGCGGGGGCGGCATGCAAGGTGCGCACGATGGCGTCTTCGATCGCTTCACGTTGTTCCTTGAGCGGCTTCTTGAGCACCCAGTTGACGACCTCCGACTTCACGCCGGGATGGCCGATGCCCAGCCGCAGGCGCCAGTAGTCGCCGGTGCCGAGCTGGGCGTGGATGTCGCGCAGGCCGTTGTGGCCCGCATGGCTGCCGCCGAACTTGAGCTTGGCCTGGCCGGGCACCACGTCGAGCTCGTCGTGCACCACGAGGATTTCGTCGGGCGCGATCTTGAAGAAGCGCGCCAGCGCAGCCACCGACTTGCCCGACAGGTTCATGAAGGTCTGCGGCTCCAGCAACCAGATGCTCTGGCCGCCGATGTTCGCGCGTGCCGCGAGGCCGTGGTAACCGCGCTCGGGCACGAGGTTGAGCTTCCAGTCGCGCGCGAGGGCGTCGATCCACCAGAAGCCGGCGTTGTGGCGCGTGGCTTCGTACTCAGGGCCCGGGTTTCCGAGGCCGACAAACAGCTTGATCATGGCGGGAATTATCTCGCCGCCCCACAAAGCAAAAGGCCCGCACGAGGCGGGCCTTCTGTTCGCGGACGGAAAGAAAGAGGATTACTTCTTCTTGGCCGTCTTGGCGGCGGGCTTGCCAGCGGCAGCAGCAGCGCCTTCGGCAGCAGCGCCTTCGGCGGCAGGTGCCGGCTCTTCCGAGACCAGCGGCGGCACGGCCGACACGATGACGGGGTTGGTCTTGCCGTGGCTCACGAACTTCACGCCCTTGGGCAGCTTGATGTCGTTGACGTGCAGCGTGGCGTTCTTCTTCAGGCCCGAGAGGTCGATCTCGATGAATTCAGGCAGATCGCTGGGCAGGCAGTTGATTTCCAGCTCGGTCATCACGTGGTTCACGAGGTTGTGATCCAGCTTGACGGCGTCGGACTCTTCTTCACCCTTGAAGTGAAGCGGCACCTTCATGTTCATGCGGGTCTTGGCATCGACGCGTTGGAAGTCGATGTGTTGCACCAGCTGGCGGAACGGGTGGTATTGCACGTCGCGCAGCAGCACCTTGGTGACGGCGCCGGCGAGGTCCATTTCGAGGATCGACGAGTGGAAGGCTTCCTTCTTCAGGGCGTGCCACAGCGCGTTGTGATCGATTTCGATCAGTTGCGGCTGGGTGTCACCACCGTAGACGATGCCCGGGGTCTTGCCCGTGATGCGGAGACGGCGGCTCGCACCCGTGCCCTGCTTTGCGCGCTCATAAGCGACGAATTTCATAACTAGCTCCTGTGAGAGTCCACCGCGACCAGTGCGACTCCGGTTCAAAAAGGCCTCCGAAGGAGGCCTGCTTTTTCGCTCTCAGCTCAGAACAGGTTGTCCTGGTCCGAGAACAAACTCATCACCGACTCGCCCTTGGCAATGCGCTGGATCGTTTCGGCGATCAGCGGTGCCACGGAGAGCTGGCGGATCTTTCCGCACGCGACGGCCGCATCGGAAAGAGGGATGGTGTTGGTGACGACCACTTCGTCCAGGGCCGTGCCCTTGGAGAGGCGCTCGATGGCCGGGCCCGAGAAGATCGGGTGCGTGCAGTAGGCGTACACGCTCTTGGCGCCGCGTTCCTTCAGCACTTCGGCCGCTTTGACCAGCGTGCCGGCGGTGTCGATCATGTCGTCCATGATCACGCAGTTGCGGCCGTCGATCTCGCCGATCACGTTCATGACTTCGCTGACGTTGGCCTTCGGGCGGCGCTTGTCGATGATGGCGAGGTCGCAGTTCAGTTGCTTGGCCAGTGCACGGGCGCGCACCACGCCGCCGACGTCGGGCGAGACCACGATCAGGTCTTCGTAGTTCTTCTGGCGCAGGTCGCCCAGCAGCACGGGCGAGGCGTAGATGTTGTCGACCGGAATGTCGAAGAAGCCCTGGATCTGGTCGGCGTGCAGGTCCATGGTGAGCACGCGCTCGACGCCCACGGTTTCCAGCAGGTTGGCGACCACCTTGGCCGAGATCGGCACGCGGCTCGAGCGCGGGCGGCGGTCCTGGCGGGCGTAGCCGAAGTAGGGAATCACGGCGCTGATCCGCTCGGCCGAGGCGCGCTTGAGCGCGTCGACCATGATCAGTAGTTCCATCAGGTTTTCGTTGGTCGGCGCGCAGGTCGACTGCACCACGAACACGTCGCGGGCACGGACGTTCTGGTTGATCTCGACGGTGACTTCGCCGTCGGAGAAGCGACCGACGCGTGCGGCGCCCAGCGAGGTGCCGAGGTTGTGCGCGATTTCTGCAGCAAGGCCGGGATTGGCGTTGCCGGTGAAAACCAAAAAGTCAGGGTGATTGGCCTGCATGAGCGCGTCCGGGCAGTGCAAATGGGCTTGCGGGAAAGCCGCCAAAGGTTTCGAGTCGTGGCGGCCTGTGTGGGCCGCCGATTATTGCAGCCGGTGGACTGCAAAAGAAGCACTGCGGCCATCAGGCCGCAGTTTGAGAGATTTGGCAGGGGAGAAAGGATTCGAACCTTTGCATGCTGGAATCAAAATCCAGTGCCTTAACCAGCTTGGCGACTCCCCTACACAGGTTGATGGTTTGCACCACCCACCGATATATGTCGCATCGAACCGCAGAGCGCTCCGATTATCTCTTCAGGCTGCCCATCCCCAGAGTGGATGAACTGCCAGATTGTCGCATTGTCGAACCTGCCATCCCCGGGGGGCTTCAAGCAGTTCCGCTTCCTGCGGCAATTGCGGCATCTTCGCGAACACCGAACTTCCGGAGCCGGTCATCCGGGCCTTCAAACCTTGCAGTCCGAGCCATTCGATGGCGTCGGTGACTGCGGGGCAAAGCCGTTGGGCAACCGGCTGCAGGTCGTTGTGACCGAAGTCGTAAACCCCGTTGCCGAGGTTTGTGGCTTCTAGCTGTTCGCTATCTGCAGCAAAGCCTGAGATTATAGCAACAGGAGTTGCCCGTTCCAAATCATCCGCAGAAAAAATTAATCGGGTATCGAGTCCCTCGGGTGGCTTGGCCACCACGAAGCGTGCCGGCGGCAGGTTCACGGGGGTGATTTCCTCGCCGATGCCCTCGACCCAGGCGTTGCGTCCACCGAGGAAGAAAGGCACATCCGCACCCAGCTTCAGCCCGATCTGCGCCAGGCGCGACAGCGGTAGGTTCAGGTTCCAGAGGCGGTTGAGCGCGAGCAGGCAGGTGGCCGCGTCCGACGACCCGCCGCCCATGCCGGCCTGCGCCGGCACGTGCTTGGCGATGCCGATGTGCGCGCCCTGGCCCGGTGCGGCATGCGCCTGCAGCGCACGGGCGGCGCGCAGTACGAGATCGTCGGCCGGCAGCGGCGTGGTGAGGTCTTCGCGGCTCAGTTGGCCATCGTTGCGCAGTTCGACGTGCAGCGTGTCGCACCAGTCGATCAGCATGAAGACCGACTGCAGCAGGTGGTAGCCGTCGTCGCGCCGCCCGGTGATGTGCAGGAACAGATTCAGCTTGGCCGGCGCGGGAAGGTCGTAGATCGCCTTCATGAGCGTTCGAACACGATGCGCAGGTCTGCCCGTGGCGCAGGGGATTCGCGGGTGGCCTGCAGCTTGCCGTTCGACAGCTGGCCCAGATCGGCGCGCCAGCCGGGCACGGGGTCGGCGCGGCCGTCGAGCCAGCCGAACAGCGCGCCCACCGGAATGGCGGCGCCGGTAGCGGCTTCGATCAGCGCGTCGACGGAGTCGTAGCGGCGGGTCTCGCTGCCGTTCTTCAGCAGGGCTTCACCCGGCGCCCAGTGCAGCTGGGCCAGCGTGCTGCCGATGGGCGTGGTCAGCGTCAGGTCGCCGGTTTCGGCCGAGCCACGCAGCTCGAACAGGGCGGCAAAGGTCTGGACCGGTTCGCTGTCGATGCGCAGCGACATGCGCCCGCTCCAGCTGGCCGATCGCCCGGACGCAGCGGCCGGGCCGCCCGAGAGCTGGGCGCAGCCCGAGAGCCACAGCAGCAGTGCGCCGCCGCCCGTGCCCAGCGCCGCGCGGCGGGTGAAGGACTCATTGCCCCGCGCGGGAGCCGTGTGCGTGATCGATGCCATTCAGGGTTTGACGCGCAGGCGCTTGAGGGTTTCCTGCAGCGTCTCGTTCTCGGCGTCCGTCAGCAGCGATTCTTTCCAGATAGCGACCGCGCGGTCCTTCTGGCCGACCGACCACAGGACTTCGCCGAAATGCGCGCCGATCTCGGGGTCGGGCCGCGACTTGTAGGCTGCCTCGAGGATGCGGATCGCCTCCGCCGTGTTGCCGAGCCGGAACTCGACCCAGCCCAGGCTGTCGGCAATGAACGGGTCTTCGGGCGCGAGCTGCACCGCCTTCTGGATGAGCGTGCGGGCCTCGTCGAGCCGGATCTTGCGATCGGCAAAGGAGTAGCCCAGCGCGTTGTAGGCGTTCTGGCTCTCGGGCTTGAGCGTCATGAGGCGGCGCAGCAGCCGCTCCATGTCGTCCAGGCGATTGAGCTTCTCGGCCATCATGGCCTGGTCGTAGACGAGGTCGCCGTCGTCCGGCGCGGCGGCCGAGGCCTGGGCCAGCAGGTCGTAGGCGGCCTGGTATTGCTTGGCTTCGCGCAGCAGCTGGGTTTCGGCCAGCAGTTTCTGCTTGCGTTCCTCCGCCGTGCGCTCGGGCAGCGCGCGCAGCAGCTCGCGGGCCTGGGGCAGCTTGCCCTGCTTCGCGAGCAGGCTGGCGCGACGGCCCTGGATGGCGCTCTGGTTGTCCGCGCTGTCGATGCGTGTGATCCAGCGGTCGGCCGCCTGGAAATCCTTGCGCCGCTCGGCCAGCTGCGAGAGCACGAGATACGCCTGCGTCAGCCCGCGCTTGCGGTCGGCGACGTCGCCGGCGTCCTGGCTCTGGCCTGGTGCCGTCATCAGGTCGACGTAGCGCTTGAGCGAAGTTTCGGCCGCCGCCTCCTGGCGGGCCTGCATCTGCAGGCTGCCGAGCAGCAGCCAGGGCTCCGCCAGCTCGGGGCGTGCGGCGGTCAGGGTCTGCAGCTGCGTGCTGGCGTCGCTGAAGCGGCGGTTCTCGACCAGCGTGCGTGCGTACGCGATGCGCAGGTCGGGCGAGGCCTTGGGGTTGTTGGCGAGGTAGCGCGTGACGATCGGCTCGGCCAGCGGCTGGCCCGGGTCGATGAGCTCGAGCGCCAGCGCCGAGGGCGCCTCGGACGACGGATCGATGGCCTGCCCCTTGCGCGCGGCGTCCAGCGCCCCCGAGGGGTCGCCAGCGTTCAGGCGCAGCCGGCCCACGGTGGCCCAGGCCAGTCCGCCGGTCGTGGGGCTCTTGAGTTCGTCGACCAGCGCCTGCTCGACCACCGAGGCGGCGAGCTTCTTGTCGGCGGCGCGGCCGTAGGTGCGCGCGATCACCGCCATCAGCAGGGGGCGCTCGATCTGCGAGGTGGCGGCCACTTCGGCGCGCAGCGGTTCGACGGTTTCGCTGATGCGGTTCAGTGCGATCAGGATCTGCAGCTCGATGCGCCGGGCATCGCGCGAATTGGGCAGTGCTTCCTGCCAGGCGCGTGCCGCGGAAATGGCGGCGTCGCCCGAGCGCGACTGCAGCGCAATTTCGACCGCGCGCTGGAACAGCTTGCCGTCGCGCAGGCGCCGGGCGGCGTCGAGCACCAGCGAATAGCCGGAGCCGGGGTCGCCCGAGCGGGCGGTGATCTCGCCCATGAGGATTTCGTAGAACAGGTCGGCCGTCAGCGCCGACGGCTGCGCGGCTTCGGCGGCCGGCTTGGCGGCCGCAGGGGTCGTCCGGGGGCGCACCGGCGGCTTCGGCGGTGCCGTGCGCTCGATGGCGGGAGGCGGGTTGCCGGCGGCGGTGGGTTCAAGAGACTGTGCGTGCGTTGTGTAGGCAAGCAGCACGAGAGACGCGGCCGCCGCAAGGCGGTGACGGCGGGGCGATGGGTTCATCTGACCATAATAATCCAGCCATTTGAACGAGCGCCGCCTGGGGCTTCGTCGCTGCCGGAGTTTTACTTTTCATGCCTGAACTACCCGAAGTCGAAGTCACCCGGCGCGGCTTTGCCGACCGCATCGCCGGCGCGCGCATCGAGTCCGTGCGCATCGGCAAGCCGCTGCGCTGGGCGCTGATGGTGGTGCCGCAGGCGCTGGTCGGGCGCCGCGTGCGCGAGGTGCGCCGTCGCGGCAAGTACCTGCTCATCGACCTGGACCGCGGGCTGCTGCTGCTGCACCTGGGCATGTCGGGCAGCCTGCGTTTCGACATCCACCTGCCGGAGCCCGGCGTGCACGACCACTTCGACCTCGTCACCGAACTCGGGACCCTGCGGCTGAACGACCCGCGCCGCTTCGGCGCCGTGGTCTACGTGGACGATGAAGAGGCGCCCTGGGCCCTCAAGCTGCTCGGCGGACTGGGCATGGAGCCGCTGGGCGATGCCTTCGACCTCGACGCCTTCCATGCCGGGCTGAAGAAACGCCGCACGGCCATCAAGCAGGTGCTGCTCGCGGGCGACGTGGTGGTGGGCGTGGGCAACATCTACGCGTCGGAGGCGCTGTTCATCGCCGGCATCCGCCCGACCCTGTCGGCCGCGCGCATCAGCCGGCCGCGCGCGGCGAAGCTGCATGCGGCGGTGCGGGACATCCTGGCGCGGGCGGTGGAGAAGGGCGGCAGCACCTTGCGCGACTTCTCGAACGTGGACGGGCAAAGTGGCTACTTCCAGCTCGAAGCGACCGTCTACGGCCGCGCGGGCGAGCCGTGCCGGGTGTGCGGCACGCCGATCCGGCAACTGAAACAGGGGCAGCGCTCTACTTTTTACTGCCCCCATTGCCAGAAATCCTAGGGAAGGCGGGCCCCGTGGCGGCTGCTTCGGGGCAAACTCCTGCCGGTACCCCGTTCGCCATGCGGCGATGTTATATTTGTAAATTCTTACTTACATCTTTCCCTTGAGCCGCTCTTTCAACCAACAGCTCGATCAGCACGGCGCCTGGCGGAGCAACTTCGCCCGCCGCCTTCAGTGGCTGTCCCGTTGGCTGACCGACAACGAGCTGCTCGACCAGGCCGTGGCCGAACGGCTGCGCGCCCTCGAAGACCAGATCCGCACCAGCAAGGTCATGGTGGCCTTCGTGGCCGAGTTCTCGCGCGGCAAGTCGGAACTGATCAACGCGATCTTCTTTGCCGGCTACGGCCGGCGGATCATGCCGGCCAGCGCCGGGCGCACCACGATGTGCCCGACCGAGCTGGGCTACGACGCCGCACTGGCGCCCAAGCTGCGCCTGCTGCCCATCGAAACCCGCCTGGAGCCGCACTCGCTCGCCCACTGGCGCGAGCGGCCCACGCGCTGGACCGAGTTGCCCATCGAGGTGGGCGACGCCGAGCAACTGGCCCGCGCCATGGGCAAGGTGGCCGAAGTCCGCTGGGTGAGCAAGGACGAAGCCCGCGCGCTCGGCTTCTGGAACCCCGAGACGCCCGACGACAACCCGGTGCAGGACGCCGAAGGCCGCGTCGAGATTCCCCGCTGGCGCCATGCGGTGCTGAACATGCCGCATCCGCTGCTCGAGCAGGGCCTCGTGATCCTCGACACGCCCGGCCTGAATGCGATCGGTGCCGAGCCCGAACTCACCGTGAGCCTGATCCCGCAGGCGCATGCCGTGGTCTTCATCCTGGGCGCCGAAACCGGCGTGACCCGCTCTGACCTGTCGATCTGGCGCGAGCACCTGATCACCGGCGACGACAGCCACGACACGCGCTTCGTGGTGCTCAACAAGATCGACACGCTGTGGGACACGCTGAGCACCCCGACGCAGATCGCGCAGCAGATCGAGCGCCAGCGCGAAGGCGCGGCCCGGCTGCTCGAGGTGCCGCTGGCGCAGGTGCTGCCGGTGTCGGCGCAGAAGGGGCTGCAGGCCAAGATCGGTCACGACGCGGCCCTGCTCGACGCCAGCCGGCTGCCGGCGCTCGAGGCGCTGCTTGGCGAAGGCGTGCTCGGCAAGCGAGAGACCATGCTGCGGCTGGCGGTCGATGCCGGCATGACCGCGCTGCGCACCGAGGCCGAGCGCCTGCTGAAGGTGCGTCAGCGCGACCTGTCGGAGCAGGCGCTCGAACTGCAGGGCCTGCGCGGCAAGAACGTGTCGGTGATCCGCCACATGCGTGCGCGCATCGACCAGGAACATGCTGAATTCGAGGGCAGCAACACCCGCATCCTGGCGCTGCGCTCGGTACAGGGCAAGCTGCTGCGCGAGGTGTACGCGGTGCTCGGGCGCACGGCGCTCAAGGCCGACATGGTCAAGCTGGCCGCGGCGCTCAAGCGTCCCGGCGTCAAGTTCAACGTGCGCAAGGTGTACGGCGAAACCTTCGATGCGCTGCGCAACAACCTGCGCGAAGTGCAGGCGACCACGGCCGAGATCCAGTCGATGCTGCACGCCACCTTCCGCCAGCTCAACGCCGAGCAGGGCTTCACGCTACAGGCGCCGGCCGAACCCGACCTGAGCGGCTTTGAGCAGGAGCTGGGCCAGATCGAGCGCAGCCACATCCACTACCTGGGCGTGGGCAACCTGATCAAGCTCGCGCAGGCCGACTTCTGCGACAAGCTGGTGCGTGCGCTGGCCAGCCGGTTGCGGCTGGTCAACGAAGCCGCCATGACCGAGGTCGAGCGCTGGAGCAAGGGCGCCAGCGCGCAGATCGATGCGCAGCTCAAGGAGCGCCGCCGCAATTTCAGCAAGCGCATCGAGGCGATCGAACGCATCCAGAACGCCGCGGGCAGCCTCGACGACCGGCTGGCCGAGATCGCCGCGCAAGAAAGCCACCTGGCCGCGCTGCAGGAGCGGCTGCACGAGTTCACCTCGCTGATCGCGCAGCACGGCAGCCAGCCGCCTGTCGCGGCCGCCGCCATCGCGGGCGAGCAACTGCGTGCGGCCTGAGCGCAACGCCGCGCGGGCGGCCGTCTCTCCTTCCCTGTCGCTGCCCCCCGATTTCGCGGCACAGGTTGTGCGCTGGCAGCGCAGCCATGGGCGCAGCGAGCTACCGTGGCAGAACACGCGCGATCCGTACCGCGTCTGGCTTTCGGAGGTGATGCTCCAGCAGACCCAGGTCACGACCGTGTTGGGCTACTTTGCGCGCTTTCTCGAGCGTTTCCCGGACGTGGCGGCGCTGGCCGCCGGCACCGAGGACGAGGTGTTCGGCCTGTGGAGCGGGCTGGGCTACTACAGCCGCGCGCGCAACATGCACCGCTGCGCGCAGGAGGTGGTCGCGCGTTTCGGCGGCGCCTTTCCGCACACCGCCGCCGAACTCGTGACCCTGCCCGGCATCGGGCGCTCCACGGCGGCTGCGATTGCGGCTTTCTGTTTCGGCGAGCGCGTGGCCATCCTCGATGGCAACGTGAAGCGCGTTCTGACGCGCGTGCTCGGCTTCGACGGCGACATGTCGTCTGCGGCGCAGGAGCGCGCGCTGTGGGACCTCGCCACGCAGCTGTTGCCGCCGGACGGCCAGCGCGAGGCGGTGGCGCACTACACGCAGGGCCTGATGGACCTGGGCGCCACGGTCTGCCTGCCGCGCAAGCCCAGCTGCATGATCTGCCCGGTGAACGCGAGCTGCGTGGGCCTGCGCCAGGGCGCGCCCGAGCGCTACCCGGTGAAGACGCGCAAGCTCAAGCGCAGCGCCCAGTCGCTGTGGGTGCTGCTGGCGCGCGACGCGCAAGGGCGCGTGTGGCTGGAGAAGCGGCCCGCCAAGGGCATCTGGGCGGGGCTGCATTGCCTGCCGGTGTTCGACAGCCACGATGACCTGCTCGCGGCCCTGCCGTCGGGCGCGGCGCATGACACGCAGGACCTGCCACCCTTCGTGCACGTGCTGACCCACAAGGACCTGCACCTGCACCCCGTGCTGCTCCAGGGCGTCCAGCCGCAAGGCGAGGGCGCGCGCTGGGTCGAGGCGCAGGAGTGGAGCCGGCTGGGCCTGCCCGCCCCGATGCGCAAGCTGCTGGAAACCACCGAGGCCTGAGCGGCCTCCGCCGCCGTCAGGCGTCGAGTTCGCGATGGCGCTTGAGCGCGCCCCAGCGGGCACCGAAGGCGCGTGCCAGCTGCTCGACCAGGAACACCGACCGGTGCTGCCCGCCCGTGCAGCCGATGGCCACCGTCACGTAGCTGCGGTGGTCGCGCGCCAGCGCGTCGAGCCAGTGCGTCAGGAACTGCTCGATGTCGTCGAACATGCGCGCCACCTCGTCGTGCTCGCGCAGCCATTGGATTACTGGCTCGTCGCGGCCCGTCAGCGCGCGCAGCGCCGGCACGTAGTGCGGGTTGGGCAGCATGCGCACGTCGAACACGTAGTCGGCATCGAGCGGCACGCCGCGCTTGAAGGCGAACGACTCGAACACCAGCGTCAGCGCGTTCTGCGGCGCCGAGATCAGCCCCTTGATGTAGCTCTGCAGCTGTGCGGGGCGGATGAGGCTGGTGTCGATCACGTCGGCGCCGTCGCGCAGGTCGGCCAGCAGCTCGCGTTCGAGCTCGATGGCCTGCACCAGCACGCGGTGCTGCTCGGGCACGTCGGTGCGGCTTTCCTGGCGCGAGAGCGGGTGGCGCCGGCGGGTTTCCGAATAGCGGCGCAGCAGCGCGTCGGTGGTCGCGTCGAGGAACAGCGAGCGCAGCGAGACGCCGTCGGCGCGCAGCGCCTCGAGCTGCTGCGGCACGATCGGCAGCGACACGCCGCTGCGCACGTCCATCGCGATAGCCACGCGCGTGGCCTGCTGCTCATGCTGCAGGGCGATGAAGGCCGTGAGCAGTTCGGGCGGCAGGTTGTCGACGCAGTAGTAGCCGGCGTCTTCCAGCGCGTGCAGCGCCACCGACTTGCCGGAGCCCGACATGCCGGTGATGAGGACGAGGTCGAGATTCATGTTCATGGGGCGGTCGCCGGCGTCTTGTGGCCCAGCATTTCGCGCGCGTGGGCCAGCGAGGTGGCCGACACCTTTTCACCGCCCAGCATGCGGGCGATTTCGCGGGCGCGGTCGTCGGCGGCCAGGCGCGACACGCCGCTTTCGGTGCGCGGGCCGTCCGTGCCGGCCGCCGTCGTCTGGCGCTTGGCGACCACGAGGTGGTGGTCGGCGCAGGCCGCCACTTGCGGAAGATGGGTCACAGCGAGCACTTGGCGATCGCGGCCGAGCTGCTTCATGAGGCGGCCCACGGTTTCGGCAACGGCACCGCCCACGCCGGCATCGACCTCGTCGAAGATCAGCGTCTGTGCGGCGCCCAGTTCGCTGGTCGTCACGGCGATGGCCAGTGCGATGCGCGAGAGCTCGCCGCCCGAGGCCACTTTGCCGATGGCGCGCGGCGTGCTGCCGGCGTGGCCGGCCACCAGGAACGAAATTTCTTCGAGGCCGGCGCGACCGGGCTGCGCCAGCGGCTGCAGTTCGACGTCGAAACGCCCGCCCTGCATGCCCAGGCCCTGCATCGCCTGCGTGACGGCCTGGGCCAGGCGCGGCGCCGCCTGCTTGCGGATCTTGCCGAGGGCCTTGGCTTCCTTCATGTAGGCCTGCTGGGTGTTCTGCTCGGCACGTTCCAGGCCTTCGAGATCGCTTTGCGCGTCGAGTGCCTGCAGCTCCGCCTGCCAGCCGGCCAGCAGCGCGGGCAGCTCGGCGGGCGTGCGCTTGTAGCGGCGCGCGAGCGACATCCATAGGCCCATGCGCTCGTCGAGTTCGGCGAGGGTCTTGGGATCGGTGTCGGTGTCGCGCAGGTAGCCGTGCAGCGAGTGGGCCGCATCAGAGGCCTGCGCCACGCAGGACGCCAGCACCTCGCCCAGCGTGCGGAACTCGGGCTCGATGTGTTCGCAGTTCTGCAGCAGCGTCGCGGCGCGCGTGAGGGCGGCGAGGGCGCCGTTGTCGTCGTCTTCGAGCGCCTGGCTTGCGCCCTGGGCCGCGTCGATGAGCGCCTGCGCGTTCGAGATGCGCGAGTGGTGGGCCGAGAGTTCGTCCCACTCGTCGGCGCCCGGCGCGAGCTTCGCGACTTCGGAAATCTGCCATTGCAGCCGCTCGCGCTCGCGCTGCAGCGAGTCTTGCGCCGAGCGCGCGTGTTCGAGCGCCGAGAGCGCCTGGCGCCAGCTCTGCCAGGCGGCGTCGAGTGCGTCGGTGCGCGCGCCGGCGTAGGCGTCGAGCAGGCCGCGCACGGCCTCGGGGCGGGTCAGGCTCTGCCAGGCGTGCTGGCCGTGGATGTCGAGCAGGCGGTCGCCGAGTTCGCGCAGTTGCGTGGCGGTGGCGGGGCTGCCGTTGATCCAGCCGCGGCTGCGTCCCTGCAGGTCGACCGTGCGGCGCAGCAGCAGGCCGTCGCCAGCCTCGAAGCCGCCTTCGTCGAGCCAGCCGGCCAGCGCCGGGTCGGCGTCGAACTCGGCGCTCACGTCGAGTCGCTCGGCGCCTTCGCGCACGGCGCCGGCGTCGGCGCGGTTGCCCAGCGCCAGCTGCAGTGCGTCGATCAGGATGGACTTGCCAGCGCCGGTTTCCCCGGTCAGCACCGTGAAGCCGGCCGACAGATCGAGTTCAAGGGACCGCACGATCACGAAGTCGCGCAGTGCGATGCGTCGCAAAGCCATCTCAGTTCGTCCTCAAGCTGGGGGCGTGGTCCTTCATTCAGGAGCCCCCTTCGTTCCAATGGAGTTTTTTCCGCAGCGTGTCGAAATAGCTCCAGCCGCGCGGGTGCAGGAAGCGCACCCGGAAGTCGGAGCGGCGCACGACCACGCGGTCGCCGATGGCGAGCGAGGCGAGCGACTGCATGTCGAAATTGGCGCTGGCGTCGCGCCCGCTCACCAGCTCGATCACGATCTCGTCGGCGTCGGGCAGCAGCACGGGGCGGTTGGACAGCGTGTGCGGTGCGATCGGCACCATCACCCAGCCCGGCACCGCCGGATGCAACAGCGGCCCGCCGGCCGACAGCGCATAGGCCGTCGAGCCCGTGGGCGACGCGATGATCAGCCCGTCGGCGCGCTGGTTGGCCACGAAATGGCGGCCCACCGACACGCGCATCTCGACCATGCCCGAGGTGGCGCCGCGGTTGACCACCACGTCGTTCATGGCGAGCGCGTCGAACACCACGGCTTCGTCGCGGAGCACCTGCGCGTGCATCAGGCTGCGGTGGTCTTCTTCGTATTCGCCGGCCAGCATCGGGATCAGCGTGGCCTGGTAGTTGTCCAGCGGGATGTCGGTGATGAAGCCCAGCCGGCCGCGGTTGATGCCGATGAGCGGGATGCCGTAGCACGCGAGCTGCCGGCCGATGCCGAGCATGGTGCCGTCACCGCCGACCACGAGGCCGAGGTCGCAGCGCTGGCCGATTTCTTCTACCGACAGCGCCTGGTAGCGCGGGTGCGGCGGGGCGTCGGTGTCCTCGCAGGACGAACGCTCCACGAACACCGTGCATCCCTGCGATTCGAGGAAGGCGCCGATGCCCTCCATCACGCCGTCGCGCGCATCGGCTTGCGCCCGGGCGCCGGAAGCCTGGTATTTGCCGATCAGGGCGACGTGACGAAAGCGTGAGGTCATAGCTCACAAATTACAACACTAAAATCTTGCAATGCTGGACGACCGTGCCAAGTTGCTGTTGAAGACGCTGGTCGAGCGTTACATCGCCGATGGGCAACCCGTCGGATCACGCACGCTCTCGCGTTCGGCGGGGCTGGATCTCTCGCCTGCGACCATCCGCAACGTCATGTCCGACCTCGAGGCGCTGGGGCTCATCGCCAGCCCTCACACCTCGGCCGGACGCGTGCCGACCACGCGCGGCTACCGGCTCTTCGTCGACACCATGCTGACCGCGCAGCGCGAGCAGATGAGCACGCCGAGCCTGGCGGCCGACCAGCCGCAGAAGGTGATCGCCAACGCCGCGCACCTGCTGTCGAACCTGTCGCAGTTCGTGGGCGTCGTGATGGCGCCGCGCCGCGCCTCGGTGTTCAAGCAGATCGAATTCCTGCGCCTGTCGGAGCGGCGGCTGCTGGTGATCATCGTCTCGCCCGACGGCGACGTGCAGAACCGCGTGATCTTTCCGGAATCCGACTACTCGCAGTCGCAACTGGTCGAGGCCTCGAACTACATCAACGCGCACTTCGCGGGCCTGACGATCGAGCAGGTGCGCGACCGCCTGCAGTCCGAGGTCGAGAAGCTGCGCGGGGAAATCGCTGCGTTGATGCAGGCCGCGGTGCAGGTCAGCTCCGAAGTGCTCACCGACGCCCAGGCCGACGACGTCGTGATCTCCGGCGAGCGCAACCTGCTGTCAGTGACCGATTTTTCCAGCGACATGGGGCAGCTGCGGCGTGCCTTCGATCTTTTTGAAGAGAAGGCGCAGCTGATGCGGTTGCTCGACGTGTCGAGCAAGGCCGAGGGCGTGCGCATCTTCATCGGCGGCGAAAGCCAGGTCGTGCCCTTCGAGGAGCTGTCCATCGTCAGCGCCAACTACGAGGTCGACGGCCAGGTGGTCGGCACGCTGGGCGTGATCGGCCCGACCCGCATGCCGTACGACCGCATGATCCAGATCGTCGACATCACGTCGCGGCTGGTGAGCAACGCGCTGAGCCACCGCAAGTAAGCGGCCGCGCGCGGCGCATAGAATCGGGCCCGCGTGGGCCGTTAGCTCAGTTGGTTAGAGCAGCGGACTCATAATCCGTTGGTCGATGGTTCAAGCCCATCACGGCCTACCACCGAAGCCGCGTTAATGCTGAGAAGTCCGCTATTCAAAAGATAGCGGACTTTTTTCATGGCCGATCCGTTGCCAGATTGTTGCCAGATTTGGTCCGGATGCTGCTGCATTCAACCGCACTGCGCCGCACGTTTCGTCGCCAGTCCGGACTGTCGGCAACTTGCTCGCATCGGCACTTGTGGGGATGGTTCTGGCTATGCGCAGTCTTCCTGTTCTTCGTTGACCTTCAGGACTTCCCCGGCAGCGCGCTGAATCGACGCGGGGCTCAGCCTCGGTTGCAGCCGTTCGCATGCCGCCAAGCCGTCGACGATCAGCACCCTTGCCGCCCCCTGGATTTCGTTCTCAGCCGACAGCCCCACTAGCGCTTTCGCAGCGTCGTGCACGGCACACAAATCGGCGTCATCTCCATCAATTCCAGCGTCCTCGCATGCGGAGACCACTCCGTAGATGATTGCCCCGGCTTGTTGCACGAGAGCCTGAGCATCGTCGCCGATCAGCGCATGAATGCTGGCCTTGACATGATCGGCCTGCCAGGCTCGACGAATTTCGGCCTTTTGGAACAGGTTCAATCCCGTTACTGGTTTGCGACGAGTTCCCTTTCGCACTTTCTCCACTCCCCTAGAAGATTGCGTTCAACGAGTGGAGCTTACTGTGGGGAACGACGACGAAGCTGTGTGGTGGTGAGCAAGCACTCAGATGACCGCTCTGGAGCCATGCGAATGTCGCAAAGGGGCCCAAAGCGGAAGCTGAGACAGCTCCGAAATGGACGTTCACGCCGCTGGTGACTGAAGATCGAACACCGACGGCGACGCTGCGATCGCACGTTTGCAGACCTCGATGGCTACCGCGTTGTGCCTCAGCAGGCAGCGTGGGGAGCGCAATGACCTGTGCTGAAGCACTCGCAGACGTGTAGAGGCGTCAAGCCTCAAGTGACTGCTTCGCGACCATGACGAAACCAACTACAGTCGGACATCTCCAGGCACCGGCGAGATCTCGCTGAAAAGTATGGCCAAACTCTATCCAAGCGCAAAGATAGATGCAGTTCTTCACTTCGTTGAAGGTGCCGTCTCGGTCGGTCTTATTTCTGGGGCAGCCGTGGCTGCGGCCATTGGCCAGTTGATTCTGGGAGGCATCCTGACCTTGTTGGCGATAGGCATGTTCTTGCGCTTCAAGCGGGGTCGAGTCCACAAGTAAAAAGCTTGGCCAGCGATCGAGCCTTCGCATTCACCCCCTGAGTGACTTTACAAAGAGTCAATCAAGCGGAATCTCGGAGCACTAGTGTCCTTCTCGCGTTTGCTCATCTGGCTTCTTGCTTTTGCGTCGTACGGCGCATTCGCTTACGTCGCATGGAGTTGGTTCACCGGAACGCCGATTGGTGCGTTGGGTATTGGTTTTTACTTTGCTATTTTTTTAGGCACCCCTTGCTTAGTAGGCCATGCGGGCCACCTGTGGCGAAAGAACTTGTTGCTCGGCGCTACTCGGTTCGAAGCTGCCATCTGTATCGCCTTTCCGATCTCAGTCCTGTGCCTCGGAGCCGCCGCTCTGCTCTTTGGTAGATGAGCTGGCAAGCCTCAGATGGTAGAGCGCTCGGGTAACGTCTCTAGGCGGCCGATTGTGTTGAAAAACTCTCCCGAATCCCCGTAGCTGGCTTGCAGTTTGCATGCGCTTCGTGATCGATGGAGGTATGCATCATGATGGGTCAAGGCACCGCTCAAGATCAGTTGTTCTACGCATTCAACCTCGACGATCACGTCCCGCGTGATCACCTGCTTCGAGGCGTTGATCGCTTCCTCGATCTGAGCGAGCTACGCCAACATCTTGCGCCGTTCTACAGCCACACCGGCCGGCCATCGATTGATCCCGAACTCATGATCCGCATGCTGGTCATCGGCTACTGCCTGGGCATCCGATCCGAGCGCCGGTTGTGCGAGGAAGTCCATCTCCACTTGGCCTACCGATGGTTCTGTCGCCTGGGCCTGGAGGACAAGGTGCCCGACCATTCCACTTTCTCCAAGAACCGGCATGGCCGCTTCCGCCAGAGCAATGCATTTCGATTCGTCTTCGAGGCGGTGCTGCACCGCTGCATGACCGAAGGGCTGGTGCAAGGGGAGGGATTTGCCATCGATGCCAGCGTCATCAAGGCCGACGCTAACCGCGCGCGCAATGTTCCTGCCTCCGAGGTTGCGCAGTGGCGCCAAGGCACCCAGTGCAGCCGTGCGGTGCGCGAGTACCTCGAAGCGCTGGACGCCACTAATCCGGTTGCCGACGGTGCGCCCGAGGTGCCGCACGACACGCAGGCACCATCCAGGAACATCTCTCCGACCGACCCGGCTGCGCAATGGACCGCAGCACCGGGTGGTCCGGCCTTCTACGCGTACTCGACCAACTATCTGATCGATCTGTCGGCCGGCATCATCATGGACGTGGAGGCCACGCCTGCGCATCGCACACCGGAGGTCGACTCCACCCGAACCATGATCGATCGGGTCGAAGAGCGCTTCGACATCAAGCCGCGACGGCTTGTGGGTGATACGGCGTACGGCACTGCACCGCTGCTTGGTTGGATGGTTGAAGACAAGCAGATCGAACCTCATGTGCCCGTGTGGGACAAGACGGCCCGCAAGGACGGCAGCCTGTCGATCGGCGAGTTCGAGTGGGAACCAGAGCGCAATGAGTACGTATGCCCCGAAGGCCATGCGCTGCGTAATGAACGACGCCGATTCACGATCCCGCGCAGCCACGTCACGAAGGCCGACACGGTGATCTACCGAGCGAGTCAGTCAGACTGCGTCGGCTGTGCGATGAAAGATCGGTGCTGCCCGAACACGCCATTCCGCAAGATCGCGAGAAGCGTCCATGAAGGTGCACGCGAGACGGCACGATCCATTGCAAGGACACCGGAGTACAGCCAGTCACGCAGGGATCGCAAGAAAGTGGAGATGCTGTTCGCGCACCTCAAGCGCATCATGAAGCTGGATCGGCTCCGGCTTCGCGGGCTCAGTGGTGCGCAGGACGAGTTCCTGCTGGCGGCTACAGCCCAGAATCTGCGGCGGATGGCCAAGTGGTTGATGCCAATTGAAGGACATGCAGCCGTGAAAAGCGTGTGAGGTGAACGCAGCGGCGTGCTGCGCGCTCTCGCTTCGTTAACTCGATTGCGAATCCTGTGCGATCGCCAACGCAGGCAAGATTCGAGGCGAGTTTTTCAACACAATCGGCCGACTGTAGCCGGTCGCGCCGCCGTCGTGAACGGGCCCACAGGAGTCAGTCGACGTTCGAAACGTCCTGCCCGATACCTGCCGGTCGGCGCAGATGCATGCGACCGGCAGTTGCCGCCGCAGAACCGAAGGCCCCGCAAGCTGGCTCGCGGTTCGAGCGCGACCGCAAGTTCGACGAGCTGCGGCCGGCGGGTCATCGCGGGCCCGGCTCCAACTCGACAAAGTATGGCTACTGGCGGGCATTGCTCACGGTCAGCGTCGGCGCGGCACATACTGTCCCTCGAAGGTCTTTCGCACAACTGATGCGGGTGGCAGATGAGACGCAGCTTGCGGTCAAGCGTGCTGGGCGCAATGGGGTTGCGACGGGGAACTTCAGTGCGGAAGACTGAGCTGGGGACTGCGACTAAACTGGGCCGATGGCCGCCTCTCTCGTCCTCGCCAAGACCTTCAAGTCTTTTGCGGATTTGGCGGCGGCCTACAAGGAAGGCGTCGACTACAGCATCAAGAAGCGGTCCGGCCTCCACCCGCACATCGCAGTGGTAGCGCCGCACGGCGGTGCTATCGAACCGCCGACCTCGCAGATTGCATCGGACATCGCTGGCCAGGAATTTTCCTGCTACCTGTTCGAGGGTATTCGGAAGTCCAATAACTATAAGGCACTGCATCTCACCAGCGAGTACTTTGACGAGCGAAAGTGCCTTGAGCTCATAGCTGACTGCGACCAGGTCGTTACCGTTCATGGCTGCAAGGAAGGTGAGGTGGAAGTTCTGCTCGGTGGCCGTGACAAAGCGCTTGCGGTGCTTATCGCTGAAGCCCTCGAAGCGGAGGGCGTCCGGGCCAGGCTAGAGGGGCACGATTTCACCGGCACCGCCTCAACCAACATTTGCAACCAGGGCAAGAGCAAGGCCGGTGTGCAGCTGGAACTGACGGAGGCATTGCGCGAATCACCAGATGCCGTAGCCGGCGTCGTGAGAGCGGTTCGTAGGGTGCTCATGCAAGCAGCCGGCATCGGCGCCTGACGCGTTCAATGCCCAATCAAGCGGCTGACGGCTTTCGACGCAGCGCTCAGGAAGGTCACGTCGTCGCCATCGAGGTCAGCCTGGCCAAGGTGCTTCCAGATGGCGATGGCCGAGCACACCAACAGGATGGCGACGCCGGCCCACTGACAGGGCGATATGAAGCGGTGCCACATGACCTGGTCCAGCAAGTTCGCGAAGGCCGCCGCGGCTGGGCCCTTCAGGGTGGCCTTACGGTCCGCGATCCAGGCCATCATGCAAGCCGGTAACGCCGCGTAGAAGACGGCGAAGCCAATCACGCCCGTCCAGAGGGCACCGACGGGGCCGAACCTCGCGGCGATGTGTGCGGTGTCGTCCACCGCAGAGGAAAGGCTGTCGCGGCGTCGACGGCGGTAGGGACGCCTGCTCACGCGGCCTCCTGCGCGGGTCCGGCCGACCGCTTCTCGGCTTGAACGAAGGCCGTCTGTAGCCCTTGGTAGGGGGCAGGTGCTGCGCCAGTGCGATGACGCAGGCTCTTCAGCTGCACGTCCAAGGTGGAGTAGACCAAGCCGCCGTGGAGCGGGCGAATCACCTCGGACAAGGCCAGCACCGCTGCCAGGACGCCAACAAAAGGCGTGGCCACGGCGCGCGAGGCCAGCAGCGTCATCCCGCAGATGTCGTTGCGCTCGTCAGCCAACTTCTTGTAGGTGTCGTTCAGCTCGGCGGTGGCTTGCGCGGTGGATTCGGCCGTCCAGATTTGGGACGGCAGACGCGAGCCCGGGAAGGTGTGCAGGCGGATATTCCGGAAGTCGCGGTAGCCGCTGCCCAGCCCGGTCTCAACGACCAGCGAGAACTCGGCCGTATCGAGGTCGCGGCGCGCGGCCACATTGTCGACGCCGAAGAGCGCCGTGGTCGGCTCGTCGACGACGACCCGATGTCCAGGGCCGAACCGGCGCTCGACCAGCGCGGTGGTGAAGCCGGCAGCCTCAAGGCGGCTCGCCACTGCCCTGACCTTCGGCTTGAGCAGGTCGGCCGACCACAGTAGCAAGCAGGTGCTGAGGTTGGATTTGGCGGCCTTGTCGAAGTCCTGGAGCACCAGGTGCGGGCGACCGTCGACCGGGTACGGCAGCATACCCAGCGTCCACGCATAGGCTTGACCAAGATGGCCCAGGCCGACCAGCCAAAGAGACTTCGGCAGGTAGGCGAGCTCGGGACCCTCATGCGCGTCGTCGCGCCAGTCGGCAACAGCCAGAGGGGTCCAGAGCGACATGCCGACACTGCGGTGGCCGGCCTCGGCCAGGTCGCCGCGGACATGCATGAAGGCCTCGTTGACGCCCAGCGCCGCGGCGCCGATGCCGGCGAGCGAATTGTCGTCAGCGCAGGGCAGCCCGCCGCCGGCACTGACGGGCGTAATCTCGAAGCGCCAGTGGTCCCAGCTGAGCTGAACGCAGAAGGCCGGCAGCGCTCCCTCGGGGGCGGCGCCGAGCACGAGAGTCGGCAGATTCGTGGTGGCGCTGTTGGCGACGGCCGCACCCAGCTCTTCGGCGACGGCTCGTGCGCCTCGCCCCTGGTACAGCGGGACGTCAAGCGTGAAGCCCAGGTCGCCGTAGACCTCGACGCCGCCAAGGAAGGCGCGCACGGCCGTATTCAGCGCGGTCAAGAAGCAGGCCTGGCCGGCCAGCGTGTTGGCCCAGCCATGGCCGAGGTGGATGCGCAGCCGGTAGCGGGAGAACAGCGCCACAGCCTCCTCGGGAGAGGCGACCTCGCCGGCGTCCAGGGCCATCTTGGCCAGCCGGTGCATGGAATCAGCGTTGAACTCGGTCATTGGAAAACTCCAACATCGGTAAGTCGCAGGAGGCGGTCGACATCGGAGCCCGAATACGAAGCCCAGTGATGGTTGCCTTGGTAGACATAGAGCCCGAGGTCGCACGGGCGCGGGTTACCCTTGGCGAATCGCGGCACTATGAGGGCGATGTGTCCCTTCAACGCGACCATGGGGTTCGTGCGGTCCGAATGGCTCTGGCCGGGCCCGAAGGGGTGCGTGTGGACGTCGGCCACGACGGTCATGCCGGTGGCGCGGCAGACCTCCCAGAGCTTGGCGAAGCTGTCGGCCTTCAGGGACACGTAGTCGTTGCTGAACGCGTCGGGTTGCAGCTGCTCGTAGGGCACGAAGCGCTGGACCATGCGGCCGGCGTCAGTCTTGCGCCCAAGGAGGAAGGCGCCGCTTTCGCGGACGCCGGCGCCTTGCGCACGCAGGTGGGCCATCAGCTCCGCCCAAAGCGCGGCCGGCAACTCAAGCAGGGGCGCAGGCGTAGTCGCGGCTTTGAAGAAGTTCATGGACCACCTCCAGGTAGTGGCTGATGCCCTTGGCGGGCTTCCAGATGAGTTGCGGGTACTGGGCGAACCAGCAGTCGTGGCCGACGATGCTTTCGCGGTCGCAGGGGATGTAGAGCGCATCGCCGTTCTTCCAGCCGGGCTTAAAGGCTAGTTGCAGGCGCTCGCCGCCTTGGGGCCACTTGTCGAAAGTCAGCTTGCTATTCGTCGACAGATCCCAGAACGTGCCCGTGGGCGGCGTCGTCGGGAAGCCGCTGCAGTCCAGGCGCAGCGTGTACTCGCGCCGGTCGCGGGCGATGACGTTGATGTAGGCGAAGGGCCACTCCAGCTTCTTGAATTGCCAGCGGTTGCGGTCTTCGCCCGAAAGAAAGCGCGCCGACGCGAGGTCGGCACGCAGCGATTGCTCGTCCGGTGCCACACCTCGCCCCTTAGCCGTTGATGCGGTGCGCGGGCACCAGGTCGAAGGTCACCGAGCACTGCGGGCACTTGGTCAGCGTGCCGATGTGGATGTCCACGTCGGGCTGCTCGGTCGTGCCGGCAATCTGCAGGACGTGCTCGGCGATGTCGCCCGGAGCCATGTCGAACTTCTCGCCGGCCCACAGGCGCACGCGGCCGACGGTAGTCGCCGGGCGGAACTTGTGGTGTACGACCTCGGCGCCGAAGCGAACTTGCACTTCCACCTGCTTGCAGCGGTGGAGGTGCACGCGGACGCCATGCTCCTTCTTGAGGTGTTTGACGTGGGTCGCGCGGCCGTGGGTGTCGTCGTCATCGTCCTCGACCGAGAGCGCCAGGTCAGAGGCGTCGGTGCCGGGCGGCAGCAACGCCAGAACGGCGTGCTTCAACTCAGCGACGGTGGCCTCGTCGTTGACTTCGACGAACTTGATGTCAGAGAAGAACTCCGACTGGATATAAACGCGGGTGGGCATTTCTGCTTCCTTTTCCAGCTAGGTGAGCTGCGCGGGATGCGCTGCTCATGCTAGGTAAGTCGCAGGACGGCCTGGAAATCGGAAGCGTGTGAACGGAGGCGGCTCAGGCCGGGCAATGCAGGAAGTGCCGGCACTTCGGGCACTCGTACTGGTTCGGGCGTGCCTCGAAGTTGCCAACCAGCAGGCCCTCGGCCGCTGCCATGGCGAACTTGTTGTCCCACTTGGGGCTGTCCGGCCATAGCGTTTCTTCTTCCCCAGTGCTGAGCAGGTGGAGGCGTGCGGAGAACGAGAGGTTCGTGTTGGCTGCGGCGAGGTATTTCAGCATCCAGCGGATTGCAGACTTTTGTCGGCCGAGCTTGCCCGAGGGCTTGGTGCGGACGAAGTGAATTGTGTAGGTGCCATCAGAACTTGAAATGCTGTGCGCCGTCACGTTGATTTGCAGCCCCGCACACGTGACTTGGAACGGCTTGGCCATCGCGGCGCGCTGTGCGCTTATCAGGTTGCGTCCTGCGGACAGCAGACCATCTGCGTACGCACGCAGGTGAGAAAGCGAATCTTTGTAGGCGTGCCCCAGTGATGCCAGCGTCCTTTCGACATCGTCGGCAGCGACCGAAGGGTCTGCCCCGTAGGGAACGAAGAGCTCGCGCATCACCGCGCCCTCAATCAGGGCCGCGGGGTGGAGCCCCGATGCCGGCTTGAGGTTCTTGACGTAGTCGTAGTAGTAGCGCCTTGGGCAGACCATGTAGGTCATGAAGCCGGGAAACTCACAGCGCCCAGCCTGATGGCTGCCTGTGGCCTTGGCCTTGGCTATGACCGCCTTGGGTGCCGTCGCGAACCCTTGAACAGGCTGGAGAAGATGGGCTGCGTGCTCGATTGCGCTCACACATTGCGCCTTGTACGCGCCTTGGCATTCATACAAGACGAGATGCTCGCGTGCCCGCGAAAGTGCGACGTATAGCTTGTTCGAGGCTTCAGTTTCTTCCTCGAAGTTCTCGCGGTGTTGAAGGGACTGCAACAGCGACTCCGGCACTAGGTCGGGGTCTGTGCCCATCCGGAAATGCTTGATGTCGATGTCGACAAGATGGACTGCCTCGAACTCGAGCCCCTTGCTGCCGTGGATGGTCATGACGGCTACCGCGTCGAGACTGTCGGCCTCCGGCGGCGGAACGCGTAGCTCGCGGTCATCGCCGATACGCAGGCGTCGACGCAGGCGAGAAATGAAACTTCCGACGGTCTGATACGCGTGGCCACCATCAGGCACGCGCAGGAAATAGATGAGCTGCCACAAGGCGATGCGCCGAGTGATGTCGAGTATTCTGGTTCCCGCCAGATGCGGCGCGAGGATACTTGTTCGGTCGAGCAGCAGAGTGCAGATGACCTCCCAAGGCGAGTCTCTCGACGCAAGGCCTTGGAAGGCGGCCTTCCAACGCAGAAGGGCCGCCGTGCCTTTGGCCGAAAGACCGGGCGGCGGCGAATCCAGCCAGGACAGAGGTTCTGGTCGAGAGCTGTCGAGCCAGCTGAGGATGAGGTCGACGTCCGCCACGGGCATCTCTAGACCCGGCAACCGCGAGATGCGCAGTAAGCCGCTGCCAGACCGGTCTATGAAGACCTGCAGCAATGCCAGAAGGTCTTTGGTCTCTGAGCGTTGGAAGATGTCGCCAAGGTGGAGGGCAGGAATGCCGGCTGCGTTCAGAGCATCGGCCGTGTCGCCACAGGTTTCGTGGGTACTAGCCAGTACGACTTGGTCTCTGTACGCGACGCCGAGTCCGTGAATGCGGGCGACATTGGCCGCAACCTCACCGCGAACAATGTCTGTGGTGGCGCACTTGACGTGGCGAGGCTTCACGCCGCTCGCGCCCCGGGCAGGCTCTACATCGTCGAGCGGAAGGATGAGCTGCAGCGGGTGGGTCGCGCGCCCCGAGTGCTCGAAGACTCGAACGACCTCTTCGTAGCTGCGCCGGTTCTCGTTGAGCGGAAAAGGCTCGTGGTCGGGATAGTCGTCGCCGAAGTTGACGATGCTGCGCATGGATGCGCCGCGGAAGCGGTAGATGGCCTGACGGGCGTCACCAACCACCCAGAGCGTTTCTGCGTGGGCGGCGAGGGCCTTCACGAGCTGGGCGCTGGCCCGGTTGACGTCCTGGTACTCGTCCACAAGGATGTGCTTGAATCGACCGACGCTGGCCCTGAAGCTGTCGTAGTTGTGCGTGAGCGCGAGCGCGGGCAGCATCACGAGGTCGCCCATGTCCACAAGGCTGGAGTTGGCCTCGGTCTTCTCCTCGTAGCAGCTGTAGAGCTTCGCGACGTCGCGTCGCTTGACAAGCAGGTCGGCCGGCGTGTCAGCGGCGGATTTCTCCACTGCTGCAGCGTAGGTGGCGGCGTCTGCGAGTTCGTCCTTCGCTCGTTGGATGGCTTCCACGGCGGTCTTCAGCCAGTCGAGGGGGTCACCCAAGGGGTTGAACGCCTGCAAGCCCAGGCTGTAGATGTGTGGCTCCAGCACCGCAATCTCGGCCATCTTGTCGGCGACTCCGAAGCGGGATTTCAGTCCGAACTGTTCGCAATTCTTTCGCAGGAACTCCAGCCCGAACGCGTGGAAGGTGCCGACCCACATTTCATGCGCGTTCTCGACGCCCAGCTGTTGTAGCCGGTCCACCAGTTCTCTTGCCGCTCGGTTGGAGAAGGTCAGTAGCAGAAGCTCCTCTGGCTTCGTGCCTGTTTCCAACAGGTGTTGGACCCGCATCAGCAGTGTGGCCGTCTTGCCGGTGCCTGGACCTGCCTTCACCAAGGACGTTGTGGCCTTGGACCGGGCCGCCGCCATCTGCTCCGCCGTTGGGGTGATGGACTTGGGTGGCGCGGACTGCTCTTCCATGGGCTCTGGAAGCAGCAGGCCATCGAGCAGCTGTTGCCGGACCAGCTCTAACGGAAGGTCGAGTTCAATCGTGAGCTGTTCCGCCGTCTTACCGGCAAGGAACAGGGTCCGGGCTACATCTCTGGGCAGCAGCAGCTCGCGGGCGAAGATGTTGGCCTGCAGCTCGGCACGCTCCCGCGCGCCGTAGGCCTCGACCTTCTGGGCGCCGAACGTGTCGCCGTCCTCTGGCTTCAGGGTTGAGTCGACGACCTTGTGGCAGCCCTCGTGCCCGTCGTGGTGGAGCTTCCAATGCCCGAATTCGTGGGCGACGAGGAAGGCGCGCTCGCCTGTAGATACGTCATTGCGGACGACTATCTGGCGGAACTTGACCTCCAGCACAGCATCGGCGCCACCAAGCGCTTTGTCTGATGGATTGGCGTCCGAAATCTGGAAATCCTCAGCGTCCTCGCTGGCGGCGGCATCAATGATTGCCTTGGAGGCAATGCCAGTTTCGGCAGTTTCCCCGAAGAGGTCCTGACGAAACCGTCTCGCCTCCTCACGCGCGCGATGAAAGGGTGTCACGAAGCGTTGTCCTCCGTCTGAAATCCCAGGAGCCGCTTCTTTTCGTCCTCGCTCTCTGGCAGGGAGCGGACTGCACTTTCCCAGGTCTCCAAGCCAGGCGCATCGGGCTGGCGGTTTGAGCTGTAGTTTCTTGCGCCCGCGAACTGCGGGCCGATGCACTGACGCAGGTCTGCTGGTGCCACGTGCAGATGCTTCGCCAAGTCGCGAATAACTCTGGGCGGAACGTTGGTGATGGTCGTGAGCACCTTGGTCATGAGCAGCGAGCTGGCGAATCCGGCGGCGGTCGCAGCTCGTCCCAGCTTGCCTCCGGCCAAGGTTGAGATGGCGCGCTTCGTGGCTTCGAGGTCAGTGCTCTGCGCCGCTTTCCCATCAAGCTCGTGAATGCGATTGAGAACGTAGCTGTGCAGCCGCGACACATCGTCGGTGGTCACCTTCGGAAGCGAGGCGTCTTCGATGGGTTCCGGCGATGCCTCGTAAGCAGTCCAGAGCGCCGCGAACTCCACGATGTCGTCGCGATACTCAGGGTGCGCCTCGCATGCGCGAAGCACTTGGACAGGGGTCGGCTTGTCCGCCGAGTAGAAGAACTCGTCAAGCACTTCGTCGAGCGAAAGCCTCCGGTTGAGCGTAGTCATTGCTTGAACTCCTTGTCGATTTTCGCGAGCGCGCTTCTCTTGTAGTTGTTCACGCTCTTGACGGTCACCTTGAGCGCTGCGGCTACTTCCTGGACCTGCCAGTCGGCGCCGTAGAGCAGCGTATAGGTGGTGTATTCCTTCTCCGTGAGGATTTCGAGCAGGCGGTTATTCGCGCGCTCGAACGCCTGCTGCCTCGTAGCGAGAAGGTCCGGTGTGTTGTGGTCTTGCAGCTCCTCGAGGTCGTCGGTCGCCGACACCACCTCGTCTTCATCATCCTCATCGGCGTCCAGGCTGGACTGCATCTTGCGCTTCTTTGACAGCAGGGTTCGCTGGAAGCTAATGGCCCGCCGTTCAAAGAACTGTCCGAACGCCTTCTCCGCATGCACTGCGTCATTGGTGTTCGAAAGCAACTGGTCCCAGATGCAGGAGGCAAGCTCGTGCGTCGCCCGTTTGAGGTCGTCGATGAGCCCCGGGAAGATACGCGCCCTGAGGACGAACTTGCGCGACCGCCCCAGCAGGCGCTCGTTGAACGCCTCGGCAAAAAGCCCGACTCTGACCGCGTCGTCCTTGGCGCGTGCTCGCCTGAACAGGCTGAAGACCTGCTCGTCGGTGAC
Organism: Variovorax sp. KBS0712; assembly: GCF_006323185.2. NCBI lineage: Bacteria > Pseudomonadati > Pseudomonadota > Betaproteobacteria > Burkholderiales > Comamonadaceae > Variovorax > Variovorax sp. KBS0712. Next base: position 566,657 of record NZ_VCCD02000002.1, on the reverse strand, counting down.
GAAGAGCGGGTCGTGCTCCCAGTCGGTGCGCGCCAGCCTGGCCCGCAGAGAGCGGTCATCGAGGGCCTCTAGGACCGCGTCAGGTTCTCGTGTGTACATCGTTCTTTTCCGTTGGTCATGCGAACACCCCCTCCCGGCTTTTCAGGGGATGGCCCCCTCACATGGCTAAGTCGCAAGAGAAGCCGGAAATCGGAAACCGCCGGCCGTAGCAGGGTGAAATGACCCGCGAAGGCTCGCCCCAAGGCAGCGGACTTCCGGTAGCCCAGTATGCGACAACTCTTCGTTACATGTGCATGGGGCGAGCCAGTTTTGGGACCAGGTTCCGTCGATGTTCGCGATGCCTCAGCCATTGTGGGCGCGTCATGGACGACGTTGCGACAATCTAGGTATGCACCTCTCTTCCGAAGGTTGACCTGGACGCCGCGGCAGCCGAGGTCGCCAACCTGTGGGCAATGTTGGGCATGGATGAGTTCGACCGAGACAAGCCAGAGACGCTGGCCACGCTCAAGAAGCGCCCTGCGAGACGGCGGGGAAGGGTTTGAGCTTCCGACCGCCCAGCGACGGCGTTTGACGGGTTTTCGGGTCGCCCGGTCCGTCAGACGACTGGTGGGAGGGCGCCACAGCGAAGAACAAGGTTCGCCGGCCGCCTCTTTCCCTATCACGCTCGGAGCCGCTGAGGCAGACGTCCTGCGTCTGGAAGAAGGCAAAAGTGGCTTGCCCGAAAGCCGCCTCTCGCGACCAACCGCAATTGGCCGACTTTAGCCGGTCGAGATGCCACCGCGAAGGGCCCGGTCCTGTCGGTCGCCCTCCGCCGCCTAACGGCAGGTAGGCCAACGCTTGCTGTCGTTCGCGGTCGATCTGGCAAAGTACAGGCGCCGCCCAAAGCGATCCAACCGCGGCGGCAGGGCCGTCGCCACGCAATCTGCCGGCGGGTGAAGGCGGGAACGGGGCATTGCGACTCGCTGCTGATTCCGCAGACCATCGCGCTAGTGCTTGCTGCGACGATTCTTTCGCGTGATGCTTGGGGAAAGTCGCGCTGGAATGGCGAAAACCTCGTGGAGACCGCTACATGCAGGAAGAACTGGACAACTTGGCCGTCGGCGTCGCCACCATCTTTCTGGATGGACTTCGGACGCTTCTGTTCACCATCCCCATGCTATTTCTCGCCGCCGGGGTTTTACTTGCCTGGGGAGGTCCAGTCCTGTGGCTCTACGGCATCGCAGCGGCCTTGATGGGTGCGATCGCCCTGCTCTACCTGATTCTTGCGATCTGGAGGCGACTGCGAGCCGCATTCTCCAAACCACCCGCCCCCATGAAGCCATCAGCCGAGAGGTACGTGCAACGGGCGAGAGCAAGGCTTCCTGCTGGATCCTTTGTTGATGCCAAGCCGAAAGCCAGGAGCAGAGAGATCTACGCACTCCTGGACGAGACGCTACGCCCCACAGCGGGGAAGGCTCTTTTTTCGTACACGGACGCGTGGATGACAGTCACCAAGATGTTCGCCGGCGGCACCATGTCGCGCGAGCAAATGAAACGCATTGCTGGCGAAAAAATGGTGAGCTATCACCTGAAGCAGGGTAACCTCGAAGTGCGTGATGGAGCGATCGCGTTAAGCAGCAAGGGATACACGCACTTCATCTTCCGTAAGGTCTCCGGCCACGCGCAGTCAGTCGATCCGGATCAAGTGGCTGGCTGGGTTCGATTCTTTTCTACGGGCACGTTCGAAAGCGGCGGCACAAAAGCGTGTAGCGGCGAGAGGCTCGTGCTTCAGACCTTGCCATGAAATGGCCGCTGCCAAGGACCGGTCGTAGCGACCGGGAATGCGACTGACTGGTCGTGGCCGACAGTGATCCTACGCAAGGCGAGCTCGCCCCTTTTTGCCTATCGCAAGTAAGAAATTGCCTGCTGAAGGGCGCCTGCGGGCGGTTGGCGCTCGAAGATTCGAAATTCCGCCGCCTGCGAAGCTGCGATACCCGCGACGATGCCCTCTGCAATCCCGGCGCCCAATCCGGCTGCAATGGGGGACATGTTTGGAATTGAATTCGCTGCTATCTGGCCAATATTCCCGTCGACAAGGACTTGCTGATACGGGTAGTAGTAGACATGAGGGCTACTGTCGGAGAGCGATGGAACATAGATTCCGCACCGATGGGCTTTGGACTTTTCGAACGCGCCCGCATCTGCGCTCGCAGCCTCGATGCCGAGGCAATGGCCCGGACCGATGAAGTAGGTTCCTTTGGCATCTTGGTACAGGGGTTGGTAAGTACCCTTAACCAAAGTGTACCTAGATGATTGCCCTGTTGCGTCACCTGTGCCGTAGTAGACAAAGGGGCGATCAAGCACGATCAGCACCATTGAAGTCGAAATTTTTCGATCTTCTGCGCCACCAATTCCGGTTGCGCAACCCGCCATCAGAATCGCCGAGAGCAAGAGAGGTAGTAAGCGCTGCATCTGATGCGAATGTCCATGGTTGGGCGTGGCTGCTGTACCTTGTAAAGGTTAGGACTCAAGGCAATACTTCATAGGCTTGGGACTCGCCCGTGATGTTGCCATGCTCATCGACCCGTCGCTGCGGTCGTGCCAAATTCTTCGCCCATCTCAGAGGCCCGCTCCTGGTCATACTGAGATTGCTATCAACTCTGTACGCAGGCCTAGCGTGCAGGTATGCGCAAGTCAACCCCCGGTGGCGCGTCGCGCCGAACGGCCGTGCTCAGCCCGATGGACTTACCTGCGGCGACCGCCGACGTAGTGACTACCCTTGCCGCTACGGCTTCCACCGACACGCCGACTACCGGATCGGTTCGCCGCCTCGAGAATCGGCGCCGATGAAGCGCCGGTAACGTTGAACACCAAGCCGCCCGGCATCGCCAGAGGCCCCGCATTGGAACTGCTGGCAGCGGCGGTAAGCAGGATAGCGAGCATTGCTGTTTTCATTAATTCTTGCCTCCTCATGCCGAGCTGGATCGGGCGCCCGGCTCTCCCCGTACTTGATGGACAGCGTATTCGCGATGCTCTCATGCTACGCATCAGTCCGCGACCCCATCGGGATACCTTATTCATGGGAGGAAGTCCTGGAGCAACTTTTCCTCAGTTCATCGAAGATTTCCTGTTGGTCATCGAAAGCCTGACCGAGCGCCTACAGCCTTCTTTGAGGGAAAACCCGATTTCAATCAATTTCCGTCGCATTCACTCGGCGCCCGGATCAAGATGAGTGATCGCACTCCATGTGCAATCGCTCGGGCTCGGACAGCACGATGCGAAAGCCATGTCTGACATAGAAATGTTGGGCGGGATTGACCCGCAGAACGCGAAGTCGCATCGGAAAACCTTTGATGCTCGCGCAAGCCAGCAGGTCAACAAGAACAGCAGAGCCTAGACCCTTGCCCCTGAATTGCGGAAGCAGATATAGCTGTTCGAGTTGATGATGGTTCGGCAAGACATCGACTCGAAGTGTCCCGGCATCCACCCCATCAAGTTGGATGATGCGCATGCGCCCAGCCGCGCAATCTGTCGCTTGCGCCAACCGTGCTTCCTCTTCAGGCCAGACTCCCCACGTCTGAAGCGCATAGGTCTTCATTGACTGCACCAGAACGTCGTAGCAAAACGGCGAATCGTGCGTGCCAGCAAGACGCAGACTGTATTTCGGCAGCATGTTCAGCTGTCCAATGGCCGAGGGGCGCGCTGGAGGGCGTCGGAAGTTCTACTCCTCTTGAAGCTGCTGCGCTACGTCCCGCTTGCCCAAGCTCCGAACCGAAGCCAGAGATTCGAGCTGAGCGGCGCGTGGTCGAGCCTTGCCTTGCTCCCAGTGGTAGATCGTCTGACCCGAGACGCCCACCAGCTTGCCGTAGGCCGCAGCAGACAGTCCGAGCTTGCTGCGGTGCGCGGCCAACCGACTGGCGCTGAAACGGCGTGCCGTCCCCTGCTCGGCCGGCTCCGTCGTATCCGGTGCGGACCGCACTCGCGCCGAGCCCTTGCTGACCCGCCGAAGCACTTTCTCCAAGCTGTCGATTTGACGGCGCAGCGCAGCAATCGAACTACGGTGCTGTGCCGATGCTTTCTTGAGCGTTTCGATCTCTGTGCGAACCTCCTTGCGAGCTACGCGGGAGATTTCGGATTTCAGAATGGATGCGATATTTGGCATGCACGCATTGTGCAGGCCAATACCTTAAGCGTCGAATTCCGCTTCCTCGGCAGCTTCAGTGACGGTTCGATCAACCAGCGAGACCTGGAACACCACGCCATAGATCGCCTTGGTCTTGGGCTCTTGGCGCGAATCCCCGATCCGTTTGTGAATGCACTTCACAATGACCTGCTGATGATCCGGCAGCTCTGCGCTCTTCGTGGATCGGATTGCCTCAATTCCTCGGCAAGCTCTTTGACGATCCGCGCGACCTCCGTTTCTGAACGTCGAAGAATCGTCACCAAGTAGCCGTGATGCCAGCGCTTACGGCCAGAGTTCAGAGCCGCCATCGAGATGATGCGCTGCGCGTCACCGATGATCTTGGTGCCGCGCTTCACCTCGATGATGTAGCGCGGAATCCCTGTCTGCTTGTTCAGCAACACGACATCAAAGCGAGCAGTGTCCTTGCCAATCGCAGTCCGAGCATCCACTGTCTGCCGAGCCGAGTTCTCATACATGGCTGCGGGATGCTCCAACCGGAATCTCAACGTCGGAAACGCTGCGACCAAGCCCTGCGCGAGATTGACGTTGATCAAGTATTCCGGCGCATCACGGAGATCGCTGTTCGGATCGCCCTGTTCGACGTACATGCGCGCCGCACGCTCAAGTACTTCAAGAATTTCGAGCTGAATTGCAGAACGATGGGCAGTCTTGACAAGGGCGTCAGGCATACGTTTTGACTTCAAGTGGTCGGTGTCGTTGGCGTTGCGTCTGGCGTATTCTCGCAATCTCTCAGACTTCAGACGCTGTCGCGCAGTCCGGTGCGGCTGAGGCCTCTCTGCTAGCGCGCATCGCCACGCCGTCTCGCGTCGGCGGTCACAATTTCCACTCAATCCCGTGCAGGCTGTCCAGCGTCACACCGCCTTCGGGTACGAACTGGCTGCCGAGCGTTAACGTTGCGCGCGATCCAATCCGCTTGTTGAACTCGGGTGGACTCTCCGCCCACTCGCGACAGATCGGAGCTTCAGTACAGAGTGCCGACTTCAACTCGCCTTGCACCGTCTTGTACTGGAGGTGGCACAGGTCCTCGCAGTTGAGCCAGATCAGCGTGGCATCCGCGACCGTCTTCGTTGGCCCCGTCGCTGTTGGCGCGGGAGCCGATGGCGCAGCGGCAGCAGGCGTCGATGGGGTCGACGGAGCAGAAGGCGCGGCGCCAGTCGTGGCCGGCTGCTTCTGAGCAGGCATGTTAGCGATCGCTCGTTTGAACGCCTCATCGCCGGTCATTACTCCGAGAGACAGCACGAGGTAGTCATGCCCCCTCATCTCGACCAACAGGTCCTTCCTGTCGTCGGTTTGCTGAATCGTGTACTCGACTGACGAGACTTCGGTGCCGCTCGGCACAATCATCTGGAGCTGAGCTGCGCAACTGCGCTTGCGGTACTCCTCATCGGTTCCGGTCGTTCGGACCATCGTCAACTTGACCTCCGTCGCCCTCTCGACCTTTTCCAACCAACCGGGCTCACGAGTAGAAAGGTCCAATCCCCTCGCGACCGAGTTGACCAGAATCTTCTTGAGCAAATTCTGAGCTGTCGGGTCCATGCAGGTAGGTAGAGAATCGTCAGTACAGCCAACGAGCATGGCCGTGCCTGCCAGTACCAATGGCGCTACGAAGCGCCTCCAGCTCTTGAGCGTGCTCATCGCTTGAACCCCATGACCAGCGAGATGACCAGCGTCATCAAGAAGCACAGGATCTGCTGCGTCGATCCGATCGGCGTCGTCAGCGTGTACAGGTAGTACACCGACGTGATGATGATGCCGGTCTTGAAATTCTTGGGGAACGTCTTCACGGATCCCTTGGCGTCGTAGTGCATCGAGCCGGTCAGCGCGATCAAGCCGGTGACCGCAGGGATCGTCAGAAATGACGTGATCACGAACCAACGGCGGCGGTACCACGGCACCAGAGAATATGCGCTTGGCGTACCGGCCAACGGTGCGGCTACGGTCGCTCCGGTCGCAGCAGCTACGACTTGCGGCGCACCGCATTTGGGGCACGTCGGCGCCGTTTCATGAATCTGTGCGCCGCAGCCGCGGCAATGCACGAACGTTGACATTGAAGTTCTCCTCTTCTTTCGGTGGTTAAAAACTGCCAAGACAGACCAGCAGACCGATGCCTGCTGTCACGAGACCGACCACGGCGGCGGTGCGGCCGGGTTTCTGGTGATAGATGCTCAGAGCGCCACAGACGATGGCGATGAGAGAAAGACAGAAGCCGCCGAGCAGCTCGTCGCGATCGGCCGGACTACCGTCACTCAGGAGGCCCAAAAGCGTCAGAACGCCGAGCACGCACGAGACGATGGCCAGAACCGGGCTGCCGGCCGGTTTCGAAACGATGTCAGGCGTCGCGCCGGCCTGCGGAGCGCCGCAATGGGGGCACGCGGCGGCTTCGGCGTGCAGCCGCTGGGCGCACCCTCGGCAGTGCACAAGACCTGTCATTTGATTTCTCCTCCAGTTGTGTGAGGTCAGGAAGCCGGCCGGCACCTCGCGGCACTGCCCGTTTTCCCATGAGGTTTACAAAACGCATCATATATAACGCATACCAAGCAAGTCTGAATCACGACTCTGGGGAGCATGAAACCCTCAAAAGTCGCGACATCCAGCGACCTCGCCGTCACCTCGTCGGAGGCAAGAGCCGCTCCGTCGCTGACGGGAAATCCTCTGTCGCTGGCGCTAGGAGAAAACTTGAAGCGCATCCGGCAGGAGCGCGGTCTGACTCAGCAAAACCTTGCATTTGCCGCAGAGATGGACAGAACGTTCGTTTCCCTGTGCGAGCGGGGAGCGACGAATCCGTCGCTCTACAGCTTGGGCACGCTGTGTTGGTGTCTGCAGATCACCATGGCCGACTTGTTCGCGGGGATCGCGCACACACTGCCTCCGTCCGGTATGACCAATGGCAAGAAGCGAAGAGCCAATCAGGCGTCTCACGAGCCACGCCCACCTTCCGCCGCGACACTCAAACGCGCCGAGACGATGCGAAAGAAGAAGCTGGCACAGCAAGAGGCGCGCCCCACCACTCCGACCAGCACTTCGCGCCGGAAGGCACAGCAGTCTTGAATCTGTGCGGACTCCATCTAACGTCCGCAAGCTCCGAGTTGTCTTGTAGACAACCAGCAGCCATATCGCGATAGGAACCACAGCCCAGCCCAACTCACGGGACCCCTAGGGGGTTAGCACAGCACGACGTCGTTGCGCACGACCGAGATCGCAGACATCAACCTCACCGGCTCGCTGTGACCGGCACTTTCGTAACGCCACTCCACCGACTTGCGCCGGCGCTTGAAGTCGATTGGTCGGTCGATCTTCAGCATCCCGTTGCAGCATGAGAACGGCAGTGCGTCGGCTGACGGATCGAGCACCAGCAGCGAATCGACCGTGAATTTCTGGCCGAGCATGTGGCCGCCGCATCCAACGCCCAGCAAAAAGTGACGGTATCGGCCGTCCTTGAAACTCTCGTACGCAATCAGGGTCAGCTGTCCTTTCAAGAGCGACTCGACGGCGAACAGATCGACTCCGTGGTCGAAGCCGTCCGCTGACCGGACAGTGAGCGGCAACTCCATCGCTTCAAGCGCGTCCACAACGTCTTGCGCGTACGCACCTTCAAGCCAGCTATCTCCCAGCACCGCATAGAGGTCTGCCGCCACGCCGTACTTCCGGTGAGCCATGGAAAGCAGCGCGCTCCTCTTCGCTACGTCGAGAATCACGAACGCCATTGCGAGGCAGTGCAATGCACAAGCACTATCCATCTCGCCTTGACGTATGTGAACCGCAACCGGATCGAGACGCCGGCTCTTGGTCGTCAGCACGTTTCCGACAGTGAGCGCCGCGTGGTATCGCTGAACGCGAAATCTGCTGTTCGTCGAACGCGCCACGTCAGTACTCGTTGGGGCACAGAAGCGTCGTGCTCGACCGGTCGACCTCGGTGATGCACCACACGGTCGGCGTGCGCCGCCGTTCTTGCTCGGTCATACGTTCCAGCGTCGCGGCATCGAGCAGCCGGTATACGGAGAAGATGCGGCCACCGTCGGCCAGTGCCAGCACGTTGCTCGCCGCATCGTCCGTGCAGACGTCACCCCAATCGCCGCTCTGATGTCGCACCAGCAAGCATGCGGGGCCGATTGCATGTTTTTCCAGCAGTTCCAGAGCGCCTGGCGTTGCCAGTGTTCGGCCGAGCGCGAACAGCGGTTGAACGTTCTGCGGTGCCGCTGGCGTGCAACGGTGCTTGCGAATGTTGGGGTCCAAGAGAGTGCACATGATTTTCCTTTCGATGGAGGTGATGAAGTAATCGGAATGGACGTGTGCCGGCCTTCGATCTACAGACCGTATGGACACGTCGAGACATAAAAAAAGCGGCCTGAAAGACCGCTTGTTCGGGAAGCCGGATGGCGCACTAGCTGGCAGCGGCATACAACGCCTGCATCAATGCCAGCACCGTCACCGGCTCATTGCGTCGGCCGTGTTCGACGAAGCAGCGTTGGACCGTCCGCTCAATGGCGTCGAACGGCAGATGGCCAGCCAGCGGCTCGCACTGCGCATCCGGCACCTGCCAGCCGGTGAGCCATGTGATGGCCGCCGAGATATTGGCCGTGCTCAACGGGCGTCCGCTCAAGCTGGCGATGAACGCGTCTGCTACCGGCTGCTCGAACCACTCGAGAAGCGCTGCATCCGGCACATCGTCTTGCGGCTGCAGCGACCAGTGCGACAGCCGCGGCTCCAGCAGGTCGAAGAGCAGTGCATTCTTGGATCGGTGGACCGTCTCCAGCACTTCGACCAACGTGTCGCTGGGCTCCAGGCACCGGTGCAGGTTCGACGGCGCGCGTTGGGTCTCCGTCAGGATCAAGCGCATGGCCTGCAGTCGACACGGCAAGACCAGAGATTCGGCAACCGCAATGACCGGCTCTTCCAGCAGGATCGACAGCGTTTCGATGACATCAGCCCAGTTCTCGCACGGCACGCATCCGAGCACCCGAGTGAGCACGGCCGGGTGCTGCGTTTCGGCGCAGTACGCCCAGAGCAAGAGCTTGCGCTCGACCGGGGTCAGATGAAGCAACTCCGTCAGCCAGGCGAGATTTCGAGCCACGGCGCTTTCGCCGTCCGGCTCCGGCACCGTTAAGGCCGCGATCTCGGCGGTGAACGACACCGGGTCAATCAATGGTACGGCAGGGTGGTCGGCAGCCAGCAGGAAGTGTGGGATATCAAACGAGCAAGTACGGGCGTTGGCGATGCCAAGCTCAGGGGCAAAGAAGTTCTGGACATGACGCGCTGCCCGCTGGAAAGCATCTCCATCAACCAGGCGATGCAGATTCATGCCAAGGGTCTGAAGCATCCGGGCCGCTTGAGCTTGGCGAAACGCCACATTGCTGGGGTGCTCAGGCACGGTAAAGGGCAGGACAAGGGGCGCAGCAACCAATGCTTCAGGCACGGCTACGCCACCGGACGAGATGTCGGTCATAAAAGCTCCAGGAGTGAGTGAGAAAGAGGGACGCCAGACGCGCTAGCGACCGGCCACGACAAGGCAGCCGACGAAGCGGTCAGAAACGATCAGGGAGAGTGAAAAGCGACGGTAGAAAGCCGCCGACGACCAGGCTTTCACTCCGAGCCGGCGGAATTGGTCGCGGACTCGAAAACCGTTCAAAAATCATCAAAAAACCGCTTAAAAAACGCCATTTTTAAGCCGAGAACAGTGGATTTTGAGAAAATCCGACTGTTTTCTTTATTCTACCACAAAATCCAATAAAATAAAATGGAAACTAATTCCAACCAATTGAAAATGAGACGGTAGTTTTTATTGGAGCTATCGCCCCTCTATAAAGAAAATTTGCTCGCTCGATGAAATTCCAACCACAAGACCTTCTAAATTATTCGCCGGAAATCTTAAAAGACTTCAGCTCATACTTTGACGACCAAGTTTCAATGTAGTTGGGTGGCGCCCACTTCAAGTGCTTGCCCTCGTACTTGACAATACGCTTTGCAGCTGGAGCGTACCAATAGGTGTACTCGGCCTTCGTCTTTCCTCCGAGTGGGCCAACTGGTGCGGTTTGATTATCTATCCAACCTAAGTTGGTAATCTTGAATGCCCTGAAGGTACCGGCCGGAACTACTACTTCCTCCTCTGCTTCCACTTTATAGTTGGATGAGGTTTGACCTGCATCGATGCTATTCTTCCATTCGTGTTCCGTTTTCCATTTATTCCCGACAAAAAGTGGAAACCTGACGCGCTCAATCTCGTTTCTTTGGCTGTCAATCGGATTGAATGTTAAGGAATAGCGCCTTGCTTTTCCTTCTGGGTCAATGCGGACGCCAATGAACTGGTCTCCGATTTTCTTCACAGTCTCGGTATAGGCGGTGCGGACGCCTAGTGAATCAATTCGCTCGTATGTCCAAGTGTCCTCCAAGTTGTATTGGGGGGCTTGTACTTGTGCCCAAGCACAGCCCCCCAACACCGCTCCTGCAACTAGACCGACACTCGAGCGAATTGACCTAGCGATGAGCACAAGCGGTGCTTGGCGGGAATTCAGTCGGGAATTATTGCAAGTCAGACTGGTTGTATACGGTTCCATGGCTCTCTCCATCGACCGCCTACAGTACAGCAAGCGCGCTCCATGTCATACCCAATATTCGTTATGGACCGCCCATTTCCCTCTCATTTTTCGCACATGCTTGAGTCGCGCCGGGAAACGGAAAGAAACGAAGGCTCTGAAGAGAAATATCAAATCTTTCTAGGATGCGCTGTCATACGAAAAGAACACCGGCACGCCAATTTCCTGACGAATGCTTTGCAGCTCAACCTCATCGCATTGCGAGTCAAAATCTGCCGTTCGATCGGTCCAGGCTGCCCCAGCCTTAGGCCACTCCCCCGATCGCATCGGCCTTCGTGAATGCTTCATGGGCCGCGTTCTCGTTGACCACTACGGAATGCTCACCAAGCCGCTTGAGCACGCCTTTGAGTTACGCATAGGGCCTATGGCCATTGAGCCGGGCCGCGTGGAGGCAGGCTCATGAAGGCCGCGGCTCTTTGGCCGGCTCGAAAGCCGATCGCATGAGCTAGGTCGCAACAGGCAAACTGAGTGGCGTGCCACAGCGGCTTAGGGCATCATTTCCATGTAGGAGGGAAGTTCCCATGCAACCCGATACGGAATTGAGCAGGGCACTAGAAGCTGTTCGCGGCCTCTCGGAGCAATCGCCCCCCTGGAACTCTGTTCTTTCGACGGCCAATCGGTTGGTCGGAAGCGATGCAGCCGTACTCATCGTCTTCAATGGCGAAAGTGTCGTCGACGTACAGCAGTCGGGTGCGGACGCGGCAGCGGTCCGAGACTATGCGGGGCATTTTCATACCGAAGATGTGATGACGCTACCGAGCGTAGTCAAGCCTCCGGGTACTTGGCTCGACACGCAGATCCTTCTTCCAGAACAAAGACGGCAACGCAGCGCTTATTACGTCGACTTCATGTGCAAACACCGCATGAGGCAGCTCTACTCGTTCATTATCGAAAACAGCCCTGATCGACGGACCAGTTTGGGGTTTCAGCGGGAGTCGGCATGGGATGGACTGTCGTCTTTCCTTGCCGGTGAAAGAATTCGCACCTATACCCAGGCGCTCCAACAAGCCGTTGAACGGCGGCGCGCTCACGCGGCCTCATGGTTGGCAACCACTGATCACGCCTTTGACACCCTAGCCGAAGCCAGTTGCTTGGCACACAGTTCGGGACAGATCGTGCATGCATCGCCGGCGGCGAAGGAGCTTTTCGACTCGCGCGGCAGCGTCATCGTTACGGGTGGTCGAATTTCTCATCCCGATCCGAAAGATCGTGCGCAATTACAGGCGAGTTTGCTTGTAGCAGGCGTCACCGATAAGGTACAGCAGCTTGTTTTCCGAGACAGCCGTACAGGTCTACCAGTTCATCTAGAACTAGTGTGCGCGAACCCTTTGCTTCGCATAGGGCGCGAGCCATTGGTTTTCATTCGACTTCGACGCGCTGGACAGCAAGCAGTGGCGTCGCCCGAGCGGCTCATGCAACCTCTCGGCATCACGCTGGCCGAGGCGCGGGTCTTGCACGCGTTGGCCTCGGGGCTTTCGGTAAGCAACTATGCCGAGAGCAACAGCGTCTCCATCCATACCGTGCGCAAGCAGGTAGCGACGTTGATGATCAAGATGGATTGCTCAAGGCAAGTCGATCTGGTCCGAACTGCACTAAATGTTCGGCATTGAAGGCATGCTGGTCGGCCGGCCTACGAGTTAACGCGACTCAAAGTGGAGACCGCCGTGAATCCTCTGGACATTGATTCAGCCTTCAACGTTCCGTCTGGCTGGAGTTCATAGCTGAAGGAAACGGGTGCCCGTTGCTCGAAAGAGAAATTCAGCTTAGCGCCGACGAACCGCGCCTGGGTGCGCCGAAAGAACGCGGGGAACCGGCTATGGTCTCCTTGCGCATAGACCACCGTGGCTCCGTCTGCCGTCAGGTTCTCCACGATGAGCACCGTCTCTTGCTGCTGCCCGCCTGCGAGACCGCGCCACTTTCCCGCCCACTTACCGGAGAAAGCACGCCGCTCGGCCGGGAGCTTGTTGTCGGGGACAGAAATCGCGATGTCCGATGGCAACGGTACGGACGCCAAGGGAGGTGCATTCGCACAACCGACCAAGAGCACGACCGCCAATATGTTTGGGAATAAGCGTTGCATGGTGATTTCTCGAAGGATATGGAAAATTCTGATCAATTCGAGTGGAAGTTCGCATCACCAAAATTGATCACACCTCTTGCCTTGCAAGGACCGGAGAAATCAATTTCAACATGCATTGTTCCCTCAAAGCTGACTTGGCCAAAAAAGCTGGTGCTCGAAAATTTGCATCTCTCTGAAAACTACCAAAAATCGCAATGACTACCCATCTAATGGGGCGCGAATCTGAGACATCGTGAACATGCGGGCGAGACTATTCAGCTTAAATTTCAACTGGGCTTCAGCGTCAGAATCTCTCCATTCTTGTTGCGCCGATAGAGAAGCTCATTGCCGGTAATGCGGACCTGGTTGCACGCCTTGCCATTGATCGGATCATCGACGCAGATGTTTCCATCATCCGCTTTCCAAGCTCCGAACTCCTTGAAGCTGGTGTAGATCACATCGAATTTCCCGTCGCTTCGATAGTTGAACTTTCCTGTTACCCCATCGCTTCGCGTTGATGTGAACGTCTTGTCTTTCACAAAATCATGAATCTCCGCAGCTTTGGGAATCGGAGCGTCAGATGGAAAAGCGGTGGGCGTTTGCCCGAAGGCACTTGCGCTAGCTGCAATCAACGCCGAGACGATAAGATTTTTCATGGAACTCCTTGGTTGAAGAATCAGTTGCTGAATCGGATCTCCCCGAATTTTTGGGATGTCATGGCCGGGGTGATCATCGGTGGCCCCTGGAAGAGCCGGTCGCCCTTCGCATAGATGCCGTAGCAGTAGGCTTCGTTGACCGTTCTTCCAAAGTCCTTGGAGTTCCATTCGATCCGAACGCAGTAGGTGTTGTCGTGCACTAGCCATTTGCCTCTTCCCCAGAAGAAGCTGCTCTCGGTATGCGACACGAAAGTCCCGTCTGGCTCATTTGTCCAGAAGTGGAAGTAGCCCTCGGGAGTGCGACGCACTACTTTGGAACCCGGCCGGACGAGTTGCTGGAGTTCTTCTGAGCCAAGCTGCCTGCTTGCGCGTTGAAGCTCATCGCCTGTCGCGGAAGTGAGTTGAACACTTGGGCCATTCGCACATGCGGAAAGGAGCATCGCGAGCAGCGAAGCACCAACTGAAGCTGAGGCGAATCTTCCAAGGGTCATTGCGTGTCCAACATCCGCCATAAGTACAACGCTGCCAACAATCGGCGCTGGGAGGCCAGGACTGCCGCGAGTAGCGTGTTTACGAAGAGGCGCCGCATGGTTGACTCGAAGAGATGGGAAATTCTGGTCGAGCTGAGTTGAGACCCGCATCACTCAAATTGATGACAACTCGGCTCAAAAAAATGACTCGCCATTTCTGGAATCGATGACCGAGAGCAAGCTGTGCCGTGCTTTTCAGCTGCCGCGAGTGCGCTGGAAGTAAAAAACTACGGGCGCCGGTAGTAGCCATCGGCTTGTGCTGCAGGCAGCATGAGACCTTTTGCATTGCATCTTCGATGTTTCCACCTGAATCGCCTGTGCATGCCGCAAGAGCCAAGACGCTCGTGTGTCACTTCGACTTGCCGATCCGGCTTGGCGGAGCTGAGTACAGGTACATCCCCGTAACTGCGTCTTTTCGGGAGATTTCGGCCGACCATCTAGGGCGGTGGTTGATGCATCCCGACGGAAGACCGCGTGCCGATCGAGAATTAGCGAAGGAAGTTCTGCTGAACCTACAGCGCTCGCACAAGGAGACGGGGCTGACCTCCCCACTTTTACTCGACGTGAATGAAGTGGTCCATTTCGACAAAGCCGCCGCAATCATCGTGGCCGCATTTCTTGCCGCAATGCCGCGCCCCTCAATCGAGACCGTCCGACGGAAGCGCCGTTACCCAAAATCCCCATTGCCTCACGGCACGAAATGACGAACGATGCGGGTCTGCGCGCCGGTGACTCTGGTCGCCGTCGGTAGGCGAAAAGAGCTACCGACGGAGAATTAGCTACGTTGGAGGAGGACGCATGAAAAATGGACAGCCAACTTCTCGCCGAAGGCTTCTTTCGGCGTTCGTCAGCTTCGTAGGCGCGTGGTGTGTTCAGTCGCACGCAGCTATACCGGGGTTCGATCCGGTCCCCCCGGAATACTCAGTTGTTCGCGCAGAAGTTGCCCTCGCCAATCTGCCAGCGCCGCGAGACCCCATTGCGCTTGGGATCTGCGGCCCCGCTGCTGCGACAGCTCTAATCGAGTTCGAGCGTTGCAATCAACAGAAGCAAAACTGTACGACCCTGAGCGATAGTCGCCGGCCCTCGCTTCTGGATGTTGCGCGCCTTGCGCAATCTCTGCCGAATGCGGCTGACCAGAACGATCTCGACTCCTACCCCCGCATTGTGTCTGAAGGAGCACCAGGCCTCTTTTCGCTTATCAATGCGTACTTCCAGACCAAAGAGGTTTCAACCGAGGCATGTGCACCGATTGCTCCGATCACGACTGGTGTGATTCCGATGGACCGCGGCGTATCTCGCGCTGCGCAGGAGAAAGCCAGCATTGACCTCCTCGCTCGTCTTCGCGTTCTGCACAGGGAGTCCCGTGCCAGATTTGCAGCATGCGCGTCCGCAAGAAGCTCTCCCGACTGCCGCAAAGACCTGATTGCCTTAGCGAGCACCCAAATGAACGTGCTACTGGGAACCTCAAAGTCAGTCGGCGTGCCAGCTGCTCGCGTTGGTGATGCTCTCGGTGCGGAATCCTTCGAGGAATTTATCGGGCGGCTTCTCATTGATCCAGCTTGCTCTGAATCGAAAAATCTACTTAGCTTTGCTTCGCAATTTCAGACTTTACGTTACTGGCCGTTGGTTGAAAGTGATCGAAAACTTGAGGCATCACTACTAAAGATCGAGTCAGTCCTGCGATCAAATCACTTGGTGATCGTCGACTTCGTTTGCCTGAAAGATGGTTTCGCGCGTGACAAAAACTGCCTCTCTGTGTCGAGTACAGAACTCCTCCCCGCGGGGACTTCACTTGCTCATACAACTGTCATTTCCGGTGTGCGTCAGATGTGCAATCGAGCAGGCGAGTGCATGGGTGCTGTGCGAATATTGAACTCCTGGGGGCAGCGTTGGCAAGACGAAAACGCTGGCGGCTGGGTTCGCGCATCGAAATTCTTTGCTCAGACAGGCTACCCCCTCAAGAACCTAGCTTGGATCGAGGACGTGGACCCATCGGCGTCGCCTACTCGCAGATAGCTGGCTAGCGCATCAAGAACCGTCTGGAGATGGCGATGGACCTACCAAGAATGGGACTGCATTCCGCATTCATAGGCGCCGCGCTTGCTGTAGTCGCAATTCTCATGCAGGGGACGCCGGTACGCGCCCAAGTGCATGGCTTCAGCCGCATCCCTATTCAGTTTTCGGAAGTTCAGGACGAAATCCTGGTCCCCAACATGCCGGCCATTCGCGACCAGCACCAGGCGCCGCTTTGTTATACGTACGCGGCAGCTGTCTTGATCGAGCATGCTATTTGCCGCGAAGACCATCTTGATTGCAAGGCGCTTTCGTCCGAGCGCAGGCCCTCCGTTCTGGACCTTAGCAAGTTCGCCGTAGATGTTAAGACGATCGGCAGAGGCATCGCTCCAACCGATGCTCGCGAGTACCCGAAAACAATCGTGACCACTGCCACGATCGATCGCACTCTACTTCCGTTGGTCGTGCTGGACAACCTATTCACGTCAGGTGGGATGATTGCCAAGGAATCTTGTGCGCCGGCGGAGCAGTATTTCGCGCGCGATCCGGAGTTGCTTCAGCGTCTGGCCTTTCACTGGGTCGCGCATGAACGCCTCAGGCGGACGAACAGGGTCTCCGCTGCGGAGTACGCCGCAAGCGCCTCTCTCGAAATAGAAGCGTTGGTTCAGAACAGCTCGGCCTCCGATCTCATTGCCGCCTTCGGTGCAAAGAGCCAGGGAGAGTATTTCTATCAAGTACTAGTGCCAAAGAAGTGTGCGCGCGCAGCGAACGTCGTGCAGTTCTACACGGCAAACAAGCAGCTTGAGTACTGGCCCCGCAATGGCGAAGTCGCCCAGTACGCAACATCGTTGCGGACGATCAAGGGCGTACTCACCACCAAGGTGCCAGTCGTTCTGAGCGTCTGCACCCTTCGGCAAGCGACCAAGGAATGCGCAAACGAAGACGGCAGCGAAACCAGGGCCCATGCAATCGCGGTCTCCGGGTTTCGGCGAGCCTGCAAAGAAAGCCAATGCATTGATGCGTTGAAGGTCCACAATTCCTGGGGCGAAACTTGGCAGCGCGAGCATGGTGATGGCTGGGTAGATGCCCGCGATCTTCTCGGCCATCTGTCCTTTTTTCCAGGCGCGATCGGCTGGATGTCCATGCGTGACTAGTTCAACCCACTCAAGCAACAGAAAGAGAAAATGGATTGCGCTCTCGCCCACGGAAATATCGCCCGAAAATCGCCAAGCAAATTACGACCTCATTGCGGATGCCAGTGGAAGACTGTCAACGACATTCGCTTCGTTTGAGCGATCTTGAGGACGTTGCCAGACCCCGTGAGGGTACGGATCAAGCACAACCTACCGAAGTGAGAAAAAGGGCCCGATGCCTTGCGTTCAACACTTGATCTTGAACTGCATCTGATCGCGCCCGACTCTGCTGTGGGCTGCCAGTCCCACTGCCTTTCGCTACTCTTCGCGTTCAATGAACGCCCAACCAGTGGCACCGTTTCGCGCAACTCTGTAGACCTCAAGGCCTGCGTCACCACGAAAGCGGAAAGTAAGCCGTTGGCCTGCGACGGCCTCGATACGAAGTTCATCTCCGACGAAGCTTGCTGTCTGCAGTCCTTGGAGTTGCACACCGTTTTTGTTCGTAAACACTACGGCGACCTGCGCTGAGTCACCGCTTATTTGCAAGACAGCAAGCTTGATACTGCATGACTGCCGGCACCCCCCGCCGGCCCACTTTCCCAGCCATCTCGCTCGTGGTGATCCGTCCGCTGTAGATGATCTTAGGTCGGTGGGCAGCGTGGCCTGAACTGCGTGGCTGGCCACCTGAGGTCTCATGGTCGAGATGTTGGCGGGCCAGTGCGTGACGCGGTCGCCTTCGGCCGAGTAGGGAATGGATGGCCCCGACATCTTGGCCATCGAGCCGACAAGGTCGCTGCCGTAGTATGTGTAAACAGCTTGGAGCGACGTTCCATCCAGACTCATCCGATAGACCATGGGCCACCCGATAGTGTTGACGCTCAGATCGCCCTCCTTGGTCACGGTCGCGTCAAGTCGATGAACTGCAGCAGTTGTAGCCGTTGAGTCACCGGTTGACCAAACGACCGTTGCACGGTTGGCCTCCATCCGCTCAACGACGAGCGTGTGCGGAATTTGGCCTTTGTGTCCAATGAGGGGCCCTTCCCAGCGCCCCAAATACCGTGCCTGAGCCGCCGATACGCCCGGCGCCGCCTCCATTACCTGTGAATCAGCCGGGACCCGGGGAACAGTGTTGAACTCCGCCCCAAGCGCTCCTTGGCTAACGAGCAGGCCGCAGATGACAGGTGCCAATGCTAGAGAGATCCACTTCCTCATACGCCACCTCCGCGTGCCAGGATTCAATCATGAATAGCGGTGCTCTTCCTACTGATGCAGGCTCTTCCGATCAAGAGGTTTCCGAACGCGATCTTGTGAATTCTGTCGACACAGTTCTTGGTTCGTTGCATCGAATGCTTGAATCCGTAGTTCGCCTCTCAGCCTTGCGCGAGTACTTCGCGGCGAATAGTGAATTTCCGGTCACTTTCCTGGCTTGACTCTCCGCAGAATCTTCTAATTCTTGACTGGCGCGATCCACGCGAGCATTGCGTATTGGCAGTCCGTACAGACGGTTCGGATTCGTTGTCGTTGTCGTTGTCGTTGTCGTTGTTGATCGCATAGAAAATGCGTGCTTCTTTGTTGACCCCAGGGTTTCGGAGGCCAAGGTCCGCCTCGCCCACCACCGCAGTTGGTGCGTACCCGGCGCGCTTTCCGTAGGAAACCGCCGCTCAACGGCGCGTCAGCACGATCTGTGCGCCCGCGTCGGACTGGCCCTTGAGCGTGGTCGCATCGACGCGCTGGAAGGTGACGACGGTGTCGCGGCAGCCATTGAGCGTCTTGCTGGGCTGGAAGTGCAGCTCGTAGTCGCCGCCGTCCAGGCGCCGCCACTGCATCGGCGTCGGAATGCCGACGCAGGGGTCGGCGGGGCTCTGGAACAGCGTCCGCCACGTCCCGCCCGTGGCCTGCAACTGCAGGTCCGCATCGAACTGGCGGCCGCTCTTGATCGTGATGCGCCCCTTCCAGTCGCCCTCCAGACCATCGGGCGCCTGGGCCGCAGCCCCGTCGGCGGCCAGCGCGGCGGCACCGGCCGCGCACAGCGACCACAGGGCGCGCTTCATGGCGCACCGCCTGTCGTGATGCCCAGTTCGGGCTTCATCGCCTCCCAGGCCACGCCGTTGAGGCGACGCGACGTTCCGACGTTGTATTGCGCATCAGGCTTGACGCCGCGCGCCACGTAGACCGCCCCGTCGTACTCACCGAAGCTGCGCAGCGTGCCGACGCTGGTCGGTGGCCGACCGCCGTTGAAGACCATCACGCGCGCACCGCCCTGGGGGCGGATTTCCACTGTGCCGACGCCAGTGGCCGCGCAGGTGTCGAAGGTGCTCGTTGCGGAATAGAACTTGCAGACGTAGTACTGCACAGTACCGGCGCCGGTGAATGCCACGCGCAATATCTGTGTCTGCGCGGCGTCCACCACACCCAGGCTGTTGGTACCCGTGCCGGCGGGCAGGCTGACGCTGGCGGCGGGAAACGCCGCGACCAACGCCTCGAGCGTCGCGAAGTTGGTCTGCTCTCCAGCGTTGGTGAGGTTGATCGAATAGGGCTGCAGCAGGTCCACGCCTCGGCGATAACGCAGCATCGATCCGGCCGGGAAGGTGGCGTCCGGGTTGCCGAGAGCCACTGACGGCGCAACGCCGAAGATCGTGTTGCCATCCGCCGCCTGCATTTCAGCCACCACCTCCGCCATCTTGCGGCCGGCGATATCGGTCGACATCACATGGCCGAGGCTTTGTGTGGCGCCGCCGCAGTACTCGCTGCGGCTCGGCGTGCCGAGGGTGCTGGTGAAGGCCGCGTTCTCGTCGCAGCGCACCCAGCCGTTGGGGCCCAGTTGCAGCAGGTTGTAGAGCGTGTCGTGCGCGGCCGGCGCGCCGGCGGTCTTGCCTTCGCGCCGGTCGGTGATCTTGATCTTGCCGGTGGTCATGTCGGCCACGCCATCGGTCGGGTAGGTCCGGGCGACGTACTGGTCGAAATTCGTGAAGTCCAGCCGGGCCAACTGGTCCGAGGCCGAGGGAGTGAAGGTGGCCTGATCGATCAGGCGCAAGGCCACGCCGCTGTGCAACGCGTCGGCCGTGACCAGCGCGGCAGTGAACGCGTTGTCCTCGAGACGCGCGGCATCGGTCACAGCCACGCCCTGGTAGTCGTACAACTGTGCGACCTCCGGCAGCCCCAGTTGCTGCAGCACCAGCGCCTCGGCCCGCTCGGGCGTGAGGCCTGCCGCGATCCCGGCCTGCAGCAGCGTGGTCAGCGGATTGACCTGCGTGCGGTGGCCTGCCGGTGCGCTCAGGGTGAAGGGTTTCGAGAATGCCGGCAGCGAGGGGTTGTCGCCGTCCACCTGCGCCAACAGCGGCGCAGCGGCAAGTTCGCTTGCTGCGGCCTCGTCGGCCGGCGTGTAGCCAAAGCTGTAGGCGCCGTCTTCGCCAGTCTTGGCGGCGGCGACAGGCTCGCCTTCGTCGCAGGTGCCGCTGCGGTTGCGATCCACGCAGACCAGCGCCCCGCTCACCGGGCCGAGCACCATCACCTTGCCGGAGACGGTGACCTGGCCCTGGGCCGGCGGCGGGTTGGTACCCGGCCCGGCGCCCCCGAGGCCGAACGGAAAGCCGCCACCACCTCCGCCGCCTCCTCCCCCGCCACAGGCGGACAGTGCCAACAGGAAGCTTGCACAGGCCAGCGGAACGGCCCTTTCTCTGGTCCAACGAACTTGCATGGTTTTTTCCCCCGGGTTGCGTGTCGAGTACCCCGTTCGCCTGACAGCGAATCCTGGTTCTGAGCAGTGTGGGAGGGTGGTCCGCATGACGCATCACGCAAATACATGATGCGCGATGCCGACGATCGAAGTAGGAAGAAATGCTTCAACCTGCGTTGACACCCACCGGAGCGCGCGCGCATCATTCCGACGAAGAATGCTGGCGTCCACCCGAGAAGGGGAGATCGCATGAATCGGAATCTCGCACTGCAGCGCACGCTCGATGCGGTCGCGCACCTGAGCGACCGGGAGCCGCCCTGGACGGCGCTGCTGCAAGGCATGCAGCAATTGATCGGGGGCGACAGCGCTACATTGATCCTGATCGACGGCAGCGGCGAGTTACTGAACTTCCAGCAACACGACGTCTCCCCAGCCACCGAGCGCGTCTACACGGAACACTTCTTTGCGCACGACATCGTGGCACCGCTGACCATCGGCGCGCCGCCCGGGAGCTGGTTCGACACGCAGGAGCTGTTCTCTTCATCTCTGCTGTCGAGGGAAGCTTTCTACATCGACTTCATGTGCCAACTTCGGATGCGCCAGCTGTTGACCTTCATCATCGAGGACAGCCCACAACGGCGCGGCGGTCTGACCGTTCAGCGCAACATGCCCACCAGCCATGCGCGGCGCGACCTGGAGAGCACCACTGTGCGCCGAGCCACCAGCGCGCTGCGGCGGGGGATGGCTCAACGCGATGCGATGGCACGTCAGTGGTTCGACACGGCCGAATCGGCGTTTGATGGTTTCGGTGAAGCGATCTGCCTGGTCACGCCGCGGGGCACCGCGCTGCGCGCCTCGGCCCGGGCCCAGGAACTCTTCAGTCAAGGGCGCGCGCTGCGCCTGCGCGGTGGCCGGCTCTGGCATCCAAGCGTCGAGGTGCAGCGCGCCTTGCAGTCGGCGCTCGAGCATGCACCGCAAGCCCGCGAGCCGGTGCGCCTTTCGATCCCGGATGAAAGAGCTGGACAGTGCCGGCTGGAACTCGTGCCCGCCGTGCCTCAGCTCAGCCTGGGCAAGGAGGCACTGGTCTTCATCCGCATCCACCACGACGACACGCGCTCGCTGCCACCCATCGACAGCCTCTGCAGCAGCTTCGGCATCACGCCCGCCGAGGCACGCGTGCTGACCGCGCTCATGGCGGGCCAGTCACCCAAGCAGCATGCGGTATTGCAGGGTGTGTCGGTGCACACGGTACGCAGCCAGGTCACCTCGTTGATGACCAAGATGGAATGCACGCGGCAGGTCGATCTGGTGCGCAAGGGCCTGCTGGCGCCCTAGGCCTCAGAAGACCGGTCGCGGCCCGCTCAAGCCAGCAGGCTCAAGATCAATCCACTACTGCGTCTTGCCGCCGTCACGGAGTGATTCCCCAATCCGCATGCCGGGTCATGGAGAGGTGGCACCGGTGACCGGCTCTGGCTGGTGCCGTCTCGTAGTTCAGCTGCTTGTGCGCGGCCCGCCCCAGACATCCCCAGGTGCGTTGAGAACTACGGTCGCCGAGCAGGAACATGCGATGAGACTTTTTGCGTAATTTGTAACATAATGCGTTTCCGACACAACCTGTCGGGGCAGGTTCATACGCTGCATCTCATCGCAACGAACACAAAGAAAGATGCCAGCTGACCGAAAATCCAGCGCCAAGGGAGAACGTCTCGCGCAGCGCTTGGCGCACATCCTTGCCCTTCTGTATGAAGGCGCAGACATAGACAAGCACCAACTGGCACAGCAGTTCGGTGTGGATGTTCGCACCATAGAGCGCGATCTTGGTGAGCGACTGGGCAGCATCGCGCACCGTGACGACCAAGGCACTTGGCAACTGACTCATTCCCAGGGTCGAACGGTTCCAAGTGGCCGACTGAACGACTATGCCGACCTTGTCGGCACCAGCGCGCTGTTTCCGAACCCAACTCTCGACTTTGCGCTGGAGCAATTGCGCCTAGCGCCAAGCGAGCGTGCGCTGCGAGTGCTCACGCCGGTGAGCGAAGACTCGCGTGCCTTGCGGCACGCGTTCGAGTCGCTGCAGTTGGCGATTCGCGAGCGGCACGAATGCAGCTTCGACTACAAGGGAAAGTCTCGCAAGGTACGGCCATACAAGCTCATCCATGACCACGGGGTGTGGTACTTGGCGGGCGACGAAGAAGGTCACGTCAAGGCCTTCAGCGTTGCCTTCATCTCAGGCTTGAAGGTTGAAGACGCATGTCGGTTCCAGCGAAGCGAAACTCACACCTCGCAGATCGAAGCATCCCGAAGCGCCTGGTTCGCTTCGTCGACGACTGAAGTCCTGCTTCGTGTCTCTGCCACAGCTGCCCGCTTCTTCCTGCGGCGCCCCGTTTTCCCCGAGCAGCAGCATCGCGCTGACGCGGACGGCTCGCTGATCGTGACCACGCGAATCCATCATCCGCTTCAACTGCTGCCGGTGGTTCGCTACTGGTCTCCGCACGTGCGAATCCTGCGTCCAGCGTCGCTGCATGACGCATACATCGAGAGCCTGCGCCAAGCCATGTCCGGAGCTTCGGCCAGCGCCGATGCACCGTTTCTCAGCGAGGGAGTCGTATGAACGTACTGTGGGCAGTACCAGTTGCAGTGCTGGTCATCGTCTTTTGGCGCATCGCACTGCTTGGTGCAGGCGTGTTTCTTGTCGCCTGCTGCTTGGCAGGCATGGTGCAGATTCTGAAGGCGTTGAACCAGCTGGTTCAAGACTTCGACTGCGGGTTCTGAGGCGAGCGATCACGCTCATTCGTTGATTTTTTTAATCTGAGGAGAAGATAGTCATGCCCATTCCATTGATTATTGCTGGCGTTGCACTGGTCGCCGGCAGCTACGGTGTCAAGAAAGGCGTAGATGGATACAAGAGCCATTCCGAGGCCGACGAGCTGATCGAGAAGGCGAAGACCCGCTACGAAAAGCAGCGCTCAGAAGTTGCAGTGGCGGAGAAAAACACGCAGCAAGAACTGACGCAGCTCGGCGAACTGGAGTTGCAGATCGGCGCAAGCTTCCAGGACTTCTCCCGTTTGGCAGATGAGCTGCTTGAAAGGCTCAACCGCGATCGCCAAGACAAGATCGAAGTCAAGTTGCCGCAGCATAAGCTTGCGCAAATTCAAAGCTACTCATTCTCAGCGATTGGCGTTCTCGGGAGCGTTGCCGGCGCCGGCGTTGCCGGCGCTGCCGCCGGCTTTGCTGTCTATGGCGGTGTCATGTCCTTCGCGGCCGCATCGACTGGCACGGCAATCTCCGCCCTGTCCGGTATCGCCGCGTCCAATGCGACCTTGGCGGCTATCGGCGGCGGCGCGCTGAGCGCCGGTGGTTTGGGCATTGCCGGCGGCACGGCCATCCTCGGTGCAGCCGTCGCCGCGCCCGTGCTGGCCGTTGCAGGATGGGCGTATGCGAACCACGGAGAAGAAGCCCTCAGCAACGCACGAAAGGCCAGCGCGGAAGCGGACACGGTGGTTGGCAAGCTGATTCGTGCTGGCCATTCGCTCGAGCGCACGGCGGAATATGTGGGCAAAGTCAAGGCCGCTCTTACGCACATCGATGCAAGCTTCAAGGGCTATCACGGCAAACTGAAGAAGGTCGCACAGTACATCGAGGTGTCGAAGGAACTGGCATTGGATGGCAATGTCGAGCTCGGTAAGCTTGAAGACGACATCATGCTCAGTGTGCAGAACGGCTATGCGATCGCAGCAATCCTCACGGATGTCATGGTCACGCCGCTGTTCAAAGTGCGGGTCGTCGGCGGAAGCGCTGCGACTGATGCCGAAGGCATCCCTGAACTCGAAAAGGACGAAGACGGCTCTTTGGTTCTGAACGAAGAGGCCATCGACAGCGCTCTGGCAACGGCAGAGTTCAACCATCTTTCGATCGGATAGACCGCTGCGCAGGCGAGATGCTTCGGACGCATCTTGCCTTCATCGATCCTTCTTTCACTTCCGATCACACCATGTCATCCAGCGCAACCTTTCCTTGGACGGAGCAACTTGAGAAGACCGTCGTCAGCAGCCTTTGCACAAGCTTCGGTCTGGACTTTCTTCTTTTCAAGGACAAGCTTGGCGGCGATGTGGACACGGTTCATAACGTCCGCGGCGGCGTCTACGCAACGCAGGAGGAACAGGATCGCTATACCGAGCGCGACGCGTACGACCCAAAAAAATATCACGAAGATGCGGCGTACAAGGAGCGAGGTCGTCGTGACAAAGCGGCGCATCTGGCGGGCGACCTGCAAGACATATACCGCCAGACAACGATGAAGCCTGGCGAGAATCGCGATCTGGATCACGTGATCTCCAGCCATGAAGTCCATCATGATGCGGGACGCGTTCTGGCCGAAATCGACGGCACCGAGTTGGCGAATCGGGACAGCAACCTGGTGTCGACGGTGGCAAGCATCAACCGGCCGAAACAACAGAAGCCGGTCGATGATTTCACAGCGAAACTCTCCACCATGATTCGCGATCGGACACGCGAGCTGGATCGACTGGTCGAGCGTCAAGGTACGATCGCGCGCAACACGCCGGAAGAGCAGCATCAAGCGAGAGAGCTCGACGCGAAGATCGAAAAGAGAAGAGTTTCCCTGGAGCAGCTCAAGCAGATCGATGTCAAGAGCATGAGGCGTGCCGATCGAGAGGCGCGCGAGGCATACAACCAAGAGATCAACCAAGCGTATTACACGAGCTGCAAATTTCTCGGAGGTGCCGCGACTGCGGCATCACACGCCGGCGTCAAGCTCGGCATGCGGCAGATGTTTGGATTGATCATGGCCGAGTTCTGGTTCGAACTTCGAGCACGTCTTCCGGAGATCCTGGAGAAAGCCCGAGCTAACCTCAATTTCAGCAAGCTGCTCGAAGAACTGAGAATCACGCTGCACAACATCTGGCAGCGGCTTGTTGACCGGTTTCGCGACTTCCTAGCTGCCTTCAAGGAAAGTGCTATTGGAGGGGCCCTTTCCTCGATAACCACCACCATGCTCAACATGCTGGTGACGACGCAAGCGGCAGCGATGAAGATCATCCGCGAGATGTGGTCTCAGCTCACCAAAGCGGTAAAGCTGCTGGCGTTCAATCCCGACAAGCTCTCCACGGTGGAGCTTGCACAAGCCGTGACCAGCATCCTTTCGCTTGGTATTGGGACCGTGATCGGTGCGATGGTCCACGCAGAGCTCGCACCCGTTTTGCAGTTTCCATTTGGCGCAGAGCTAGCGGCTTTTGGCGCGGCATTGGTCACGGGGCTGGTCACGCTTTGTCTGGAGTATTTTCTTCTGCACAGCGCACCGATGCAGAAAGTCTGGGCGCTGCTGAAAGGCGAGGCCTATGCCGGCACACTGGAGCAGTTTCAGGCTATCAATGCGATGCTGGACAAAGAGCTGGATGCGCTTGCTCGGATCGAGTTTGGTCTTGACGCAGTTGAGCTGGAGGACTTCGCTTCCGAACTCCAGAGCTGCAACGACGAGCTGATGAAGTCGAGACTACTGCAAGCCACACTCGAAAAACGCGGCATCGAGGTTCCGTTCCGGATGGGCGACGCAGCATCCACTCGTCTCTGGTTGGCGTCGCTGTCAACGACATGAGCGAGTTTCCGTGCAATCGGTGCGGTGCTTGTTGTCGTCAGGTCTATCGAGCACAGGCGACACAGCATCTTGACCGTGGTGATGGTACGTGTCGTCACTACGAAGACTCGAATAGTGCATGCAGTATCTACAACGAGCGACCAGAGGTGTGCCGAGTCGACCGGCAGTACGAGCTTCACTACGCCCAGCAGTTCAGCTGGGCTGAGTTCGTTCAGCTGAATCTGGATGCTTGCGTGATCATCCGCCAGACCGTCGGCGAGAAGTAGCGCGCAGACGTCGAGTGATCAAGGGCTACCGCAGCGCGCGTTTCGTCGCATCTATGGTCCTCTACATACGAAGTCCTGCACCGGAGAAATTGAACTGCGCTCTAGATGTCCACATGGTGAAGACTGGAGAGCAATTGCTCCAAGGTGGGGACAGCCAACTTTCCAGGAAAACGCGGCCAAAACTCCACCATCTGCGCACGGCTCACCGGCGTCGCGCCTCTGGTTGCACGGAAGATTTTTTCCGCTCCGCTCACAGGTAACTGCAGTGGCGCTTGAGTGCGTTCCGGCCACCGAACTATCACCACACGCGAAAAGCGGCTTGGCGGCCGGATTCGGCGGCTTGGCGACGGTCTTGACCGCTCAGTTCCGGTCGCGGCTGATTTTCTGGTGCAGATGCCCCGCGTCGTCCATCTGAAGTACACGCTAGTCAGACATGTTTGACGGCGCCGTTTCGTGTCTAGATAGGCTTGTTTTTGGAATTTATCGACATTTTCCGAAATGCCTTATAGAGTCAATTTAGACATCGACTCTCGGAGCGAAAGCCTATGACACCACCGAAAAAATCCGCTACCGGCCAGAGGATCTGCTACGTCCGCGTCTCCAGCGCCGACCAGAACGACGCGCGCCAGCTCGAAGGCTTGGAGCTTGAAAAAATCTTCACTGACAAGGCCAGCGGCAAAGACACAAATCGACCGCAGCTCCAAGCCATGCTGAGTCACGTGCGCGATGGCGATCATCTGTACGTCCACAGCATGGACCGGCTCTCACGCAGCCTCGTGGACTTGCAGCACGTGGTCGAGTCGTTGACCGGCAAGGGCGTGACGGTCGAGTTCATGAAAGAGAAGCTGACGTTCCAGAAGCCCAGCTCAGAAGACAAGTCCCACGAAGCCATGTACTCGATGCTGATGTTGCAGCTTCTCGGAGCGGTCGGCCAGTTCGAGCGCGCGCTGATCAAAGAGCGCCAGCGCGAAGGCATTGTCATCGCGAAAACCAAGGGCGTCTACAAGGGAAGAAAGCCGGCGCTAGATGAGGCGGCGACGGCGACGCTGCTTGAGATGGCCGCAGCCGGTATGCCGAAGACGGATATCGCGCAGGCGCTGGGGATTTCCCGGGCAAGCGTGTATCAATACCTGAAGGCATGATCGTCCAAAATCGGGGAAAGCAAGAACAAGGGCAACGCATCTCATGCCGGAGAACTGGAAAGACATCAAAAAGCCGCCGGTCCCCGCGACCGCCGTCACAGCCGCCCAAGTGGCGAATGGCCCCGTTATTCCGCCTCAGCAAAGGCTCATGACCTACTCGCCAGACGAGTGGGAGGGGTTCGTCGAAGAGTGGGTCTACTACTGCCTCGCGACGAAATACATGCACGTCCAACGTTTTTCGGGCGCCGGCGACATGGGGATCGACGTTGCCGGGTTCATTGACGATAAGCGCCTACAGGGCGTGTGGGACAACTACCAGTGCAAGCACTACGACCATGCCATCAGGCCCAGCGATGTCTGGGTCGAATTCGGCAAGGTCATCTGGTATTCGTACAACGGTGCATACACGGCTCCCCGTCGCTACTACTTTGTATCGCCGCGTGGTGCCGGCACGTCGCTCAGCCGCCTGTTTGCGGATGCCACGAAGTTGCGAGGGGAGTTGATTGCCAACTGGGACAAGCACGTCAAGGAAGCGATCACAAGCACCCAGGCGGTTTCGCTCGACGCGAACCTCCGGGCCTATGTGGACGCCTTCGACTTCTCAATCTTCGACGCCAAAACTGCGCTCCAACTGGTTGACGATCACAGGACAACACCGGTGCATACGGCGCGCTTTGGTGGCGGGCTACCGTCGCGGCCCGCATCCGAGAAGCCGCCCCAGCAAGTCGCCGCTGCCGAAAGCCGCTACGTGACGCAATTGCTCGGCGCATACGGTGAGCACACAGGGACAATCGTGACCGATCCCTCGGCCTTGTCCGCGTCGAAGTTCAAGGACCATTTCCGCCGACAGCGCGAGGCGTTCTATGAGGCCGAGTCGCTGCGCGTTTTCGCACGCGACAGCGTTCCACCCGGCACCTTCGAGTCCCTATTGGACGACATCCACGATGGCGTAATCGACACGCATGACGCGAACCATGCAGATGGCTACGAAAAGGTTTGCGCGGTCACCAAGGCGGCTCGCGATATGCAGATCACGGCGAATGCCCTCATCACCTGTACGAACCCCAAGGACCGGGACGGAATCTGCCATCAGTTAGTGAACGAGGACCGCCTGCGGTGGACACGATCATGAGCCAGGAACGTAAGCCGATCACGTTCAATGGCCCGCTCGAGGCCGGCATCCGCGCGGTCTCGATTCTTGGCGCCGCCTATCCACAAACCTATGACCTTCAGCGACTCGTCGCGCTTGACTACCTTCTTGTCCATACGGGCGATATTGATGGCCCAGATAACCTGCATCCGCCGACGCCCATGCACTCGGCGGAATTGCTTGTGCGGCGCAAGCTGGTCGAGCAGTCGCTGCTTCTCATGATGACTCGCGATCTGGTGGAGCGTTCAGTCACGGCCGAAGGCATCAAATACGGCGCAGGCGAGAACGCGGCGCCTTTCCTTTCAACGGTCTCTTCCAGCTATCTGTTGGCCCTGAAGGATCGCGCCGTTTGGCTTGTAGAAACCCTCGGCGACCTCACAGATGAACAATTCAAGGGCATGATGCGCCGCTTCTTTGATAAATGGGTGGAGGAGTTCCAGCACGTCGAACAGAGCCTGGGAAGCGAAGCATGACGGCAACTCCCCCCGGTCTGCGCTTGCGTTTCCTCGGCTTCTTCGGCCCGCAGAAGCCGCCCGCAACCGTACCCTTCGGCCCGGGCCTCAACGTCGTCTACGGCGCATCGAACTCGGGAAAATCGTTCATCGTCGAAGCTATCGACTTCATGCTCGGTGGCAAACCGCCTCTGCGCGACATCCCGGAGCGTGTCGGCTACGACCTCATTCTCCTGGGTCTTCAGACACTTGATGAGAAGTCCTTCACGCTTTGGCGCAGCATGGACGGGGGCGGCTTTCGACTTTATGACGGCTTGCATGAGACGCCACCTGAGACCGACGTCCCATTCAAGCAGCTTGACGAGCAGCACAGTGACAGGAATGACGCGAACCTGTCTTCATTCTTACTGGGCCTATGCGGTCTTGGTGGAAAGCGTGTCCGAAAGAATTCCCGGAACGAAACCAACAGTCTGAGCTTTCGCAATATCGCGCGATTGATGATCGTCAACGAGACAGAAATCACGCAGCAAAGCTCTCCGCTCTTTGACGGCAACCCCATTGCCAATACCCCGAATCTCGCGACATTCAAGCTGCTTCTGACAGGGACGGACGATTCGGCGCTGGTTGCCAGCAACAAGCGGGAGCCGGAGGAACTGTCGCGAGAGGCACAACTTCAACTTCTGGACCAGCTTCTTGACGACTATCGCGATCGGCTCAAGGAGTTGACCAAAAGCCCGAAGGAGTTGGAAGAGCAGCTTGAGAAGCTCGACACTTCACTCCGTCAACAAGCCGCCCAAGTGAACACCACCGAGGCCGCGTTCCAAGAGGCGGCCGGGAAGCGGCGCGAATTGCGCAAAAAACTGGAGGAAGGCCGCGAACGGCGCGCCGAAGTTGGGGCGATGCTTGAGCGGTTCAGCCTACTCGATAAGCACTACGCATCCGATATTGATCGGTTGCGCGCCATTGAGGAAGGCGGGACGTTGTTTAACGTGCTGGGTGCCGGGCATTGCCCGCTTTGCGGAGCCGCACCCGCTGCTCATCACCGCGCCGATGCCGAATGCAATGGAGACACAGATGCAGTGGTTCGGGCCGCGCGAACGGAGATCTCCAAAATCGAAGTCCTGCGTGCAGAGCTTTCGGAAACTGTCGGCACTCTTGAACGCGAGAGCGCCAACTTCGACCGGAAGCTACCTGCAGTCGTCCGGGACCTGGGTGCGATTTCCGGGGCTGTTGAAGAACTGATCGCGCCCAAGCTTTCGACTCTTCGCAAGTCATATTCCGAGTTCGCTGACAAGCGCGCGGAGGTGCGCGAGGCGCTTGCGCTATACGCCACCGTACAAGACATGGAGCGCCGTCGCGCCGATCTTGAGAAGGGCGCCGAAGACGAGAAGGCAGGGGCGCTTGCCGGCGCAGACATTCCCACCACTGTGACCCATGGCTTCGCCAAGACTGTTGAAGGCATCCTCACGGATTGGCACTTTCCCGAGGCCGGAGACGTGTACTTCGACTCCAAGACGCGCGACCTCGTGATTGCAGGGAAGTCGCGTAGCGCCTTTGGCAAAGGTCTTCGCGCGATCACGCATGCGGCGTTCACGCTCGGTCTGCTGGCCTTCTGTCGGTCGCGCCATATCCCGCACACTGGATTTGTCGTGCTCGATTCCCCCTTGCTTGCATACAGGGAGCCTGACGGGACGGAAGATGACCTGACTGGTACCGATCTTCAGGAGCGGTTCTATGCATATCTAGAGGCCCTGGCCGCTGATACACAGGTCATCGTGGTGGAAAACACCGATCCCCCGGATGTAATCAGGAAGCGCGAGCAGTCGATCATGTTTGGCAAGAACCCACATCACGGCAGGTACGGCTTATTCCCTTATGTAGCCAAGTCAGAAGGTTGAACCATCCAGCGCAATGCGCCAAGAAGGAGAAGTATCGGCATGGAACCAGTGGAAAGCGCAATCGATGCATGGCGCGCTGCATGGATCGAGGCTTGCAACGACTACGGCGCTCGCAAGCTCAATTCCGAGCGCAGCCTTCAGGCGGCCCTGTACTTTCACTTACGATCTCGACTGGAAGTCATTTCCAGCGAGTACCGCATCTTCATCGAAGCAGCGGTCGACGTACCCGCCGTCCCGGCCGACCCCGACAGGGATGCGCAGCCGGCGCGCGTAATCGCCATCGACACCTTGGTGTGCCTGGGCCGTGAAGTCCTACTTGCCGTCGAGATCAAGTACACCCCAAGAACCTTTCCCAGCGTTGAGGCCCTGAAGAAGGATCTCACTAGTCTCGATCAGATCCGAAATCGCGCACGCCGCGACCAGCGCGTCACGATCGAACTCAGGCGCCACCGGGACACAGAGGCTGGCGATCCCATGCCACTGAAGATATCTCCGGACGCCAAGATGCTGCTCGGGATCTTTTGCTCCAACGCCCGCCAGGTCGACCTCGTGGAGTTCTGGGACGAATGCCGCCCCCGCAACGCTGGACATTGGGACAAGTCGTTTCGCGAGCAGTTGCCGCCGAAGCTCGGCCTGTGCATTGCCTATGCTCCCGACCCTTGCGGCGCTGCGGCGCCGGCTCGTCCCGTCTTCCATGGGCGACCATTCGCAAACTCGCCGGAAGATCACATCGCATCACGCTTCTCAGGCGTCGTTGGCCCTGCGTTCGACCACGAGGATCTGCTGGTGGCCCTGGCCGCCGGCGATAAGACCCTCCAAGCTGCCTCTGGCGCGGGACCCGACGCCGCGACGGCAGCGCGCGCTGCGATGGTAGCGGCTGCTCAGCAGCGCCACCCTGGCGACCGCGTGGTTAGCGTACTGGCCTTGGTCCAGTGTTCGACGGCTGAGGGGGTCTTGGCGAACGTCAAGGCAGCCACGTCCGAACTCCGTGCTGGCTATGGCGACGCGCATCTCGTTGCCGGCGGCAACGTCCACGAACTACAGCCGACAGGCGTCACGGTGGCGCTTTGGGTTCGGGTCGCCATATGACTAGCGAGTTGCCGCGCCACTAAGCTGAGAGCAGTTGACGCGAGTTCGCCCGGTGCACGGGACAGCTTTATCAAAGCACCGAGCCCAACAGCACGCACAAGTTGCTGGTCGCCCAAAGCACCGCAACGAAGTCGAACCTTCGACCCAACTGGACAACGTCACGAAATGACATGCGTATGGTGGCGCTGTGCCGGCAGCGTTCACTGCTTGCAGTGGCCGCATGGTTTCGAGGGCTCAGGCGCAGGGAGTCGTCTAAGGACCCGGGTGTCAACCATCACCAAGGACGGCAACGCAATTAGTTCAGTGAGAAGCGATCGGCAAATGCTCACCAACTGGCCGTAGGCCGGCCTGTAAGTCTGCCTAAAGTAACGACGGAATCTTGCGCTTCGCCACTGGCCGGATGTAGCGCGCGAGCGTAGCGTCGGACATGTGGCCGGTTTGCTCCCTGATCTGGAACGGCTGGAGCCCGGCAATTGCAGCTTGTGTGCAGTAGCCGGCGCGCATCGAGTGGCCGGATACGTCGGCCCTGGGGCCACCAACCCTTTCGATCGCGTTCTTGACTATCAACGCCACCGACTGCGCGGTCAGAGGCTCATCGGCGACGCGGTCGTGACGGTCGACGCCGCGAAAGATGTAGCCGGTGCCGATGCCGGAGATCGTCAACCACTCCTGCAGCGCCAACACGGGGCAGCGATCACCGTTGGCATGCGGAACGAAGACGGTTCGTCCGGCCCCGCTCTGATCAGTCTTGGAACGAACAAGCAGAATCTCAAGGCCGTTGCTGTGCTCGGTCACGTGTTCGCGCTCGATCGCGACCAGCTCGCTGCGGCGGAACGCACCGGCGAATCCGATCAACAGCAGCGCCTTGTCGCGCGCGGCTTTCTTCGGCCTTTGGCGGTCCGACATCACCATCATCGCCACTAAGTCGTCTTTTAGGATCGGCCGGACGCGGCGTTGGCGCACGCCAAATGTGCGCTTGATGCCGGCCATGGTCTTCTTCACTACGGGGTGATGCACCGGCGAAACCAAGCCGCGCTCGACATGCGCATGGTGGATACCGATGAGCCGCCGTTCCAAGGTTGCAACGGCCAATTTCCCAGCGAACGCGGCCAAAAAATCCACGATCTGACGTGGGCTCGCCGGTATCGTGCCCCCGGCCGCACGGAACATTTTCTCGTCGAGCGCATAGGCGGCCGCTGTAGCACTTGATTGCGATGCCGCCATATAGCCATTGGCGAGTGCCGACGGCGTGTCATCGATCGGATTCGACAGCTTGGCGGCGCTGTCGACGTGAGTCGATTCGGATGCTGTGGCAGACAGGGTGGAATTCTGAGTTTCTTGCCCTTTTTTCAAGACGGACGCGGGCGAACCTTGTGGTTTTTCCATAAAAGCTCTTAGGAAATGGAGTGCGCATGGCGCGGGTATCGAGAATGTCGGCTTCTCGATACCCAGCGGCAGACGCAAAAAAGCCGGTAGCGAAACCGCAATGGCTGCGGAGCGCGTACCGGCGACGGAACGTCAGAGACGAGGGGGATTTGGAGAGAAAAAGCCCGGGAGGGTGCTGGACCTGGCCCGGCCGCACCGAGATGAAAATCCCCGCGGCCGCCCAGCGAACGCCTGCTGGCGTCAGCTAAATTTTGCCAGGTATTTTCGCCCTAGGCAAAGGCGTGATTTCCTTGCGCGCTCGTTGTAGGCGCTAGCGGAGAGGGGCAACCCACAGCGTTGTCGTTCTGACTGGGATTCCAGCGTCAAGTAGGTCCCCGGACGCTCAGGAAAATGCTCAATGAGGCCCAACTCGAAGGCTTCCATGATGTCGGAAATCGCAATCTTGACCAACACAAACAAGAACTGAGCGAGCTGCCGGTCAGCGCTTTGGGCGAAGGCTGAGCGTCAACGTCGAGGGAACTTTTCCATCGACATCGCGAGGAAGTCTGGCTGTTCTTTGAAGACCGCGCAGAGCGGCTGTGTCCCATGCATCGTTGCCACTGGATTTGGCGATTCGAGAGCTCGTGATGGTGCCGTCTGGTGAGAGAAGAGCTTCAAGCTCCACTGCTGGGTTGCCTTGAATGCTATCCGCCTCAGGGAAGGTGATATTGGGGCGCACTGCTGCTGCGATTCTTCCGGCGTAGCCGCTAAGGCCAAGTAGTTCCTGCTGGGCCTCAATCATTAGAGGACGCCCGGTACTCGTGGTCGTGGTGGCGGCTGCGGCATATACCTTCCCAGTGCTGTCTAGAAGGAGTGCGCAATGAATGGTGCCAATAGCCACCTCGATGGTCTCGTCAATGTCCATCGGACCTTCAAGTGTTGGCTCACCCCAGGGAAACTTACCTTTCGCGAAGTAGGGCGCCTTGGGTGAATAGACGATTGCAGCCTTGGCGGTGGCCTTCATCTGTCGAGCGGTCGCCGGCGTGATGTTGTCAAATGACATGGCCGCCTTGGGGTTGGCAAAGAGCCCCTCATTCCATCGAGCCTCACGCTCGAAAATGGCTTTGGTGGTGCGGCGAATCTTCGACACTCGCACCTTGGCGCCCAGTGCCGTGACACCGAGGTAGCTACCGAGCCGGACTTCTTCGGAGGGATAGACGACATCCTTGTTGCCGCTCATCCCGTACTTGATTTTCCCGTCGAACGGTGTGCCGTAACCGAAGACGCCGCTGTACTTTGTGGTCCCATTGGAGAAGGCATAACTTTGAACATCGAGTCGGTTGGCATCGGCGTCGTAGACCATGAATTTCGAATCAATCGGGACGTCAACAATGACTTGCCCTGCCAAGTCGCCTAGGGCGTTTGCCACACGTGCCTCATAGGCTTCGGTGGTCTCGTACTCACCCTTGACGTTGGGGATACTCGCGAGGCGCTTCCAAAGGACGTTGGCGCGCACGGGCTGCACAATTTGGCCGTCAAATGAGCTGCAGGCCTCTTGTGCGTATGCCTGGCTGAAGAGGGCGCAAGCGGTGGTCAGGACGCCAACTCGTAGACGATAGGACATGGCTTTTTCTTTGAGGGAGGCGACAACTGCTGTGGTGGCCGGAGTCTTCCTTGCTATCGTCATGAATCGGTCTCCTCCGGCGGCGTTGAGCTCAGTTGCCTTCTCTGGAGTTACAACGATATCAACAACGGTCTACTTCGGCGTGAAGACGAGCAACCGCTCGTCAATCGCCGGCCCTCGGTTGTAGGTGTACTTCACCACCCAGGCATCTGTGGTGAAAGTGGCAGGGGTTTTGCCTTCGAAGGCCTTGAGCATCTGAGGTGTGACAGCCGGAGAAAGGCGTTTTCCTAGCAGAGTGATGAAATCGATTGCTTCCTTTTTATCGGGGTGAATGCCGTAGCCCAGGTCCTTGAACCAATCATTCCACATGATTTTGAGATTCAAGACCTTGCCGGTTCTCTCGTCCTTGTTGATAAAGACTTTGGCGGTTTCGGCCTTGCCCGCGATACACATGTAGAGAGTACCGCCGAGCTCATCAGGAGGCGTGGTCTTGGTGTATTTGCAGCTCAGAACGTTATTCAAGTCCGAGGCGAACATCTGAAACTGTGGGGCGTCTGCCAAGGCCACACTGTTCAGTCCTGCGAGCGCCAGGCTAACTGTTAGTTTTCGCATAGCCTTCATTTCTACCGGCACCATTGTTGTTCACAGGGCACGCCGTCATTGTTGCCGTCCATCTTCACGCCTGGACAGTTCTTCAAGAAGTAGGTGGCTTCCTGGCAAGAGGTTATCTGTGAACAGTACTTGCGACCGTCGCAGGAGAACGAAGCCGAGGGCTGACTCGTGGAGGTCAGACTGAATGGAGCCGCGGCAGGCGCGCGCTGGGCGAGATTTTTCGCTTGGTAGTGCTCGTACCCCTTCCAGGCGCCGAAGAGCAACGCGGCTATCACCAACAACCTGAACATTCTTCCCTCCTGGCGCCCTTACGCCTGTTTACACTAGCTTACAGCCTTTTGTTTTCGTCGGGACGGGAGGGAGCGCGTGAGTTTTTTTCGTGTACGGGTCGCCAAGACCTATCTGACAGCTTTGCGGGAGGGCTCAACCCGTGCCTGAACCAACTCTCCTGGCCGTGGTGGAGGTTGAGCAAGAGCAACGTATTCGCTGCCAAGCTCCTGGGTGTAACCACGGTGTCTATCGCGCCATCCACGTGATTCAAGCTGACGAAGGCCTGAAGCTCTACGGTTCGCAGTGCTGCGGAAAACTGTTTGGCTGGACCTCGAAGCAACGTGCTGCGGCGTACACGACGACTGACAGACGGTTGACTGCTGAGGAGCGAGCACAGCTTGAGTCGAACACTGAAAGTCTTCTGCAAAAGCTGAAGGTCGAACACGAGCAGCGCCAAGAAGAAAGCCGCCAGAAGCTGCGCGCATTGAAGGCAGTTTTCGAGCAACGTGCCCAAGCCTCGGCCATTGGAAGTGGGAAGAATCTCTCAGCGAGACGGATGCTCGGCACGGTGCTTGACCCGGAGGTTGAGCGCCAGGCTAAAAAAATAGTGAGTGAGCGATATCAGGTTGACGCTGACCTTCCTGGTTGGCGAGGCCTTGTGCTCCAAGCGGCCAAGAAAATTGAAGACGAGAACGATTGAAAAATGAATAAAAACCAACCATTCCTTCGTGCGCGCGCTGGTCTTCTCGCAACGGCATTGATTGGCCTTGCGTCATTGGCCTCAGCCGCAACCATTCCTGACGGCTCGTATGAAGGCACGTTGAGCTGCGGGGCTGGACAAGCCACGGACATAGGCCCTGCGTTCACAGCAGCCACAAGAATCACTATCACCGACAACAAGCTCACCTGGTCTCGGCAGACGGCCAGTATGAAAGAGGTCGTCTCAGGTTCATTGGTGGAGGGTAAAACCATTCTTGAGGGATACGGCGGCTCGGTATCGGCCAACACGAAGCAAGCCTTCTGGGATTGGCGGTTGAAGGCGCAGCTCACGACCTCTGAGAAAGGTGTCAGCGGTGAGGCGCAAATTTATTCGAAGGACGGGAGCACGCTTCAACGAGCCTGCAGGTTTGCCGCTGTAGTGCCTGGTGGGGCTACGGCTGAGACATCGATCGCTCCAGCTCCAACCAAGGTTGCGCCTCCGCAGGTAGCAACAGAAGCGACGCCGGCAACAGCAATTCAGCCTCCCGCAAAGGTCTCTGGACAGGCCGCACCCGTGGCCCCGCAGGTTGAGTCGGCCACGAAGGAAATCAGTCAGCGTGAAGCTGCGCTGAAGCAAAAAGAAATCGACCTGGCGAGAAGAGAGAGGGAGGCGGCACTACGCGAAAGGGAGCTTGCTCTACGCGCAAAAGAAAAAGAGCTGGCTACACCAACAAGGGCCGTGGCAGAGCCTGCGGTCGCTGCCCCATTGCCTACGCCAAGGGCTGAAGTAGAAGTGGTGAGCACGCCGAGCCCTGTAGTAGCTGCGGCACCTGCCATGTTGCCCGTCGCAGCACCAGTGGAAAGCGAAGCCAAGGTAGAAGTGATACCACCACCGCCGCAACCGAGTCAGGTTGCGCAGAGCCGAGTCAATGAGCCACCAGCAAAACCGGTAAGCACGTCCGGCACGGCCACGCCGCAGAAATCCCCAGGTGGCACGTCTGACGTGTTGTTGACCTCGGCAGTCATAGCGATGTTGCTGGTCCTTGTGGCGCTAGGCTGGAACCTTTATCCAAGGTTCTTTCAGTCCCGCTCTGAAAACTACTACAGCTCCCCTTGGCAACGCTTGAAGAAGCGTAGCGGCTTCGTTGTGACGTTCTGCTTCTTCAGCCTCATGGCGATAGCAGCGGTGGTCAGTGTTCTTCGAAGCGCCTGACGACTATGCTGTTCTTTGATTTGCTCCGCGCTGTCGAGCCCTGCCTTGAGCCAAAAAAATGCAAGGTACACCTGGCAACCCACAATGGCTCAGAGGACCCCTTGACCGAGTATCTCGAAGGTCGCTTCGATTCCTGGCAGGCTTGGCAAGAAAAGAAGAACTTCGACCGGCAGTATGTTGTGTCGTTCATTAAGACGCCAAAGGAAGTGAACCGGTGGCTCTATGTGGGAGCCTACGCCCAAAGTGGAAGCAAGCCGCACTCCATCAAGGGGGTTGTCTATGACTTGACCCTATTGCCGGCATCTTTGGATTTCGCTGGACGGCTGACTTGCTCGTATGAACGCAAAGGCCGGCAGGCATATCCATTTGGTGAATCAGTGGCGCCAACCTGCGAGGTCTATCAGCTCAACGCCGAAAAGCTTCACCTGTCCGAGTTCCCTGGCTTCAAGAAGGTGAACGTCTCGTTTGGTGAGCTCGCTCGCATTGTTCGCCAGGCCATCCCCTCCTGGAGGGCTGCACTCGAGAATGTTGCGGGGGTGTACCTTATCTCGGACCAATTGGACGGCAAGCTCTATGTGGGCAGTGCCACAGGGGCGGGTGGCATATGGGCTCGGTGGTGCGAATACCTCAACGGCCACGGTGAAAACGTGCGCCTTCGCAAGCTCATAAAAGAAGGTGGCGCTGCTCGTGCTGAGAACTTCCATTTCTCTGTGCTGGAGATTGCTGACACACATACGAGCGGTGCTGATGTTCTTCTGCGCGAAGGGCATTGGAAAGAAGTGCTGCTCACTCGCCTTCACGGCCACAACGGAAACTGACCCATGGTGAGCTCACGATTCATTGCCGGTATGGCGCTCATTGTGCTGATTGCGCCTGCTTGGTCGGCCACTTGGTCAGGGACGTATGTTGGTGGTGGTCCTCGCGTCAGCTTCTATCTCCAACTCGTGGAGTTCCAGGGCGGCGCCATCGTTGGTCGCTTCAAGCAAGTATCGGTCGACAAAGACAACAAGCTGAACACCATAGACGCACCGTTGAACGGCGCTGCGAGTGGCGATCAGTTCGTGGGCAAGATTGAGACTGGTCGGGCCAATGGCGGGAACATTGTGGTGTCTGGCAAGCGTGTGCCAGGTGGTATGCAGATCTCTGGTGCCAATGGCTTGAGGGCGAGCCTACGCGCCGGCACTGAGGAAGACGAAGCCAGAGCCGTTGGCGTGCTTCGCCAGGGTGTTGAGCAAAACATTACGGCCGTTGAGCTTCAGAAGACGCGAGAGCAGCAGGAAGCCAAGCTGAAGAAACGAGTTGAGGCCCTCCAAGGTATCTTGGCTGGCGCCGCGGCCTATGTCGAGAAGGGGAGTCTCACATATCGCAACTACGCCGCATATCCACAGAGGTATGAAGCTACAACCGCCAAGCTCGAAGGCACGCTGGAAAAACTGAAGGCGACACCTGGCAGTAATGGTGAGGCCAGTGGTCGTAGAACACAGTTGAGCTCGTCAATGCTCCACGAGAAAATCGACGGCACAGAACACCCCCACATTGATGTGCGGCACGCGTATGAAAAATCCATGAAGGACTGGAAAGACTCCGAGGGTAAGCTGAGCGCCGCTGCGAAGGCGTGTGCTGAGAATCCACCTCTTGGCCTCAACACTTCGTCATTCATCAGCCTGTGTGAGTGGGTGCCACGGGCGAGTGAATCCGTTGCGAAGGCCGGGGAGCAATCCCGTGCCGAGTTCTTCAAGATTCGCGATATCTATAAGAGCGAGCTCGTCAAGCAAGAAGCACTTGTGGCCGAAGCCAATCGAGTCAGCCGCAGGTTCGACGCTCAGTGAGCTTGCTTTAGACGAGTTCTTGGTACTTCTCGGAGGCCAGACTCGCGCCCACCGAACAAGGGCGTGGTTAATTGATGGCTTACGTTGAATCCGCCCCGCCCCGCCCCGCGCGTAGGCGGCCGTTCGAAGCTGCAGACAACTTGGACAGCCTTCGGTTTGGCGGTACTCCATAGCCGGTATAAGAGGGGAAGGCCGGATCAGAGAAGTGGACGTTCGTTCCGCCCTCTGCTTTCCCCCGGACGTCGAGACGTTTCTGCCAAAGAAGTTAGGCACAAATGCCCATTGCTCGCGACTGACGACGATGGGATGCTCCAGACATCGCGTTTGCGAGTCCTGCGGTTCAAATTGGATAGAGCTCACGATATGGCACATCTCAGCCTCACAGAAGCATTCGCCCGATACGGAGCCACTCTCAAGAATCCGATGTGGTCGGTCTCTGCCTGGACGATGCAGGGAGAGCTAGTGGTGAGCCAATGGGCGCACCACTACCGGAAGGGGCCGGAGAATTCGGCCGAGTATTGGGGCCGCACCACGCGTTGGGAGGGGCCTGGGAAGAACGAATTCAAAGCCAATCTCGAAAGAGCGAAGGCGCAAGGAAGTCGGGTCCGCCTTGTGATCGTGAGCACAAAGGAGGTCGCGCGAGTTGAGGCTGGCGAGGATGCGAGCAAGTTGAAGAAGGAATTTGACGTTCGCCCTGAGTTGATCGGAGAAGTGGCGGAGCTAGATGGGGATGACTATGTCATCCGCTTCCGTCGGGCGTGACCCCTTTGGGGTTCGGCGATCAACTGCCACCCCAACCCCCTCGATATTAGGCCAGCACCGGAGGGCAAACGAGTACACGACCTAGGCGAGCGGGGCGCGACAGGCTACCGTCGGCCAAAAACGATCCTCCCGCGGCTAGGCTACCGTGGGTACCCTGTCAGAAGTGAATCTAGATGCCTGGTGCGTTCAGGGCGAAGCCGGCCAAACGCATTGGCGAGCGCTCGTCACGGCTCGACCTTTGGATGAACTTGCTACCTCGTTGATGGGGCAATGGACATTTCGATTGGATGAGCATCCGCGCGACCAACTGTCCGTTTCACTTGCAAGTATTCAACGCGCTTGATAGAAAGGGTATGGGCCTCTAGAAACCGGAGGGCATATGTCGGACGACACCAAGAAGTGCAGCATCTGCGGCAGAGTTTTCCCGCTAACACGGGAGTTCTACGGTCAGCGGGCCTCAACCGGCAGTTTCCGCGGTAGATGCCGGGTTTGTGACAGGGATGCAAAGACACGATATGCCGAGAACAACCCAGACCAAATCAAGGAAAAGTGGCAGCGCCAGAACGCCAGACGGAAGGCGGCCGGGCAGCCTTGGTCAGAGGACGATGTGGCGGTCATTCGCGGAAGACTTCGGGATCGATGCTTCTACTGTGGAGTAAGCCTGTTCGGCGGCGGCGAGGTCGATCACATGACCTCTCTTGCGGAAGGTGGTACCAATGAATTCCGCAACCTCACGCTGGCTTGCTTGCCTTGCAACAGAGCAAAAGGAAGCCTAGACGCAAGGGCGTATATCGAGTGGCGGAAGTCCCGTGGAGAGTATTGCCGGGACATTTTTTGGCCCACCCAGGAAGACTTGGGCGATATTCAGCAGGCCATCGAGACTCTGAGGCTGACCCTTGAGCACAAGACTGACAAGCGGCCAACAGGCGCAAAGATTCTGGCGTTCAAACGCCGATAGCAACGGCAGTCATCCCAAAGTCAAAGATGGGGCGTCGCGCATCAGAGGACAGCGGGGAGGCGCCCCGCGTGCAGTAACCATGGAACGGCTGTTGGCGGCGCTTTTCCAACCAAGCATCAAAGGCTCCTGCCAGCCGCTGCGTTCCGCTTTGGCCACCGCATCTCTCCGACGCGGCAACTGATCAGCGGATATCGGTCGACAACGAAGAGACCAGGATCATGAGCGTCTTGGCTGCCGACGAAGAACAGCCACGCCTTCTCGCGGAGACCTTTCTTTCCAACGACCTCCTTTCGCGCACGCTGAAGCTCGTGTCGCAGCGTCGCGCGCTGCAAGCCGGTCCAGCCCGACCAGTTGATGCGCACGCGGTAGTGCGCGGTCGGCCGCTTGGCTCCTTTCGGCCACGCACCGGCGTTGAGTGTCCACTCCTCATAGCCAGCGCCCTTGGTCGCGAAGTCCCAGCTCAAAGGAGCATAGAACAAGCCAGTTGGCACAGGTTGAGCACGAACACCAGCGAAGCCAAGTTGTCTGAATGCCGTGCCATACGTACGACCTGCCACTCCGGGGATTCGGATCGCCAATTGCTTTCGGTCATTTGGGAACTCCATGAAGATTCGGCAGATCGGTCGCAGCGTCGTGACAGTGTGGCCGTGATAGATGGGGGCTCCGTGCGGAAGGGCCGGCGGCGAACGTCTGAGCTTTGCAGCCATCGACTGCATGGCACGGTGCGGCGCGGTCGCAAGAACAGTCTCGACTACAGAGTCCATGACCAATCGCGAGGGGAAGGGAATCGGCAGCCCGCCGGAAGCACGCGTCATGCCGCGCTTACGAGCGGTCGATGTTTTTGCGCTCAAGAAGCCTGCGATACCGCAGCCATCCGCATGAGCACCGCCCTTGCCTATCTTGAAATACGGCCGCCGCTTGTTGATGTCCTTGCGGTACGACGCCGGGAACACATCGACCGCACAGCCAGGGCACACGAAGCCACCTCTCTCGATGACCTCCATGTCCCACAGTTGCTCCGCATCGATGATGTGGCTGGTCCAGCGGTCACGTGCGCTGTCCATGACTAGGCCCTCCACTTGCGGATGGTGACCGGACATTTCGAGCACGGTGGAGAGCTGGGAGGCGCGCGCGCACCGCAGTCACCGCCGATCCTTGCGCTGAGCCGTGACGTTACCCATGAGCTTGCGCTTCGGACTCAGCTTCGGCTTGGCCTTGACTTCAACGTTGACGTGGCGCGCCGTCTGGTCTCGGCGCCGGCTCAGCATCTTGCGAACTTGAGGAAGCATCGATTCGGGCACCCGCACGGCCACAGTCCTTTCGCGGTAAGGGCTACGGTTGTATGGGCTTCGAGGCTTGGTGGCGGAGACGGTGAGCTTCTTCGACGAGGTTGGGAGTTGGGGCATGGTCTGAATTTGAGAGTACTGGTAACTCTCTCAAATTAGCCAGCACAGCCGGCCATGCCGCCGTTGTCGAGGTCGCGGCATCGCGGTGCCGCAACCTCTTCCTCAGTGTCAACGGCGGTCCTCAACTTCGAAATACCGTAGTACCCCAGGGTGATCGAGAAAATGGCTCAGCCGGTCGAACTTCTGGCGGCTGCGT
Organism: Variovorax sp. KBS0712; assembly: GCF_006323185.2. NCBI lineage: Bacteria > Pseudomonadati > Pseudomonadota > Betaproteobacteria > Burkholderiales > Comamonadaceae > Variovorax > Variovorax sp. KBS0712. The sequence goes on along the minus strand of NZ_VCCD02000002.1, from coordinate 523,272 downwards.
GCATGCTGGACCGGTGCACAGTACAAGCGCACTGTCTCGGAGGCGCGGGTCATTGCCACATGCAGTAGGCTTCGCTCTTCGATCAACGCATCTTTGCCCCGAGACAAGTAGTTCGGCATTTGGCCATCGGCCACGCCCACGATGAACACGTGCTTCCATTCGCCACCCTTGGCCTTGTGGATGCTCGACAGCGTGATCCGCGGTGAACTCGCAAGCTTCGCTAGAGCCTGGCGCATCTCATCAGCGGTCTGATGGTCGCGACACAGCGGAGCCCACCGGTTCACGTCGGCGCGGCGGTCCGCATCAGCACGCACACCACCCATGAGCCGGAGATAGATGGCGGCGCACCTGATGTACCGGCCTTCAAGCGGCGCCCCTCGGCCAGCTCTATGCAAGTGCTGGAGTGCTTCGGTCCACTGCTGGCCCGACGCCTTCACGGAAAGACCACGGCTGAGTCGCTGGCGCAATGCTCGGAGCGTCAGCGACTGACCAGCCTGGTGTAGCTCGACCAAATGAACAAGCCGGAGCACCTGCAGCGCGTGCTCGGTGCTCTGGACGGTACCGCGCATATCCGTATCGATGCCTCGGGCCAACAGCGCGGCGCCGACTTCGCGCAGCGTCGATTTGACGCGAGCCAGAATCACTATGTCGCTGGCTGCTACACCCTCGGTCAGCCGAGCTTGAACATCGTTGGTGACCGCCGCAAGCTGGCGAGCCAGATCAGCAGAATGGACCAGCACCGGCTTGCTGCCACCGGGTCGACCGGTCATGGTCGGGACGTCTATCAGATCACCATGACGCAGCATCGCGGTAGTCGCTGCTGCCACCGTCTGCGGCACGCGATATGAATGCGAGAGTGGCATGCTCACGACGCCCGGCAGCAGTTCGGAAAGCGCGTGGCCCGCTGCCGCTGCACCGGCATACCGGAAGATCGATTGCTGCTGGTCGCCCAACACCGTCAGCTCAACACCGGGCCGCCGAGCCAACTCGGCAATGAACTGCAGCTGAGCCAGACTGCTGTCCTGGTACTCATCGACCACGATGTACTTGATGTTGTGGAGTGCGGTCGTACCGGCGCGGGCTCCAAGCGCCGTGCGAGCATCGATCAACATGTCCGTGTAGTCGATCTTTCGATGTTCCAACTTGATCGCCTGATAGGCTAGCCGCAGCAGCTGAAGCGCCAACCGGTAGGGGCCGAACTGGGCGGCAAATCGCTCGAGCTTCACCAACTGCTTGATCGACTGGTCTGTGGCGGTGCCGAAGTCGATGAGCGCGTGAGCCGCCTTGAGATCAGAGGCCGAGAGTGCCTTGAGCCACGCCTGGAGCTGGAGACGGCGCTCCGCTGCGATGGTCCGATCTTTGCCTAGAGATTTTCGAGCGGTGGTGGCCGCGCGCGCCATGAACTCTATGATCTCAGCAGGTTTCATGAGGCTCGGCAGATTGCGGCTGCCAGAGATCGACCGGGTGACCTGACGCGCAAACGCATGGGCGGTTTTGACGGTCACGCTCTGCAGATGGACGGAGTCAATGCCGTTAACGGCGGGAGCATTCGCGTGAGCTTCCTCGCTCTCAAAGCGGGCAAGCCGCAGACGAACTTCGGAAACCGTTGCATTGGAGAAGCTCAGCACCAGGATCGCGGATGCTGGTACTTGGCGCGTGACCATCAGATGCGCCAGACGATGCACCAAGACCGTCGTCTTGCCGCTGCCGGCACAAGCCATGACCTCGACATACCGAGCATCGGCTTGGACGATGGCTTTTGCTTGAGGGTTCAGCTCCAACGACTGGCTGGTGCGGCGAGGCGCCTGCGTGGAGAGGGAAGACGACGTGGGAACGAGAGACGCAGCAGAATTGGCGGGGCCAGACGGAATGGGGGACGCTGGCGGAACACTCGAACCAACTGGTCTTCGGAGAGCGGTGAAAGAGCTTGGAGTTCGGGTGAGGTTCCGCTTTTTCGGAGAGATTCGGGACATGGTGAGAGAACGAGGAAATGTGCCAATTCTTGAAAAAGCACTGTGTTTTCATGGTTCCGGAAGCAGATGAAGAGACGGAACAGACTGAGATATCCAATCTGTTTGACGGTCTTTCCGATCTACTTTCGGTATCTATAGCAGTTGAGCCCTGCGTAGTAGCTATGGCCGATGGCGCTTGGCCGGCATTGCCGGGACTTCGGCGCACCACTCTTGCAGGGATAGCCGACGTAGCTTCTTGAGAAATGCCGACGCAGATATCTGATTCGCGATCCGCGCGTTCTGAAGCACGATGACATTGCAGCCCTCGGGCGCCAGGGCCGCCGTGCGCTTTCGATAGGCTCGACTGCTGCTGTTTCGCCGGCCCGGCAGTAGTAGGCCGAGAGCGGTGTTCTGCTTGGGTACGCGCAGCAGCTTCACTTCACGCGACCAGAATGCAGGGAAGTCGAATGAGAGCAGATCCTGGATACATGAGATGCCGAGGTCAGCCAGCACCGGCGCGCCGTTCGCACGCCATTCGATGTGCAAGCACGGTACTTCGTCGCGAGAACTCTTGCTCAAACGGACACCGGACTGCTTGGACGGCTTGTCCCCGTAGACGACGAACACGTTTGCGCTCTTGGTGATTCCGTCTTTCTCGTAGCGGCGGCCGTAGTAGAAGGGATCGCCATGGCTATAGACCACGACTTGGTGTTGACGCCCGACAATGGCACTGCGCAAGAACCAGTCGCGCAGGTGCAAGATGGCCACTTGCGCATCTGCGACCGAGTGGTGTGAGGCGGGGGGCACTACACCCTTGCGCGGAGCCAGTACCGGCACGAAATCGCGCGCGATCTCGACGTAGTTGATGCAGACGGCTATCTCGGTAGCGAGCGCTGCGAGCAGTACGCGGAAGAACTTCGGGCTTGGCTGGTAAACCGAGATGCAGGACTTCCAACGAGGATTGAACTTCATGTCGCCGCAGATGAAAGAGAGTTCGCGACAGTGCGCCTCCAGCTCCGCTTCGGAGATGGGGAGTTCGGCGCGATCAAACCAGAGCGTGACCCGGTCGAAGCCATAGACGACGCGGAACGCACGGGCGCCTATGATGATGAAAGGCATGGGGAATCCTTCGAAAGGCTCGCCGACCATCGACGAGCTTCGAATTAAAAATAGTCAGCGGTTACAGCTGACGAGCTGATCGACTTGCGTTGCGTGCGTTGCGCTGGTTGCGCACGCTTCGCAAAACAGCGCAACGCCTGCTCGTGGTGCCGTGCAGCACACGTCGATAGGCAGTCGGTCAGCCTTCTTCCTCGATGTCGCCGTCGTCGTCATCGGATTCGCTGTCGTCGCTGTTCTCGATCGGAGCGCGGCGTTTGCCGCCGCCCATCGCGAAGTATTCCTTGAGCTGGTCCGGCCAGCCTTCGGCCATCACAATGCGGCGCGGTTGCCATCCATCGAGACGGCGCGACACATTGGACTTGTTCAAAACAACAATTTCACTGATCGCGGCCATCTTGTAGTCGTTGACGTGCAGCGTGCGAATGGCGCGATCCAACAGGCTTTTTGCGACGAACGGCGCGAAGGTTCTCTCGTAGCGGAAATCCTCACCGAACTTGAGCGTGCACATGACCTTGCCAAGGCCAAAATGCTGCAGCCCCTGAAGAGCGGTGCAATCGAACGAGAACGCGACGCCGCCATCCACATCGGGTTCACACGCTTCGACTTTGATGAACTCATCGACCAGATCGGCGATGCGGGTTTCTTCGCGCAGTCGGTCACACGCGATGATCGCGACCACGCATGAGTGCGTTGCCTTGGCCATCACGCGCAGCCGACACAGCGCATCGGCAACCAGAAAGTCAACTTCGCCGTCCAATGTTTGCTCGAACACCCATGTCTCGGGTGCGGCGCGCTCCTTGCGGAGTTTGGCTTGCAGGAAAAACAGCCCCTCTTGCGAGAAGTAATCGACGTCCTTGCGCAGGCCCACCGGCACGAACCGGACCTCGGCCGCATCTTCGTCGAGCGCGTTGCCGGCATGCAAAGCTCGCGCCTGCTGAACCTCGCGTTCGGTGCCGGACACCAGCACGTTGACGATTGGGGAAAGCGGGAATTTCAAGCCAAAATTCTGGCCAGCCGTTGCCGCCTCTTTGACCACCGCGGTCACCACTTCGATCCTGAGATCGGTGGGAATGAACAGCACAGTCACACCTTCAGGAAGGCAGGCCAGGTGCGCCATTGGGTTGATAGGGGTTGTGCTCATCGTGCACCTCCCGTATCGCGAGCAGTGATGCAGCTGTCGATGAATGCTTGAACTTCGCTTTCCGGCCAAGCCTTAATGCGTGACCCCACTGGAACGCCCGGCTTGATCAAACCGTTTCGGATCAGTGCATAGAAGGTGCTGTTGGACAGACCTGTGAGTTCGAGAACCCTCTTCTTGCGAAGAAGGGCTTGGAGTTCTTGTGCCACCGTGGGCTCCTCATGAAAGTAGTTGCTGAACCTTTCGATGAGTCCCGTCGAACCCATCAGCATCGCGATGGGCCAAGTCTCGGGGCGAAAAAATGCTACATCAGATGAATTCCCGATGAACTCTTCATGAACTTTCTTGAGGACTCGGTTCAGGCGAATCACGCTCTGGCCGAAGCGGGAACTTCAGGGCGGCTTGATCTAGCAAGTTTTCAATCTTGTCTTGATTCATTCCATACCTGGAGATACTCAGTTTCTCAATGTACTTTTCGATCTTCTCAAGAGCTACTCTTCTGCCTACCGGCCCTTCGCTGCCCCATCCCCATTCGCCTTGCACCACTGCATAGAACAGCGCGAGCAACCGCTCCTCTGACTTCGTCTCGATTGCTCTGGCCTGAGACTTTTTTGGTCTTGCATCGACGGATGCAGGAGGTGGCGGAAGGAGGGGGGCCGCTGGGCCCGCTACTTCGATTGGGGAGGCTGAAATTCTTTGTGCCACATGATGGTCGTATAGGCGCCGAAAGCCTGCTGGCATGCCTTCCGTTCCATACTTCTCGCCAATCAGTATCACCGCATCACCAAGATCAACAAACATGAGTGAATGCTGATCGGCGTTGCTTTCGGCAGCTTTGTTGCCAGGATTTTTGGGGTCGAAGTAGATTTTTCCTTCCGAGCGCTCCGGATACAAGGTCGGAACCAGCGCCCTGATAACTCGATCGAACGCCTTCGCCCATGCTGGGTTTTGCTTCTTGACTCGCTCTACGTATCGTCCGGCGGGTCTCACGTTGCCAGCCAAGGCAACTATCTGAACAAGGCGACCCTCCTTCCTCTTCAGTTCTCGCTCCCAAAGCGGTTCCGGCGGCCCCCATTTTTTCTCGCCGGGCGACAGGCCTTGGCTTTTACTTCTTGATTGCGGGTTCATTTTTTGGTGGATAGATTTTTTGACTTCGTTCCCTCGACGCTGTTTCGCGTCAATATCACATGCAATGTCGCGAGCGCCGAGCGCTGCTCCTCCATGTAGTCGTGACCATCGTAATGCCGCGCTTGGACACCGGAGATGCCATGTGACTGCAGCCGGCCACGAATTTCCGTGCTCACGCCAGCCTTGGCCAATAGCGTCTCGACACCTGAGCGGATGCGTTTGGCTTGAAAGTCTCTGATGCCAGCGGCTGCCGCTGCATCTTTCGCCCACAGGCTGAGAGTGGTGGCTGCCAGATGTGTTTCTCCGCCGTCTGTCGAGATGGCATAGACACCGCTTGGCTTACATGCTGCGAGCGCTTTGGCGGCGGCAGGTATGAGTGGGACTGGGTTGTCGCGTACACCCTTGCCAGGGCGGCCCTTGCCGTCGAATAGCAGAATCTCGTCTGTCGCCGCATGCTCCGTATGCAATTTCACCAACTGCTCAATGCGTTGTCCACCGGTTAATACGTGCAGCCTGAGCACACCCCCCTTGAAATCCTGCATGGAGTCGATCTGCCGCCAGTACCGTCGCATGTCGTCTTCGAGCAGCGGCTGTTTCTTGGCGCGGTTTTGGCTTTCGTCTGGCTCCGTGTCCATTGCAGGGTTGTGCGTGATCTCGTAGTCCTTGAAGTGGACAGGGACCGACGCTTTTGACCGTGAGGCCCGCGCGGTCTGATACGCCGCACGAACGTAGCTGCGCAGCTTGTTGGCCGTGCGGCCCTTGCCGGCGTCTGCCACGCGCCGCATCATGTCCCCGATCTGCTCGCCGGTGACTTCCTTGGCCGGTAGCCTTGCCACATCGGGCCATGGACCTTTGACGTGGAGTTGGAAGATCGAACGCACGTCGCTGTGCGAGCGCCGCCCCAGCCGTTCTAGGTGGTCGGCGTAGTGATCAAGCAGGTTTTCCAGCGTGTGTTTGCCGACCTTAGCGGCGCGCCTGGCTGCCGCCTCGTCGGCTTTGCGCCTAGCTTCGAGCAGGGCAGGGCGGCCACCATCCAGTCTGTGGTCGTTGTGTTCGAGTGCCAGCACTTCGGCGGCGCGGATCGCCGCGGCCACGGAGAACCCCTTGGCGGTCGCCGTCAGGCTCTTCGGCGGTGCCGAAGGATCGTAAAGCCCGATTGGTACGCGCTCGCTCTTGGTTCCGATGCTGTAACGCCAGAAGAATGAAATGGCACTACTGCTGTTCTTGCGCGCCTGGAGTGCGCCGATCGGCTGCACTTTCTGGAGCGTCTTGAAGGTTCCGGGAGCCAGAGCATTGAGAAGGCGGCCCACGCTGGCGACGGGCGCAGACGCCGCGACCAAGGGGTCATTTCCCGTTGCCAGAATATTGCCAGAATTTCGATCTATGGTGGTGGATGGCATTGCACTGTCTCGCACGAAGAATTCATATAAATCAATGACTTACATTGATTCTATCGTGCGATGACATGCGGCTGAGTGCCTTGATTTCGGACTCATAATCCGTTGGTCGATGGTTCAAGCCCATCACGGCCTACCACTCACAGTTACTGCGCCAATAAAGAAGGGCCTGCTACAAAATATGTAGCAGGCCCTTTGCATTGAAAAGGGGGGTGTATTTCCCGTGTAATCGTGTCAGTGCTGTGAGGGCCTATTCGACTCAGTATTCATTGAGGTTCCTGGCCCCGATTGCCACTAGGTCAACTACGTTGGGGGCCTGCGGTAGGTATGCGGATGGCTTGAAGGACTTGATGAGGTCTCGCGACAGATCGTCTCTTGGCAGATGTTTGAGCAGCCCGTACTTCTCCACGAGGGGTTTGAAATTAAGTACGCCGTGGGAGCTGAGGCAGTTGTAAAACAGCAATAGGCTCTCAAAGGTTGAGATTTGCGCGCGAACAAAAGATGTGTATCGACGGGGGGCGGCCACATTACTCGAGTCGACAAACTTGATGATGTGGTACAGGTGGCGGAAGTAGTGACCAATCTCGTGCTCATGTTCCTTGTAAAACTCGTCATAGCTCTTGGAAAACCTCTCCATATCCGGAGTGTTGCTCGGCACTGACGCGGCCTTGGTTCGGAAACGCGAGTAAAAAACCTTGAAGCAGTCTCTGCCTTGAGTAACGCGGCCGCCTGGCGCAGCAAGATCAATGGCGCTTACGATTTCGCCATGCGTTCTGAGTAACTGAAAGAACGTGGCCTCGAACTGTTGTAGCTTGAGTGTGTCCGCCTGGGCTTCCATCTGAGTCTTTTGTCCGTCCAGCACTGTCCGGGTATCGGCTAATTCCTGGCGCTGCAGCGCCAACTCTTCACTCTGAAGGCGAATCGCCACGATCAAGCCTGCGAATGCGAAGCCACTGAACAGAGCATTGACTGAACCAAACATGTCGCCGAAGGTGCCTCGGTCCGTGTCACCTCGGAGCGCCCACCAGCACAAGCACCAGGCCACTAATACCGCGACGAACGGCATCGCGTACCACCATTGCGGTGTTGAATTTCCTCTACGTCCGCTTGCCATGGTCTCCTCCATCATTTGTTGATGGCCTCAATCATGCCAAGTCATGCTCACTCGCGCCCTTCGTGCCCATGTTGCACACTGTGCAGGAATCGGACGTCGATGGGCAGGTGGTGCCGTCCGATTGCCGAGTACGACGATCAAGCCGACGCTGACGAACACTTCTTTCGGTTGCGAACGGCAGAGCGCCGAGCCTCGTGATCTTCTGCCACCATGTAGCATTCCTGTCGATGCGGAATGCAAGGCTTCACGCAACAGGCCCACTGGGGCACTTCACGGCTTCATCGAGTCTTGATATTGCGTGGTGAGGAACAGGCTGTCGATCCAGTTTGAGGTCAGCATGATCAGGATCTTTAAGTCGCCGATGTCCTTGTCCGCCCACTTGCGCAGGTAGTGCGCCTCATCGTTGCCCAGCCACACGGCACGCTGGGCACTGATCTTGACGTTCGGGTCGGTCACGAACTCCTTGATGCATGCTCCCAGCGGCATGGCCTTGATCTTGTCGGTATCGACGGGATGCTGGTCGATGCAGTGGTCTTTGATCAGGTACTCGACCGCCTTGCGATAGCCAAGCCCGCAGATCTGGGTGAGACCGTAGGCCTCTGCTGCCTCGGCTTGGGCATAGGTCTCAGCGAACAGAGGTGATAGCTTCACGACCGACGGCGGAAACTCCTTGCGCTCGATCATCACTGGTGTGGTGGACCTGAGCTCGAAGTCGTCTTTGCGAACAGACAGCGAGCCCAGCACTTGGACGCTCTTCTCTTTGAGGTCGAAGGTGGCCAGGAAGAAATGCCCGCAGTCGGGGTTCGGACAGACGTAGATGCTTTCCAAGCCGCTTACCTTCCAATCCGAGGAAACCGGCTGCCACGTCACCTCCTGTGCTTGTACAAGGCGACGGCAGTGTGGGCAGATGCTCGGCTCCTTGGAGCGCGTCACACGTTGGCCGCCGACATCGAGGAAGTGAAAGGGTTTGGTGTCCATGCCAGATTCTAGAAGTCAGCTTTCCGAGAACAGCCAAAGCAGGGGAAAGGCTCCGGAACCCGCATGCAGCTCTAGGTTCTAGAGCTTCTTTGAATGTTTAGAAGAGACCGCATCGACTACTTCACCGTTGGTCGATGGCTCACTCCCATCACGGCTTACCACCACATTTCCCCCTTCTGTAGACACTCCGACGAAGGCCACACTGCGCGGCCCTTTTTCTTTTGCACTTGCGAGGGCGCTAGCGAGGCCCACGGCCGCCGCCGATTTCACCTACGGCAAACACAGGATTCCTTCAGGTTGCAATGCAACATCGAAGGCAGAATGCACCATTTGAGTGCAAATGTAACGAGCCGGGTGATCCCTGCGCACGCCGCACTGCGATTCCCGATGGCCATGACCCCGCTTTTCAAGCTCCTGCTTCCAATGTCCCTGCTCGCGCTCGCTGCATGCGGCGCCAAGCAGGCTTCCACCACCGACGACGCTCCGCCCGAAGTCGGCGTGGTGGCGCTGCACGCCAGCGACGTGGCCGTGCACACCGAGCTCGCGGGCCGCACGGCCGCTTACCGCGTCTCCGAGGTGCGTCCTCAAGTCAACGGCATCGTGCGCAAGCGGCTGTTCGAAGAAGGCGGCATGGTCCGCGCGGGCCAGGTGCTGTACGAGATCGAGCCCGGCCCGTTCGAGGCCGCGCACGAGCAGGCGCAGGCCACGCTGGCCACGTCGCAGGCCACCATCGCCAGCCTGCGCGGCAAGGCCGATCGCTTCGGTGAACTGGTCAAGGCCAATGCCGTGAGCCGGCAGGAACACGAAGAGGCGCAGGCCGCGCTGGTGCAGGCGCAAGCCGGCGTGAAGGCCGCGCAGGCGGCCGTGAAGGCGGCGCGCATCAACCTCGACTTCACGCGCATCACCGCACCCATCGCGGGACGCATCGGCCGTTCCGCCGTGACCGAAGGCGCGCTCGTGGTGCCGGGCCAGGCGATGGCTTTGGCCACGATCCAGCGGCTCGATCCGATCTATGTCGACGTGGTGCAGTCGAGCCTGGCGTTGACGAAGCTCAAGCGCCGCTTCATCTCGGGCGACATGGCGCCGGCCAGCACCCAGGTCAGCCTGCGCATGGAAGACGGCTTGCCGTACCCGCACGCCGGCACGCTGAAGTTCTCCGAAGTGAGCGTCGATGCGGCCACCGGCTCGGTCACGTTGCGCGCGGAGTTTCCGAACCCGCAAGGGCTGCTGCTGCCCGGCATGTATGTGCGCGCGCAGGTCGAGTCCGGCGTGGAGCGCCAGGCCATCCTGGCGCCGCAGCGCGGCGTGGCCCGCAACGAGAAGGGCGAGCCGACCGCGCTGGTGGTGGGGGCCGACAACAAGGTCGAGCTGCGCGCGCTCCAAGTGCGCAGCACCGAGGGCGAGCACTGGGTCGTGACCCGGGGCCTGCGCGAGGGCGACCGCCTGGTGGTCGACGGCCTGCAGCGCGCGCGCCCCGGCGAAAAAGTGAAGCCGGTGCCGGTGTCCACGGCGGGCGCATCGTCCGCCGCCGCGCCTTCCCCGGCCGATTGACGAGAAACCGCAACCTCCCGTGATCGCTCATTTTTTCATCCAGCGGCCCGTCTTCGCCTGGGTCATTGCCATCCTCATCATGCTGGCCGGCGGCGTGGCCATTCGCACGCTGCCGGTGTCGCAGTACCCCGACATCGCGCCGCCGACCGTGGTCGTGTCGGCCAACTACCCCGGCGCCTCGGCGCAGGCGGTGGAAAACAGCGTCACGCAGGTGCTCGAGCAGCAGCTCAAGGGCATCGACGGCCTGATGTACTTCAAGTCGACCAGCAGCGCCGCGGGCTGGGCCGAGATCAACGTCACGTTCCGCCAGGGCATCGACCCCGACACCGCGCAGGTGCAGGTGCAGAACAAGGTCAGCCAGGCCACCAGCCGGCTGCCGCAGGCGGTGCAGCAGCAGGGCGTGACGGTCGCCAAGTCGCAGAACAACTTCCTGCTGATCGTGGCGCTCTACGACGAGACCGGCCAGCGCACCGACACCGACATCGCCGACTGGATGGCCAGCAACCTGCGCGACCCGATCAGCCGCGTCGACGGCGTGGGCTCGGTGCAGGCTTTCGGCGCGGCGTACGCCATGCGCATCTGGCTCGACCCGCACCGGCTGGCCAGCTACCAGCTGATGCCGTCCGACGTCACGGCCGCCATCACCGCGCAGAACACGCAGGTGTCGGTGGGCGAGATCGGCGCGCGGCCGTCCGCGCCGACGCAGCACCTGAACGCCACCGTCACCGCGATGTCGCGGCTGCAGACGCCCGACCAGTTCAAGGCCATCGTGCTCAAGACGCAGGCCGACGGCGCCGTGGTGCGGCTGGGCGACGTGGCGCGCGTGGAGATCGGCAGCGAGTCGTATGCCGAGACCACGCGCCTGAACGGTCACCCGGCCGCGGGCTCGGCCGTGATGCTGGCGCCCGGCGCCAACGCGCTGACCACCGCCCGCGCGGTGAAGGCGCGCATCGCCGAGCTCGAACGCTCGCTGCCCGCGGGCCTGCGCGTGGCCTACGCGGAAGACACGACGCGCTTCGTCAAGATCTCGATCCAGTCGGTCATCCGCACGCTGCTGGAGGCCATCGCGCTGGTGGTGGTCGTGATGTTCCTCTTCCTGCAGAACTGGCGCGCCACGGTGATCCCCGCGATCACCGTGCCGGTGGTGCTGCTGGGCACCTTCGGCGTGCTGGCGGCCTTTGGCTATTCGATCAACGTGCTCACGCTGTTCGGCATGGTGCTGGCCATCGGCCTGCTGGTGGACGACGCGATCGTGGTGGTGGAGAACGTCGAGCGCGTCATGCACGAAGAGGGGCTCGATGCGAAGGCCGCCACGATCAAGTCGATGAAGGAGATCACCGGCGCGCTGGTCGGCATCGCGGTGGTGGTGTCGGCGGTGTTCCTGCCCATGGCCTTCTTCGGCGGCTCGGTGGGCGTGATCTACCGGCAGTTCTCGGTGACCATCATCGCGTCGATGGTGCTGTCGGTGGTGGTGGCCATCGTGCTCATCCCGGCGCTGTGCGCGCGCTTCCTGAAGGCCGGCGTGCCGCCGCGCACGCGCGGCTTCCTGGGCGCCTTCAACCGCCGCTTCGACGCCGCGCAAGGCCGCTACGTGGGCGTGCTGGGCCGCATCCTGCGCAAGCCGCTGCGCTTCACGGCGGTGTACGTCGCCATCGTGGCCGGCATGGGCCTGCTGTACCTGAGCCTGCCCGGCGGCTTCCTGCCGGAAGAGGACCAGGGCAGCGTGATGGTGATCGCGACGCTGCCGGCCGGCGCCACCTCGGGCCGCACCGACGAAGTGAACCGCGCCATCGAAAAGCATTTTCTCGAGACCGAGAAGGACACGACCGACACCATCTTCACGCTCACCGGCTGGAGCTACAGCGGCTCGGGGCAGAACATGGGCATGGCGTTTGTCTCGCTGAAGGACTGGTCCGAGCGCGCCAGCGCCGACAAGCGCGCGCACGCCATCGTCGAGCGTGCCGGCAAGGCGCTGGCCAAGCAGCAGCGCGACGCCGAGGTCTTCGGCATGGTGCCGCCGCCCATCGAAGGGCTGGGCGAATCGAACGGCTTCGAGTTCTGGCTGCAGGACACCTCGGGCATGGGCGCCGAGCGGCTGTTGCAGGCGCGCGAAAAGCTGGTGCGCGAGGCCAACAAGGACCCGCGCCTGCAGTCGGTGCGCGCCAACAGCGTGGCCGGCACGCCGCAGCTGCAGGTCGACATCGACCAGCTGAAGGCCTCGGCGCTGCGGCTGTCGCTGGACGACGTGAACACCACGCTGGGCATTGCCTGGGGCGGCAGCTACGTCAACGACTTCATCGACCGCGGCCGCGTGAAGCGCGTGTACGTGCAGGCCGATGCGCCGTACCGCTCCGCGCCGGACGACATCGGCCAGTGGTTCGTGCGCGGCAGTACGGGGGCGATGACGCCGTTCTCGGCTTTTGCCACCACGCGCTGGTCGCAGGGCGCGTCGCAGCTGGAGCGCTACAACGGCCTGCCCGCGGTGCAGATCCAGGGCGCGGCCGCGCAGGGCACCAGCTCGGGCACGGCCATGGCGGCCATCGAGACCCTCGCGAAGAAGCAGAGCGGCACGGGCCAGGCCTGGAGCGGCCTGTCGTACCAGGAGCGGCTGTCGGGTGGGCAGGCGCCGCTGCTGTTCGCGCTGTCGATCCTCGTGGTGTTCCTGTGCCTGGCGGCGCTGTACGAGAGCTGGTCGGTGCCGGTGTCGGTGATGCTGGTGATTCCGCTGGGCGTGCTCGGCGCGGTGATCGCGGCGGCGCTGCGCGGGTTGTCGAACGACATCTACTTCCAGGTGGGGCTGCTCGCGACCATCGGGCTGTCGGCCAAGAACGCGATCCTGATCATCGAGTTCGCGGAGGCCGCGCTGCGCCGTGGCGTGCCGCTGCTCGAAGCGGTGGCCGAAGGCGCGCGCCTGCGGCTGCGGCCGATCCTGATGACCTCGCTGGCCTTTCTGGCGGGCGTGATCCCGCTGGCGGTGGCCACCGGCGCGGGCTCGGGCAGCCAGGTCGCGATCGGCACCGGGGTGTTCGGCGGCGTGCTTGCGGCGACGGCACTGGGCATCTTTTTCGTGCCGCTGTTCTACCTGCTGGTGAAGCGCGTGGCCGCAAGGTTGATGGGGCGCAAGGCGCAGGAGGGCGGCGAACAGGTGGCCTGAGGCCGTCGCATCACAAGGCCGTGAAGCTTTTTTGAAGGCCTCGCCGGAACAGCGCTTTCGGCGGGGTAGAATTCAAGGCTGCGCGGCTGTAGCTCAGTTGGATAGAGTACTTGGCTACGAACCAAGGGGTCGTGGGTTCAATTCCTGCCAGCCGCACCATCTCTCGAATAGCCTGGAAGAGTTTCTCTTCCAGGCTATTTTCGTTTGGGCCCTTGCAAAGAGGGTTTCGCTGTCGCATTCGCTGCGCGGCAGGCGCCCACAAAAAAGCCGCCCGAGGGCGGCTTTTTGACGTCGATACGGACAGCTGCCAGGCCGGGCCTGTGCAGCGTCGCACCATGCGTCTTACTTCTTCTTGGCGACGGCCTTCTTGGCGGGAGCCTTGGCGACGACTGCCTTCGTGACAGCAGCCTTCTTGGGAGCGGCGGCCTTCTTGGCAGCAGGTGCAGCAGCAGCCTTTTCAGCCTTGCGCTTGGCGGCCTTGGGGTCGATGGCGGCCTTGAAAGCAGCGCCGGCGACGAACTTCGGCACCTTGGTGGCTGCGATCTTGATCTTGGTGCCGGCCTGGGGGTTGAAGCCCGAGCGTGCGGCGCGTGCGACTTGCTTGAAAGTACCGAAGCCGACCAGCTGGACCGAATCGCCCTTCTTCACGGCAGCGACGACGCTGCTGGTGATCGTTTCGAGGACGCGTGCGGCCTCGGCCTTGCTCAGGTTGTGGGTGGTGGCGATCTTCTCGACCAGTTCGATGCGGTTCATTCAGTATTCCTTGGATGGTATGGCGCCGTGTTGCCTACGGCGGCCCAGGCTTATTCCGGGCGGGGCGGAGTGTACCGGGTCGGAAGGGCCTCTTTGGAACGGCACGGGCCGGATGCGTTGCAACGAGCCCCATTGCGGGCTGGTGTCGTCCGTATTTTCAGCTTTCGATCACAAAGGTTGGGACGGGCGAAAAAACACGCTATAATCGAAAGCTGTGCGGCTGTAGCTCAGTTGGATAGAGTACTTGGCTACGAACCAAGGGGTCGTGGGTTCAATTCCTGCCAGCCGCACCACTCTTCAAGGGTTAGCTCGTTTTTCGAGCTAACCTTTTTCTTTGGCCGGTCATTGCGCCGTGCCCGCATCAAGGGCGCGCCGGTCGCGCGTCTTTCCAGAGGCCAGCCCGCTTGGCCTTCGCTTCTTCCTCCGCGAATTCGTACTGCCCGCGCTCCTGGGGTGACAGGCGCTGCGCCTGCGCGGGCTGCCAGCGTGCCAATCCGACGGTCAGCAATGCCAAGCATGCGTCGAGCGTCCTCGGGCCATTGGGTGCCGAGTCCGGCGTCACCATGACACGGCAGATGCGTTCGCGAGCGTGGGATGTGGAAGCGTCGCAGTCGACGTCCGCTGGCTTCAGGCGAACCATGTCGTGCATCTTCTGCCGGGCCTGCTCGGCGAAGGGCTGCCCCGGCTTTGGCGCCTCGATGCCCTGCAGGCGCACGCGGCGCCACGCACTGGCGCTGGCCGCGTCGCCGCAGCGGGCGGTGAGGGTGTCGCCGCTGTGGATGCTCACGACGAAGCAGGTCTGCGTCCTGGCGTGGGTGTCGCAGGGAAGAAAGCCCAGGACGGCAGCAAGGACCGCGAGAGCGTACAAATGAAGCCCCGCCGAGGCATGGCGACGGCATGGGAAATGTCCGGTGGCGATCACGGGGGCTCCTGTCTCCTGGGCATTGCGGTTGCGGCAAACTCACCGGCTTGGACGGCGCGGCAAGGGCGCCCAGTATTTCCGATTTGAAGGGCTCTGCATTGAACAAGGCATTCACCAAGGAGTCGGACGCCGATGCGGACGACGACGATGACGGCGCAGGCGGCGCCGCACCCGCGCTGCCGGCGGGCAGCAAGAACTACATCACGCCCGAGGGCTACGCGCGCCTGCGCGACGAGCTGCTGCAGCTGATGGACGAGGAGCGCCCCAAGGTCGTCGAGGCCGTGCACTGGGCCGCGAAGAACGGCGACCGCTCCGAGAACGGCGACTACCTCTACGGCAAGAAGCGCCTGCGCGAGATCGACCGGCGCATCCGCTTCCTCGGCAAGCGGCTCGAGATCGCGGAGATCACCGACCCGTCGGTGCACCACGGGCGCGACCAGGTCTTCTTCGGCGCCACCGTCCGCTATGTCGACGAGACCGACGAGGAGCGCAGCGTCACGATCCTCGGCATCGACGAGGCCGAGAGCGCCAAGTCGGAGGTCAGCTGGATCTCGCCGATCGCGCGTGCGCTGCTCAAGGCGCGCGAAGGCGACGTGGTGAAGCTCGTGACGCCCGGCGGGGCGCACGAGGTGGAGATCTTGTCGGTGAGCTATCCGGCGCCGCGCACGCCGGCGAACTAACGCGCGAACTCAGGGCGCCGGAATCGTCCGCGCTGCGGTCAGCACCGACGCGGTCCGGCGCGCGGCGCGCAGCACGGCGTCGAGGTGTGTGCGGTCGCGCACCGCGATCACGAAGCGCAGGTCGGTCGAGTCCTGCGGGGTCTCGTCGGCCATTTCCACGTGCGTGATGTCGGCCTCGGCGTCGGCCAGGGTGGCCGCCACGCGGGCGAGCACGCCCTTGTCGTTGCGCACGGTGATGACCACGCCGGTCTCGAAGGCACGCGTGGGCTCGTCGGCCCATTCGACTGCGAAGAAGCGCTCGCTGTCCTTGTTGCGCAGGCGCTGGCCCACGCCGCAGTCGTCGGTGTGCACCACCAGCCCTTCGCCGTGCCCGAGATAGCCGACGATCTGGTCACCGGGAATGGGCCGGCAGCACTGCGCAAAGCGCACGGAAGAGTTCTCGCTGCCGTCGAGCGTCACCGCGCCTTGCGACACGGCCTCGTGCGACGTGAAGCGCTCGCGGCTCAGGAGGAGGGCGTCGGGGCGCTCGCCGATCTCGGCCAGCAGCGCCATGAGCCGCTTGGCGACGATGCTCGCGATGCGCTTGCCCAAGCCGATGTCAGTCAGCAGCTCGGCGCGGGTGCGGTTGCCGGTGAAGCGCAGCAGCTTCTCCCACAGCGCCTGGTGTTCGTCGTCTTCCTCGGGCAGCTTGCCCAGGCCTTCGGCGCGCAGCGCCTGCGCCAGCAGCTTCTCGCCCAGGCCTTCGGACTCGGCATGCGCCAGCGTCTTCAGGTAGTGGCGGATCTTGGAGCGTGCCCGGCCGGTGCGCACGAAGCCCAGCCAGGCGGGGTTGGGCGTGGACACCGGCGCGGTGATCACTTCGACCACGTCGCCGTTCTTCAGCTCGGTACGCAGCGGCACCTGGTCGCCGTTGATGCGCGCGGCCGAGGTGTGGTCGCCGATGTTGCTGTGGATGGCATACGCGAAGTCGACCACCGTGGCGCCGCGCGGCAGCGCCATGATCTGGCTCTTGGGCGTGAAGACGTAGACGGCGTCGGGAAACAGGTCGACCTTGACGTGGTCCCAGAACTCGGCGGCGTCGCGGGTCTCGTCCTGGATGTCGAGCAGCGACTGCAGCCACTTGGTGCCCAGCCGGTCGTTGCTCGCGGCATTGGGCTCGGCGGCCTTGTAGAGCCAGTGCGCGGCGACGCCCGATTCGGCCACGACATGCATGGCCTCGGTGCGCAGCTGGAACTCCACGCTCACGCCGGCAGGGCCCACCAGCGTGGTGTGCAGCGACTGGTAGCCGTTGAGCTTGGCGATCGCGATGTGGTCCTTGAACTTGCCGGGCAGCGGCTTGTACATCTGGTGCAGGATGCCCAGGCCGGTGTAGCAGGCGATCACGTTCGGCACGATGAGCCGGAAGCCATAGATGTCGGTGACCTGCGCGAAGCTCAGGTGTTTTTCTTCCATCTTGCGGTAGATGGAATAGAGCGTTTTCTCGCGGCCCGCGATGCGCAGCGTCATGCCGGCGGCGGAGAAGGCCGTCTCGACCTCTTTCTGCACCTTCTGGATCAGGTCGCGTCGTCGCCCGCGCGCCTTGGCGACGGCCTTGGCCAGCGTGGCGTAGCGCCAGGGCTTGAGGTGCCGGAACGACAGGTCCTGCAGCTCGCGGTAGGTCTGGTTCAGGCCCAGCCGGTGCGCGATGGGGGCGTAGATCTCGAGCGTTTCACGCGAGATGCGGGCCCACTTCTCGCGCGGCGCATCGGCCAGCGTGCGCATGTTGTGCGTGCGGTCGGCCAGCTTGACCAGGATGACGCGCACGTCGCGCGCCATGGCCAGCAGCATCTTGCGGAAGGACTCGGCCTGGTTCTCTTCGCGCGTGTTGAACTGCAGCTTGTCGAGCTTGGTGAGCCCGTCGACCAGCTCGGCAACCGGGGCGCCGAAGCGCTCGATGAGTTCCGGCTTGGTGACCCCGCAGTCCTCGATGGCATCGTGCAGCAGCGCGGCCATGAGCGCCTGGGCGTCGAGCTTCCATTCGGCGCACTGCGCCGCCACGGCGATGGGGTGGGTGATGTACGGCTCGCCGCTGTTGCGCAACTGCCCGAGGTGGGCCTCGTCGGCGAAGCGGTAGGCCCGGCGAACCAGCTCGGTGTCTTCGGGGCTGAGGTAGTCGAGGCGGGCCGTCAGCGCGGCAAAACTCGCGGCGGCCGCGTTCAGCGCCGCCGGACTCGGTTTCGGCGTGGGGGACGGAGGTTTGGCGACCGCGCTCATGGCTACCACTTTAGCGTGACCGCTCTGTGGACGCGTCCAGACGTAAAAAAAGCACCGCAATGCGGTGCCTTTTCGTTGCGGGGCTGCGTCAGATCAGCCCGGCACTTTCTTGAGCATCTCGATGCCGATCTTGCCTTCGGCGATTTCGCGCAGGGCCGTGACGGCGGGCTTGTTCTTGCTCTCGATCTTGGGTGCGTGGCCTTGGCTCAGCATGCGCGCACGGTATGTGGCGGCGAGAACGAGCTGGAAACGGTTCGGGATCTGAACGAGACAATCTTCGACGGTGATGCGGGCCATGATGAATTCTTTCGGTCGGTGAGCGGGGATTTCAAGGGATGTTCAGTGCGGCGAACGTATCGGCACGGGCTCTGCGCTGTGCGGAATACCGGAGCCGCTGCGCGTGGACGATCGCCTTGAGATCGAAAAGTGCGCGCTCAAATAACTCGTTGATTATAACGAAATCGAATTTTCCGGCCTGGGCCATCTCTTCGGCCGCATTCTTCAGGCGCAATTCGATCACCGCCGCGCTGTCCTCGCCGCGCCGCTCGAGGCGGGAGCGCAACTCTTCCCAGCTGGGCGGGAGGATGAAGATCATGACCGCGTTCGCAAAGGTCTTGCGGATCTGCAGCGCGCCCTGGAAGTCGATTTCGAGGATCACGTCGGTGCCCAGGGCCACCCGCTCCTCGACCGCCTTCTTCGACGTGCCGTAGCGGTGCCCGTGCACATGGGCCCATTCGACGAAGCCGTCGGCCGCGATGAGGGCGTCGAACTCGCTCGGGGAGGCGAAAAAGTACTCCCGACCGTGCTTTTCCTGTCCGCGCGGGGGGCGCGTGGTGTGGGAGACCGAGGGCTGAACGGCCGAGTCGAGCTCCATGAGCGCCTTGACCAGGCTCGATTTGCCGGCGCCGCTGGGCGCGGCGACCACGAAGATATTGCCGGGGTAGTCCATGGGAAGGCTCGTCGTCATTCGATGTTCTGCACCTGCTCGCGCATCTGCTCGATGAGGACCTTCATGTCCACGCCGATGCGCGTGAGTTCCAGGGCCGCCGACTTGGAGCCCAGGGTGTTGGCTTCGCGGTGCAGTTCCTGGATCAGGAAATCCAGCCGCTTGCCGATCTCGCCGCCCTTCTTGAGCAGCCGCTCGATCTCGTCGAGGTGCGAATTCAGCCGCGTGAGCTCTTCCGCCACGTCGATGCGGATCGCAAAAGCGGTCGCTTCGGTCAGGGCGCGGTCCTGGGCGGCTTCGGGCAGCGTGCCGCCCGTGCCGGCGGTCAGGCCCATGGCCTCCTGCCAGCGCTCCAGGAAGCGGTTGCGCTGCTGTTCGACCAGCTGCGGCACCAGCGGGCCGGCCTGCTGCACCAGGGTGCGCAGCTGGGCCAGGTGGGCCTCGAGCATCTTGGCCAGCCGGGCGCCTTCGCGCTGGCGGGCCGACATCAGGGCCTCCAGGGCCTTGCCTGCCACGTCGAGCAGGTCGGGGCCCCAGTCGCCGCGGGTGGCGCCGTCGCTGCCGGCCAGGCGCAGCACGTCGGCCACGCTGAGCTCGCGGGCGCCGGGCAGCCAGGCACGGATGCCGTCCTGCACGCCGTTCAGCCGCTGAAGCAGCTTGACGGAGGGCTCGACCACGCCCGCCTGGGACGTGTTCTCGATGGCCGCGCGCACCTCGACCTTGCCGCGCTTGAGCTTGGCCGTGAGCAGCTCGCGCAGCGCGGTCTCATGCTGGCGCAGCTCCTCGGGGAGCTTGAAGGTGAGGTCGAGAAAGCGGCTGTTGACCGAGCGGATTTCGACCCCGAGCCGGCCCGCGGCGGAGGGCCGTGCATCGGCTTCGGAGTGGCTGCCTGCGGGGCCGTTCTGGCCGCTGGCGTAGCCGGTCATGCTGTAAACTGGCATTGCGCCTCACTGTGGTTTTGCTTGCAAGCACCGAGGCGTCGGTACAGCGTTCGCTTGCCGCACCATCGCCTTCGGGCGAAACTCCCGGATTATGTCAAAGGTCAAGCCTACGCCCCTGTTGCCCGATACGGTCATTGGCGGATATCGCGTCGTTCGCCGGCTTTCCGCGGGCGGTTTCGGCGTGGTCTACCTCGCGATCGACCCGAACGGCCAGCAGGTCGCCGTCAAGGAATACCTGCCTTCGTCGCTCGCCACGCGGGGCCCCGGCGAGCTGGCGCCGCAGGTGCCGCCCGAGAAGCTGTCGCTGTACCGCCTGGGGCTCAAGAGCTTCTTCGAAGAAGGCCGCTCGCTCGCGCAAATTTCGCATGCGTCGGTGGTCAGCGTGCTCAATTTCTTCCGCGAAAACGAGACCGTCTACATGGTCATGAACTACCTGGAGGGCGCGACCCTGCAGGATTTCGTGGTCACGGCGCGCGACCTGAAGCGGCAGAAGGTGTTCCGCGAATCGACCATCCGTTCGCTGTTCGACGAAATCCTGCGCGGCCTGCGCATCGTCCACCAGTACAAGATGCTGCACCTGGACATCAAGCCCGCCAACATCTTCGTCACCGACGACGACCGCGCCGTGCTGATCGACTTCGGCGCCGCGCGCGAAGTGCTCAGCAAAGAGGGCATCTTCATCCGCCCCATGTACACGCCCGGCTTCGCCGCGCCCGAGATGTACCGACGCGATTCGTCGATGGGCCCCTGGACCGACATCTACGCCATCGGCGCCTGCATCTACGCCTGCATGCAGGGCTATCCGCCCAACGACGCGCCCCGGCGCATCGAGAAAGACCGCCTGAGCCTGTCGCTCTCGCGCCTGCGCGGCGTGTACTCCGACAACCTCATCGAGGTGGTCGAGTGGTGCATGTCGCTCGACCCGCTCTCGCGCCCGCAGTCGGTGTTTGCGCTGCAAAAGGAACTCAGCCGCGAAGGCGAGCGCCGCTACACCAAGCTCACGGTCGGCGAAAAGGTGCGCCTGTCGATCGACAACATCCGCTCCTTCGACAAGAAGAGCCTGCCGCGCGCTGCCGCGCCCACCACCCGACCGGCCTGAGCGACATGAAGTTCTCCGTGTTCCAGGTCAGCCGCAAGGGTGGCCGTCTCAAGAACGAAGACCGCATGGGCTACTGCTACACGCGGGAGTCGGGCCTGTTCGTGCTCGCCGACGGCATGGGCGGCCATCCTGAAGGCGAGGTGGCGGCCCAGCTGGCGCTGCAGACCATCGCCGCGCTGTACCAGCGCGAGGCCCGCCCCACCGTGAAGGATGTGAAGGCCTTCCTGGCCGAATCGGCCATGTCGGCGCACCAGCAGATCATGCGGTACGCGAGCCACAAGGCGATGCTCGACACGCCCCGCACCACCGTCGTCGCGGCCGTGCTGCAGAACGCCACCGCCACCTGGCTGCATTGCGGCGACTCGCGCCTGTACGTCGTGCGCGACGGTCGCCTGCTGACCCGCACGCGCGACCACTCGCATGCCGAGCGCCCCAAGCCCCACGGTGCCACCGACGCGCCGGTCAACCGCAACCTGCTGCTGACCTGCCTCGGCTCGCCGACCACGCCGCTGTTC
Organism: Variovorax sp. KBS0712; assembly: GCF_006323185.2. Lineage (NCBI taxonomy): Bacteria > Pseudomonadati > Pseudomonadota > Betaproteobacteria > Burkholderiales > Comamonadaceae > Variovorax > Variovorax sp. KBS0712. The sequence continues at coordinate 501,632 of NZ_VCCD02000002.1, read as the reverse complement.
GACGTGTCGGCGCCGCTGCCGCTGCAGCGCGGCGACCGCCTCATGCTGTGCTCCGACGGCGTCTGGGGCGTGCTCGACGACGCCGTCATCGTGCACACTCTGTCGTCCGGCAAGCCCGTGTCCGATGCCGCGCCCGACCTCGCCGAGATGGCGCTGCGCAAGGGCGGCGCCCACAGCGACAACGTGACGCTGATCGCGCTCGAGTGGGAAATGCCCGAGACGCCCGGCGACGACCGGGGCGTGTCCACCGAAACCATCGACGACGGCGTGTTCGCCTCGACCATCCAGGCCGGCATGCCGTCCGACAGCGAGATCGACGACCTCGATGAAGACGCCATCGAGCGTTCCATCGCCGAGATCAACGAAGCCATCCGCCGCTCCGCTGCACGCAAAACCTGAGCGCGCAGTCTCCCTTTTCTTCTTTCGGTTTTCTTCTTCAAAAAATGACTGCTTTCACACGAAGCGGCGGCCGCGCCGCCGACCAGCTGCGCCCCGTGCGCATCACCCGCGGCTTCACCATCCACGCCGAGGGCTCCGTGCTCATCGAGTTCGGCCAGACCCGCGTGCTATGCACCGCCTCGGTCGAAGAAAAAGTGCCGCCGCACAAGAAGGGCAGCGGCGAAGGCTGGGTCACGGCCGAATACGGCATGCTGCCGCGCGCCACCCACACCCGCAGCAGCCGTGAGGCCGCCAAGGGCAAGCAGACCGGCCGCACGCAGGAAATCCAGCGCCTCATCGGCCGCTCGATGCGCGCCGTGTTCGACCTCGCCGCTCTGGGCGAACGCACCATCCACCTCGACTGCGACGTGCTGCAGGCCGACGGCGGCACGCGCACCGCGGCCATCACCGGCGCCTTCGTGGCCGCACAGGACGCCGTCGACAAGCTGCTGGCCTCCGGCGCGCTCAAGACCTCGCCCATCAAGGGCCAGGTGGCCGCCATCTCGGTGGGCATCGTCGACGGCACGCCGCTGCTCGACCTTGAGTACACCGAAGACTCGGCCTGCGACACCGACATGAACGTCGTCATGACTGGCGCCGGCCACTTCGTCGAAGTGCAGGGCACGGCCGAAGGCGTGGCCTTCACGCGCGAAGAAATGAACCTCCTGCTCGGCCTGGCCGAGAAGGGCATCGGCGAGCTCGTGAGCCTGCAGCAGCAGGCCCTGCTTTCGAACTGACCGAACGACGACCACAACCAATAGCCACTGGCGCCCATTCGCTGGGCATCACAGCCATCTTTGACTTTCCATGAAACTGGTTCTGGCTTCCAACAACGCGGGCAAGCTCGCCGAACTCCAGCAGCTGTTTGCCGAGCTGTCCGTCACCCTGGTGCCGCAGTCGGCACTCGGCGTGGGCGAGGCTGAAGAACCCTTCCGCACCTTCGTCGAGAACGCGCTGACCAAGGCGCGCCACGCCAGCGCCGCCACCGGCCTGCCGGCCATTGCCGACGACGCCGGCCTGTGCGTCGACGCCTTCGGCGGCCTGCCGGGCGTCGACACCGCCTACTACGCCACGCAGTTCGGCTACGCCAAGGGCGACGCCAACAACGTGAAGGCGCTGCTCGAACAGCTCGACGGCGTGGTCAACCGCCGCGCCGCCCTCGTCAGCACGCTGGTCGCGCTGCGCCGCCACGACGACCCCGAGCCGCTCATTGCCGTCGGCCGCGTGGTCGGCGAGATCGCGCCCGCGCCCATCGGCGACAACGGCTTCGGCTTCGACCCCATCATGTACCTGCCGACCTTCGGCAAGACCTTCGCCCAGCTGCCGCCCGACGTGAAGAACGCCAACAGCCACCGCGGCCGCGCCGCGCAGGCCATGCTCGCCCTGATGCGCGAGCGCTGGTTCTGACCCATGGCCACCGTCTTCCCGATCCAGCCCGCCCAAGCCGGCGGCGCCCCCCAGGCCAATGACGTGCTGCACTGGATGCGCCCCGGCCCGCTGCAACTCGCCGCGCTGCCGCCGCTGTCGCTGTACATCCACCTGCCGTGGTGCCTGCGCAAGTGCCCTTACTGCGACTTCAACTCGCACGAGTGGCGCGCCACCAGCGAGGCTGACATCGACGGCCTTCCCGAAGCCGCCTACATCGACGCGCTGATCGCCGACCTCGACGCCGCGCTGCCGTTGATCTGGGGCCGCACCGTCCACACCATCTTCATCGGCGGCGGCACGCCCAGCCTGTTCTCGCCGCAAGCCATCGACCGGTTGCTGGGCGACGTGCGCGCTCGCCTGAAGCTCGCGCCCGAGTGCGAGATCACGCTCGAGGCCAACCCCGGCACCTTCGAGCGCAACCGCTTCCGCGCCTACCGCGCGGCCGGCGTCACGCGCCTGTCGGTGGGCGTGCAGAGCTTCAACGACGAGCACCTGACGGCGCTGAGCCGCGTGCACGATCGTGCCCAGGCCATCGCCGCGGTGGAAGAGGCCGCGAGCGCCTTCGATACCTTCAACCTCGACCTGATGTACGCCCTGCCGGGCCAGACCATGAAAGGCCTCGACGCCGACCTGACCCAGGCGTTGGACCTCGCGCCGCCGCACATCTCGATCTATCACCTCACCATCGAGCCCAACACCTGGTTCGCCAAGTTCCCGCCCACGCTGCCTGAGGACGACATCGCCTACGCCATGCTCGACCGCATCACCGAGCGCACGGGCGCGAGCGGCATGTCGCGCTACGAGGTTTCGGCCTATGCGCGCGACGGGCACCAGTGCGCGCACAACCTCAACTACTGGCAGTTCGGCGACTACCTCGGCATTGGCGCCGGCGCGCACAGCAAGCTGAGCTTCGCGCACCGCATCGTGCGGCAGGTGCGTTATCGCGAACCGCGCCTGTACATGGAGAACGCGCGCGCCGGCATGGCCGTGTCGCAGAGCGACGACGTGGCGCTGGCCGACCTGCCGTTCGAGTTCATGCTCAACGCGCTGCGGCTGAAGCAGGGCTTCACGCTGCCCCAGTTCAGCGAACGCACGGGCCTGGCGATGACGTCGATCCAGCGCGGCCTGGAGGAGGCTGAGCGCAAGGGGCTCGTCGCACGCGACCTGTTCCGCGTGTGGCCCACCGAGCGCGGACTCGACTTCCTGAGCGACCTGCAGACGCTGTTCCTGCCCGATGACGAGTAAGGCTGCGCCGTCGGCATAAAATCGACGGTTCCGGAGAGTTGGGTGAGTGGTTTAAACCAGCAGTCTTGAAAACTGCCGACGTGAAAGCGTCCGTGAGTTCGAATCTCACACTCTCCGCCAAAATCAGTCTGAGCAAGTTTCAAGAAGTCCCGCGTAGTCCATACGACGGGACTTTTTCATTGGGCAATGCGTCCTTTTGAGTCCGGCGCGATCTGCAGCGACTGCGCGACATTTTCCCGAGCTTGTTCGTGCAAGGCGGCTACCGGGCCGAGGACTACGTGCGCAATCCGCGCGGGTTGACCATGCTGCGCTACAAGGGCTTCCACGGCCGCGACCTCATTCAGCTCACTTGGGAAGATGCCTACATCGCAGTGGGCAAGGCACTGGGCCGTGACTACCGTGCCAATCCCTCGCTGTTGCTGCAGCCGCAGGATGCGGCGATGTCTGCGTGCTGGTTCTTCGTCGAGTACAAGGGTTGTCTGTCGGCGGCGCAGCGTGGCGATGTTCACGAGGTCACGCGACTGGTGAACGGGCCGATGCGTCTCAAGCTGGCTGAGCGCAAGGCGGCGACGGATCGCGCTTTGAAGGTGCTGAGCAAATGAGCCTGATGCAAACCTTGTTGGTTGCGCTCGGCCTGAGTGTGGCGGGCAAAGCTGCACTCGGCTGGGCATGGGTGGGCGCGCGCGAGAAGTCGGCGACGACGCTCGTTGAGCGCGACAACGCTCGGGTCGCGGCCGCGGCCTCGGCCTCGGCCTGCAGCGATGCAACTGAAGACCTTCGCGACCTGGCTGACGAGCGAGGTGCTGAGGCGAAGAGGGCGCAGGCCGTGGCACGTGCCGCGGCGACTGGGCGGCAGCAAGCCGCGAACGCCATCCTGGGCGCGCCGTCGGCCGTGCCCGGCAACGCCTGTGCGAGCGCGCAGGTTCGCGTCGATGGGTGGTTGAGGGGGAGGGCGCAGCCATGAAGCGATGTGCGCTCTTGGAGGCTGCTGTGGCCCTTGCTGGCCCACTCGCCGCGTGCGGCATGGCCCCGATCCAAATGGTGAAGGTATCGATTCCGGTTGAGTGCCGCGTGGGCGTTCCTGCGCGCCCGGCCATGCCGACCGAGATGCTGTCGCTTGGCGTGGATCTCGACCGATTCAGCGCCGCGGCGATGGCTGAGATTGAGCTGCGCGAGGGCTACGAGGGCGAGTTGCGTGCAGCGCTGGCCGAGTGCGTGAAGCCGTTGCGGGTGGAGCGATTGCCCGCTGGGGGGTGACGCGGCGGCAGGTCCGTCGATGGTCGTTGTGCCGACATGGCTCTAGAATTTCGACTGCTCGGGCCTGCGCCCGACCGTGCGTTTCTTCGACGCACCCGCCGATTGCTCTTTGCGCGGCGCCCGCTCTGACAGCTACTGCATCGGGGACTTCCAAGTACAACCTTAGGAGTTCCCAAATGGGGCAAAGCCATCTCCAGTCTTTGAGGTCCGCTGCTTGTCGAAAGCAGCGAGGCCTTTGCTTCTACTGTTTGCAGCCCATGCGTGGCGATGTCACTGCGGAGCATCTGCAAGCTCGACGCGACGGTGGCAAGGACACGCGCGAGAACATCGTCGCTGCCCATCGCCTATGCAATTCGCGACGGCACCAGCTATTTCCGGTTGAGCCTCCTGGGCCGATGACGTATGCGAATCTCATCAGTCTAGCCGAAGTAGCTGGATTCGACCTTCAGGACTTCGCTCAGGCGGCGCGCTCGCGTAGGATTTCGACCGGACCGACGCCGTTGTAGGTCTTCAAGTCCGTGACTGCCCGGCGTGACCTTGTAGTCGCCAAACCCGTGCCCGGTACTGGATTTATTTAGTTTCATAAGGCTAAAAATGACCATGCAGGACTTCTCACTGCGCGCTTCAAATCTAAACTGCATTGGAATTGAGCCGCAGGGATTTGACGAAATACGGGCTATTAATGTTATTGTGGGGCGCAATAATTCCGGAAAATCTTCTTTAATTAACTTGGTTCAATTGGCTATCAAAGGGGATGCGACTGTATCTCCTTCGCATTTCCATGCGGGGCAGGCGCCCACTTTGTTCCTGCAGAGCACAGTGACTGAAGAAGATATCGAACAATGCTACCCCGGAAACACATCGAATGGTGTGGTTGGCAACTACAGAAGCTTTGGAAATAGGTTCGTCGGCGCAAGAATCACATGTTCGCTCACCGGGAAAGGGGTAAAAGACTTTGTCTCTCTTTCATATCCAAGCGGTCTTAACGCAACGGAAGATGCGCGAGGTCTTCCTGACAACATTCGCCACGTCGCGGGTTTGCCAAAACGAAATTTGTTGTTTGGAAAAGAATTTAGAAGGTTGGCGGCCGAACGCAATATTTTGCCCGAACTGGATTCGGTTGCAATCGAAATTGGGAACGACGGGCAAGGCGCGACAAATGTCATCCAGAAATTCTTAAACAAGGCGTCGCTACCCCGTGATCTGGTTCGGAAAACTCTGCTGGATGCGTTGAATATTGTATTTAATCCTGACACGATGTTTGAAGAGATATTGTGCAGGCAATTGGCGGATGATCGATGGGAGATATTTTTAAAAGAAAAAGAAAAAGGTCTAATTCCTCTTTCCCAATCAGGCAGCGGCCTTAAGACGGTGATACTTGCATTATCGTTGATTCATCTTGAACCTTTTTTGGCAAAAAAGCCGCTCAGCCAATTTGCAATTGCCTTCGAAGAGTTGGAGAACAACCTGCATCCAGCTCTTCAGAGAAGGCTGATTAGTTACTTGGCGCAGCAGGCAGTGAACGAGAGCTTTCATATCTTTCTTACAACTCATTCAAGTGTTTCAATTGACATCTTGAATCGCAACAAAGACGCGCAAATTGTTCATGTGACTCATGATGGAACGAAGGCAACAAGTAGAGTTGTGCGCGCTTCGGTCGAAAATTACGGAGTTCTAGATGATCTGGATGTGCGTGCGAGTGATTTACTTCAAGCGAACGGTGTGATCTGGCTCGAAGGACCCTCAGACCGGGTTCTTGTTAATAAATGGATCTCTCTTTGGAGCGCAGGAACACTGATTGAAGGTCATCACTATCAATGTATTTTTTATGGCGGTAGGTTGTTGTCTCATCTTTCGGCAGATACCGAAAACAATGCTCAAGATGGAGTTTCGATTCTGCGCGTAAATCGGAATGCGGCATTAATTATGGATAGCGACCGTCGAGCTACCGAAGACGGAATTAATTCCACCAAGCAAAGGATGATCTCGGAGATTGAACGAATAGGCGGCATCGCCTGGGTTACTTCAGGTCGGGAAATAGAGAACCATGTGCCTGCAATAGTTTTTAAAAAGTGGCTTGCTAAACACGGAAGTGAGAAGGTTCCGGGGCGCTACGAAAGCGTTTATGATGCATTCGATAAAATAGAAAAAGGTCTTGGCAAAAGATACGTGCGCCAAAAGCCGCTGCTTGCAGAAGAATTTGGAGCATTGACCACGCGCGCGGACATTGTGGGGACTCCTGACCTCGCCGACGAGGTGGGCCGCCTGTGCGCACAAATTAGGCTTTGGAATCGATTGCCTGAGCCGACGCCGGTTTGATACTGACGCCGGAATTCGGCGACGCAGTCTCCTGTCGAACGAGACATTGGAAATGGTATCTGATGCCTAAGTGGTTGATTCAAAATAGGTTTTTGCTCTCACACTCTCCGTCATCAGCCTGTTGTTCATGCGGGCTCGCGATCAGGGGCAAGCCATTTGCCCCCTCACGCAATTACCTCCCCGACCCATACCGCCGCACCAGAATCCGCGTCCCACTCGCCGCCTCAAACTGCTGCCAAGCCAGCACCGCATTCCCCACTTCATTCATCGCCAGATCCGGCGAAGTCGCAATCTCGTCCGTGCCCTCCTGAGCCACAGGCGTCCCCCAGCCATCCGCCAGCGTGTGCCGGGCCGCATAAAGATCGCTGGTCCCCACCCCATTGCCCTGCGCCCACGCCACCAGCGCGTTGGTCGCATCGTCGACACCCACAGCAGGCAAGCTCGCCAACGCCTGCGGAGCCGCCGCCCGCACCACACGGTCCGCGCCGAACGCGGCCCCCGATGCCGCCGTCGCCGCCATGAGCGCGTTGTCCAGCCGCCCCCAGCTCACGACCGCCGAACCCGCCGCATTCATGCGCAGCACGGGCGTGCTCAACAGCGCCTGCGTGGCGACGAACGGTGCGCCCACCCGCGCGGTGCCGTTCTGCCATACACCCGCCGAGAAGCGCTTGAACCACACGGCGCTCTCCCACTGGTTGCTGCCGCCGGGCAGATCGGCCTGGCCCCAGGCGAGCAGGGCGTTGCCGGCGGCGTCGATCGCCAGGTCGTGGGCACCGATCGAGTGGCCGGTGCCGGTGTCGGGCACGAGTTCGGTGGCCGTGGTCCAGGTGCCGCTTGCGTTGGCGCGGTTGGTCCAGAGCGAGGCGCTGCTGCCGTCAGAGCGCTTCCACACGGCGACCGATTCGCCCGACCCCGCGACCACGACGGCCGGGTCGCCGTCGACGCTGCCCACGACCTCGTTGGTCTCGATGAGCGCGGCGGTGCCCCAGCCGCCGGCCGGGGTGAAGCGGTTGGCGTAGATGCTGAAGCGCGTGCTCGGGCCGATCTGCGACCACACGGCGACGGCGTTGCCGTTGGCGTCGATGCCCACGCTGGCGTTGCCGACGATGCCGGTGCCGGTCTCCAGCAGCGCGGGGCTGCCCCAGCCGCCCGCGGGGTCGACGGGCAGTGCCCACAGGTCGTAGCCGGTCACGGAGCTCAGCTGGGTCCACAGCACGACGGCGCGGCCGCTGGGCTTGTCGATGGCGATGCGGATGTCGCGCACGCCGCCGGTGTTGGCTTCGAGGCGCTGCGGCGCGGTCCAGCCGCTGCCGGGCAGGTAGCGGCTGCCCCACAGGCGGTCCACCTGGGGGTTGCCTTCGATCTGGCGCCACACGACCAGCGCGCGCCCTTGCGCGTCGATCGCGGTCTTCGGCAGGCTGGCGCCGCCGGCCGACAGCGCCGACGCATCGCCCCAGCCGATCACCGGCGGTGCGGCGACGAAGGTGGCCGTCACGTCGAGCGCGGCATCCATCCGCACGGTGCAGGTGCTGGCGTTGCCGCTGCATGCACCGCCCCAGTTGCCGAGCACCTGTCCCGCGGCCGGTGTGGCTGCGAGGACGACCTCGATGCCCGCGTTGAAATCCGCACCGCAGCGATCGGTGCAGTCGATGCCCGCGGGCTGCGAGCCGACGCGGCCGTTGCCGGTGATGCCGACCTCCAGGCGATGGGTCACTGCCACCGGTGGGGGCGCGGGCGGGAAGATGCCCAGGGGCGGCAACGCACCGCCGCCCGATCCGCCGCCACCACCGCCACAGGCCGCCAGCAGGGCCAGCGCGCCTGTCCACACCATCCACCGTCCGTAGCTGCTCGTCTTCGTCATGTCCGTGTTCCTCCTCGTCCGCTGGCGCCGGGGCCCGGCGCCTTCTGTGCTTGCTTGTTCGTTCAAGAGGGGCGGATCGTAGGGACGGCTGCGCGTGCGGCCCATAGCACCTTCGGGCACCTGCCCGAAGGTGCTATGGGCCGTTGCAAGGTGTCCCGATAGGCTCCCTGCATGACCTCTTCACGAACGCTCTTCTGCCTGCCCTGGCTTCTCGTGGCTGCCGTTCTGGCAGGCGGCTGCGCTTCGCATGCCGTGACCGACGACGCCATCGTCACGAACACCTCGCGGGCGCTGGGCCTACCGCCGCAGGCATTCACGATCTCGAACCGGGCCGACAGCGGCGTGCAGACGACCTTCCAGGCGCGCACCGACGGCGGGCGGGTCTATAGCTGCTACGTGGAGGGTTCGGTGTCGGTCGTGGGCCGGGTGGTCAGTGATGCCATCTGCCAGGAGATGCGCCAGAGCGACGCACCCGCGTCCGCGCGCCGTTCCGCCACGCGGCCGACGACCGCCCCTGCGCCGGCGTGCAATGCGCTGCTGCGCGCGGCCGGTCGTTGCAACTGAGGCTTCGCGACAGCCGGCGCGGCACCGATGCGCCGGCGTAGACAACAATGGCGCCCTACGAGGAGAGGGCGCGGGCCGGGCCCGCACCCGAGGATCACGGCACCATGAAACTCCTGCTTGTCGACGATCACCCGCTGTTCGGTGTCGGCTTTGCGCATGCGCTGACGCACGCTCGCCCCGACTTCGAAGTGCAGACCGCGCTTTCGCTGGCCGAGGGCGTGGCGCGGGCTTCGCAATGCGCGCCCGACATCGTGCTGATCGACTACCGCCTGGGCGGTGAAGACGGCCTCGAAGGCCTGCGCCTCTTCGGCGCCCGCCATCCCCTCGTGTCGCGCCTGATGATCTCGGGCGACGAAGAGCCAGCACTCGCCGCCCGCGCACGCGCTGCGGGAGCGGCCGGCTTCATCGGCAAGTCGCGCTCGGTGGCGCACATCGCGGCGGCGCTGGACGAGGTGGCCGCGGGCGGCGAGTCTTTCGACGTGCTGACCTCGCGCACCGGCCTGCCGGTCGCGAGCCTCACGCCGCGTCAGCTCGAAGTGCTGCTGCTGGTGGCGCAAGGCCGCCAGAACAAGCAGATCGCCGCCGAGTTGGCGATCGCGGAGCGCACGGTCAAGCTCCACATCACGGCGCTGCTCGACACGATGGACGCGCGCAACCGCACGCACCTGCTGGTCCAGGCGCGGCGCGCGGGGCTGTGGCTGGCCCAGGAATGAGATGAGCGCGTCGTCCCCGGTGCAGGCGCCTTCCAACGCCGACGTGGTGGCGGAGGAGGCCGTGGCGCCGGCCCCGCACGCACGCCTCCGCGCGTGGTCGGCCCTGTCGGACCTGCAGCTCGAGCAGCTGACGCAGATGATCCGCTCCACGCCGTGGTCGTGGATGCTGGCCGCGGTCGGCGGGTTGCTCTGCTACCTCGAATACGCAGCGGGCCCCGACAGCCCGCGGGTGCGGGCGTGGCTCGTCGTCTACGGCCTGGTCATCGCGGCGCGGATGGGCCTCTGGCTGGCCTGGGCGGTGCGGCCCGGGCTGCGCGCGAACCTGGCGGCGATGGTGTGGCCCGTCATGGCCAGCAACCAGTTGCTGGCCTTGCTCTGGGGCGTGCTCAGTGCGCTGCTGTGGCACGAAGGTCCGGCGCAGGCCGAGGCCATTCTTCACATCGCGATGGTGACGGTGTCTCTCGGTGGGGCGATCCGCCTCTCGACGATCGGGCGGGCGGCCATGGCCTATGTGGTGCTCATCCTCGGCCCACTGGTACTGCGCGACATCTGGTTCGGCGGCAGCTACCACCTGGCCATGGCGCTGATCGTGACGCTCATCGGCGTCTACACGCTGCTGAGTTCCCGCGAACTCTCGCGCGCGCTGCACGAGATCCAGGCGCAGCGCCGGCGCAATGCCGAACTGGTGACCGCACTGAGCGCCGAGAACGAACGCAGTCGCTCGGCCCGGCAGACCGCCGAAGAAGCCGTCGCCGCGCGCATGCGTTTCTTCGCCTCGGCCAACCACGACCTGCGCCAGCCGCTCAACGCGATGGCGCTGCTCGCGCAGACCCTGCACACGGTCAGCACGCAGCCGCAGGTGCAGGCGCTCTCCGAGCAGCTGGTGGCCTGCGCCGACGGCATGGCCGACGTGGTGGACGACCTGCTCGACATCACGCGCGCCGACGCCGGATCGATCAGCCCGCAGTGGTCGCTCTTCGCCATCGACGCGCTGCTGCGCGACTGCTGCCGGCCGCACCAGGCCGTGGCCACGGCCAAGGGGCTGACGTTCGAGCTGGCCATCGACCCCGCCACCGTCCGCAGCGACCGGGCCTTGCTCACGCGCGTCGTCACCAACCTGCTGGCGAACGCCATCCGCTACACGCACAAGGGCACGGTGCGGATCGGCGGCCGGGTCGACAACGGCCGGCTGCGGCTGGCCATCGAAGACACAGGCATCGGCATCGCGCCCGAGCACCTGCCGCACGTTTTCGACGAGTTCTATCAAATCGATAACCCCGCGCGCGACCGTCGCCTGGGCTACGGCCTGGGCCTTGCGACCGTGAAGCGATTGAGCGAACTGCTCGACCTGCGCGTGACCGTGCGCTCGCAGCCGGGGCTGGGCAGCGTGTTCGACGTGCAGGTGCCGTTGGCCGATGCGGCCGAGAGCGGCCGGGCGGACGATGTCGAACGGCTCGCCGCGTCATCGACCGCCGCATTGGCCGCGCGCGTGCTCGTGCTCGATGACGACCAGAGTTCGTTGCAGGCGCTGCACGGGCTGCTGGCCTCCTGGGGCGCGGAGGTCCGCGCCGCGAGCGACATGGCGAGCGCGCTGGCGTGCTTGCAGGCGGGCTTTCGGCCCGATGCGCTGGTGGTGGACCTGCGGCTCGGCCTGCAGGCGAGCGGCCTGCAGGCCATCGCGGACCTGCGCCTTGCGTTGAACGAAGCCGACCTGCCCGCGTTGATCGTGACCGGCGACGTCGGCGGCGATTCGCTGGCGGCGGCACGCGAGGCCGGCCTGCCGGTGCTCGTCAAGCCGGTGCGGCCCTCGCAGCTTCGCGCCTTCCTGGGCCATGCGCAGGCCTGGAGGCGGGAGCGCGTGGCCGACTGAACGCAGGATCAGCGCGCTTCGACCGCGTGCCCCGCAATCGCATCGATCACCGGCGCCCACGTCACCTTCGGCAGCGCGTGGCCCATGCCCTCGATGGTCACCATCCTCGCGCCGGGCACGTGGCGCGCCACATCCTTCCCGCACTCGATCGGCACCAGTGGATCGACATCGCCATGGATCACCAGCGTCGGCACCTTCAGCGACGCCAGCCGCTCCCTGCGGCTGCCCGAGGCGATGATCGCCGCGAGCTGGCGCGCGTAGCCGGCCGGGTGCAGGCCGCGTTCGAACGTGCGTTCCGCGCGCGCGGCATCGAGCGCCTCTTCGTCCGGATGCGAGCCGGCGCGCAGCACCTTCATCACCTGCTGCTGGCGCGCGATGTAGCCATCGCGGTCCAGCGGCGTGGGCGTGAGCAGCACCTGCAGCGCCTGCGGTTGGGGCGGCGGCAGGTCGGGGGCGCCGCTGGTGGCCATGATCGACACCAGCGTGCGCACGCGCGCCGGATGCCGCAGCGCGATCTCCTGGCCGATGGCGCCGCCCATCGAGGCGCCGACGATGTGGGCACGATCGATGCCCAGCGCATCGAGCAGGCCGACCGCATCGTCGGCCATGTGGGCCAGCGTGTACGGCACCTGGCTCGCGCTCACCGGCACGCCGGCCAGCGCCTGCCCGAGCAGCTTGGCCACGTCGGGAATACCCGCGGCGCTCAGGCGCGTGGACTGTCCGATGTCGCGGTTGTCGAAGCGGATGACGCGGTAGCCGCGACCGGCCAGGCGCTCGCAGAAGGCTTCGTCCCACGCAATCATCTGCGTGCCCAGGCCCATGATGAGCAGCAGCGGTGGCGCCGCCGGATCGCCGAAGCAGTCGTAGGCCAGCTCGATGCCGTTGGACGAAGCGAACGAAGGGGAAGAGGGGTCGCGTTGCATGGGGCGTGGCGGTGAAAAGGAAGGGGAGAGAAAGGAAGAGAAGCGAAAGGCAACCGTCGCGCGTTGCGCTTTGTGCCCTGCGGCCGGGACGGTGTTTCGTGGACGATCTTTCCGTGGGGCACCAGCGCGAGAAAGGTTCGTTCAGACCAACCGGGAGTGACTTCGGGACAATTTGGCGCTATCGGGAAACTCCGAGTCTGCGCGTGCAGAACGCTTCGATATCCTGCGACGACCTTGGAGTGCGAGGCCAGTGGCGGCCCGCCATCGAAAGCATGTGTTCTGAAGGGATTGAATCGTCGTGCATCGTTCGCCACCCGACTTCGCGTCACGCGTCTACGGACCCCAGCGCGTCGCAGCCATCGTCGCCACCCTGGTCGAAGAAGGCATCGCACCGGAACAAACCCTGAGTGGGAGTGGCCTGACGGAAGACCAGCTGCGCGCACCGGCGACGCGGATTTCCTACGAGCAGGCGGCCGTGGTCTTCCGCAACGCGGTGCGTCTCGCGCCCGGTCCCAGCATCGCCTTTCGCGCGGGCATCCGCATGCACCTCACGGCCTACGGCATGTACGGCTACGGGCTGCTGAGCAGCCCCACGCACGCCGACCTGATGGACTTCACCATCAAGTACAACCGCGTCATGGGCCCCGTGGCCGGGCCGGTGTCGTACACCTGCAGCGGCGGCACGGCGGTGCTGCCCTACGAGGTGCTGCTGTCGTCCGATCCGCAAGACCCGCTGTACCGCTTCGCGCTCGAGTTCGCCTTTGCGGTGCACCTGCGGCTGGGCCGCGATCTCTTCGGTCCGTCGTTCGGTCTTTCCGCACTGCATGTGCGCTTTGCCGAGCCCGACGACCTGAGCGCCTACCGCACGCTGTTCGGTTGCCCCGTGGCGTTCGGCCAGCCGCGCGACGAGCTGCATGTGGGCTCGCCGTGGGTGGGCCATCCTTCGCGGCTGCCCGACTCGGTCACGCATGCGATGGTGAGCGAGATGTGCCAGCAGGTGCTGGCCGACCTGCCGCGCTCGGGCGGTGTCTCGTCGGTGGTGCGGCGCACGCTGATCGACCACATGCCCTGGCGCTTTCCGACCATCGAGCCGATGGCCTCCGAGCTGTCGATCCATCCGCGCACCTTGCGCCGACGCCTCGAGACCGAAGGCACGACCTACCGCGGCATCCTGGCCGACGTGCGCCGCGTGCTGGCCATCGAGTACCTGCGCACCACGCGCATGACCACCGAGGAAATCGCCGAGCGGCTGGGCTACAGCGATGCCTCGAACTTCCGTCACGCCTTCGTGCGCTGGACCGGCCGCAGCCCGCAGGACTACCGCGCGGCGAAGGCCTGAGCCACGCCTGCGCGATGCCGCATCGGGCATCGTGAACCACCGCTGATTCGCACGCGCGCGCCTTCGTGCGGCGTTCGCGTGGCCGTCGATCCACACATCTGTTCGCAGTTGTGAGTCGCGCCTGCGCGGCGTTCGAACACGCGTCCCGAAATCACCGCGAAGTGGTCGCATCGCACCTTTCCTTGTCGACGTCGCCGCGAAAAGATGGCGCCCAGAGCAACGACAACAAAGTGCCCGATCCGAGCCTCGCTGAAGGCCCGGACGAGGCCGACAGGAGACAACACATGGATGCACCTCGCGCGTGCCGGCATGCCCGGCACGGACTGGACGTACGCGGCGGGTTCACACCATGCATGCGTGCCGCCGCACAGGCCGGGCGCCGCCGTTGCGCGGCGCCGTCAACCCTTTTCCCCGACCTCGATCCTCTCTCGAACGACCGCCCGACCGGGTAGCCGTGTGCATCGCGTCTGCACGTCGGGCTTTTTCTTCGCCTTCTCTTTTTCTCTTTTTCCTTTCCCTCCACTCCCGAGATGACCATGACCGAATCTTCTTCGATGGCCCCGCCGTCCCGCCGCCTGCTGATGCTCGAGTGGCGCGCCGTGGCGGAGCTGTCCGCGTTCTTCACCATGGCCCCGATGCTGCGCATGGCGCCCGCGGGCGACGGGCATCCCGTGCTCGTGCTGCCCGGCCTCTCGGCGAGCGACGCTTCGACGCAACCGCTGCGCGCCTTCCTGCGCGACCGCGGCTACCGCGCGCACGGATGGAAGCTGGGCCCCAACTTCGGCCCGCGCCCCGGCGTGGAAGACCAGATGCAGGAGCGCCTGGCCGAGCTGCACGAACGCTACCAGCGCAAGGTGAGCATCGTCGGCTGGAGCCTGGGCGGCGTGTTCGCACGCGAGCTGGCACGGCGCGCGCCTTCGCAGGTGCGCAGCGTCATCACGCTGGGCAGCCCGTTCGCGGGCGAGCCGCGCGCGAGCAACGCATGGCGGCTGTACGAGATGGTGAGCGAGCGCAAGGTCGAGGACTGGCCCGAGCGCGAACGCATGCGCACGCCGCCGCCCGTGCCGGCCAGCGCCATCTACAGCCGCAGCGACGGCATCGTGGCCTGGCAGGGCTGCCGTGAACGCGAGACCGCGACCTCGGAAAACATCGAGGTCGAGGGCAGCCACTGCGGCCTCGGCCACAACCCCGTGGTGCTCTACGCCATCGCCGACCGGCTCGCGCAGCCCGAGGGCCAGTGGAAGCCGTTCCGCCGCGAAGGCCTGCGCCGCCTGCTGTACCTCGACCCGCACCGCGACGTGCGCAAGGCCGCCTGACGCGCTTCGTCGGTCAGTCATTCACCCACCCGTTCACTTCCTGGAGACGCACATGAACAGCAAGCCCTGGCTGGCTTCCTACCCCGAAGGCGTGGCGTGGGACCACGCGATCACGCCCACCTCGGTCCAGCAGATCCTGGCCGACGCCGTGGCCGGCTTTCCCGACCGGCCGGCCATCGACTTCATGGGCAAGCGGCTGAACTACCGCGAGCTCGGCGCGCTGGTCGACCGCGCCGCCAAGGGCTTGCAGGCCCTGGGCGTGCGCCCCGGCGTGCACGTGGGCCTGTTCCTGCCCAACACGCCGCACTACCTGGTCGCGCTGTTCGGCGTGCTGCAGGCGGGCGGCACGGTGGTCAACTACTCGCCGCTCGATGCGGCGAAGGTGCTCGAGCACAAGATCGAGGACAGCCAGACCGACTTCCTCATCACGCTCGACCTGGCCGCGCTGTACCCGCAGATGGCCGCCATGCTCGGCAAGACGCGTCTGAAGAAGCTCATCGTCGGCAACCTCGCCGAGATGACGGGCGCGCCCGAGCAGGTGGCCGCGCAGATGAAGGCGAAGAACGAGACGGTCGAGATCTCCGGCGACGAGCACCACCTGCGCTTTTCCGAACTGCTCGACAACGACGGCCGCTACACGCCGCACCCCATCGGCGATCCGCGCGAGGCGCTGGCCATCCTGCAGTACACGGGCGGCACCACCGGCCTGCCCAAGGGCGCGATGCTCACGCACGCCAACCTGTCGTCGGCCTGCGAGCAGGTGGTGATCACGCAGTCGGGCACGCCGCCCGTGCTGCAGATGGGCACCGAGCGGCTGCTCGCGGTGCTGCCGCCGTTTCACATCTACGCGCTCACGGTCAACCTTTTGCTGGGCGTGCGCCTGGCGGCCGAGATCGTGCAGCACCTGCGCTTCGACCCCAAGGCCGCGCTGCGCGACATCGCCGAGAAGAAGCTCACCACGTTCTGCGGCGTGCCCACCATGTTCACCGCGGTGATCGGCGACCCCGACACGCCGCAGTACGACCTGCACTCGCTCAAGCTGTGCAACTCGGGCGGCGCGCCGCTGCCGATGGAGGTGGGCGAGCGCTTCCGCGCCATCACCGGCACCTGGCTGGCCGAAGGCTGGGGCATGACCGAAACATCGCCCACCGGCACCTTCTCGCCCGCGCACGGCCAGCGCAAGGCGGGCTCGTGCGGCATTCCGCATCCGGGCGTGGTCATCAAGATGCTCGACCTCGAAGACCCCATGCGCTACGTGCCGCTGGGCGAGAAGGGCGAGATGTGCATCCAGGGCCCCAACGTGATGAAGGGCTACTGGAACAAGCCCGAGGCCACGGCCGACAGCACCACCTTCGACGGCTTCTTTCGCACCGGCGACGTGGGCTACATGGACGAGGACGGCTTCGTCTTCATCGTCGACCGCTGCAAGGACATGCTGCTGTGCAGCGGCTACAACGTCTATCCGCGCGTGCTCGAAGAGGCCATCTACCAGCACCCGGCCGTGCATGAGGTGGCGGTGATCGGCGTGCCCGACGAATACCGCGGCCAGTCGCCCAAGGCCTTCGTCACGCTCAAGCCCGGCGCCGAGGCCTTCGACATCAAGGCCCTGCAAAGCTTTCTCAAGGAGCGCGTGGGCAAGCACGAGATGGTGCAGGCCCTGGAGATCCGCGCCGCGCTGCCCAAGACGGCGGTGGGCAAGCTCTCCAAGAAAGACCTCGTGGACGAAGAGCTGCGCAAGCAGGCCGTCGCCGCGGCCACCGCCTGAGCGCGCATTCCCCAATTCCCACCGATCCCACCGACGAAAGAGGCCACGCCATGGACCACCTGAGCAGCATGGACGCGTCGTTCCTGCACCTTGAAACCCCCGAGACGCCGATGCACGTCGGCAGTCTCATGCTCCTGGACCTGCCCGAGGGCTACCGGGGCGACTACTACGAAGACGTGAAGGGCATGCTGGGCAAGCGGCTGCACCTGGCGTCGGTGCTCACGCGCAAGCTCGCGCAGATGCCCTTCGAGCTGGCCGAGCCGGTGTGGATCGACGACGACGACATCGACCTGGACTACCACGTGCGCAGCCTCACGCTGCGCCGCCCCGGCACCATGGAGCAGCTGCATCACCTGGTCGCACGCCTGCATTCGAGCCTGCTCGACCGCAGCCGCCCGCTGTGGGAGATGTACGTCATCGAAGGCCTGGAGAACGGCCAGGTGGCCTTCTACACCAAGGCCCATCACAGCGGCGTCGACGGCAAGGCCGGCACCGAGCTGGCCAAGGTGCTCTACGACACCACGGCGCAGATGCGCGAGGTGCCGCCCGCGCGCCGCAAGCGCGGCAGCGGCAGCCACTACCAGCTCGGCGTGGCCGAACTGCTGCAGGCGGCGGTGTCCAACTCGGCGCGCCAGTACCGCAAGCTCGCCGAGCTGCTGCCGGCGGCCGCGCGCGCCCTCACGGCGGCCGGCAGCGTGCTGGCGAGCCAGCAGACCGGCAAGGGCGAGCGCCGCCTGAGCCTGGGCATGGCGCCCAAGAGCATGTTCAACGACGCCATCACCAACCAGCGCTCGTACAGCACGATGTCGCTGCCCTTCGACGAACTCAAGGCGCTGGGCAAGCGCGTGGGCGGCACCGTCAACACCATCGTGATGGCGATGTGCAGCGAGGCGCTGGCGCGCTTCCTGAAGGAGCGCAACCTGCTGCCGAAGGAAGCGCTGATCGCCGGCGTGCCCGTGAGCCTGCGCGCGGAGGGCGACGACTCGATGAACAACCAGGTGTCGATGGTGCGCGTCGACCTGGCGACCGACATCGGCGACGCGGCCGAGCGCTTCAAGGCGATCCATGCCTCGTCCGAGGCGGCCAAGGCCGTGGTGCGCGAGCTCAAGCCCGTGCTCGGCGTGGACATGCCGATCACCGGCTCGCCCTGGCTCATGACCAGCCTGGCCTCGCTCTACGGCCGCTCCAACCTGGCGCGCCGCGTGCCGCCCGCGGCCAACGTGCTCATCTCGAACGTGCCGGGGCCGGGCGCCACGCTCTACGTGGCGGGCGCGCGGATGATGCACTTCTACCCCGTGTCGATCCCGTACCACGGCAGCGCGCTCAACATCACGGTGCAGAGCTACGCGGGCTCGCTCGACTTCGGCCTCACGGCCTGCCGACGCATCCTGTCGCAGGAAGAGTCGTACGAGCTGATCGGCCACCTGCGCGCGGCGCTGCGGCAGATCGAGCGGCTGCCCAGCGTCGAGAGCGCGGCCAAGCCGGCGGTCGCGAAAGAGGCGCCGGCCGGAGCCGTGCCCGCCAAGGCCCCGCGCCGCGCGAAGGCGCCGGCCGCCGCCAAGCCGCGCGTGGCTGCTGCGGCTGCCGCGCCCGCCAGCAAGAAGCCCCGCGCGCCGCGCAAGCCGGCCGCTCCCCCCAAGGGCAAGCGCGCCGCTGCCGCTGCCTAGCCTTCCCGCCGATTCCTTCACCGACCGACCCCAAAGGAAAGCAAGACCATGACCCCCACTTCTGCGCAGGCCCCCGCCCGCGCGCCGTACAACGCGGCGGACGAGGCTTTGTTTTCGAAGGTCAGCTGGCACCTGCTGCCGCTGTTGATCCTCTGCTACATCGTCGCCTTCATCGACCGCATCAACATCGGCTTCGCGCAGCTGCAGATGAAGCAGACGCTGGCCTTCAGCAACGAGGCCTATGCGCTGGGCGCGGGCATCTTCTTCATCGGCTACTTTCTCTTCGAGGTGCCCAGCAACCTCATGCTCGAGAAGATCGGCGCGCGCAAGACGCTGCTGCGCATCATGTTCTGCTGGGGGCTCGTGGCCTCGGCCATGATGTTCGTGGAGACCACCACGCAGTTCTACGTGCTGCGCTTCCTGCTGGGCGCCTTCGAGGCGGGCTTCTTCCCGGGGATCATCCTGTACCTCACCTACTGGTACCCCTCGGCGCGGCGCTGCAAGGTGATCTCGATCTTCATGACGGCCACGGCCATCGGCTACCTGCTGGCCGGCCCGCTCTCGGGCTGGATCATGAAGTACATGAACGGCCTGGGCGGCCACCACGGCTGGCAGTGGCTGTTCGTGGTGCAGGGGCTGCCGGCCTCGGTGCTGGGCATCGTCGCGTTCTTCTACCTGAAGGACAAGCCCGAGCAGGCCAACTGGCTCACGCCTTCCGAGAAGGTCGCGCTGCGCCATCACCTGGACAACGAGCCGCATGCGGTGGAGACCGCCTCGCACGGTTCGTTCTGGGCGCTGCTGCGCGACCCCAAGGTGTTCACGATGGCCTTCGTGTACTTCCTGTTCCTGGGCGCCAACTACACGCTGGTGTTCCTGGTGCCCACGCTCATCAAGAACTGGGGCGTGGGCGACGTGTTCATGGTCGGCCTGCTGTCGGCCATCCCGGCGGTCTTCGGCGCCATCGGCATGGTGTTCGTCGGACGCAGCTCCGACAAGCACCTGGAGCGGCGCAAGCACTTCTTCTTCTGCGTGGCGCTGGCCTCGGCGGGCCTGCTGGTGGCCGTCTTCAGCGGCGGCAACCTGGTGCTGGCGCTGGCGGGTCTCGCGGTGATGAGCATCGGCCAGTCGGCCAACACGCCGATCTTCTTCGCGGCCATCAGCGAGTACCTGCCGCGCAAGTCGGCGGCCGGCGGCATCGCGCTGATCAGCAGCCTGGGCAACCTCGGGCCCGCCGTGATGCCGGTGATCACCGCGTGGATCACCACGGCCACCGGCAGTTCGGACAACAGCATGTTCCTGGCGATCGGGCTGTGGCTGCTGTCCGGCGTGGTGCTGCTGCGCGTGATGCGGCCCGCCGCCGCCGGGCGCACGCAGTTCGCGCCGGCCTGATTCCCTGTTACTCGTCATTTCATTCACACAAGGAGATTCGATCCATGGCAACCAGCAAGACCGCAGCCAACGCCAACCCGCTCTTTCCCACGGCGCTGCCGTCGATGGAAGACTTCAGCAAGCTGATCGAGCAGCTCAAGCTGCCCGGCGTGGACGTCGGCGCGCTCGTGGAGTGGCAGCGCAAGGACATGGAGGCGCTGGCCGAGGCCAACCGGCAGGCCTACGAAGGCATCCAGTCGCTGGCGCAGCGGCGCGGCGAGATCCTGCGCGACACGCTGGCCCAGTGGCAGGACGCGCTGAAGGACGCCACCGGCAAGGACGCGATCTCCAAACAGGCCGAGGCCGCGCAGCGCGGCGTGCAGCAGGCCGTCGACAATTTCCGCGAACTGGCGCAGCTGGAAGCGCAGGCGCGCAACAACAGCTGGAAGGTGGTGCAGGACCGCCTGAACGAGAACATGGCCAACCTGCAGCAGCTGCTGCAGCCGAAGAAATAGGGGCGCTCCCGCGGACGCAATGTCCGCGCAACGACTGCTGGTAGCCTTGCCGGATTGTTCAGGCGCGCCTCGCCCCGCGAGGTCGCGCGATCCGGATGAATCAGAAAGGACTCAGCGCGTGGTTGTGACAGGGAGAAGATGGGGCGCGTGCGCCGCGTTGACGGCGGCATTGCTGGTGGGCGCATGCTCCACCACGCCCAGCACGCCGGTGGCGGGCCCCGGCGAGTACGTCGTGCAGACGGGCGACACGCTCTACCGCATCGCGCAGCGGCACGGCCGGACGACGGCCGAGATCGCCCGCTGGAACCAGATCAAGGACCCCGACCAGCTCGAAGCCGGGCAGGTGCTGCGCGTGGTGCCGCCCGGCGGCGCCGCGACCGGGGCGGCCACGCCTCCGCCGCGCAGCAGCAGCGGTGGCGGCAGTGCCGAAAAAGCCAAGCCCGCGCCCGCACCCCGCGAGCGCGACCCCGTGGTGCCGCCCGCCTCGCGGCGCAGCGACTGGGGCTGGCCGACGCAAGGCGCGGTCATCGCCGGCTTCAACGGCAACAGCAACAAGGGCCTGGACATCGGCGGCAGCAGCGGCGAGCCCGTACATGCGATCGGTGCCGGCTCGGTGGCCGCGACCGAAACGATGCGCGGCTACGGCAGCGTGATCATGGTCGACCACGGCGGCTCCTACATGTCGATCTACACCAACGTGGGCACCGTGGGCGTGAAGCAGGGCCAGCGCGTGCAGCGCGGCCAGAAGATCGCCGAGATCGGCCCGGCGGAGGGCGGTCGCGCCAAGCTGCACTTCGAGATCCGCTACCGCGGCAAGGCCGTCGATCCGCGCCTGTACCTGCCGGCGAAGTAAGCGAACGGGGCCCTCAGCCCTGCGGCCGGGTGAGCAGGTCGAGCTCGGCCCGCAGGCGGCGCACCGCCACTTCATGGCGCCGCGTCTGCGGCCCGCGCCCATGCGTGCCGGCCTTCAGGATGAGCCGCAGCTGCTCGCGCTGCAGCTGCGCCTTCAGGCGCCGGGCGCGCTTGCCGAATTCCTTGCCCATGTCGCGGCGCACGCGGTAGCGCAGCAGCGGCGCGCCCAGGCGCACCCATTCGTCGTCGCGGATCAGCTCGCGCTCGGGCACGAAGTACGCGGCCAGCGCATGCAGGTAGGTGCCGTTCTCGCGCGCGGCGGCGCGCCAGACGAAGGCCGCGGCGATCACCACCGGAATGCCCTTGACGATCAGCAGCAGCGCGATGCCGACAAAACCGTCGTCGAAGCGGTCTTCGAGCAGCGGCGAGTTCCAGATGAAGTGCATGGCCCACGCCAGCGCGAAGTAGAAGAGGGCGCAGCCGATGCGCGCGGCCATCGAGCGCTGCGGGTTCAGCAGGAACCACGCCACGCCGAACGAGGCGATGGTCGTGTAGGCCGCGTGGCTCCACAGCCCGCTCAGCAGCCCGCGCATGAGCAGGTGGTAGAGCACCGGGTAAACCTGGTTCTCGAGCGGGAAGTTCACGGCGCTGTTCACCGTGTAGCTCAGGTTCTCGATCACCTGGAAGCCCAGCCCGGCCATGGCGCCGACGATCAGCACCGACAGGTAGGTTTCGAACTGGTTGCGCGCGATCAGCACCAGCAGGATCACGCCCGCGAGCTTCAGGAACTCCTCGGTGATCGGCCCCGCGATGGCCGGCCCCCACGCTGCCACGAACTCCGGCGACACCAGCTTGGCGCACAGGCTCTGGATGGCGATGTTGGCCGGTGCCGCGAAGTACACCGCGCCCAGCCCGCCCCACGCAAAGGCCAGCACGTAGGCCTCGGGCGGGTGCTGCTCCAGCAGGTCGAGCGTGCGGAAAAACAGCACGAAGGCCGCCGTGTAGCCGCCCCACACCAGCAGGCCCAGCAGCGCGGTGACGGGCACCACGCGAAAGCCCAGCGAGAACATCGACACCGTGTAGAACAGCCCGTTGAGGATCAGCGCCGCCAGCAGCCAGAACGCGGCGCGCTGCGGCTGGAAGAACGAGTCGGTGCCGATCGGCCAATCGGCGTCTTCCTGGGTCGCGATGGGCGCTTCGGTGGTCGTGCTCACAGCGGTGCCTCCAGGTCCATCGAGTCGAGCATCTTGCGGGCGTCGGCCAGCGCTTCGTTGAAGCCGTCGGTGGGGCCGTACACGTCGATCTGCACCAACGAGCGGCGCGGCGTGTCGACCACCTGCCAGAAGCGGCCGGCGAGCTTGGCGCCGTAGTAGGCAAAAGTCTTGCCCTGCAGGCCCCAGCCGGTGACGAAGTCGGACACGTCGCCTTCGACGGTCAGGCCCTGGCCGCGCTCCATGAGCCGCTGCTGGCGCACCATCGGGCCGTCGGGCCCGCCCATCCACAGGCGCGTGGTCACGAGGAACTTGTGGCCGCCCTTGAAGAGCATGAGCGACTGGCCGGCCTTGGAGCGCGACACGTCCATCTGCCAGCCCGGCGCGGGCTCGAAGCGCGCGTGGGCGACCGACACCGTCTCGCCCGCGGGCAGCGGCCGGCTGCCGGGCGTGTGGTTGTTCCAGAAGGTGAGGCCGCCGACGTACGCGGCAATGGCCAGGAGGATCGCGAGCGCGCCCGGCCAGGTGCGGTACGGGATGCGGCGGGACGGTTGAAGCATCCGTGGATCGTGCCACACCGAAGCGACGGCGCGGGGGCGCCGCCGCGGTTGTCAGGCGCTCAGAAGGCCATGCGAATACCAACGTCGTAGCCCAGCGCGCGGTGCGGCTGCATGCCGTTGGTGGTCGCGTAGGCCGGCTGCGGGAAGATGGCCGGCAGGCTCAGCACCAGCGGCGTCACGCCCATCACCGTCGGGTTGTTGCGGCCGTTGGCGATGTGGATGCGCGCCACCGAGGCATACAGCGCCGTGCGCTTGGAGAGGTTGTGCACGTAGCCCAGCGCCAGCTTGTTGACCGACGAATTGCCGTCGGGCAGGCCCAGCCCGTTGACGAAGCGCACGCGCGCATACGAGGCGCGCACCACGCCCGCGCCCAGCGGCACGTTCACGCCGGCCATGAGGCCGTCGTAGCGGTCGCTCAGATGCAGCGCGCCGTTGGCGAAGGGAGTGGCGCTGTGGCGCACGTCACGCACGCGCGACCATTCGCCGAACACCTTCACCACGCCGAAGTCGTAGGAGGCGCCCAGGTTCAGGCTCTTGATCTTCTCGCTCTGCGCGGCGGCGCTGGCCAGCGTGCTCTCGCCGTAGCCCAGCGCCACGTCGGCCGGGCCGCTGGCCCAGCCGATGCGACCGCCCACGTAGCGCCCGCGCTGCGAGGGGCTGTCGGGCGTGTTGTTGACCTTCGTGTTCTCGTGCAGCGCGTACTGCACCTGGCCGTAGAAGCCGCCCAGGTTCGGCGGCAGGAAGTAGCTGATGGCGTTGCTGGTGCGCAGGTAGCTGTCGGTGCCGGCCGAGAGCCCGCCGTTCAGCAGGCCGCCCGTGGCCAGCGCGCGCGAGGCCGCGATGTTGCTGTTGACCACCGCGATCAGGTTGGTGCCCACGCCGTTGACGCTGAAGGGGTCGAACACGGCGTCGTTCCAGAACGAGGCTGTGTAGTCGCGGCCCAGGCGCACTTCGCCGAAGGGCCCGCTGAGGCTGAGCGTGGAGCGGCGTCCGAAGTTGGTGATGCCGCTGCCCGTGTCGTTGCTCAGCGGCGCCTCCAGCCAGAAGCTCGCGGCCAGCCCGCCGCCCAGGTCCTCGGTGCCGCGAAAGCCGATGCGACTCGACGCATTGCCCGAGGGCGACAGCACGGTCTGGCTCTGGCGCAGCTCGGCCGGGCGCAGCGGGTTGTACGAACTGCTGGTGGTGCGGTAGTGGCTCACGCCCGCGTCCATCACGCCGAACAGCGTGAGCGAGGATTGGGCGAGGGCGCTGCCGGCAGCAAGGGTCGTGGCTGCGGCGGCGATGAGGGTCTTCTTCTTCATGGTCTTGTCTCCTGGTTGTTGTAGGTGTGTCGTCGTCGGGATTCGAAACGCGTGTCAGGGCGCCCAGCGCAGCAGCGCGAGCACCAGCGCGGCGATGAAGACGGTCTCGCCGACCATCAGCACCACCGGCTTGAGGCCCACGTCGACCAGCTCGCGCAGTTGCGTCTTCATGCCGATGCCGGCCATCGCCGCCACCAGGAACCAGCGCGACAGGTCGCTGCCCGCGGTGGCGAGGGGCGGTGGCAGCCAGCCCGTGCTGTTGAGCGCCACCAGCGCGGCGAAGGCCACCGCGAACCACGGCAGCAGCGGCGGGCGCTGGCCCCCCACGGCCTTGCCGGTGGCGCGCGTGAACATCACGGCGAACAGGATGACCGGCAGCAGCGCCGCCACGCGCATCAGCTTGACCAGCGTGGCCGTGTCGCCCGTGGCCTGCGACATGCCGTAGCCCGCGCCCACCACCTGCGCCACGTCGTGGATGGTGGCGCCCAGGAACACGCCGGCCGTGTGTTCGTCCATGCCGAGGGCGCGCGCGATCAGGGGGTAGGCGATCATCGTGAGCGTCGACAGCGCCGACACGCCCACCACCGTGAACAGCGTGACGCGTTCCTTCAGCGGATGCGGCGGCAGCGCCGCGGCCAGCGCCAGCGCGGCCGAGGCGCCGCAGATCGCGGTGGCACCGCCGCTGAGCAGGCCGAACAGCACGTTGAAGCCCATCAGCCGCGCCACCACCATCGACACCCCGATGGTCAGCACCAGCGACACCGCCACCAGCAGCACCGGGTGCCAGCCCAGCGCCACCACCTGCGCGGCCGTGATGCGCAGCCCGAGCAGCGCCACGCCCCAGCGCAGCACGTGGCGCGCGGTGAACTCGATGCCGGGCTTGCACGGGCCTTCGGCCGAAAGAAAGTTCATCGCCATGCCGAGGATGAGCGCGAACAGCATCACCGGCGCACCGTAGTGCTGCGACAGAAAGGTGGACGCGGCGGCGACCACCGCGCAGGCGAGCACGCCCGGAAAGAGCAGGCGGCCGCGCGCCGGCCATGCGGCGACAGACAAGGCGGTCATGAAAACCTCAGGGCACGAGCACGGTGGCGCCGGTGGTCTTGCGGCCTTCGAGCGCGCGGTGTGCCTCGGCGGCGTCGGCCAGTGCGAAGCTCTGCTGGGGCTCGCTCACGATGCGGCCGGCCAGCACGTGGCCGAAGAGTTCGTCGGCCATGCTCAGCATGTGCGGGCGTGGATGGATGTAGTGCACCATCGCCGGCCGCGTGAGCCAGATCGAGCCCTTCGCCGCCAGCAGCTTGGTGTCGAGGACCACGGCGCCCGACGACGTGCCATTGCTCACGAGCGTGCCGCGCGGCTGCAGGCAATCGAGTGAAGCCTCCAGCGTGTCTTTCCCCACCGAGTCGTACACGACGGGAACGCCCTTGCCCTCGGTGATCTCGCGCACGCGCTGGGCGATGTTCTCGCGCGAGGTCACGATGGTGTGCGTGCAGCCGTTGGCCTTGGCGACGGCAGCTTTCTCGTCGGTGCTGACGGTGCCGATCATCGTCACGCCCATCGCACGTGCCCACTGGCAGGCGATGAGGCCCACGCCACCGGCGGCTGCGTGGTACAGGATCGTCTCGCCACCCTTCAATGGATAGACCTGGCGGAACAGGTACTGCGCCGTCATGCCCTTCATCATCAACGTGGCGGCGGTGCGATCGGAGATGCCATCGGGCAGCGGAATGAGCACATCGGCGGGCATCACACGCACTTGCGAATACGCACCCTGCGGCCCGATGAGATAGCCCACACGATCACCCACGCGAATGTCGGTCACGCCGGGCCCCACGGCCTCGACTACGCCCACGGCATCG
Source organism: Variovorax sp. KBS0712 (assembly GCF_006323185.2). Classification (NCBI taxonomy): domain Bacteria; kingdom Pseudomonadati; phylum Pseudomonadota; class Betaproteobacteria; order Burkholderiales; family Comamonadaceae; genus Variovorax; species Variovorax sp. KBS0712. The sequence goes on along the minus strand of NZ_VCCD02000002.1, from coordinate 475,261 downwards.
GAGCCCAGGCCATTGGGCAGTGCGAGCGGATAGCGCCCGGTGCGGAAGTAGATGTCGATGAAGTTGACGGCGATGAGGCTGTGGCGCACGCGCGCCTGGCCCGGGCCGGGTTCGCCGACCTCGACGTGTTCGAGCTTGAGCACGTCGGCGCTGCCGGTCTCGTGGAAGCGGATGGCTTGGACCATGGGAATTTCTTTCGGTAGGAAGGGAAGGCGGGCAGAAAGGGCTCAGCCCGCCGAGAGTTCGTCGATGAAGGCCTGCGCGCCCGGCCATTCGCCGTAGCCCGAGGCGGGGTTGAGGTGGCCGACCTCGCCGAGGTCGACCAGGCGGCTGCCCCAGCCTTGCGCCATCTGCACCACGCGCTCGAACGGCGCCAGCGGGTCGTTGCGGCTGGCCGCCACGATGCTCGGGAACGGCAGCGGCCCGGTCGGCACCGGCAGCCAGCCGCCGGCGCGCAGGGCCTCGACGCTGGGGTAGCCCTCGGGCATCGGCCGCTCGAAGTCGGGCGGCGTGGCCAGCAGGGCGCCGCGCACCGGCCGGCGCGTGCGCTGCGCCCAGTGCGCCAGCATCACGACGCCGCCGCTGTGCGCCACGACGACCAGCGGCCCCTCGACCGCCTGCGCCTCGCGCTCGATGGCTGCCACGCGCGCGGCGCAGTCGAGGTCGTCGCGGCCCATGGGCGGCACCGCGCGCACGCGCGGCAGGCGTGCGGCGAGCAGGGTCTGCCAGTGGCTGGCGACGGCGTCGCGCAGGCCGGGAACGATGAGGACGGTGGGAGCAGTCATGTCGGCCTGCACCCTCACTGGTTGAGCTGGATGTTGTAGGTCTTGACGATCCGCGCGTTGCGCTCGTACTCGTCATGCGTGATCTTCGCGAGCTGCTCGGGGCTCTCGCTGGTCATCGGCACGAAGTTCTGCGCGATGAGCCGCTCCCGCACCTTCGGCGAGGAGGCGGCCCTCGTGAGGACCGCATTGATCCGCTTCACGAGGTCGTCGGGCATCTTTGCCGACACGATGGCGCCGGCCCAGTTCGAGAAGTCGATCTCGTCGAAGCCCTGCTCGGCCATCGTGGGCACCTCCGGCAGCTGGGCCAGCCGGGTCTTGGCCCCGACCCCGAAGACCTTCACCTTGCCGGCCTTGATCAGCGGCAGCGACGTGACGATGCCGTCGAACAGGATGTCGACCTGGCTGCCCATCAGGTTCTGCAGCGCCGGCGGCGAGCCCGGGAACGGCACGTGCTGCAGGTCCAGCCCCGCCTTGCGGGCAAAGATGGCGCCGGCGTAGTGCGAGCTGGTGCCCGCGGAGTACGAGGCGTAGCTGCCCGGGCTGCCCTTGCCGGTCTTCAGGTAGGCGATGAGTCCCTTCAGGTCGTTGGCCGGCACCGACGGCGCGCTCACCAGCACCATCGCCGAACGCGCCACCATGGTCACCGGCTTCACGTCCTTGACCGGGTCGAAGCTGGTCTTCATCACCAGGGGTATCTCGGTCAGGATGTTGCTGACCATGAACATGATGGTCTGCCCGTCGGGCGGCGCGCTGTTGAGCGCCTGCACCCCGATGGCGCCACCGGCGCCCGGCTTGTTGTCGACGATCACCGGCTGCCCGATCTCGGCCGAAATGGCGTCGGACAACACGCGGGCCACGACGTCCATGGTGCCGCCCGCGGGCGCCGGCACCACGATCCGCACCGGCTTGGTGGTCCAGGCATGGGCGAGCAGGGGCGCGGCGGCCAGGGCGGCTGCCCAGGGCTTCAGGCGGCGAAGGATGTTGTGGGTTTTTTTCATCGCGATGTCTCCAGGTGTTCTGGTGCCGGGGGTGGGGGTGCTCAGGCCGCCTTGCGCAGGAAGCCCTGCTGCGCGCCGTTGCGGTTCGGCGCGAAGCCGTTGGCCGCCAGCGATTCCTCGACGGTGTCGTAGAACACGCCGATCTTCGAAATCTCGCGCGCCTGCTTGGCGGTGGCGATGGGGCGGCCGAACTGGCGCGAGATGGCCACCAGCTGCTCGACCTGCGCTACCGTGCCCATCTTGGCGGAGCGCGACTGGTTCCAGAGGTTGTCCTCGATGCCGCAGCGCACGTGCAGGCCCATGGCGATGCCCATCATGTTCACGGGCAGCACGTTGCGCATGGAGCTTTCCACCGTGAGCACCGCGCCGTCGGGCACGGCGCGCACGAAGTTGGCCAGGCTGTAGATGTTGGGCACGTCCATGCCGCCGCCGATGGCCACCCAGTTCATCACCAGCGGGCCCTTGTAGACGCCGCGGCGCATGAGCCGTTCGACCGAGTCGAAGCTGTTGATGTTGTAGCACTGGAAGGCGCTCTGGATGCCGGCCTTGGTGAGGCGGCGGATGTGCTCTTCGGCCCAGCCCGGCTGCGCGGGCACGGTCATTTCCTTGTAGGCGCGGTAGACCTCGGGGTCTTCCATCGAGGTCCCCCGGGTGTCGGCGTCGTCCCAGTGCTCGACCACGTTCATCTGCGAGGTGTTGATGGTCACCGTCACCTGGTCGGGCGTGGGCTCCAGCTCGGCCAGCATGTGGCGCGTGTCGTCGCTGAGCCACTTGGCGGCGGCGCCTTCGCTCTCGGGCGCGAAGCTGATCGAGCCGCCGACCTGGATGATCATTTCGGGCACGGCCTTGCGCACGCCGGCGATCAGTTCGTTGAATTTCGACAGCCGCTTGCTGCCCTTGCCGTCGAGTTCGCGCACGTGCAGGTGCAGCACCGTGGCGCCGGCGTTGTAGCAGTCGACCGCCTTCTGGACCTGCTGTTCCATCGTGACGGGAATGTCTTCCGGAAAGTCGGCGGGCACCCACGACGGTGCGTAGGGCGCGGCGGTGATGACCAGCGGCTGCTGGTTTTCGGGGAACAGATGGCCGTCGAGAAAGTTCATGGCAGGACCTCGGGAGAAAGGAAGAAGGAAGGGAGAGGGCGCAGGACGTGCCCGCTCAGAAGACCGCGTCGCCGACGATGCCGGCGCGTTCCATCTTTCGATGGCAGGGCGGGTAGTCCATGACCGCGTAGTGCTGGGTCGAACGGTTGTCCCACATGGCCACGTCGCCCGGCTGCCAGCGCCAGCGCACCTGGTACTCGGGGATCTGCACCTGGCTCACGAGGTAGGCCAGCAGCAGGGCGGCGCCGGGCTGGTAGTCCTGCCCGTAGCGCACGTTGGCCGGCGTGTGGAAGTTGGTGAAGTGGGTCGTGAAGCCGTTGACGAACAAAATCTTCTCGCCCGTGTCGGGGTGCGTGCGCACCACCGGGTGCTCGGCGTCGGGAAACTGGGCCTTCAGCGCCAGGCGCTTCTCGATCGGCATCGCGGCGCCGAAGGTGGCCTCGATGCTGTGGCGCGCGCGCAGCCCCGCGATCTGCTGCTGGATGTGCGCGGGCAGCTTCTCGAAGGCCCGCGCCATGTTGGCCCACATGGTGTCGCCGCCCACCGGCGGGCACTCGACGCAACGCAGCACGCAGCCGAAGGGCGGCTTCTCGCGCCAGGTGGCGTCGGTGTGCCAGCTGTTCTCGTAGCGGTCGACCGGCGTCTCGGGGTTCTTGTAGATGCGCACGAGGCCCGGGTGCTCGGGGTCGCTGCCGACCACGGGGTGGTCCTCGAGCTCGCCGAAGTGGCGGGCGAAGGTGACGTGCTCGGCGCGCGTGAGTTCCTGCTGGCGGAAGAACAGCACCTTGTGCTGCACCAGCAGCGCGCGGATCTCGGCCGCCAGGCCGGCGTCGCGCGAGGCTTCGGCCAGCGACACGTGGCGCAGCTCGGCGCCGATGGCGCAGGTCACGGGGTGGACCTGGATGCCGCGCGTGTGCACGGCGGGGGCCCCGTTCGAGAGGCCTGGCTGGATCGTGGAACCCATTGTCTTGTCTCCTGTGCCGGTCGTGGGGTGCCGCTGTGCGGCGGTGACCGTGCTGGAAGCAAGAATAGGTCGGGGCCCCTGCGCGCGCCCCCTCCTCGCAGGAGGGGGAGACGGCCCCGGAGGGGAGGGAGAAACCCTCGGTGCCTGGCGGCGAGCCCTCAGTGCCCCGCGGCGAGCAGCCCCAGGATGCGCGCGCGCTGCACCACCTGCGTGCGCGTGCCCGCGTCGAGCTTGGCGAACAGGTTCTTCACATGCCACTTGACGGTGGTTTCGCCCACCTGCATGGCGCGCCCGATTTCCTTGTTCGACAGGTTGCGCGCCAGCAGCACCAGCACCTCGCCCTCCTTGGGCGTGAGCACGGCGCCGGGCGACGCCGGTGCCGCAGGCGCGGACGCCGGCGGCGCGGCGGGCACGAGCGGGGCGACCGCGATCTCGGCCTGCGCGCCCTCGGCCGCGAGCGTGCCGACCCAGGCGCCCAGCTCGGGGTGTGCGTCGGAGAACACGCGCTGCAGTCCGTAGGCGCGCGCCAGGTCCATGGCCTCGCGCAGCAGCGCCTGCGCCGGCTGGCCGCAGCGCTCCAGCGCCAGCGCGCGCAGCCCCAGCAGCTCGATGTGCAGGCCGCCCTGCTTGCGCTGGCGCGCCTGTTCGTCGGCACGCGCCAGCTTCGCGAGGGCGTCGGGCCAGTCGCGCGCGGCGATGGCCGCGTGGGCACGTGCCACGTCGCGCAGCGCTTCCACGCTGCGCCGCCACAGCGGGCCCTGCGGCAGCGTGGGGTCGGCCAATTGCGCGTCGATGCGTTCGCACAGCTCGCGGCAGGTCTGGGCGCGGTGGCGCTGCGCATGCAGGCGCACCTGCTCGGCCAGGCTGGCGATGCGCAGCCGCGGCAGGCGCCGCGCGGCGCCGGCTGCGTCCAGCGCGTCCAGCAGTTCCAGCGCGCGGTGCTCGGCGCCTTCGGCCGCCGCGATGCGCGCCGCCGTGCGGTAGGCCTGCAGCAGCGATTCGGGCAGGCCGCTGTGCTCCAGCACGTCGAGGCGGTCGGCCAGCAGCGTGGCGGCGTCGCCCGGCAGGTCGCGCTCCCAGGCCACCGACGCGAGCAGCGCGGCCAGGTTGCAGCTGAAGCGGTGGCGCCGGCCCATCTCGGCCTCGGCGCCGGCCACGGCGGGGCGCAGCAGCTGTTCGGCCAGCAGCACCTGGCCTTCCCACGCATAGCTCAGGCCGATGACCAGCTCGCTCCAGCGCCGGATGTAGTCGACGCCGTGGCCCGGGTGCCCGCGCAGGGCCTGCTGCTGGCGCAGGCGGGCCAGCGCCGGCTCGCCCTCGAGCAGCGCGCGGTAGGCCATGCGGTTGGCATGCGACTGCAGCAGCAGCGGGTCGGTCAGCGGCACGGCCTCGGTCCAGGGCGCGTGCAGTTCGACGAAGCGGTCGGGGTCGTCCGCGAACACGGCGGCGCCGCCGAGGATCAGCGCGCATTCGCAGCGCAGCGCATCGCTCACATCGGGCTGCGCGAGGATGCGCGCCACGAAGCGGCCGGCTTCTTCGTGCCGCTCGCTCGACGCCAGCGTCCATGCCGCGGCCAGCAGCAGGCGCGGGCGGCGGTCGAGTTCGTCGGCGGGCATCTGCGCCATCCATTCGAGCACCGTGGCCTGCCGGCCGCGCCGCATGAGCGATTCGTACAGGCTGCGCTCCGCGAGCTCGTAGGCGGTCTGGTGCTGGCCCGCGCTCAGCGCGTGGTGGGCGGCCTCGTCGAGCAGCTCGTGCGCGGCCAGCCACTGCGCCGCGCGCGCATGCGCCGCCACCTGCTCGGCGGCGTCGAGCGCGGCAAAACGCTGGCGCAGCACGTCGCGCGCCAGCGCATGCATGCGCAGCCACTCGCCCCTTCGGCGGCGGCGAACACCGGCGTGTCGTTGCTCAGCCGCGCCAGCCGCGCCGCCGCGGCGTCGTCGACGCCGGAGACGGCGCGGCACAGCTCGGGTGCAGCAGGTCGAGCACGGCGATGCGGGCCAGGAAGTCGCGATCGTCGGGGTCGAGGTTGACCAGCAGCAGCCGCACCAGCTCGCCCTGCAGCTCGCCGGCGGCGGCCGTCATGTCGCCAAGTACCGTGTGCGCGGCGTGCGCGTCGGCCCCGCGCGCGATGATGGTCGTGGCCAGCTGCAGGCCCAGCGGCCAGCCTTCGGTCAGCTCGTGCAGCCGGGCGGCGGTGTTGCGGTCGACGCGCGCGCCGAAGCGCGCCTGCACCAGCTGCAGCGTCTCGTCGAGGCTGAACTTCAGCAGCGCCGGGCCGATCTCCACGCACTGCCCGTAGGCCACGAGGTCCTCGATGTCGAGCCGGCCGTCGGGGCGCGTGGCAATGAGCGTGCGCACGTTGGGCGGCGCGTTGCGCAGCAGGTAGGCCAGCGCCTCGCGCGAGGCGGGCGGCAGGCGGTCGGCCTCGTCGATGACCAGCACCACGTTCAAGGCCGCCTGCGCCAGCTCGGCCAGCAGCGCGGTGACGCTGCCGAGCGTGCCGGGCCGGTCGTCCTGGAACAGGCTGCGCCCGAACGCGGGACGCCCCATGGCGACGCGCAGCGCCAGCGCCAGGCTCTGCACCAGCCGGCCCGGGTCGTCCTGGCTCTGCGCCGAGACCCAGCCGACCGGCACGCCCAGGCCCAGGTACTCCAGGCGCCACTGCGCCAGCAGCGAGGTCTTGCCGAAGCCCGAGGGCGCCTGCACCACGCACACGGCGTGGTCGCGCAGCGCGTCGGCGCTCGACAGGAGCCGCGCGCGCGAGACCAGGTGACGCGGGACACGGGGCGGCGTCACCTTGAGCAGCAGGTCGCGCGGGGCGCCGCTCGCATCGGGGGGCGGGAAAGTGGCCAAGGCTCGTTCGTGCTCGTGGAGGGAAGAACGGGCCCGATTCTCCACGTCAATCGCGCGAGGCCGAAGCGCGGCGCGGCGCCCCCCGCCGCGCGCGGCTGGCCTTCGCGCTGCAGCCGTACTGCGCATGGAACCAGCGCGACAGCCCGCTGGGCGCGCAGAAGCCCAGCAGCCCCGCGACCTCGGCCAACGGGCGGTCGCCCTCCAGCACATGGCGCACGGCGAGTTCCTTGCGCACGTCGTTGACGATGGCCGAGAAGCTCTGCCCGTCGTCCGCGAGCCGGCGCTGGATCGTGCGGCATTCCACGCCCACGTGCGCCGACACCTGCGCGATGCTGCAGCGCCCGCTGGGCAGGAGCAGCAGCACCGCGCGCCGCACGTCGCCCGGCAGCGCGTCGCCGGGCGCAGGCGCCGCCGCGTCGAGCAGCTGCCGCGCATAGCGTGCCATGGCCGGGTCGGCCGAGGGGTTGGGCGCGTCCAGGTCGTCGCGCGCGCAGACGATGCCGTGGAAGTCCTGGTCGAAGGCGACGGCCGCGCCCAGCACGCGGTGGTGCGTGCGCAGGTCGCGCGGCGCGGGGTGCGCCAGGCACACGCGCCGGGGCTGCCAGTCGGCGCCGAGAAACTGGCGCAGCAGGCGCAGCATCACGCCCAGCGCCAGTTCGATGCGCTGGCGCGTGGCGCGGTGCGCCTTGCCGGGCTGCACTTCCTCGCGGATGACCACCACCTGGCCGAAGGCCTCGACCATCAGCGACAGCGAGCCGTTGAGCAGCGGCTGGTAGCGCATCAGCACGTCGAGCGAATCGCGCAGCGTCGGCTGCTCGCGCACCAGCAGGCCGACGGCCCCGAGGTTCGACAGCCGCCGCCCCTCGGCCATGCACAGCCCGAAGGCTTCGTTGCCCGAACGCTCGGCCGAGGCCTGCAGCAGCGCGGCGACGCGGTCGACCGGAATCATCAGGTCGGGCTCGTCCAGCACGCGGGGGCTCAGGCCGGCGTCCAGGAGCATGCGCGCCGGGTCGAGGCCGCTGGCGCGGGCGACCTCGCTGTAGTGGGTGAGGCTTGCCGCGCGGACCAGGGAGGGCATCGCAAGTCCGCACGTGGCAGTTCTCAGGGCACGAGCACGGTGGCGCCGGTGGTCTTGCGGCCTTCGAGCGCGCGGTGTGCCTCGGCGGCGTCGGCCAGTGCGAAGCTCTGCTGGGGCTCGCTCACGATGCGGCCGGCCAGCACGTGGCCGAAGAGTTCGTCGGCCATGCTCAGCATGTGCGGGCGTGGATGGATGTAGTGCACCATCGCCGGCCGCGTGAGCCAGATCGAGCCCTTCGCCGCCAGCAGCTTGGTGTCGAGGACCACGGCGCCCGACGACGTGCCATTGCTCACGAGCGTGCCGCGCGGCTGCAGGCAATCGAGTGAAGCCTCCAGCGTGTCTTTCCCCACCGAGTCGTACACGACGGGAACGCCCTTGCCCTCGGTGATCTCGCGCACGCGCTGGGCGATGTTCTCGCGCGAGGTCACGATGGTGTGCGTGCAGCCGTTGGCCTTGGCGACGGCAGCTTTCTCGTCGGTGCTGACGGTGCCGATCATCGTCACGCCCATCGCACGTGCCCACTGGCAGGCGATGAGGCCCACGCCACCGGCGGCTGCGTGGTACAGGATCGTCTCGCCACCCTTCAATGGATAGACCTGGCGGAACAGGTACTGCGCCGTCATGCCCTTCATCATCAACGTGGCGGCGGTGCGATCGGAGATGCCATCGGGCAGCGGAATGAGCACATCGGCGGGCATCACACGCACTTGCGAGTACGCCCCCTGCGGCCCGATGAGGTAGCCCACGCGATCGCCCACGCGGATGTCGGTCACGCCCGGCCCCACGGCTTCGACCACGCCCACGGCGTCGGAACCGAGCCCGTTGGGCAGCGCCAGCGGATAGCGCCCCGTACGAAAGTAGATGTCGATGAAGTTGACGGCGATGAGGCTGTGGCGCACGCGCGCCTGGCCCGGGCCGGGCTCGCCGACCTCGACGTGTTCGAGCTTGAGCACGTCGGCGCTGCCGGTCTCGTGGAAGCGGATGGCCTGGTTCATGGTGCGTCTCCTGAGGTGTGTGGGGGCTGTATGGAACGGATTCTTGCGGCGCGTGGCGGCGGCGGGAAGCGTGGTCTTGGCGATGTCCCAAATTGGCAAATCGATGCCCCAATAAAGCAAGAAATGCGGGCGGGGTGCGCCGGATACTGGCGGTATCGGCCCACCGAGGCCTGCAAGACAACAACCGGAGACACCCCCATGAAACTGCTGCAATTTGCACGCGCCGCCGCCGTGGCGCTGGTCGGATGCTCGATGGCACTCGGGGCCTGGGCGCTGGGCGACAAGCCCGTCAAGCTCATCGTTCCCGCGCCGCCGGGCGGCACGATGGACATCGTGGCCCGCGTCGTCGGGCAGCAGATGGCGCTGGACATCGGCCGCCCCGTGATCGTCGAGAACCGCCCCGGCGCGGGCGGCTCCATCGGCCTGCAGGCCATGCTGCAGGCGCCGGCCGACGGCAACACCATCGTGATGGCCGCGAGCAACGTGCTGGCCGAGACGCCGCAGGTCGTGAAGATGCCCTTCGATCCGCTCAAGGACGTGGTGCCCATCGGCTCGGTGGCGCGCTCGGGCGTGGTGCTCGTCACGGCCGCGAACTTCCCGGCCAAGGATTTCCAGGGCCTCGTCGCCGAACTGAAGACGCGCAAGGGCAAGGCCAGCTTCGCCAGCTACAGCCCCGGCACCGTGTCGCAGTACGCGGGCCTCATCCTCAGCGACCGCGCCGGGCTCGACCTGCAGCACATCGGCTACCCCGGCTCGCCGCCCGCGCTGCAGGACCTGCTGGGCGGCCAGGTCGACCTGATGTTCGACGGCATGCTCACCTCGATGCCGCTCATCAAGGCCGGCAAGCTGCGCCCCTATGCCTTCACCGGCAAGACCCGCTCGCGCTTCCTGCCCGACCTGCCCACCACCACCGAACTGGGCTACCCCGACCTGCAGTTCCGCGGCTGGGTCGGCTTCATCGGCTCGGCCAAGCTGCCGGCCGACGTGATGGCCAAGCTCCATGCCGCGATCGAGAAGGCCGGCCAGGCGCCCGCCGTGCAGCAGAAGCTGCTCGACGTGGGCCTGGAGCCCGAGCTCAGCGTCGACACGCCCGCGCTCATCGCCGAGACGAAGGCGCTGTCCGAGCGCAACGCGGCCATCGTCAAGAAGTACCGTATCCAGGCGAACTGAGCGGCACGCGCCATTCCATCGGAGACCTCTCATGAAGATCAGACCCCTCACGCCGTCCATCGGCGCCGAAATCTCGGACGTCCACCTGGGCGAGGCCTCGCGCGACCCCGAGTGCTTTGCGTCGATCCGCGCCGCGCTGCTCAAGCACAAGGTGCTTTTCTTTCGCGGCCAGGACATCGAGCGCGCCGAGCACGTCGCCTTCGCACGCTGCTTCGGCGAACTGGAAGACCACCCCGTGGTCGGCAGCGACCCCGAGCACCCCGGCCTCGTGCGCATCTACCGCAGCGACAACAAGCACAGCTACGAGAACACCTACCACTGCGACGGCCTGTGGCGCCAGAGCCCCGCCATGGGCGCGGTGCTGCGCTGCATCGAATGCCCCGAGGTCGGTGGCGACACCATCTGGGTGAACATGGTGCAGGCGCACGACGAGCTGCCCGACGAGATCAAACAGAAGATCGGCAAGCTGCGCGCCAAGGCCAGCATCGAGCATTCGTTCGGCGCCGTGATGCCGATGGAAGCGCGCCTCAAGCTGGGCCAGGACCATCCGCCCGTGGAGCACCCCGTGGTGCGCACGCACCCCGAGACCGGCGAGAAGGTGCTCTACGTGGGCAGCTTCACCACGCACTTCGTGAACTACAGCACCCCTGAGAACGTGCGCCACGGCATCGACAAGACACCGGGCGCGGCGCTGCTGCTGAACTACCTGCTTAGCCGCGCCACCATTCCCGAGTACCAGGTGCGCTGGTCGTGGCAGCCGGGCGACGTGGTCGTCTGGGACAACCGCAGCACGCAGCACTACGCACTGAACGACTACTGGCCCGCGCCGCGAAAGATGGAACGCGCCGGCATCGTCGGCGACGTGCCGTACTGAGCATCGCCCCCCTCGCAACCTGACAGACGCACGCCATGAACTTCCTCGACGGCCACCTCTTTCCCGAAAACCAGCAGCCGCTGATCATCACCGCCGCGCCCTATGCACCGGGCTGGCTTCCTTCCGATTTCCCAGGCGAGATCCCGGTCACGATGGAAGAGCAGATCCAGAAGGCGGTCGACTGCTACAACGCCGGCGCCACGGTGCTGCACCTGCATGTGCGCGAACTCGACGGCAAGGGCAGCAAACGCCTGTCGAAGTTCAACGAGCTGATCGCCGGCGTGCGCGCGCGCGTGCCCGAAATGATCATCCAGGTGGGCGGCTCGATCAGCTTCGCACCCGAGAGCGAAGGCGCCGCCGCCAAGTGGCTCAGCGACGACACGCGCCACATGCTGGCCGAGCTGGAGCCCACGCCCGACCAGGTGACGGTGACGGTCAACACCTCGCAGATGAACGTCACCGAACACGCCGAGCTGGCCGACTTCAAGGGCACCTCGCGCGAGATCCCGGCCATCTTCGAGGCCTACAAGGAAATGACGGTGCCGGCGCAACCGGGCTGGGTCGAGGAGCACATCCGCCGCCTCACGAAGGCGGGCATCCAGAGCGCCTTCCAGTGCTACAACATCAACAGCTTCGAGTCGGTCGAACGGCTCATGCGGCGCGGCGTCTACAAGGGCCCGCTGGTGATGAACTGGGTGGCGATCAGCGGCGGCATGGACGCGCCGAACATCTACAACCTGGCCAACTTCGTGCGCGCCGTGCCCGACGGCGCCGTGCTCACGGTGGAAAGCTCGGTGCGCAACGTGCTGCCCGTGAACATGATGGGCATCGCGATGGGCCTGCATGTGCGCTGCGGCACCGAGGACGTGCTGTGGAACCAGACGCGCACCGCCAAGATCGGCACGGTGGCGCAGATCGAGCAGCTGGTCGCCATCTCGCGCCAGTTCGGCCGCCCCATCGCCACGGCGCAGCAGGCGCGCGAGATCTCGAAGATCGGCGTCTTCTACGAGACGGCCGAAGAATCGCTCGCCGCCAACGGCTTCGCGCCGAACCGCAACGGGGGCAACCAGGGCTTCCTGCGCAAGGCGGCCTGAGAAAGACGATGGCGATGGCGATGACGAGGCGCTTCACGCGCGCCGCCTGGCGCCTGCTGGAGGGCATCGCGCATGCCCTGCGCCACGAAGACTTGGTTCAGAACGCGCGCACCGCGCCCTGAGCCACCGCGCCGGCCGTCTGCTTGCTCCACTGCGAGGCGCTGCAGCCGAAGTGGTGGCGGAACCAGTGGCTGAAGCTGCTGGGCCCCGAAAACCCCAGCAGCTCGGCCACCTCGCTCAGCGGCAGGTCGCTGTCGCGCAGATGGCGCTTCACGAGGTCGGAGCGCACATCGTCGAGCAGGCGGCTGAAGGTGAGGCCTTCGGCCTCGAGCCGGCGGTGCAGCGTGCGACGGTCCACGCGCAGGTGCCGCGCCACTTCCTGCGCCGTGCAACCGCCGCCGGGCATGAGCGCGAGGATGAGTTCGCGGCAGGCTTCGCGCGTGCTCTCGCCGCGGTCTTTCAGCGCGGCTTCGAGGTACTCGCGCGCGAAACGCGCCACGCCCTGGTCGCCCGATTCGCGTGGCTTGCGCAGGTCGGCCGCCAGGCACACGAGGCCGTTGAAATCCTGGTTGAACTTGACGTTGCGACCGAAGAAGGCGCGGTGCGCCGCCATGTCCGCCGGCGGGCGGTGCGTGAAGCACACCTGCTGCGGGCGCCACTGCGGATCGATCAGCTCGCCGAGGATGCGGAACATGATGCCCACGGCCAGCTCCATCGACTGGCGCATCGGCAGTCCGGGGCTGGGCAGCAGGTCTTCCTGGATGATGACCATGTCGCCCGTGTCCTCGAGGCGAAAGCTCAGCGAGGCGTTCACCAGCTTCAGGTAGCGGCCCAGCGTGTCGAGCGCGTCGCGCGGCGTGGGCTCTTCCTTGAGCACGACGCTGATGGGGCCCAGCGCCGAGAGCTTGCGCTGCGCCGCCAGCCGCAGCGCGAAATCTTCGGTGCGCGTGGCGCGCGCGGTGATCTCGAGCAGCTCGCGCACCGCGTCGCCCGGGATCAGCGTCTCGGGGTGCTCGAGCAGCTGCGCCTTCAGCCCCACGGTGCGCATGAAGGCATGCGGGTCGCGGCCGAGCGACTGCACCAGCTCCACGTAGCCGCTGAGGCTCGCGCTGCGCATCAGTCGACCGAGGTGCTTCATGGTGGCTTCTTTGGCAGAGGCCCCGTGTTCACTCGGGGCTGATCTTGAGTTGCAGTTTCTCGATGATGGCCCGATTGTGGGCGGTCGTGGCGTCCAGCGTCTGGCGCAGCTGCTGCAGCGACATCTCGCGCGGTGGATCGTAATTCTGCGCGAGCAGCGCCTCGCGGAACTTCGGCGCCTGCACGGCGCGGGCCACCTCGGCGCGGATTTTCTCCTGCAGCGCCGGCGGCATGCTGCTGAGCACGAACACGCCCACGCTCGCGTCGGGCATCACGAAGTCGGGCAGGCCCAGCTCGCCGAAGGTGGGCACGTCGGGCAGGAAGCGCGAGCGTTTGGACGACGCCACGGCCAGCGCCTTGATCTTGCCGCTGCGGATCAGCGAAGTGACGTTGCTCACCGCCTCGAAGGTCAGCTGCACCTGGTTGCCCATGAGGTCGACCAGCGCCGGCGCCGAGCCCTTGTACGGCACCACGAGGATGTCGTTGCCGCTGCGCGCGCGCAGCATCTCGCCCAGCAGGTTGGAGCGTGTGCCCGTGCTCAGGTTGGCCACGCTGACCGAGCGCGGATGCGCCTTGGCATGTGCCAGCAGGTCGTTCACCGTGTTCGGCGGGAAGCCGGCATTGGCCACCAGCACATGGAACATGCCCGTCACCTCGCCGACGTAGGTGAAGGTCTTGAGCGGGTCGAAGGGCGTCTTCACCGTGAGCGGAATGTCGGACAGCACGCTCGACGGCCCGACCATCAGCGTGTAGCCGTCGGCCGGCGCGGCCATCAGCGCGCGCTCGGCGATGACGGCGGAGCCGCCCGGCTTGTTGTCCACCAGCACGGTCTGGCCGAGGTTCGTGCGCAGCTGTTCGGCGAGCAGCCGCGCCGCCGCGTCGGAGATGCCGCCCGGCGGCGCGGGAACGATCAGCCGGAGGGGCTTGTCGGGCCAGGCCTGGGCCGAGGCCGTGCCGCAGCACAGCGCGGCCAGGAAGAGGAGGGAGGCTCGCAGCAGATGCACACACATGGTTCGTCCTCAGGTGGAAGAGACAAAGGCGTGCGGATTCTGCGGCGCCACCGCTGCTGGATGCTTGGCGCCACGCGTCGGCCACTTACCGGATCGCGACAGCGAACCCTGTCTTTGCACGCGCCGTTCCAATGCCCCAGAAAGACAAAATCGCGCCCCCGATGAGCAAGAAGTTTTCGCAGCTGAGCCAGAAACTTTGGCTGCAAGCGCAACCTTTTTCACCGGAGACAACCCCATGAACTTCCTCGACGGCCACCTGTATCCCGAGAACCAGCAGCCCCTGATCATCACGGCCGCGCCCTATGCGCCGGGCTGGATTCCCGCCGACTTCCCGGAAGACATTCCGGTCACGATGGAAGAGCAGATCCAGAAGGCGGTCGACTGCTACGAAGCCGGCGCCACCGTGCTGCACCTGCATGTGCGCGAGGCCAACGGCAAGGGCAGCAAGCGCCTGTCGATGTTCAACGAGCTGATCGCCGGCGTGCGCGCGCGCGTGCCCGAGATGATCATCCAGGTGGGCGGCTCCATCAGCTTCGCGCCCGAGGACGACGGTGCCGCCGCCAAGTGGCTCAGCGACGACACGCGCCACATGCTGGCCGAACTCACGCCCAGGCCCGACCAGGTCACGGTGACCGTCAACACCACGCAGATGAACGTGACCGAGCACGCGGGCCTGGACGACTTCAAGGGCCTGTCGCGCGGCGACCCGCGGCTGTATTCGACGTACCGGGACATGATCGTGCCCTCGAACCCCAGCTGGGTGGAAGAGCACATCCGCCGCCTCACGGCCGCGGGCATCCAGAGCGAGTTCCAGTGCTACAACATCAACAGCTTCGAGACCATCGAACGCATGATCCGCCGCGGCGTCTACAAGGGCCCGCTGGTGATGAACTGGGTGGCCATCAGCGGCGGCATGGACCAGGCGAACATCTACAACCTGGCCAACTTTTTGCGCGCCGCACCCGACGGTGCGGTGGTCACGGTGGAGAGCTCGGTGCTCAACGTGCTGCCCGTGAACATGATCGGCATCGCCCTGGGCCTGCACGTGCGCTGCGGCATCGAGGACGTGCTGTGGAACCAGACCCGCACCGGCAAGATGAGCTCGGTCGAGCAGATCAAGCAGCTCGTGCGCATCGCGACCGAGTTCGGCCGCCCCATCGCCACCGCGCAGCAGGCGCGCGAGATCATGAAGATCGGCGTGTTCTACGAGACCACCGAAGAGACGCTGCAGGCCAACGGCTTTGCGCCCAACCGCAATGGGGCGCAGCAGGGCTTCCTGCGCAAGCCGGCCTGATACCGCTTCCACCGCTTCCCGGGGGGCGGTTGACGTACCGACTGGTCAGTCGGTAGACTGAGCCGATCGCGCAGCTCACCGGGCTGCATCGCATCGAACCGAAAGCCCCCGATGAGCGAGAACTTCGCAGCCGAACTCCATCGCCGAGCGACCACGGCTCTGCAGGCCGGGCGCGCCGACGCGCAAGGAGAGGGCGACCGCGTGCCGGTCGGCCAGTACACCGACGAGGCCATCGCACGCGGCGAGCGGCGCTTGCTGCAGCGGCATCCGCAGCCGGTGGCCGCCAGCGCCTCGCTCGCCTCGCCGGGCGCGTGGCTGTCGCTCACGCACACCGGCGTGCCGCTGCTGCTGGTGCGCCAGGAGAGCGGGCAGGTGCAGGCGTTTCTCAACGTGTGCCGCCACCGCGGCGCGCGCGTGGTGCCCGAGGGCAGCGGCAGCGAGGCGCGCGCCTTCGTCTGCCCGTACCACGCATGGACCTACAAGCCCGACGGTGCCTTGCGCGGCGTGCCCGAGTCCTTCGGCTTTCCCTGCCTGAAGCAGGACGAGTCGGGCCTGCGCCGGCTGGCCACGGTCGAGCGCGCGGGCGTGGTCTGGGTCGTGTGCGATCCGTCGCGGGCGGACAGCGACCCCGGCGCGCACCTGGGCGCGCTCATGGACAACCTCGAATCGCTGGCCGGGCTGCGCACGCCCGTGGCCTATGCGCCGCGCACGTACGAGGTCGAGGCCAACTGGAAGCTGCTGGTCGACGGTTCCTTCGAGGCCTACCACTTCAAGGTGGCACACCGCGAGACCATCGCCCACATGTTCCTGCACAACCTGCAGGTGATCGACGAGTTCGACCTGAACCGGCGCCTGTACCTGCTCAAGTCGAAGTTCCAGGAACACCGGCCCGACGCCGCCGGCTTCGACCCGCGCCGCTACGGCAACCTGACCTACTTCTTCTTTCCCAACACGACCATCCTGGTGCAGCCCGACCACGCGCAGCTCAGCATGCTGGAGCCGCTGGGCGCCACGCGCACGCGCGTGCACGAGCTCACGCTGATTCCCGAGGCGCCGGCCTCGGAGAAGGCGACCGCGCACTGGGACGCGAACGTGGCGCTGTACCGCCGCACGCTCGCGGAAGACTACGCGCTGGCCGAATCGATCCAGGCCGGGCTGGCGTCGGGCGCGAACGACGCGCTCAGCTTCGGCACCTTCGAGTACAGCGCGCCGCGCTTCCATGCGCAGCTCGCGCAGCAGGTGGCGGCCATGCCGGCCGCACGCTGACGCGCGAGGGTGTCGCGCGTGCAACAACCAGACCCCAAGACACAAGAAAGAATGGCGCGCATCGCGTCTGATCGCCGGTCGCGTCTTCGCGGCATGCGCTCGTCTGCGTGACGCAATCCAGAACCGCCCGATGGCCACCCTTGCCCCTTCCCGTAAAGAAACGATCCTCGCGCGCGCCGAGCAGCACTTTGCCGACCACGGCTTCCAGGGCGCGTCGTTGTCGGCCATCGCGCGCGACTGCGAGGTCGGCAACCCGGGGCTGCTGCATCACTTCCCGAGCAAGGAGGTGCTGTACCGCGCCGTGCTCGAAAAGCAGGCCGAGGACCTGACGGCGCGCATCTGCAAGCGCGTCGAGGCGGCCCCCGACCTGCCCGCGCGGCTGCAGGCGTTCGTCGCGCTGCAGGTCGAATGGATGCACGCGCGGCCCACGGGCTTCAAGCTCGTCACGCGCGAACTGCTCGACAACGCCGAGCGCATCCAGCATGCGCAGACCCGGCCGCTCGAAGGCTTCCTGCAAGCCAGCCTGGGCCTGGTGGCCGCGGCGCAGGCGGCCGGCCTCGTGCGCGACGACCTGTCGGCCGTGGTGGTGCTCACGCTCATCTTCGGCACGCTGAACTACGCCAAGATGGCACGGCCCACCTTTGCCAAGACCTTCGCCGAGCCTGCGCTGAAGAGCGACACGGCCTGGATGAAGGCGATGGCGCGCGACGTGCTGCGCGTCATCTCGCCGCCCTGATTTTTTTCTCTCTTTCCTTCCCAGCAACCCCGACCAAAGGACGTTCTCTTGAAAACCCGCATCACCGAACTCTTCGGCATCCGCCACCCCATCATCCAGGGCGGCATGCACTACGTCGGCTTCGCCGAGCTGGCCGCGGCCGTCTCCAACGCCGGCGGCCTGGGGATCATCACGGGCCTCACGCAGAAGACGCCCGAGCTGCTGGCGCGCGAGATCGCGCGCTGCCACGAGATGACCGACAAGCCCTTCGGCGTGAACCTCACCTTCCTGCCGACCTTTGCCTCGCCGCCGTACCCCGAGTACATCGCGGCCATCGTCGAGGGCGGCATCAAGGCCGTGGAAACCGCGGGCCGCAGCCCCGAGGCCTACATGCCTGCGCTGAAGGCCGCGGGCATCAAGGTGATCCACAAGTGCACCTCGGTGCGCCACGCGCTCAAGGCCGAGCGCATCGGCTGCGACGCCGTGAGCGTCGACGGCTTCGAGTGCGGCGGCCACCCCGGCGAAGACGACGTGCCCAACATGATCCTGCTGCCGCGCGCGGCCGAAGAACTGAAGATCCCGTTCGTCGCCTCGGGCGGCATGGCCGACGGCCGCAGCCTCGTGGCCGCGCTCGCGCTGGGCGCCGAGGGCATGAACATGGGCACGCGCTTCATCGCCACCAAGGAAGCGCCGGTGCACGCCAACGTGAAGCAGGCCATCGTCAGCGCCTCGGAACTCGACACGCGCCTGATCATGCGTTCGCTGCGCAACACCGAGCGCGTGATCAACAACGCGGGCGTCGAGCGCCTCATGGAGATCGAGCGCGCCAAGGGCGACGCGCTGAAGATCGACGACATCATGGACCAGGTCGCCGGCATCTACCCGAAGGTGATGACCGAGGGCCACATGGACGCCGGCGCCTGGAGCTGCGGCATGGTGGCCGGGCTGATCCACGACGTGCCCAGCTGCGCGGAGCTCATCGACCGGATCATGGCGCAGGCTGACGAGCTCATCGCCAAGCGGCTGGCGGGCATGCTGAGGGGTTGAGCTTTCAGTACGTCACGGTCACCGTGATGGTGCTGCTGTAGGCGCCCGGCGCCACGTACTGAGCGGCCGGAATGCGGCCGTAGACGGTGTGGGGGCGCAGCGTGGTGACGCCACCGAGGGTCGCCAGCGCGCTGTAGCTGTCGCTGACGCTGTTGAGGCCCCAGACGGTGCTGCGCGCGTTGGTGGTGTAGAGGTTGTAGCCCAGCGGTGTGGCACCGACCGGGCCCACCATCTGCCGGCTGGTGATGTTGCCGGCGGAGCCCGCGTCGAGGCTGATCGTGAACGACAGCGTCACCAGGATGCCCAGGCCCGTGACCGTGCCGGCGACGGTCACGGTCGAGGTGTTGTCCTTGGGCGTCGCGACGGCCGGGTCGTAGTTGCCGAAGGCCAGCGCTGTCGCGCTGACGGTGGCGCTGCAGCTGAACACGCCCACGCCCGAGCACGCGGCCATCGACGTGCCCGGGGCCAGCAGCCCCGCCAGCGCCAACGCGGCGGTCAACGCGGGGACGACGGCACGGGTTCGCATCGGTAAGGTCCCATCGAGGGCAGTGCGCCGGCGGCGCGGTCGGGCGCGCCCAGCGTGAAGCGGCAATGCCCGCGCTTCCATCGCGCCTCGAAGCGCTCGTTCGGCTGCGGGTCGTCGACCGACACGAGGCCATGAAAGCCCGACAGCAGCGAGGTGCCACGCGCCGGTCGCATCACGTCGATGCCCGGAGGCAGCGGGCTGCCGTCGGGCAGCAGCACCGTGACGTTCGCCACCGTCTCGCGCGCGATGTCGAAGCTGGCCTGCGCCACGCCCTTGTAGCGCGGCACCACGCGCAGCACGTCGCTGCGCACCTGCGCCTCGATCGGCAGGTCGCCGTTGTCGATGCTGATGTGGTTCGGCTCGTACGCACGCAGGCCCGAGACGACGGCGCGGCCTTGGCTGTCGGTGGTGGTCCAGGGCTGGTTCTCGCGGTAGACCTTCACGCCGGCGGCGCCGGGCACGGTCACGAGCGCGAAGGCGTCGTCCGACTGGCGGGTGGCAAAGCCCACGCCGCCCGCGAAACCCACGGCGCCGCTGGCGCGCAGGCGCACCGCGGTCTGGCCCTGGGCGCGCGCGGCTTCGGCCGTCAGCATGCCGTAGCGACCGCGCCAATCGACCGCGGCTTCGCTGCGCGCGTTCTCGCCGTCGGCGGCGCGCAGCCGGTAGCCCCAGCCGGTGTCGTTGGGCGGCTGCTGCACCCACTCGGCCACGGCCGAGTGGCCGCCCGGCTTCTGATGCTGCACCGAGAGCGTGGCGTGCTGGCGCTCGCCGAGCGTGAAGCTGAGGCTCACGTTCACCGAGGTGATGGAGCGCTTGCCGTCCTGGCGCGTGTGGGCCACCGAGGTGCCGAGCCAGGCGTTGCCGCCCAGGCCGATCGACCAGCTGGCGGTGGTCACGCCGATGTGCTCGCCGGTGTTGTAGCGCAGCCGCGTGTGGCTCGCGCCCAGCGTGCCGTAGCGGCCGAGCGAGCGGCCTGCGAAGAGTTGCGTCTGCGCGTCGGTGTGCACGGGGCTGTCGTGCCAGGCGATCTGCGTGAAGCCGCGGCTGGCCACCTGGCGGCTGACCGAGAAGTTCCATTCGTCGCTGGTGCGCGTGTAGGCGGCGCGCCAGAGGCGGCCGCTGTCGCCGTCCCTGCTGCGGCTGGCGGCGCCGTGCAGCGAGAGCTCGCCGAGCGTGCCCCAGACCCAGGTCACGCCCGCGCCCGCGGTCTGGCTGCGCGAGCTGACCTCGCCGCGCGCCTCGACGGTCACGCCGTCGTTCACGCCGTGGCGCCAGGTGCCGGCGACGAAGGGCGGGCCGTAGTCGAAGCTGCGCTCGCCGTAGCGCAGGCGCGTCCAGCCGGCTTCGAGCGAGTAGTCGGACAGGCCTGCGCGCAGCAGGTTCGAGCTCACGTAGTAGGGCGTGGTCACGGTGCGCTGCACGCCCAGCGCGTCGGTGACGGCGAAGCGCATCTCGCCCGCGCCGGTGAGCACGGGCACGTCGCTGAGCGCGAAGGGGCCGGCGTCCACACGCCGTTGATAGCGCAGCGTGTCGTTCACATACACCTCCACCGCCGACGGCACGGCCGCGCCGCCGCGCAAGGTCGGCATCGGGTAGCTGATGAAGCCGGGCTGCAAGCCGAAGCGGGTGCCGAACTGCACGCCACCGAAACGAAAGGGCGTGGACCATGCGGCGGCCTGCGTGATCGTGTCGCCCACCGTGAGGCGCGTGAGCCGCGCGGGGTCGTCGCGGCGGAAGTAGCTGTCCAGCCGCGTCGTGCCGCGTCCGCCGAACGCGGACTGGCCGGCGACGAGGCTCGTGCCCACCAGGCCCCAGTCGCCCGAGGCTGCCGCATCGAAGTAGCCCGAGGCGCGCGTGCCCTCGCGGTCGTGCTGCAAGGCCAGGTCGTAGTTGAGAAAGGCCCCGAAGGCCGAGGCCGACAGCGGCGGGCGGTCGCCGGCGTGCGCATGCACGGTGCCCAGCGTGAACGCCTCGGCGGGCACGCTCAGGTCCACGCTCTGCGCGCCTTCGTCGAGCTGCAGCTGGGCGCCCGGCAGCGCGCGCAGATCGTAGTAGTTGGTGCCGTCGCGCTGCAATGCCGCGGTGGCAGGCCGCACCAGGCGCCAGGCCGCGAAGTCGGGCGCCGACGCCAGCAGCTGGGCGCCGCGCCGCAGCAGCGGCCGTGGCGCGGGCTGGCTCAGGCCGTTGATGCGCACATCGAGGATCGCGGGCTGCACCTCGCCCGCCACATCAACGGGCGACGTCTGTGCGCAGGCCACGCGCAGGCCCAGCCAGCCGCAGCAGACCCACAAGCTAGCGTGGCGTGGCGGGCGCACGGGGCACGCGCACGGTGGCGCTGGACGACGCCTCGGGGGCATCGGTGGCGGCCTCGATCTGCAGCCGGGTGTCGGGCGGCAGGGTGGGCAGTTCGATGTCGATGCCGGCCGACTGCCCGGCCAGCGCGTACTGCGACAGGCTCTTGCGCAGCAGCTCGGTGCCGTCCTCGCGGCGCACCACGAGCTGCGTGACCTGGATGTGTTCGCTGCCCTGGTTGTCGAACACCAGCCGCCAGGCCGTGCCTGCCGTGCCGGTGGCGCGCCCCGAAGGCTGCAGCGACCATTGCAGCGCGCGGCGCAGCTGCAGCGGCGGCACGAAGATCGGCACGCCGATGCGCAGCAGCGTCTGCACCTTCGCGCCCTCGGCGCCGTCCGCCGGCAGGGCCTGGTCGCGCGGCAGCTGGCGCAGGAAGACGCGGTAGCTGCGCTCGCCGGCGTCGGCCGGCACCTGCAGCCCGAGGCGCACGATCTGCCGCCCGCCCGGCGGCAGGCGGAAGATGGCCGGGTTGACCAGCACGTCGCGCGTGGGTTCGTAGGCATCGCGCCCGTCCTGCTGCGACCACGCCACCACCTCGGCCTGCACGGCGACCTCGGTGTCCTCGGCGTTGCCCATGGTGAGCGAGGCGACCGGGCGCTGCGGCGTCAGCACGATGCGCAGCGGCGCCACGCTGAGGCTGGTGGCCGCGGCGGGAGCGGGAGCAAGGGCGGCCAGCAGCAGGCCGGCCCCCCATGCGACTGGCAGCAGGGCGCGACGCATGCCGTGGCGGCCTGCGGTGAAGGCGGTCAACGGCGCCCTCAATAGGTCAGCGAGACCGTGATCGTGTCCGTGTAGTCGATGGCCGGCGCCGCGGTGTACTGCCCCGTGGGAATCAGGCCGTAGATCGTCTGCGTCTGGGGCGTCCCGTTGCCGACGTAGCCGGTGCCGGCGACGCTGTTGTCCCAGTTGGTCTGGTGCGCGCTGTCCTTGAAGAGGCCGTAGCCCAGCGTGTTGTTGCCGGCGGCCGCCGTGGGGCTGGTCATCAGGCGGTTCGTGATCGTCGCGCCCGAGCCGCCGCCCGCGCTCAGGCCGAGCGAGTAGGGCGTGCCGAAGGTGCAGGTCACGTTGAGGCTGGTGGTGCCGGCCAGCGCGGTGGCTGACGCCGGGTCGTACGGCCCGAACGCCAGCGTGGCCGGCGTGGTCATCAGGCAGGCCTTGAGCACCGTGGCCGTGACCTGGAAGGTCGTGGTCGTCGTGACCGCCTGCGCGGGCAGCAATGTCAACAAGGCACCGACGGGCAGCACGGTACGGGCCAGTGTGCGAAGGAGGGAGCGAGGCTGGTGGCGCATCGGACGGGACCTTTCATCGGTGACTGGAAACCCAGGAACGACAGTGAAAACCCACCCACCGTTTCCAGTAGTGGGCGCCCCCTTTCTAACCAATCTCTCCCCGATGGGACATAGGACGCGGCCCTGTCGTCGACAGCTTGCTACAGATTTTTTCGAGGCCGGGAGAGCTCATGAGTGATTTCGGGCTACAGCCCGGGCCGGACCTAGGTCGGATGTCTTCATGGGGCGCGACCTGTTGTCGCAAGGGGGGGTGCGTGCGGTGTATAGAACCGTTTACATTTACGCTCTTGGGAGTCCCCATCCAACGCCATTGCAACCTTGCCCGCGAGGTCCATCCAACGTGATCGCCGAAATACATGCTGATGCCGCGCCTGCTGGCCTCGCCTCGGGGTTCACCATGGCGTTCCAGCCCATCGTGGACCTGGGCCGGCACGAGATCTATGCGCACGAGGCGCTGGTGCGCGGCCTGTCGGGCGAAGGCGCTGCCGAGGTGCTGGGGCGCGTCGATCCGGTCGACCGCTTCGCCTTCCACGAAGCCTGCCGCGTCAAGGCCATCGAGATCGCCTCGCGCCTGGGCATGAAGTCGCGCCTGAGCCTCAACGTCATGCCCAACGACGTCGCGGGGCAGGCCGAGTGCTTCCGCACCGCCATGGCCGCCGCCAAACGCTGCAAATTCCCCGTGCGCCAGCTGATGTTCGAGATCACCGAAGGCGAGCGCGTGCGCGACCTGCACGGCCTGGCCGACACTTTCCGCGCCTTCAAGCGCCACGGCTTCACCTCGGCCATCGACGATTTCGGCGCCGCCTACGCGGGCTTCGAGCTGCTGGCCGCGTTCCAGCCCGACGTGGTGAAGATCGACCTGAGCCTGATCCGCGGCATCCATGCCGACCCGGTGCGGCTCACCATCGTGCGCGGCTTCGTCGCCACCTGCGACGAGCTGCGCATCCGCGTGATCGCCGAAGGCGTGGAGGCGCCCGAAGAGGTGCGCGCCTTGCGCGAGATCGGCGTGGAGCTGTTCCAGGGCTACCTGTTCGCGCGGCCGGCCATCGCCACGCTGCCGGCGGTGGCGTGGGACGCCGCCGCCTGAGCCTTCCCTGACCTCAGACCTTCTGGGTCAGACGTTGCTGGTCGCGCGCACTTCCTCGAGCGTGGTCCGGCCCGCCAGCACCTTCTCGATGCCGTCCTGACGCAGCGTGCGCATGCCTTCGCGCATCGCGGCGTCCTGCAGTTCCTCGGCGCGCGCGCCGCCCTGCACCAGCCGGCGCAGTTCCCTCGACATCACCATCAGTTCGTGGATGCCCACGCGGCCCCGGAAGCCGGTGTCGTTGCAGTGCTTGCAGCCGGTGCTGGTGTAGCTCTGCAGCTGGCCGTCGCGCCCGTGGCGCTGCACCCATTCGGCGCGCACGGCGTCGCGCGCGGCCGGCGTGTCCTGTGCGCCGAAGGCGTGCATGTAGTCGGCCAGCAGCTCCTCGACCGCCTCGCGCGTCGCCGGGCGGCTTTGCACGCATTGCGGGCACAGGCAGCGCACCAGCCGCTGCGCCAGCACGGCCAGCAGCGAGTCGGCGAAGTTGAACGGGTCCATGCCCATGTCGAGCAGGCGCGTCACGGTTTCGGGCGCGCTGTTGGTGTGCAGCGTCGACAGCACGAGGTGGCCGGTGAGCGAGGCCTCGATGGCGGTCCTGGCGGTTTCGGCGTCGCGGATCTCGCCGACCATGATCACGTCGGGGTCGGCGCGCACGAAGGCGCGCAGCGCCTTGGCAAAGGTCCAGTCGATGCGCGGGTTGACCTGCACCTGGCGCAGGCCCGGCTGCGTGATCTCGATCGGGTCTTCGGCGGTCCAGATCTTGCGCTCGGGCGTGTTGATGCGCATGAGCGCCGAGTGCAGCGTGGTGGTCTTGCCCGAGCCCGTGGGGCCCACGCACAGCACCATGCCGTAGGGCCGGTCGACCGCCTGCGAGAACTGCGCCAGGTTGCGCTCGGACAGGCCCAGCGCATCGAGCGCGATGGGCTTGGCCGAGGCCAGGATGCGC
This sequence comes from Variovorax sp. KBS0712, assembly GCF_006323185.2. NCBI lineage: Bacteria > Pseudomonadati > Pseudomonadota > Betaproteobacteria > Burkholderiales > Comamonadaceae > Variovorax > Variovorax sp. KBS0712. The sequence continues at coordinate 450,681 of NZ_VCCD02000002.1, read as the reverse complement.
ATCACCACGTCTTCCAGGCCGTTGTTGGTCGGGATGGTGGCCACGCGCAGCTCGATGCGGTGCTGCGGCGAGTACTTCGAGAAGTTGATCTTGCCGTCCTGCGGCTTGCGCTTTTCGCTGATGTCCAGGTCGCACATGATCTTCACGCGCGCCACCACCGCGTTGCGGTAGCTGGGCGGCAGCTCCAGGTAGGTGTAGAGCCGGCCGTCGCGGCGAAAGCGGATGCGCGTCTTTTCCTGCCCCGGGTCGCTCTCGATGTGGATGTCGGAGGCGCCCTCGCGGTGCGCTTCGAGGATCATGCTGTTGATCATGCGCACCAGCGAGTTGTCCGACTGCTCCACGGGCGGCTCGCCGGCCGCGGGCGCGGCGGCCGATTCTTCCTTCTCGAGCGTCTTCAGCAGCGTGCTGGTGCCCGTCATGTCGAACTCGAGCGGACGCATCGGGTCGTTCATGTCGACCACCGGGCGCTCGGCCGCCACCTGGCCGACCTTCTCGTAGGCCTTGTGCAGCACGCCGTCCAGGTCCAGGCACTGGCCCAGCACGGGGAGCACCTTCATCTGCGCGATGAACTCCACCTCGTCGATCACCGCATGCCGGTTGACCGGGTCGTCGAGCGCCAGCACCAGGCGCCCACCGTGCAGCATGAGCGGCATCACCTGCAGGCGCCGCGCGGCCTCGTGGCCCACCTTGCGCAGCGCGTCGGCCGCGGCCGGAAACACATGCAGGTTCACCAGCGGGTAGCCCATCTTGCGCACCAGCGCGGTCTGCAACTGGCCCCGGCTCACGACACCCATGCGCACCAGCGTCTCGCCCAGCGGCACCGTGGGCTCGCGCTGCTGCTGCTGCAGCGCCGCGTCGAGTTGCGCCTGCGTGACCATGCCCAGCGACATCAGCGCCTGGCCGATGCGCGCGATCGGCATGCGGCTTTGCAGGTCGAGCTCCTGCACGAGCTGTTCGGGCATGACGACTTCGGTGGCTGCCATGGATGGGTCTCCTGGTGGGGGTGAGGGGGGCGGCGGGCGTGCCGACGCTAACGGTAGAACGCGAAACGGTTGCGGCCCTGCGACTTGGCCGCGTAGAGCGCCGTGTCCGCCCGCGCGAGCAGTTCGCCGGCGCCGACGCTGGCATCGACCGTCTCGACGAACACGATGCCGATGCTCGTCGTGACGTCCAGCCGCCGGCCTTCCACGGGGAACGCCGGCGCCGCGATCTGCGAGACGATCTTGTGCGCCACGCCCGCCACCGCGTCCTGCGAGTGCACGTTCTCCAGCACGATCACGAACTCGTCGCCGGCCAGGCGCACCACCGTGTCGGTCTCGCGCACGCTGGCGCGCAGGCGGCGCGCATATTCGGCCAGCACGCCGTCGCCGGTGGAATGGCCGAGCGTGTCGTTGATGGCCTTGAAGTGGTCGATGTCCAGGAACATCAGCGCCATGCCGCCTTCGGCGCGGCGCACGCGCGACATCGCCGCGGGCAGCTGCTCGTTGAAGGCCAGGCGGTTCGGCAGGCCGGTCAGCACGTCCATGCGCGCCAGCTCGATGAGCTTGCGCTCGGCCTCCTTCAGCGCCGTGACGTTGAAGGTCATGAGGTAGAAGCCCGCCGTGTGGCCTGCCAGGTCCTTGTCGGGAATCAGGTTCACCTGGAAGTGCGCCTCCCGGTCATCGATCGGCACCTGCACCGGGTACTGCGTCGCCCTGCCGGCGAGCACCGTGGGCAGGTGGGGCGTGTGCTGCACGTACACCGCCTCGCCCACGGCCGAGCGCAGCGTCACGCCGTCCAGCGGCGCGCGCTCGTCCAGGCCCGCCATGCGCCGCGCGCGGCTGTTGCCGTACAGGCAGTTCTCGTCGCGGTCGAAGTAGGCGACCAGCGCGGGGATGTTGTCGGTCACGTCGCGCAGGCGCTTTTCCTGCTGCGTGAGGGCGCGGCGGATGTTCACTTCGTCGGTGATGTCGAAGGTCATCGCGAACACGCCGTGCACCATGCCCTCGGCGTCCTGGTCGGGAATGTAGTGGGCCTTGAAGGTGCGGTCGCCGATGCCCAGCGCCGCGTCGCCGGCCTTCTCGACGATCACCGTCTCGCCCGCCAGCGCGCGCTCCATGTGGGGCCGCACCACCGCGAAATCGGCCGCACCCCGCACGGCCGGCATCCACTGGCCGACCAGCGGCTGTCCGTGGTGCAGCGTGCGCACCTTGGCATTGACGAAGGTGTAGTACAGCGCGGCGTCGACATGCGAGACCAGCGCGGGAATGTTGTCGGCGATGGTGCGGATCTGCGCCTCGCTGTGCGCCAGCTCGAGCTCGATGTGCTTGCGCTGCGTGATGTCGAAGGTCATCGCGTAGTAGCCGCACACCCGCCCCTGCGCATCGAGCTCGGGGATGAAGTCGGTCTGGAAGAAGTGCTCTTCCTCGTCGCGGTGCGCGGCGCCGCGCCGCTCGAAGGACACGGCCTCGCCGGCCAGCACGCGGCGCAGGTTGTGCTCGAGCGTCGGGTCGTCGTGCAGGCCGCTCATGCTCTGCACGGGCTGGCCCACCAGCTCCTCGGCGCTGTAGCCCAGCTCCTCGCACAGCCGCGCATTCACGAAGGTGTAGCGGCCCTGCGCGTCGGCGTGCGAGATCATGGCCGGAAGGTTGTCGGTGATGTCGCGCAGGAACTTCTCGCTGGCCTGGTGCTGCTGCATGAGCCGGTCGAAGGTGCGCGAGAGGTCGCCGATCTCGTCGTCCGGGTAGGTGCGCGCCACGGCCGCCTGCGCGGGCGCCGCGTGGGCGTCGAGCATGTGGCGGTGCAGCCCGGTGAGCGGGCGCAGCTGCTGGCGCACCACGGCCAGCGCGAGCGCGCCGGCCAGCAGCGCCAGCACGATGGCGCCGATCCACGCGGTGCGCTCGATGGCGTCGATGCGGGCAAAGGCCTCGTGGCGCGGGTACATCGAGCCCATGATCCAGTCGGCCTGGCGGATGCGCTTGAAGGCGTACAGGCCGGGAATGCCCGCATGGTTCACGCCTTCGATGGTGCCTTCGAAGCCGCCGATCGCGCGGTCCAGGTCGGGCGCGTCGTCGGCCATGGCCATGTTGGCCTGCTTGAGCACGCGGTCGGCCAGCGGGTGGTCGATCACGATGCCGTCGGCGGTGGTGATGAACACGTAGCCCGTCTGGCCGAAGCGCACGTCGGCCAGTTCGCCCAGGATGTTGCGGTCCTTCAGGTTGATGGAGCCCGAGATCACGAACAGCACCCGGCCGGCCGCATCGAGCACCGGCTCGGTGATGGCGACCTGCGCCAGGCCGTTGAGCCGGTTGCGGTAAGGCTCGGAGATCACGCCCGTGCGCGCGGCGACCGTGTCCTTGAAGTACGCGCGGTCCTTCACGTTCACCTTGCCGATCTGTCGCGCGCCGTTCAGGTTGGCGACCAGCTCGCCGTCCGTGTCCAGGAAGGCGACGTTGTCGAACGCCGCCCGCAGGGACTGGTGCTTTTCCAGAAAAGCCTGCAGCGGCGCGGCGTTCGTGATGCCGTGCGAGCCCACGCTCTCGGCGATCGTCTTCAGCAGGATGCGCCGGCTGGCGAACTTCTGCTCCACCGCGCTCGCGATGGCCGACAGCCGCGCGAACTCCTCGTTGGCGATCGAGGCCTGCATGCGGCTCTTGACCAGGTGCAGCGCCACCGTGGCGATGACGAAGGTGGTGGCCAGCACGACGGCCGCAACGCCGACGCTGAGGCGCGTGTTCAGGCTGATGCGGCGTTTCGCGGTCGCGAAGAGTTTCATGGGCGTCGTGCGGGCGGTGCAGCGAAGCGGCGGGGACCACCGGCCGGGCCGGCCATGGGGGCACGGCACACACCCTTCGCGCGTTGCGCAGCTAGTGTGTCAGAAAGTGCGAGAAATGCGCGCCATTGCGGTGCATCTCGCGGGGTTCCTGGGGGGCGGAGTGTTGCGCAGGTGCGCGAGGGAAACCAATCGTATTACTCGACGCGCGGCGGCGGCTCCGATCGGGCGGCCGCGGGCGAGCGCGCCGGCGCGATGAGCACCATCGCGCCGTCCTGCCCGCGCCGCACGCGCAGGCGCGTGCCGTCGAGCAGGCGCTCCAGCGCCGCGTCGGCGGCGATCTTTCCCCTGATGCCCCGGGTCGAGAGGTCCTTGACGTCTTCCATCTTGTAGATGAGCTGCACGCCCGACTGCGCGATGTAGGCGTCGAGCGCGGGCCGCAGCTCGCCGCCCTTCACGTCGAACTCCCGCGCGTGGGCAAAGGCCAGCCCCGTCGCCAGCAGGCCGGCGGCGGCCACGAGGGCAAGGCGGGGGCGGGTGAGCAAGAGGGCAAGGAAGGTGGGGGGCTGCCTCCGGATTCGAATCATGTCGGTCTGTTTTCCGCGAATTGGTTTTTCTTCTGCCCCCGGTGAGACGAGTTCGAGCGCACTTTCCGGTAACGGGGCAAGGGGGAAAAGCCCTCGGGCCCGGCCTTCTAGAATTTCCGGGTCCGCCGCCGGGCACGGGAATTCAAGGAAATTTCGCCGGCGGGCCTTCGCGCGTTACCGGAAATCTTCGGGCCGTTCGTCTCACTGTCTGTCGCCAATCCCGGCGACCTGCCGCTTTGTGTGTCGGCCCTTCAATTTCCAGGAGCGCTTCGTGGTTCTCAGTGACTTGGATGCCTGGTTCGTCAGCGAGGTGCTGCCGATGGAAGCCGCGCTCACGCGCTTCCTTCGCCGCAACTGGCGCGACGACGCCGAAGTGCCCGACCTGCGGCAGGACGTCTACGTGCGCATTTACGAGTCCGCCTCCAGATCCATGCCCGACCAGGTCAAGCCCTTCGTTTTTGCCACCGCGCGCAACCTGCTGATCGACCGCGCCCGACGCGCGCAGATCGTTTCCATCGAGATCATTGCCGACCTCGACGCGCTCGATTTCTCGGCCGACGAGCTCACGCCCGAACGCCACGCCGCCGGCCGCGGCGAGCTGCGGCTGCTGCAGACGGCGCTCGACGCGCTGCCCTCCAAGTGCCGCCGCGTGGTCGAGATGCGCAAGATCGACGGGCTCTCGCAGCGCGAGGTCGCCACGCAGCTGGGCATCACCGAGGACACGGTGGAGCGGCAGGTCTCGCGCGGCGTGCGCGCCCTGGCAGATGCCCTGCTGTCGGGCGGCGTGCAGCTGGACACCAAGGCCTTCGGGCGAGCGCAGAACGAGCGGAGGCTCTCACCATGAGCGAAGCCCAGCGCATCGAATCCTTGGCCGCCGACTGGCTGGCCCGCCGCGACAGCGGCGACTGGACCGACACCGACCAGCAGCAGCTGGACGCCTGGATTGCCGCCTCCATCGCCCACCGCGTGGCCTGGCTGCGGCTGTCCAGCGCGTGGGAGCGCGGCGACCGGCTGGGCGCGCTGCGCACGCCGGCGATCCCGATCCCCGCGCCGACGCCTGCACCACAGCCGCAGACGGCGCGTCCGCCTCAACGCCTGTCGCGCTTCTCGCTGCAGCGCATCGCTGCCGGCGTGCTCGTGGCCGCGGCCGGCACAGCCTGGCTCGGCTGGCAGTACACGCAGGAAGAACGCGGCCAGCACTACGCCACAGCCGTAGGTGCGCGCCAGTCGGTCGCGCTGTCCGACGGCTCGAAGCTCACGCTGAACACCGCCACGCAGGTGCGCACGGCCGTGAACGACAGCGGGCGCAAGGTGTGGCTCGATGCGGGCGAGGCCTACTTCGACATCGCGCACGACAAGAACCATCCCTTCGTCGTCATCGCCGGCGACCGCCGCATCACCGTGCTGGGCACGCGCTTTCTCGTGCGGCGCCAGGGCGAGCAGGTGAACGTGACGGTGGAGGAAGGGCGCGTGCAGATCGCCGCGGCCAAGCCCGATGCCCGAAGCGCCGAGCCCACCGTGCTCACGCGCAACCAGGCGGCGGTCACGCATGCCGACAACGTGCTCGTGATGTCCAAGGCACCCAAGCAGGTCGACGACGAACTCAGCTGGCGCGAAGGCAAGCTCGTGTTCGACCAGACCACGCTGGGCGACGCGGCCGCGCAGTTCAACCGCTACAACCTGCGCAAGCTCGTGATCGCCGACCCGGTCATTGCGCAGGTGCGCATCGGCGGCAGCTTCGATGCCAACAACATGAGCGGCTTCGTGGGGCTTCTCAAGCAGGGCTTCGGCCTTGCGGCGCATGAGAGCGGCAACGAAATCAGAATTTCGAATCCGTAAATTACCGGAATGTGACGGGGCATTCGTCTCAGTGGGTACCCAAACAAATAACCACGCTGGAGAGACACCCCCATGAATCGCATCGCACCCCGTCCCGGTATGCCGTCCAAGAAGAAGCGAACGTATGGGGCTGCCGCGTTGCGCCCATGGGTCATTGGCGGCGCGTGGGCGCTGGCGAGCGGAATGTCCGCACACGCGCAGACGCAGGCACCGGTGCATGGCTTCGACGTCGGCGGTGGCGATCTCAAGACCGCGCTCGATGCCTACATCGCGCAGGGCGGCGTGCAGCTGCTCTACAAAGTCGACGACGTGAAGGGCGTGGCCACGCGCGGCGTGAAGGGTGCGCTCTCGCCGCAGGAGGCGCTGGTGCAGCTGCTCGAAGGCACGCAGTTGCGCACGCGCCGCGGTGACGACGGCGCCATCGTGATCTACACGGCCGCTGCCGCCGCTAAGCCGCAGGCCGAGGAAACACCGCAGTCGCTCGACAGCGTCACCGTTACCGCCACGCGCCGTCGCGAGCCGGTGCGCGAAGTGCCGATGCAGGTCAACGTGATGAAGGCGCAGACGCTGGAGCGCGCGGGCGCCAAGAACCTGGCCGACTATGTGGCCGAGCAGCCGGGCGTGAACCTCACGAGCAGCGGCAGCGTGGGCGGCATCCTCACCATGCGCGGGCTGACCACCGGCCCGGTGCAGGGCATCGCGACCGTGGGCGTGTACGTGGACGACGTGGCCACCGGCCTGAGCTCGGCCGGCGCGAGCAGCGGCATCACGCCAATGGACATGGGCATGCTCGACCTGAGCCACATCGAGGTGCTGCGCGGCCCGCAGGGCACGCTGTACGGCGCGGGCGCCATGAGCGGCGTGCTCAAGTACGTGACCAACCAGCCCGACACCATGGAGTTCGCGGGCTCGGTGCGCTTCGGCACCTCTTGGACGCAAGGCGGCGGCCCGGGCTTCACGACCGGCGCGGTGCTCAATGTGCCGCTCAAGGAAGACGTGGCGGCCATCCGCTTCGCCGCCTTCACCGACCAGATCGGCGGCAGCTACGACGCCACGGGCCTGGCGCGCGGCCGCAACATCGACCGCGGCCACACCGACGGGGGCCGCGTCTCGCTGCTGCTCACGCCCACGCGCGAACTCACGGTACGCCTCACGGGCACCGTGCAGGACGTGCACCGCAAGGGCCTGGGCTTCGAGGACATGGACCGGCGAACCCTGCGCCCGTGGGGGCGCGAGCGCACGCGCGACCTGGCGGCCGGCGAGTCGTACCGCAACCTCTCGCAGTTGTTCGGCCTGGACGTGGAGTACGACTTCGGATGGGCTCGCCTGAACTCGATCACCTCCGCGCAGGACGTGAAGATCAACAACGTCGTCGACGTCACCAGCCGCTACGCGCCGCTGCTGGGCGCGGTGCGCATCCCGGTGGCCTCGGCGCCGATCACCAGCACCGTGGAGCAGCACCGCATCAGCCAGGAGTTCCGCCTGACCTCGCGCTCGGGCACCACCTTCGAATGGCTCGCAGGCCTGTACCTGAACCGTGAGCGCGGCAGCAACAACGGCTCGCTCGACGCCAACCTGGCCGCGGGGCTGGGTAGCATCGGCCTGCTGAACTCGACGCAGTCTTCGCGCTACCGCGAAGAGGCCGTCTACGGCAACGCCACCTGGAACGTGACGCCCGCGTTTTCGCTCACCGGCGGCGTGCGCCTGGCGCGCAATCACCAGGAATACGCCAGCCGCCAGACCGGCCGTCTCGTCGGTCCGGTCGCCGCCGATGCTGCCGGCACCTCGTCGGAAAGCCCGACCACCTACCTCGCCGCGGCCAGGTACCTGCTGTCGGATACGAGCAACGTGTACTTCCGCGCGGCCAGCGGCTACCGGCCGGGCGGCCCGAACGTACTGAAGGCCGACACCGACCGCCGCGTCGTGCAGCCGACGTACGACTCGGATTCGCTGTGGAGCTACGAGCTCGGCTACAAGGCCGACCTGCTGGACCGGACGTTGTCGCTGGAGGCCGCGCTGTACGACATCGAGTGGAGCGGCGTGCAGCAGCCCACGCGCAGCGGCGCCTTCAGCTTCATCACCAACGCGGGCGCGGCCCGCATCAAGGGCGGCGAACTCACGCTCAACTGGAAGCCCAGCAAGGAGTGGCGCTTCACCGCGAACGCCGCGGCCGTCGATGCGCGCCTGACCGAAGACGCCAAGGGCCTGGAAGCCAAGGCCGGCACGCGGCTGCCCCAGACGCCGCGCTTCGCAGCCACGCTGGGCGCGACGCGCAACTTCAGCATCGCCGAGCACCCGGCCTACGTCGGCATCAGCGCGCGCTACACCGGCAAGCGCGACGCGGGCTACCGCGGCAGCAGCGTCATCCCGAGCATGAAGATGCCGGCGTATACGTTGGTCGACCTGCAGGCGGGCATCGACTTCAAGCGCTTCAGCGTCTCGGCCTACGTGCGCAACCTGGCGAACAAGCGCGGCATCGTGTCGGTCGAACTTGGCCTCACGGGAAATCCGAACATCGTCACGGCGGCGCTCGCACAGTCGCGCACCATCGGCTTCAACGTCAACGTCCCGTTCTGACATGTCGGGCCTCCCACCGTTCGCGGCACCGATGCCGCTGGATGCGGCCGCCCCTGCGGCCCTGGAAACGACCCGCAAGGCGCCCACCAGCGCCTGGTATGCGCTGGCAGTGCTCATCATCGCGACGGTGCTGGGCTCGATCGACAAGGTCATCCTCACGCTGCTGACGGAGCCGATCCGCCAGACGCTGTCGCTCTCCGACACGCAGCTCGGGCTGCTGCAGGGCGCGGGCATCGTGCTGTTCACCGGCATCGCCACCTTGCCGCTGGGCTGGCTCAGCGACCGCTACGACCGGCGCGTGGTGCTCGCCGCCTGCGTGGTGCTGTGGAGCGCCGCCACCGCGATGCGCGGCACGGCCATGGACTACGGCGTGCTGTTCGTCGCCTCCGTCGGCCTGGGCGTGGGCGAGGCGGGCCTCACGCCCATCACCAACAGCATGATCCCCGACCTGTTCCCGCGGGCGCAGCGGGTGCTGGCGAATGCGGTGTTCGCGCTGTCGGCCATCTTCGGCAGTGCGCTGGGCGCGCTGCTGGGCGGCACCATCGTGCACCTGACGGACGACCTGCGGCCCTGGCTGCCCGTCGCGATGCAGCAGCTCGAAGCCTGGCGCCTGACCTTCTTCGTGCTGGCCAGCGCCGGCATTCCGGTGACGCTGCTGGTGCTGTCGATCCGGCGCACGCCGCGCGGCGGCGCACTGGAAGCCAAGGCAACGCCCGGGGCACCGGCCGCCGACGCACCGGGCGCCACGACCCTGCGCCAGCACCTGCGCCAGCACTGGCGCACCTTCGCGGGCCTGGTGGTCGGCGTGGGCCTGACCAGCGTGGGCCTGAGCTCGCTGGGCACCTGGCTGCCGATCCTCACGGCGCGCACCTACGGCGTCACGCCGGTGCAGATGGGGCAGGGCATGGGCCTGGCCTTCCTGTGCGGCACGGTGGCCGGCGGCCTGCTGGGCGTGCTGTCGATGCGCTACGTGCAGCCGCGCATGGGGCCGGCGGCGGCGCTGCGGCTGATCATGCTGGGCAACCTCTCGGCGGCGCTGATGTCGACGCTGCTGCTGTTCACGAGCTCGGCCAACCACAACTTCGCGCTGCTGGGCCTGCTGGTGGTGCCGCTCATCGGCAGCGCGGTGCTGCTGCCCAACGTGCTGCAGGACGCGGCGCCGCCGCACCTGCGCGCCCGCACCATCGCCATGCTCACGCTGGCCAGCCTGCCCTTCGGCGTGGTGGGTCCGCTGGTGGTGGGCATGTTGTCGGACGCCCTCAAGTCGATGCCCAACGGGCTGGCGGTGTCCATCGTCGTGACCACGCTGGTCGGCGGCAGCCTGGGCGCCATGGTGCTGCGTGCCGCCGAAGGCCCGTTCGTTCGCCTGATGCGCGAAGCGAAGCCGAACTGAGCCTTCCGCGTCGAGATTCCGCTCCCCCCTTTCATCGTTCGTTGTTCCTCCATGTCACAACCACACCCTTCAGCTTCTCTTCCTGACACCGCCTCCGCGCTGGCCGCCATCGACGCGCTGGTGGCGCCCCTGAACCGCAGCGACGCGCCCGGCCTGGTGCTGGCCGTCGCACAGCATGGCCGCCTGCTGTACCGCCGCGCCGTCGGCATGGCCAGCCTGGAGATGGGCGTGGCGCTCACGCCGACCACGCGCATGCGCATCGCCTCCACCAGCAAGCACTTCACCGCCATGGCCGTGCTGCTGCTGGCCGAAGACGGCCTGCTCGACGTGGAAGACCCGGTGCAGAAATACCTGCCCGAGCTGCCGCAGCTGAGCGCCAACGGCCCCACGCTGCGCCACCTGCTCACGCACACCAGCGGCTGGCGCGGCCACGACGAGCTGTGGGCCATCGCGCACGGCCTCACGTTCACGCTGCCCGGCCCGGGCCTGCCGGCCATGGCGCGCCAGAGCGAGCTGAACTTCGAGCCCGGCACGCACATGGTCTACAGCAACGGCGGCTACTTCCTGCTGGCGAAGATCGTCGAGCGCGTGAGCGGCCGCAGCTTCAAGGACTTCCTGAAGGCGCGCCTGTTCGACCCGCTCGGCATGGCCGACACCTCGTCGGTGGTGACCGACCTGGACGTGGTCCCCGGCATGGCCGGCCTGTACATGCCCGCGCCCGGCGGCGGCTGGCGCCGCGGCCTGTACCCGTGCGAACTCGACGGCGGCGGCTCGCTGGTGTCGACGGCGGACGACATGCTGCGCTGGCTCGCGCACATGCACGGCAGCGAGAAGATCGTGGGCAGCGCGAAGAGCTGGGCCCTGCTGTCGGCGCCCACCACGCTGTCGTCGGGCTCCCGGGTGAACTACGGCTTCGGCCTGGCGCGCCACCCGTACCGCGGCGTCGAGATCGTGCACCACGCGGGCGCCGTGCTCGGCGCGCAGTCGCAGATGATCAGCGTCCCCAGCCACGGGCTGGACATCATCGCCATGGTGAACGGCGCGCCCGTGTCGCCGTCGGCGTTGGCCCTCAAGGTGATCGAGCTGCTGCTGGGCGACGCGCTCGCGCCGCCCGAGGTGCGCCCGCTGGCCAGCGCCTTCCCCGCGCTGCCCGGCCAGCGCTACCACGCCCCCTCCACGGGCGGCCTGCTGGGCTTTGCGGACGTGGCCGGCAAGCTGGCGCTGTCGTGGCAGGCCGGCGAGGCCAGGCCCCTGAACCAGGGCGACGGCAAGCTGTGGCTGGGCCTGCAGGACCTGCCGACGAACGACCTCGTGATCGACACCGCCGACATCGACCCGCAACGCGCACCCGATGCCTTCGTGCTGCACGAAGGCGGCCAGCCGCGCCGCTTCGAGCGCCTGCCCGAGACCGCGCCCGATGCCGCCTCGCTCGCCGACGAACTGTGCGGCGACTACACCAGCCCCGACCTCGACGCCACCGCGCGGATGGTGTTGGTCGACGGCAGGTTGCAGCTCACCGTGCAGGGCCGCCACGGCCAGCACGCGTGCGTGCTGACGCCGCTGTCGGCCGACGTGGCGACGCTCGCCTCGGTCGACCCGGTGCTGGCCCAGCTGGGCAAATCGGTTCTCAACGTGGAGCGCAAGGGTGGCCGGGTCGTGGGACTGCTGTTTGCCACGACGCGCTCGCGAAACATCCACCTTGCCCGCCAGGAGCCCCGCGCATGAAGTTCTTCACCACCCTGTTCGCCACCGAAACCAACACCTTCGTCTCGGCCCCCACCGGCCTGGGCAGCTACGAGGAATACGGCATCTTCCGCGGCGACGCCAGCACGCGCGACGCCACCGGCTACGGCCTGTACGCGGTGGAAGTGCGCCGGCAGCTGGCCGCCGAAGGCCATGAAACGGTCGAGAGCCTGCTGGCCTTCGCGCAGCCGCTGGGGCGCACCGTGCGCAGCGTGTACGAGCGCCTGCGCGACGAGATCCTGGACGACCTGCGCAAGGCCGGCCCGGTCGACGGCGTGATCCTCGTGCTGCACGGCGCGATGGTGGCCGACGGCTACGACGACTGTGAAGGCGACGTGATCTCGCGCGTGCGCGAGATCGTCGGGCCGAACGTGCCCATCGGCGTGTCGCTCGACCTGCACTGCCACTTCACGCAGAAGATGGTGAACACGGCCGACGCGATCATTTGCTACAAGGAATATCCGCACACCGATGCGTTCGAGCGCCTGACCGAGCTGATCCGCATCGTGGTCGACACCGCGCAGGGCCGCGTGAAGCCCGTGACAGCCGTGCACGACTGCCGCATGGTCGGCAAGTGGCACACCACGCGCGAACCGATGGCCGGCTTCGTGCGCCGCATGCAGGACGCCGAAAAGCTGCCGGGCGTGCTCTCGGTGTCGCTGGGCCATGGCTTCCCCTGGGCCGACGTGCCCGAGTCGGGCGCCAAGCTGTGGGTGGTGACCGACAACGACCCCGCGCTGGCCGCGAAGCTGGCCGAAGAACTGGGTCGCGGCTTCTGGGACCTGCGCCACGAAACCGGCGTGCCCTCGCTCTCGATCGAAGAGACGCTCGCCAAAGCCATGGCCACGCCGGATGGTCCGGTGGTCATCGCCGACACCGCCGACAACCCCGGCGGTGGCGCCACCAGCGACAGCACCTTCATGCTGCGCGCCGTGGTCGAGCGCGGCATCGGCGACGTGGCCTTCGGCGGCGTGTGGGACCTGGGCGCGGTGCAGCTGTGCCGCGACGCGGGCGAGGGCGCGAGCTTCGAGCTGCGCCTGGGCGGCAAGTGCGGCCCGGCCTCGGGCGACCCGATCGACCTGCACGTGACCGTCAAGCGCGTGGTGGAGGCGCATTCGCAAGGCGGCCTGTCGGGCGTGCGCACGCCCATGGGCCCGTGCGTGTGGGTGCAGGCGGCCGACGGCGTGGACATCGTGCTCATCAGCAAGCGCAACCAGGTCATCGGCGCCGACCTCTTCACGGGCCTGGGCATCGACCTGGCGGCCAAGAAGCTGGTCATCGTGAAGTCGGCGCAGCACTTCCACGCGGAGTTCGGCCCCCTGGCCAAGTCGGTGCTGTACGTGTCGACGCCGGCCTCGCTGAGCACCGACTTCGCCAACCTGCCGTACCGCGTGCGCGACCTCGACTACTGGCCGCGCGTGGAACAGCCCGGTCGCCCGTACCACATGGCCGCGCCCGGCGAGCTGTACACCATCGACGGCCGTGCGATGCACCTGCAGCGCAGCGGCCCCGTGCCGGCCAGCGCCGCGCAGCCCACGCTCGTGATCGAAGCCGGCGGCGGCTGTGCCTCGACGACCTACGCGCGGCTGCAGCAGGCGCTGGCGGCGAAGCACCCGGTGATCAGCTACGACCGCGCCGGCATGGGCTGGAGCGAGGCCGACGACGCGCCCTTCGACGGCGAGCGCACCGCGCACCGCCTGCATGCGCTGCTCGAAGCCGCCGGCGTGACGGGCCCGATCGTGCTCGTCGGCCATTCGCTCGGCGGCTTGCTGAACCGGGTCTATGCGGGCCTGTATCCGCAGCAGGTGGCCGGTGTCGTGATGCTCGATGCCAGCCACCCCGACCAGTTCGCGATGTACGAGCACCCGCCCGAATCGCAGTTCGCGGCCGAGCGCGTGAAGCGCGCGGACTTCCAGGCCGGCGGCCCGCCGCCGCCGGAGCAGGCGCCCATCGAGGCCCTGTTCGCCGATATGCCGCAGGTGCTGCGCCAGATGAAGGCGACCTACACGCCCGAAGCGCTCGACGCCACGCTGGCCGAGGTGCGCGGGCTTCCACAGGTCGCGCGTCAGGCGGCCGCGTCGCCCGACTTCGGCTCGCGTCCGCTCGCCGTGCTGTGGGCCCAGCAGCAGCCGCTGCCGGCCGGCGCCGACCCAGCGCTTGCCGCGGTGCAGGCGCGCTGGCCCGAGTTCCAGGAGGCGCATGCGGCGCTGTCGACGCAACGCCGCCTGGCGTGCATCGAAGGCGCCGCGCACATGACGCTGGTGCTGCTGCCGCCGCTGGTGCAGCGCGTGGCCGAGGAAATCGACGGCGTGATGGCGCAGATCGCGTCCGGAACCGGTCGATGACGCCCCTGGCCGAACTCACCACGCCCGCGCTGCTGCTCGACGTCGGCGTGCTCGAACGCAACTGCGAAGCGATGGCGCAGCGCGCGGCGCGCCACGGCGTGGCGCTGCGCCCGCACCTGAAGACCGCCAAGTCGGCGGAAGTGGCGCGGCGCGCCACGCGCGGGCAGGCCGGCGGGCTCACGGTGTCGACCGTGGCCGAGGCCGCCTACTTCGCGCGCCACGGCTTCACCGACCTGACCTATGCCGTGGGCATCGACGCGAACAAGATCGAGGCGCTGCACGACATCCAGCGCACGCACGGCGCGCGCGTGACGCTGCTGGCCGATTCGGTCGAGGCCGTGCAGGCGGCCGGTGCCCGCGCGCGGGCGCTGGGCGCGAGCTTTCGCGTGCTGCTGGAGATCGACACGGGCGGCGGCCGCGGCGGCGTCGGTCCGCGCGACGACGGCCTGCTCTCGCTCGCGCGCGAGGTGCAGCGCAGCGAATCACTGGCGCTGGCCGGCGTGCTCACGCATGCGGGCCACAGCTACCACGTGCAGGGCGGCACGGCGATCCGCGCCATCGCCGAGGCCGAGCGCGCCGGCGCCGTGCATGCCGCCGAACGGCTGCGCGCGGTCGGCATCCCGGTCGAGGTGGTGAGCGTGGGCTCCACGCCCACGGCCGTGTGCGCGCAGTCGCTCGAGGGCGTCACCGAGATGCGCCCCGGCGTCTACACCTTCTTCGACCTGGACCAGGCGGCGCGCGGCATCTGCGGCGTGGACGAGATCGCGCTGTCGGTGCTGGCCACGGTGATCGGCCACAACCCGCGCTCGCGCCGCGTGCTGATCGATGCCGGCGCGCTCGCGCTGTCGAAGGACCAGTCGGCGGCCGAGTTCCGCGCCGGCCTGGGCTTCGGG
The DNA here is from genome assembly GCF_006323185.2 of Variovorax sp. KBS0712. NCBI lineage: Bacteria > Pseudomonadati > Pseudomonadota > Betaproteobacteria > Burkholderiales > Comamonadaceae > Variovorax > Variovorax sp. KBS0712. The sequence continues at coordinate 435,553 of NZ_VCCD02000002.1, read as the reverse complement.
CTGGTGTGCCGGGCCGACGGCACGGTGCCGCTGCCCGGCCTGTGCGTGGCCGAGCTGCATCAGGAGCATGGGCTGATCGCCTGCGAAGGCGATGACGACGCACAGGCCATGTTCCGCGCGCTGCCCCTGGGCGCCCGCGTGCGCGTGCTGCCGCACCACGCCTGCATGACGGCCGCGCCCTACGACCGCTACCACGTGGTGGACGGCGCGGGCAGCGGCGTGCAGGCGGTCTGGGACAAGGCGCACGGCTGGCAGGCCGGCGCCTGAAGCCAATCAATTTTTCTGGAGAAGACAACGATGACGAAGACATTCCTTGCACGGCTGACGGCCGTGGCCGCGCCCTTTGTTCTGGCCCTCGGCTTGGGCAGCGCGCCGCAACTCGCAGGCGCCCAGACGCCGGCCGCACCGCAGGCCGCGGCCAGCGCGGCTGCTGCCGCCGCGCCGGCGCCCGTGGCGGTGCCCGAGAAGCCTGCAGCCCCGGTTGCCACGCCGGCCGCCACCGCCAAGGTCGACAACCCCTACGGCGTGGGCGCGCTCTGGTCGCAGAGCGATGCGGTCGCCAAGGCCGTGCTCGCCATCCTGGCGATCATGTCGATGGGCAGCTGGTACGTGATCGTCACCAAGCTGCTCGAGCAGATGCGCATGGGCCGCCAGGCGCGCGCGGTCGACAACGAGTTCTGGAACGCGGGCACCGTGCAGGCCGGCACCGCGCGGCTGGCCGAGGGCAGCCCGTTCCGCTTCATCGCCGACGCCGGCATGCAGGCCACGCAGAAGCACGACGGCCTGCGCGGCAAGGTCGACTTCGCCGACTTCGTCGACCTGTGCATCCACCGCGCCACCGAGCGCGTGCAGCGGCGCCTGGGCAACGGCATGTCGCTGCTGGCCACCGTGGGTTCCACCGCGCCCTTCGTCGGGCTGTTCGGCACCGTCTGGGGCATCTACCACGCGCTCACCGCCATCGGCGTGGCGGGGCAGGCCTCGATCGACAAGGTGGCGGGCCCGGTGGGCGAGGCGCTCATCATGACCGCCATCGGCCTGGCCGTGGCCGTGCCCGCGGTGCTGGGCTACAACTGGCTCCTGCGCCGCAACATCACCGTGATGGACGACGTGCGCGAGTTCAGCGGCGAGCTGCACTCCGTGATCCTGGCCGGCAGCGCCGCGGCCTGACGCGCGCGCACGCACGCAAGCGGATCGCGCCATGGCGATGAACATCCCGGCCTCCGGGGGAGACGAGGAACAGGCCATCGCGGCCATCAACACCACGCCGCTGGTCGACGTGATGCTGGTGCTGCTGATCATCTTTCTCATCACCATCCCGGTGGTCAATTACTCGGTGCCCGTCGCGGTGCCGAAGGAGCGCAACGAGGTGCGCGAGAGCAAGCCCGAGACCGTCGTGATCTCGGTGGACGCCGCCGGCCGCACCTACTGGTACGACACGCCGGTGCAGGGCACGCCCGCACTGGTGGCGCGGCTCACCAAGGTGGCGGCCCTGAACCCGCAGCCCGAGGTGCACATCCGCGGCGACTGGCATTCCGACTACGAGCCGGTGGGCCGGATCATCTACGCCTGCCAGGCGGCCGGGATCGCCAAGGTGGGCTTCATCACCGAGCCGCCCGCGCGCAACTGAGACGAGCAGACAGCGAGACAAGCAAGCCATGCCAAGAAAACAGAAGCAGGGGCGGCGCAGCAGCACGCCTTCCGACGAGCCGATGATGGACATCAACACCACGCCGCTCATCGACGTGATGCTGGTGCTGCTGATCATGCTGATCATCACCATTCCGATCCAGCTGCATTCGGTGAACCTGAACATGCCCACGGGCAACCCGCCGCCCAGCGAGCTCAAGCCCGAGGTGCTGCGCATCGACATCGACGCGCTCAGCGTCGTGCAGTGGAACGGCGAGCCGCTGGCCGACCGCGGCGAGATGGAACGGCGCTTCGAGCAGGTCGCCGCGCAGGCGGTGCAGCCCGAGGTGCACCTGCGGCCCGACCGCCGCGCCAAGTACGAAGTGGTGGCCGGCGTGATGGCCTCGGCGCAGCGCACGGGCGTGAGCAAGCTGGGCATCGTGGGCGCGGAGCAGTTCATCCCATGAAGCGCTCCCGCAAGGACTTCAACCCGAAATCACGCTTCGGGCCTGTGGGCATCGCGGTGATGGTGCTGTTCCACGTCGGCGTGGGCTATGCGCTCGTATCGGGGCTGGCGCGCCAGACGGTCGAGCTGATCAAGAAGCCGATGGACGCGACCATCATCAGCGAGATCAAGCCGCCGCCCCCACCGCCACCGCCGCCCCCGCCGCCGAAGAAGATCGTGCGCCAGGAAACGCCCAAGGCCCCGCCGCCGCCGCGCCCGGCCTACGTGCCGCCGCCGGCCGTGACACCGCCGGCCACGTCGGCGCCCGCGATCACCGCCGTGCAGAACACCGAGCCCGTGCCGCCGCCGCCGGCCGCACCGCCGGCGCCCCCCCCGCCGCCGGCCCCGCCGAAGGCGACCACCACCGACATCGCGGTGGCCTGCCCGCGGCAGGTCAAGCCCGAGATGCCGCGCAAGGCGATGGACGAAGGCATCGGCGGCGTGGTCAAGGCCGAGGTGCGCATCAAGGGCGGCCATGTGCAGGAGGTGCGTTTCCTGTCGGGGCCGCGCGTGTACCACTCGGCCGTGCGCGCCGCGGTGATGCGCTACGAATGCCAGACCACGGGCGACGCGGAGGTGCTGGCGACGCAGGAGTTCGTCTTCCGCATCGAGTAGGGGGAAGGAGCCGGTCTCTCTTCTTCAGACAGATCGGCCCATGGCGAGCGCGCGCATCACGGCGGCCGTGCGCGTCTCCACGCCCAGCTTCACGTAGACATGCTCCAGGTGCTTGTGCACGGTGCGGGGGCTGATCGTCAGCAGGGCGGCGATCTCGGCATCGGTCTTGCCCTGCGAGAGCCAGTGCATGACATCGCCCTCGCGCGGCGTGAGGCCGGCGGGCTGTGCATCGGGCAACGGCGCCGGCGTGCGGCAGGCCAACCGGTACAGGAAGGCCACCGCCATCGCATGCTCCAGCCCCACGCGCCGGCAGTAGTCGGCCTGCTGGGCGGCGCGGCGCAACTCGCGCCGGCCCGGCGCCTTGGCGATGCGGCGGGTGGTGCGCGTGGGATGCGCGTCGGCGCTGCGATGCCGCACGGGCACATGGCCGGACTCCAGTTTGTCCAGCAGGCGAAGTGCGCTCGCCCAATCGTTGCGCGACAGGTGCGTCATGGCATGCCCTTTCACGGTGCATACGCATTGCTGCGTATGGCGCCCGCACGCATCGAGAGACAGGATGCTCGCAGGCCCTTTGCCTCGAATTCAGTATAGGCAGGCAGCGGGCGCGCCAGTCGCTTGTCGACGAAGGGGATACACATGGCCATCGACGAAACACGGCTTAACGCGTTCATGGGTAACTTCGTCCACGACATCGGGGCCGTGATGCACGCGGCCACCATCGTCGTCGGCGACCAGCTCGGCCTGTACAAGGCGCTGGCCGAAGGCCCCGCCACGGCGGAGCAGCTGGCCCGCCGCACCGAGACCGACCCGCGCTACCTGCGCGAATGGCTCTCGGCCCAGGCCGCCAGCGGCTACGTCGAGTACGACCCGAAAGGCGAGCTGTTCTCGCTGACCGAGGAACAGGCTTTCGCGCTGGCCGAGGAAGGCAGCCCGGCCTTCGTGCCCGGCGCGTTCCAGATCGCCGTGGCGCAGTTCAAGATCATTCCCAAGATGGTCCAGGCCATGCGCACGGGCCTGGGCATCGGCTGGCACGAGCACGACGTGGCCCTGTTCCATGGCACCGAGCGCTTCTTCCGGCCCGGCTACGCGGCCAACCTGGTGAGCCAGTGGATTCCGGCGCTCGAAGGCATCGAGCCCTTGCTGAAAAGCGGCGCGCGCGTGGCGGACGTGGGCTGCGGGCACGGTGCCTCGACGCTGCTGATGGCGCAGGCCTATCCCCAATCCAGCTTCGTCGGCTTCGACTACCACGCGCCGTCGATCGAACGCGCCCGCGAAACCGCGCGCAAGGCCGGCGTCGACGATGAAAAGCGCCTGCGCTTCGAGGTCGCGAGCGCTAAGGATTTCCCCGGCGAAGACTACGACCTGGTCGCCGTCTTCGACTGCCTGCACGACATGGGCGACCCCGTCGGCGCGGCGGCGCACGTGCGGCGCACCCTCAAGCCGCAGGGCACGTGGATGATCGTCGAGCCTTTTGCCAACGACCGGCTGGAGGACAACATCAACCCGGTGGGGCGCGTGTTCTATTCGGCCTCCAGCTTCATCTGCACGCCGGCCTCGCGTTCGCAGGAAGTGGGCCTGTGCCTGGGGGCGCAGGCCGGTGAAGCGCGCCTGCGCGACGTCGTCTCGCAGGGCGGCTTCTCGCACTTCCGCCGCGCCAGCGAAACGCCCTTCAACCTGATCTTCGAAGCACGTCCGTAAGGACAAAGGAGGCGCCATGTCCCGCCAATACATCGACTGCCGCGAGTACCCAAGCACGATGAACTGCAGTGTCGCGCTCTGCGCCGATTCCGAAGGCGAACTGCTCGATGCCGCCGTCCAGCACGCCGTGGCCGTGCACGGCCACACCGACACGCCCGAACTGCGCAAGCAGCTGGCGAGCATGTTCAAGGCCGGCACGCCGCCGGTGGAGCTCGCAAAGACGCCTGCCTGACTGACGGTCCTGCGCGGCCCCGGCCGCCGCAACGAACCTTGATGCAGATCAAACGCTTGCATCGGCCCGGCATTTAGCCTGCCCCGATGCAAGCTTCCGCCGCGCTCGCGCCGTTTCCGTCCGTTCCATCGTCCGCCGGGAGTGACGCCCGCGCCGACGCCTGGCAGCTGCTCGACGATCCCGCCGAGTGGGCCGCGTTCGGCCGCCCGCTGGAGGCCGGCACGGGCCGCTGGGAATCGCAGGTGGCGGTCGAAGGCATGCACTGCGCGGGCTGCGCCTTCACCGTCGAGGCCGCGCTGGCGCAGGTGCCCGGCGTGACCGAGGTGCAGGTGAATGCCGCGAGCCGGCGCGCGCGCGTCGTGTGGTCGGCCACGGCCACGCGGCCTTCGCGCTGGTTCGAGGCCAGCGCGCGCGCGGGCTACCCCTTGCTGCCCGCTGGCAGCCGCAGCGCGCGCGAGACGCGCACGCGCGAACTGCGCATGGCGCTGTGGCGCTGGCTGGTCGCGGGCTTTTGCATGATGCAGGTGATGATGTACGCCTACCCGGCCTACGTCGCACGCCCCGGCGACATGACGGCCGATGCGGCGCAGCTGCTGCGCTGGGCCTCGTGGGTGCTCAGCCTGCCCGTGGTGCTGTTCTCGTGCGGGCCCTTCTTTCGCAGCGCCTGGCGCGACCTGCGCATCGGCCGTGTCGGCATGGACCTGCCCGTGACCTTCGGCGTGGTCATCACCTTCCTGGTCAGCACGGCCGCCACCTTCGACCCCACGGGGCCGCTGGGGCACGAGGTCTACTTCGACTCGCTGACGATGTTCGTCTTCTTCCTGCTCACCGGCCGCTGGCTCGAGGCGCGGCTGCGCGACCGCACGGCCGGCGCGCTCGAGGCGCTGATGCACCGGCTGCCCGACAGCGTGGAGCGCCTCGGGGCCGACGGCGAATGGACGCGCGTGGCGGTGCGCCGGCTCGGCGCGGGCGATGTGGTGCGCGTGCGCCCCGGAGAGGCCTTTCCGGCCGACGGCACGGTGATCGACGGCGACACCACCGCCGACGAGGCGCTGCTCACCGGCGAGTCGCGCCCCGTGCCGCGCCCCTGCGGCGACCGCGTGCTCGCGGGCAGCCACAACCTCTCGGCCGTGGTGCAGGTGCGCATCGCCTCGGTGGGCGAGGGCACGCGCTTCGCGCAGATCGTGCAGCTGATGGAAAACGCCGCGCTCGACAAGCCGCGCCTGGCCCGGCTGGCCGACCGCGTGGCGCGGCCCTTTCTCATCGCGGTGCTGGCCTGCGCGTTCGGCGCGGGCGCGCTGTGGTGGACGGTCGATCCCGGCAAGGCGTTGATGGTCGCGGTGGCGGTGCTGATCGTCACCTGCCCGTGCGCGTTGTCGCTGGCCACGCCGGCCGCGATGCTCGCGAGCGCGGGCGCCTTGGCGCGCGGCGGCGTGCTCACGTCGAACCTGCAGGCGCTCGAAGCGCTGGCCGGCGTCGACACCGTGGTGTTCGACAAGACCGGCACGCTCACGGGCGACACGCCGCGCCTGGAGCGCGTGTACTGCCGCCAGGGCCTGCGCCCCGGCGATGCGCTGGAGATCGGTGCGGCGCTCGCGGCGCTGTCGCTGCACCCGGCTGCGCGCGCGCTCGTGAACGCCTGGCAGGCGCAGTTCCGCGCGCCGCCGGCCTGGTCGGCGACGCAGCTGCGCGAGACGGTGGGGCAGGGCGTGGCGGCCTCGCTGCACCGGCGCGATGCGGTGGACGACCACGGCGCGCGCCCCGTGCGCCTGGGCTCGGCGGCCTTCTGCGAGGTGCCGCCGCTGCAGGTCGATGCGGCGCAGATCCACCTGAGCGACGACGAGGGCTGGCTCGCCAGCTTCGTGCTCGCCGAGGAGCTGCGCCCCGACGCCATGCAGGCCGTGACGGCGCTGCAGGCGCAGGGCTTGTCGGTGCGCCTGCTCTCGGGCGACCGCGAGAACGCAGCGCGCGCCATCGGCGCGCAGGCCGGCATCGCGGCAGTGCAGGGCGACTGCGCGCCGGAAGACAAGCTCGAGGTGCTGTGGCAATTGCAGGCGGCCGGGCGCGAGGTGGCGATGGTCGGCGACGGCCTGAACGACGGCCCCAGCCTGGCGCGCGCCAACGCCTCGTTCGCCTTCGGCCACGCCGTGCCGCTGTCGCGCGCACGTTCGGACTTCGTGGTGCTGGGCGACGCACTGCAGGCCATTCCCGCCGCGGTGGCGCAGGCGCGCCGCACGCTGCGCGTGGTGCGCCAGAACCTGTTCTGGGCCGCAGCCTACAACGCCGTGTGCGTGCCGCTGGCGGTGGCCGGCTGGCTGCCGCCCTGGCTCGCCGGGCTGGGCATGGCCGCGAGTTCGCTGCTGGTGGTGCTCAACGCGGCGCGGCTCGCTGCGCCCGGCAAGACGGCGGTGGCCTGAGATGGACGTGCTGTTCCTGCTCGTGCCGCTGTCGGTGGTGCTCGTTCTGGCGATCCTCGGGGGCCTTTGGTGGGCCATCGAGCGCGGCCAGTTCGAGGACATCGAGGTCGAAGGCGACCGCATCCTGAACAACGACTGACACAGCGATTGATGGCTTGATCTGCATCAAGCCTGCCCGGGCGACGCGGGCAGACACTGCCCGCAAACCACATCTACGGGCACCACGATGCAGCAGACCACGCACCCTCCCGCGGCCATCTACGACGACACCGTCGTGCGGCAGTTCGCACTCATGTCGGTGGTCTGGGGGGTGGTCGGCATGCTGGTCGGCGTGATCATCGCCTCGCAGCTGACCTGGCCCGAACTCAACCTCGGCATTCCCTGGCTCAGCTACGGCCGCCTGCGTCCGCTGCACACCAACGCGGTGATCTTCGCCTTCGGCGGCTGCGCGCTCATGGCCACGAGCTTCCACGTCGTGCAGCGCACCTGCCAGGTGCGGCTGTTCGCGCCGGCGCTGGCCTCGTTCGTGTTCTGGGGCTGGCAGCTGGTGATCGTCGCCGCCGCCATCAGCCTGCCGCTGGGCTACACCAGCGGCAAGGAATACGCCGAGCTCGAATGGCCCATCGACATCCTGATCGCGGTGGTCTGGGTGGCCTACGCCATCGTGTTCTTCGGCACCATCGGGCTGCGCAAGGTGCGCCACATCTACGTGGCCAACTGGTTCTACGGCGCCTTCATCATCGCGGTGGCGCTGCTGCACATCGTCAACAGCGCGGCCATTCCGGCCGGCTGGATGAAGAGCTACTCGGCCTACGCCGGCGTGCAGGACGCGATGGTGCAGTGGTGGTATGGCCACAACGCCGTGGGCTTCTTCCTCACGGCCGGCTTCCTGGGAATGATGTACTACTACATCCCCAAGCAGGCGGGGCGTCCGGTGTACTCGTACCGGCTGTCGATCGTGCACTTCTGGGCGCTGATCTTCACCTACATGTGGGCCGGCCCGCACCACCTGCACTACACCGCGCTGCCCGACTGGACCCAGTCGCTGGGCATGGTGTTCTCTCTGATCCTGCTGGCGCCCAGCTGGGGCGGCATGATCAACGGCGTGATGACGCTCTCGGGCGCTTGGCACAAGCTGCGCACCGACCCGATCCTGCGCTTTCTGATCGTCGCGCTGTCGTTCTACGGCATGTCGACCTTCGAGGGCCCGCTGATGTCCATCAAGACCGTCAACGCCCTGAGCCACTACACCGACTGGACCGTGGGCCACGTGCACTCCGGCGCGCTGGGCTGGGTGGGCTTCATCACCATGGGGTCGCTGTACTACCTGATCCCGCGCATGTACGGCCGCCTCGCCATGTACAGCGTGCGCGCCATCGACGTGCACTTCTGGATGGCCACCATCGGCATCGTGCTGTACATCGCCGCGATGTGGATCGCCGGCGTGATGCAGGGCCTCATGTGGCGCGAGATCAATGCCGACGGCACGCTGACCTACACCTTCGTCGAAAGCGTGAAGGCCACCTTCCCCTACTACCTGGTGCGCGTGATCGGCGGCGTGCTCTACCTGGGCGGCATGCTGGTCATGGCCTGGAACGTCTGGATGACCGTGATCACCGGGCGCTCGGTGCGCGCCGAGATCCCGGCCGTTGCCGCCGCCCACGCCTGAAGCTCCCGAGGACGCACGATGAACGCACCTGACAACCAGAACTCCGCGCCCGCCGCCACCGGCTTCACGCACGAGAAGGTCGAGACCAACAACCTGCTGATGATCGTGCTGATCCTGCTGGTGGTGGCCATCGGCGGCCTCGTGGAGATCGTGCCGCTGTTCTTCCAGAAGTCGACCACCGAGGCGGTGGAGGGCGTGAAGCCGCTCACGCCGCTGCAGCTGGCCGGCCGCGACGTGTACCTGCGCGAGGGTTGCTACAACTGCCACTCGCAGATGATCCGCCCCTTCCGCTCGGAGACGCTGCGCTACGGCCACTACTCGGTGGCCGGCGAGTTCGTGTACGACCACCCCTTCCAGTGGGGCAGCAAGCGCACCGGCCCCGACCTGCACCGCGTGGGCGGCAAGTACAGCGACGAGTGGCACCGCATCCACCTGAACAACCCGCGCGACCTCGTGCCCGAGTCGAACATGCCGGCCTACCCGTGGCTGGAGAAGGGGTTGGTCGACGCCGGCAGCATCGCCACCCGCATGCGCGCGCTGCGCACGGTGGGCGTGCCCTACACCGACGAAGAGATTGCCAAGGCCGCCGACGAGGTTGCCGGCAAGACCGACATGGACGCCACCGTGGCCTACCTGCAGTCGCTGGGCCTGGCGCTCAAGTAAGAAGAAAGAACAGGCAACGCCCCATGACCGACATCACCACCCTGCGCATCGCCGCCACCATCGCCTGCTTCGTCGTCTTCATCGGCATCGTGGCCTGGGCCTGTTCGCGCCGCAACACGCAGCGCTTCGCCGAAGCGGCCCGGTTGCCGTTCGAGCAGGACTGAAGGGAGCCCCACGATGAGCGATTTCATCAACAACTTCTGGTCCAGCTACGTGGCCGTGGCCTCGCTGCTGAGCATCCTGGGCTGCGTGCTGCTCTTGTGGCTCACGGCGCGCAAGCGCGTGCCCTCCGACGCCGACAACACCACTGGCCATGTGTGGGACGAAGACCTGCGCGAAGCCAACAACCCGCTGCCGCTGTGGTGGGTGGGCCTGTTCGTGCTGACCATCGTCTTCTCGCTCGGCTACCTGGCCGTGTTCCCGGGCCTGGGCAGCTTCCGCGGCACGAACGACTGGAGCTCGCGCACCGAGTACCAGCAGGACATGGTCAAAGCCACGCAGGCACTGGAACCGGTGTACGCGCGCTACGCGCCCATGCCCCTGGAGGAGGTCGCGCGCGACCCGCAGGCCCGCGCCATCGGCGAGCGCCTGTTCATGAACAACTGCGCGCAGTGCCACGGCTCCGACGCGCGCGGCAGCAAGGGCTTTCCCAACCTCACCGATGCCGACTGGCTGCACGGCGGCACGCCCGACAAGATCGTCGAGTCGATCACCAAGGGCCGCATCGGCACCATGCCGCCGGCCGCCGCGATGGTCGGCACGCCCGACGACGTGAAGAACGTCGCCAACTATGTGCTGAGCCTGTCGGGCGAGCCGCACGACTCGCTGCGCGCGGGCCTGGGCAAGCCCAAGTTCGCCGCCTGCGCTGCCTGCCACGGCATCGGTGGCGTGGGCAACCCGGCGCTGGGCGCCCCGCGCCTGAACGACCGCATCTGGCTGCACGGCTACGGCGAGGCCGCCATCGTGCAGATCATCAACGAGGGCAAGCACAGCGCCATGCCCGCGCAGGAAGGGCGCCTGACCGAGGCCCAGATCAAGCTGCTGGCCTCCTACGTGTGGGGCATGTCCAACCCTGCGACCGGGACGCCATGACGCGAAAGACGGTCATCCCGATCGTCAGCGCGCCGCCTGCCGCCGCGCCGGAGGTCGGCCTGTACGAGGCGACGAAGAAGATCTACCCGCGCAGCGTGCAGGGCCTGTTCGCGCGCTGGCGCTGGGCCATGGTCTTTCTCACGCAGCTGGTGTTCTACGGCATGCCCTGGGTGGAGTGGGGCGAGCGGCAGATGGTGCTGTTCGACCTGGCCGCGCGGCGCTTCTACATCTTCGGTCTGGTGCTGTACCCGCAGGACCTGATCTACCTGTCGGGCCTGCTGGTGATCAGCGCGCTCTCCCTCTTTCTCTTCACGGCCGTGGCCGGGCGCCTGTGGTGCGGTTATGCCTGCCCGCAGACCGTCTACACCGAGATGTTCCTGTGGGTGGAACAGCGCATCGAAGGCAACCGCAGCGCGCGCATCCGCCTCGACGCCGGTGCGTTCTCGCTCGAGAAGCTGTTGAAGAAGGCCTTCAAGCACCTCGTCTGGATCGGCATCGCGCTGTGGACCGGCTTCACCTTTGTGGGCTACTTCACGCCCATCCGAGAGCTGGGCATGGCCTTTCTGCAGACGCAGATGGGCTCGTGGGAGGTGTTCTGGGTGTTCTTCTACGGCTTTGCCACGTACGGCAACGCCGGTTTCATGCGCGAGCAGGTGTGCAAGTACATGTGCCCCTACGCGCGCTTCCAGAGCGCGATGTTCGACCGCGACACGCTCATCGTCAGCTACGACCCACGGCGCGGCGAGCCGCGCGCGCCGCGCCGCAAGAACGTCGACCCGCGCAGTGCCGCCTTGGGCGACTGCATCGACTGCAGCCTGTGCGTGCAGGTGTGCCCCACCGGCATCGACATCCGCCAGGGCCTGCAGTACGAGTGCATCGGCTGCGGCCTGTGCGTGGACGCCTGCGACAGCGTGATGGACAAGATGGGCTACGCGCCGCGCCTCATCCGCTACGACACGCAGAACGGCATGGAAGCCGGCTGGTCGCGCCGCCAGCTGTGGCGCCGCGTGCTGCGCCCGCGCGTGCTGGTCTACACCGCGTTGCTCGCGCTGCTGGTGGCGGGCCTGCTCGCCAGCCTGGTCGCGCGCACGCCGCTGAAGGTCGACGTGGTGCGCGACCGCGCCTCGCTGGCGCGCATCGTCGAGGGCGGGCGGCTGGAGAACGTCTACCGGCTGCAGATCATGAATGCGACCGAGCGCACGCAGCACTACCGCATCGCCGCGCGCGGCATCGACGGGTTGAGCGTGGCCTCGCCCGACGAGGCCATCGAGGTCGAGCCCGCGCAGGCGCGCTGGGTGGCGGTGCGGCTGCAGGTGCCCTATGGCGCCGCGCCGGCCGGTTCGCACACCGTGCACTTCGACATCCGGCAGGCGGATGGCGCGGCGCAGGTTTCCGAAAAAGCGGTCTTCCTGGTGCCGCGCTGAAAGGTCTTCCCATGAACGATGCCCTGCCGATGAACGTGCCCGCGACCTCTGGCCCCTGGTGGCGCTACCCGCTGGTCTGGCTGGTGATCGCGGGGCCTGCGGCCGTGGTGCTGGCGAGCATCGCGACCGTGTGGCTGGCGCTGCGCACCCCCGAGGTGCTGGTGTCGGAGGACTACTACCGCGAAGGCATCGAGATCAACCGCACGCTGGCCGACAAGAAGCGCATGCCGGCGCAGGCCGGGCGCAACCATGCGGCGACGCCCGAGGACGATGTGCCGGTGCCCCGGAGGGGCGCGCAGTGAGTGCCATGCGCCGCATCGCCGGCATCCTGTGGCCGTCGTTCCTCGTGGCCTGCGGCATGGAAGTGCTGGTGTTCGCCATGATCGACCCGATCCATTCGTACTGCGGCGCCGATGCGCTGCGCATGTCGCGCCAGGGCATCTACACCGTGTCCTTCTTCGTGTTCTGGCTGATGGCGGCGGCCTCGAGCGCGTGCACCACGCTGCTGGCGCTGCCGTCCGAGAAAGAGACTGCGTCATGAGCCTGCCCCTGGCCTGCGTTCCCGAGACCCCGTCCGTGTTGCCCGTCGAGCTGCTGCGCCGCTTCGACGTGCCCGGCCCGCGCTACACCTCGTACCCCACGGCCGACCGCTTCGTCGAGACCTTCGGCGCTGGCGACTACGCGCAGGCGCTGCACCTGCGGCGCGATGCGGATGCGGCCGGCGAGCCGTTGTCGCTGTACGTGCACATCCCGTTCTGCGAATCGCTGTGCTACTACTGCGCCTGCAACAAAGTCGTGACGAAGCACCGCGAGCGCGGACGCGAGTACCTCGACTACCTCGCGCGCGAAGTGGCGCTGCAGGTCGCGCAGCTCGGACCCGGTGCGGCCGTCGGCCAGCTGCACCTGGGCGGCGGCACGCCGACCTTCCTGGACGACGAAGAACTGGGCGAACTGGTGGCCCTGCTGCGCCGCGCGTTCGCCTTCGTGCCGGGCGGCGAGCAGTCGATCGAGATCGATCCGCGCACCGTCGATGCGAAGCGCCTCGCGGCGCTGGCCGCACTCGGCTTCAACCGCCTGAGCTTCGGCGTGCAGGACTTCGATCCCGCCGTGCAGCAGGCCGTGCACCGCATCCAGCCGGCGGCGCAGGTCTTCGCACTCATGGACGCGGCGCGCGCGCTGGGTTTCAAATCGATCAACGTCGATTTGATCTACGGCCTGCCGCGTCAGAACGATGCCTCGTTCGAGCGCACGCTCGCGCAGATCCGCGAACTGCGGCCCGACCGCATCGCGCTGTATGCCTACGCCCACCTGCCGGAGCGCTTCAAGCCGCAGCGACGCATCGCGGCCGACGAACTGCCCGACGCGCCCACGCGCGTGCGCATGCTCGGGCGCGCGATCGCCGCGCTCACCGAAGCCGGCTATGTCTACATCGGCATGGACCACTTCGCGCTGCCCGACGATCCGCTGGCCGTGGCCAAGCGCGAAGGCCGGCTGCACCGCGACTTCCAGGGCTACAGCACGCAGCCCGACGGCGACCTCGTGGCGCTCGGCGTGTCGGCCATCGGCCGCGTCGGTGCGACCTACAGCCAGAACGCGAAGACGCTGGAAGACTATTACGCGCTGCTCGACCAGGGGCGCCTGCCCGTGGTCAAGGGGCTCGCGCTGTCGGACGACGATGTGCTGCGTCGCGAGGTCATCATGGCGCTGATGTGCCGGGGCCGCGTGGACTTCGACGCCGTCGAGGCCGCGCACGGCATCGCCTTCGCGGACTATTTCGCCCCCGAGCGCGCCGCGCTGGTGCCGATGGCTGAGCAGGGGCTGGTGCGCCTGTCGCCGCGCGCCATCGAGGTCACGGAGGCCGGCTGGTTCCTCGTGCGTGCGGTGGCGATGGTGTTCGACCGCTACTGCGCTGCGACGCGCACGCGCTTTTCGCGCGTGGTTTAGGAAGGCCATGAGTTCCCCCGCACTCGCCGGCGCCGCATTGCTGATGGGGCTTGCGGGCGGGCCGCACTGCGTGGCGATGTGCGGCGCGGTGTCGGCCGCGGTGATCCGCATCGTGCCGGTGGGCAGGCCCGCGCAGGCCGTGCATCCCGTCGCACCGGTCGCCTTCCACCTCGGCCGCATGGCGAGCTACGCCGCCGCCGGCGCCATCGCCGCCGCGAGCCTGCACGGCCTGGGCGCAGCGAGCGCGCAGGTCGCGGCCTGGCGTCCGCTGTGGGTGATGCTGCATGTGTTCGTGCTCGCCTGGGGCGTGGTGCTCGCCGTCGCAGGCCGCCAACCGCTGTGGGCGCAACGCGCCGGGCGCGCGCTCGAAGTGCGGCTGCGGCCGAGGGCCGGCGGCTCGCTGCTGGGCGTGCTCGCCACGGGCACGCTGTGGGTCGCGATGCCCTGCGGCCTGCTCTATTCGGCACTCATGCTGGCCGCGCTGGGCAACGGGCCGCTCCAAGGTGCATCGACGATGGCGCTGTTCGCGCTCGGCAGCAGCGTGTCGCTGCTCGCCGCGCCGTGGCTGTGGCAGCGCTTGCGCGGGTGGGGCGACAGCGGCACGCGCCAGGCCTGGGGCGCGCGGCTGGCGGGGGTGTTGCTGGCAGCGGTGGCGTTGCAGGCGCTGTGGATGGACCTGAGCCACCGCATCGCCGACTGGTGCGGCTGAGGCGCTGCCGCGCTAACTCGTCAGGCGATGCTCTCGATCAGCAACGCCTGCAGCACGAACCTCCGGTTGTCCGCCGCCGCCGTGCGTTCGCCGAGCAGGCTTGCGAGCGCGGCCGTGGGGTGGCTGTCGGCTGCGGCGCCGTCGTGCACCGGAATGCCCGCGTGCTGGCCGATCTGGCGCACCAGCGCGGCATCGATGCCCTCGCAGGCCACGGCGTCGTAGAGCCGGCCGAGCATGCGCGCCGTGTGCTGCAGCTCCTGCACCGGCGTGTCGGTCGACAGGCTGGAGCGCATGGTCGCGACCTGTGCGCCCAGTTCCTCGGCGGCCTGGCGCAGCAGGGCGAGCGCGGCGCTGTCGCCGGTCTCGCTGAGCAGGCCGAGGTTCTTGCCGCGCAGCAGCCGCGGCGGCGCGGTGCCGTCGAGCGCGGCGCGCTGGAGCAGCCGGGCGCGGCCGAGCAGGCTGGCCTCTCTCTGGGGCGACAGCGCGGCGGTGGAAGGGTGCATGGCAAGGTTCGACATGTGTCTCGCGGAGGCTAGCCACCCAGGCCGCGCCGGCCTTGACGCACATCAAGGAGCGCCCCGCTGTTACACGCCGGACACAGAGCATTCACCCGACGTTACGCACCGATGCGGGCCGTTGTCACTGCGGGGCCTCGCGCTTCCTAGCATCGAGACATCGCCTGATCGCAGGCAACGCTACACAAGACAGAACGCCGAGGAATCCCCATGCTCACGAGTGCCCGCCCCAACCCCATCCTGCCGCTTCGGCCCCTTCCGACGGTGCAGAAGGAAGACGCGGGCCGCCGCACGGCCGAGCGCCTGCGCCTGCTGGCCGAGCAGCTGCAACCGCAGCGCCGCATGGTGCACACGGGCGACGTGATCTACCAGGCCGGCGAACGCTTCGGCAACCTCTACATCCTGAACTCGGGCTTCTTCAAGATCGTGAATCTCTCGGCCGATGGGCGCGAGCAGGTGGTGGGCCTGAAGTTCCGCGGCGACTGGCTGGGCTTCGACGGCATCGCGGGCCAGCGCTACGTGTGCGACGCCGTGGCCATGGACACCGGCGAGGTCTGGGTCGTGCCCTACGAATCGCTGCTGGCGGCGTGCACCACACACCCCGCGCTGCTGCAGATGCTGCACGCCGCGATGAGCCGCGAGATCGCGCACGACCGCGATTCGCTGATGTCGGTGTGCACCTTGCCGGCCGACGCGCGCGTGGCCGACTTCCTGCGCTACTGGGCCGAGTCGCTGGCCGACCGCGGCATGCGCACCGACGAGATCACGCTGCGCATGACGCGCGCCGAGATCGGCAACTACCTGGGCATGACGCTCGAAAGCGTGAGCCGTGCGCTCTCGCGGCTGGCGCGCGACAAGGTCATCGGCTTTGCCACCAAGGGGCGGCGCGAGGTGCAGATTCCCGACGTGAGCGCGCTCTCGGCCTTCGTGCAGCGCTGCCTGGCGCCGGCGCCCGCGATGCTTCAGTAGGAAGAGACTTCGTTCACTCGCGCGCAGCCAACAGCGCCCGCGCCATCGCGCGCGCCAGCTCGCTGCGCGAATACGGCTTGCGCAGCAGCTCCCAGCCCGGCGGCGCTTCGCGGTCGGCGTCGAGCAGCTCGGCCGAGAACCCCGACATCAGCAGCACCGCCAGCCGGGGTTGGCGTTGCACCGCCTCGGCGGCCAGCCGCGTGCCGCGCATGCCGGGGCCGAGCGCGATGTCGCTCAGCAGCAGGTCGAAGGGCGTGGCCTCTGCCGCCATGGCGGGCAACGCTTGTTCGGCATTGGCGGCGGTCGCGACCTCGCAGCCCAGCGTGGTCAGGAAGGTGTGGACCACCTGGCGCACCTCGGCGTCGTCTTCGACCAGCATCACGCGCAGGCCCGGGGCCAGCGTGGCTTCGGCTTCAACTTCTATCGGGTCTTCATCGGCAGGTGTTGCAGCGCTCGCCACCTCGGCCTCGACCTGCGGCAGGTAGAGCGTGACGGTGGTGCCGGCGTTGAGCTTGCTGTCGATGGCGATGGCGCCGCGCGACTGCTTCACGAAGCCGTACACCGTGCTCAGGCCCAGGCCGGTGCCGCGCCCGGCCTCCTTGGTGGTGAAGAAGGGCTCGAAGAGGTGCTCCATGACCGCGTCGGTCATGCCGGTGCCGCTGTCGGCGATGGAGAGCGCCACGAAGCGGCGGCCGGCGTCGGCGTCGCTCAGTTCCTGGCGCACGGTGGCGGGCAGGGCGTCGCAGGCTTCGGCGCGAAAGTGCAGGCGCCCGCCCTCGGGCATGGCGTCGCGCGCGTTGATGGCGATGTTCAGCAGCGCCGATTCGAGCTGGCCCGTGTCGGCACGCACGGCGGGGCAGGGGTCGTCGGCGTCGATCTCGATCTGGATGCGCTGGTCGAGCGTGCGGCGCAGCATGTCGGTGAGCGAGTGCAGCATCTGCCGCACGTCGACCGCGTCGGGCTGCAGCATCTGGCGCCGCGAGAAGGCCAGCAGCTTGCCCGTGAGTTCGGCGCCGCGCCGGCTGGCGCGCGCGGCGGCGGCCACCAGCTGCTGCGCGTAGCCGTCGGCCGCGAGCTGCGGCAGCTCCTCGAGCACCTGCAGGTTGCCCTGGATGATGGTGAGCAGGTTGTTGAAGTCGTGCGCGATGCCGCCGGTGAGCTGGCCCACGCTCTCCAGGCGCTGTGCATGGTTCAGCGCTTCTTCGGTCTGCACGCGCTGCAGGCTGGTGGCCAGCAGGCTGGCCACCGATTCGAGAAAACGGATCTCTTCGTCGCCGAAGCGCCGCGCGGCGGTGGCGCGCACCGACAGCATGCCGGTCACGCGGCCCCGGTCGGACAGCGGCACGGCCAGCGCGCTGACCAGCCCGGCCTCGAGGTAGGCGGGCGGCACGGTGAAGCGGCGCTCCTCGCGATAGTCCGTGACCACGACCGGGCAGCCTTGCGAGAGCACGTAGCCGGGTTGCGTGTCGGGCCGGTTGGCGATGCGCAGGCCCACGCTCTCGTCGGCGACCAGGCCCACGCCGCTGGCCAGGCGGAACTCGCGCTGGCTGCCGTCGAGCAGCCACACCATGGCGACCTCGACCTGCAGTGCGGTCGCGACGATGTCGGGCACCTGCGCCAGCACCACCTGCAGGTCGCGCGTGTCGACCGCCAGGCGGCCCAGCTGCGCCAGGTGTTCGCTGTAGCGCGCGCGCTGCAGCGCCTGCTTCACGCGCGGGTAGGCGCCGATGTCGCGGATCGCGGCCACCACGAAGGGCAGGCCCTGGTTCTGCAGCGGGCTCAGCGCGATTTCGACCATCACCTCGCTGCCGTCCTTGCGCTTGGCGACCAGCTCCATGTCGGTGCCCATCGGGCGCGGGCGCGGCGCGCGGCCGTAGGCTTCGCGAAACGCCGCGTGGCGCGGGCGGATGCTGTCGGGCACCAGCGCTTCCACGCTCAGGCCCACGAGCTCGTCGGCCGCATAGCCGAGCATGGCGGCGGCCGAAGGGTTGGCCAGCACGATGCGGCCCGACTGGTCGACCACCAGCAGCGAATCGGGATACGCGGCGAACAGCGAGCGGAACACGCTGCCTTCCTCGACGCCCGAGGGCAGGCCGGGAATCGAGGGGGCGTTGCCGTCAGCCATGGGTGACCGGCGGCACCAGGATGTAGCCCGCGCCGCGCACCGACTTGATGAGCTGCGGATCGTCGGCGTTGGCCTCGATCTTCTTGCGCAGCCGGCCGACCTGCACGTCGATCGTGCGGTCGAAGGGCGCGGCTTCGCGCCCGCGCGTCTGCTCGAGCAGGAAGTCGCGCGAGAGCACGCGGCCCGGGTGCCGCGCGAAGGCGCACAGCAGGTCGAACTCGCCGGTGGTCAGCGCCACGGCCTCGCCCTGCGCGTTGCTGAGGCTGCGCGCGGCGGTGTCCAGGCGCCAGCCGGCGAAGCGCAGGCGCTCGGGCGGCGTGGGCGCGGCGGCGGCTGCCGACGCGTCGGGCGTCAGGCGCCGCAGCACGGCCTTGACGCGCGCCGCCAGCTCGCGCAGGTCGAAGGGCTTGGTCACGTAGTCGTCGGCGCCCACTTCGAGGCCCACCACCTTGTCCACCGGGTCGCCGCGGCCGGTGACGATCACGAGGCCGCAGCGCCAGTTCTCGCGCACGTGGCGGGCGATGGAAAAACCGTCTTCTCCGGGCAGGCCGAGGTCCAGCAGCACGAGGTCGGCCGGGTCGGCGGCCATGAGCGAGCGCAGCGCCGCGCCGTCGTGGATCTGGGTGACGCGATAGCCGTGGCCCTGGAGGTAGTTGGCCAGCAGCAGCGTGATGTCGACCTCGTCGTCGAGCACCGCGATGTGGGGGGCAGAAGTCATGCGGGGGCTGGGAGAAAAAACGCCGGCGCCACGGGGAAGGGCGCAGGGAGCCGGGAAGCGTAGCACGCAAGGCGCGGCTGCGGCAGCCGCAGCACCCGCCGTTGATCTGGCGCAAGGCGCGCGGGCGGGGCGCTTCCGAGAATCGCGCCCGTTGTCCACAGGGTCCAGAAGGTACGAACGAATGGCATCTTTTCTTTTCTCGGGCGCGCTCGATCTCCCGTGGTGGGGCGTGCTGCTGGCCGCACTGGCGCTGACGCACGTCACCATCGCCTCGGTCACCATCTTCCTGCACCGCCACCAGGCGCACCGCGCGCTCGACCTGCACCCCATCGCCAGCCACTTCTTCCGCTTCTGGCTCTGGATGACCACGGGCATGGTCACGAAGCAGTGGGCCGCGGTGCACCGCAAGCACCACGCCAAGTGCGACACGCGCGACGACCCGCACAGCCCGCAGGTGGTGGGCCTGAAGCGCGTGCTGTGGGGCGGCGTGCTGCTGTACGTGGCCGAGGCGCGCAACCCCGAGACGCTCAGCCGCTACGGCCACGGCACGCCCGACGACTGGCTGGAGCGGCGGCTGTACACGCGCTACCAGACGCTGGGCATCACCTGCATGGGCCTGATCGACATGGCGCTGTTCGGCGTGCTGCCGGGCGCGCTGGTGCTGCTCGTGCAGATCGCGTGGATTCCGTTCTGGGCCGCCGGCGTGGTCAACGGCATCGGCCACTTCTGGGGCTACCGCAACTGGCCCGCGTCGGACGCGAGCACGAACATCTTTCCCATCGGCCTTTTGATCGGCGGCGAGGAGCTGCACAACAACCACCACGCGTTCCCGACCTCGGCCAAGCTCTCGAACAAGTGGTTCGAGTTCGACATCGGCTGGGTCTACATCCGCGCGCTGCAGGCGCTGGGGCTGGCGAAGGTGAAGCACCTGGCGCCGAAGCCGCGCCTCACCACGCCGCGCGCCACCGTCGACCTGCTCACGGTGCAGGCGGTGATCCGGCACCACTACGACGTGCTGTCGAACTACTCGCGCTCGCTGAAGCAGGCCTGCACCGAGGAGCTGGCGCGGGTGCATGCGCTCGCGCCGAACAAGGCCCGTGCCTTGCGCGCCGCGCGGCCCTGGCTCGGCAAGGAAGAGAAGGCGCTCGATGCCACGCGCCATGCGCAGCTCACGCAAGCGCTGGTGGCCTCGCAAGCATTGGAGACCATGTACGCGATGCGGCGCGAACTGACGGCGCTGTGGAGCCGCTCGGGCGCCACGGGCGAACAGCTCGTGAAGCGGCTGCAGGACTGGTGCGAGCGCGCCGAAGCCAGCGGCATCGCGCCGCTGGCGGCCTTTGCGGTGCGACTGCGTTCCTACGCCTGAGGACGGCCTTCGCCGGTGCCGTCAGGCCGGCCCGACCTGCACCGCCACATCGAGCGGCACGGCCCGGCGCAGCGCACTGCCCACCGGGGAGTGGGCCTCGGCCCAGTGCACCAGGTCGCGCAGGTCCTGCTCCGGCACGCCGTCCGCGGCGATCCGCACCGCGACGTGCATGCGGCTGGGGCCGGCGGGCACGGAGGCCGGCTCGCCGAGCAGGCCGCGGCTGTCCGACTGGCTGCCGACGACCACTTCGAGGGTCGTCAATGCGATGCCGAGCTGCGCCGCCCGCATGGCGATCACGGTTGTTTCGCAACTCGCCAGGGCGGCGCGCATGAACCAGCCGGGGGATGGCGCTTCAGCGTGGCCTCCGATGGCCTTGGGCATGTCGGTCGCGATGGATTCCCCCGTGGGCCCGGTCACGCGAAAGTGCAGGCCCGACACCAGCGTGGCCGTGGCCGGCTTGTCCTGGGTCAGGGCGTCCTGGGGATGCGTCGCGAAGTGGCTCGCGAGGGTGTCCATGGACTGCCGGATGTGCTGGGGTGAGCTCATGGCGCTGCTCCTTGAAACGGGGAACGGGCGGGCGGCTCTTGCGCGAAAGAAGCCGCGAGCGGAGCAGGCCATTCTGGGCGCGGTGCCGGGCCCCGTCAAACCGGCGGCGGGCGGCCGGCCTACTGGTTCGCGACCAGCCCGTCCGGCAGGCTGAAGCGCTCGGACTCCACCTTCGCCGCGGCTTCGGGCGCGCGGATCAGCAGCACCGGCACGGGCGCCACCCGCAGGATGTGCTCCGCGCTGCTGCCCATGGCCCAGCGGCTCAGGCCGCGCCGCCCGTGCGTGCCGAGCACGATCAGGTCGGCCTTCGAATCGACGGCTTCGGTCACCACCTGGTCGTGGACCGCGCCGGCCTTGAAGCCATCGCGCAGCACGACTTCGGCCTCGACGCCCGCTTCCTGCGCCTGGGCGCGGGCCTTCTCGAGCAGCGTCACGGCGTTGGCGCGCAGCGCCCCGAGCCAGTCGCCCGAATGGCCGACGTAGACGTCCATGCCGAGCGCGAACGAGAGCTCGTCCAGGATGTGGACGATGCGCAGGCGGCCACCGGTGAGCTTTGCCAGGCGGATGGCTTCGGCCAGGCCTTCGGCGGAGGTGGAACTGCCGTCGACGGGAACCAGGATGCGTTGGTACATGGTGTGGAACCTCCAGGGTGCGTTGATGAGAAAGAGGAGATGCCATGCCAGTCTGTGCCTGGCTGCGTGCACGGGCCTTGATCTGGAACAAGCCTGGGCCGCCTCGGGCTTGCGACCCTTGGGGCCTTCGAAAGAAGGAGACCCTCATGACACATGCCGCCGTCCGGATCATTCGCCAGGAGCACGCCGCGCTGGCGGCCATGCTGCGTTCCATCGTGATGCTGCTCGACCAGCACCGCCGCAAGGGCACGATGCCCGACTTCGCGACGCTGCGCGCCATGCTGTTCTACGTGGACGAGTTTCCCGAGAAGCGCCACCACCCGAAAGAGACCGAGCTGCTCTTTCCCCGGCTGCGCGCCTGCACGCCGATCTCGCGCGACCTGATGGACAAGCTCGACAACGACCACGCCTGGGGCGAGCGCAAGATCCGCCACGTCGAGCATGCGCTGCTCGCCTTCGAGATGCTCGGCGAGCCGCGCCGCCTGGCCTTCGAGCAGGCGATGAACGAGTACGTGAGCTTCTACCTGGAGCACATGGCGCACGAGGAACGCGAGATCCTGCCGCTGGCCGAGCGCGTGCTCGGCGCCGACGACTGGCGCGAGCTCGACGCGGCCTTCGGCGAGAACCGCGACCTGTTCTCCAACCACCCCGCGCCCGACGAGGTGTATGCGTCGCTCTTCACGCGCATCGTCAACGTGGTGCCCGCACCGATCGGGCTGGGGCCGGCGCTGTAACGACGGCCTGTGTCCGGATCGCTTAGGCTCGGCCTGAACTCATTCAGGACCAACGAGACGGCGAGATGGACATCGATCAGATCAGGGGAAGGCTGGACTTCCTTCGCGAGGCCGAGCGCCTCAAGAGCGTGCTGCGCAGCGCGCACACGGCCTCGGGCCGCACCGAGAGCACGGCCGAGCACAGCTGGCGCCTGTGCCTCATGGCCATGGCCTTCGAGGACGAGCTGGCCGACCTGGACCTGCTCAAGGTGCTGAAGATGTGCGTGGTGCACGACCTGGGCGAGGCGATCCATGGTGACATCCCCGCCATCGAACAGGGCGCGCATCCCGACAAGAGCGCGCAGGAGCGCGAAGACCTGCAGGTGCTCACGCGCACGCTCGACGCGCCGCTGCGCGCCGGCATCCTGGCGCTGTGGGACGAGTACGAGAAAGCCGAGACGCCCGAAGCGCAGGCGGTGAAGGCGCTCGACAAGCTCGAGACCCTGCTGCAGCACAACCAGGGCGCGAACCCGCCGGACTTCGACTACGAATTCAATCTCGGCTACGGCCAGAAGCACACCGGCAGCCGGCCGCTGTTTCGCGCCATGCGGGCTTTGGTGGATGTCGAAACGCAGAAGAAGGTGGAGGCCGCGCGGCGGGCGCAGGCGGGGCCGGTGGTGCGCCCCGAGCAAGCGGGCGACGAAGCCGCGATCCGGCAACTGACGGTGGCGGCCTTTGCCGGCGCGGCGCATGCCGACGGGACCGAGCACCTCATCGTCGACGCCCTGCGCGCGGCCGGCCAGCTCACGCTGTCGCTCGTGGCCGAAGACGGCGGCGAGATCGTCGGCCATGTGGCGCTGTCGCCCGTGGCGATATCCGACGGCACGACCGGCTGGCATGGCCTGGGGCCGATCTCGGTGGCGCCCGCGCGCCAGGGGCAGGGCATCGGCCGGCTGCTCATGGAGGCCGCGCTGGCGGGCCTGCGCGCGGCCGGCGCGCAAGGCTGCGTGCTGCTGGGCGACCCGGCTTTCTATGGTCGCTTCGGCTTCGTCGTGCGGCCCGGGCTGGTGTTGCCGGGCGTGCCGCCGGAATACTTTCAGGCCGTGTCGTTCCACGGCGCGTGGCCGGTCGGCGAGGTGCGGTACCACGCGGCGTTCGGCGTCGGTGCCTGACGCGCGGATCGGGGGCGCAAGGCGTTCATAATCGCCCCCGTCATGCCTGCCCGCCACCTGCCTTCGGACACTGCCCATGCGCCGCGCGTGAAGCGCGCGCAGACCTCGGTGTCCGCGCGTTCCGCGACCCCCGAACCACCCCGCCGCCGCATCCATGACGGTGGTGCGTCCCGCAGCCTTGCGGGCTTCACCGCGATGGAGAGCAGCGCACCGGCCCGCGCGCCGTCTGCGGCGCGACCGCGCAACTGGCGCACGACCCTGCTGGGTGTGGCGCTCGGGCTGGTGATCGCGATGTTGTTGCTCATGAAGTGGCTGCTCGACTACCAGGTCGATGCCGCGCAGGCGCGCCACGCGCAGGAAGCCCAGGCGCGCACGCAGGCCGCGCGCTGCTTCGGCCGCGATGCCGGGCCGTCGTGCCCGCCGGCCGGCCGCACGGTCGTCGAGACCGTCGAGTCCGCCGCGACGAGATAACCCCGCGCACCGCGTGCGCGGTGCCTCGTTCGTTCAGTTCAGCGCAGCACCAGCACCGGAATGTGCGAGTGCGTCAGCACGTGCAGCGTCTCGCTGCCCAGCAGCAGCCGGGCCAGGCTGCGGCGCCCGTGCGAGGCCATCACGATCAGGTCGCAGTCCTGGTTCTTGGCGGCGTGGATGATGGCTTCGGCCACCTGGTTCGACTTCATGACCACCGCGTCGGCGCGGCGCACGCCCTTGGCCAGGGCGGTGTCGCGCACCGCATCGGCCACGCGCTGGGCCGCCTGCTCGACGTGTTTCTGGTTGGCCTCGAAATCCGTCTGGTTCAGCAGCATCGAGCCTTCGAAGTAGCCATAGGGCTGGATGTGTGCGACGTTGACGCTCACCAGCTCGGCGCCGGTCAGCAACGCGAGGTCGATGGCCGCGGCCACCGCCTTGTCCGACAGCGAAGAGCCGTCGGTTGCGACGAGAACACGCTTGTACATGGCAGG
The DNA here is from genome assembly GCF_006323185.2 of Variovorax sp. KBS0712. Taxonomy (NCBI): domain Bacteria; kingdom Pseudomonadati; phylum Pseudomonadota; class Betaproteobacteria; order Burkholderiales; family Comamonadaceae; genus Variovorax; species Variovorax sp. KBS0712. The sequence continues at coordinate 411,241 of NZ_VCCD02000002.1, read as the reverse complement.
CTCCTTGGCCCCCGGCACCGCGGGTGCCCTCACTGTCCAGTCTAGGTCGCGGGGCCCGGTCTTTCAAGGCGCGGCGCAGCGGCCGCGCCGATCGCCGTCAGCTGCTCGTGCTGTGGCGCCGGCCCAGTGCGAACACCGAGTTCGGCGCGTCGACCACGAAGGGCTTGCGCACCGGCGAGCCGACCACGGCCGTGGTGCGGCGGGCGGCCGCGCTGGTGGCGGGCTGCACGCCCTTGGCCTTCTGTTCGTCGACCAGGCTCTGCAGCGAGATCGAGCGCAGGAACTCGACGGCGCGCAGGTTCACGGAGGCCCACAGGTCGTCGATCTCGCAGCGGCCGGGTTCGTCGGCCGAGCCGGCGGCGCGCGGGCGGATCTTGCTGGCACCCAGGTCCTCGATGGTGAGCACGATGTCGGCCACCGTGATCTCCGCGGCCTTGCGGCTGAGCGAGTAGCCGCCGCCGGGGCCGCGGGTGGATTCGACCAGCCCGTTGCGGCGCAGCTTGGCGAACAGCAGTTCCAGGTACGACAGCGAGACCTGCTGGCGCAGGCTGATCGAGGCCAGCGTGACGGGGCCCGATCGGCCGTGCAGGGCGATGTCGATCATCGCGGTGACCGCGAAGCGGCCCTTGGTGGTGAGGCGCATGGTGTTTCCTTCCTTGCTTGTCGTTCTGTGTGCGCTTACTCGTCGCGGCCGCCGGCGATGCCCAGCAGGGCCAGCAGCGACTGGAACACGTTGTAGAGGCTCAGGTACACGCCCAGCGTGGCCGAGATGTAGTTGGTTTCCAGGCCGTCCTTCACGCGCTTCAGGTCATGCAGGATGAAGGCCGAGAAGATGCCGATGGCAGCGACCGACAGCGTCATCATCAGCGCGCTCGACTGGATGAAGACGTTGGCGATGCCCACCACGAGCAGGCCGATGGCGCCCACGAAGAGCCACTTGCCCATGGCCGAGATGTCGCGCTTGATGACCGTCGAGAGCATGGCCATGCCCAGGAAGATGCCGCCGGTGCCGGCGAAGGCGGTCATGACCAGGCTGGCGCCGTTGGACAGGCCGAGCACGCTGCCGACCAGGCGCGACAGCATCAGACCCATGAAGAAGGTGAAGGCCAGCAGCACGGGCACGCCGGCGGCGGAGTTCTTGGTCTTCTCGATGGCGTACATGAAGCCGAAGGCGCCGCCGAGGAACACCATGATGCCGATGCCCGGCGACATGGCGCGCGTGAGGCCGGTGGCCACGCCGAGCCAGGCGCCCAGCACGGTGGGCACCATCGACAGCGCGAGCAGCCAGTAGGTGTTGCGCAGAACGCGGTTGCGTTCCTGGACCGAGGCCAACGGTGCGCCGAAGCTGGAGGGGTAGGCCGATTGGCTGGAGTTCATCGAAAAATCCTGAAAAAGAGAGAAGGCCGGACGGGTCGCATGACACGTGCGGCGGGGCCGTCAGACGGCTGAAAAGAAGGGGCAGGGGCGTCGCGCGAAAAGGGCGACGGGCCGGATCGGATGAGCGCAAACGCCCGGACTGCAACAGTCCTCAGGCGTTCGCTCGCCGCCGCGCGGCCTCAGGCGGCGAGGAGGGCGTGGGGCCGGGGTGGCCGCTTGGGCCGGTCGAGCAGCGGCGAGAGCACCGAGGTGGAGCCCAGCCGCGGCGGTTGCGCGGACAGCACCAGCAGGTTGCGTGCGTGGGGACGCGCATCGACCAGTTCGGCGTGCTCGGAGCCCGCTTCGTCCATGGCGGACGGGTCTTCGGACGAGGTCTTGCCGATGTCCTTGTCGCCGCCATCGGCCAGCGAGGCGGCGAGCGTCGCGACGGTCTGGCGTTCGCCGGACGACGACGTCACATGGTGGCCGCCGACCAGCCCGTGCGCGAGCACGGCGAAGCCGTAGCAGGACAGCATGAAAGCGAGGACGGTAGCGGCAAACCAGCGGGACATGTAGGGGTATTTTACCCGCCGCCACGGATCGGCTCCGGCGGGCGCGAATTCATCCGACCTGCGCGCACGGGTGTTGCCATCGTCCATCGGGTGGAACGCTGCAGGCAAATTTCGCCGACTACCGGACTTTCGGGGGCGCTTTTACGCTGACGGACATGCATCGGGGGCCATTTTTCCCCGGCATTCAACCTCGCAAAGGAAGCCTCTCATGTCCAAGCCTTACACCCGTCTCGACAAGAACGATGTCGCCGTGCTGCTGGTCGACCACCAGACCGGCCTGCTCTCGCTGGTGCGCGACATCGACCCCGACAAGTTCAAGAACAACGTGCTGGCCCTGGCCGACATCGCCAGCTACTTCAAGCTGCCCACGGTGCTGACCACCAGCTTCGAGAACGGCCCCAACGGCCCGCTGGTGCCCGAGCTGAAGGCACAGTTCCCCGACGCGCCCTACATTCCCCGCCCCGGCCAGATCAACGCCTGGGACAACGAGGACTTCGTCAAGGCCGTGAAGGCCACGGGCAAGAAGCAGCTGCTGATCGCCGGCGTGGTCACCGAGGTCTGCGTGGCCTTCCCGGCGCTGTCGGCGCTGGCCGAGGGCTTCGACGTGTTCGTCGTCACCGATGCGTCGGGCACCTTCAACGACGTGACGCGCCAGGCCGCGTGGGACCGCATGTCGGCCGCCGGCGCACAGCTGATGTCGTGGTTCGGCGTGGCCTGCGAGCTGCACCGCGACTGGCGCAACGACATCGAAGGGCTGGGGACGCTGTTCTCCAACCACATCCCCGACTACCGCAACCTGATCACCAGCTACACGCAGCTGACCCAGGGCGGGAAGTAAGCAGAGCCCGTTTCACCGTTCGTTCGTTCATTCATCCAGGAGAAAACACCATGGCCATCCCCAACACCATCGCCAACTTCAACGGCGCCAAGCCCGTCATCGACCCCGACGACGCCGTGATGCTGCTCATCGACCACCAGAGCGGCCTGTTCCAGACCGTGAAGGACATGCCGATGACCGAGCTGCGTTCCAACGTCACCACGCTGGCCAAGGTCGCGACGCTGGCGAAGATCCCGGTCATCACCACCGCCTCGGTGCCGCAGGGGCCCAACGGGCCGCTGATTCCCGAAGTGCACAAGTACGCGCCGCATGCGCAGTACGTGGCGCGCAAGGGCGAGATCAACGCCTGGGACAACCCCGAGTTCGTGGCCGCCGTGAAGGCCACCGGGCGCGGCACGCTGATCATCGCGGGCACCATCACCAGCGTGTGCATGGCCTTCCCGAGCATCGCGGCGGTGCACGAGGGCTACCGCGTGTTCGCGGTGATCGACGCCTCGGGCACGTACTCGAAGATGGCGCAGGAGATCACGCTGGCGCGCGTGGTGCAGGCCGGCGTGGTGCCGATCGACACCGCGGGCGTGTGCTCCGAAGTGCAGAAGACCTGGCACCGCGACGACGCCGCGCAATGGGCCGAGGCCTACAGCGCCGTGTTCCCGCCCTACCAGCTGCTGATCGAGAGCTACATGAAGGCGCAGGAGGTCGTGACGAACAGCGAGCAGCTGGACTCGCAGCGCGCCTGATCTTCCGGATGCGACACTGACGACCGCCGCGCCGCACGCCCTTCGCGTGCGGCGCGGCTTTCCTTTCAAACGCACGGCAAGGAGCCCCGCATGGACAGTCCCCGCATCCTGATCATTCCCGGCAGCGCCCGCGACGGCTCGCTCAACCGCCGGCTGGCGGCGGTGGCCGCGGCCACCGCGCGCGCGGCGGGCCTGCAGGTGACGGAGATGGACCTGCGCGCGCTGGCGCTGCCCGTGTACGACGGCGACCTCGAGGCCGCCTCGGGCGTGCCGGCCGGGGCGCACGAACTGCGCAGCGCCATCGCGGCGAGCGACGGCGTGCTGATCGTCACGCCCGAGTACAACGGCTTTCCCACGCCGCTGGTCATCAACGCCTTCAGCTGGCTCTCGCGCATTCCGCCGGGCGAGGGCCACGCGGGCGGCCTGGCCGCCACGGCCAACAAGCCGGCTGCGCTGCTGTCGGCCTCGCCCGGGCCGCTGGGCGCACTGCGCTCGATGAACTTCCTGCGCCAGTACCTGCAGATGGCCTTCGCCATGCTGGTGGCACCGCAGCAGTTCGCGCTCGGGCGCGCGAACGAGGCCTTCGAGGCCGACGGCACGCTGAAGGACGCACGCGCCGCGCAGTCGGTGCAGAAGGTGGTGGCGGCGCTGGCCGCGCTCGCGACCGCGTTGCCCACGCCACGTTGACCTGCCCAGGGCGGTGTTCGTGCTGTCGCGCGAACGACCGTCCCGATCCGCATCGCGACGTATCTTCGACCGCACATTGGAAGAAGGACGAGACGACATGCAATTCGAATTCACGCCCCGGGTGCTCGCGCTGCGCGCCGAGCTGCTCAAGTTCATGGACGAGCACGTCTACCCGAACGAGAAGCGCCGCGAGGAAGAGCTGGCCGCCAACGCCCGCGCCGGCCGGCCCTACGCCGAACTGCCGATGATGGCCGGCCTGAAGGCCAAGGCGCGCGAGCGCGGCCTGTGGAACCTGTTCCTGCCCGAGTCGGAACACGGGCCGGGCCTGAGCAATGTCGAGTACGCGCCGCTGTGCGAGATCATGGGCCGGCGCTACTGGTGCGCGGAAATCTTCAACTGCTCCGCGCCCGACACCGGCAACATGGAAGTGTTGGCGCGCTACGGCACCAAGGCGCAGCAGGAGCGCTGGCTCACGCCGCTGCTGGCAGGCGAGATCCGCTCGTCGTTCGCCATGACCGAGCCCGAGGTGGCCTCCAGCGACGCCACCAACATCCGCTGCAGCATCCGCCGTGAGGGCGACGAGTACGTCATCAACGGGCGCAAGTGGTACATCACCGGCGCCATGAATGAGCGCTGCGAGATCTTCGTGCTGATGGGCAAGACCGACCCCGACAACGCCGACCGCCACAAGCAGCAGTCGATGGTGCTCGTGCCCAAGAACACGCCCGGCATCACCATCGTGCGCGACATGCAGCTGCTGGGCATGTACGACCCGCCCTTCGGCCATCCCGAGATCGTGTTCGACAACGTGCGCGTGCCGGTCGAGAACATCCTGCTGGGCGAGGGCCGCGGCTTCGAGATCGCGCAAGGCCGCCTCGGCCCCGGACGCATCCACCACTGCATGCGCGCCATCGGCATGGCCGAGGCCGCGCTGGAGATGATGTGCCAGCGCCTCGTGTCGCGCGTGGCCTTCCACAAGCCGCTGTCGGAGCAGGGCGTGTGGCGCGAGCGCATTGCCGAGTCGCGCATGCTCATCGAGCAGTCGCGCTGGATGGTGCTCAATGCCGCCTACCGCATGGACACCGTGGGCAACAAGGTCGCGGCGAAAGAGATCGCGATGATCAAGGTGCTCACGCCCAACAACTGCGTGAAGGTGATCGACTGGGCCATGCAGGCCTTCGGCGCGATGGGCTTGAGCCAGGACACGCTGCTCACGCACTTCTACGCCTACGAGCGCCACCTGCGCGTGGCCGACGGCCCCGACGAGGTGCACCGCAACGCGATCGCCAAGCAGGAGCTGGCGGCGTACCAGTAACGGCAGCGCCGCCGCGAGCGCGTCAGTCGACGCGCTTCGCGCGCTCCAGCATGGCGTGCAGCAAGACGTTGCAGCCGGCCGTGAGGTGGTCGGGCTGCGCGTCCTCGATCTCGTTGTGGCTGATGCCGTCCTTGCAGGGCACGAAGATCATGCCGGCCGGTGCGAGCCGCGCGGCATAGATCGCGTCGTGGCCCGCGCCCGAGACCACGTCCATGGTCGAGTAGCCGAGCCGTTCGGTCGCGCGGCGCACCGCATCCACGCAATCGGGGTGAAACGGGCAGGGTGGAAAGTACGACACGCGCTCGATCGTCACGCCCAACCCGGTCTCGCGCCCCGTGCGCTCGACGAAGGCGAGGATCTCGCCGTGCATGCGGTCGAGCAGTTCGCCGCTCACGTTGCGCAGGTCGACCGAGAACTTCACCTCGCCCGGAATCACGTTGCGGCTGTTCGGGTGCACCTGCACCATGCCGACCGTGCCGCGCCCGTAGGGCGGGTAGCGCAGGCCGATGGCCACCACCTCCTGCATGATCCGCGTCGCCACCTGCAGCGCGTCGCGGCGCAGGTGCATCGGCGTGGGGCCCGCGTGCGCCTCCATGCCGGTGACGACGCAGTCGTACCACGAGAGGCCGAGCACCGCCGGCACCACGCCGATGACCTTGTCCGCATCTTCCAGCACCGGCCCCTGCTCGATGTGCGCCTCGAAGTAGGCGCCGATGGGGTGGTCGCCCGGCGTCTGGTCGCCGATGTAGCCGATGCGTTCCAGCTCCTCTTGCACCGTCTTGCCTTCGGTGTCCTTGGCCGCATAGGCGTGCTCGAGGCTGAAGGCGCCGCAGAAGGCGCCCGAGCCCATCATCACCGGCACGAAGCGCGAGCCTTCCTCGTTGGTCCAGAACGCGACTTCGATGGGCGCCTCGGTGCGAATGCCCTGGTCGTTCAGCGTGCGCACCACTTCCAGTGCCGACAGCACGCCGTAGTTGCCGTCGAACTTGCCGCCGGTGGGTTGCGTGTCGATGTGGCTGCCCGACACGATGGGCGGCAGCGCGGGGTTGGTGCCTTCGCGGCGCATGAAGACGTTGCCGATCTTGTCGACCGTGATGCTCAGGCCGGCCGCCTTGCCCCACGACACCACGAGGTCGCGGCCCTGTTTGTCGAGGTCGGTCAGCGCCAGCCGCTTGACGCCGCCCTTGGGGGTGGCGCCGATGCGTGCCAGTTCCATCAGCGAGTTCCACAGGCGCTCGCCGTTGATCGTCAGCACCTGCGTGTCCACTGCTGCATTCATGTATGACTCCTTGGGGGTTCAGCGCGCCACGGCCGTGGGCGCGTGCTGCTGCTTGAAGCGTTCGAGCGCGGTGAACATCGGCGCGAAGGGCGGGCGCTTGAGGTAGCGGCCGGTGCCCGGCTCGGCGCGCAGATCGCCGTCGCGCCAGACCCAGCGGCCGGCACTGACCGTGTGCCTGGGCACGCCCGTCACTTGGCGGCCTTCGAAGATGTTGAAGTCGCTCTTCGAGTGCTGCGTCTTCACCGACAGCGTCTTGGTGGCCTTCGGGTCCCACACCACGATGTCGGCGTCGGCACCGGGCTGGATCACGCCCTTGCGCGGGTACAGGTTGAACAGCTGCGCCGCGTTGGTCGAGGTGACGCGCACGAACTCCGACGGTGTGAGGCGGCCTGGGTTGACGCCCGCATCCCACAGCACGGCCATGCGCTCTTCGACGCCGCCGCAGCCGTTGGGAATCTTCGTGAAGTCGTCGCGGCCGGCCGCCTTCTGCTCGGCGCAGAAGGTGCAGTGGTCGGTGGCCGTGGTGTGCAGGTTGCCGCCCTGCAGGCCGCGCCACAGCATGGCCTGGTTCTCGCGCGAGCGGAAGGGCGGGCTCATCACGTGGGCGGCGGCGCGTGCGAAGTCGGGGTCGCGGTAGGCGCTCTCGTCGACCACGAGGTGGCCGGCCAGCACTTCGCCGTACACGCGCTGGCCGCGCGCGCGGGCGCGGGTGATGGCGTCGAGCGCTTCGCCGCAGGACACGTGCACAACGTAGATCGGCACGCCCAGCACGTCGGCGATGGCAATGGCGCGGTTGGCGGCCTCGGCCTCGACCATCGGCGGGCGCGACAGCGGATGCCCCTCGGGGCCGCGAATGCCCTGTGCCAGCAACTGCTGTTGAAGCATCGCGACCAGCTCGCCGTTCTCCGCATGCACCGTCGGCATGGCGCCGAGTTCCAACGAGCGCTGGAAGCTCTTCACCAGGATCTCGTCGTCGGCCATGATCGCGTTCTTGTAGGCCATGAAGTGCTTGAAGCTGTTCACGCCGTGCTCCTGCACCAGCGTGCCCATGTCCTTGTGCACGCTGTCGTTCCACCAGGTCACGGCCACATGAAAGCTGTAGTCGCCGGCCGATTTCTCGGCCCAGCCGCGCCACATGCGAAAGGCGTCCATCAGCGACTGCTGCGGGTCGGGAATCACGAAGTCGATGATGCTGGTGGTGCCTCCGGCCAGACCGGCCGCCGTGCCGCTGAAGAAGTCGTCGGCCGCGACCGTCCCCATGAAGGGCAGCTGCATGTGGGTGTGCGGATCGATGCCGCCGGGCATGACGTAGGCGCCGCCGGCGTCGACGACTTCGGCGCCGGCCGGCACCTCCAGGTCGGTGCCGACCTGGAGGATCTTGTCCCCCTGGCAGAGCACGTCGGCACGGTGCTCGGCATCGGCGTTGACCACCGTGCCACCGCGAATGAGTACGGTCATGGCGTGGGTTCCTTTTCTTTCTTGTGTCAGCTGGGGTTCTTGAGGGGTGGGGCCAGGCCCTGAAGCTGCGGCGCGCGAGCCTTCATCAGCCCCATGTAGACCACGGCCGACAGCACCACGCCGACGAACCAGGCGTAGGTGTAGATCGTCTTGAAGAACTCGGGCATCGACGGCACGGCCGACGGAAAGGCGGCGTTGAGGAAGCCGGGGATGTTCGGCAGCACGCCGACCACGAAGGCGACGATGGCCGCCATGTTCCAGCCATTGCCGTAGCTGTACGCGCCGTTCTCGCGGTAGAGCGCCTCGACGTCCAGCTCCTTGCGGCGGATGAGGTAGTAGTCGGCAATCAGGATGCCGGCCACCGGCCCCAGCAGCGCCGAGTAGCCGATGAGCCAGGTGAAGATGTAGCCCTGCGTGGTCTCCAACACCTTCCACGGCATCATCACGATGGCGATGCCGGCCGTGATGTAGCCGCCCGTGCGGTACGAGATCTTCTTCGGGTTGAGGGCAGAGAAGTCGTAGGCCGGGCCCACGAGGTTGGCCGCCAGGTTCACGCTCACGGTGTCGATCAGCAGGATGATGAGCGCGAGCAGCACCGCGGCGCCGGTCATGCGGCTGGCCAGGTCCACCGGGTCCCACAGCGCCTTGCCGTAGATGACGACGGTGGCCGAGGTGACCATCACGGCCATCATCGCGAGCAGGCCCATGGGCGCGGGCAGGCCGATCACCTGGCCCACCACCTGGTCGCGCTGCGAGCGCGAGAAGCGCGTGAAGTCGGGAATGTTCAGCGCCAGCGTGGCCCAGAAGCCGACCATGGCCGTGAGCGACGGCCAGAACACGGCCCAGAACATGCCGGCCTTCTTGCCGCCGGCCTCGAACTGCGAAGGCTGGTCGAAGATCGGGCCCAGGCCGCCGGCACGTTGCACGGCCCAGTAGAGCAGCGCGACGCACACGATGATCTTCAGCGGCGCGGTGTAGGTCTCGAGACGGCGGATCGACTCGATGCCGTGCACCACGAAGTACAGCTGGATGGCCCAGAAGATCAGGAAGCACACGAGCTGCGCGCCGTTGATGCCGAGCATCGGCAGCTTGTCGCCGCCCAGCGGCTGGCCCATGAGTACGCCGACCAGCGTGTAGATCATCTGGCCGCCGAACCAGGTCTGGATGCCGTACCAGCCGCAGGCCACGATGGCGCGCAGCAGGGCAGGCAGCCGCGCCCCGCGCGTGCCGAACGAGGCGCGCGCCATCACCGCATACGGAATGCCGTACTTCGCGCCGGCGTGGCCGATGAGCAGCATCGGCACCAGCACGATGGCGTTGCCGAGGAACACGGTCAGCACCGCCTGCCCCCACGACATGCCGCCCTCGATGAGGCTGGCCGCCAGCATGTAGGCGGGGATGCACATCACCATGCCCACCCAGAGCGCGGCGAAGTGGTACCAGCGCCACGTTCGCTGCGCCAGCGTGGTGGGCGCCAGGTCCTCGTTCCAGAGGTTTGCGGCGGGTGCGCCGCCGTGCTGTGGGGTCGTCATGTGGGTTTTCTCCTGCACGTGTGTCGTGCGTCTGGCCGTGTGGTCGTTCCCCTCCCGCCGCCGCCCGGTCCGCGCCGGGCTTGGTCATTCACTTGCTCACTCACTCACTCGCTTGTTCGATATCCCGTTCAGGCGGGGCTGCCGGTGCGCATCGGGTTGTTGGGGTGCGTGGTCCAGTTGGCGTAGTGGCCGACCACCGGGTGGCCGGTGCGCGCGTCCGTCTCGCCGGCCTTCAGCGTGCGCATCGACAGCGCGCCGGGCACCGGGCAGATCGACACGCACAGGTTGCAGCCGACGCACTCTTCTTCCTTCACCTCGAAGAAGCGCATGCCGTCTTTCGTGGCGCTGATGGCCTGGTGCGAGGTGTCTTCGCACACCACGTGGCAGCGGCCGCACTGGATGCACAGGTCCTGGTGAATCACCGCCTTGTCGACGTGGTTCAGGTTGAGCTGCTGCCAGTCGGTGATGCTGCCGACCGCACGGCCGCGCAGCTGCTCCAGGTTGGCGTAGCCCTTCTGGTCCATGAAGTTCGAAAGGCCGTCGCACAGGTCCTGCACGATCTTGAAGCCGTAGACCATGGCAGCAGTGCACACCTGCACCGAGCCGCTGCCCAGCGCGATGAACTCGGCCGCATCGCGCCAGGTCGAGACGCCGCCGATGCCCGAGATCGGCAGGCCGGCGGTCTGCGGGTCGCGCGCGATCTCGGCCACCATGTGCAGCGCGATGGGCTTGGCGCCGGGGCCGCAGTAGCCGCCGTGCGAGCCCTTGCCGTCGGTGTGCGGGAACATCGCCATCGCGTCCAGGTCGACGCCCATGATCGAGTTGATGGTGTTGATGAGGCTCACCGCGTCGGCGCCGCCCTTCTTGGCCGCGCGCGCGGCGGGGCGGATGTCGGCCACGTTGGGCGTGAGCTTCACGATCACCGGCAGCTTGGAGTAGTGCTTGCACCACTCGGCCACCATCTGGATGTACTCGGGCACCTGGCCCACGGCCGCGCCCATGCCGCGTTCGCTCATGCCGTGCGGGCAGCCGAAGTTCAGCTCAATGCCGTCGCAGCCCGTGTCTTCGACCCTCGGCAGGATGTTCTTCCAGGCCTCTTCGGTGCACGGCACCATGATCGACGCCACCAGCGCGCGGTCGGGCCAGTTGCGCTTGACGCGCGTCATCTCTTCCAGGTTGGTGCGCAGCGGCCGGTCGGAGATCAGCTCGATGTTGTTGAAGCCCGTCACGCGGCGGTCGGCCGCGTACGACACGGCGTAGCGCGGGCCGTGCACGTTGACCACGTTCGGGTCTTCGCCCACGGTCTTCCAGACCACGCCGCCCCAGCCGGCCTCGAAGGCGCGGACCACGTTGATCTCCTTGTCGGTCGGTGGCGCCGAGGCCAGCCAGAAAGGGTTGGGGCTGCGGATGCCCACGAAGTCGATGCTCATGTCTGCCATGTGAATTGCTCCTGTCGCGGCAAGGCGCGCACGGATGGAATGAGAGGAAAGGAGGATCGGTGCGGTCGCGTCAGGCCGCGCGCAGGTGGCGGTCGATGGACAGCGCGGCCTGCTTGCCGTCTTCCACCGCCTCGACCGTGAGGTCGCGCCCGCCGAAGCGCGCGTCGCCGCCGGCCCAGACCTTGGGGAGCGAGCTGCGGCATTCCGCATCGGTGCTGATGCGCCCGCCCTGCAGCTGCACGCCGCTGTCTTCCAGCGCCGTCGCGACAAAGCTCTGGCCGATGGCACACAGCACCATGTCGGCCTGCAGTGCCAGCGCTTCGCCGGTCTCGACCAGCTTGCCGTCGACCAGCGCGGTGCGCGCGAAGTCGATGCCGCGCAGCACGCCGCCCTTGGCGCGCAGGGCCTTGGGCGCGGCCCAGTGGATGATGCGCACGCCGTTCTCCTTGGCCCAGCTCTGCTCGTCGACCGAAGCGCCCATGGCCTCGGCGCCGCGGCGGTAGACGATGCTCACGTCTTCCGCGCCGAGCTTGCGCGACTGCACGGCCGCATCCACGGCGGTCATGCCGCCGCCGATCACCACCACGTGTCGGCCGATGGCCACGTCGGCCGGCGACGCGGCCTGGCGCAGTTCGGCGATGAAGTCCACCGCGTCGCGCACACCGGTCTGCTCGCTCAGGCCCAGCGTGTTCACGCCCGCCAGGCCCAGGCCGAGGAACACCGCGTCGTAGTCGGCGGCGAGCGCATCGAGGTGCAGTTCGCGGCCCAGTGCCTGGTTGTTGCGCACCTCGATGCCGCCCACCGACAGCAGCCACTCGATCTCGCGTTGCGCGAAGTCGTTCACCGTCTTGTAGCTGGCCAGGCCGTATTCGTTCAGGCCGCCCAGCTTGGGGCGTGCATCAAACAGCGTCACCTGATGGCCCAGCACCGCCAGGCGGTGCGCGCAGGCCAGGCCGGCCGGGCCCGCGCCGACGACGGCAATGCGCTTGCCCGTGTCGGCCGCGCGCACGAAGAGCGGCGCGCCGGGCGCGTCGAAGAAGGCATCGGTCGCATGACGCTGCAGCAGGCCGATCTCGACCGGCTTGCTCTCGTTGCTGTTGCGCACGCAGGCCTGCTCGCACAGCACCTCGGTCGGGCACACGCGGGCGCACATGCCGCCCAGCGGGTTCTCTTCGAGGATGGTGCGCGCGGCGCCGCGCAGGTTGCCGTCGGCGATGCGGCGGATGAAGGTCGGGATGTCGATGCCCGTGGGGCAGGCCGTCTGGCAGGGCGCGTCGAAGCAGTAGTAGCAGCGCTCGGCCTCGATGTTGGCCTGCACCACGTTCAGCGGCGGGTGGGCGTCGCAGAAGTTCTTGGCGTACTGCGCGGGGTCGAGACGGCCGGCGCGCACATCGGAGGCAATGTGCGCGCTGGGCGCGACGGGATTCATCGTGCTGCTCATGGGCTTTCAAGCTCCAGGTCGTGGTGGGGTAACCGTGTGCGACATGAGAGAGCGAGCCCTCATGAAGTTTGACCAAGTGGTCGAATGTCGCGATGATTCAGCAAACGAGGGGTGCCGCCCATACACAGTTGGCGCGGCGCACGAGAAAGTGTTTGCCGCTGCCGACCATGCTGTTTGGTGCACTCCCCAGCACAGTTGCCAAGGGCAAACCCTGTCCAGACAGGCCGCATGCGTTTCTCAAGGAGACCCGGTGATGCAGAGTTCAAGCAACGCGTCGGCGCTGCGCCAGCCGGCGCCCGCCGGTGCCGGTTGGATGCAGGGCCTGATGGGCGACATGGACGAAGCCGCGCCCGGCCTCGGGCTGGCGCAGCGCCTCGTGGTGGGCGTCGAGTTGCGCGTCATCGACGGGCGCCTCGCCCCCGGCACCAAGATGCCTTCGGTGCGCGCGCTGGCCGGCAAGCTGGGCATCAGCACCTTCACCGTCACCGAGTCGTACAGCGCCTTGCGCGCACGCTCGGTGCTGGCCTCGCGGCCGGGCAGCGGCTACTACGTGCTGCACCGGCCTTCGCGCGTGGCAACCGACGACGCCGATGCGGTGCCGCGCATGACCGACACCGCCACGGCCCACGACCGCCCGCCACCCCCCGAATACCGGGGCGACGACCTGGTGCGCGAAGCCATGCGCCGCGTGGCGCGCTCGGCCCCCGAATGGGACAGCGGCACGCGACATGGTTTCGGCCTGCCGCGCCTGCGCGAACTGATCGCCGCGCGCCATCGCGTCGAATTGCCCGCACTGGGCCCGCAGCAGGTCATGACGGCAGCGGGCAGCCTCGGCGCCACGATGTGCCTGCTGCAGGCCTGGACCGAGCCCGGCGACGCGGTGCTGGTCGAGTCGCCCGCACCGCGCCAGCTGCGCAGCCTGATCCGCACGCTGGGCCGTCGCATGCTCGAAGTGCCACGGCGCGGCGGCTGCCTCGACATCGCCGCGCTCGACGGCCATGCCGTGCTGTTGCCGACGGCGAGCCGGCAGCGCCTGCTGTTCCTGTCGACCGCCGTCTCCAATCCAATGGGGATCTGCATGAGCCCGCAGGGCGCGCACCAGGCGCTGCAGGCGGCCGAGCGGCACGACCTGCGCGTGATCGAGCTCGACACCTGGCGCGGGCTCTCGCCGTTGCAGGCGCCCAGCCTTGCCGCGATGGACGGGCTGCAGCGCGTGGCGCAGGTCGGTGGCGTGTCGACCACGCTCTCGGCCAAGCTGCGGCTTGCACATGTGCTGCTGCCGCAGCATTGGGTCGAGGATGCGGCCTTGCGCTGTCTGCACACCACGCTCGGGCCGAGCGAGTTCGAAGAGCGCGTGGCCTGCGAGGTGCTGGCCGATGCCGGCTATCCGCGTTTCCTGCAGAAGCTCAACACCGCGCTGAAGATCGCCGGCGAGCGCACGCTGTCGCTGTTGACCGGCGCGGGCCTGCAGGCGCTGTGCGTGCCCGATGGCGGTCCCTTTCTCTGCGCAGGCTGGCCGCCCGGCAGCGAGCCTCGTCCATCGGGTGATGCGGTGCTGCAGGAGGCGCGCAAGCAGGGCCTGCCGCTCGCGGCCGCGACCGATTTCGGCGACATGCCGCAGCCCTTTGCCTGGTATCGCTTCAACGTCGCGCATTGCGGCGACGAGCGACTGGTGCGCTTCCTGGCGCGGATGAAGAACCCATGAGCGCTGCGCCCCCCCTGCGAACTGCGGCGCGTCCTCCCGCCGTGAAGCGCCAGGCCCGCCGCCAGAACCTCGAGAGCGCCATCCTCGCGGTGGCGCAGGAGCGATTCGCGCTGCACGGCTACGGCGGCGTGTCGGTCGACGACATCGCGGCCGACGCGGGCATCTCCAAGCAGAGCCTGCTGTACTACTTCCCCTCGAAGAAGGCGCTGTACAGCCGCGTGTTCAACGACGTGCTCGACTCGTGGCTGTCGAACCTCAACAGCCTGGCCGATGCCGACCTCGACCCGCATGCCGCGCTGGAGCGCTACGTCACGCAGAAGCTGCAGTTCTCGTACGACCACCCCTCGGGCTCGCGGCTGTTCGCGCAGGAAATCATTTCGCAGGCGCCGCAATGCGCCGACGACATCGAGGCCAAGCTGGTGCCCGCCTTCCGCGCCGAAGCCGCCGTGCTGAACCGCTGGATGGCGAACGGCGACGTGGCGCCGCTGCCGGTGCCGCACCTGCTGTTCACGCTGTGGGCCATGACGCAGACCTACGCCGACTTCGCCTGGCAGATGCGCATGCTGCTTGGCAAGCAGGCGCTGGAGCCAGCCGACTTCGACCTGGCCCGCGAGACCATCCTGCGGATGCTCGAAGGCGCGCTGGGGCTGAAGCGGCCCGCCACCTCGGCGGTGGTGACGAGCGGGCACGCTGCGCTGCCTCCCGTGGAAAAAGCCGGAAAGGAGCGGGCCTAGTCGCGCGTCTCGAGCACCATCGACACCTCGACCACGCCGCCGCGAGGCAGCGACGCGACGCCCACGGTGGTGCGAACCGGCAGTGGGGCATCGGGGAAGATCCGTTGAAGGGCCGCCGAGGCCGCGTCCATCACCTGGGCGTGGTCCTTGAAGTCGCCGCAAGCCTGGAGGTAGCCGTTCAGTGCCACGACGCGCACGACGCGCGAGAGGCTGCCGAGCTCGTCCTGTGCCGCGCGCAGCAGGGCGCCGACAGCCGCCACTGCGGCCCGCTGGCCGCGTGCCACATCGTCGGGGCCTGCGAGCCGGCCTGTGATCACCTGGCCGTTCTCGCGCGCCACCACGCCGCTCGTGTGCAGCAGACTGCCGGCCCTCGCGAATGTGGCGTAAGTACCCGATGGCTTGGCCCGCGCCACTTCCGGCGGGCACAGCTGGTCGAGCAAGAAATCTTCGGGCTGCGCATCGCAGGCCTCGCCGCCGACCCAGCAACCTTCCTGCGTGTTCGCATCCCATGGCAATCCCACGTGGATCGCGGAAGGTGAACCCATCGCCTCTCCCTGCCGCACGGTCACTGACAGCGCCTCGTGGCCGACCAGCCCAAGGTGGCGCAGGCCCCAGGCCAGCGCGGCGGCGGCGATGCCCGTGGCGGCGTCTTCCGGGTAGCCGGAAGATTTGGGAAATTGCCGTGCGCTGACCGTGTCGGTCTCGTCCCGTGACATGGCATAGGGATACAGCCCGGTGGACCCGAGACGTTCGCACAGCGATTCGACGCGTGCGAAGTCGACGCGCAAGGCGTGCAGCTGCGCGGTGTCGGCCAGGCGAACCAGCGTCTTGACCCGGCTGGTGGCGGCGTTGAGCACTGGCCCCACGATCTGCCCGACCTCGATGCCCAGGCACTGCGCGATGTCTTCGACCAGCCGCTGTTGCGTCACCTCTTCCACCGTGGCACGCGGCTGGCTGATCTGCACCGTGCCATCGACGCGCCGGCCCGTGACGGTGCCGCTGAGCGTTTCGATCGCGACGGGCGCACCGTCCCATTCGCCGCGCCGGTGCAGCAGCCACAGCGCGCCGACCGTGGCGTGGCCGCACATTTCCATCTCGTGCTTCGGCACGAAGTAGCGCATGCGCAGCCGGTGCGCCGGTGTGGTCGGCTTCAGCACGAAGACGGACTCATGGCCGCTGAGCCGGGTGTGCTCTTGCATCCGTGCGGTGGAGAGCGCGTCAGCATCGAGCCAAACGGGCGCGGGGTTGCCGCCGACGGATGGGTCGGGGCCGACGAACACGCGGATGTTCCGGCAACCGGGCGCAGAAAAAATCGCAGCCATCGTCAATCAGCCCTCGCGTTGACCGAGCGCGCAATGCCGCCCCAGAGCTTGATGTCGCCGCGGATCTGTTCCTCGAACACCTCGGGTCGCACGCTCCACGGCGTCACGCCCTTGGCCAGCATGTCGGTGCGCAGGGCCGGGTCTTTCATCGCGGTGTCGAGCGCGGCGCGCAGGCGCTGCACCACCGGCTGCGGCGTGGCGGTCGGTGCCATCAGGCCATACCAGAGCTGCGGCTTGAAGTCCTTGATGCCGGCTGCCTCGAAAGTCGGCAGGTCGGCGAAACCCGCCGACGGTTCACTGATGGCCAGCGCCCGCATGCGGCCGCCGCGCACCTGCGCCAGCAGCGCGGGCGGGTTGTCGAACAGCGCCTGGATTTGGCCTGCCATCAGGTCGGCCTGCGCGGGCGCGGCGCCGCGGTAGGGCACGTGCGTCATCTCGATGCCGGTGCGCTGCTTGAAGAGTTCGCCCGCCAGGTGGCTCAGGCTGCCGTTACCGATGCTGCCGTAGTTGAGCGCCTGCGGGTTGGCCTTGGCGTAGCCGACGAAGTCCTTCACCGTGCGCGCCGCCAGCGCGGGCGTGACCACCAGCACGAAAGGCGTGGTGCCGATGGTGCCGATCGGCACCAGGTCCTTGAGAGGGTCGTACGGGAGCTTGGGGTACACCGCATCGGCCGAGGCGATGGTGGTCGTGGTGCTGGCCACCAGCGTGTAGCCGTCGGGGTTCGCCTTCGCGCCGAAGCCCGTGCCGACGGTGCCGCCCGCGCCCGAGCGGTTGTCGATGATGACCGACACACTGAGCGCAGCCTGCAGCCGCAGCTGCACCGAACGGAAGATCACGTCCGTTCCGCCGCCGGCGGGGAAGGGTACGATGATGGTGATCGGCTTCACCGGGTAGGCCGGATCGGAGGCCGGCCACGAGGCGGTCGGCCCGTACAGGGCGCCGGCGGCGGCCAGGCCCAGGAGCGCGCGGCGCAGAGGTTGAGTAGTCATGGGGTCTTCTTGCAGGAGTGGTCCTTCCGATTCTGTGGAGCGCGCGCCAACGCGTGCGCCCGATTGCGACATGCGCGGCTTCGAATGCGACAAGGAACGGCCATGCCACTGACTTCCAGCCATCCGCCGCCCCGCCAATCGCTGTTCGTCGAACGGCTGTCTCACCAGGCGACGATGGTCGCCAACACCCGCGACCACTACGCCACCGACGCGCACGTGCACGATTGCGACATGCTGTTCGTGCCCATCGCAGGCCGCTTCAGCGTGGGCGATGCGCAGGGCGAGGCGCAGCGCCTCGGGCCCGGCCACTTCGTCTGGTTCGCGGCGGGCAGCGCGCATTCGACGACCACGCTCACCGCCGGCCAGAGCCATGTCGCGGTCTACGTCGATCCGGCGCTGTGGGCCACGGCCTTGCAGGCGCAGGGCGTCGTGCGGCCCCCGCAAGGCATGCGCGCGGGCAGCGCCGCGCTGGGCGCCTTGTCGCAGCGGATGTTCGAATCGACCCGTGCCGGCGACAGCGAGAACTACGTGCTGTGCGGCGCGCTCGTGATGGAGGCCGCGCGCCTGAGCGCCAACCTGTTGTCGGAGGGCGACGCCTCGCCGGCGTTGTGGGTGGCCGAGCTGCTGGCCGAAACGATGCTGCGCGATCTGGCGCAACCCCTGTCGCTCGACGCCTTTGCCCAGCAGCACCGGCTGTCGCGCCGGCAGGTGGAGCGGATCTTTCGCGCGAAGCACGGCATCTCGCCGCTGGAGTTCCTGCAGCGCCAGCGCATCGAGCGGGCCGTGTACCTGCTGCAGACCACGCGGGACTCGGTGCTGTCCATCGCGCTGCAGGTCGGCTGGGAGTCGGCGTCCTATCTTTCGCGGATGCTGGAGAAGACCTGGGCGAAGACGGCGACGCAAATTCGCGCGGCAGCCCCTCGACAGAACTAGCCTGGTCGCTCAGGCCGGCGGCGGCGCTTCCCACGCGAAGCCCACGCCATACACCGACCGAATCCAGTCGTGCGCGGGCGTCACCGCGCCGAGCTTGCGGCGCAGGTTCTTCACGTGGCTGTCGATGGCGCGCTCCGTCACGTCCACCGTGTCGTCATAGGCCAGCTCCAGCAGCCGGGCGCGCGAGAAGATGCGGCCCGGGTGCCGCGACAGCACCTGCAGCAGCCCGAACTCGCGGCGCGTGAGGTTCAGCGGCGTGCCGTCGAGCGAGGCGCGCCAGTGCACGTCGTCGAGCACGAGGCCGGGCGCATCGTCCGGCGCGCCCTGTGCGGCCACGGCCGGCGCGGTGCGGCGCAGCACGGCGCGCACGCGTGCCACCAGCTCGCGCGGCGAGAAGGGCTTGCACACGTAGTCGTCGGCGCCCAGCTCCAGGCCGAGCAGGCGGTCGACCTCTTCGATGCGCGCGGTGAGCATGATGATCGGGTGCGCCGTGTGTTCGCGCGCGCGGCGCAGCACCTCGATGCCATCGAGGCGCGGCAGCATGATGTCGAGCAGCGTGAGGTCGGGCGGCGCGGCGACGATGCGTTCGAGTGCGCTCTGCCCGTCGGCGAAATGTTCGGTGTCGTAGCCGGCGTGGCGCAGGTAGTCCTGCACCACGGAGGCGATGTCGAGTTCGTCTTCGACGATCACGATGCGTGTCATGCGGAAGCCGCCAGCGGAAGGGTGATCGTCATGCGCAGCCCGCCCAACGGCGAGGGCGCCGCCTCGATGCTGCCGCCGTGTGCCTCGAGGGTCGCGCGGCAGATCGACAGGCCCAGGCCCGAGCCGCCCAGCGCGCGGCTGCGCGAGGTCTCGCCGCGAAACAGGCGGTCGAAGAGGCGCGGAATCTCTTCCTCGGGCACGCCCGGCGCGCTGTCGTCGAACACGAGCGTGAGGCAATGGCCGGTCCATGCGCCTTCGACGCTCACGCCGATGCGCAGCTGGCCGCCGGCGTCGGTGTAGGCCAGCGTGTTCTCCAGCAGGTTCATGAAGACCTGGTGCAGCCGGTGCGCGTCGCCGTCGATCACCGGCTGGGCCGAGGCGGCGATGCGGTCGAGGGCGTCGCGGTCGAGCGCGATGCCGCGCTGCGCGAAGCGGTCGCGCGTGTGGTCGAGCGCCTCCTTCAGCAGCGACAGCGGGTACACCGGCGCCTTCAGCAGGTCGCTCTGGGGCTCGCGCATGCTGCTGCGCAGATCGTCGACCAGCTGGCCGAGGCGGATCACCTGCCGATGCAGGCGCAGCGCGGTGCGTTCGTCGAAGCTGCGCACACCGTCCTGCAGCGCCTCGATCTCCGCGCGCATGGCGGCCAGCGGCGTGCGCAGCTCGTGCGCCGCATCGGCCAGCCAGGCGCGGCGCGAGGCCTCGGCCGTGTCCAGGCGCTGCGCCATGTCGTTGAAGGTCTTGCCCAGCAGCGCGAGCTCGTCCGAGCCGTGGACCGCGACGCGCGTCGAGAGCCGCCCGCGCGCCACGTCCTGCGCGGCCTGCGTGAGCGCGTCGATGGGCTGGAACCAGCGCCGCGCCAGCAGCCACGACAGCACCAGCGCAAAGGCCAGGCCGCACAGCCCGGTGAGCGCGATCACGCCGGACTGCCGGGCGAGGAAGGCGCGGTCGGCCTCGCTCTCCAGGCCCTGCATCGGCGCGAGCGCGAGGTAGCCGACGACGGTGCGCCCGTGGCGGATCGGTCGGCGCGCGGCGTTCTCCGGGTCGATAGTCGCGCCGACCACGAGCGCGCCGTGCGCGTCGAGCACGGCGAGGCGGCGGAAGATCGAGTCGGGCGGGCCGGCCAGGCCGGGAAAGAAGCCCGGGGGCGGCATCAGGAAGCGGCGGGGCAGCAGGTCGAGCTGCGGCGGGGTGGGTGGGGGTGAGGCGGCGGGCGAGATGCCGCTGGACGACTCCGCCTGCGGCGTACCGTCACCGGGCGCACGGCGCTCGTACCAGGGCGGCAGCCGCCGGTCGTCGGGCGCGGCGGCGCCGTCGATCACCATCGCCGACTGGCCCAGCTGCAGGCGGTGCCAGGCGTCGTCGTTGTCGCGCAGTTTCTTCCAGTCGCCGTTGGCGGTGTAGTGCTTCAGCAGGAGCTGTGAGAGCCAGTCCATGCGGCG
This sequence comes from Variovorax sp. KBS0712, assembly GCF_006323185.2. Taxonomy (NCBI): domain Bacteria; kingdom Pseudomonadati; phylum Pseudomonadota; class Betaproteobacteria; order Burkholderiales; family Comamonadaceae; genus Variovorax; species Variovorax sp. KBS0712. Next base: position 390,760 of record NZ_VCCD02000002.1, on the reverse strand, counting down.
GATCTCGATCTCGGCCACGTAGGCGCCCAGGCCCCGCTGCAGCGCGACGATCGAGAAGCTCACGAAGCTCAGCAGCAGCACGATCAGCAGGGCGGCCAGGGCCAGGAAGATCTTGCGGGAGAGGGTCAGGCGCGGCATGGGCTCGGCGGCGGGGGCATGGCCGCATTCTGCGGCATGCGTTTCGGGGGCGGGGATGGCATGGGCAAGCCGCGGATCATGGCGCCCGATTGGGGAGGAATCTGGGAGACGCGTCCTTGCGTGCCTCTCCCACATTTCTCCCGATTCGGATCGCACGATGCCCAGCATGACACCGGACACGCATCGCGCCCCTCCCACCTTCGCCTTCCGCGCACTGGCCGTCGCCGCGCTCGCCTGGGCCCCGCCGGGGCATGCCGCGCCGCCGTCCACGCCCCCGGGTGACACCGACATCGACCTGCTGCTGTTCCTGCTGGCGGCGCTGTTCTGGGGCGTCGCGCATGTGTGGACGCTGCTCGTGGTCTGGGCCGAGGCGCGGGCCTCCGGCGCGCAAGCGCCTGCCAGAAAGAAGGAGGCTGCTCATGGCCGGTGAAGCGATCGGGTGCCGGGGCTTGCTGGCTGCGATCGGCACGGCCGGGCTGGCCGCGTCTGCACCCGTGGCCGCCGCGGCGCAGAAGCTTCCGCTGACCGCCCAGACCACCGAGGGCCCGTACTACCTGGACCTCGCGAACTTCCGCACCGACCTGACCGACGGCCGCGAGGGCGTGCCGCTGGATGTGCGCCTGCGCGTGCTCGATGCCGCCGGGCGTCCGCTGCGCGGCCTGCGCACCGACCTGTGGCACTGCGACGCGCAGGGCAACTACTCGGGCTTCGGCGGGCAGGGCGACGACCGCACGCGCGGCTTCGAAGGCCAGGCTTTCCTGCGCGGCAGCCAGCGCACCGACCGCGACGGCCAGGCCGTGTTCGCCACGCTCTACCCGGGCTGGTACGCGGGGCGCACCACGCACATCCACGTCAAGGTGCACCACCGCGAGCGCGCCGTGCTCACCACGCAGTTCTTCCTGCCCGATGCGCTCAGCGAGTTCCTCTACACGCAGGTCTCCAGCTACCAGCGCGCGCGGCTGCGCGACACGCTCAACAGCGCCGACGGCATCGCGCTGCGGGCCGGCGACACGGTGCTGGGCGCGGTGCGCGAGGAGGGCCGGCGCTACGTGGCGCTGCTCACGCTGGTGGTCGACCCCGCCGCGCGCCCGCTGACCGAGCGCCCGCCGCCGCCCGGCAGCGGCCCCATGCCGGCGGGCGGCGTGCGGCCGATGCGGCCGCGCACGCCCGAGGGCCTCGCCCGCATCCGCGCGCTGGTGCCGCCGCGCACGGAAGGCTGAGCGGTGCTGCGCGTGCCGCTCCCGTCCGCTGCATCTGCCGATTGGCGGATGACGCCGCGCGCCGCGGTGCGCGCGCTGGCGCACACCTGCGCGGGCTGTCTTGCGTTCTGCAGCCTGGCGTTGGGCATCAGCGTCGCGGCACGCGGCGCCTGCGTGGAGGCGCGGCAGGCCGCCGTGCGCAATGCCAGCCTGTCGACGCTGGCGCCGATCATGCAAAGGCGCAGCGAAAGCCGCACATCGCGCGGCCACGGCCCGTGCAAGGCCAGGCCGGCCCTCAGCCCGGCCGCTGCGCGAAGCTGAACCCCACGCCGTAGACCGAACGGATCCAGCCGTGCGAGGGCGACACGGCCGCGAGCTTGCGCCGCAGGTTCTTGATGTGCCCGTCGACCGCGCGCTCGTTCACGTCGAGCGCCTCGGGGAACGCCGCTTCGAGCAGCCTGGCGCGCGTGAACACACGGCCCGGTTCGCGCGACAGCGCGCGCAGCAACAGCAGCTCGCGGCGCGTGAGCGCCAGGGCCCGGCCCTCCAGCCAGGCATGGCCCATCGCGCTGTCGAAGGCCACGGCCGGCGAGGCCATGCCTACGTCCGGGTCGGGCGGCGCACGCCGGCGCAGCACCGTGTGCACGCGCGCCACCACCTCGCGCGGCGAGAAGGGCTTGCAGACATAGTCGTCGGCGCCCAGGTCGAAGCCGCGCAGCCGGTCGGCCTCGTGCGCGCGCGCCGTCAGCACGATGATCGGGTGGTCGCTGCGCGCGCGCACCTGCGCGATCACCTGCAGCCCGTCGATGCGCGGCAGCACCACGTCGAGCAGCGTGAGCGCCGGCGGCGCGTGCAGGATGCGATCGAGCGCGGCGGCGCCGTCGCCCAGCTGCTCCACCTCGTGGCCCGCGCGTTGCAGCGGGCCCAGCAGCAGCGACGCGATGTCGCGTCCGTCTTCCACCAGCAGGATGCGGCTCATGGTCGTGCGGGCCGGTTCAGAAGGACGTGCCGATCTGGAACTGGAAGCGCTGCGTGCGGTCGGCCGCGATGCCGTTGGCCGTGTCCTCCTTCTGGTAGACGATCGGCACCGCGTACGCCAGGCGCAGCGGCCCCAGCGGCGAGATCCAGCTGATGCCCAGTCCGGCCGAGGCGCGCAGGCGGTTCTGCGCCTTCCATTGCGCGTCGGTCATGCTGGTCGTGCGTTCGGCGAACACGTTGCCCGCGTCGAAGAAGGTGTACAGGCGCAGCGATTTGTCATTGCCCGCGCCGGGGAAGGGCGTGGTCAGCTCCATGTTGAAGATCGCCTTGCGCGTGCCGCCCAGCGAACCGCCGGTGACCGCGTCGGTCGGGCCCAGCGAGTTCTGTTCGAAGCCGCGGATCGAGCCCAACCCGCCCGCATAGAAGTTCTTGAAGATCGGAAAGCTGCTGCCGCCCAGCGCCTTCGCATAGCCGAGCTGGCCGTTGAAGGCCAGCGTGTACTGCTTGGACAGCGGCACGTACTGCTGGTACTGGTAGTTGGTCTTCAGGTAGCGCAGTTCGCTGCCCACGCCCAGCTCGAGGTTGGCGCTTTGCAGGCGCCCGCGCGTGGGCACCAGCGCGCTGTCGCGGTCGTCGCGCGACCAGCCCACGGTGGCCGGGATGCCCACCACGTTCCTGCCCGCGCACACCACGCTCGGCGCGGTGCCCGTGCACTGGAAGTAGTCGAGGTAGGCCTGCGGCGTGGCCGTGTAGACATACGAGCCGTTGACCAGCGTGTACGAACCGTTGGTGCCCGGCGTGAACGAGTAACGCTCCACGCCGATGCCCAGGTACACCGTGTCCAGCTCGTTCACCGGCAGCCCGAAGCGCACCGAGCCGCCGTCGCTCGCGAGCTTGTAGTTGCCGTCGGCTTCGTAGTAGGGCCGCGTGGTGGTGTGGAACAGGTTGAAGGTGCGCGAGATGCCGTCCTTCGTGAAGTACGGGTCGGTGGCCGTGAGCGACACCGAGCGGTTGTACGAGCTGGTGTTGACCTGCAGCCCCAGGTAGTTGCCCGAGCCGAACACGTTCTCCTGCGTGATGCCGAAGCTCAGCGAGATCTTGTCGGTCGACGAGTAGCCCGCGCCCAGCTGCAGCGAGCCCGTGGGCTTCTCGGCCACGGTGACGTTCAGGTCGACCTGGTCGTTGCTGCCCGGCACTTCGGAGGTCTCGACGTTCACGTCGGTGAAGAAGCCCAGCCGGTCCACGCGGTCGCGCGAGAGCCTGATCTTCGTGCCGTCGTACCAGGCGCCTTCGTACTGTCGGAACTCGCGCCGGATCACCTCGTCGCGCGTGCGCGCATTGCCGCCGATGTTCAGCCGCCGCACGTAGGCACGCCGCCCGGGCTCGGCGTTCAGCACCATCACGACGCGGCGCCGGGCGCGGTCGATCTCGGGCTCGGCCTTCACGCGCGCGAAGGCATAACCGAAGGTGCCGAAGTGGTCGGCAAAGGCCTTGGTGGTGGCCGCCACGTCCTCGCCGTTGTAGGGCGCGCCGGGGCGCACGGTGACGAGCGACTTGAACTCATCCTCGCGCCCCAGGTAGTTGCCCGCCAGCTTCACGCCCGCCACCGCGAACTTCTCGCCCTCGCTGATGTTCACCGTGAGCTCCAGCGTCTGCCGGTCGGGCGAGATCGCGACCTGCGTCGACTCGATGCGGAACTCGAGGTACCCGCGCGTCAGATAGAACGCGCGCAGCGTTTCCAGGTCGGCGTCGAACTTGCTGCGCGCGTACTGGTTCGACTTCGTGTACCAGGCCAGCCAGCCGCCGCTGTCCTGGTCGAACAGGTCGAGCAGCGTGCGTTCGTCGAAAGCCTGCTGGCCCACCACGCGCACCCGCGTGATGCGCGCCGGCTCGCCCTCGGTCACGCTGAACGTGAGGTTGACGCGGTTGCGCTCCAGCGGCGTGACCGTGGTGACCACCTGCGCGTTGTAGAGGCTGCGGCCGATGTACTGGCGCTTGAGTTCCTGCTCGGCGCGGTCGGCCAGTGCCTTGTCGTAAGGCCGGCCTTCGGCCAGCCCGATGTCGCGCAGCGCCTTCTGCAGTGCCGCCTTGTCGAACTCCTTGGTGCCCGCGAAGTCGACATCGGCCACGGTGGGGCGCTCTTCGACGATGACCACGAGCACCCGGCCGTTCACGTCGATGCGCACGTCCTTGAACAGTCCGAGGTCGAACAGCGCACGGATGGCTGCGCTGCCGCGGTCGTCGCTGTACGTGTCGCCGGCCTTCAGGCCGAGGGTTGCGAACACCGTGCCCGCTTCGACGCGCTGCAGGCCTTCGAGGCGGATGTCCTGCACGGTGAACGGGTCGGCGGCCTGTGCCGGGCAGGCTGCCATCGCGAGGCACAGCGCGGCAAGGGCCGCGAGGGACTTGGGAGGAATCATCATCACCGCATGGTCTTCACCAATGTCGGAGGAATGTGGGACGCCCTCCCGTGCGCAGGGCTGGTTGGTGAGCAGTCGTTACTGCAACCCCATCGCGTTCACCGCCGGCCACGCCACCGAAGGCCGTTCGATCCGTTCGCGGCAGTTCTGCGCATGCGTTTCCAGCGACAGATCGCCCTGGATCTCCAGCAGCCGCTGCACCGTGCGATCGACCGCCTGCGCGTCCAGCAGCGGGTACGTGCGCGCCGTGCGCCCGTTGTTGCGCACCAGGCGTGCGATGTACGGCAGGTCCTGCTGCGTGATCACGGCAGCCGGCATCACACCCTCCAGCTCCACGCCTTCGCACGGCAGCAGCACGAAGTACTGCAACCGCAGGTCGTCCGGCAGCAGGCTGCGCAACTGCGTCGTCTTGCGCCCGCCCTGCCAGGCGGGGTCCTTCACCTCACGCGCCCGCGTGCAGCCCTGCAGCCGCAGGAACCAGCGCGGCGGCGCCTCGTCGGATTTCTTGCGGTAGACGAATGCATTGCGCCAGGCCTTGATCTCGAACAGGTACACCCCCGTCTCGCACACGATCACCGCATCGATGCGCGCCGTGGGCACCGCGCAACCGGAGGGCATCGGGATGATGAGGTTGCGAAGAATGCGCAGATGCGAAAACGCCGGACTGAACGCGGTGGCAAGTTGCTGCACCCCGAGCGACGCGGCGACCGCGCTTTGCGGCAGAACAATGGTCATGTCGAACTCCTTCGGAGCCCCGAGCATTGCCGGCCTTTTAGGAGATTTCTGGTACGAGGCCATAGCCAAAACTACCCCACCGTCCCCAGGCCGAGCGAAGCAAAGGCCTGTGAGGTTCCCCACCCCTTCTGTATGCGCCGAGGAGCGCAGCGTTTCGCGGATCAGGGCTCGCCCTTGTTTGAGCGAAGCGAGTTTGGGCGAGACCCCGCGAAACGTGAGCACCGCAGGTTGCCCGCAGCGAAGCGGAGGGACGCAGACAGCAGGGTCGCCTTTCTTTGCTTACTTTCTTTGGCGAAGCAAAGAAAGTGAGTCGCCCGCCGGGGCGAGACCCGGCCTCAGCCCCCAAACGACTAACCCTCGATCTTCCCCAACCGAGACTCCCGCAGCCGGCTAGGCGCCAACGCCCCGGCAGACTCCAGAATCGGATAAGCAATCGAGCAGATGTGCGAATTGATCCGCTTCAAATCGCTGATCAAGTCAATGTGCAGCGAACTCGTCTCGATGCTCAAAGTAGTCCGATCCGACAACCGATCCAGATGGGTTGTTGCATAGGCCCGCTCCAGATCCCGAAACCGCGCCTTCTCTTCCAGCAGCTTCTGCGCGTCACGAACATTGCCGTTCAAGAACACACTCATGCTCAACCGAAGATTGGCAACCAGCCGCTGATGCAACTCGACGATCTCCGCCATCCCCGCTTCCGAAAAGTTGCGCTCCGGCTTGATCTTCTTGTCCTCGATATCAATGATCACCCGCTCGATGATGTCCCCGATCTGCTCCATGTTGATCGTGAAGCTGATGATGTCCGTCCATCGCCGGCTTTCCTCTTCGCCCAGCGCCTCGCGCGATATGCGCGTCATGTAGTACTTGATCGCCGAGTACAGCTCGTCCACCGTGTCGTCGAGTTGCCGCAGCTCCTGCGCCAGCCGCAGGTCGTTGTTGCGGATCACGTCGAGTGTGCCGATCAGCATCGTCTCCACGATGTCGGCCTGGTGCAGCGCCTCGCGCGCCGCGTTCGAAATGGCCAGAGAAGGCGTCGACAGCGCCGAAGGATCGAGGTGGTGCGGCCGGCTCGTGCCCACGGGCTGCGGCGGCACGGGCAGCATGCGCGTCACCAGCTTGGCGACCCACTGCGTGAGGCCGATGAAGCCGACGCTGATCACGATGTTGAACGCCAGGTGGAACAGCACCACGCCGTGCGTCTGGTTCGGCAGCTGCGGCTGCACGTAGCGCACCCACAGCCCCACGAACGGCGTGACCAGCGCCACGCCCAGCGCCTTGAACAGCAGGTTGCCCACCGTCACCTGCCGCACCGACACGGCAGAGCGTGCCGTGGTCAGCACCGCCAGCAGGCCGCTGCCCAGATTGGCGCCGAGCACCAGGCCCAGCGCCACGTCGAGCGGCACCACGTTCGAGCTCGCCATGGCCGCCACCAGCAGCACCACCGCCAGGCTCGAGTACGCCACGATGGCGAGCGCGGCGCCGAGCGTGATCTCCAGCAGCACATCGCTGGTGATGGACGCCAGCAGCGCCCGCACGGCCGGTGACGAGAACAGCGGCTCGGTGGCCGCCACCACCAGCTGCAGCGCCAGCAGCATCAGCCCCAGCCCGATCAGCACCCGCCCCACGCGGCCCGCCACGGTGGCCGAGCGCGTGATGAACAGCACCACCCCCACGAAGATGAACATCGGCGAGAGCCACGAGAGGTCGGCCGAGAACAGCACCGAGATCAGCGCCGTGCCCACGTCGGCGCCCCGCATCACCGCCAGCGCCGCCGGCAGCGTGACCAGGCCCTGCCCCACGAACGAGGAGGTCATGAGCGAGGTGGCCGTGCTCGACTGCACGAGCGCCGTGACGCCGATGCCCGAGAGCGCGGCCGTGAAGCGGTTGCGCATGCTCTGCACGAGGATCTTGCGCAGGTTGGCGCCGAAGACGCGCAGCACGCCGGTGCGCACGAGGTGCGTGCCCCACACCAGCAGGGCGACGGCCGCAAGCAGATTCAGAAGGTGCTTCATGGAGGGCGGGGTCTGACCTTTCTCTTGTTTTCGTTTTGATTCGTTTCAGCCCCATTTTCCACAAGTAGACGCTTCAGTCGATCAGGGCTCCGTTGTCGTGGAAAGGATAAGGCCCTTCGAAGCTGCCGGAGGCCGCCAGGTGGGTGACGAGCCGGCGCCCGGCCGCAGACCAGGCGTGCACCCGGAACGAGGGCGGCTCCAGCGTCCAGGCCGAGGCGGCGTCGGGCGCCAGGTCGAGGCAGACCTGGTGCGCCTGCGCCGGCGAGGTCGAGGCGATGGTGCCGCCGAAGCGCACGTCGATGGCGCGGTGCAGGTGGCCGCAGATCACGCGCTCGACGTTCGTGTAGCGGCGCAGCAGGGCTTCGAGCGCGTCGGCGCCCTCGAGCAGGCCGATCTCGTCCATGTGGCCGATCAGCGTCTCGAAGGGCGGGTGGTGCATGGCGACCACCACGGGCTCGTGGCGGCAGGCGTCGAGCTGGGCTTCGAGCCAGGCCAGGCGCTTGTCGCACAGCGTGCCGTGGCTGGCGCCGGGCACGCAGGTGTCGAGCGTGAGCAGCCGCAGCGCGCCCACGCGCACCGAATACTGCACGAAGCCGTGCGTGTCGGCGCCCGTGCCCAAGTAAGCGTGGCCCGGGAAGCTGCGGCGCAGCTGGTCGCGGTCGTCGTGGTTGCCGGGCAGCAGGTAGACGGGCATCGTCAGCGGCGCGAGCAGGGCGGCCAGGTGTTCGTACTCGGCGGCGCGGCCGAAATCGGTCAGGTCGCCGGTGATCACCACCGCGTCGGGCGGCTGGCGCAGCGCGAGCACCGACTGCACGGCGCGTGCGAGGTACGGCGCCGTGTCGATGCGGCCGTAGGCCAGCCGGCCGGGCTCGCGGATGTGCAGGTCAGTCAGCTGGACCAGGAAGGTGTTGGGGGTGTTCGTCGTCGTGGTCATGCGCGGGTTTCCTGCGAGGTCATCAGGCGGTCGGCCGGGATGCGCAGGCCCACCGCGTCGCCCGGTCCGAAGGGGTTGTCGCGCCCCACGTCGGCCACCAGCACGGGCTGGTCCTGCAGGCGCAGGTGCAGCTGCACGCGGTCGCCGAGGAAGGTGCGGCGTTCGACCGTGGCGCGGCCCCAGCCGGGCGCCTCGCCGGGCGGGGGCGCGCCGACCTCGATGTCTTCGGGCCGCACCAGCAGCGTCGCATGCTGCTGCCAGGGCGCGGGGCAGGGCAGCGACGACCCTCCGAGTCGGACAACGCCCTGAGCGATGGCGTCGGGCGCGCGCTCCAGCCGGTTGACCCGGCCCAGGAACTCGGCCACGAAGGGGTGCGCGGGCGCGCGGTACAGGTCTTCGCCGCGCCCGACCTGCACGATGCGCCCGGCGCGCATCACCGCGAGCCGGTCGGCGATGGCCAGCGCCTCCTGCTGGTCGTGCGTGACGTGGATGGCCGTGATGTGCAGGCGGCGCAGCAGCTCGGCCAGTTCGTCGCGCAGCGATTCCTTGAGCTTGGCGTCGAGCGCGGCCAGCGGCTCGTCGAGCAGCAGCACGCGCGGGCGCACGGCCACGGCGCGCGCCAGGGCCACGCGCTGGCGCTGGCCGCCCGAGAGTTCGGCTGGGCGCTTGTTCTCCAGGCCGCCCAGGCGCACCAGGTCGACCAGTTCGCCCACGGCGCGTTTCTCTTCCTCGGGCGACACGCCGCGGATGCGCAGGCCGTAGCCGATGTTGGCCGCCACCGTCATCTGCGGAAAGAGCGCGTAGCTCTGGAACACCATGCCTACGCCGCGGTGCTCGACGGGGCGCTGCGTGACGTCCTGGTCGCCGAAGACGATGCGGCTGCCGTCGTCGGGTGCTTCGAGCCCGGCGATGAGGCGCAGCAGCGTGGTCTTGCCGCAGCCCGAGGGGCCGAGCAGCGCCAGCACTTCGCCGGCCTCGACCTTGAGATTGGTGGGCTGCAGGCCGCGCGTGCCGTCGGCATACGTCTTCGCGCAGTTCGAGATGTCGACGGGGATGCGTTCAAGTTCCATGGCGTTTCTGCATCAGGTTGGCAAGGTACTGCAGGCCCCACAGCACCGGAAGAATGACGGCGAAAAAGACCAGCGTGTAGGCCGATCCGATCTCGATGCGCATCGAGGCATAGCTGTCGGCCAGGCCCACGGGCAGCGTGCGCGTGAGCGGCGTGTGCAGCATCCAGGTGAGGTTGAACTCGCCCACCGACAGCGTGAACACCATCAGGCTGCCCGCCACGATGGCGGGGAACACGGCGGGCACGAGGATGCCCATGAAGCGCTGGCGGAAGTTCGCGCCCAGCGAGCGCGCGGCCTCTTCGAGCGCGAGCAGGTCGTCGCGCTGGAAGGCCGAGCTCACGGTGCGCACCATGAAGGGCAGCGTGAAGACGATGTGGCCCACGAGGATGAAGGCGAAGCTCTGGCGGAAGGCCGTGAGCTGGCCGTAGGCGAGGATGAGCGCGAGCGCCGTCGCCAGGCCCGGCACCGCGACCGGCAGGGTCAGCAGCTCTTCGAAGATGCGCGCCGCGCGCGAGCGGCTGCGTGCCAGCGTGTAGGCGCAGGGCACGCCGATCAGCACGGTGCACACGACGCAGGCCACGGCCAGCGCGAGCGACCAGCCGACGGTGCCGCCGTAGTTCTCCCACACCTCGCCCAGCCAGCGCAGCGTGAGGCCGCTCTTCAGGCCGGCGCTGTAGTTGTTGACGAGGCCGGCCATCACCGACAGCAGCATCGGCGCGATCATGAAGAGGCTCACGATCACCGTGATGGCGAGCAGGAACGGGGCGCGGGGTTGCGAAGGGGTCTTCATCATCGGGCGACCGGGTTGGCGCCGAAGCGGCGCGCCACGAAGAGCACCAGCCAGGTCACGACACCCAGCGAGATCGACAGCGACGCGGCGAGCGCGAAGTTGGCGTAGTTGGTGAACTCGTTGTAGATGGTGATCGGGATCACCTCGAACTTGCTGGCCAGCGTGAAGGCCGTGCCGAAGGCGCCCATCGAGGTGGCGAACAGGATGGCGCCGCAGGCCAGCGTGGTGGGCGCCAGCTCGGGCATCCACACGTCGCGCGCCACGCGCAGCTTCGAGGCGCCGAGCGAACGCGCCGCTTCCTCGAGCTGCGTGTTCATCGATTCGGCCGCCGCGGCGTAGGTGGCAATGGCGCGCGGCAGCGAGAAATACAGGTACGCCAGGAAGAGGCCGAGCAGGCCGTAGGCGAAGGTGATGCGTTCGCCAAACAGGCTGTCGCTCAGGTCGGCCACCACGCCCTGGCGCCCACCGAGCAGGATCACGAAGAAGCCGATGATCACGCCTGGGAACGACAGCGGCAGCGTGAGCAGCGACAGCAGCATCCGCTTGCCGGGGAAGGCATGGCGCGCGAGGTAGATGCCCACCGCCGCGCCCAGCACCAGCGTGGCCAGTGTCACCGCCACCGACAGCGCGACGGTGTTGGCCATGCTGTGCAGGTAGCGCGCGTCGGTCAGCACCGCGAAGTAGGTGGCGGCGCCCTTGTCGGCCGGCAGCGCGAGCAGGCGCACCACCGGCAGCAGCCAGAAGGCCGCGAAGAAGACGGCCGCCGGCGCGACGCAGGCCAGCAATCGCCAGCGCGGGTTCCAGGCGTTGGAGGAGGTGGTGGTGCTGCGTGTCATCGCGCGCGGCGCCGGATCAGCGCACTTCCTTCAGGTACTGGTCGGAGAAGCCACGCTGCGCGTCGGCCATGCGGGCGTAGTCGACGGTCTTGGCACGGGCGTAGTCGCTCGCGGGCAGGAACTGCGCCTCGATCTCCTTGGGCATGGCGCTGGCGCGCACCGGGCGCAGGTAGGCCTTGGCCCAGATCGCCTGGCCTTCGTCGGACAGCGTGAAGTCGAGCACCTTCTTGGCATCGGCCGCGTGCGGCGCCTTGGCGACCAGGCTCATCACGTAGGGCACGGCCAGCGTGCCTTCGCTCGGGATCACGAAGGCGACGTTGGCCTTGTCCTTGTACTTCGCGCGGTAGGCGTTGAAGTCGTAGTCGAGCAGGATCGCGATCTCGCCCGACAGCACGCGCGCGTACGAGGTCTGCTTGGGCACGATGGGCTCGTTCTTCTGCAGCGCCTTGAAGTAGTCGATGGCCGGCTTGAAGTTGTCGAGCGTGCCGCCGCGCGCCTGGTTCACGGCCACGGCGCCCACGTAGCCCACGAAAGCCGAGGCGGGGTCGAGATAACCGATGAGGCCCTTGTACTCGGGCTTGAGCAGGTCGGCCCACGACTTGGGCACCGGCTTGCCCTTGAGCGCGTCGACGTTGACCATGAAGCCGAGCGTGCCCGAGTGGATGGTGAACCAGTTGCCGGCCGGGTCCTTCAGGCCGTCGGGAATGTCTTTCCAGGCGGCGGGCTTGTAGGGCTCGACCACGCCGTCTTTCGCGGCCTGCACCGCGAAGGTCACGCCGAGGTAGGTGACGTCGGCCACGGGGCTGGCCTTTTCGGCGACCAGCTGTGCGAGCGACTGGCCCGAGTTCTTGTTGTCGGCCGGCACGGTGATGCCCGTCTTGGCCTTGATGGCCTTGAGCTGGGTGCCCCAGTCGGCCCATTCGGTCGGGCAGTTGTAGCAAATGGCGGTCTGGGCCATGGCGCCGCCGGCGGCGACGAGGGCGGCGGCCAGCACGCCGAGGCGGGCGAGGCGGTGAAAGCGAAGGGACATGGAAGAACTCCTGGGAGGGGTGGTGAGGTCAGGACAGTGCGGCGTCGTTGTCTTCGCGCGCACTTGCGCACGACTCGCCGTCTCGGAAGGCATGGGGCAGCAGCAGGCTCGCGTCGGCCTGCAGCGCGCGTCCGCCCGCGATCGCCTGCGCCAGCAGCTCGACGCTGTGGCGGCCGATGTCGCTGTTGGGCTGTGCGATGGTGGTGAGCGCGGGCGTGAGGTCTTCGCCCAGCGCGATGCCGTCGAAGCCGACCACGCTGAGGTCGTCGGGCACCGCCAGGCCGCTCAGGTGCGCGGCGCGGATGCTGCGGATGGCGAGCAGGTCGTTCGAGCAGACCAGCGCGGTGGGGCGACTGTGCGGGCGCAGCTCGGCGCACAGCGCATCGACGGCGGTCTCGACGAAGGGCACTTCGATCAGTGGCGGCGCCGGGAGGCCTGCTTCGGCCATGCCGCGCTGGTAGCCGCGGTAGCGCTGCTGCGCGCGGTCCGACGCGGCCAGCGTGCCGCTGACCATCGCGATGCGCCGGTGGCCCAGCAGCACGAGCCGCGTGACCGCGTCGGCCACCGCGCCTTCGCTGTCGACCGACACGCAGGGATGGTCGGCGTGCCGGTTGTAGGCCAGCACGTAGGGCACGCCGGCGGCCTGTAGGCGCTGCAGCGCGGCCGAGGTGGACGGGTTCGACACCACGAGGATCAGCCCGTCGACGTTGCCTGCCAGCAGCAGCTGGACGGCGCGCTCTTCCTCGTCGAGCCGGTAGCCCGTGGTGACCGGCAGGATCGCGTAGCCGCCCGCGACGGCCGCACGCGCGATGCCCTGCAGGCATTCGGCAAAGGTCGGGTTCAGCAGCGTGGGCAGCACCACGCCGAGCGTGCGGCTGCGCTGGGTGCGCAGGGTGCGGGCGCTGGCGTTGGGCAGGTAGTTGAGTTCGCGCGCCACGCGCTCCACCAGTTCGCGCGTGGCCGGCGTCACCTTGTCGGGGAAATTGAAGGCGCGCGAGACCGTGGCCACGGAGACCCCGGCCTGGGCGGCTACTGCTTGGATGCTCATCGTGCGGGGTCCGTGGTGGGGTTCATGTAATCGATTACATTGGACCGCCGCAGTATGACTTCGCGATGACAGGGCAGGGAAGTGGGGAGAACCCCGGGGCCGCTGGTGCAGCGTGCGGCCCAAAGAAAAAGGGGCCCGTGGGCCCCTTTGGTCTAGAACTGGCTTACTTGCCCCGGCGCACCCGCCGGATCTCGTCGACGATCAGGCAGATCGCCCCGAGCGTGATGGCGCTGTCCGCCGCGTTGAACGCCGGGAAGTACCAGTTGCCCCAGTGGAAGCTCAGGAAGTCGACCACGTAGCCGTGCATCATGCGGTCGACCACGTTGCCGATCGCGCCGCCCAGGATGCAGGCCATCGCGAACGAGAAGAGCTTCTGGCCCGCGTGCGACCGCAGCATCCAGACGATGAAGATCGCCGCCGCCACGCCGATGGCCGTGAAGAACCAGCGCTGCCAGCCCGAATGGTCGGCCAGGAACGAGAAGGCGGCGCCCGTGTTGTGCGCGCGCACGACGTTGAAGAAGCTCGTCACGTAGGTCGCGTCGCCGAGCTTGTAGTAGCCCAGGATCAGCGTCTTCGTGAACTGGTCGATGATCACGATGATCGTCGCCAGCCCGAGCCACGGCCAGATGCTGGCGCCGCGCGAACGCGAGGCCGACGAGGCGGAACGTGCGGTCGCCATCAGGCCACGCTGCGCGATTCGCCCGCGCCGAACAGGTTGCTCGTGCAGCGGCCGCAGATGGTCGGGTGCGCCGGGTCGTGGCCCACGTCCTCGCGGTAGTGCCAGCAGCGCTCGCACTTCTGTGCGGTGCTGGGCGTGACCACGGTCGACAGCGTGTCGCCCGCCGCCAGTGCCACCGCCGAGGCGATGAACACGAACTTCAGGTCGTCGCCCAGCGAGCCCAGCAGCGCGAGGTCGTCAGCCGGTGCGTTCAGCTGCAGGTTGGCCTGCAGCGACGAGCCGACCTTGCCCTCGGCGCGCACCGCCTCGATGTCCTTGTTGACGCCGTCGCGGATCTCGCGGATGCGCCCCCACTTGGCGAGCAGCGCTTCGTCGGGTGCGGCGAACTGGCTGTAGGTCTGCGTGAAGATCGACTCGCCGGCCTTGCCGGTGCCCACGATCTTCCAGGCCTCTTCGGCCGTGAAGCTCAGGAACGGCGCCATCCAGCGCAGCATGGCTTGCGAGATGTGCCACAGCGCGGTCTGCGCGCTGCGGCGCGCGAGCGAACCCGGGGCCGTCGTGTAGAGGCGGTCCTTCAGGATGTCGAGGTAGAAGCCGCCCAGGTCTTCCGAGCAGTAGATCTGCAGCTTGGCCACCACCGGATGGAACTCGTACACCTGGTAGTGCGCGAGGATCTCGGCCTGGAACTGCGCCGCGCGCGACATCGCGTAGCGGTCGATCTCGAACAGCTGGTCGAGCGGCACCGCGTCTTTCGCGATGTCGAAGTCGCTGGTGTTCGCGAGCAGGAAGCGCAGCGTGTTGCGGATGCGGCGGTAGGCGTCGACGACGCGCGCGAGGATCTTGTCGTCGCCCGCGATGTCACCCGAGTAGTCGCTCGCGGCCACCCACAGGCGGATGATTTCCGAGCCCAGCTTGTTGCTGATTTCCTGCGGGTCGATGCCGTTCTTGAGCGACTTGCTCATCTTGATGCCCTTGGCATCCACCGTGAAGCCGTGCGTGAGCAGGCCCTTGTACGGTGCGCGGTCTTCCAGCATGCAGGCGATCAGCAGCGACGAGTGGAACCACCCGCGGTGCTGGTCGTGGCCTTCGAGGTACAGGTCGGCCTCGGGGCCGGTCTCGTGGTGCACGTTGGGGTGCGTGCCGCGCAGCACGTGCGAGAAGGTCGAGCCCGAGTCGAACCACACCTCGAGGATGTCGGTGCTCTTGGTGTAGCTCGGCGCATCTTTGGCGCCCAGGATGTCTTCGACCGTGACGCGGCTCCAGGCCTCGATGCCGCCCTTCTCGACGATGTCGGCGGCCTGGTCGAGGATTTCCATGGTGCGCGGGTGCAGCTCGCCCGAATCCTTGTGCAGGAAGAACGGGATCGGCACGCCCCAGCTGCGCTGGCGGCTGATGCACCAGTCGGGCCGCCCGGCGATCATGTCGTGCAGGCGGGCCTTGCCGTTCTCGGGATAGAAGCTGGTCTGCTCGATGGCGTCGAGCGCGGTCTGGCGCAGCGTCTTGGGCGCCTTGTCCTTGGTGAACACGCCTTCGCCTTCGTCCATGCGCACGAACCACTGGGCGGCCGCGCGGTAGATCACCGGCGTCTTGTGGCGCCAGCAGTGCGGGTAGCTGTGGGTGATGGTCTCGGTGGTCAGCAGGCGGTTGGCGTCGCGCAGCGCGGCGATGATCACCGGCACGGCCTTCCAGATGTTCTGGCCGCCGAACAGCGGGAAGTCGGGCGCGTAGCTGCCGTTGCCCTGCACCGGGTTCAGGATGTCGTCGTACGCCACGCCATGGGCGATGCAGGAGTTGAAGTCGTCCACGCCGTAGGCGGGCGAGGAGTGCACGAGGCCGGTGCCGTCGGTGGCGGTGGCGTAGTCGGCCAGGTAGATGGGCGACAGGCGCTGGTAGCCCGCATCGACGTCGTACAGCGGGTGCTCGAACTCGAGCCCGCCGAGCGCTTCGCCCTTGACCGTGGCCAGCACCTTGCCGTCGAGCGCGTAGCGCGTCATGCACATCTCGACCAGCGAGTTGGCCAGGATCAGCAGGCCCCGCTCGGTGTCGACCAGCGAGTACTCGAGCTCGGGGTTGAGGTTGATCGCCTGGTTGGCGGGGATCGTCCACGCGGTGGTGGTCCAGATCACCGCGAAGATGTCGCCCAGGATCGTGTGGTCGGTGCCGAAGGCCTTGAGCACCTTCTCGCGCTCGTGCGCCTTGAAGGCCACGTCGATGGTCTGGCTTTTCTTGTCGGCGTACTCGATCTCGAACTCGGCCAGCGACGAGCCGCAGTCGAAGCACCAGTACACGGGCTTGAGGCCCCGGTACACGAAGCCGCGCTCGATCACGCGCTTGAACGCGCGCAGCTCGCCGGCTTCGTTGGCGAAGTCCATCGTCTTGTAGGGATGGTCCCATTCGCCCAGCACGCCCAGGCGCTGGAAGTCGACCATCTGCTGGGCGATCTGCTCGGTGGCGTAGGCGCGGCTCTTGGCCTGCATCTCGTCGCGGCTCAGGTTGCGGCCGAACTGCTTTTCGATGGCGTTCTCGATCGGCAGGCCGTGGCAGTCCCAGCCGGGCACGTACAGCGCGTCGAAGCCTTCGAGCTGGCGCGCCTTGGTGATCATGTCCTTGAGGATCTTGTTCACCGCGTGACCCATGTGGATCTGGCCGTTGGCGTACGGCGGGCCGTCGTGCAGGATGAACTTGGGCGCGCCGTGGCGGGCGTCGCGCAGGCGGTGGTAGCGGCCTTCGTCGTTCCATTCCTTGACCCAGCCCGGCTCGCGCTTGGGCAGGTCGCCGCGCATCGGGAAGGGGGTGTCGGGCAGGTTCAGCGTGGAACGGTAATCTTTGGGGGAAGCGGCGTCAGACATGGTGGGGTGCGGCGAAACAGAGGGGCTTCGACAGGCTCAGCCCGAACTGCATTGAGCGGTCGGTGCGGAAGATATAGCCGTTCGCCCTGAGCTTGTCGAAGGGCGGCAGCACGGGGCGTGCAGGGCTAAATTCGGTCGCGCGTGGTCTGGCGGTGGGTCTCGGCGTGGGTCGATGCGAAGAACGCGCGTGCGTCGCGGCCATCCTTCGCGATGCCCGCGGTGAGGGCTTCGAGGCTGGTGTAGCGCAATTCGTCGTGCAGTTTGTGCAGGAGTTCCACGCGCACGATTTTACCGTAGGCCCCTTCGGCCCCCAGATGCGAGGGCCACTCCAGGCAATGCGTCTCGAGCAGCACGCGCCCGGCGTTGACGTCGTTGGCGTCCAGCGAGGGCCGCACGCCGAGGTTCGCGACACCCGGCAGCGGCTGGTCGGCCAGGCCGTGCACCAGCACCGCGAAGATGCCGCTGGCGGCCGGTTTCCAGTGCTTGAAGCGCAGGTTGAGCGTGCGAAAACCGTCGTCCTTGCCCGGCGACGACGCGCCCAGCGCCCGGCCCAGCTTGCGGCCGTGGACCACGTGGCCCGAGATCGTGTACGGGCGCCCCAGCAGCGTGTGGGCGTCGGCCATGCGGCCTTCGGCCAGCGCCTCGCGCACGGCCGAGCTGGACACCCGCAGGCCGTGCACCTCGTAGCTGTTCATGCGCGCGACGTCGAAGCCCTGGGCTTCACCGGCGGCATCGAGCATGGCGTAGTCGCCCGCGCGCTTGGCGCCGAAGCGGAAGTCGTCGCCCACCAGCACGTAGCGCGCGCCCAGGCCGTCGATCAGCACGTTCTGGATGAACGCCTCGGGCGACTGGGACGCCAGCCGGCCGTCGAAAGGCAGCACGATGGTCTGGTCGACGCCGCAGGCCGCCAGCTCGGTCAGCTTGTCGCGCAGCGTGCCGATGCGCGCCGGGGCCAGGTCGGGTTTCTTGGTGACGGCGGCGAAGTAGTCGCGCGGGTGCGGCTCGAAGGTCAGCACGCAGCTGGGCAGCCCGCGATGGCGGGCCTCGGTCTGCAACAGCGCCAGCATGGCCTGGTGGCCGCGGTGGACGCCGTCGAAATTGCCGATCGTGAGGGCGCAGGCCGGAGCTACGCCCGGGTGTCGGAAGCCGCGGAAAACCTGCATGGGAGAGTATCTTTTTGATAGCGCCTGATGCCCGTCGTATGGGCAAATCAGGCCGATTTGTCACAAAGCCGGTATATTGTGACGCAGTGGGTGGGTTGGCGTGAGTCGCCAACGCATTCCGAGTCTCTGGTCTCTGCGTGTTTTTCTCGTTTCGAGGAGGCGTGTGTGAAGGTCTTGAAGCTGTCGGCCCAAGGGCTGCCCCAGTCATGGATATCGCTGGAACAGGCGGTGATCCACTACGCGGCGGACGAAGTCCGCTGGGAAGTGGGCGCGCAGGTGGCCGTGTTCCGTGGCGGCCACAACGCGATCACGGGCGAGCAGTCGCAGATCGCGATCAACAGCATCATCGGCACCAAGGGCGTGCCGCGCATCAACCCCTTCGCGCAGCGCCCAGGCCTGACCAACAGCAAGCTGTTCTCGCGCGACCGCAACATCTGCGCCTACTGCGGCGGCCATTTCCACGAAGACGAACTCACGCGCGAGCACATCATTCCGTTCGCGCAGCGCGGCATCGACACCTGGATGAACGTGGTCACGGCCTGCAAGCCCTGCAACCACCGCAAGAGCAGCCGCACGCCCGAGCAGGCGAACATGCCGCTGCTGTATGCGCCCTATGTGCCCAGCCTGTGGGAAGACTTCATCCTGCGCAACCGCCGCATCCTGGCGGACCAGATGGAGTTTTTGATGGCGCACCTGCCGCAGTCGTCCCGGTTGCACGACATCTGACACCCGACGCGCAAGAAAAAAGGAGGCCTCGGCCTCCTTTTCTATTTCAGCCCTTCCAGGCCGGCGGTCGTTTCTCGATGAAGGCCTGCACGCCTTCCAGCGCGCTCTCGTCCATCATGTTGCAGGCCATGGTCCGGCTGGCGTCGGCCAGCGCGGCCTCGATGCCGGTCTCGAGCTGGCGATAGAACAGCGCCTTGCCCAGCGCGAGCGCCGTGCGGGGCTTGGCGACGATGCTGGCCACCAGCGCCGCGACCGCGGCGTCGAGCGCTTCGGGTGGTGCGACCCGGTTGACCAGGCCTTTTTCGCGCGCTTCTTCGGCGCTGATGAATTCGCCCGTCACCAGCATCTCGAAGGCTTCCTTGCGCCCCAGGTTGCGCGAGAGCGTGACGCCGGGCGTGGCACAGAAGAGGCCCACGTTGACGCCGCTGACCGCAAAGCGCGCGTCGCTGGCGGCCACCGCGAGGTCGCAGACCGCCACCAGCTGGCAGCCCGCCGCGGTCGCGATGCCGTGGACACGCGCGATCACCGGCACCGGCAGCCGCTGGATCGACAGCATCATCGCGCCGCACCGGTCGAACAGCTGCTGGTAGTAGCCGAGCGAGGGCTCGGCGCGCATCTCCTTCAGGTCGTGGCCCGCGCAGAAGGCCTTGCCCGCCGCGGCGATGACGACGGCGCGCACCGTGTCATCGGCGGCGACCGCGCCGAGCGCTTGTTCGAGTGCGCCCAGCATGCCTTCGGACAGCGCATTGAAGGCGGCGGGGCGGTTCAGCGTGAGCGTGACCACGCCGCGCGCGTCACGCGCCGTCAGGACAAAGGGGGCCGTGTCGTTCATGGCCGTTCAGTACGTCAGCTCGAGCACCGTCGTGTGCCCTTGCGCGGCGGGCCAGCTCTGGCCGGTGAGGCGCTCGCCGTTGAACTCGGCACTGACCGTGCGCTGCGGCGCGCCGGCCGCGATGCGCAGCCGCGAGCTCGACTGCCCCGCGCCCTGGGCCGGCACGCCGGGCGGCGGGCTCTGGCCGTCGAAGTTCATCGTGTCGCGCTGCGCATCGAAGTAGCCGCGCGGACGCGCGAAGACGACCACCGCACCCGCGCCGCTCTCGGCCGGCGCCAGGCGCTCGGTCCGCAGGTTGACGACGCCGCTGCTGCGCACGAACGGGCTGCGGTAGATGTGCGTGATGCCCTGGCCGGGCACGTCGAGCACGAACTCGTAGCGTGCCGTGGGCTGCGCGCTGAACGGACCCCAGCGGCCGTCGGCGCCGACCGTCTGCTGGTGCGCCGCCTCGCCGCGCCGCGCGCCCGAGGCCGGGTCCACCGCAAAGACCGTGACGCGCGCGCCGGCCAGCGCGAGGTTGTCCGCGCCGGTCGCGCGGCCGTCGAGCACGACCTTCGATTCCGGCGCCACCGCCGTGCTGGCCGGCGCCTGGCCGGTCAGGAAGCGCCAGGTCGCCGCGAAGGCAGAGGGCGAAAACGAGGTCTCGCGGTGGTCCACGCGCGGCAGCACGAGGTTGGTGGCGCCTTTGAGTGCCGGCCCGTCGAAGCCGATGTTCGTCGGCTGGCCCGGCGCGCCGATCCACAGGCCGTCGGGCTGGGCGTACTTGTCGTTGGTGTCCGAGCGCAGCGTGAGCCACTGCACGCCGGGCGTGACCTCGTCGCCGTTGGGTCCCTTGGGCGCATTGAGCTGCTGCATGAAGGCCGAGAGCCCCGAGAACTCGTTGTTCTCGCGCAGGCCCTTCACCTTCCAGATGCCGTGCGCCGGATTGCCGCCGAGCACCACATGGCTCACGACGGCCGCGCCGCCGCCGTTCTGCACGTAGTTGCGGATGGTGTTGCCGCCGCGCGAATTGCCGATGAGCACGACCTTGGGCGCGCCCGTGGCCTTCAGCACCTTCTCGACCTCGGCGCGCAGGAACGCGGCCGACTCGGCGGTGGAACTGCGCCCCGGCTGGGCCACGGCGTCGTCGTCACGGGCCAGGGGATTCGGTTGATCAACGGCAAACAGCCGCTCGCGCGGCCAGCCGTTCGATTCGAAGCGCCAGATCGTGGTCTGCCACAGCGCGGCCGAGTCGCCGTTGCCGTGCATGAAGACGATGGGAGGACGCTCGGTGGAAGAGGGCGCGGAGGTGGCGCAGCCGGTCAGCAAGGTGACGGCGGTGCTTCCGGCAAGGGCCAAGGCAAGCAGGGTGCGGCGGGAAGGCATGTCTGTCTCTCTCCTGGCAGGGGGCTGGGGCCCCGCAAGTGAAAACGCCCGCCGGCGCAAGGCGGGCGGGCGTTGGATGCTATCGACAAACAGCCGTCAGGCGAAGACGCCGGCCGTGTCCTGCATGCGTGCCGACACTTCACCCAGGTGGTGCAGCGTGTCGCCGAAGGTGAGCTCGAGCTGCGTGAGCTTGCGGAAGTAGTGGCTGCCGATGTATTCGTCGGTCACGCCGATGCCGCCATGCAGCTGCACCGAGTTCGCGGCCACGTAGCGCATCGACGTGCCCAGCTGGTACTTGGCGCGGGCCAGCGCCTGGCGGCGCTCGTCGGCCGGGGCGTTGAGCTTGAGCGTCGCGTAGTAGCTCATCGAGCGCGCCAGTTCCAGCTGCATCTTCATGTCGGCGACGCGATGGCGCAGCGCCTGGAAGCTGGAGATGACCACGCCGAACTGCTTGCGCTGGTTCATGTAGTCGATGGTGACGTCGAGCGTCTTGTCGAGCACGCCGACCGCTTCGGCGCAGGTGGCGGCAATGCCGACATCGACCGCGTACTCGAGCGCGGCCAGGCCGTCGGCCGTGACCAGCGTGGCGTCGGCCTTGTCGAACACGACTTCGGCCGCGCGGCCGCCGTCCTGCGTGCCGTAGCCGCGGGCCTCGACGCCGCTGGCGCTGCGCTCGACCAGGAAGAGGGCGATCTTGCCGTCGACCTTGGCGGGCACGATGAAGGCATCGGCTTCGTCGCCCACGGGCACCACGCTCTTGGCGCCGGTCAGCGAGTAGCCGTTGCCCGACTTGACGGCCGTGGCCTCGCACACGTCGAGGCGGTAGCGTGCCTTGCGCTCCTGGTAGGCCAGCACCACGAGGGCCTGGCCGCCGGCGATGCGCGGCAGCCAGTTTTCCTTGGTGGCCGCGTCGGCGTAGCCGCCGAGCACGGCGCCGGCGATCAGCGTCTGGGCGAAGGGCTCCAGCACGATGCCGCGGCCCAGTTCTTCCATCACGACCATGCCGGCCACCGGGCCCATGCCCAGGCCACCGTCGTCTTCGCTGATGTACAGGCCGCCCAGGCCGAGCTCGGCCAGTTCGTCCCAGGCCTCGCGCGAGAAGCCGCCCTTGGCCTCGATGCCGCGACGGCGCTCGAAGTCATAGCCCTTGTCGACCCACTTGCGAACGGCGTCGCGCAACTGGTCCTGGTCTTCCGAAAAATTGAAATCCATGTTGGTGTCTCCTCAGCCCAGGACGGTTTGCGCCACGATGTTGCGCTGCACTTCGTTCGAGCCGCCGTAGATCGTGGTCTTGCGCATGTTGAAGAAGGTCGATGCCAGCGGTGCCAGCGCCGGGTTGCCGCCCGGGAAGTTGCCCTGCCAGCCGGCTTCCATGGCTTCGCGGATCAGCGGCAGCGAGTAGGGGCCGCCGGCCAGCAGCATCAGCTCGGCGTAGCGCTGCTGGATCTCGCTGCCGCGGATCTTGAGCAGGCCGGCCACGTCCAGCGAGTTCTTGCCCGAGGTGGCGGCCGACAGCACGCGCAGCACCATCATCTCGAGGGCGACGATGTCGACTTCGAGCTTGGCGATCTCGTCGCGGAAGCGCAGGTCGTCGTACACGCCTTCGCTCTTGGCGATGCGCTTGAGGCGCTCGAGTTCGCGCTTGGCACGGTTCACGTCGGCGATGTTGGTGCGCTCGTGCGAGAGCAGGTGCTTGGCGTAGGTCCAGCCCTTGTTCTCTTCGCCGATCAGGTTCTCGGCGGGCACTTCGACGTTGTCGAAGAACACCTCGTTCACCTCATGGCCGCCGTCGATCAGCTTGATCGGGCGCACGGTGACGCCGGGCGACTTCATGTCCAGCAGCAGGAAGCTGATGCCGGTCTGGGGCTTGCCCTCGTTGCTGGTGCGCACGAGGTTGAACATCCAGTCGCCGTATTGGCCGAGCGTGGTCCAGGTCTTCTGGCCGTTGACGATGTACTTGTCGCCCTTGCGCTCGGCCTTGGTCTTGACCGAGGCCAGGTCGGAACCCGAGCCGGGTTCGCTGTAGCCCTGGCTCCACCAGACTTCGCCGCTGGCGATGCCGGGCAGGAAGCGCTTTTGCTGCTCGGCGTTGCCGAAGGCCATGATCACCGGGGCGACCATGACGGGGCCGAACGGGACGATGCGCGGCGCGCCGGCCAGTGCGGTTTCTTCCTCGAACAGGTGGCGCTGCACGGCGGTCCAGCCGGGGCCGCCGAATTCCTTGGGCCAGCCGTAGCCCAGCCAGCCCTTCTTGCCGAGGATCTTGGCCCATCGCTGCAGATCGTCGCGCGTCAGTTCGAGCGCGTTGTGCACCTTGTGCGAAATCTCCTGGGGGAGGTTGTCCTTGACCCATGCGCGAACTTCTTCGCGGAACTTCTGTTCTTCGGGTGTGAAGCTCAAATCCATGCGTGCCTCGCTGTGTTGATCGGTCCACCGCAGACGCGGGGTGTCTCCGGAACTGCGAGTTTTAGCACGGTCGTGCTGCGATCCGGTGTCCGCGTCGCGACAAGCCCGCCGGCGTCTGGGTTGACGGGCGGCGTCGGCGGGGCACGGATAATCCCGGCCTCCCATGAAGAACATCGTGATCCTGATCTCCGGCGGCGGCTCGAACATGGCGGCCATCGTGCGCGCCGCCGAGCGCGACCGCTGGGCCGAGCGCTTCGGCGCGCGCATCGCCGCCGTCATCAGCAACAAGGCGGAGGCTGGTGGATTGGCGCTGGCCGCGTCGCACGGCATCGCGACCGCCGTGGTGCCGCACCAGGCCTTCGACAGCCGCGAGGCCTTCGACGCGGCGCTGGCCGAGGCGGTCGACGCCCACGCGCCGGCGCTGGTGGTGCTGGCGGGCTTCATGCGCATCCTGACGCCCGGCTTCGTGGCCCGCTACGCCGGGCGGCTGGTGAACATCCACCCCTCGCTGCTGCCGGCCTTTCCGGGGCTGCACACGCACCAGCGCGCCATCGACGCGGGCTGCAAAGTGGCCGGGGTGACGGTGCACCAGGTCACGGCCGAGCTCGACCACGGGCCGATCCTGGCGCAGGCCGTGGTGCCGGTGCTACCGGACGACACGGCCGCCACGCTGGCTGCCCGGGTGCTGTCCCAGGAGCACCTGCTGTATCCGCGCGCCATCGCTGGATGGCTGTTGGATACATTGAGTCACAAAGCTTAAAGTTGTTTATATTGTTGGGTTTTCGGGAGCACAGAACTTTGAAAACCCAATCGCTGCTGTTGACGTTGGCCACCGCGGCCCTGCTGGCCGCCTGCGCCGCCCCGGCCCCCGCGCCGGCACCGGGCGCCACTGCACCTGCGCCCGCCGCGCCGGCCGAGCCCGTCTTCCAGTGCAACGCCGAGGGCGCCCGCTTTGCCGTGGGCCAGCAGGTGACGCCTCAGCTCGAAGCCGCGGCACGTGCGCGCGCAGGCGCCGGCACGGCGCGGGTGCTCAAGCCGAACCAGGCGGTCACGATGGAACTCAACCCCGGACGGCTCAACATCAGCGTCGACGCGCGTGGCCGCGTCAAGGACGTTCACTGCGGCTGAGCGTCGATCGGGGTGAAGCGGCGCTGCGGGCGGCCGTCGATCTCGATGGTTTCCTCGAACATCGCGGCCGGCCGGACCCACAGGCCGCGGGCACCGTAGAGGGCGCGGTACAGCGTCATCGGCTCCAGCGTCTCGCTGTGGCGGACGGTGCCGATCACGTCGTACTCGCCGCCCTTGTAGTGGCGGTAGCGGCCAGGGGGCGTTTCGATCAGGGGAGGGAGGTCTTCGTCGTTCAACGGGGGCTTCTTTCTTCGGTAACAACTGTCGGATGAGTCTTTGACGGGAGTCGGATGGACCGTGCGGATTTTGTTCACCTGGTTCGCCTGAGCGAGCACGCGAGTGCGGACGACAGCGCGCGCTACCGGCGTGGCGTCGCGGCGTTCGCCGCGCTCGGCTACCTCTGGGTGCTGGCCTGCCTCGGGCTGGCGGTGGGCATTGTGGCCTGGGTGGTCGTGTCGGTGGCCGACGGGCGCTTCAACTTCACCCGCGGCTGGCTGCTGGTGTTCGCGCTGGGCCTGTTCTGGGCGACCCTGCGCGCGCTCTGGGTGCACTTTGACGAGCCCGACGGCGAGCCGCTCACGCGCGCCGACGCGCCCGGATTGTTCGAGGCGCTGGACCGCATCCGCGAGCGCATCAAGGGGCCGCCGGTGCACCGTGTCTACCTGGACGACAACTTCAACGCCAGCATCAGCCAGGTGCCGCGCTTCGGTCTGTTCGGCGGTGCGCTCAACTCGCTGAGCATCGGCCTGCCGCTGCTGATGATGCTGGACCGGCAGCGCCTGCTGTCGGTGCTGGCCCACGAATACGGACACCTGCGCGGCAACCATGGCCGCCTCAGCGCCTGGATCTACCGCACGCGGCTGTCGTGGCTGCGGCTCGATGCCAGCCTGCAGCGAGACGAGGGCGTGATGGCGCTGGTGTCGCAGGCCTTCTTCCGCTGGTACTTTCCGCGCTTCGCCGCCAAGACCTTCGCACTGGCCCGCCAGGACGAGTACGAGGCCGACCGCATCTCGGGCCGGCTGCTCGGCACCGCGGTGGCCGCGGCCGCGCTCACCGAAGTGGCCATCAAGGGCAACTGGTACGCCAGCGAGTTCTGGCCCTGGCACTGGGCGCGCGCCGAGCGCGAGCCGCTGCCGCCCGGCCCGTTCGCCGCTTTGCGGCAGCGCGCCCGCACGCCGCCGAGCGAGGAGTTCGCGCGCCAGGCGCTGCGCGAGGCGATGCGCCGCGTGAGCGACCTGGACGACACCCACCCCGTGCTGCGCGACCGGCTCGAAGCGCTGAACCAGAAAGCGGCGCTGCCGGCCTGGTCGCAGCGGCCCGCACTCGACATGCTGGCCGACAAGCACAAGTGGATCGCGCATTTCGACAACGCCTGGCGCCGCGCCCACGCCGCCGACTGGAAGCAGCACCACGCGCACCGCTCGCGCATCCGCGAGCGCATCGCGGTGCTGGCGGCCCGCGGCGAGCGCAACACGCCCGACGAGATGGTCGAGTGGGCCGACGCCGAGCGCCGGCTCGACCCGGCGGCGCCGGTGCGCGCGCGCTACGAGAGCGCCTTGCGGATCGCACCGGACCATCCGGGCGCGCTGCGCGGGCTGGCCCAGATGCTGCCCGCGCGCGAGCGCGCCGAGCGCCTGGCCGTGCTCGAACGGCTGCACCAGTCGGGCGTGGCCAGCCGCTGGTGGGCGGCGAAGAACGCCGTCGCCTCGCTCGAAGATCCCGAAGCCGGGCCGCACGACGAGCAGGGGCTCAAGCTGTGGCGCGCGCGGCTCAAGGAGGCGGAGGAGGCCGAGGCGCGCGCCTGGGAAGAGATCACCGACACGCCGTTCTTCAGCCAGATTTCGCGCCACGACCTGAACGACCACGAGCTGGGCGAGCTGCGCGCCGACATCGCGCGCTGCCTGCCGGTGTCGCGGCTGTGGGTGGTGCGCAAGAACCTGCGCGAGTTCGCCTGGCGGCGGGCGTACATCGTGTTCGTCGAGGTGCCGGGGCTCGACGACGAGGACCGCTGGCAGCTGTGCCGCGAACTCGAGCAGACCCTGACCTTGCCGGGCGCGGCGCTCGTGCTCTGGGCGGGGCATTCGCCCACGCTGGAAGACATCGAGCGGCAGGCCTTCGGGACCGTCTGGGTGCGCGGCGCCTGAGGCGTTTCGGCCGCGAGGCCGGCCGGCTGAGACAATCGGGGCTATGCATCCCAAAGCCCTGTTGGAGGCCACCGCCGATCTGGTCGGCCTGGTCCTGAAATTCGATCACCCGGCCGACCAGGTCGTTTCGCGCTTTTTCCGCGACCACCGCGAGTTCGGCCCGCGCGAGCGCGCGACGCTCGCTGAGACCGTCTACACCGTGCTTCGCAAGAAGCTGCTGTTCGATCACCTGTCGCCCTCGGGCAGCGGTTCGAAGGAGCGCCGCATGGCGATCCTGGGCTTTCACGGCCCGCGCGACTTTTTGAAGAGCGCGCTCAACGACACCGAAAAGCGCTGGCTCGACAACTGCGACGCCGTCAAGCCCGACGACCTGCTCGAACGCCATCGCCACAACCTGCCCGAATGGCTGGTCGCGCCGCTCAAGGCGCAGCTGGGCGACGGTTTCTGGCCGATGGTCGAGAGCCTGCAGCAGCCGGCGCCGCTCGACCTGCGCGTCAATGCATTCACCGACAAGCGGGCGGAAGTGAAGGCGGAGCTTGCGAAGGCCGCTATCAAATCGGAAGTGACGCCGTTCTCGCCCTGGGGCTTGCGCATCGACGGCAAGCCCGCGCTGACCAAGCTCGACGCGTTCGTGCGCGGCGCCATCGAGGTGCAGGACGAAGGCTCGCAGCTGTTGGCGCTGCTGCTGGACGCCAAGCGCGGCGAGATGGTGGTCGATTTCTGCGCTGGCGCCGGCGGCAAGACGCTGGCCATCGGCGCGACCATGCGCAACACCGGCCGGCTCTACGCCTTCGACACCTCGGCCCACCGCCTCGATGCGCTCAAGCCGCGGCTGGCGCGCAGCAAGCTCTCGAACGTGCACCCAGCCGCGATCGCCCATGAGCGTGACGACCGGATCAAGCGCCTGGCCGGCAAGATCGACCGCGTGCTGGTCGACGCGCCTTGCTCGGGGCTCGGCACGCTGCGCCGCAACCCTGACCTCAAATGGCGGCAATCGGCCAAGTCGGTGGCCGAACTGACGGCCAAGCAGACCGCCATCCTGCAAAGCGCGGCACGGCTCGTGAAGTCGGGCGGCCGGCTGGTGTACGCCACCTGCAGCGTGCTGCCGGAGGAAAACGAGGCCATCGCCGAGGCTTTTGCCGCCGCGAACCCCGATTTCGTGCCCATGGATGCCGCGGAATTGCTCCAGGCGCTCAAGGTGGAGGGTGCCGAGACCCTTTGCGCGGGCGGGGAAGACGGCCGGCGCTATCTGCGTCTGTGGCCGCATCGCCACGCCACCGACGGCTTTTTTGCCGCCGTGTGGAACCGGAAATAGGCGCGGGGCTCCAAACTAGGGTAAATCTGCGGTGTGACAGAAGGACAAAAGGCCTCGTTTTGGCCCTGACATCCTAAAATCGCGGGTTACCTGAAGGCTGCACCTTCGTGTGGCCATGGAGTACCTGACTCAATGATGCTTCCTGACTCCGCCGTTCTGAACGCGGTCATCCAATGGCTCGGACACGGCCTGTGGGACATTGCCTGGTGGCAAGTCGTGCTGTACACGCTCGTCACCACGCACATCACCATCGCAGCGGTCACGATCTTTCTGCACCGCACGCAGACACACAAGGCGATGGACCTCGGTCCGATCCCTTCGCACTTCTTCCGTTTCTGGCTCTGGCTCGGCACCGGCATGGTGACGAAGGAATGGGTCGCCATCCACCGCAAGCACCACGCGAAGTGCGAAACCGCCGACGACCCGCACAGCCCGCAGGTCAAGGGCATCGACGAGGTCTTCTGGCGCGGCGCCGAGCTGTACCGCAAGGAATCGAAGAACAAGGAAACGATGGAGCGC
Organism: Variovorax sp. KBS0712; assembly: GCF_006323185.2. Taxonomy (NCBI): domain Bacteria; kingdom Pseudomonadati; phylum Pseudomonadota; class Betaproteobacteria; order Burkholderiales; family Comamonadaceae; genus Variovorax; species Variovorax sp. KBS0712. Next base: position 362,444 of record NZ_VCCD02000002.1, on the reverse strand, counting down.
TACGGTCACGGCACGCCCGATGACTGGATCGAGCGCAACCTGTACACGCGCTACAGCTGGCAAGGCGTGGGCCTGATGCTGGTGATCAACCTCGCGCTGTTCGGCGCGCTCGGCCTGACCGTGTGGGCGGTCCAGATGCTCTGGATCCCGATCACCGCCGCCGGCATCATCAACGGCATCGGCCACTACTGGGGCTATCGCAACTTCGAGGCGTCCGACGCCAGCCGCAACATCATGCCCTGGGGCCTGATCATCGGCGGCGAAGAGCTGCACAACAACCACCACACCTACCCGACCTCGGCCAAGTTCTCGGTCAAGAAGTACGAGTTCGACATCGGCTGGGTCTACATCCAGGTGTTCCAGAAGCTTGGCTGGGCCAAGGTCAAGAAGGTGCCGCCGAAGATGCAGATGGGCGACGTCCAGCCCGTGGCCAACGAGAAGACGCTCGAGGCCGTCATTGCCAACCGCTACGAAGTTATGGCCGGCTATGCTCGCGAAATGCGCCGTGCGACCAGCGAGGAAATCGACGTGCTGAAGGCCAAGGGCGCCGACCTGTCGGTGCTCAAGGCGGCCAAGCGCTGGCTGCACCGTGACGACGACAAGGTGCCCGCCTCGGCGCGCACCCATCTGGTGCAGGCCCGCGCTGCGCACCCGGTGCTCGACAAGATGGTCACGATGCGCGAAGAGCTGCGCCAGCTCTGGCTGAACACCTCGCAATCGCGCGAGCAGCTCGCAGCCGACCTGGCGGCCTGGTGCCACCGTGCGGAAGCCAGTGGCATCGCCGGCCTGCGCGAGTTCTCGACCCGCCTGCGCGCTGCGCGCGCCTGACGAGGCAAAGGGCCGGCGCCTCCCGCGCTGTTGCCCTCGCTCAGTGAAAAAGCCGACCTGCGGGTCGGCTTTTTTGTGCCTGCCTTTTTCTGCTTTCGCAAAAACGACAGGCAATAAAAAACCCGCTGGGTGAGCAGCGGGTTTTTTGGGGGGAGAACAGGCCGAATTACTTCAGCTTGATTTCCTTGTATTCGACGTGCTTGCGCGCCTTGGGGTCGAACTTCATGATCGACATCTTTTCAGGCATCGTCTTCTTGTTCTTGCTCGTCGTGTAGAAGTGGCCGGTACCCGCGGTGGATTCCAGCTTGATCTTTTCGCGTCCGCCTTTGCTCGTTGCCATGATTCAGCTCCTTAAGCTTGGCCGCGGGCACGCAGGTCTGCGAGCACGGCATCGATACCGTTCTTGTCGATCAGGCGCAGTGCAGCGCTCGAAACGCGCAGGCGAACCCAACGGTTTTCGGTCTCGACCCAGAAACGGCGGTATTGCAGGTTCGGCAGGAACCGGCGCTTGGTTTTGTTGTTGGCGTGGGAAACGTTGTTTCCGACCATCGGGCCTTTGCCCGTTACGTCGCATACGCGTGCCATGTGGACACTCTTTCTTGAACAGCTGGCACCGGCGCAATCAGGGCGATTGCAGGGTGTTTTGCAGCTTGACCTCGCCAGAAACGGGTGGCGGTACCCCGGATTTGCCGCAACCCGACTCCCGGTGGGAGATAGGCCCTGTTTCGGCAAAGCCTCGGATTATAGCCCTTTCGGGCTCAGCGAGGCCGGGGGCCGTCGCAGATACGGGAAATCCGGCCGCGCTGGGTGGCCGGTGCCCGTGGGGATAGGCCTCAGTGCTCTTCGAGGAAGCGCTGCGCGTCCAGGGCGGCCATGCAGCCCGTGCCGGCACTGGTGATGGCCTGGCGGTAGATGTTGTCCTGCACGTCGCCGGCCGCGAACACGCCGGGCACGCTGGTCATCGTCGCGAAGCCCTTCAGGCCTGAGCGGGTCAGGATGTAGTTGTCCTTCATTTCCAGCTGGCCCTGGAAGATGTCGGTGTTCGGGTGATGGCCGATCGCGATGAAACAGCCCTTGAGCGTGATCTCTTCGGTCGCGCCGGTCTGCGTGTTCTTGATGCGGATGCCCGTCACGCCCGTGCCGTCACCGAGCACCTCGTCGAGCTGGTTGTGCAGCTTCAGCACGATCTTGCCTTCGGCTACTTTTTCCATGACCTTGTCGATCAGGATCGGCTCGGCGCGGAACTTGTCGCGGCGATGCACGAGTGTGACTTTGTTTGCAATGTTGGAGAGGTACAGCGCTTCCTCGACGGCCGTGTTGCCGCCGCCGATCACGCAGACCTCTTGCTCACGGTAGAAGAAGCCGTCGCAGGTCGCGCAGGCGGAGACGCCGCGGCCCATGAACTTCTCTTCGGAATCCAGGCCCAGGTACTTGGCCGAGGCGCCCGTGGCGATGATCAGCGAGTCGCAGGTGTAGGTGCCGCTGTCGCCCGTGAGCGTGAACGGGCGCTTGCTCAGGTCGACCTTGTTGATGTGGTCGAACACGATCTGCGTCTTGAAGCGTTCGGCGTGCTCGAGAAAGCGCTGCATCAGCTCCGGGCCTTGCACGCCGTGCACGTCGGCCGGCCAGTTGTCGACCTCGGTCGTGGTCATGAGTTGACCGCCTTGCGCGATGCCCGTGATGAGCAAAGGCTGGAGGTTGGCGCGTGCGGCGTAGACGGCGGCGGTGTAGCCGGCCGGGCCGGAGCCCAGAATGAGAACCTTGGCGTGTTGGGGTGCGGACATGAGTAGAAAACCTAGGATGGACGCTGCGGCAGCGTGTACATTTTCAGGGTGGTAGCGATACGTGGGGAGTATCACCGCCCGGTTCAACACCGGGTGCACGGTGTTTTCAATGCGCGCGATTGTAGTAATCCATGGGCTCAGCATCAGGATCACATCGCGCGCTGTTTCAGGGATTGATTAATGTCGATGCTGTCCAACCTTGAATTGCTTCGGCGCGTTCCATTGTTCGCGTCGTTGACGGCCTCGCAGTCCGCAAGCATTGCGGATGCGATCATCAAGAAGCGCTTCAAACGCGCCGAGGTCGTCGTGGAGCAGGGCAAGAAATCCGATGCGCTGTACATCATCCTGACCGGCCGCGCCCGCGTCACGAGCGCCGACAGCCGTGGCCGCGAGGTGATCCTGGCCACGCTGCACCCCGGCGACTACCTCGGCGAAATGAGCCTGATCGACGACGAGCCGCATTCGGCCACCGTGCGCACCGAAATCCAGTGCGACGTGCTCATGCTGGGCCGCGACGCCTTCGCGCGCTGCCTGCCCGAGAACTCCTCGATGGCCTACAACATCATGCGCGGCCTTGTGCAGCGCCTGCGCCACGCCGACCGCAAGATCGAGTCGCTGGCGCTGATGGACGTGTACGGCCGCGTCGCCCGCGCGCTGCTTGAGTTCGCCAGCCAGGACGGCATGGGCAACCTCAAGGTCCGCGACAAGATCTCCCGCCAGGACCTGGCCAAGATGGTCGGCGCGTCGCGCGAAATGGTGAGCCGCGTCATGAAGGACCTGGAAGAGCGCGGTTTCGTCCAGTCCCAGGAAGACGGCTCGGTGATCATCAAGGACCGGCTCCTGACGCTGACCTGAGCCCATAGGCCGGACGCTTTCGGCGTCCACGGCCTTTTGTTGTAGTGTTCGGGGCGGCCGGCCTGCGTTTTTTCGGGCCGGGCGCCGTGCTTTTCATGACCTATTCGCTCCATACGCTTCAATCGTCCTCCTCTTCTTCCGCTGCCGAAGGGCAACCCGTGCGCCTGCGCGCCCTGCGCTTCGCCCACGAAATCACCTTGATCGCCGGGTTCGCAGCCCTCCTGTTCTGGCTGCTGGCGATGCTGAGCTTCACCCCGTCCGATGCCGCCTGGTCGACCTCGGGCACGGGCGGTGATGTCAAGAACTGGGGCGGCCGCATCGGCGCCTGGCTGGCCGATGGCAGCTACTTCCTTGCCGGCTATTCCGTCTGGTGGTGCCTTGCGGCGGGTCTGCGCGCGTGGCTCTCGTCGCTGGCCGGCTGGCTGCGCGGCGGCGAACCGACGCCGGCGGTCGAACAGCCCCCGCGCGGCCGCTTCAACCGCAGCCGCCTCGCTTTCTGGTTCGGCCTGGTCCTGCTGCTGTGCGCGAGCGCGGTGCTCGAATGGTCGCGCCTGTACCGGCTCGAATCGCACCTCCCGGGTTCGGGCGGCGGCGCCCTGGGCTACCTCGTGGGGCCGGCGAGCGTGCGCTGGCTGGGCTTCACGGGCTCGGCGCTGGTCGCCATCGCCGGCGGCGTGATCGGCTCGGCGCTGGTGTTCCGTTTCTCCTGGAGCCTGATCGCCGAGCGCATCGGTGCCCGTGCGTACTCGCTGTTCGAGTCGCGCCGTGAAAAGCGCGAAATGGCCGCCGACATCGCCATGGGCAAGCAGGCCGCGCGCGAACGTGCCGGCGACGAGGAAGAGCTGGCGCCCGCACCGCGCGCCAAGAAAATGCGCCCCAGCAAGGAGGCCTCGTTCGGCGACGCCGGCCCTCTCGAGCCGAGCTTCGACGACGAAGAGGAAGAAGTCGCTCCCAAGCGCCGCCCCGCATCGCCGCCCGTGCAGATCGAGCCCGCGATGACCGAGGTGCCCCGCAGCGACCGCGTCGTCAAGGAACGCCAGAAGCCGCTCTTCAAGGAATTGCCCGACAGCAAGCTGCCGCAGGTCGACCTGCTCGACGCCGCGCTGGTGCGCCAGGAAACGGTGTCGTCCGACACGCTCGAGATGACCTCGCGCATGATCGAGAAGAAGCTCAAGGACTTCGGCGTCGAGGTGCGCGTGGTGCTCGCTTCGCCGGGCCCCGTCATCACGCGCTACGAGATCGAGCCCGCCACCGGCGTCAAGGGCTCGCAGATCCTCGGCCTCGCCAAGGACCTGGCGCGTTCGCTCTCGCTGGTGTCGATCCGCGTGGTCGAGACCATTCCTGGCAAGAACTACATGGCGCTCGAACTGCCGAACGCCAAGCGCCAGTCGATCAAGCTCAGTGAAATCCTGGGCTCGCAGGTCTACAACGAGGGCAAGTCGATGCTCACGATGGGCCTGGGCAAGGACATCATCGGCAACCCCGTGGTGGCCGACCTCGCGAAGATGCCGCACGTGCTGGTGGCCGGTACCACCGGCTCGGGCAAGTCGGTCGGTATCAACGCGATGATTCTTTCGCTGCTCTACAAGGCCGAGGCACGCGATGTTCGCCTGCTCATGATCGACCCGAAGATGCTCGAAATGTCGGTCTACGAAGGCATCCCGCACCTGCTGGCGCCCGTGGTCACCGACATGCGCCAGGCCGCGCACGGCCTGAACTGGTGCGTGGCCGAGATGGAGCGCCGCTACAAGCTCATGAGCAAGCTCGGCGTGCGCAACCTGGCCGGCTACAACACCAAGATCGACGAAGCCAAGGCGCGGGAAGAGTTCATCTACAACCCCTTCAGCCTCACGCCGGACGATCCGGAACCGCTGAAGCGCGAGCCGCACATCGTGGTCATCATCGACGAGCTGGCCGACCTGATGATGGTGGTCGGCAAGAAGATCGAAGAACTCATTGCTCGCCTCGCACAGAAGGCCCGCGCCGCCGGCATCCACCTGATCCTGGCCACGCAGCGCCCCAGCGTCGACGTGATCACCGGCCTCATCAAGGCCAACATCCCCACGCGCATCGCGTTCTCGGTGGGCTCCAAGATCGACAGCCGCACCATCCTCGACCAGATGGGCGCCGAGGCGCTGCTGGGCATGGGCGACATGCTCTACATGGCCAGCGGCACGGGTCTGCCGATCCGCGTGCACGGTGCCTTCGTGAGCGACGAGGAAGTGCACCGCGTGGTGGCCTACCTCAAGAGCCAGGGCGAGCCCGACTACATCGAGGGCGTGCTCGAAGGCGGCACGGTCGATGGCGACGGTGACGGCGACCTGCTCGGTGGCGGCGACGGCGAAAAAGACCCGATGTACGACCAGGCGGTCGAGGTCGTGCTCAAGAACCGCAAGGCCAGCATCTCGCTGGTGCAGCGCCACCTGAAGATCGGCTACAACCGCGCCGCGCGCCTGGTCGAGGACATGGAAAAAGCCGGCCTCGTGAGCGCCATGAGCGGCAGCGGCCAGCGCGAGATCCTCGTGCCCGCGCGCCAGGCGGAGTGACCCGCCGGCGCACCATCGACGACGACCCCCATCACCACCGCGGCAGGGCTGGTTACGTGCTGAGAGGCAATTTGCAAACGCGCACCGGCGCTGCTGCAAATCTTCATGAAAGCCTACAGAAGCCGGCACCTGCGGCGGGTAGTGTCGATGGGCATCGCAGCAACGTTTTTCCGAGGAACCTCCCATGAAGAAAACCCGCCTCTGGCTGTTGGCCGGCCTGATCTGCACGGTGGCCGGCAGTGCCTGGGCCGACGGGCTCGAAAGCCTCGAAGCCTTCGTGAAGACCGTCAAGTCCGGCCGCGCCGAGTTCACCCAGACCGTGACGGCCCCGCCGCGCGAGGGCCAGCCGGGCCGCGTGAAGACGTCGACCGGCACCTTCGAATTCCATCGCCCCGGCAAATTCAAGTTCGACTATCGCAAGCCCTTTGCCCAGAGCATCGTGGCTGACGGCAAGACGCTCTGGCTCTACGACGCCGACCTGAACCAGGTCACGCAGCGCGCCCAGGCCCAGGCGCTGGGCTCGACGCCCGCGGCGCTGATTGCCTCTGCGGCCGACCTGCGCGCCCTGCAGGCCGATTTCGCGCTGGAAGCCGCGCCCGAGCGCGACGGCCTGCAGTGGGTCAAGGCCACGCCGAAGAACAAGGACGGCCAGCTGCAGAGCGTGATGGTCGGCTTCCAGGGTGACGCGCTCGCGGCCCTCGAGATCCTGGACAGCTTCGGCCAGCGCTCGGTGCTCAAGTTCAGCAAGGTCGAGGTGAACCCGGCGTTGCCCGCCAGCACCTTCGAGTTCAAGGCGCCTGCGGGCGCGGACGTGCTCAAGCAGTAATCACCAGCAAGACGGTAGTTTCGGTTTGGCCCCGCGCACCCACCAGCCCCTCGCCGAGCGCCTGCGTCCCAAGACGCTCGGCGAAGTGATCGGCCAGCAGCACCTGCTCGGTCCGGGCATGTCGCTGCGCATCGCCTTCGAGTCGGGCCAGCCGCACTCCTGCATCCTCTGGGGCCCACCGGGCACCGGCAAGACCACCATCGCGCGGCTCATGGCCGACGCCTTCGACGCGCAGTTCCTGAGCATCAGCGCGGTGCTGGGCGGCGTGAAGGACATCCGCGAGGCGGTCGAGCAGGCCACGGCCGCGCGCGACGGGCTCACGCAGCAGCGCACCATCGTCTTCGTGGACGAGGTGCACCGCTTCAACAAGAGCCAGCAGGACGCGTTCCTGCCGCACGTCGAGTCGGGCCTCTTCACCTTCATCGGCGCGACCACCGAGAACCCGTCGTTCGAAGTCAATTCGGCCTTGCTGTCGCGGGCGGCGGTGTACGTGCTGCAGTCGCTCAACGAGGGCGACCTGAAGCAGATCGTCGCCAAGGCGCAGGCGATCCAGGCGGTTCCGGCCATCGACGAGGCGGCCATCGACCGCCTGGTCGCCTACGCGGACGGCGACGCGCGCCGCCTGCTCAACACGCTCGAGACCCTGGCGGTTGCAGCCGGCGCCGAGAAGCTCACGAACATCACCGACGAGTGGCTGCTGCGCGTGCTCGGCGAGCGCATGCGCCGCTACGACAAGGGCGGCGAGCAGTTCTACGACACCATCAGCGCGCTGCACAAATCGGTGCGCGGCAGCGACCCCGACGCCGCACTTTACTGGTTCGTGCGCATGCTCGACGGCGGCGCCGACCCGCGCTACATGGCGCGCCGCCTCGTGCGCATGGCCAGCGAAGACATCGGCCTGGCCGACCCGCGCGCGCTGCGCCTGGCGCTCGATGCGGCCGAGGTCTACGAGCGCCTGGGTACCCCCGAAGGCGAGCTGGCACTGGCGGAATGCGTGGTCTACCTGGCCATCGCACCCAAGTCGAACGCGGTCTACAAGGCCTACAACGCGGTGCGCGCGCTGGTGAAGAAAGACAGCACGCGCCCGGTGCCGATGCACCTGCGCAATGCGCCGACCAAGCTCATGAAGGAGCTCGACTACGGCAAGGGGTACCGCTACGCGCACGACGAGGAGGGCGGTTTCGCCGCCGGCGAGCGCTACCTGCCCGAGGGCCTGGAAGGCCAGGTGTTCTACGAACCGGTCGAGCGTGGACTCGAAATCCGCATCGCGGAAAAGCTGCGCGAACTGCGTCGCCTCAACACAAATTCAGATCGCTGATACAGGTTTGCGCATCTGCATGACTTCACGCGCATACAGCATGAAGTGAGCGGGTAAACCCCGGTCATCCCGCCCCAAAACAGCGCCGGGGCGTGTCTACAATCCCGCCCACCAAATCTGCCGGCGACACATGTTGGCTGGTTTTTTGCTTGTCAAGCCAGTGGCGCCAAACCGGTGCCTCGGTAGGTGAATGGCACCCGCAAGGTGCAACACATAGGGAATCGCGTTATGGAAATATTGCTGCAGCAGATCATCAACGGTCTGGTTCTCGGCAGCATGTATGCCTTGATAGCCTTGGGCTACACCATGGTGTACGGCATCATCAATCTGATCAATTTTGCACACGGTGAAGTGCTGATGGTGGGGGCGCTCACAAGCTGGACCATCATCGGGCTCATGAAGGACGGAATGCCCAACACACCGGGCTGGCTGATCCTCTTCGTTGCGCTGATCATTGCCTGCGTCGTCGCGGCAAGCCTCAACTTCGTGATCGAGAAAGTGGCCTACCGGCCGCTGCGCAACAGCCCCAAGCTCGCACCGCTCATCACCGCCATCGGCGTGTCGATCCTGCTGCAGACGCTGGCCATGATCATCTGGAAGCCGACCAACAAGGCGTATCCCAACCTGCTGCCGACCGACCCCATCCACGTGGGCGGCGCCGTGATCTCGCCGACGCAGGTCATGATCCTCAGCGTCACGGCGTTCTCGCTCGTGATCCTGATGTGGCTGGTCAACTACACCAAGCTCGGCCGCGCGATGCGCGCCACCGCCGAGAACCCACGCGTCGCGGCGCTCATGGGCATCCGGCCCGACATGGTCATCTCGGCCACCTTCATCATCGGCGCCGTGCTCGCGGCCATCGCCGGCGTGATGTACGCATCCAACTACGGCATCGCGCAACACGCGATGGGCTTCCTGCCCGGCCTCAAGGCCTTCACCGCGGCCGTGTTCGGCGGCATCGGCAACCTGGCCGGCGCGGTGGTCGGCGGCATTCTGCTCGGCCTTATCGAGGCCATCGGCTCCGGCTACATCGGCACCCTCACGGGTGGCGTGCTGGGCAGCAACTACAGCGACATCTTCGCTTTCATCGTGCTGATCGTGATGCTCACGCTGCGGCCTTCGGGTCTGCTCGGCGAGCGCGTGGCGGACCGGGCCTGAGGAGCAGCACACCATGAAGAACAGCAAGAACCTCGCGCTCTACATCCTCGGCGTGGTCGCCGTGCTGGCGCTGCCCATCCTGTTGCAGACCCAGGGCAACGCCTGGGTGCGCATCGCCGACATCGCATTGCTCTACGTGATGCTCGCGCTCGGCCTGAACATCGTGGTCGGCTACGCCGGCCTGCTCGACCTGGGCTACGTGGCCTTCTTTGCGGTCGGCGCGTACCTCTACGCGCTGATGGGTTCGTCGCACCTCTCGGACACCTTTCCGTGGTTCAAGGCGATGTTCCCGAACGGGCTGCACACCTCGCTCCTGATCGTGGTTCCGCTCGCGCTGGTGGTGGCCGGGGTGCTCGGCGCGATGCTGGGGGCGCCCACGCTGAAGCTGCGCGGCGACTACCTCGCGATCGTCACGCTCGGCTTCGGTGAAATCATCCGGGTGTTCCTGAACAACCTGGACCAGCCGATCAACATCACCAACGGGCCGAAGGGCATCACGGCGATCGACTCCATCAAGTTCTGGGGGCTGGACCTCGGCAAGGCGTGGAAGTTCGACGGCTTCACGATCTCCTCGGTCACGCTGTACTACTACCTGTTCCTGGCGCTCGTGGTGGCCACGATCATCATTTCGCACCGCCTGCAGATCTCGCGCATCGGCCGCGCCTGGATGGCCATCCGCGAAGATGAAATCGCTGCCAAGGCGATGGGCATCAACACCCGCAACATGAAGCTGCTGGCCTTCGGCATGGGCGCCAGCTTCGGCGGCGTGTCGGGCGCGATGTTCGCGGCCTTCCAGGGCTTCGTGTCGCCCGAGTCCTTCAGCCTGATGGAGTCGGTGATGATCGTTGCCATGGTCGTGCTGGGCGGTCTCGGGCACCTGCCCGGCGTCATCCTGGGCGCCGTGCTGCTGGCCGCGCTGCCCGAAGTGCTGCGCTACGTGGCCGGCCCGCTGCAGGCGATGACCGACGGCCGCCTTGACGCGTCCATCCTGCGTCAGCTGTTCATCGCGCTGGCCATGATCGTCATCATGCTGATGCGCCCGCGCGGCCTGTGGCCCTCGCCGGAACACGGCAAGACGCTGACGAAGAAGAACGGCGCGCCCGTCGACCCGACCCATGCGGCCGTGGCGCCCGGAACGCTGCAGACCCATGCACCGGGCATCGACAGCCCCGCTGACGAAGTGCCGGGTGCGGCATCGCGTCCCATGTCCATCAATCCGTGAGCCAAGGACACACAGACATGACGACAGACACCATCCTCGACGTTCGCGGCATCTCCAAGCGTTTCGGCGGGCTGCAGGCCCTCTCGGACGTGGGCATCACCATCAAGCGCGGCCAGGTCTACGGCCTGATCGGGCCCAACGGCGCCGGCAAGACGACCTTCTTCAACGTGATCACCGGGCTGTACACGCCCGACAGCGGCACCTTCGAGCTGGCCGGCAAGCCTTACCAGCCGACGGCCGTGCACGAAGTGGCCAAGGCCGGCATCGCGCGCACCTTCCAGAACATCCGCCTCTTCGCCGAAATGACGGCGCTCGAGAACGTGATGGTCGGGCGCCACATCCGCACGCATTCCGGCGTGTTCGGCGCCATGCTGCGCACCAAGGGCTTCAAGGCCGAAGAAGCGGCCATTGCCAAGCGCGCGCAGGAGCTGCTCGACTATGTTGGCATCGGCAAGTTCGCCGACTACAAGGCGCGCACGCTGAGCTACGGCGACCAGCGCCGCCTCGAGATCGCGCGTGCCCTGGCCACCGACCCCCAGCTCATCGCGCTGGACGAACCGGCAGCCGGCATGAACTCGACCGAGAAGGTCCTGCTGCGCGAACTGATCGACCGCATCCGCAAGGACAACCGCACGATCCTGATCATCGAACACGACGTCAAGCTCATCATGGGCCTGTGCGACCGCGTCACCGTGCTCGACTACGGCAAGCAGATTGCCGAGGGCAACCCGGTCGAGGTACAGAAGAACGAAAAGGTGATCGAGGCCTACCTCGGCACCGGAGGACACTGAGATGAGCACCGCAGAAGCAACGATGGCAACCGCGACGGCACCGGCCGCCGCCAAGGCCGCAGGCAAGAACCTGCTCAAGGTCCGTGGGCTGAAGGTGGGCTACGGCGGCATCCAGGCCGTGAAGGGCGTGGACTTCGACGTGTTCGAGGGCGAGCTGGTCTCGCTCATCGGCTCCAACGGCGCCGGCAAGACCACCACCATGAAGGCCATCACCGGCACGCTGCCGGCCGGCGCGGGCGACATCGAGTTCCTGGGCCGCAGCATCAAGGGCCGCGGCGCCTGGGACCTGGTGGGCGAGGGCCTCGTGATGGTGCCCGAGGGCCGCGGCGTGTTCACGCGCATGACGATCACCGAGAACCTGCAGATCGGCGCCTACATCCGCAACGACAAGGCCGAGATCGCGAGCGACATGGAGCGCGTGTTCGTGACTTTCCCGCGCCTGCGCGAGCGCAAGGACCAGCTGGCCGGCACCATGTCGGGCGGCGAACAGCAGATGCTGGCGATGGGCCGCGCGCTCATGGCACGCCCGAAGGTGCTGCTGCTCGACGAGCCCACCATGGGCCTGTCGCCCATCATGTGCGACAAGATCTTCGAAGTGGTGCAGACCGTGGCCTCGCAGGGCGTCACGATCCTGCTGGTGGAGCAGAACGCCAATCGCGCGCTGCAGCTGGCCGACCGTGGCTACGTCATGGAGTCGGGCCTCATCACGATGAACGGCGACGCCAAGGAACTGCTGCGCGACCCGCGCGTGCGCGCCGCCTACCTCGGCGAGTAAGCGCCGCCAACGCCAACCGGCCAGCACCGCAGAACGCGGTGGCTGGCCGTTTTTCCGTCTGTCCCTAGCCCATCATCGCGGCGGCGGCCTTGATCGCCTCGCGGATGCGCCCGTAGGTGCCGCAGCGGCACACGTTCTCGATGGCGTCGATGTCGGCGTCCGTCGGGGTGCGGGTGCGGCGCAGCAGGTCGACCGCGGCCATGATCTGGCCCGGCTGGCAGAAGCCGCACTGCGGCACGTCCAGGTTCATCCAGGCCTGCTGCACCGGGTGCAGCGTGTTGCCGTTGGCCAGGCCCTCGATGGTCGTCACCTGGCGCCCGCGCACGTCGGACACGCGCACCGAGCAGGTCGTCACGGCCTTGCCGTCGACGTGGCAGGTGCAGGCCTTGCACACGTTGATGCCGCAGCCGTACTTCGGGCCGGTGATGCCGAGCTTGTCACGCAGCACCCACAGCAGCGCCAGGTCGTCGGGCGCCTCGACGTCGACGTTCTGGCCGTTCACCTTGAAAGATTGCACAGGCATGGCGGGTCTCCTCAGGCGGGGATCGGAACGTTGACGGGCGTGGGCAGCTTGCCCGGCGGGATCGGCGTGAAGTCGACCGGAAAGTTCAGCGGGAAGCTGCGCGGCTTGATGCCGGTGGCGCGCCCGTAGGCGTTGGCGATCGCACCCGAGCTCGCCGACAGCCCGACCTCGCCCAGGCCGCCGATGGCCTCGCCGCTGGCCGGCAGGATGATGATCTTCACGTCCTTCGGGTAGTGCTTCATGCGTGAGAAGTGGTACTGCGAGTAACTGCCTTCCAGCGGCAGGCCGTTCTGGATGTGCAGCCCCGCCGACAGCACCAGCGCGATCGATTCGCACAGGCCGCCCTGCAGCTGCGCCTCGATGCCCGAGGGGTTGATCGGCGTGCCGACATCGATGGCGATGGTCGCGCGCACCACGCGGGCCTGCGCCGGCACGCGCGCGTCGATCTCGACGATGCAGGCCGTGAAGGACTTCGACTCCTGGTGCACGGCCACGCCCTGCGCAAAGCCCGCCGGCATCGCCTTGCCCCACTGCGCGGCCTCGGCCACGGCCTTCAGCACCGCGCGGGCGCGCGGCAGGCGCAGGTACTCGAGCCGGAAGGCGACCGGGTCCTTGCGCGCGGCGCGGGCCATCTCGTCGACCAGGATCTCTTCCACCAGCCGCGCGGGCTGGATGTGCACCGAGCGGTAGGAGCAGGTGTTCATGTCCATCGGCACGGGCGTCAGCAGCTTGGTCGTGACGCCGAAGTTGTACGGCGAGGTCACCATGGTCTTGAACATCACCTGCTCGATCGCGAAGTTGCCCACCGTCTGCGGGAAGGCGTTGGGCAGCGCGATGGCTGCGGCCTCGAGCATGTTGCCGAAGCCGTGGCGCGTGTCCAGGCGCACGCTGGCGATGCGCTGCTCGAAGGCGATGACCTGGCCCAGCAGCATCGTGGCGCGCGCCTTCTGGTAGATCGGCGGGCGGATGCGCGTGTGGCGCATGTCGTCGGTGCGGTGGTACATCAGGCGGCAGGGGCGCCCCAGCGCCTTCGACACCTGGATCGCCTGCAGCACCGGGTCCCAGAACAGGCGCCGCCCGAAGGAGCCGCCCGAGGGCACCGCATGCACGACGACCTTGTTCAGCGGCAGGCCCAGCTCGGCGGCCACCGCCTGCTGGGTGACGATGGGACTCTGCAGCCCGGCCCAGATCTCTGCGCGATCGGGCCGCACGTCGGCAATCGCACATTCGACTTCCATCGGGCAGTGCGCGGCCGGCGCGAACTCGAACTCGGCCTCGACCGTCAGCGCGCCCAGCGGCGGCAGCGCAAAGGGCAGCAGCGACGACTTCAGCTTGCGCATGATGGTGGCGTTCGACTCGCCGTCGAGCGGTCCGGCGGCCCATGTCACGTCGAGTGCGTTCACCGCGGCCCAGGCCTGGCCGAAGGTCTCGGCCATCACTGCCACGCCCGGCGGCGTCGGCGTGATGCCGTTGGTGGCGGGAATCGGCACCACGCCGATCACGCCCGGCATGCCCATCACCGTGTTCAGGTTGTTGATGCCGACGAACTTGCCGTTGATGGTCGGCGGGCGCCGCACCATCGTCGGCTTGGCATTGGGCACCGCCTGGTCGAGCGTGAACTTCTTGCGCCCGGTGACGATGTCCAGCGCGTCGAGCCGCGTCACGCGCTGGCCGACCACCGAGGGCGTCGAGCCCGAGAGCAGGCCGCCGAGGCCGCCCAGCACCGGCATGCCCGCGTGCATCGAGCGCACGCTCGACGAGCCGCCCGTGAGCTGGTTCCAGATCAGCTCGGGGCTCGCGTCGGCCGACGTGACCTCGATCGCGCTCAGCGGCAGGCGCAGCTTGTCGGCCAGCATCATGGCGCTGGCCGTGGCGATGCCCTGGCCCACTTCGAGGCGTGGCAGCGCCAGGCGCACGCGGCCGTCGCCGGTGTTCGTCACCTTCACCAGCGGCATGGTCGGCAGCGAGGTCAGCGTGACCGCGTCGCCGATGTCGATCAGGTCGGTGGTGTCGGGCGGGGTCATGGGCAGCAGCGCAGCGACTGCCGAGGCGGGCGCCGTGAGGGCGCCGAGCCCCGCGATGCCGGCCGCCGCCGATGCCAGCGGTGCGGCCGTGGCGTAGCCGAGCACGTCGCGCCGGCGCAGGCCGTGCGCATCCCCGTCGTCCGTCCCGCGCGCGGGACGCGGGTCCTTGTTCGAACGCTTCATCGTTGTCTCCTTGTTGTTTGGCGAACGCGGATGACTGTGGCACCATCGCCGCGCCGAAGATGTCGTTGCAACGACATTTCTTACGGACCCCGCCGACCGGCGCCTGCGACGGATCGGCCGATGCGATGTCACGAGGGACGACAGCAGGAGGCGCGATGTCGAACGCGTTGGAGAACATGCTTCGCGAGAGCTTGTGGGCGCGCGCGCTCACGGACGACGAACTCGACCGCGTCGTCCAGGAGTCGCACGAGCGCGTGGTGCCGGCCGGCGGCTTCGTCGTGCGGCGCGGCGAGCCGGCCGATCACTGGATCGGCGTGATCGACGGCCTCATGAAGATGTCGGTGTCGCTGCCCGACGGGCGCGTGTCCACCTTCACCGGCGTGACCGCTGGCGGCTGGGGTGGCGAAGGCTCGCTGCTCACCCCCGGATGCTGGCGCTACGACGGCGTGGCGCTGCGGCCCACGCGCGTGGCCTGCGTGCCGCGGCACAGCTTCGAGCGGCTGATGTCCACCAGCATCGACTTCAATCGGTTTCTGTTGTTACACATCAATGCGCGACTGAGCCTGTTCATCGGCCTCATGGAATTCGATCGCCTGCTCGGGCCCGACGCGCGCGTGGCGCGTTGCCTGGCCAGCCTGTTCGACCCCATCCTCTATCCGCGCGCCACCCGCTTCGTGCGGTTGAGCCAGGACGAGATCGGCCTCTTGTCGGCCGTGTCGCGCCAGCGTGCCAACCGCGCGCTGCATGCGCTGCAGCGCGACGGCCTGTTGCGCATCGAACATGGCGGCGTGGAAGTGCTCGACCTCGCGGGCCTGCGCACCTACCAGAGCGGGGCGGCCGAAGCGGCGGCGGCCGTGGCCGCGGCCACCGACACGCAGGCCGCGGCGCCCCTGGACGACCTCGTCAGTCCACCTTCGCCCCGGTGGCCTTGACCACCTTCTCGTACTTGGCGAGTTCGCTCTTCATGAAGCTGCCGAACTGCTCGGACGAGTTGCCGACGGGCTCGGCCAGCATCGAGGCGAAGCGGGTCTTCGTTTCCGGTGCGTTCAGCGCGGCGACGAAGGCCTGATTCAGTTTCGCGACCACCTCGGGCGGCGTGCCGGCCGGTGCGACCAGGCCCCACCAGGTGTCGATCGAGAAGCCCTTGAGCGTGTCGGCCACGGGCGGCACGTCGGGCAGGGCGCTGCTGCGCTTGAGCGTCGTGACCGCGATCGCCTTCAGCTTGCCCGAGCGGATGTTCGGCGCGGCCGTGGCGAGGTTGTCGAAGTTGAAGTCGACCTGGCCCGACAGCAGCGCCAGCTGCGCCGGGTTGCCGCCGTTGTACGGAATGTGCACCGCGAAGATGCCCGCTTCCTTCTTGAACAGCTCGCCCGCCAGGTGGCCGGCGCTGCCGTTGCCGCCGCTGGCGTAGTTGAGCTTGGCGGGGTTGGCCTTGGCATAGCGGATCAGGTCGGCCAGCGTGCGGATGTTCAGGCGGTTGGCCGTGTCGGCGTTCATCACCAGCACGTTGGGCACGCGCACCATCTGCGTGATCGGCGCGAAGTCGGTCGCCGCGTTGAACGGCATCTTGCTGTACAGCCACGGGTTCACCGCGTTCGTGGCTGTGGCCGCGATGCCGATGGTGAGGCCGTCGGCCGGCGCCTTGGCGACGAAGTCGGCACCGATGTTGCCGCCCGCGCCGGGCTTGTTGTCGATGATGACGGGGCCGCCCAGCGTGTCCTTCACCTGCTCGGCCAGGATGCGCGCCGTGTTGTCGATCGGGCCGCCGGCCGCGTAGGGCACGACGAGGCGGATCGGGCGGTGCTGCTGGGCTGCGGCGTGGCCAGTGCCGAGCACGGCGGCGCTGGCGATCAGGGTCAGGAGGAAGTGTCTCGTCTTCATGTTGTTCTGCGGAAAGGAAAGGGGAACGCGAAGGCTCAGGGCAGGGCCTTGTCGGCTTCGGTGGTGAAGGCGTCGGCGAAGAATTCTTCTTCGGGCAGGCCCGCGAGCGCCACATAGTCGCGCTTGGCCGAGTCGACCACGATCGGCGCGCCGCAGGCATACACCTGGTGGCCCGACAGGTCGGTGAAGTCTTCCAGCACCGCCTGGTGGACGAAGCCCGTGCGGCCGGTCCAGTTGTCTTCGGGCGTGGCGTTCGACACCACGGGCACGTAGCGCAGGTTCGGCATCGCGGCCAGCTGCTCGCGCAGCCAGGCGTCCATGTACAGGTCTTCGGGGCGGCGCCCGCCCCAGTAGATCGCGGCGGGCCGCTCGATGCCCTTGAACTTCATGTGCTCGAGCAGCGCCTTGATCGGTGCGAAGCCCGTGCCCGAGGCCAGCAGGATCATCGGCTTGTCGGAGTCTTCGCGCAGGAAGAAGCTGCCGAACGGGCCTTCGATGCGCAGGATCTCTTTTTCCTTCATCGCGCCGAAGACATGGTCGGTGAACTTGCCGCCCGGCAGGTGGCGCAGGTGCAGCTCCAGGCCCGTGCCCGGCACGGCCACCGTGTGCGGCGCATTGGCCATCGAGTAGCTGCGGCGCGCGCCGTCGCGCAGGATGAACTCCACGTACTGGCCGGCGTAGAACTGCAGCGGCTCGCCGGCCGGCAGCTGCAGGCGCAGCATCATCACGTCGTGCGACTGGCGCGTGAGCGCCATCACGCGCACCGGCATCTTGCGGATCGGCAGCGCGCCGGCCTCGGTGACCTGGCGCGACTCGAGCACCACGTCGCTCGTCGGGTGGGCGCAGCAGGTCAGCACGTAGCCGGCCAGCTGTTCTTCGGCGCTCAGCGCCTTGCTCTGGTGCGGGCCGAGCGTGACCTCGCCCGACAGCTTCTTGCACTTGCAGGAACCGCAGGCGCCGTCCTTGCAACCGTAGGGGAGGCCGATGCCTTGGCGGATGCCGGCCGCGAGGATGGTTTCGTCGCCCTGGACCACGAAGTGGCGCCCGCTGGGCTCGACGGTGATGGAAAAGCCCGCTTCGTGCGGCGCTGTAGCAGTCATCGGTATTCTTCGGGGGTGAACTTTCCCGGCTGCATGCGGCCGGGACAACTGAATTGAGACAGGAAACCCGGATTTTGCCTTCAATCAATAGTCCCTCCGGCGCACTGCCGGCCCGGTTCCGGCGCGAGCGCCTGCTGATCGTCGGCTGCGGCGACGTCGGCCAGCGCGTGGCGCGCAACCTGCGCGGGCGCATGCAGCTGGTGGCGCTCACGTCCTCGGCCGACCGCGTCGCGCGCTGCGCGCGGCGGGCATCCGGCCCCTGGTGGGCAACCTGGACGACCGCGCCACCCTGCGCCGCCTGGCAGGCATCGCCACCCGCGTGGTGCACCTGGCGCCGCCCGCGCGCGAGGGCGGCGCGGCCTGGTGGCGCGACCAGCGCACCGTGTCGCTGGCGCAGGCGCTGCGGCTGCGCTCGCTGCCCTCGGCGCTGGTCTACGGCTCCACCAGCGGCGTGTACGGCGACTGCGGCGGCGCGCGCGTGAGCGAAACGCGTGGCGTGCGGCCCGACACCCCGCGCTCCCACCGGCGCGTCGATGCCGAGCGCGCCGTGCGCTGGTTCGGCCGCAGCACCGGCGTGCGCACCAGCATCCTGCGCATCCCGGGCATCTACGCGCCCGATCGCGAGAACGGCACGCCGCGCGGCCGCCTGGAGCGCGGCACGCCCGTGCTGCGCCGCGAGGACGACGTCTACACCAGCCACATCCACGCCGACGACCTCGCGCGCGCCTGCGTGGCGGCGCTGTTCCGCGGCAAGCCCCAGCGCGTGGTGCACGCGTCGGACGACACCGAGCTGCGCATGGGCGACTACTTCGACCTGGCCGCCGACCTCTACGGCATGCCCCGCCCGCCGCGCGTGGCGCGCGGCGAGGCCGAGCGGCAGTTGCCGCTGCAACTGCTGAGCTTCATGGGCGAATCGCGCCGGCTCGACAACACGCGGCTCAAGCGCGAGCTGCGCGTGCGGCTCGCGCATCCGACGGTGCACACCGGCCTGCAGCCTGTCGAAGCCTGAAAGGACGCAACCCGTGAACAAACAGAGCGTGCGCATTCCCGACGGCCATCCGACCTTCGGCTCGACCGCCGTCTTCGACACCTTCAAGTACGCGCCTGGCGTCAAGGCCGGCGGCCTGCTGTTCGTGGCGGGGCAGGTCGGCCTGCGTGCCGACGGCAGCGTGCCCGAGAGCGCCGCGGAACAGGCCGACTGGGCCTTCCGGCGGCTGGGCGTGGTGCTCGAAAGCGCGGGGCTCGGCTTCGCCGACCTGGTGGAGATCGTGAGCTACCACGTCGACGTCGAGCACGAGCTGGCGGGCTTTCGCGAGGTGAAGGACCGCTACATCACCGGGGATTTCCCGGCCTGGACGATCCTCGGCGTGGCGGCGCTGGCGCGGCCGGCGCTGCGGGTGGAGATTCGTGCGGTGGCGGCGTTGAAGACCGCGCAAGCGGGCTGACACCGAAGCGGATGCCCAGGGGCCGGGCGTACCATGGCGGCACAGGTTCCAGATCGAACCGATCGAAGCGAAGCGGACGAAACGAATGCCCCAAACGATTGAAGCGTTGCTTGCCGATCAAGGCGCGCAGGCTGTCCTCGCCTACCTGAACGCGCGTGTGCCGCATCGGTACACCGGGATCTACAGGATTCGCGCCGACCTGGTCACGAGCCTCTACCTGTACGACAAGCAGGGCGAGCTGATCCCCGAGAACATCGCCATCGTGCCCTTCGAGGCGAGCATCTGTCCCTTTGTCCTGCGCGACGGGTGGTTCCGCACCGACGACTCGAGCGTGGACGAGCGCTTCGCCACGCATCCCGGACGGGACTACACCATCAGCTACCACGGCGTTCCGCTCTTGAACCCCGCGGGCGCGGTCGCCGGCACCTTGTGCCACTTCAACTTCACGGCCGTGCCGCTGCCGGACGACGAGTTCGAGCTGCTGCACCAGGCTGCCTTGTCGCTTCAGGTGAAGCTCGCCGACGTGCTTGGCTAGGGCGGGGCGCTGCCCGGCCCGAAAGCCCCCGAGGCAAAGAAAAACCCGCTGCGCCAGTGAAGCGAGCGGGTTTCTTGATGTGGGGGTGAGACGGTGTCGTCTCATGGTGCCCGGGGCCGGAATCGAACCGGCACACCTTTCGGTGGGGGATTTTGAGTCCCCTGCGTCTACCAATTTCACCACCCGGGCACATCCGGAAGGAAGCCCAAAATTATGGCACAGTGGCTGGCATGAATTATCCGACGATCGAAGACGCCATCGGCAAGACCCCCCTGGTTGCCCTGCAACGCATCCACGCCGCGGAAAACGCCAAGCGCGGCAACGTGATCCTGGGCAAGCTCGAAGGCAACAATCCGGCGGGTTCGGTCAAGGACCGGCCGGCGCTGTCGATGATCAAGCGGGCCGAGGAGCGCGGTGAAATCAAGCCCGGCGACACGCTGATCGAGGCCACCTCGGGCAACACCGGCATCGCGCTGGCGATGGCCGCGGCCATCAAGGGCTACCGCATGGTGCTGATCATGCCGGAGGACCTCTCGGTGGAACGCGCCCAGACCATGAAGGCCTTCGGCGCCGAGCTGGTGCTCACGCCCAAGAGCGGCGGCATGGAATACGCGCGCGACCTGGCCGAGCAGATGGTCGCCCAGGGCAAGGGCCGCGTGCTCGACCAGTTCGCCAACCCCGACAACCCGCGCATCCACTACGAGACCACCGGCCCCGAGATCTGGACCGACACGCACGGCAAGATCACGCACTTCGTGAGCGCCATGGGCACCACGGGCACCATCACCGGCGTCTCGCGCTACCTGAAGGAGAAGAACCCGGCGGTGCGCATCGTCGGTGCGCAGCCGGCCGAAGGCTCGCGCATTCCGGGCATCCGCAAGTGGCCGGTCGAGTACCTGCCGAAGATCTACGACCCGAGCCGCGTCGACGAAGAAATCAGCGTGAGCCAGGACGACGCCGAGGAGATGTGCCGGCGCCTGGCGCGCGAAGAGGGCATCTTCGGCGGCATTTCGGCGGCCGGCGCGCTGTGGGCGGCCATCGAGGTGTCGAAGAAGGTCGAGAACGCGACCATCGTGTTCGTGGTCTGCGACCGCGGCGACCGCTACCTGTCGACGGGCGTTTTCCCCGCCTGACCCCTTCACCCTGCGGCGGCGCCCACGGGGCGCCGCACGCCCGAGAAAAAGAACAGAGACTCCCCATGCCCCACCCCAAGTTCTGCCAGGCCTGCGCCACCCCGCTCGAATGGATCGCGTTGATGGAAGACGGCGGTCCCAAGGAACGCCTGCGCTGCCCCAACTGCGGCCACACGCACTGGAACAACCCCACGCCCGTGCTGGCGGCCATCGTCGAGTACCGCGGCCAGGTGCTGCTGGCGCGCAATGCGGCCTGGCCGGGCAAGATGTTCGCGCTCATCACCGGCTTCATGGAGGCCGGCGAGACGCCCGAGGAGGGCATCGCGCGCGAGGTCAAGGAAGAGACCAACCTGGACGTCAGCGCCGCCAAGCTCGTCGGGGCCTACGACTTCCAGCGCATGAACCAGATCATCATCGCGTACCACGTGGTGGCCGACGGCGAGGTGAAGCTCTCGCCCGAGCTGGTGGACTACCGCCTC
Organism: Variovorax sp. KBS0712; assembly: GCF_006323185.2. Taxonomy (NCBI): domain Bacteria; kingdom Pseudomonadati; phylum Pseudomonadota; class Betaproteobacteria; order Burkholderiales; family Comamonadaceae; genus Variovorax; species Variovorax sp. KBS0712. The sequence continues at coordinate 341,038 of NZ_VCCD02000002.1, read as the reverse complement.
TACGACCTGCCCGACCTGCGGTGCTGGCCGGCCGGCACCGGCTATGCGCTGGCCGACTGGCTGCGCACGCGCGGCCACGAGCCGGTGTTCTTCACTGCGGCGGAAAACGAAGAGCGTCGCCGCGGCCTGAACCTGCCACCGGAGCCTGGCAATGCAAGTTGACCGCGAAATCGACACGCGCGGCCTCAACTGCCCGCTGCCGATCCTGAAGGCGAAGAAATCGCTCAACGACATGGCGAGCGGCCAGCTGCTGAAGGTGGTGTCGACCGACCCGGGCTCGGTGCGCGACTTCCAGGCCTTTGCGCGCCAGACCGGCAACGAACTGGTGGCGCAGGAGACCGTGGGCAGCGACTTCATCCACGTGCTGAAGCGACGCTGACGTCGGCAACCGACAAAAGAAAAGGGGCCTCGCGGCCCCTTTTTGTTTTCAGTGCTTTGCAGCGCCCTCAGAGCTTCAGGCTCTTGAGGTACTCGCGGAACTGCGCGCCCACTTCGGGGTGCGCCAGCGCCAGTTCCACCGACGCCTGCAGGAAGCCTTCCTTGCTGCCGCAGTCGTAGCGGATGCCCTTGTACGAGTAGGCGTAGACCGATTCCTTCTTCATCAGCGCCGCGATGCCGTCGGTCAACTGGATCTCGCCACCCGCGCCCTTGGGCTGGTTGCGGATCTCGTCGAACACGCCGGGCGTGAGGATGTAGCGGCCGGCCACGCCCAGGCGCGAGGGCGCGTCTTCGGGCTTGGGCTTCTCGACCATGCGGTTGACCTTCACGAGGCCGTCTTCCACGTTCTCGCCGGCCACGATGCCGTAGCGCTTGACGTGCTCCAGCGGCACTTCCTGCACGGCCAGCACCGAGGCGCCCAGGCGCGCGAAGACTTCGGTCATTTGCGCCAGCACCGGCTGGCCATCGACGGGGCCGACCATCAGGTCGTCCGCCAGCAGCACGGCGAAGGGTTCGTTGCCCACCAGGTGCTCGGCGCACAGCACGGCGTGGCCCAGGCCCAGCATGCGCGGCTGGCGCACGTAGGAGCAGGTCATGTCGTCGGGCGACACCGAACGGGCGATTTCAAGGAGTGCGTCCTTGCCGCTGGCTTCGAGCTGGCTTTCGAGCTCGTAGGCGGTGTCGTAGTGGTCTTCGATCGCGCGCTTGTTGCGCCCGGTCACAAAAATCATGTCGCGGATGCCCGCGGCATAGGCTTCTTCGACGGCGTACTGGATCAGCGGCTTGTCGACGACTGGCAGCATTTCCTTCGGCTGGGCCTTGGTGGCCGGCAGAAAGCGGGTGCCGAAGCCTGCAACAGGGAATACGGCCTTGCGGATGCGCGTCGGGGAAGAAGTGGACATGGGCGGTTCAGTGTCGTTGGATGCAGGGAAAAGGACAGGGATGAGGGTGGTTCCGGCGCGAAGCCGATGACCAAATCCTAGTCCCCCACCCGGGCCGCGTCTGTCAGCCGAGGCGCACAAGCTGGTCGCGCAGGCGCTCCAGCGTGGCGGTGAAATCGACCAGGCGCGTGCGCTCCTGTTCGATCACGGCGGGCGGCGCCTTGGCCACGAAGGCCTCGTTGCCGAGCTTGCCGTGCACCTTGGCGATCTCGCCCTCGATGCGTGCAATTTCCTTGCCGATGCGCAGCTTCTCGGCCGCCTTGTCGATCTCCATGTGCAGGCACAGGCGCGCCGCGCCCACCACCGCCACGGGCGCCGCTTCGGCGGCGGCCTGCCACGAGGCCTCGTCGTCGAACACCTTCACTTCCTTGAGCTTGGCCAGCGCCTGCAGCACCGGGGCCGCGTCGCGCAGGAAGGCCGCGCCCTCGGCGTCGTCGGCCACCGCGTACAGCGGCAGGCGCGTGGCGGGCGACACGTTCATCTCGCCGCGCAGCGTGCGGCAGGCATCGACCAGCGCCTTCAGGCGCGCGACATGCGCCTCGGCGGCCTCGTCGATCTTCTCGGGCTGGCTCTGCGGATAGGCCGCGATCATGATCGACGCGCCTTCGCGGCCCGCGACCTTCGACACCTTCTGCCACAGCTCCTCGGTGATGAACGGGATGATCGGGTGCGCCAGGCGCAGCAGCGCCTCGAGCACGCGGATCAGCGTGCGGCGCGTGGCGCGTTTCTGCGCATCGTCGCCGGTCTGGATCTGCACCTTGGCAATCTCGAGGTACCAGTCGCAGAACTCGTCCCAGGCGAACTGGTAGATCGCGTTGGCCACGTTGTCCAGGCGGTATTCCTCGAAGCCCTTGGCCACTTCGGCTTCGACGCGCTGCAGCTGCGAGACGATCCAGAAGTCGGCGCGGCTGAACTTCAGGTAGCCGTGCGCCTTGCCGCCGACCTGGCAGTCTTCCTTCGTGTGCTCCAGCAGGCCGCAGTCCTGACCTTCGCAGTTCATCAGCACGAAGCGCGTGGCGTTCCACAGCTTGTTGCAGAAGTTGCGATAGCCCTCGCAGCGCTTCGAGTCGAAGTTGATGCTGCGGCCGAGCGAAGCCAGCGAAGCGAAGGTGAAGCGCAGCGCATCGGCGCCGAAGGCCGGAATGCCCTCGGGGAATTCCTTCTGCGTGTTCTTGCGCACCGCCGGTGCGGTCTCGGGCTTGCGCAGGCCTTGCGTGCGCTTGTCGAGCAGCGCGGGCAATTCGATGCCGTCGATCAGGTCGACCGGGTCGAGCACGTTGCCTTCCGACTTGCTCATCTTCTTGCCCTGGGCGTCGCGCACCAGGCCGTGGATGTACACGTCCTTGAACGGCACAGTGCCCATGAAGTGCTTGGTCATCATGATCATCCGGGCGACCCAGAAGAAGATGATGTCGTAGCCCGTCACGAGCACGGTCGAGGGCAGGTACAGCGCCAGGTCCTGCGTCTTCTCGGGCCAGCCCAGCGACGAGAAGGGCACCAGCGCCGACGAGTACCAGGTGTCGAGCACGTCTTCGTCGCGCGTGAGCGTCTTGCCCGGTGCTTTGGCCTGCGCCTCGGCTTCGGTCTCGGCCACGTACACCTTGCCGTCTTCGTCGTACCAGGCCGGAATCTGGTGGCCCCACCAGAGCTGGCGCGAAATCGTCCAGTCCTGGATGTTCTCCATCCAGTGGTTGTAGGTGTTGACCCAGTTCTCGGGCACGAAGCGCACCTCGCCCGACTTCACCACGTCGATGGCCTTCTGCGCGATCGACTGGCCGTCGGCGCCGGGGCGCGTCATGGCCACGTACCACTGGTCGGTGAGCATCGGCTCGACCACGGCGCCCGAGCGCGCGCAGCGCGGCACCATGAGGCGATGCTTCTTCACCTCGACCAGCAGGCCCAGCGCCTCGAGGTCGGCCACGATGGCCTTGCGCGCCACGAAGCGGTCCAGGCCGCGGTATTTTTCGGGCGCGTTGTCGTTGATGGTCGCGTCGAGCGTGAGGATGCCGATCACCTCGAGCTTGTGGCGCTGGCCGACGGCATAGTCGTTGTAGTCGTGCGCGGGCGTGACCTTGACCACGCCGGTGCCGAATTCCTTGTCGACGTAGTCGTCGGCAATGATGGGAATCAGCCGGTCCACCAGCGGCAGCTTCACGCGCTGGCCGATCAGGTGCTTGTAGCGCTCGTCTTCGGGGTGGACCATCACGGCCGTGTCGCCGAGCATGGTCTCGGGGCGCGTGGTGGCCACCGTGAGCGTGCCGCTGCCGTCTTCCAGCGGGTAGGCGATGTGCCAGAGCGAGCCGTCTTCTTCTTCGCTCTCGACTTCGAGGTCGCTCACCGAGGTCTTGAGCACCGGGTCCCAGTTGCCCAGGCGTTTGCCGCGGTAGATCAGGCCTTCTTCATACAGCTTCACGAAGGTGTGCGTGACCACCTTGGACAAGTCGTCGTCCATCGTGAAGTACTCGCGGCTCCAGTCGACCGTGTCGCCCATGCGGCGCATCTGCTCGGTGATGGTGCTGCCCGACTTTTCCTTCCACTCCCACACGCGCGCCACGAAGTTCTTGCGGCCCAGGTCGTGGCGGCTGACCTTCTGCTCCTGCAGCTGGCGCTCCACCACGATCTGGGTGGCGATGCCCGCGTGGTCGGTGCCCGGCACCCACAGCGTGTTGGCGCCCTTCATGCGGTGGTAGCGCGTGAGGCTGTCCATGATCGTCTGGTTGAACGCATGGCCCATGTGCAGCGTGCCCGTGACGTTGGGCGGCGGCAGCTGGATCGCGAACGACTCGGCGCCTTCCTTGGGCTGCTGCGTGCCGCGGAAGCCCGCCTTGGCGTAGCCGCGCTGCTCCCATTCCGGGCCCCAGTGCGCCTCGATGGCGGCGGGTTCGAACGATTTGGACAGGCTCTCGAGGCCGGGCTGGGAGGTAGGTTCGCTCATGGGGAATGCAAAACGGCACCCTCGGGTGCCGTTGGTGACAGGGTGGGATTGCCCGGGATTTTACCGGGGCGGCTCGGGGAAACCCCAGCCCCACATAATCAGCTGATGCTGTTCCTGCTTTCCCCCGCGAAGTCGCTCGACTACGACACCCCCGTCCCCTCCGAAACCCCCGCCACCCAGCCCCATTTCGAAGCCCCGCGCGGCCCCTCGGTCGAACTCATCAAGCTCTTGCGCGAGAAGTCGCCCCAGGACATCGCCGAGCTGATGCACCTGTCGGACAAGCTCTCGGCCCTCAACGTGGCCCGCTACGCCGCCTGGTCGTCCAAGAGCACCGACAAGAACGCCCGCCAGGCGGCCTTCGCCTTCGACGGCGACGTCTACGGCGGTTTCGACGCCCGCAGCCTCACGCCCGCCCAGCTCGCCTGGGCCCAGGACCACGTGGGCATCCTCAGCGGCCTGTACGGCCTGCTGCGCCCGCTGGACCGCCTGCAGCCCTACCGGCTCGAAATGGGCACCGCGCTGGCCAACCGCCACGGCAAGGACCTGTACGCCTTCTGGGGCTCGCGCATCGCCGAGCACCTGAACGAGCGCCTGGCGGCCGACCGCACGCCGGTCGTCGTCAACGTCGCCTCGCAGGAGTACTTCAAGTCGGTCGACCAGAAGGTGCTCAAGGCGCGCGTGGTCGAATGCGTGTTCCAGGAGTGGAAGGGCGACAGGTACAAGATCGTGAGCTTCTTCGCCAAGCGCGCTCGCGGCCTGCTGGCGCGCTGGGCCGTGCTGCACCAGGCGGCCACGCCCAAGGCGCTGGAAAAATTCGACCTCGAGGGTTATGGTTTCGACGCCGATGTGTCGACAGCCGAAAGGCTGGTGTTCAGAAGGAAAGTCTGATGTCCCAAGCGATCAGTCCGGAATTGCGCGAATGGCTGGTGGCCCAGCTCGCGGCCGGCCATTCGGTGCCCGCGTTGCGCATGTCGATGCGGGCGGCCGGCTGGCAGGATGCCGCCACCGACCTCGCACTGGCCCAGCTGGAGGCAGGTTTCCCCGATGTCGAGGCGGCCCTGGCGCCGGCCCGCACCGAGATGCCCGGCCCCGACCTGGACGGCGCGCCGCTGTACCTCGACGCCGGCGACCGCCGCGTGCAGGTGCTGCAGACCGTGCGGCATCCGCGCGTCGTCGTGTTCGGCAACCTGCTGTCGGCCGAGGAATGCGAAGGCCTGATCGCCGCCGCGCGCGTGCGGCTGGCCCGCTCGCTCACCGTCGAGACCCGCACCGGCGGCGAGGTGCTCAACGTCGATCGCACCAGCGACGGCATGTTCTTCGAGCGTGGCGAGAACGAGATCGTCGCGCGCCTCGAACAGCGCCTGGCCATGCTGCTGCGCTGGCCGCTCGAGTACGGCGAGGGCCTGCAGATCCTGCGCTACGCGCCCGGCGCGCAGTACCGCCCGCACTACGACTACTTCGACCCGCACGAGCCCGGCACGCCCACCATCCTCAAGCGCGGCGGCCAGCGCGTGGCCACGCTCGTGATGTACCTGCAGGAGCCTGAGCAGGGCGGCGCCACCACCTTCCCCGACATTGGGCTCGAAGTGGCCCCGGTGCGCGGCACCGGCGTCTTCTTCAGCTATGACCGGCCCGACCCCGCCACCCGCACGCTGCACGGCGGCGCGCCGGTGCTCGCGGGCGAGAAATGGGTCGCCACCAAGTGGCTGCGCGAGCGCGAGTTCAAGTGAAAAGAAAAACAGGGAACCGATGAAAGTCACCGCCAACGGCCTGCAGATCGAAGTCGACGACACCGGCGGTGAAGGGCGCCCCGTCATCCTGCTGATCATGGGGCTGGGCATGCAGCTGGTCGCGTGGCCCGACGGCTTCGTGCAGCAGCTGGTCGATGCGGGCTTTCGCGTGGTGCGCCACGACAACCGCGACATCGGCCTGAGCCAGGGCTTCGACCACCTCGGCACCGGCAACCTCGTGTGGGAAACCATCCGCCACCGCATCGGCCTGAAGGTGCGCAGCGCCTACACGCTGCAGGACATGGCGCTCGATTCGCTCGGCGTGCTCGACGCGCTGGGCATTGCCCGCGCCCACATCGTCGGCGCTTCGATGGGCGGCATGATCGCGCAGCGCATCGCCGCCACCGCGCCCGGGCGCACCGCCAGCCTCGTGAGCATCATGAGCTCCAGCGGCGCGCGCGGCCTGCCGGGCCCGCGCCGCGAGGTCGGGGCCATGCTCATGCGGCGCCCGCGCAGCCACGACGAGGCCGCGCTGGTCGCGCACAGCATCAAGCTGCTGCGGCTCATCCAGAGCCCGGCCTACCCGCAGACCGACGAGCAACTGGCCGCGCGCCTCACCTTCAGCATGCGCCGCGCCTACCACCCGGCCGGCCTGATACGCCAGATGCTCGCCATCGGCGCCGACGACGACCGCCCGCAGGTGTTGGCGCGCATCCAGCGTCCGACGCTGGTGCTGCACGGCGACGCCGACGCGCTCGTGCCCATCGCCTGCGGCCGCGATTCGGCGCAGCGCATTCCGGGCGCGACCTTCATCGCCGTGCCCGGCATGGGCCACGACCTGCCGCCCGAGGTCTGCACGATCCTCGCCAACCACATCGCTCCGTTCGCACACGCGGCGGATGCCGGAACCGCCCCATGAGCCACGACCCGACCAACCCGAACACTCCCGAGCAATCGCAGCTCGGCCGCGCCTCGGCCTACGCCGACAAGTACGACCCGTCGCTGCTGTTCCCCATCGCACGCACCACGCAACGCGAAGCCATGGGCATCCAGGCCGGCGCCTTGCCCTTCTTCGGCGCCGACCTCTGGACCGCCTTCGAGCTGAGCTGGCTGAACCCGCGCGGCAAGCCGCAGGTGGCCATCGCGCACTTCACCATTCCCTGCGAAACGCCCAACATCATCGAGAGCAAGTCGTTCAAGCTGTACCTCAACAGCTTCAACAACAGCACCTTCGCCAGCATCGATGCCGTGCGCGAGCACCTGCGCACCGACCTCGCCGAAGCCGCATGGCGCGGCAGCGACCAGTCGGCCGGCATCGGCGTGAAGCTGCTCACGCCCGACCTCTTCGACCGCGAACCGGTGCACGAGATCGACGGCCTGGACCTCGACCGCCTCGACATCGAATGCACCCACTACCAGCCCGCGCCCGAGCTGCTGAGCAGCGACACGACGCAGGTGCACGTGAACGAGACCCTCACCAGCCGCCTGCTCAAGAGCAACTGCCTCGTCACCGGCCAGCCCGACTGGGGCAGCGTGCAGATCCGCTACAGCGGCCCGCCCATCGACCAGGCGGGCCTGCTGGCGTACATCGTGAGCTTTCGCAACCACAACGAGTTCCACGAGCCCTGCGCCGAACGCATGTTCACGGACATCTGGCGCCAGTGCCAGCCGACCAAGCTCGCGGTGTACGCGCGCTACACGCGGCGCGGCGGGCTGGACATCAACCCGTTCCGCACGAGCTGGCCGCAGGCGCTGCCGGCGAACATTCGTACGGCGCGGCAGTAACGGCCACCCGCGGGCTGTCGCGCGCAGCCGCGGCTTAAGCCCCTCTTCGGAATTCCTGAACTCGCAGGCCGGCCCCTGTGGCATTCTGAAATTCCCCCGCGAGTCCGCGGGCGAACGAACATCCGAAGCAGAGGCAAGACACATGGTTGAAGGCAAAGTGATCGTCGTCACCGGCGCGGGCGGCGGCATCGGGCGCGACATTGCGCTCGCGATGGCGCGGCACGGCGCGAAGGTGGTGGTCAACGACATCGGTGCGGGGCTCGACGGCGCCGGCGGCAGTGCCGGGCCGGCGCAGCAGGTGGTCGAGGAAATCCGCGCGGCAGGTGGCGAGGCCGTGCCCAACACCGACAGCGTGGCCGATGCCGCCAGCGCGGGGCGCATCGTGGAATGTGCGGTCGACAGCTTCGGGCGCATCGAAGCGGTGGTGAACAACGCGGGCATCCTGCGCGACCGGTTCTTCCACAAGATGTCGGTCGACGAGTGGGACGCGGTGATCAAGGTGCACCTGTACGGCGCCTACTTCGTGAGCCGCGCGGCCGCGACGCATTTCAAGGAACAGAACTCGGGCGCGCTGGTGCACATGACCTCCACCTCGGGCCTGATCGGCAACTTCGGCCAGGCCAACTACGCGGCGGCCAAGCTCGGCATCGCGGCGCTGTCGAAGTCCATCGCGCTGGACATGCTCAAGTTCAACGTGCGCTCCAACTGCATCGCGCCCTTCGCGTGGAGCCGCATGATCGGCGCGATTCCCACCGACACCGACGAGCAGCGCGCCCGCGTCGACAAGATCAAGCAGATGACGCCCGCCAAGGTGGCGCCGCTCGCGGTGTACCTGGCGAGCGACGCGGCAGCGGCCGTGAACGGGCAGATTTTCTCGGTGCGCAACAACGAGATTTCGCTCATCAGCCAGCCGCGTCCGGTGCGCTCCATCCACCGCTCGGAAGGCTGGACGCCCGAGAGCATCGCCGAGCACGCCATGCCCGCGATGCGCGCCAGTTTCTTCCCGCTGGACCGCTCGGCCGACGTGTTCAGCTGGGACCCGGTCTGAAGACATGAGGGCATGAGGACAAACCCGCAAGCGGCTGCAGGCGACGCCGTTCGCCGGACAATGCGCGTTCCTCCCGCTTCCTTCGTGCCCGCCCGGTGAACCTGCACTTCGACCTGTTCGACCTGAAACTGTTCGTCTACGTGGCGGACGCGCGCAGCCTCACGCGCGGCGCCGAGAAGGCCTGCATCTCGCTGGCCGCCGCCTCCACGCGCATCAAGCAGATGGAAGAGGCGGTGGGCGGCAAGCTGCTGCACCGCAGTGCACAGGGGGTGAGCCTCACGGCCGCGGGGCAGGCCGTGCTGTACCACGCCAAGCGCGTGATGCAGCAGATGGAGCACCTGCGCTGCGACATGCAGGACTTCGGCAAGGGCATCAAGGGCCATGTGCGCGTGTTCGCCAACACCACCTCGATCACCGAGTACCTGCCGCAAAAACTCGCGGGCTTTCTCACGCAGCACCCGGCCGTGCAGGTCGATCTGCGCGAGTACCTGAGCGAAGAAATCGTGCGCGCCGTGGCCGACGGCGAGGCCGACATCGGCATCCTCGCGGGCGACGTGCACACCGGCGAGTTCGATGCGCGCCCCTTCGGTCGCAACCAGCTCGTGCTGGTGGTGCCGCCCACGCACCCGCTGGCAGGTGCATCGTCGGTGGCCTTTGCCGACACGCTCGACGAGCAGCACGTGGGCCTGCACCACGGCAGCGCGATCCACCGCTTTCTGCAGCGCCGCGCCGAACTCGCAGGGCGCGGCTTCAACCCGCGCATCCAGGTGAGCAGCTTCGAGGCCATCTGCCTGATGATCGAAGCGGGCGTGGGCGTCGGCGTGCTGCCGTCGTCGTCGGCGCACCGGCTGTCGATGGCGATGCGCATCTCGACCGTGGCACTCAGCGACGCCTGGGCCGAGCGCGAACTCAAGCTCATCGCGCGCAACCGCGAACAGTTGCCGGCCTCCGCGCGCGAGCTGTTCGATCACCTCGTCCTCGCCTGAGAACCGACCGGTCATGTCCGCCAACCTGAAGTCGCTGCGCCTGTTCGTGGCCGTGTCCGACCACGGCAGCATCAGCGAAGGCGCCAAGCGCTGCCACATCGCGCTGGCTGCCGCGAGCAAGCGCATCTCCGATCTTGAAGCCCGTGCCCGGCTGCCGCTCTTGGTGCGCCATGCGCGCGGCGTCACGCTCACCTCGGCCGGCCATGGGCTTCTCCTGCATGCGCGCGCCGTGCTGTCGGCCATGGACCGGCTGGGCGCCGAGCTCGACGATTTCCAGAACGGCGTGGCGGGCGTGGTCAGCATCACGGCCAACGCCTCGACCATCGCGCAGTTTTTGCCGGCGCAGATCGGCTCGTTCCTGCGCCTGCACCCGGTGCTCAAGATCGACCTGCAGGAGCGCGCCAGCACTGAGGTGGTGAAGGCCGTGCAGGCCGGCCTGGCCGACATCGGCGTGATCGAGGGCCAGACGCCCGCCGACGGCCTCGAATGCCTGCCCTACCGCACCGACGAGCTGGCCGTGGTGGTCGCGCGCGACCACCCGCTGGCGCGCCGCAAGCGCATCGACGTGCAGGAGGTGCTGCGCCACGACCATATCGTGGTGCGCGAAGGCACGGCGCTGCACCGCGTGCTGCTGGCCGCCGCGCTCGAGGCCCAGGTGCCGCTCAAGGTGCGCATGCAGGTGGGCAGCTTCGACATGGTCTGCCGCATGGTGGAGCAGGGCGTGGGCATCGGCGTGCTGCCCTATGCGGCCATCCTGCCGCAGCTGCAGATCCTCAAGCTGCGCTGCCTCAAGCTCGACGCGCCCTGGGCGCTGCGCCGCCACCTGCTGTGCGTGCGCCGCCAGCAGGAGCTCACGGCCGCCGCGCGCTCGGTGCTCGAACACCTCGGCCGGCCCGACTGATCCGGGACGCCCGGGCGGCGAGCCTTCGCGTCGCGCGAAGGCTCGAACTCGCCAAAAACGAATTGTTCTCCTGCGGCCCTCGCGCAAAGATGCGGGCACACCAAAGGAGACACCCTTGAAGATCATCCGCGTCAGCGCCACGCCGCTGAACATTCCCGTGACCATCGACGTGGTCGGCCTGAACAAGCAGACCTCGCTGTCGCTGTGCCTCACCGAGATCGAGACCGACACCGGCCTCGTCGGCCACGGCATGACGGCCATCACCGAAGAAGAAATCATCGCCGCCGCCGTGCGCGAAGTGGCCGGCCCCGCGCTGATCGGCGAAGACCCGATGGCCACCGAGCGCCTGTGGGAGAAGCTCTACTGGCTGCTCTCGCCGCGCGGCCAGACCGGCTACGCGAGCCACACCATCGCCGCGCTCGACATCGCGCTGTGGGACCTGAAGGGCAAGGCATTGGGCCAGCCGCTGTGGCGCCTGTTCGGCGGCGCGCGCGCCAAGGTGCCGGTGTACGCCACCTTCGGCTTCGGCTTCTTCGAGCGCGACCAGCTCGCCGCCGCCGCCAAGCTGTGGGTGTCGCAGGGCTTCCAGCGCCTGAAGATGACCGTGGGCAACCACGCGCTGGCGCGCCGCGACGAGCCGCGTCCGCTCGACGAAGTCATTGCCGAAGACGTGCGCCGCGTGGCCGCCGTGCGCGAGGCCGTGGGCCCCGACGTGAAGCTGTACGTCGATGCCAACTGCGGCCTCGACCTGTTCCACGCCACCGAGCTCGCGCAGCGCATCGAGCCCTACGGCATCAGCTTCTTCGAGGAGCCGCTCACGCAGAACGACGTGCGCCAGATGGCCCAGCTGCGCGCACGCACGCGCATTCCGCTGGCCTGCGGGCAGAACGAGGGCCTGGCCTTCCGCTTTCGCGACCTGCTGGTGAACCAGGCGGCCGACGTGCTGCAGCCCAACGTGACCATCTCGGGCGGCTACTCGCAGTGCCTGAAGATCGCGGGCATGGCCGCGGCCTTCAACGTGCCCATCGACAACGGCGGCGCCTGGCCCTTCCACAACATGCACCTGCACGCGGGCGTGTCCAACGGCGGGCTGGTCGAGTACCACTACGTCGCGGTGCAGATGCTCAAGCAGATCTTCGACGGCCTGCCCGTGCCCGACCAGGGCTGGCTCACGCTGCCCGAGGCGCCGGGGCTGGGCTTCACGCCCAACGCCGAGCGCGTGCGCGAACTCGCGAAGCTGCCGACCTCGCACGGGAAAGGCAAGGCCTGAGCGCCACCCGACGACACTTCCGACCACGACCAGGCCGCGCAGACGGCCGGCGCATCCCGACCACCACGGAGACAAGATGAACGACAGAAGAACAGACGCCATGCGGCCATCGCGCCGGCATGCCCTGCAGGCCGCCCTCGCCCTGGCCGGCCTGCTGGCCGCCGCACCCGCCGCGTGGGCGCAGAAGTTTCCCGACAAGCCCATCCGCATCGTCGTCGGCTACTCGGCCGGCGGCGGTGTCGACGCGGTCGCGCGCATGCTCAGCGCGCGCCTGCCCGCCGTGCTGGGCCAGCAGGTGCTGGTCGAAAACCGCACCGGCGCCACCGGCCTCATCGCGGCCGACCTCGTCGCCAAGGCGCCGCCCGACGGCTACACGCTGATGATAGGCGACAGCGCCTTGCTCATCGCCAAGCTGCTGCAGCCGAAGATCGCGATCGATCCGCTGACCAGCTTCAAGCCCGTGGCCGGTGCCTTCGTGTCGCCGCTGATGATCGTCGCGGGCAACGACTTTCCCGCGAAGACGCCCGCCGAACTCGTCAAGGAACTCAAGGCGCACCCGGGCCGCTACTCCTACGCGTCGTCGGGTGTCGGCACCGTGCAGCACCTGGGCTTCGAGATGCTCAAGCAATCCACGGGCGCGTTCGTGGTGCATGTGCCGTACCGGGGCGCGGCGCAGATCGTGCCCGACGTGGTCGGCGGCCAGGTGCCGCTGGGCGTGGTGAGCGCCACCGCCGCCATGGCGCAGTCGAAGGCCGGCAAGCTGCGCGCGCTGGCGCTGCTGAACAACGCCAAGCTCGAAGGCGCCGAAAGCGTCGCGCCGCTGGCCGAGGCGCTGCCGGGCTTCGACGTCGCGCCGCGTATCTTCATGCTCGCGCCGGCGGGCACGCCCAACGACGTGGTCGACAAGCTCTCGGCCGCCGTGAAGACCGTGCTCGACATGCCCGAGACGGGCACGGCCGCCGCCGCGCAGGGCACGCTGCGCGCCTACGCCACGCCGGCGCAGCTGGGCAAGGACATGGCGGAGGAAACGACGCGATGGAAACGCATCATCACGGACCAGCGCATCGTGGCGGAGGGCAACTGAGGTGACACAACAGCCCCATCTCGGCCTCATCGTTCCGCCCGCAGCCGGCGCCGTGCCGGTCGACGGCCCGCTGCTCTACGGCGACCGCATCCGCTTCAGCGCCAAAGGCCTGGGCCTCGGCGAAATCTCCACGCGCGGCTACACCGAGGTGATCGACTCGGTCATCGGCAAGGCGCTGGAACTCAAGGCGGAAGGCGCGAGCGCCGTCTCCCTCATGGGCACCTCGCTGAGCTTCTTTCGCGGCCTCGCCTTCACCCGCCAGCTGAAGCGCGAGATGGAACAGGCCACGGGCCTGCCCTGCACGACGATGAGCGACGCCATCCTTGCGGGCCTGCGCCACCTGAAAGTGCGGCGCGTGGCCGTCGCCACCGCCTACATCGACGAGGTCAACACGCAGCTGCGCACCTACCTCGAACAGAGCGACTTCGAACCGCTCGCACTCGAAGGCCTGGCCATCTCCGACGTGCAGGCCGTGGGCCAGGTGTCGACCGAGGTGCTGGTCGACCTGTGCCTGAAGGTGTTCGAAGACCAGCCCGGTGCCGACGGCCTCCTCATCTCGTGCGGCGGCCTCGTCACGCTCGATGCGGTGCGCGAGGTCGAGGCGCGCCTGCGGGTGCCCGTGGTGTCCAGCTCGCCCGCGGGCTTCTGGGACCTTGTGCGCACCGCCGGGCTCGATGCGCGCTCGCCGGGGCAGGGGCGGCTGTTCGGCTGAACCCCGCCTTTCCTTGCGTGCACGAAGGCCCGGTCAGCCGGCCTTCGGCAGGTACTGCTCCACCAGGCTCGCCCAGTAGGCGGCACCGACCGGCAGCAGATGGTCGTTGAAGTCGTAGTGAGGGTTGTGCACGCTGCAGCCGCCTTCGCGGATGTGCGTGCCGTTGCCGATGAAGAAATAGCACCCCGGCACCTCTTCGAGCATGAAGGCGAAATCTTCGCTGGCCATCACGGGCGGCCCGGTCTCGACCATGCCCTGCGGGCCCACGAGGTTGCGTGCCACCGTGCGCGCGAACGCGGTCTCGGAAGGCGTGTTGACCAGCACCGGGTAGCCGCGCTGGTAGTCCACCTCGGCTTCCAGTCCGAAGCTCTGGGCCTGGGCATGCACCAGGGCGCGGATGCGGGCTTCGGCCAGGTCGCGTGCGTCGCGGTCCAGCGCGCGCACCGTGAGCTTCAGCAGCGCCGTCTCCGGAATCACGTTGCTGGCCGTGCCGGCCTGCAGCACGCCCACCGTGACCACCACCGCATGCAGCGGGTCGGTATTGCGTGACACCACCGTCTGCAGCGCCATCACGATGCTGGCGGCGGCCACCGTGGGGTCGGTCGCCAGGTGCGGCATGGCGCCATGGCCGCCGCGGCCGGTGAGCGTGATGACCACCGTGTCGCCCGAGGCCATCTGCGCGCCCTCGCGGAACAACAGCTGCCCTGCCGGCAGGCCGGGCATGTTGTGCATGGCGAACACCGCGTCGCAGGGATAGCGCGTGAACAGGCCCTCCTGCATCATGCGCGAGGCACCGTTCAGGCCTTCCTCGGCCGGCTGGAAGATCAGGTTCAGCGTGCCGTCGAAGCGCCGCTGCTCGGCGATGTACTGCGCCGCGAACAGCAGCATCGTGGTGTGGCCGTCGTGCCCGCAGGCGTGCATCACGCCGGGCCGCTGGCTGGCGTGCGGAATCTGCGCAAGCTCGGTCATCGGCAGCGCATCCATCTCCGCGCGGATGCCCAGGCGGCGCGGGCTGTCGCCCAGCTTCAGCTGGGCGACGAAGCCGGTGCCGCCGATGCCGCGGTCCACCTGGTAGCCCCAGGCTTCGAGCCGGTCGGCGACCAGCGCGCTGGTCTGGAACTCCTCGAAGCCCAGTTCGGGGTGGCGATGGATCTGGCGGCGCACGGCGGTGTAGGCGCCGGCGTGCGCCTCGGCCCAGTCGCGCACCGCGCGGGTGTCGTGTGGCGTGTCGGTCATTGGGGTTGCAGGTTGATGCGTTTGGCCAGGGCCTGGAAGCGCGCGGCCTCGGCCGCGAACTGCTTGGCCGATTCGTTGAGCGTGCGCGCAGCGGCCGGCATGGAGCCGGTCGACAGGATCGCCTGTTGCACCTCGGGCTGTTCCAGCGTGGTCGTGAGCGCCTGGTGCAGGCAGACGGCCGTGGCGTCCGGTGTTTCCTTGCGCACCATCAGGCCGGCCCAGGTGCTGTACTCGAAGTCCTTGAGCAGCTTGCCTTCGGCAAAGGCCGGGGCTTCGGGGGCGAACTTCTCGCGGCGCGGCCCGACCCAGCCGAGGATCTTCAGGCGTCCCTGGTCGGCCAGCCCGCGGTACATCGTGGCCCACGGCATCATCGTGAAGTCCACGAGGCCCGCGCCCATGTCCTGCAGCAGCGGCGCGCCGCCCTTGTAGGGAACGTGCAGCATGGCGGCGCCCACGCGCGTCGACAGGTCTTCGCCCGCGAAGTGGTACAGCGAGCCGTACCCCACGCTGCCGTAGCTCAGCGGCTTGCCGCCGGGCGTGCGGGCGAGGGTGATCAGTTCGTCGATGGACTGCGCCGGCAGGTCCTTGCGCGCCAGCAGCACCATCGGGTTGAAGGTCACGGGGCCGAGCAGGCGGAACTGGTCGTGGCGCAGCTTCACGGCGGCATTGGCGAGCGGCGTGAGGATCACTTCATTGGGCGACCCCAGGAACACCATGTGCCCGTCGGCCGGTGCCGCCAGCACCTTCTGCGCCGCGATCGCACCGCCGGCGCCGCCGAGGTTCTCGACCAGCACCGGCTGGCCCAGCTGTTTCGACAGCGACAGGTGGATGGAGCGCGCGATCACGTCGGACAGGCCGCCGGCCGGGTAGGGCACCATCAGCGTGACGGGTCTGGACACGCAGGCCGCGCCGGCGGCAGGGGCCGCCAGCAGGGTGGTGGCGCTGCACAGGGCGAGCAGCGAGGCTTTCAGGCAGAAGCGGATCAAGGAAGACACCTCATGACAGGACGGAGCAGGACGGGACGGGAAGGATCGAACGGTCGGCGGATCGTAGGTTTGCCCGTCGCCTGCCACAATGTTTGATCCAGCCAATCGATGTGCTGTTTCAGCCAGGAGTCCCGCCGGTGGTTCACTTCGATCTGTTGCTCCCAGAGGGGGGCGCACCCGGTGCGCTGTGGTCCGCCGTCGACGTGCTGCGCGAGCTCAATGCCCTGGCGCGCGTGCGTGCACCGCGCGACGCCCTGCCGGCCGCGAGCTGGCGTCTGCTTGGTGCCGACGGCCGCGCGCACCGCTGGCATGCGCAGACCTGCATCGACGAAGACGAGCGCCGCCATGCGCGCCGTCCGCAGCCGGGGCCGCGCGTGCTGCTGGTGGCGCCGCTGGTGATGCAGTCCATCCCGGCACTGCAGAAGCTGGTGCGGCGCAATGCCGCCAGCGTCGAGCTGGTGCGCCGGCGCTTCGAGGCGGGCAGCCTGATCGGTGCCTGCGGCACGGGCATCTGGCTGCTGGCGCAGGCGGACTGCATCCTGAGCGCGCCGATCCCCTGGCTCTACCAGTCGGGTTTCGAGAAGTACTTTCCCGGGGTGCGCATGGAAGCCAGGGAGCCGATCGTGGCGGAGCGCGGCTGCGTCTGCGCGGTGGCGCCGTCGCTGCTGCATGCGCTGGTGCTGCACCTGGCGCGCTACGCGGGCCTGGCCGACCTGGCGCACGCGGGTGCCGAGAAGCTGTTGCTCAACACCGAGCGGCAGGCCCTGTCGGCCGCGATGACGGGGACGCAGGTGATGGGCCAGGCGCGCGACACACCGCTGTACCTGGCCCAGGCGTGGATGCAGGCCCATGCAGCTCAACCCCTGCGGCTGGCCGATGCCGCGGCGGCAGCGTCGGTGAGCGAGCGCACGTTGACGCGCCTGTTCCACCAGCATTCGGGCATGACGCCCCTGAAGTACCTGCAGGGACTGCGCGTGCAGCGCGCGCAGATGTGGCTCGAAGGCACCTTCCGTTCGGTGGACGAGATCGCGCGCGATTGCGGCTACGGCGACACCAGCGCGTTCTGCCGCATGTTCGCGCGCGCCACCGGCACCAGCCCGCAGCGCTACCGCGACCGCTACACCTTTCGCGGCCCGCGCGCGCGTTGGCGCCTGCAGGAGACCTCGCTGCCCGAGGCGTGAGCGGGCGCGCCGTGGTTCAGGCGGCGGAGGAGGTCGCCTGCAGCCAGCGCCCCACGCGGGCCGTGTCGGCCAACTGCCAGACGCGCTCGCACAGCGCCTTCGCTTCGTCGGCCGTCGCGCCTTCGCCGTAGTGCGCCAGGCGCTGCATCTTGCCCTCGATCTCGGCGCGGCTCAGGCTGTTGCCGGGGTCGCCCTTGGGCTCGTCGACGCGGCCGGCCAGCGTGCGGCCGTCGGCGGTGTGCACGCTGACCTTGCCGATCCAGCGTGCGGGGTAGGCGGTGTCGACCTCGTCGTCGAGCGCCATCGTCACCTTCTCGCGGAAGGCCGAGACCTCGGGCGAGAGAAAGTCGCGGTCGAACTCGCCCAGGCCCGCGCGGCCGTGCACGGCGATGAGGCCCAGCACCGTGCCCATCGAGAACTTGCCCTGGTGCACCGTGGCCGGCACCGTCACGCGGCCCAGCACGTCGATGGCGCCCTGGTGCACATGGGTCGTGACCTGGGACACGTCGGCCGGCTTGAGTTGGTTCTGTTCCATCACCTGCAGCAGCGCGTCGGCGGCCGGGTGCGTGTGGCGGCAGGAGGCGTGGTACTTGAACGAGGTCTCGGCCAGCGTCCAGCGCGTGCCCAGGCCGTCGGTGAGCTTGACCGGATCGGCGTCGCTCGACATGCCCACGCCCAGCCCCTGCGCGCCTTCGAGGATCTTCGCCGCGCCCGTGAAGCCGTCCTGCGCGAGGTAGGCCGACATCAGCCCGCTGGCCGCCGCGTGCGCGCAGTGCAGCTGCTTCGAATCGGCGGCGTCGCGCAAGAACTCCCACACACCGGCCGACTGCGTGCCCGCCGAGCCGAAGGCATGCAGCATCTGCTGCGGCGACAGTTCGAGCAGGCGGCCCACCGCCGCGGCTGCCGCGAGCGTGCCCGCCGTCGCGGTGGTGTGGAAGGTGCGGTAGTGCGACCGGCCCAGGAACTCGCCGACGCGGATGCCCACCTCGTAGCCCGCGACCACGGCCGTCAGCAGCTGCGCGCCGCTGGCACCGATGCTCTGCGCGACTGCCAGAGCGGGCGCGATGACGACGGCGGCCGGGTGGAACACCGAGCCGTTGTGCACGTCGTCCTGCTCCACGTAGTGCGAGGCCGCCGCGTTGACCAGCGCCGCGAACAGCGGCGAGCTGGTGCGCCGCGAGGTGAGGATTTCGCTCGGGCCTTCAGCGGGGCCCATCATCTGCGCGAAGCGCTCGATGCTGCGTATCGGCCGCGCCGTGCGGGCCGCGAGCACCGAGCCGAGCCAGTCGAGCATCAGGTCTTCGGTGCGGCGCAGCACGGGCGCGGGAATGTCGGCGAACTTCAGCTCGGCCGCGAAGGTCGCGAGCACCTTGCTGGGGTGGTCGATGGCGTTCATGTGCAGTCCTTCAGAACGAGCGTGGCAGGCCGAGCATGTGCTCCGCCACGTAGCTCAGGATGAGGTTGGTCGAGATCGGCGCCACCTGGTACAGCCGCGTCTCGCGGAACTTGCGCTCGATGTCGTATTCGCACGCAAAGCCGAAGCCGCCGTGGAACTGCAGGCAGGCGTTGGCCGCCTCCCAGCTCGCCTTGGCCGCGAGGTACTTCGCCATGTTGGCCTGCGCGCCGCAGGGCTGGCGCGCGTCGAACAGGCGGCAGGCCTCGTAGCGCATCAGGTTGGCCGCTTCGGTCTCGATGAAGGCTTCGGCAATCGGAAACTGCACGCCCTGGTTCTGGCCGATGGGGCGGCCGAACACCACGCGGTCCTTCGTGTAGGCCGTGACCTTGTCGATGAACCAGTAGCCGTCGCCGATGCACTCGGCCGCGATCAGCGTGCGCTCGGCATTCAGGCCATCGAGGATGTACTTGAAGCCCTGGCCTTCCTCGCCGATCAGGTTCTCCACCGGGATCTCGAGGTTCTCGAAGAACAGCTCGTTGGTCTCGTGGTTCACCATGTTGAGGATGGGGCGCACCGTCATGCCTTTGCCGATGGCCTCGCGCAGGTCGACGATGAAGATCGACATGCCTTCCGACTTCTTCTTCACATCGGCCAGCGGCGTGGTGCGCGCCAGCAGGATCATCAGGTCCGAATGCTGGATGCGCGAGATCCACACCTTCTGCCCGTTGATGACGTAACGGTCGCCCTTCTTCACGGCCGTGGTCTTGATCTTGGTGGTGTCGGTGCCGGTGGTCGGCTCGGTCACGCCCATCGACTGCAGGCGCAGCTCGCCGCTGGCGATCTTCGGCAGGTACTGGCGCTTCTGCGCCTCGCTGCCGTGGCGCAGCAGCGTGCCCATGTTGTACATCTGGCCGTGGCAGGCGCCCGAGTTGCCGCCGCAGCGGTTGATCTCTTCCATGATCACCGAGGCTTCGGTCAGGCCCAGGCCCGAGCCGCCGTACTCCTGCGGGATCAGGGCGGCCATCCAGCCGGCCTTCGTGAGCGCATCGACGAACTCGGCGGGGTAGCCGCGCGCCTCGTCGACCTTGCGGAAGTACTCGTTGGGAAACTGCGCGCACAGGTCGCGCACGGCGTCGCGGATGTCGGGGAAACGGTTGTCGGTAGCGATCATCGTGTTCAGTCCTGGCGGGGGCCGCCCGCTTCTTTTTCGACGCGTTGCCAGATCTCGATGGCCATCGGGTCGTCGATCTCCTCGAGGATGTGGCCCACGAGGCCGATGGCGCGCGCCATCACGCCGAAGCCGCGGATGATCTTCCACGGAAAGCCGAACTCGGCCGCAATGGCGCCGATGGCGCCGGTCGCGTTGATCGGCAGCGACTTGCCCGACACGCGCTCGGCCTCTTCCTGCACGGCCTGCATCAGTGCGACGTAGTGACTGGAGAGCCCGTTCTCGGCCGCGATCTGGAACAGGCGCGGCGTGCGCGGATCGATCGGCTTGTGCAGTGGATGGCCCAGGCCCGGCACGATGATCTTGCGCGCGCGGTGGTCGGCCACGATGTCCTTCGCCATGTCGGCCAGCGGGCGGCTCGGCTTCTCGCCGAAGGGAATGGCCTCGTACAGCATCTTCGCGGCGCCCTCGGTGCTGCCCACGAACACGGTGCCCAGCCCGCACAGGCCGGCGGCCACGGCGGCCTGCAGCGCCTCGGGCGCGCCGGCATAGGTGAGCCGCGCGGCCAGCGCGCTGGGCGTGACGCCGTGCTCCACCAGCGTGACGACGATGGCGTTGAAGGTCACGGACTCCTGCGGCGTCGGGATGCGGCCCGTCAGCTCCAGGAAGGCCATGTCGCCCAGGTTGAGGTGGCCGAGGATTTCCGAGGGCAGGTCGCGCCCGCGCACGGTGATCTTGTCGGGCGTGCTGTGGCCGAGGTCGGTGTGCAGGGATTTCTTGATCTTTGTCATGGCCGCAAATCTATCCCCGCACGCGCCCGCAGGCGCTCAGTGATTGCGAAACCCTCCCTTCCGCAATCGCGAATGCCCGCCGGCGAGGTCTTCGGGCACGCTGCGACTCGTCATTGCAACGGAAAAGAAAAGGCAGACAGCGCGATGGATTCCGACTCACTCCTGGCCGTGCGCGAAGCGGCGCTCGACTACTTCACCCGCAGCGGCGCCACCGCGCGACGCCGTGCCCGCACTGAACACCCGCAGGCCGACGAGGCGGAAGGCTGGGGCGAGATCGCCGCGCTCGGCTGGCCCGGCATGCTGGCGCCCGAAGCGGCCGGCGGCCTGGCACTCGGGCTCGACGGCGCCGCCGAGATCCTGCGCGCGGCCGGCGAGCACGCGGCGCCCGAGCCGCTGCTGGCCGTGGCGGGCCTGAGCGCGCTGCTGCTGGCGCGGCTCGACACGCCGGCGGCGCGTGCCTTGCTGGCCGAGCTCGTGGCGGGCCGCAGCCTGCCCGCGCTGGCCTGGCAGGAAAGCGCGGGCGACCTCAGCGCCGTGCCGCTGGCCTGCGGCTGCGAGGCGCGCGCGGGTCAGGGGGGCGGCGTGCTGCTGCAGGGCGACAAGCTCATGGTGCTGCCCGGTGCCGCCGCCAGCGGCTGGCTGGTGTCGGCGCGCGGCGAGGACGACGCCGTGCTGCTGTGGGTGCCGCGCGGCACAGCCGGCGTGAGCGAGACGCTCGTGCCGCTGGTCGATGGCAGCCAGGCCGCCAACCTGCGCTTCGAGGAGGTCGTGCTGCCGGCCGACGCCGTGCTGGCCAGCGGACCGGCCGCGCAGGAGGCGCTGCGCCAGGCGCTCGCCGCGGGGCAGATCCTGCAGGCGGCCGAGCTGCTGGGCGCAGGGCAGGCGATGCTGGCGCAGACGCTGGCCTACCTGCGCACGCGCGCGCAGTTCGGCAAGCCCATCGGCAGCTTCCAGGCGCTGCAGCACCGCAGCGTCGACATGTTCATCCACCTCGAGGTGGCGCAGGCCACGCTCAACGAGGTGCTCGCGCTGGCAAGCGACGGCGCGTTGCTTTCTGACCGGCTCGAAGCCGAGGCCAGCCGCGTCAACGCGCGGTGCACCGCTGCCGCGCTGCAGGCGTCGCGCGCGGCGGTGCAGCTGCACGGGGCCATCGGCTACACGCAGGAGTGCGACCTGAGCCTGTTCTACAAGCGCGTGCTGTGCCTGTCGGCGTGGCTGGGCAATGCCACGGCGCACCAGCGCCGCCATGCCGCGCTGACCGGTGAGGCGGAGGCCGCTGCGAGCAGTGCTGCAGCCTGGAACGGCGAGTTCCTCGCGCGCACCACCGACTGGTCCGCCATGCCCGAGGCCGAGTTCCGCCGCATGGTGCGCGGCTTTTTGCAGCAGCGCTATCCGGCGCATCTGCGCTACCTGTCGCACCGCGCGCGCTGGAGCGAGATTCGCGAGTGGTACCTCACGCTCTCGGCGCAGGGCTGGATCGCGCCGGCCTGGCCGCAGTCGCACGGCGGTATGGGCCTGCCGGCCGACAAGCTCATCGCGTGGATCGAGGAGCTGGAGCAGCACGGCGTGGCGCGCGCGCCCGACCAGGGCATCGTGATGATCGGCCCGCTGCTGATCCAGCACGGCACGCCCGAACAGCAGCAGCGCTTCCTGCCGCGCATCCTCAGCGGCGAGCACGTGTGGTGCCAGGGCTATTCGGAGCCCAATGCCGGCTCCGACCTGGCCGGCCTGCGCACCGAGGCGGTGGCGGGGCACGACGCGCAGGGCGATCACTTCGTCGTCAACGGCCAGAAGATCTGGACCACGCTCGCGCAGGATGCCAACCACATCTTCATGCTCGTGCGCACCGACAAGGGCGCGCGCAAGCAGGAGGGCATCAGCTTCCTGCTGTGCGACCTGCGCACGCCGGGCGTCACGGTGCGGCCGATCTACACGCTGGCGGGCGAGCCCGAGTTCTGCGAGGTCTTCTTCGACAACGTGCGCGTGCCGGCCGACAACCTCGTGGGCCGGCTGCACGGTGGCTGGACCATCGCGAAGGCACTGCTGGGCTTCGAGCGCATCTTCCTGGGCAGCCCCAAGCAGTCGCAGTACGCGCTGGGCCAGCTGGCGCGGCTCGGTCAGGCGCGGCGGCTGTTCGCCGACCCGGTGTTCGCGCAGCGCTTCGCGGCGCTGCGGCTCGACGTGCTCGACCTGTCGGCCGCCTACACGGGCTTTGCCGACATCGTGCGTGCGGGCAAGCCGCTGCCCGCGTCGGTGTCGCTGCTGAAGATCTGGGCCAGCGAGACCTACCACCGCATCGGGGCCTTGCTGGTCGAGGCCGGCGAAGAGCAGGGCGCGGTCGCGGGCGACCAGGTGCTCGATGGGCAGAGCTTCAACGTGCTCTCGCCGCTCATCGGCTCCACCGCCGCCATGATCTACGGCGGCACGAACGAGATCCAGCGCAACATCCTCGCGCGACAGGTGCTCGACCTGCCGGCCTGAGCGATGTGAGCCGCCAAAGACATACACAACTGGAGACAACGCTCATGCAATCCCTCGACTTTCTTTCGCGCCGCCAGCTCATGGCCGCGCTGGCGGGCGGCGCGGCGCTGGCCGCACTGCCGCGCCGCGCCTTCGCGCAGCAGCCGCTGCCGCTGCCGCCGCTCATCAAGCTGGTGATGGGCTATTCGGCCGGCGGGCCGGTGGATGGCGCCGCGCGCCTGCTCGCGCCCGCGCTGGGCCAGGAGCTGGGCACGCAGGTGATCGTGGACAACCGGCCCGGTGCCGCCGGCTCGCTCGGCGGCAACGCCGTGGCCAAGGCACCGCCCGACGGCGCGATGCTGTTCTTCGGCGCGAGTCCGACCATCACCATCAACCCGAACGTGCAGCGCAGCATGCCTTTCGACCCGATGAAGGACCTCACGCCGCTGGCGCCGCTGGTCGACTACACCAACGTGCTGGTGGTCAACAACGACCTGCCGGTGCGCAACGTGGGCGAGCTGCTGGCCTATGCCAAGGCCAAGCCCGGCAAGCTGTTCTACGGCTCGGCGGGCGTGGGCGCGTCGAACCACCTGAGCGGCGCGCTGCTCGAGAAGATGAGCGGCGTGCAGCTCACGCACGTGCCCTACAAGGGCAGCGCGCCGGCGCTGGCCGACGTGATGGCCGGCACCGTGCCGATGATGTTCGACATCATCGCCACCTCGCGGCCCTTCATCCAGTCGGGCAAGCTGCGTGCATTGGCCGTCACCTCGCGCCAGCGCAACCGCATGCTGCCGGACGTGCCGACCATGATCGAGTCGGGCGTGCCCGGCTACGACGTGGGCGGCTGGTTCGGCCTGTACGGCCCGGCGCGCATGGACCCGGCGCTGGTCGCGCGCGTGAACGCCGCGGCGCAGAAGATGCTGGCGCGCGAAGACATCGCGCACCGCCTGCGCGAGCAGGGCTACGAGGTCTGGACGGGTGCGCCGGAGGTGCTGGCGACCAAGGGCGTGTCGGACCGCAAGCTGTGGGCGAGCGCCTCCAAGGGCATCGAGGCGGAATAGCCGATGCAGCCCCGCATTCATCACCTGCTCGAAGACCGCGCGGCCCGCACGCCGGACGCGGTGTTCCTCCACGAACCCGATGGCACCACCACTTACGGCGCACTGCAGGCCATGGTCGAGACCGCCGCGAACGACCTGCTCGCCGCCGGCGTGCGGCCGACCGACCGCGTGCTGCTGGTGGCCGAGAACTGCGCCGCCCACATCGCGCTGCTGCTGGCCTGCAGCCGCGTGGGCGCGTGGTCGTGCGGCGTCAACGCGCGCATGTCGCCGGGCGAGATCGCCGCCATTGCCGAGCGCGCCGACGCGCGCCTGTGGGGCTTCACCACCGACGCGTCCGATGCGGCGCGCACGCACGCGCAGCGCGCGTCGGCCGTGCCGGCCACGCTGCCCGGCGTGATGTTCACCGCCGCGCGCGCCGACGCGCGCCCCGAGCCCGATGCGGCGCTGGCCGATGCCGCCGCGATCATCTTCACCTCCGGCACCTCGGGCACGCCCAAGGGCGTGATGGTGTCGCACCGCGGGCTGCTGCACTTCGGCCGCGTGTCGGCGGCGGTACGTGCGCTCGACACGCGCGACCGCGTCTACGCCTTCCTGCCGATGACCCACATCTTCGGCATCGGCACCGTGCTGATGGCCGCGCTCACGGGCGGGGCCGCGCTGGTGCTGCGCGGCAGCTTCTCGCCGGCCGACATGCTCGAGGCGCTGGCGCACGGGCAGGTATCGAACCTGCTCGGGCCGCCGACCATGTACGCGCGGCTGCTGGCGCACATCGAGGCGCAGCAGCTGGCACCGCGCTTTCCGAACTTGCGTTACGTGTACACGGGCTCCGCGCCGCTCGACCCGGCGCTCAAGCAGCGCGTGGAGCGGCTGTTCGGCCAGCCGCTGCACTACGGCTACGGCCTGTCGGAGTACGCGGGCTCGGTGTTCCTCACGCGCACCGAGGCGCCGCGCGCCGACACCTCGGCTGGCTACGTGGTCGACGGTGGCGAGGGGCGCATCGTGACGGCCGAGGGCACGGAGGTCGCACCCGGCGAGACCGGCGAGATCTGGCTGCGCGGCCCGGGCCTGATGCTGGGCTACTTCCGCGACGCGGCCGCCACCGCGCAGGTGATGCGCCCGGGCGGCTGGTACGCCACCGGCGACCTCGGCCGCTTCGACGCTGACGGCGCGCTGTTCGTGGTGGGGCGGCTGAAGGAAATGATCATCCGCTCAGGCTTCAACGTCTACCCGGCCGAGGTCGAGGCGGTGATCGGCCGCTTCGCCGGCGTGCACCTGTGCGCCGTGGTCGGCGTGCCCGAGGCCGACGGCAACGAGCAGATCGTCGCCTTCGTCGAGCTGAACCCTGGCGTGGCGCTCGACGAGGCGGCGCTGCGCGCGCACCTGGCCGAGCACCTGTCGCCCTACAAGCGGCCCGCGCGCATCGAGGTGATCGAGGCGATGCCGACCACCGCCAACGGCAAGCTGCTCAAGCGGGAACTGCAAGCACGGGCCCGGCAGCCCTGAGGTCAGAGGGAAGGTCGCCGATGACGCTGCGGCGGCCCTTCTGCGTGTCCATGTACTCGCGCATGCGGGAGATCCGGCCCTCGCGCAGCTCGAGGATGAAGCAGTAGTCGTTGTCGTAGGGCCGGCCGCTGGCGAGCGTGGCCTGCAGGCGCATTTCCAGCACCACGGTGTCGCCTTCGCAGAGCAGGTGGGTGAAGTCCACCGACACGTCGGCCACGAACAGCTTCGGAAACTCCTCGACCAGGAAGCGCACGATCGTGTCCGGCCCGATCATGTGGTCGGTGAAGCCCAGGGCCACGCCGGTGGCGTTGTCCTTGGGCGCCAGCCATTCGGCGCCGTCGGTGAAGGCGGCGCGCACGCGCTGCGGGTCGCGGCTGGCGAAGGCCTTCCAGGCGTCGACGACGGCGCGCTTGTTCTGCTCGGGGGTCATGGGGTGCGGGGATGAAGTGAAGGAGCGGCGACGATAGGGGCGCCGCGTGGCGCCGGCCCGCTGCTTTCGGACATCTGCAACGCGCTCTCGGACTTATCCTGCAAGGAGCCGCGCTGCTGTCCGCCAGCCGATGCGCCGTGCAGGCCGCATCGTGGGGGCCTTCAACAAGGAATCCACGCCATGGCCGATGACCTGAGCAAGCGCGGACCGCAGGATGCGGCCCGCATCAATGTCAACGAACTCCACGAGGTTCGCTACTGGACCCAGACGCTGGGCGTGACCGAAGCGCAGCTGCGCTCGGCCGTCGCGGCCGCCGGGGTCGAGGTGAAGGACGTGCGCACCTACCTCGGCAAACCCTGAGCGCGCGCTGAAGGTGCGGCCCGGCGGGCAGGGCGCGCGTAGGCAGGCTCCTACAGCCGCGGCGCGGAGCGGGGCCGATACTCGTGGCCTTGTTCCCGCCTTCAGGAATCCTGCCTTGACCGTGCTCCCTGCCGCCTCTCGTCCCACGGGCCGTGCGCCCTTGCGGGCCGCTGCGTCGCGATGAAGTCGTCTCCCAGCGCCCGCAGCTGGATTGCGGCCGGCGTGCGCCACGAGCTGCTCACGCGCGCCCTGCCGGCGCTGCGGCACGACATGACGGCGCCCGTCTCGGTGATCCGCATGGCGGTGCTGATGCTCAAGCGCCAGGTGGCGGCCGACCCCGTCGACCCCGCCGCCTGCGAGGAGCGGGTGAACCTCATCGACAGCCAGGTGTCGGAGCTGGTGGCCGCGATCCGCTCGCTGCGCGACTGGGAGCTGGCCACCACCGACGACGGCATCACGCGCAGCGCGCTGGTGGCGCAGTGCATGACGCTGATGCGCTCGGCCTTCGACCTGCACGGCGTGGCGCTCGAGGTCGACGAGGCGCTCGCCGCCCCGCAGGACGACGAGCCGCGCTGGCCCAATGCCGCCGCGCTGCGCTACCTGTTCCTGGGCGCGCTGGGCTACCTGCACGACGGTGCGGACGAGGCCGGCACCATCCGCATCGAGCCCGACGGCACCGACGCGCTGCGCCTGCACGCCCGGGTGCGCGAGGCCGGCGGCGCGAACGCGGTGCTCGACGCCCACCGCGCGCCGCGCGCGCTGGCCATCGACACCGTGGCGCTGCAGAACCTGGCCGAAGACCTCGGCTATGCCGTGCTGCTCGACGCCGACACCGTGCGCTTCGCCCTCGCCGCGGGCTGAGGCGCTCGCAGGAAGGCGAGCAATCGCCGCCCGCCGCCACCAGGCCGCGCGCCGGGCCGGCCGTGGCGGCGCGGGCCGCGATCTTCTCCAGCAAAGTGCCCGTCGCCGCCGTGTCGTCCTCGCGCGCCAGCGCCTCGCCCAGCGCCAGCACGGCCGGGTGCACGTAGGCTTTCTTGCAGACCGCCGGCGTGTTGCCGAGCTGCTGCGCCACGGCCACGAGGATGTCCCTGGCGCCGGGCCGGCGCTCGCCTTCCCAGGCACAGGCCCGCCGCGTGAGCTCCAGCGCCTGCACCGTGCCGTGCCAGGTGCGGAAGTCCTTGGCGGTGAAGCGTTCGCCTTCGCCCTTGCCTGTGTCGGTGGCGTCGGCGATGTAGTCGTTCACGTCGTTGGACGACACGCCGCGCACCTCGCCCGCTTCGTCCGTGTACTGGAACAGCGCCTGCCCCGGCAGCTGTTGGCACTGGCGCACCACGCGGGCCACGCGCGGGTCGTCGATGCGCGCCTCGTGCACCACGCCGCTCTTGCCGCGAAAGCGCAGCCGCAGCGCCGAGCCCTGCACCGCCGCGTGGCGGTTGCGCAGCGTGGTGAGGCCGAACGAGCCGTTGCTGCTGGCGTAGGCCTCGTTGCCCACGCGCAGCAGCGTGGTGTCGAGCAGGCGCACCAGCGTGGCGATCACCTGCGCGCGCCCGGGTGTCCGGGTGCCGGCGCGCAGGTCGCGCGCCACGCGGGCGCGCAAACGGGGCAGGGCGCGCCCGAAGGCCGCGAGGCGCTCGAACTTGGTGCCGTCCTGCAGCGCGCGCCAGCCGGGGTGGTAGCGGTACTGCGTGCGGCCGCGCGCGTCCAGGCCCGTGGCCTGCAGGTGGCCCTGCGGCAGCGGGCAGATCCACACCTCGGTGTAGGCCGGCGGAATCGCCAGGCTGCGGATGCGCGCGAGCGCGTCGGCATCGCGCAGCCAGCGGCCGTGCGCGTCGCGGTAGCGAAAGCCGTCGCCCCACTTCAGCCGGCGGATGCCCGGCATGCCGGGGTTCACGTAGACCAGCCCGCCGGCCAGCGGCGCGGTGGCAGCCGGCGCGGGCCGGCATGGGGTTTGCATCGAAGGCATGACATCGCGCTTGTGCCAGCATCGACAATCGTGCGGTGTAGGACGCCGCACGCTGTTGCCGAGGCGCGCTTTCCTTTCCTTCCTTCTCTTCGGATTCCACCCATGTCCCTCCTGAACTCCCGTCGCTTCTCCCTGGGCAGCCGCGGCCTGGCGCTGTGCGGCGCCGTGCTGCTCGCCACGGCCTGTGCCTCCACCTCGCCCACGGCCGACACGCGCGCTGCCGCCGCCCCCACCGGCGCCCCCGTCAAGGTGAAGGTGTTCGTGGCCGCCATGTTCGAGATCGGCCAGAACACCGGCGACCGCGCCGGCGAGTTCCAGCACTGGTACGAGCGCTACTGGAAGGGCGCGACGCCCGTGGCCGTGCCCGGCGCGCTGCAGCCCGTGTACTGCAACGCCGACGGCGTGTGCGGCGCGGTGCTGGGCATGGGCAAGGTCAACTCGTCGTCGTCGATGCAGGCCATCCTGCTGAACCCGAAGTTCGACTTCTCGCAGGCCTACTACGTGATCTCCGGCGTGGCCGGCACGCCGCCCCAGCGCGGCACCATCGGCGAGGTGAGCTGGGCCACCTGGCTGGTCGACTACGACCTCGGCCACCGCTGGGCCCCCGAAGAGAACAAGCCCGGCGAACCCACCTTCATGCCGCGCAAGGGCTACGAGGAGTACCGCCGCTTCAAGCTCAACCCCGACCTCGTCGGCTGGGCCATGAAGCTGTCGGCCGACACGCCGCTCAAGGACGCGGAATCGGCGCGCAAGTACCGCCTGCGCTACCCCGACGCCGCCGCGCGCCGCGCCCCCTTCGTGGGCACCGGCACGCACATGACGGGCGACACCTTCTTCCACGGCCCCGGCATGTCGAAGCAGGCGCAGTACATCGCCAAGCTGTATGGCGCCGACGACTACGTGATCACCGAAATGGAAGCCGCCGCCATCACCCTCGTGATCAAGCGCACCCATGGCACCGACCGCGTGATGAGCCTGCGCGGCGCGGTCAACTTCGACCAGGGCAACCCGAAGGAAAGCACGCTGCAGCACCTGGACCCGGCACCGGGCGAGACGGCGGGCGGCTTTGCCGAGACGGTGGAGAACATCGCGCTGGTCGGTACGCGCGTGGTCGACCACATCGTGAAGAACTGGCCCACCTGGTCGGCAGGCGTGCCCAAGCCCTGAAGATCGTCAGGGCTGCAGCACGGGCTGCAGGTGCCACGTCACGCTGAAGTCGAAGGGCGTCCAGCGGCTCACCGTGACGCCCGCCTGGCGCAGGCCGCGGCCGGTCCAGGTGTTGCAGGTCTCGAACAGGTGGTAGCTGCCCCGGGCTTCGTAGAAGGCATCGTCGTTCGCGTAGTGCGCGCCCGCGATCGGTACCGCGCGGCCTGAAGGCAGCGTGGCGCGCACATGGGCCACGAGCTGCGCGTACTGCGCTTGCGAGAGCGGCAGCTTGTAGGCCCCGCGCCGCAACTGCGCGCGCTGCAGGTAGGTCACGTGCAGCAGCGAGCGATTGCCACCCGACAGCGCCCCGAAGGCGCGTGCGGCCGTCAGGTCGCCCCAGGTCGGCGTGTGCAGGTAGAACTCGCGGTCGCCCCAGCCGATGGCGACGAACTCGGCATCGGGCGGCGGTGCCTTGAAGTCGGACAGCGCAAAGAGCTGCCGCCAGTCGATGGCGGCCGAGCGGACCGGAAACACCAGGTCGGTGTGCACGCCGTTGCTCAGCACCCAGGCCTCGACGGTCGCAGGCTCGGCCGGCGGTTTCGCGTTGGCCGGCAGGAAGACCAGCGCGCAGGCCACGGCCACGTACAACGTTATCGCGAGCAGCAGCCCCAGCAGTGTGAATGCAATGCGCAGCAGCCAGCGTCGGATCATCGGGCGGTCGGTCAGA
The DNA here is from genome assembly GCF_006323185.2 of Variovorax sp. KBS0712. Taxonomy (NCBI): domain Bacteria; kingdom Pseudomonadati; phylum Pseudomonadota; class Betaproteobacteria; order Burkholderiales; family Comamonadaceae; genus Variovorax; species Variovorax sp. KBS0712. Next base: position 310,800 of record NZ_VCCD02000002.1, on the reverse strand, counting down.
AGAGCGAGGCCGTGGTCGCCACCGGCGCCGCGCTGCGGGCGTTGCCAGCAGGCGCCAGCGCCTCGGGGCTGCCCGCCTTGGCCAGCGCGCCCACGCGCACGCCCAGCAGGCGCAGCGGCCGCTCCAGCGGCACGCGCTTGAGGCACTGGCCGCCGACCTGGCGGATGGTCTTGCCGTCGTCGGTGAAGCGGTCGATGGTCTGGTCGCGCGTGGCGATCTTGAAGTCGTCGTAGCGCAGCTTGATGCCGATGGTCTTGCCCACGTAGCCCTTGCGCTGCAGGTCTTCGGCCAGCCTCTCGCACAGGTGCGTGAAGATCGCGCCCAGTTCGGCGCGGTCGCGCACCGCGTGCAGGTCGCGCTCGAAGGTGGTCTCGCGGCTCATCGACACGGGCTCGCTCTCGGTCACCACGGGGCGGTTGTCGCGACCCCAGGCCACCTCGTGCATCCACGCGCCGGTGGCCTTGCCGAAGGTGTCGATGAGCCAGCCGCGCTCGCGTGCCGCCAGCTGGCCCACGGTCTCGATGCCGAAGCGCTTGAGTTTTTCGTCGGCCTTCGGGCCGATGCCGTTCACCTTGCGGCAGGGCAGGGGCCAGATGCGGCTTTCGAGGTCGTGCGCGTAGACCACCGAGATGCCGTTGGGCTTCTCGAACTCGCTGGCCATCTTGGCGATGAGCTTGTTGGGCGCGACGCCGATCGAGCAGGTGAGGCCCGTGGCGTCGAAGATCGACTTCTGGATCAGCCGCGCCAGCGAGCGCCCGCCGTCGCGCTGGCCGCCGGGCACGTCGGTGAAGTCGATGTACACCTCGTCCACGCCACGGTCTTCCATGAGCGGCGCGATGTCCAGGATCACCTGCTTGAAGGTGCGCGAGAAGCGCCGGTACTCGTCGAAATCGACCGGCAGGATCAGCGCCTGCGGGCACAGCTTGGCGGCCTTCATGAGCCCCATGGCCGAGCCGATGCCGAACTGCCGCGCGGGGTAGGTGGCGGTGGTGATCACGCCGCGCCCCGTGTAGTCCTTCAGGCGTGGAAAGGCCTCGATCGGAATGTCGGCCAGCGTGGCGCCTTCGGGCAGTTCGCGGATCGCCTCGTCGACGCGGCGCCGGCCGCCGCCGATGACCACCGGCAGCCCCTTGAGCTGCGGGTAGCGCAACAACTCGACGGATGCGTAGAACGCGTCCATGTCGAGGTGGGCAATGCGGCGGATCGGAGGGGCCGGGGGCGGCGCGGGCTGGAAACTCACGGTGACAATTGTCTCGCTCTCCGGGCATGTTCGCCCGCCCCAGTGTCGCGTGCAAGAATGCGGCGGAATTTCAATCCCCACGCAGGTGGTGAACGGAAAGGAATGCACGATGGGTGACGACGAGGTGGAAGGCGGCCTGTCGGTCGCGCTGACGCCGGTGCAGATGGCGGCGGTGCTCGGCGGCGAAGACGTGCCCGAGTCGGCCAGCCTCAGCAACCGGCTCTGGGGCACGGCGGCGCTGATCGGCGGCGTGATCGAACTGGTCGGCGCCGGCGTGCTGTGCGTCGCGCCCGAGCCCACCATGGCCAGCAAGGTCGGCTGCGTGGTGCTGGGCGCGCACGGCAGCGACGTCACCGCCACGGCCGCGCGCCAGATCTGGACCGGCCAGACGCAGCGCACCGCCACCGCGCTCACCGCCGACGCCACCGCGCAGGCGCTGGGCGCCTCGCCCGAAACCGGCGCGTAGGTGGGGCTCGCGGTCGACGTGGCGGTGCCGCTCTTCGTGGCCGGCGGGCTGGCCGCATCGCGCGTCATCGCGGTGCGCGCGAGCCGTTTCAAGCTCGAGCCCGTGCGGCTCATCGAGCACGAGGGCATTGCGGGCTCCAAGGCAGGCGGCCACACCATCCGCGAGCACGTGGGCAAGTCGGCGCAGGAGCTGCTCGACCGCTTCGTGAAGAAGCCCAGCCTGCAGCGCTCGTCGTCGTTCTTCGACCTGGCCACCGCCGAGTCGGCCATCAGCCAGACCGTGCGCGCCAACGCACGGGCCATTCGCGCGTGGTCGCGCTCCGCGGCGGTGGGCTCCAAGCCCGTGGCCTTCGAGCACGACATCGGCACCGTGGTCGGCATCGGCGTGCAGCGCGGCAGCACCGCCGTGAGCCAGCTCACCAAGGTGCGCGTGACGCTGAACATGCGCACGTACAACGGCAAGCCGTTCTACATCCTCACCGCCCATCCGTTCTGATTTTTCCTCACGACCCCACGATGCGATTCGAACTGATCGACCACCTCACCAAGGTCTACTTCGGCCAGGACGCCGACATCCTCTTCGGCGAAACCGGCGCCGAGATCATGGCCTCGTACCGCGAGTCGAGCACCGAGGCCGAGCTGGCCGCATTGCGCGCCGAGATCGCCGACTACCTCGGTTCGCACGACGACCTCGAAGCGGCGTTTGCACGCGACTTCTCGCGCGACTACATCCCTGAAGATTTCGGCACGCCGGCGAAACAGTTTCTCGACAGCGTGCTGGCGGCGGTGCGCTGACGCTGCTCAGCGCGATTCGACCGTCACCAGCAGCGGCGAGTCGAACATCGCCACCGGCGAGATCACCGGCTCGTCCATCGGCACGGCGTCGCCGTAGCGCTCGCGCATCTTCGCGCGCACGGCCGGGTCGCCGAGGTTGAAGCTGCGGATCTTCTGCAGCTCGCCGATGCGCACGCCCAGTGCGCGGTCGTACAGCTTCCACACCAGTTCCGAGCAGTAGATGCGCGAATCCGACCATTCGAAGGTCAGGTCGTACGGGCGGCCCGCGAAGTCCGAGGTGCGCGCATGCAGGCGCGCCACGGCGCCGGGCGTGAGCCGCGTGCCGGCGTCGCGCAGCCGCTTCACCACGTAGTGGCCACCGTTGCCGCGCGCCGTCCATTGCGCCAGCGGCGTGTAGCGCACCGTCGAGACCGCCTCGAACACGTAGGGTTTGCCCTCTCGCAGCAGCACGATGCCCATGTGGCTGTAGCGCGAGCCGGTGGCGCGCTGCACGGCCACGCTTTGCGCCGAGCGCGAGGTGTGGAAGATGATGTCGCCGTCCTTCAGTGCAGTGGCCGCATGGCCCGCGCCGGCTGTCAGGAGGGTGAAAAGGGCAGACAACGACGCGGAAAGGGCTTTCGACATGCAGGGCATTTTGCGGGATGCCGCTTGCGCCCCGCGGCATGCCGGTGCCATGATCCGCGCCATATGCAAACCGTCGCCTCCATCCTCTGGCGCAGGCTCGATGCACCGGGCCACGATGCCTGCCGCCTCGAACGCAATGCCTCGGCCTGGCAGCTCGACGGCGCGGCGGTGTTCCGCACCGAGGGCGGACGCATCGCCCAGCTGCACTACCGCGTGCGCTGCGACCTGCTCTGGCACACGCAATGGGGCACGGTGCGCGGCTGGCTCGGCGAGTCGGCCATCGACCTGTCGATCACGCGCGACGCGCGCGGCCACTGGAAGCTCAACGACGAAGCCGTGTCCGACATGTCGCACTGCGTCGACCTCGACCTGGGCTTCACCCCCGCCACCAACCTGCTGCAGCTGCGCCGCCTGAACCTCGCGCCCGGCGAAAGCGCCGACGCACCGGCGGCCTGGGTCGACATCGAAGACGGCGGGCTCAGCGAGCTGATGCAGCGCTACGAGCGGCGCGGCGAGGGCACGTACGCGTACGAGGCCAAGCGCTTCGATTACGCGGAGGTGCTGGGCGTCACGGCGGACGGGTTCGTGAGCGACTATCCGCGGCTCTGGCGCGCGGAGGACTGACCCGTTGCTTGGAGTTGTCGGGCGCTGCGCCTGAACGCAGCGGCATGGGCTTTTTGAGTTTCGTTTTCAACGCAGCCACCGTGCTGCTGCTGATGGTCGGCGTCGTGATCGTCGGCGTCGTCCTGCTGCGGGTCTTCGGGGCGCTGGAGCGGCGGATGGACTCCCGCGCGGCCGGGCGTTTCTTCAAGTTCACAGGCTACTTCACGCTGGCGACCTGCGTTGTTGCGCTGGTGGGCGGGTTCGTTCTCTACGTGACGCGCGCGCCGGACAAGGCGGAACTCGAGCGAGGCATGGCCAAGCTCTTCACCTACCCGTCCAACCGCATCCGCATCGATCTGAACGATGTCAGCGAAGCGCAGCGCCAGGAACTGGTGCGCGCCCTGCAGCCGCTGCTGGCGAGCACGTCGCGCGAGTTCTACCAACGCGTCACCACGCGCCGCGGCGGCTACGACGTCGAGGCGACGCTGCCGAGCTACTACCGCCTGACCACCGATCGCCTGGAGATCGCCACGGGCGAGAGCTTCGGCAACGGCAGGACGATCCCCGTGCTGTTCCCGCAGGTGCTGGCGCACGCGGCCAACGCCGCCACCGTGCCGGCGCTGCCTGCCGCGGTCGACGCGCAGATCGTGGCGGGTGACCAGGCACCGGTCCCGTTGTCGCTGATGTCGAAGACCGCCGAGCTGATGGTGCTCACGCGCCAGACGCTGCGGGGCACGCAACCCTTGCCCGCGCCCTGCCTGATGGCGATCCAGGCGCAGGTGCCCACCGATCACTTCGAGTGGCTCTTCGGGGCCGACCGGAACGGCCTGGGCAAGGACGTGCGCTTGCCGGTGAACGCCGTGCCCGGCGTGCTGCCGGCCGGCACGTACGAACTGCGCCAGCTGACGTTGCTGGGCTCGGAGCGCAAGCGCGTGCTCTGGGAACGGGCGGCCGCGCAGGGGCATGTTTCGGTGCAATTGGGCCTGGCGCCCGTCGGCCTGCGCGAGAGCCCCGGCTGCGAGGCCCGCCTGCTCAAACAGCTCGACCGTGCATGGACCGTGACGGCATTGCGCAACGTGTCGCCGGCGCTGGCCACGGCGGTGAAGCAGGTCGACATCGAACAGCGCCCGGCGCGCTTCAGCCCCTGGTACGCGGGCTTCGGCTGGGTGGCCGCGCAGCCCTAGTCGAACTGCGCCCGCGCCCCCGCCACCAGCGCGCGGTTGCGCCGCCGGTCTGCCGCAATCTCCTGCGCGAAGTCCTCGATGCTCCCGCCGGCCGGCAGGTTGTAGGCCTCGCGCAGGCGTGCGCGCAGCGCGTCGCCTTGCAGCAGCCGGTTGATCTCGGCGTTGAGGCGCTGCACCACTGCCGCCGGCGTGCGTGCGGGCGCGAAGATGCCGAAGAGCGAATCGCGGTTCGCCTTCTCGTAGCCCAGTTCCGCGAGCGTGGGCACGGCGGGCAGTGCTTCGATGCGTGCGGGTGCGCCGACCGCCAGCGCCTGCAGCCGGCCGCTCTCGATGTACTGCAGCTGCTGCGCCGCGACGTTGGTCGACAGCACCTCGAACTGCCCGCCGAGCGCATCGTTGAGCTGCGGACCGCCGCCCTGGTAGGGGATGTGCGTGATGTCGGTGCGGCTTTGCAGGCGCACCTGCGCGAGCACCATGTGGCCGATGGTGGCCACGCCCGAGGTGGCCCAGCGCACCGCGCCGGGCTGCCGGCGCGCCAGCGCGATCAATTCTGCAAAGCCGCGGCCCGCGAAGGCAGGCGTGCCCACGACCAGCACCGGCGTGCGCATCACGCTGGCCACGGGCACGAAGGCGCGCAGCGGGTCGTAGGGCGCGCGCGCGCGAGCAGCGGGTGCAGGGTGAGCGGGCTGATGGCGGAAAAGGCCAGCGTGTGGCCGTCGGGCGTGGCGCGTGCGAGCGCGTCCATGCCCAGGCTGCCACCTGCGCCGGCGCGGTGTTCGATGAGCACCGGCACGCCCAGCGACTGCGCCAGCGGCTCGGCCAGCGCGCGCGCCATGCCGTCGCTCACGCCGCCCGGCGGATAGACCACGATCAGGCGCACGGGGCGGCTGGGCCAGGGCGAGGCGGCGTGCGACAGGTGCGGCAATGCGCACGCAGCCGCGAAGCCGATGCGTTGCAGGAAATGGCGGCGCAGCAGCGGCAGGGTCATGCGACGGGCTTCCCCTCGGCCAGCCCGCGCAGCAGCGCCGCGAAGTGCCGCGCTGGCAGGTTGTCTTCGTCGGCGCGTGACACCAGCGTGAGCGGCGCGTCGAGCTGGCCGCCGTCGGCCAGCCGCGTGTAGGCGATGGCGTGCGCGTGCACGCCGGTCATCGAGGTCGGCACCACCGACAGGCCGACGCCTGCGGCCACGAGGTTCAGGTTGGTCATCATGCGATCGACTTCGGCCACCACGCGCGGGCGCAGGCCCTGCGCGTGGCACAGCGCGAGCAGCTCGGCATAGAGGCCGGGCGCGCCCGGGCGGCGCACGAGGATGATGCCTTCTTCGCAGAGTTTCGACAGCGGCAGCGGCTTCGCGGGCTTCTTGCCATTTGCGGCAGGCGCGAAGCGGTGATCGCTCGGCATCGCGACCCACACGGGCTCGCGCAGCAGCGTCTCGAACACCAGCCCCTCGGGCCGCGCCACCGGCACGCGCAGCAGGCCGCAGTGCAGCCGGCCCGCGGCCAGCGCCTCGGTGAGCTCGGCGGCGTTGTCCTCGCGCAGCTGCAGCTCCACGCCGGGGTGCGCGCGGCGGAACGCGCGCAGCGCTTCGGGCATGAAGCGGTGCGCCGCAGCCGAGCTGGTGAAGCCGACCGCGAGCGTGCCGGTCTGGCCCTGGGCCACGCGCGCCATGCGCTGCTTCATGGCCTCCATGTCCTGCAGCATGCGCAGCGCCTCGGCCTGGAACAGCCGGCCGGCGTCGGTGAGCGCCACGCCGCGCGGATGGCGCTTGAACAGCAGCACGCCCAGCTCGCGCTCCAGCGCCTTGATCTGCAGGCTCAGCGGCGGCTGCTGGATGCCCAGCTGCTCGGCGGCGCGCGTCATGTGGCCGGTGCCGGCCACGGCCACGAAGTACCTCAGGGCGCGTATGTCCATATGTTTTTTGTATTGAATAGGCCTTGTTATTTTATTTGACCCTAGGTCACACGGAATCTATCGTCCGGCCGCCTATTCACAAAGCGGCCCGCCGAGGCTGCATGCCGGAGACAAATCCATGCGCACACCGCGCCCTGCCTCGAAGTTTCGTGTCGTCGTTGCGCTGATCTGCGCGTCGCTGGTCATGGCCGCCTGCGGTGGCGGCAGCGGGGGAGGAGGAAGCCCCGGCTTCTTCCTGCCGACCCCGCCGCCCGCCAGCGGCGGCACCCCGCCGGCCGAGGAGCCGCCCGGCACAGTACCCCCGCCCGTGCTGCCCATCGTGGCCTGCGCCGACCTGGCCGGCAAGAGCCTGCCCGCCGCGCTGATCAGCCTGCCCACGCAGGGCGCCACCGTCACCAGCGCCACGCCCGTGGCGGCCGGCGACGCGGGCAACACGCTGGGCGACTATTGCCGCGTGCGCGGCACCATCGCGCCGGTGGACCCGGCCTCGCAGCTCATCCACTTCGCGGTCAACCTGCCCGAGCAGTGGAACCAGAAGACCATCCACTTCGGCGGCGGTGGCTTCGACGGCGTGCTCATCGACGGCACCGAGGTCATCCGCTTCGGCCCCGTCGGCAAGCCCGCGCCGCTGGCGCTGGGCTACGCCACCTACGGCGACGACTCGGGCCACCAGTCGAGCAGCATCACCGACGGCAAGTTCGCGGCCAACGACGAGCAGCTGGCCAACTACGGCGGCCAGTCGCTCAAGAAGACGCGCGACGTGGCGCAGGCGCTGGTGTTCGCGCGCTATGCGGTGAAGCCCAGGCACGCCTACTTCCTCGGCACCTCGACCGGCGGGCGCGACGCGCTGAGCTACATCCAGCGCTGGCCGCAGGACTACGACGGCGTGATCGCCAACGAGCCCGCGCTCAACTACACCGGCACGCGGCTGTCGAACGTGGCGGTGGGTCGCGCGCTGTACAACGACGGCGGCAAGGGCTGGCTCAACCTGACGGAAACGCTGCTGGTGCAGAAGGCCGCGATGCAGGCCTGCGACAAGCTCGACGGCGCGATCGACAACATCGTGAGCAACGTCGAAAGCTGCCGCCAGCTCAACACGCAGATCCTCGCGGCGCTGCGCTGCCCCAACGGCGCCGACACGGCGGACACCTGCCTGTCGGACGCGCAGATCGACACGGTGCACGCCATCGAATCGCCGCTGGAGTTCACGAGTTATTCGCTCGCCAACGGCGTGAAGCGCGCGGGCGGCTACAACCTGCTCGAAGGCGCGCTCGTGGCCGGCCCGTACACCACGCGCGACCTCGGCACGCGCAAGGTGCCGGGCAACCCCGCCACCTCGGCCGACGCCAACATGTACGTCACGGGCGACCAGTGGGTGAAGTTCTTCGTCACGCGCGATGCCGGTTTCAACACGCTCACCTTCGATCCGCAGAACCCCGGCACGTATGCGGCGCGCGTGGCCGAAGTGTCGAAGCTCACCGACGCGACCGACCCGAACCTTGCGCCCTTCTTCGCGCGCGGCGGCAAGCTGATCATGTTGCACGGCCTGGCCGACGAGGTGATCAGCCCCAACTCGACCATCGACTACTACCAGCAGCTCGTCGCCACGCTGGGCCAGGCCGCGGTCACGCAGAACGTGCGCTTCTACACCGTGCCCGGCATGGGCCACGGCACCGGCAGCTTCATTCCCAACTGGGACTCGCTCGCGGCGCTCGAAGGCTGGGTCGAGGCCGGCCTCGCGCCCGCCACGCCCGTGGCGGTGGACGCCGTGGCCGGCAGCTACGGCCGCACGCGCCCGCTGTGCCAGTTTCCGTCGTGGCCCAAGTACCGCGGCAACGGCAGCCTCGATGCGGCCGTCAACTTCAGCTGCGTGACCGAGGTCGGCGACCCGCTGGCCTGCCCCAACCTGCCGGCGAGCGCAACGCGCTACAAAGGCGGCAACAGCTTCGGCGAGGAACTGCAGGTGCAGATCGACCCGGCCACCCTGGCCTACACCGTGACCATCGATGCGAGCCACGAACCCACGCGGGTCGGCACGCAGCGCAGCGGCTCGCTCGTGTCGCAGGGCAGCTGCAGCTACACGAGCGGCGAGAGTGGGGCGGTGTTCAGCTTCGGCGCCGGCGGCGTGCTGCTGGGTGGCGTGAACCCGCCGAGCGGCAGCGGCTTCTCGCCGCTGGTGGCGTTCCAGAACACCTTCCAGAACGTGTCGCCGTCGACGGACTTCCGCTCGGTGTCGCTGATCTTCAATGCGGCCGGCGTGGAGCAGCTCGGCGCGGGCACCACGGCGGCGTTCTCGTCGGCAGGGCGGCTGCGCAATGCGGGCACCTTCCAGTTCTGCCGCAGCCCGGCGTCGAACAGCTTCATGACCTACGACCAGACCTGCAAGAACACCGAGAAGGGCTACCTCGCCTACAGCACGGCGCGCGGGGCCTTCGACATGTACACGACCTCGACCTCGTCGAGCGGCACCGCCGAGACCGAGGGCGGCACGCTCACCGGCTCGGTGGTGATCGGGCTGGTCAACGGCGTATCGACACCGCTGTACCTGCGCCGCGTGGCCACCGCCGTGCCGGCGGGCGACACCTCCAGCGGCGCGGCCACCGTCATCCAGCCGGGCCTGCGCCTGCTCGCGGTGCAGCAGACCCTCATGCCCGGCGCGGCCGACGGCAGCTACGCCATGGTCAGCGTGAAGGGCGAGAGCCGCGAAGCCACCGTGGTCGGCACCGCCTTCAACCTCGGCGGCGCGGCCACCACGCTGGGCTACGACACGCCGGTGCTCGGCGTGGCGCAGGCCGGCGCCGGCCGGCCGGGCCATCTCATCTTCAACAGCGGCGTCGTGGCCTTCGTCACCACCGATGGGGCGAACGCGACGCTGGACCTCGGAGTACGCCATTGAAAAAATACCTCTCGCAACTTGCCGCCTTCGCTTGGCTGGGGGCCGCGCCGCTGCTGTCCGCGCACGCGGCACTTGCCACCGCGCCGAAGCCCACGGCCTGCCCGTCGCCCGTGCCGGAGAGCGCGCGCTGCTACACCGGCGAAGACGGTGGGGGCTCGTTCTACTGGATCGCCATTCCCAAGGACTGGCAGCGCGGCGTGCTCGTGATGCACGCGCACGGCGGGCCTGAAACCGGTGCGCCCAAGCTTGCACGCAGCGAGGAAGACCTCAAGCGCTGGGCCGTCACCGTGAAGGCCGGTTACGCGTGGGCCGGCTCCACCTACCGGCGCGGCGGCTACGGCGTGACGATGGCGGCCGAAGACACCGAGCGGCTGCGCCAGATCGTCGTGCGCCACTTCGGCCAGCCCCAGCGCACGCTGCTGCACGGGCAGAGCTACGGCGCGGGCGTGGCGGCGAAAGCGGCAGAACTGTATGCGCCCGTGGGCGATGCGAAGTCGCCCTACGACGGCCTGCTGCTCACCAGCGGCGTGCTCGGCGGCGGCAACAGCGCGTACGACTTCCGGCTCGACCTGCGCGTGGTGTACCAGTACGTCTGCCGCAACCATCCCAAGCCCGACGAGCCGCAGTACCCGCTGTGGATGGGGCTGCCGATGGACGCGAAGCTCACGCGCGCCGACCTCGCTGCACGCGTCAAGGACTGCACCGGCGTCGGCACACCGGCCGCGCAGCGCACGCCCGAGCAGGCGGCGCGGCTGAAGACGATCCTGTCGGTCGTGAAGATTCCCGAGCGCTCGCTCGTCGGCCACCTCAACTGGGCGACGTGGCTGTTCCAGGACCTCGTGCAGCAGCGCCTGAAGGGCCGCAACCCCTTCGGAAACATCGGCGTGGTCTACAGCGGATCGGGCGACGATGCGGCGCTCAATGCCGGCGTGCTGCGCTACGCGGCCGACCCGCAGGCCCAGGGCGCGCTCGCGGCCGACAGCCAGCCCACCGGCCGCACCTCGCTGCCCACCGTGGGCCTGCATGCCATCGACGACCCCACGGCGTTCGTCGAACTCGAGAACGCTTACCGCCGCATCCGCGACGCGGCCGGCACCGGCGGGCACCTGGTGCAGAGCTTCAGCGCCGAGCGCGAGCACAGCTACCTCAGCGACTCGGAATACCCCGCGCTCTTCGGTGCATTGCTCGACTGGATCGACAAGGGCGAGAAGCCCACGCCCCAGAGCCTGGCGCAACGCTGCTTGGCGCTCATGCCGCGCTACGACACCGACGGCAAGAACGGCTGCCACATCCAGCCCGAGTGGCAGCCCCCGACGCTCGAAAGCCGCGTGCCTTCGCGCGCGCCCTGATTCTTCTTTTTGACCTTGACGGAGACTTTCATGAAAAAACTGTTCGCCCTCGCGGCGGTGGCCCTTGCCGTGTGCGCTCACGCGCAAGACTTTCCCGCAGGCAAGCCCGTGACCATCGTCGTGCCCTTCGCGGCCGGCGGCCCGACCGACCGTGTCGCGCGCGACCTCGCCGAGGCGCTGCGCAAGCCGCTGGGCGGCGCCAGCGTCATCATCGACAACGTGCCCGGCGCGGGCAGCTCCATCGGCGCGGCCAAGGTCGCGCGCGCCAACCCCGACGGCTACACGCTGCTGCTGAACCACATCGCGATGGCGACCGTGCCGACGCTGGTGCGCAACGTGCCGTTCAAGGTCGAGACCGACTTCGAGTACCTGGGCATCGTCAACGACGTGCCCATGACGCTCATCGCCAAGCCCAGCCTGCCGGCCACCAACTACAAGGAGCTGACCGCCTGGATCGCCGCCAACAAGGGCAAGATCAACCTGGGCAACGCGGGCATCGGCTCGGCCTCGCACCTGTGCGGCCTGCTCTACCAGAGCGCCACCAAGACCGAGATGACGCCCGTGCCCTACAAGGGCACGGCGCCCGCCATCACCGACCTGATCGGCGGCCAGATCGACCTCCTGTGCGACCAGAGCACCAACACCTCGCCGCAGATCGAGGCGAAGAAGGTCAAGGCCTATGCCGTGACCACGCCCAAGCGCCTGACCACGCCGCTTTTGAAAGACCTGCCCACGCTCGACGAGGCCGGCCTGAAGAACTTCCAGGTGACGATCTGGCACGGCCTGTACGCGCCCAAGGGCACGCCCGCGCCGGTGCTCAAGAAGATCAGCGATGCGCTGAAAGCGGCACTGAAAGATGCGGACTTCATCAAGCGCGAGGAAGCGCTGGGCGCCGTGGTCGCCACCGACGGCCGCATCGAGCCCGAGGGGCACAAGAAGTTCGTGGCGGCGGAGATTGCGAAGTGGAGTCCGATCATCAAGGCGGCGGGGGTGTACGCGGACTGAGGTTGTCGGCCGCGCGCATCGCGCTCAGAGCCCGTGGATGGCAACGGTGGCCCAGAAGGCGGCCCACACGCCGATCAGCCCCAGCAGTGCCATGACGGCGACGTAGGCAATGAAGCACGTCACGCGTCTTGCGATGCTGGGGGGGGCTGGAACCTGCCACCAGTAGATCAACCCTGCCCATAAGAGCAGGGCGCAGGCGACGAGGGCTACACCGGTCCCTGTCAATGTCAGGACCTGGCGTCGCGCCAGGCCGGTGAGCAGGACATTGAGGACCGGGATCGAAACGACCCACGTCAGCACGCTCAGCACCAGTCGTAGGCCGGCATTCATCGAATCGCGTCGCGCGGTGCTGCGTGAGTTCTGTACTGTCATTTTTCTCTCCCTGTCGGACCGTTGTGGCCTCCTCAAAATCTTAGGGAGAGCTGTCTCATGCACATGCAGCAGGTCGCGCTGGAATCAGTAATGACCGTGACGCAAGTAGTTTGCTTGCCGTGGCAATCGCAAACCGATCGTGAACGAGTTAGCCCCACCGCATCGAATGCACCAGGGCGCAGCTCAGAGCCATTACCCTCGTCGATCCTGTTCATCAGAAATCGGCTCCATGAGCTTCAGCATCTACTACGACGCAAGACGAGACAGTCCCCTGACCCGCGAGGAAGCGCAGCGCCTGGACGCGATCGTGGCTGCCTTCGACAAAGTCGACGAAGCCGACCGCCATGCGCATTCAGGTAAGGGCCTCAACTGGGAGACCTTCACGCTCTACGAGGCGTCCGGACTCACCGGGGGAAAGGTACTGGAAGGCGCCACGAAACTCCCCGACAACAAGGCGTTCGCCATGCACAAGGGGGCCAGCCACTGGGTGGCCTGCCTCAACCGGATTCGCCGCGAAGTGCTGCCGGATGCCAGGTGGAGCGTGAGCATCGATGACAGGATGCTGCTCTGGAACGACAAGAGCGGCTGGCACGACGAGGCATCGGACGGGCTGGCGACGCTCTGGCTGGGCTGCCTGTTGAGCGCGCCGTTCCGACGGTTCACGAAGTGAGCGGGTAACCGTCGGGCGTGGCCCTGCCAGACCGCGTCAGAACGTCCCCGGCAACAGGATGTCCGACTTCACGTCATCGATCTGCGTGCGACCGCAGAAGGCCATCGTGATGTCCAGTTCCTTGTGGATGATCTGCAGCGCGCGCGTCACGCCTTCCTGGCCGTAGGCGCCCAGGCCGTACAGGAAGCTGCGCCCGATCAACGTGCCGCGTGCGCCCAGCGCGCGGGCCTTGAGCACGTCCTGGCCGCTGCGCACGCCGCCGTCCATCCACACTTCGATCTGGCTGCCCACGGCATCGGCGATGGCCGGCAGCGCGGCGATGGAGGAGGGCGCGCCGTCGAGCTGGCGCCCGCCGTGGTTCGAGACGATGAGCGCGTCGGCGCCGCTGGCCACGGCCAGGCGCGCGTCTTCCTCGTCCATGATGCCCTTGAGGATCAGCTTGCCGCCCCAGCGCTTCTTGATCCATTCGACGTCCGCCCAGCTCAGGGCCGGGTCGAACTGTTCGGCGGTCCACGACGACAGCGACGACAGGTCTTTCACGCCCTTGGCGTGGCCGGCGATGTTGCCGAAGGTGCGGCGCCTGGTGCCCAGCATGCCCATGCACCAGCGCGGCTTGGTCGCCAGGTTGATGAGGTTCTTGATGGTGGGCTTGGGCGGCGTCGACAGGCCGTTCTTGATGTCCTTGTGGCGCTGGCCGAGGATCTGCAGGTCGAGCGTGAGCTGCAGCGCCGACACGTTGGCGGCCTTGGCGCGGTCGATCAGGCGTTCGATGAAGTCGCGGTCCTTCATCACGTACAGCTGGAACCAGAAGGGGTGGCGGTCTGTGTTCTCGGCGATGTCTTCCAGTGAGCAGATGCTCATGGTCGAGAGCGTGAACGGAATGCCGAAGGCCTTGGCGGCGCGTGCGCCCAGAATTTCGCCGTCGGCGTGCTGCATGCCGGTCAGGCCCGTGGGCGCGATGGCCACGGGCATGGCGACCTCCTGGCCGATCATGGTGGTGCGGGTGGAGCGGCCTTCCATGTTCACGGCCACGCGCTGGCGCAGCTTGATCTTCTGGAAGTCGCTCTCGTTGGCGCGGTAGGTGCCCTCGGTCCAGGCGCCGGAGTCGGCGTAGTCGTAGAACATCTTCGGCACGCGCCGCTGGGCGATCGCCCGCAGGTCTTCGATGCAGGTGATCTTGGAAAGGTCGGGCACGGGGGAGTCTCCTGGCTGGTGTTATGGGGGTCGCGGCGCGCTGCGGCCCATGCGGGCCACGGCAGCGCCGGGGGTCGAGTCTGCAGGGGAAACGCGCCGGCGACCTGAAAAAAGCCCACCCCCCGGCTGAAAATTATTCAGCCCGGCTCGCGCAGCGCCTGGCGCAGCCATTCGACGAAGGTGGCGCATTCCCAGCGCTCCATGGTGCCGGGGCGCCAGCACAGGAAGTAGGCGTTGGGCGAGGGCGCGCTGTGCGGCGACAGGCGCACCAGCCGGCCGTTGTCCAGCCAGGCGCGGCCCAGCCGCAGGTGCATGAGCACCACGCCGAAGTCTTCGGCGGCCGCATCGAGCGCGAGCCCCAGGTCGTTGAACTGGTGGCCCACGGCCGGCTCGGGCAGGCCGATGCCGCAGGCCTTGAACCAGATGCGCCACGACTCCAGCGGCGTGCGCAGCAGTTGCACGCGCGCCACCTCGGCGTCGGTCGAGAAGTGCTGCTCGAAGGGCCCGTGGCGTTCCAGGTAAGCGGGGCTGCACACCGGCGAGACGTCGTCGGCCAGCAGCTGGCAGAACTCGCGGTCGTGGAAGGGGCCGGTGCCGAAGCGCAGCTCGATGTCGGCGTCTTCGGCCGTGAAGTTGCGCACCGGCATGGTCACCTGCAGCATCAGCTCGATGGTCGGGTAGGCGTCGCGGAACTCGGCCAGCCGGGGCAGCAGCATCTGGCGCGAGAAGGTGGGCGTGACCGCCACGCGCAGCCGCCGCACCTGCGACGCGGGCTCGCGCCCCGGCACCTGCTGCAGCGCCGCGATGGCCTCGCGCACGCGCGCCAGGTAGGCCACGCCGTCGGCGCTCAGGCCGAAGTCGTTGCCGGTGAAGAGCTTGAGCTCGAGCTGCGTCTCGAGCTGGCGGATGCGATGGCTCACGGCGCTGGGCGTCACGCTGAGCTCCTCGGCCGCCAGGTTCACGCTGCGCAGCCGCGCGACGGCCTCGAAGGCCTGCAGGCCCTGGGTCGAGGGGAGTCGCGTCGATGCCATGTGCTTTTTGGAAGGGAGTGAGCGATGCGATGTTATCGAAGGGCGACCAGCGCATCGAGCAGCCGCCGCAGGTCGTCGACCGCCTCGCGCGCCAGGGCCGCATCGCCCATCTGCGCCTTGACGATGGCGCCGTCAACGCCGAGCGCGGCCACCTGTGCAACGGCCATGCGCTGCGGGCCGTCGGGCAGCAGGCCGGCGATCACCTCGACCATCTCGCGCTTGTGCTCGCGCGCGATGTCGGCGGCGCCGGCCACGCTGGCCCCCACTTCCACCACCGAGTTGATGAAGGCACAGCCCCGAAACAGCGGGTCGGCGAACCACTCGGCCATCACGTCGGCCAGCACCGGCAGCGCCTGCCCCTGCGCGATGCGTTGCTGCGCGTCGCGCCGGCCCAGCGCATCGACGAACCAGGCCATCCACACGCCGTGCCGGTGGTCGAGAAAGGCGCGCACCAGGTCGTCCTTCGACGGGAAGTGCCGGTAGAAGGTGACCTTGGTGACGCCCGACGCCGCGATCACGCGGTCGATGCCGGTGGCGCGGATGCCGTCGGCATAGAAGAGCTCGTGCGCCGTGAGCAGGATGCGCTCGCGCGCGGGCAGTGCAGAGATGTCCATGCGGCGATTGTAGGCATGTAGACAGGTCTGTCTACTCATGGCACATTGCAGGCCTTCATCACTTCATTTCTTTGACTGAAAGACCGCCATGGAATCCCGCCCGCCGCTGCCGCCCTTCACCCTCGAATCCGCCCTCCAGAAAGTCCAGGCCGCCGAAGACGCCTGGAACTCGCGCGACCCCGCGCGCGTGAGCCTGGCCTACACGCCCGACACCGAATGGCGCAACCGCGCGGACTTCGTCAATGGCCGCGCGCAGGTGGTGGCGTTCCTGTCGCGCAAGTGGGAGCGCGAGCACGACTACCGGCTGAAGAAGCAGCTGTGGGCCTTCATGGACAACCGCATCGCGGTGCGCTTCGAGTACGAATGGCACGACGCCGCGGGCCAGTGGTTCCGCAGCCATGGCAACGAGAACTGGGAGTTTGCGCAGAACGGTCTGATGCAAAAGCGCTACGCGAGCATCAACGACCAGCCCATTGCGGAATCGGAGCGCAAGTTCCGCTGGGAGCGCTGAGGCGCAGGGGGCGACAACGGGCATGCCTGTTGCTTGCCCTGTCGCATCCCTTCATACCCAGGAGCCAAGCCGCATGAACCGCAACGACGTCACCGAGAAGATCATCACCGTGAAGGTGTCCAAGGGCATCCAGTGGGCCGACGTGGCCAAAAAGGTCGGCCTGTCGAAAGAGTGGACCACCGCGGCTTGCCTCGGCCAGATGACGCTCGACGACAAGCAGGCCAAGGTCATCGGCAAGATCTTCGGCCTCACGCCCGAGGAGCAGAAGTGGCTCCAGGTCGTGCCCTACAAGGGCTCGCTGCCCACGCCCGTGCCGACCGACCCGCTGATCTACCGCTGGTACGAGGTGGTGAGCGTGTACGGCACCACCATCAAGGAGCTGATCCATGAAGAGTTCGGCGACGGCATCATGAGTGCCATCGACTTCAGCATGGACATCCAGCGCCAGCCCGACCCGAAGGGCGACCGCGTCAACGTGGTGCTGTCGGGCAAGTTCCTGCCGTACAAGAGCTACTGACGTTCGGCTTTCAGCACACCGGCGCCGCCGGCTTCGGCCGCGGCGTCGGGGCCGGGCGCCAGCCGGGGCCCGCCATGCCGTAGCGCGCGCCCTCGATGGCACCGGCAATGGCGCGCGCCACGCCGTCGACCGGTGTGGTCAGCCGCCGTCGCGTGCGCATGCGCTCGAAGGCGTAGCTGTCGGCGATGCGCTCGGCCAGCGGGTCGGTGGCCTCGGCCACGTCGGGGCTCACCAGCGAGACGTGCACGCGCCCCGCGTGTTCCCGCCGCAGCCCTTCGGAAATCGCCTGCACCGCGTACTGCGTGCCGTGGTAGACGGCCGAGTCGGGCGTGGCGCCGCCCATGGCCACCGGCGCGACGTTGACGATGTGGCCCCAGCCCTGCTCCTGCATCGCGGGCAGCACGGCCGCCACGCCCAGCAGCATGCCGCGCAGGTTGACGTCGATCATCAGCTCCCATTCCTCGATCTTGCGCTGCCACAGCGGCGACAGCGGCATCACGCCGGCGGCGTTCACCAGCACGTCGATGCGGTCGTGCGTGTCGAGGGCGAACTCGGCAAAGGCCTCCATGTCGGGCCGATGCGTCACGTCCAGCCGCCGGAAGCTCGCCGAGCCGCCGGTGGCATTGATCTCGGCCGCGAGCGCCGCGAGCCGTTCGGTGCGGCGCGCGCCGAGCACCACATGGGCGCCGCGCCGCGCGAGCCGCCGCGCCGTCGCCTCGCCGATACCGCTGCTGGCGCCGGTGACGAGAACCACTGTGTCCTGGATTGCACTCATACAAAACTCCTCATGCGGGTCGATGCGCCACGGCGCGAAGGGTGCGCCGGGCATGCAGAGGAGTCTCGGGGCGAAGGGGCAGGAGGCGGTATCCGGATCGAACGAGGTTTTTGCCTGATCCTGCGAAATGCAGAAACAGGCGAGCCGTGCGCGAGGCCGCGTCAGATGCGCCGGCCCAGCCGGTTCCCCAACGCCAGCAACCCCCATCCCGCCAGCCCGAAGGTCAGCGCGATGCCTGCCGCATAGACGGCCACGCCGCCGTAGCCGCCGACGTTGGCAGGGTTGAGGAAGGGGTAGGGGTACCAGCCCGTGCGGCTGCCGCGCACCAGCGTGTAGACCAGGTAGGCCATCGGGAAGACCAGCGTCCACAGCAGCTGCCGGCCGCCGAGGCGCCTGCGCGGCGGCTGCAGCAGCCAGTCGAGCAGCACGACGCACGGCATGACGTGGTGCAGCAGCGTGTTGATCCACGGCCGCAGCGCGCCGAGGTCGACGTCGCGCAGCAGCAGCGAGAAGACGATGCCGACCACCACCATGTTCACGGCCGAGATGGCGCGCAGCCCTTCGTCGGGCCCCGTGGACGCCGGCTGCCAGAGGCGGCGCGCGCCCAGCACCAGCACGATGGCCGCGAACAGGTTCGAGAGGTTGGTGAAGAAGCTGAAGAAGTTGACGACGTTGAAGCCCATGCGCACATGGATCGTCAGCTGCCAGCCGATCGCCACGAGAGTCAGCAGGCCGAAGAAGAGGCGCAGGGCGGGCCAGATCACGCGATGCTGCCCTCGGCTCAGGGCTTGCAGCTGCCGCCCATGGACACCGAGCCGTCCTTGCACTCGGTGAGCATCGGTTCGCCGCGCGGTGCGGGGGCTGATGGGGATGCAGGGGCCGGCGAGGCCGCGCCGCCTTTGCGCTGGTAGACGATCTTCTTGGTGCCCAGGTCGCAGCTGCCCACCACCTGGCCGCTCGCCGTGGCGGCGGCATCGACGGTGACGACGCTGAAGTTCGTCACGCCCGATGCGGCGATCTTGGCCTCGATCTCGGCGCGCAGCGTGTCGCAGTTGCTCTGGGCGTGGGCGCCGCCGGCGGCCACGAGCAGGGTCGAGGCGGCAGCAGCAGTCACAAGCAGACGGAGTTTCATGAGGGGCCTGCCTTTCTTTTCTCTTGCAGTGGAATGGGGGCGGGGGAGTCGACGTCTAGTTTCGCGCTGCGCGGCGGCAGACGCAAAGACAAACGCAAAAACAAACGGCCTGCCGCGCGAGCGACAGGCCGTTGGTGTGAGGGCTTCCGGGTCAGTGCAGACCCGGAAAACGCAGGCGCAGCGGGATCAGGCCGCCGGTGCCAGCGCCGCGTTCAGCGTGGGGCTCGGGCGCATCACGGCTTCGAACTTCTTCGGGTCGGCCAGGTAGTAGCCACCGATGTCCACGGCCTTGCCCTGCACGGCCGCGAGTTCGTCGACGATCTTCTTCTCGTTGGCGGTGAGCGTCTCGGCCAGCTTCTTGAACTTGGCCTGCAGGTCCTTGTCGTCGGTCTGCGCGGCCAGCTCTTGCGCCCAGTACATGGCCAGGTAGAACTGGCTGCCGCGGTTGTCGAGCTGGCCGGTCTTGGGCGACGGGTTCTTGTTGTTGTCCAGCAGCTGGCCGGTGGCGGCGTCGAGCGTCTTGGCCAGGATCTTGGCCTGCGCGTTGCCGGTCTTCAGGCCCAGGTCTTCCAGGCTCACGGCCAGCGCGAGGAACTCGCCCAGCGAATCCCAGCGCAGGTGGTTTTCTTCCACCAGCTGCTGCACGTGCTTGGGGGCCGAGCCGCCCGCGCCGGTCTCGTACATGCCGCCGCCGGCCATGAGCGGCACGATCGACAGCATCTTGGCCGAGGTGCCCAGTTCCATGATGGGGAACAGGTCGGTCAGGTAGTCGCGCAGGATGTTGCCGGTGGCGCTGATGGTGTCCAGGCCGCGCACGACGCGCTCCAGCGTGTAGCGCATGGCGCGCACCTGGCTCATGATCTGGATGTCCAGGCCCGTGGTGTCGTGCTCGTGCAGGTACATCTTGACCTTGGTGATCAGCTGCGCCTCGTGCGGGCGGTAGGCGTCAAGCCAGAACACGACCGGCATGCCGGAGTTGCGCGCGCGGTTCACGGCCAGCTTCACCCAGTCGCGGATCGCGGCGTCCTTGACCTGGCACATGCGCCAGATGTCGCCCTTCTCCACGTCTTCGCTCATCAGCACTTCGCCGGTGTCCAGGTCGGTGATGTTGGCCACGCCGTCTTCGGGGATCTCGAAGGTCTTGTCGTGCGAGCCGTACTCTTCGGCCTTCTGGGCCATGAGGCCGACGTTGGGCACGGTGCCCATGGTCTTGGGGTCGAAGGCGCCGTGCCACTTGCAGAAGTTGATGATCTCCTGGTAGATGCGGGCGAAGGTCGATTCGGGCATCACGGCCTTCACGTCCTTCAGGCGGCCGTCGGCGCCCCACATCTTGCCGCCGTTGCGGATCATGGCGGGCATCGAGGCGTCCACGATCACGTCGTTGGGCGAGTGGAAGTTGGTGATGCCCTTGGCCGAGTCGACCATGGCCAGCTCGGGGCGGCCTTCGTGGCAGGCGTGCAGGTCGCGCTTGATCTCGTCCTGCGTGCTCTGGGGCAGCGTGGCGATCTTGTTGTACAGGTCGACCATGCCGTTGTTGACGTTGATGCCCAGCTCGTCGAACAGCTTGCCGTGTTTCTCGAAGGCTTCCTTGTAGAAGATCTTCACGCAGTGGCCGAACACGATGGGGTGCGAGACCTTCATCATCGTGGCCTTCACGTGCAGCGAGAACATCACGCCGGTCTTGTGCGCGTCTTCGATTTCCTTTTCATAGAAGGCCAGCAGGGCCTTCTTGCTCATGAACATGGAGTCGATGATTTCGCGGTCGAGCAGGGCGACCTTGGGCTTGAGCACGATGGTCTTGCCGCTCTTGGTGAGCAGTTCCATCTTGACGTTGCGCGCGCGGTCCAGCGTCATGGACTTTTCGCCGTGATAGAAGTCGCCGCCGTGCATGTGCGAGACGTGCGAGCGCGAGGCCTGGCTCCACTCGGCCATGCTGTGCGGGTTCTTGCGGGCGTATTCCTTCACGGCGCGGGGCGCGCGGCGGTCGGAGTTGCCTTCGCGCAGCACGGGGTTCACGGCGCTGCCGGTGCACTTGTTGTAGCGCGTGCGGATGTCCTTGTCCTCGTCCGAGGTCGGGTTCTCCGGGTAGTCGGGGATCTTGTAGCCCTTGCCCTGCAGTTCCTTGATGGCCGACTTGAGCTGCGACACCGAGGCGCTGATGTTGGGCAGCTTGATGATGTTGGCTTCGGGCTTGAGCGTGAGCTTGCCCAGCTCGGCCAGGTTGTCGGGCACCTTCTGGTCGTCGCTCAGGAACTCGGGGAACTCGCCCAGGATGCGGGCGGCCACCGAGATGTCGCTCGTCGTCACGTTGATGCCGGCCGGAGCCGTGAAGGCGCGCACGATGGGCAGGAAGGCGTAGGTCGCCAGCAGGGGCGCCTCGTCGGTGAGGGTGTAGACGATGGTGGGTTGCTTCGTGCTCATGCGCTTGCTTCCGTAGGTTCTGGGTTGTCGAGAGGGCTGAAATTTCATTGGGCGAAATGGACTTTCGCCGGAGCCCCCCATTGTCGCCCGGTCGGGCCGCGTCGCGGCCGGAGAAACCCCGATGACCCCTCTGCCAGGGCTTCCCGCGATGGCTACCATTGCGCCCCATGAAAAAGCTGCCTCTTGCCGGGATCGTCGGTCTTCTCGCGTCGCTGCCGGCCGGCCCCGTGCTCGCCGCGCCTGCCGCCCAGGTCTTCGTGGCCGTCAAGACGCCCGAGGCCATCGACGCCATGTGGCGCGCCCACCTGTGCGCCTTGCTGCCGCAGCCCTGCGATGCGCAGGCGCTGAAGCTGCACCGCCCGCGCGACGGCGGCGCGCCCGACGACTACCTGCTCACCTCGGAAAAGCCCCTGGCCATGGCGCGCCTGAAGCGCGACGCCGGCACCGGTGGCTGGCAGCTCGCGCAGCTGCACGATTTTTCGACCTACGTGGCCTCGCAGCAGCGCGACCGCCCCAGCACCGACCCCGAGCTGCACCTGGCCCTCGCGCCGGTGCTCTACCCGCTGGCCGAAGGCCGCTGGGCCGTGGCCGTGACCCAGCGCGAATCGGAAAGCTATTCGGGCGGCGGCGCGTCCTATGTGACGGCCGACTTCGTGCCGCTGGACACACCGCCCGGGCAGCGCGCCAAGGCTGCGCGCGAGGGCATCCCGTACTGGTGTTCGCGGTCGATCCGCGCCTGCTTCAGCGAGAAGGAATACAAGACCTCGAAGCACTGCCACGACGAAAGCCGCGGCAGCCTGCGCATCGCCTACGACGCGCCGGCGAAGGCCGGCGGTCCCTATGTGTGGCGCTACACCTGGCTGCAGAGCGAGCGGCCGGCGCACACGGGGCCGGCCGGCAACAAGCGCACCAGCGTCGACTTCACGGACGACAGCGCCCGGAAACCGACCGCCTGCGACGGCGGGCTGCAGTAGGCAGGCAGCAGACTGCGGCTCAGTGCCGCGGCACCGTCACCGCGCCCACGTGCAGCGTGCGTCCCGCGCCCAGCCCCGCCATGACCAGCACCACGCCCAGGCCGACGAACAGCCACGCCGAGGCGCGGAAGCTGCCGGTCCAGCCGTGCAGCAGCCCGGCCAGCAGCGGGCCGAAGGCCGCCACCATGTAGCCCACGCCCTGCGCCATGCCCGACAGGTGCGCGGCGATGTGCGAATCGGGCGAGCGCAGCACGATCATCGTGAGCGCCAGCGCGAAGGTGCCACCCTGCGAGATGCCCAGCACCACGGCCCAGGTCCACATGCCGCCGGGGGCATCCAGCGGCGCGAACAGCATGGCCAGCATGGCCGCCACCGTCATCGCCGACAGCACCACCGCCAGCGCGCGCTGGTTGCGCAGCTTCACGGCCAGCGCCGGCACCACGAGGCAGGTCACGACCTGCGTCATGACCGACAGCGACACCACGTAGCCGGCCATTTCGCCGCTGAGCCCGCGCTCGCGCAGGATCGGCGCCAGCCAGCCCATCACGATGTACGCCAGGGCCGACTGCAGCCCCATGAAGAAGGTCACCTGCCAGGCCAGCCGGTCGCGCCACAGGCCGCGCACGGTGAAGCCCGACTCGCTGGCCACCGGCTTGAGCGGCAGCGCCTGCGGCGCCCAGATGAACGTGACCAGCGCGGCCGGCACGGCCCACATGGCGAGTGCCAGCGTCCAGCCGCCGCCCAGTGCGTGCTCCAGCGGCACCGTGAGGCCCGCGGCGCTGGCGGCGCCGCCGCACACGGCCATGGTGTACAGGCCCATCATCAGCGCGGCCTGCTTGGCGAAGTCGCGCTTCACCAGGCCCGAGAGCAGCACGTTCGACACCGCGATGCCGCTGCCCGCGATGGCCGAGGCCAGGAACAGCAGCGGGATGTTGCCGGTGCCGCGCAGCACCGTGCCCACGCCGATCAGCACCATGCAGCCCAGCAGCGTGCGCTCGGTGCCGAAGCGGCGCCCGAGCCAGGGCGCCATCGGCGCGAACACGCCCAGGCAGACGATCGGCAGCGTGGTCAGCAGGCTGGCGGCGGTGGCCGACAGGCCGGTGGCGCGGATGATTTCCGGCAGCACCACCGACAGGCTGGCGAACACCGGGCGCAGGTTGAAGGCGATGAGCACCACCGTCAGGCCCAGCAGCAGCCGGCGGCCCCGGCTGGGGGTGGGCGTGGGGCGCGGCGCGGGCAGGCTGTCGACTTCGGCGTCGATCAGCAGTTCTTCGGCGCCCGATGGCGCCGCCTGGGTGCGCGCAGCAACACCCGTGGGCAAGGTCATGGAGTTCATGCGGTGCCCAGTGCGAGCGCGTTGAGCGTCGGCGCCATCAGCTCGCGCACGGCGGCGGCGGCGCGCTCGGGGTCGCGGCTCGCAATGCCTTCGACGATGGCGCGGTGCGCCGCCTCGTCGGGCTCGGGCAGGCTGGCGCTCAGCGTGCTGGCGATGGTTTCCTTGATGTAGCCGGTGATGAAGCGGCAGGTCTCGACCAGCGCCAGGTTGCCCGACACATCGACGATGGCCAGGTGAAAGGCCAGGTCGCGCTCGATGAAGGCCGCGCCGCCGTCGGCCAGGTCGGGCTGGCCGCGCTTGTCGAGCAGGGCGTTCAGCCGGCGCAGGTCTTTCGCGGTGTGGCGCACGGCGGCGAGCCGGGCGGCCTCGACCTCGAGCGCGCGGCGCACCTCGAACTGGTCGCGCAGGCTGGCCAAGCGCAGCTTCTGCAGGCTGGCCGAGGGGTCGAAGCCCGAGCGCACGTACGTGCCCGAACCCTGCCGCACTTCGAGCAGGCCGCGCGAGACCAGCGTCTTCACCGCCTCGCGCACCGTGCCGCGGCTCACGCCCAGCAGCTGCGCCAGCTGGGGCTCGATCGGAATGCGCGAGCCGATGGGCCAGCGGCCCGCCGCGATCTCGGTGCGGATGCTGTTCGCGGCGGCGTCGGCCAGGGAGGTGCGGGGCGGTTGGACGAGCATGGGATCAGGGCGGCTTATTCATTGAATGATTGGATGAATTTAACCACTGTTAAAAAGACGCGGTCGGCGGGAGGGGCATGAGGCGGCGCGGAAGGGGGCCCTGCCGCCCGCTTTACCAGCTGCCCGAGGCGCCGCCGCCGCTGCTCGAACCGCCGCTGTCCGAGGAGGACGAAGACGACGACGAGGAAGAGGACGACGAACTGCTGCTCCAGCCGCTGTCCCCATCGTCGTCGCTGCTGCCCGATTCCCAGACGCCGGGCGGCAGGAAGCCGATCAGCATCGAGAAGAACGCCGCCAGCCCAATGGGAATCCACGAGGTGTCCGGCACCGGGCCGGGCGAGGTGATGTGAAACACGTAGCCGCAGATGCCCGCCACGATGACCAGCCGGACGAGGAAGCTGATCACGCTGCGCTGGAAGGTGTTGACCATGCAGCGCACGATGATCACCGCGAACAGCGTCACGCCGCCGATGCACAGCGCCCACAAAAAGCCCCACCAGAAGCGGTCGGCGCCGACCGTCCACGCAATGGCGACCAGCGACGCGATCACGAGCACGAAGCCGCCCATGAAGATGGCTGCCGTGCGCGACATGCCGCAGAGAAAGCCCAGGCCGTAGCCGAAGATCGCCGGCATCGCCAGCACCAGCGCGATGGCCGGGTTCAGCAGCGCCGCGCCGGCCGCCAGCGGGCCGGCCCCGAGCAGGCCGAGCACCAGGCGCAGGTCGCGCGGGGCAGGGCGCGCACGCGCCGGTGCGGGCTCGATCGCCGCCAGGGCGTCGGCCCAGGGTTCGGGGCGCGTGCTGCCCTTGCGCTTGCCCTTGCCCTTGCGTTTTTTCTCTTCGGCGCGCCGCGAGGCCGAGCTGCCGCGCCGCGGGTCGCGCGGGACGCCGCGGCCGTGCCAGATGCCCAGGCCCAGGCCCCACAGCACCACGCCCATCAGGCCCCAGCCCTCGGGCGTGACGCGGCCGCCGCGCGTCAGGCTGGTGACCTTCTCGTCGTCGGGCGCGGGGGCGCGGTCCACGACGATCTGCTGCGACTCGGGTGCGACGACGCCCACCTCGCCGTCGAGCAGCCGCGCGAGCGCGCCCACGGCCGCCTGCACGCCGCCGGCGAAGTCGCCCTCGCGAAAGCGCGGCGCCATTTCGCGGTCGATGATGCGGGCCGCCTGGATGTCGGTCACCGTGCCTTCGAGGCCGGTGCCGACCTCGATGCGCATGCGCCGGTCTTTCTGCGCCACGAGCAGCAGGATGCCGTCGTCGGCGTCGCTGCGGCCCAGCCGCCACTTCGCGAAGACGCGCGTGGCGTAGGCCTCGATGCTGTCCTCGCCCGTGGTCGGCACGATGAGCACCGCGAGCTGGGCCTGGGTGCGGCCCTGGATGTCGGCGATCTGCGCGCGCAGCGCCTCGGCCTCGCCGGCCGGCAGCGCCTGCGCGAGGTCGACCACGCGCGAGCTCATCGGCGGCACCGGCACGGGCTTGGCCTGCGCGGCGCGCTGGCCGGCGAGGCCCAGCACGAGCAGCAAGGCGAGGCACAGCGACAGCCAGCGGGGCAGCGACAACGGCGCGTTCATCGGCGTGCGCCCTTCGCCGCCACCACGCCCGCACCACGCACTTCAACCCGGCGCTGGTCGACCACCTTGCCGCTGGCGTCCACCAGCTCGATCAGGTGCCGCCCCGGCCACGGCAGCCACTGCGCGCTGTTGCCGCGCGCGTGGAACTTGCCGTCGATGCGCCACTGCACGCCGCGCCCTTCGGCTTCGAAGCGCACGCGCTGGCGCTGCGGCGGAATGTCGGGGTCGAGCGCCAGGATCGTGCCGTCGGCCGGCGCCGTGATGCGCGCCGAGGCGGCGTCGCTCGCCATGCCGGTGTCGAGTGCGAACAGCGGCTGCTCGGTGCCCTGCAAAAACCATTCGCTGCGCGCCGCTTCGAGCGGGCTGCCGTCGGCGCCCGGGCCGAAGCTCACGCGCGCCTCGACCAGCCCGGCGGGCGGCGCGGGCGCGCGGCTGGGTTCGCGCGCGTGCAGGAAGCGCATCACCTCGGCCCACACGGGCGCGGCGCCGCTGGTGCCGCTCACGTCCCACATCGAGGCGCCGCTGGCGTTGCCGACCCACACGCCGACCGTGTAGCGCTGCGACCAGCCCATGGCCCAGTTGTCGCGCATGTCCTTGCTGGTGCCGGTC
Organism: Variovorax sp. KBS0712; assembly: GCF_006323185.2. Classification (NCBI taxonomy): domain Bacteria; kingdom Pseudomonadati; phylum Pseudomonadota; class Betaproteobacteria; order Burkholderiales; family Comamonadaceae; genus Variovorax; species Variovorax sp. KBS0712. Next base: position 284,325 of record NZ_VCCD02000002.1, on the reverse strand, counting down.
TTCACGGCGGTCCAGAAGCGGGTCGAGAGGATGCTGTCCAGGCCGAAGGTGCGCGTGCGCGCGTTCGGGTCGGAGAGGATGTCGCTGACGATGAAGGCAGCGCGCGGGTCGAGCAGCGGCGCGGCTTCTGCGGGCTTGTGCTTGCCGGCCGGGGCGGGTGGGCGCGGCGTGAGCGTGGTCGCCCCGAAGCGCCCGCCGTTGGCCATCATGCGGTAGGCATTGGCCAGCGACAGCAGCGACACCTCGGCGCTGCCCAGCGCCAGGCTGTAGCCGTAATAGTCGCCGCTCTCGCGCAGCGGCAGGCCGGCGGCGCGCAGCTCGCGCGCGAAGGCCTCGGGCGACACCATCACCAGCGTGCGCACGGCCGGCACGTTGAGCGAGGCGGCCAGCGCGGTGCGCGCCGACACCGGGCCCTTGAAGCGGCGGTCGTAGTTCTGCGGAATGTAGAGGCCGCTCGCGGTGCTGATCTGCGCCGACGAGTCCTCGATCAGCGAGGCCGCCGTGATGCGCTTCTCGGCCAGGGCCTGCGCGTACAGCAGCGGCTTGAGCGTGGAGCCGGGCTGGCGCAGCGCGGTCACGCCGTCGACCTCGGCGGCCTGGCTCAGCGGGCCCGAGGAGCCGACCCAGGCCAGCACCTCGCCGCTCGCGTTGTCGAGCACCACGAGCGCGCCGTCTTCCACGTGGCGGTCGCGCAGTTCGCGCAGGTGGCGTTGCAGGCTGTCGAGCGCGTAGCGCTGCAGCGGCGCGCGCAGCGTGGTGCGCACGCTGGTGGGCGCGGTGGCTTTTGCATCCCCGGCATCACGCAGCTCGCGCAGCACCCGCCGCGCGGCATGCTGCGCGATGCCTTCGTTGGGCTCGAACGCACGCCGCTGCACCACCGCGCTGGTGAACATGTCGAGTGCCTCGCAGTCGGTCCTGGCGCCGGGCTCCATCACGCGCAGCACCTCGCAGGCGCGCTGCGCCACCAGCGCGGGGCGGGCGTTGGGCGCGCGCACCAGCGCGGCGGCCACGGCGGCTTCGCGCGCGTCGAGCCCGCTCGGGGCCTTGCTGAAGAGCGTGCGCGAGAGCGCGTCGATGCCGACGATCTCGCCGCGGAAGGGCACCGTGTTCAGGTAGGCCTCGAGGATCTGGTCCTTGCGCCAGCGGCGCTCCAGCTGCGTGGCGGCCACGGTCTGGCCGATCTTCTGCGTGAAGCTGCGCCCGCCCGCCGCGCGGCGCAGGTCGTCGTCGAGCAGGCCCGCCAGCTGCATGGTGATGGTCGAGGCGCCGCGCGTGCGCGTGTTCCACAGGTTGCCCCAGGCGGCGGCCGAGGCGGCGCGCCAGTCGACGCCGCTGTGTTCGTAGAAGCGCTTGTCCTCGCTCAGCACCATGGCCGCGCGCAGCGCGGGCGACACGTCGGCCAGCGCGGTCCACTGGCCGCGCCGTACCGTGGGGTCGGTGCGCACGCGCTGCAGCAGCTCTCCCTGGCGGTCGAGCACGGCGGTCTCGGAGGAACGGAAGTCGCGCTTGACCTCCTCGAAGCTGGCCAGCGCCCAGGCGGAGGGTGCGGCGGCTGCCGTCAGCAGGACCACGGCCAGGGTGTGCCGGGCGGTGGAAGAAAACGAGAACGCAAGAGGCATCGCAGCAGACGGGGCCGCGGGGCGGCAGGCAAAGCGGAGACGGCCCATTCTCCGCCATGCCTTCCGGGGCTCGCCCACGGGCGCGTCAGGTGCCGACGTACGCCGCGAGATGCTGGCCGGTGAGCGTGGCGCGCTTGGCGACCAGATCGGCCGGCGTGCCCTCGAAGACCACGCGCCCGCCGTCGTGACCGGCGCCGGGGCCCAGGTCGATGATCCAGTCGGCGTGCGCCATCACCGCCTGGTGGTGCTCGATGACGATGACCGACTTGCCCGCATCCACCAGCCGGTCGAGCAGGGCCAGCAGCTGCGCCACGTCGGCCAGGTGCAGGCCGGTGGTCGGCTCGTCGAGCACGTACACGCCGCCCTTCTCGGCCATGTGCGTGGCCAGCTTGAGCCGCTGGCGCTCGCCGCCCGACAGCGTGGTGAGCGGCTGGCCCAGGCTCAGGTAGCCCAGGCCCACGTCGGCCAGCCGTTGCAGGATGGCGTGCGCGGCCGGCGTGCGCGCCGGGCCCTCGCCGAAGAAGGCCGTGGCCTCGGTCACCGGCATCGCGAGCACCTCGCTGATGTCGCGCCCGCCGAAATGATGTTCGAGCACCGAGGCGTGGAAGCGCTTGCCCTCGCACTCCTCGCAGATCGTGGCCACGCCGGCCATCATCGCCAGGTCGGTGTAGATCACGCCCGCGCCGTTGCAGGTGGGGCAGGCGCCCTCGGAGTTGGCGCTGAACAGCGCCGGCTTCACGCCGTTGGCCTTGGCGAAGGCGTTGCGGATCGGGTCGAGCAGGCCGGTGTAGGTGGCGGGGTTGCTGCGGCGAGAGCCGCGGATCGCGCCCTGGTCGACCGCCACCACGCCCGCGCCGGCGGGAATCGATCCGTGCACCAGCGAACTCTTGCCCGAGCCCGCCACGCCGGTCACGACCACCAGCACGCCCAGCGGAATGTCGACATCGACGTTGCGCAGGTTGTGCGCCTTGGCGCCGCGGATCGGCAGCGCGCCGGTGGGCTGGCGCAGCTTCTTCTTGAGCGCGGCCCGGTCGTCCAGGTGCCGGCCCGTGAGCGTGCCGCTGGTGCGCAGCGCTGCCACGCTGCCTTCGAAGCAGACCGTGCCGCCCGCCGAGCCCGCGCCGGGGCCGAGGTCGACGACGTGGTCGGCGATGGCGATGGCCTCGGGCTTGTGTTCCACCACCAGCACCGTGTTGCCCTTGTCGCGCAGCCGCAGCAGCAGCTCGTTCATGCGCTGGATGTCGTGCGGGTGCAGGCCGATGGTCGGTTCGTCGAAGACGTAGGTCACGTCGGTGAGCGAGGAGCCCAGGTGGCGGATCATCTTCACGCGCTGCGCCTCGCCGCCCGAGAGCGTGCCCGAGGGGCGGTCCAGGCTCAGATACCCGAGGCCGATTTCGACGAACGAATCGAGCGTGTGCGCCAGCTTGGCCAGCAGCGGCGCCACCGAGGGCTCGTTCAGGCCGCCGACCCACGCGGCGAGGTCGCTGATCTGCATCGCGCAGGCCTCGGCGATGTTGAGCTTCTTGATGCGCGACGAACGCGCCGCCTCGCTCAGCCGCGTGCCTTCGCACTCGGGGCAGGTGGTGAAGGTCACGGCCCGTTCCACGAAGGCGCGGATGTGCGGCTGCATCGCCTCGACGTCCTTGGCCAGGAACGACTTCTGCACCTGCGGAATGAGGCCCTGGTAGGTGAGGTTGATGCCGTCGATCTTGATCTTGGTCGGCTCCTTGTGGAGCAGGGCGTCGAGTTCTTTTTTCGTGAACTTGCGGATCGGCTTGTCGGGGTCGAAGAAGCCGCAGCCGTTGAAGATGCGCCCGTACCAGCCTTCCATGCTGAAGCCCGGGATGGTGAGCGCGCCTTCGTTGAGCGACTTGCTGTCGTCGTAGAACGCGCTCAGGTCGAAGTCGGTGACCGCGCCCCGGCCTTCGCAGCGCGGGCACATGCCGCCGGTGCGGCTGAAGGTCTGCTTCACGGTCTTGCTGGCGCCGCGCTCCACCGTGATGGCGCCGGTGGCCTTCACCGAAGGCACGTTGAACGCGAAGGCGCTGGGCGAGCCGATGTGCGGCTTGCCCAGGCGGCTGAAGAGAATGCGCAGCATCGCGTTGGCGTCGGTCGCGGTGCCGACGGTGGAGCGCGGATCGCCGCCCATGCGCTCCTGGTCCACGATGATCGCGGTCGTCAGGCCGTCGAGCACGTCGACCTCGGGCCGCGCCAGCGTCGGCATGAAACCCTGCACGAAGGCGCTGTAGGTTTCGTTGATGAGCCGCTGCGACTCGGCCGCGATGGTGCCGAACACCAGCGAGCTCTTGCCCGAGCCCGAGACGCCCGTGAACACCGTGAGCCGGCGCTTGGGCAGCTCGACGCTGATGTCCTTCAGGTTGTTCACGCGCGCGCCCTGCACGCGGATGAGGTCGTGGTGGTCGGCGGCGTGCCCGCCGTTCGCGTCCTTCGTGCGCGTTGCTTCCTTCTTCGGGGCCTTGCTGCTCATCGGGTCTTTCTCTGGAAGGGACACGGGGCCGCCACGGCGGCGGCGCCCGTGCAGGAGGTCAGGGGGCTGCGGCGCCGGCGGGCCGGCTCAGCGCGTCTGCTGGATGCGGATCAGGTTGCCCGCCGGGTCACGCACCGCGCAGTCGCGCACGCCGTAGGGCTGGTCGGTGGGCTCCTGCACGATCTCGGTGCTGCGGGCCTGCAGGCGCTCGAAGGTGCCTTCGAGGTCGGGCGTGGCCAGCAGCAGCGAGGCGAAGGTGCCCTTGGCCATCATCTCGGCGATGGTGCGGCGCTCGTCGTCGGTGAGCCCGGGCGTGGCGGCCGGCGGGTACAGCACGATGGAGGTGGCGGGCTGGCCGGCCGGGCTGACCGTGATCCAGTGCATGCCGCCGTAGGCGACGTCGTTGCGCACCTCGAAGCCGAGGGTGTCGCGGTAGAAGGCCAGCGAGGCCTGCGCGTCGGTGTGCGGGAGAAAGCTCGAGTGGATGCTGAGGTTCATGGTGACGAGGGTCCGAAGTGTGTACGGGCCGTCATGCTAGGTGCGACTCGGGGTTTCGCGCTTCTCGATTCCTGATCGGGCGCGTCACTTGTTTGGCGATGCACGCCGGCATGCCCGCCGTCGCCTGCGCCGCCTCGCGCCGGTAGACGCCGGGCGACACGCCCACCAACTCGGTGAAGCGCGTGGTGAAGGTGCCCAGCGAGGCGCAGCCGACCTCGAAGCAGACCTCGGTCACGCTCAGGTCGCCGCGGCGCAGCAGCGCCATCGCGCGCTCGATGCGCCGCGTCATCAGGTAGGCGTAGGGCGACTCGCCATAGGCGAGCCGGAACTGGCGGCTGAGGTGCCCGGCCGACATGTTCGCGTCGCGCGCGAGCGCTTCCACGTCCAGCGGCTGCGCGTGCTCGCGGTCGATGCGGTCGCGCACGCGGCGCAGCCGTGCGAGGTCGGGCAGGGAGGGCTGGGGCTGCGTGGCGGTCATCGGCGGGATCGTGCCACGTCGCTACGGCGTGCTCAAGCGCAGGCAAAGGTTCCACATCCGGTAACGAACTTCACACAAGCGCCTGCATCTGGAAACCCGACGCGCACGCAGCGGGGCTTCAATACGGTACGGGCTCGCAGCAGGCGCGCCCGACCGTACAGCCCCACCCAAGGAGAACTCCGCATGACGAAAACACTCGCGCTTCTGCTGGCCGCCTCGGCCATCCTGGCTGGTTGCGTGGTCGCACCCTACGACCGGGGCCCGCCCCCGCGCGGCCACGGCTACGACCGCGACCGTGACGGCGTGCCCAACCGCTACGACCGCGACCGCGACAACGACGGCGTGCCCAATCGCTACGACCGCCGGCCGAACAATCCCTACCGCTACTGACACCGGGGCCGAAGGCCCCCAAAGAAAAAGACCGCGAGGCGCGCAGCCCCGCGGTCTTTTTTCTTTCTTGTGCGTGTGTGGATGTGCTCAGGCAGCGCGGCGCGCCATCAGCGCCCACAGGCCGGCCGCGCTCAGCAGCGAGCCGCCCGCCAGGTGGAAGCGCCGCTGCGCGCGCGGCGAGGCGAGCAGCCGGCCGGCCGAACTCGCGAACACCGCGTAGAGCGTGGCATTGAGCGTGGCCAGCGCCACGAAGGTCAGCGCCAGCACCCACATCTGATGCGACACGTCGGCGCCCGGGCGGATGAACTGCGGCAGGAAGGCCACGAAGAACACGATGCCCTTGGGGTTCAGCGCCGTCACCAGGTAGGTGTTGGCGAACAGGCGCCAGCGCGAGGCCGGTGCGGCCGGCGCGGCGGTCTCGGTGGACGAGATGCCGGCGCGCAGCAGCTTGATGCCCAGGTACAGCAGGTACAGGCCGCCGACCCACTTCACCACCGTGAACCAGAAGGCCGAGGTGGCCAGCAACGCGCCCAGGCCCAGCAGCGACACCACCAGCGCGGTCGAATCGCCCAGCGCCACGGCGGCCACCAGCGGCACGTTGGCGCGTCGGCCGTGCGACATCGAATAGCTGATCACCGTGAGGATGGTCGGCCCCGGAATGATCAAGAGCAGCGCGGACGCGGCGACGAAGGCGAGCCAGAGTTCGATGGGCATGGGGATGGATGCTCCTGGTGGTGTGGGAAGGGCGGTGCGCCGTTCAGCGCGGGAACGAAGTCTTTTTCATGCGTCCGAGGTCGAAACAGGTGCGCCGAAGCGCAGCGCAGACCGCGCCTTGGCGCGCTCGGCCTCGATGGCACGGTCGCGCGGCTCGGCCGTGGTGACCAGCGAGTCGATCAGCCGCGCGGCCGTGGCGGCCACCTCGTCCACGGCGCGCTCGAAGGCCTGCTCGTTGGCGCGCGAGGGCACGCTGAAGCCGCTGAGCTTGCGCACGAACTGCAGGGCGGCGGCGCGGATCTCCTGCTCGGTGGCAGGGGGCTCGAAGTTGTAGAGGGTCTTGATGCTGCGGCACATGGCGAATGCTCCGGTCAGGCGCGGCGCAGGGGCCGCGCGGCCAGTCTAGCGAAACAGCGCCTGGTTGCGCAGCACCCGCCGGGCAAAGGCTACTTCAGGCTCAGGACACCCAGCCCCAGCCCGATCACCCCCAGCACGAAGCTCACGAGGCTGATCTGCAGCGGGATGCGGTAGGCGGGATCGGGGTGGTCCCAATGTGCGCGCAACACCTCCAGCGCGGTGGCCCGGCGGATTTCCATCGCGCAGCCGTGAAAGCCCTGCATGTTGATGCTGCTCTTGGGAATCTGCAGCGCGAGCCGGGTCTCGTAGTCGATCTCGATGCCGTCTTCGGGGAAGCCCGGGTCGCGGCCGATGCCCCGGATCATGCGGCAGCAGCGCTTGCCGGCGTTCGTCTTCAGCACCACCCAGGCGTTGCGCCCGCCCAGCGGCGCGAGCCGCTGGTTGTGCACGCGGATCAGCGAGAAAGCCTCGTAGTCCGCCGGGTTGGTGAACGAGCGTTGTTGCGTGACGTGGAGTCCTGTGACCATGATTTCCTCCCTCTGTGAATGAACGCCGGTGCGCCTGCCGGACAGCCCGTGCAGGCGTCGGTTTCGACGTTAGTTCAGAAGGCGGGAGGTGCCCATTGGCGTTGCCATGGAGAGAACGATTCAATCGTCAACAATGGTGAAGCAGACGGGCGATCCGGTCGCGGCGCGCGCCTGCCCGGGCTCAGTCGCCCTCGTAGAAGAACTCTTCGCGCACGATCTTGCCGTCCTTGACGGTGTACAGCGCCATCTCTTCCATCGTGAAGCGCTGGCCCGTGGGCTTCATGGTCACGTCGAAGCGAAAGCCCACGATGAAGCGGTCGTCGTGCGGCCAGGGGCCGGCCACCTGGAACGAGTGCACCTCGTGGTTGGCGACCCACCATTCGCCCTTGGCGCGGATGGCGGACAGGCCCACCGACTCGCGCGACATCCCGGGCGGCGCGCTGGCCTCGACGCTAACGGCCTCGGGCGCGTAGAGCGCCTGGGCTTCATCGAATGTCCCTGCTTTACACAGCGCCACGAGCTTGGCGGCGATTTCCTGGGTGTTCATGCGTTTCTCCAGTGAGTTGGGGGGATGACGGGAGGCGCAGTGTAGGCCCGCGCACCGTGCGTCGTCGACAGATGTTCAACGCGCTGGTTCGTTGAGCGCGCGCAGGCTGTCGACGCCCTCCGGCGAGAGCCACAGCAGCGTGTTCAGGTAGGTCTCGATGCGGTCGACCAGCGCGCTGCGCGGGCCCTCGCGCCATTCGGTGGAACCGTAGAACGCCGCCTGCTCGGCCTCCAGCGCCTCGCGGCTCGCGTAGGCGCGCACGAGGTGGTAGCTCTCTTCCTCGTGGTCCGACCGGCCGTAGCTCACCACCTCCATGCCCTTGCTGCGCAGCATGGGCACCGCGCGTTCATGCATCGCGCGGTGGAAGTCGTCGAGGGTGCCGGGCTTGAGGCGGTAGGTGCGGATTTCGAGCAGGCGCTTCATGGGAACGGACGGCAACGTTCATGCGGGAATGCGCGGCGCGTCGACGTCGTGCAGCCGCGCGCTGAAGTCGTACTTGTATTCGCAGTCGCCCGTGTAGGCCAGTGCGATCTTTCCGGTCCACGTGATGTCGAAGCGGTCGGTGCCCGCGATGCGGTCGAAGCGGATGTGATGGTGGGCCGCGGCGTCGTGTCCAAGCAGGTAGATGTGAAAGACGTTGTCTTCCGTGTCTTCGGGCGGCGGCAGATCGATGCTGACCTCGAGCCCGTCGAGTCGCGCCAGGCTGAAGTCGGGCAGTGCGCAGACCGCGAAGCCACCGCCGTCGCCCCAGGCGGTCGACGACAGCGTGCAGCGGTGGTAGTTGGTCCAGACCCCGGGCGCGTCCCAGTCGGACGGGTAGTCGATGTCCTCGTCTTCGGGCTCGTCGATCTCGCGCTCGGCGTCGTAGTCTTCACTGCGCAGGTGCAGGTCGAACCACACCTCGTTGTTCCTCACGGACGCGGTCCAGCGGAACTCCTTGATGGGATGGCCTTCGGGCCACGGGTTGCCGGCGAAGTGAATGCGGTCTCGAGGCGTCATGGGGCGGGTGTCGTGCGTGTTCGTTGCGCTGTCGTGTGCGCGGGCATGGGCGCTGTCGTCCGCGATCGCGACGCAGCGCGCCAGCAGGGCGGCCTCGCGCACCTCTTCGGTGGTGTCCACCTGGAACACGTTCTTGCCGCAGTCGCTGCAATACCGGACGCCGGGCGTGGCGGTGGCCTCGAGTGCGTCCCAGGGCTTGGGGCACGAGAGCGATCCGTCGTGTTCGCTTCCCGACGGCGCCTGTGGATCGACTGGCGCGCGGCCGATGCGGATCGACTTCTTCATGGGGGCGGTGGGCGGTGGGTGCCGAGGATGTACTGCGCGACCCATTCCGCCTGCTCCGGTGTGTCGGGCATGTCGACGCCCCGCGAGCGGCTCAGCAGGTGGAAGATGTTCTGGCGCGGAACGCCGAGCCCGTGCAGCAGGCTGCCCGCGATGAGGCCCGTGCGGCCGATGCCTGCGCGGCAGTGGATGGCGATGGCCTTTCCGCTCACCAGCTCGGCGCCCAGTTCGGCAATGAAGGCCACCGCGTCCCGCTGCGATGCCGGTATGCCGCGATCCGGAATCGGGAAATGCCGGAACACGATCCCATGTTCGGCACAGAGCGCAGGCTCTTCCTGGAGTTCAAGTGCCCTGATTTCCTGTGCCTCGAGCAGGGAGACCACCATGTCCAGCGAGGCACGCTGCCAGGACGCCACCTCGGCGCGCAGCAGGTCGCCGCCGCGCGGGCGTGCCATCAGGCCCAGCCGATGCGGCGGTATGTCGCGGACCCAGTGGATGGTGGTCTCGAACATGGTCTGCGGACCTTACAGCCGATCGATCAGCCGCATCGCCCTCAGGTGAAAACGATCGCCGTCTTGTGCGCGATGCTCAGCCGCGCCGATTCGTACAGCAGCAGCCACGACTCGATCTCCCGGTAGAGGCCTTCGTCCTCGCCCATGCTGTCGGCGATCCGCGCGGCTTCCTCGTCCGACAGCTCGCCGTCCGAAAGCGTGATGCCGAGCGCGGGCGCCACCAGCACCAGTTCCTCGAGCAGGCGGTACGACGAGCCGAGCATGCCGCCGGGCAGGTCGGTCTCGTCTTCCCCGGCAAAGATCACTTCGTCGAAGTCGACCGGCAGGTAGAAGCCTTCCGCGTCGGAGTGGCACAGCAGGTGGCTTTCGAACATGTTGGCCACGTCTTCGAGCGTCTCGTCTTCCGTGGGATCGGTGTCTTCCGGCAAGGGCGTGGCAATCCAGCCGGGCGTCGTCACGCGGTGCGCGTAGGCGCGGCGCAGGTAGTGGATGAACGAGTAGGGCAGGCCATCGAGTGGCGCGCGGGATTCGAGCGGCGGCAGGCTGCGCGGCTCCACGTGCGGCGGCAGGCCGGCTTCGGCGAGCTTGCGGTTCGCGGCAGCGAAATCCGCCTCGAAGTGTTTGGCGCTCTCGGGATCGTTCTCGATCAGGTCGGCGAGGATGCCGACGCAAACGGCCAAGCCCATGGGGTTCTCCAGGTTGTGGGTTCGCCGCGATGGTGACGAGGCGCGGTGAAGGCGGGATGACGGCCCGCCTTCACCATGACCGCGTTACTTCGCCGCCTCCACCTTCACCCGCGCATTCGGCGTCTCGCCGAACATCTCGGGCGCGTACATCGCTTCCACGCGGCTGGGCGGCAGCGCGAAGTCGCCGACGTTGTTCAGGCGCACGGTGTATTCCATCTTCACGACGCCCTTGGGCAGGTACTCGTAGTAGCTGCGGAAGGCCTCGAAGCTGCGCTCTTCGAAGGCCGGCCAGCCGGAACCGCTCTTCTTCTCGCCCTGCGTGGCGATCTGCGAGTCGCGGCCCAGGCCGCTGCCCAGGATGGTGGCGCCGCCCGGGACCGGGTCGGTGATCACGACCCAGGTCATGTCGGTGCTGGCGTTGACCTCGATGCTCACGCGCAGCACGTCGCCGCGCGTGTACTTGCCGGCCACGGCCTGCTCGACCGGCGTGACGGTCTTCTTCAGCGCATAGCCCGCCGCGAACGGCGCCTTCAGCTGCACGGCGGCCAGCGACTGCAGCGTGAGCCACGGCTTGCCGGTGCCCTGCTGCGTGACCAGCAGCGTGTCGCGCACGGGCGCACCCGTGGGCGATGCGGACCAGGGCAGGAACATCGTGTTGTTGCGCAGGTTGCCCGGCGAGGCGGGCGCGCCGAACATCGTGGTCTGGTTCGGGGCGCCGGTTGCGTCGCTGGCCTTCACGCGCTCCACCTTGCTCCAGTCGACCTGCGCCTTCACCGCGCCCAGCGTGGCGGCGGTGACGCCGGCCACCGGCGTGCTCTCGAACACCTTGCTGAACTTCTCCAGCGCCAGCCCGCCCCACAGGTTGGCGGTGGTGGTGTGCCAGGCACCGTTCTGCTGGCGGCCGATGAAGCCGTTGGCGAGCTTGCCGATGTCGTCCTTCCAGGCCGGGTCGTCCATCACCGTGAGCAGCAGGCGTGCGGTGTTGACGTCGCCGTTGGTCATGAGCCACCACCAGTAGTCGTCCTGCTCGGTGCTGAAGATCAACTTGGTGCCCTGGTAGGACAGGCGCGCCTTCAGCACGTTGTTGGCCTCGTCCAGGCGCTGCTGGCGCTGCGGCACGTCGTTCACGCGCTTGAGGATGTTGACCCAGTCGATCACCGCGCTGGTGGGCCACTGGTTCGGCGCGATGGTGATGCTGCCGAGCATGCTGCCCTTGGCCTTGCCGTAGCGCGAGAGCGCTTCGAGCGCGGCGAGCTTGCGCACGTCCAGGTCCTTGCGCGGGCTCCAGAACTCGCGCGTGACGCGGCCTTCGACGAACGCGATCAGGCCCGATTCCATCGGTGCGCGCGCGTCGTCGGCGAGCGCGAAGGCGGGGTTGAGCTGCGCCGCTTCGTGCGTGGCCGCGAGCAGGTACGACGTGAGGATGTCGCTGCCGCGGTTGGCTTCGCCGTCGCGCGGCGGGAAGTAGCTGGCCAGGCCGTCGCTGTCCAGGTAGGTCGGCAGCGTGGCCAGCACGCCCTGCCACATCTTCGCGTCGCGCAGGCCGACCGCCTTGCTGGTCTTCTGTTCGAGGCAGCTGAAGGGGTAGTTGGCGAACCAGTCGCGCACGCCCGGCAGGCCTTCGGCCAGCTTGGGTTGCAGCGACATCTTCAGGCCGCCGCGGCCGGGCAGGGCGTCGGCAGGCGGTGCCACGTCGAGCGTGAACGGCCCGTCGACCTGCACCAGCGTGGCCTGCTGCACCGTGAGCGGCACGGCGGGCACGATGCGCTGGCGCACCTTGAGCGCGTCGCGCGCGCCACCGACCGTGTCTTTCGCCTCGATCTCCCACAGGATGGCTTCAGCGCGCGTCTGCGCGAGCTGCGCGGGCGCGGTCACGTTCCAGGCCGCTTCGCGCGATTCGCCGGCCGGGATGTCGACGGTCTGCGTCTCGAGCGTGAGCAGCGTGGCGCGCGGCGTGGCCTCCACCTTCATCGGCTTCTGCGTGGTGTTGCGCAAGGTGATCTGCGCGCGGAACTGGTCGTCCTCGCGCACCAGCGGCGGCAGGCCGCTGATGATCTGCAGGTCTTGCGTGGCCTGGATGCTGGCCTGGCCGGTGCCGAACAGGCTGGTGCCCGCATCGGCCACGGCCACGATCTTGAAGGTGGTGAGCGCGTCGTTGAGCGGCACCGTCACCACGGCCTGGCCGTTGGCGTCGAGCACGATCTTCGGGTTCCACACGAGCAGGGTGTCGAGCAGTTCGCGCGTCTGGCCCTTGCCGCCGCCGCCGCCCGCGGGCACGGCCTTGCGCCCGTAGTGGCGCCGGCCGACGATTTCCATCTGCGCGGTGGAGGTGCTCACGCCCCAGCTGCGCCGCTGCAGCATCGCGTTGAGCAGGTTCCAGCTGTCGTTGGGCATGAGCTCGAGCAGGGCCTGGTCGACCGCGGCCAGGGCCACTTCGGCGCCGGCGGCTGGCTTGCCGTCGGGCAGCTTGGCGGTGATGGTGACCTGCGCCTTGCTGCGGATCGGGTAGCTGGGCTTGTCGCTGGTGACGGTCACGTCGATCTGGTGCGCGCGCGTGCCGACGCGGATCTCGGCCATGCCCAGGCGGTAGGCGGGCTTGCTCAGGTCGACCATCGCGGTGGGCGCGACGTATTCCTTGCCCTCGTACCAGAAGGCGGTCCACCACTCGCGCGGCGCCTTGAAGCCCCAGGTGAAGAAGCTGTACCACGGCACTTCGCGCAGGCGACCGCGCAGTGCGAGCACGCTCACGTAGGCGTTCGGCCCCCACTCGGGCTTGACCTGCAGGCTGACCGTCGGGTCCTTGCCGTCGAGCTGCACCACGTGCGTCTCGACGATGCCTTCACGTTCCACCGCCACCAGCGCGGTGGCAAAGCGGAACGGGCTGCGCACCTGGAACTTGGCGACCTCGCCGGGCTGGTAGCTCTTCTTCTCGGGCAGCACGTCGATGCGGTCGTTGTCCTCGCCGCCGAACCAGAGTTCGCCCTGCTTGGTCACGTAGACCGAACTCACGGCGCTGGCGCTGCGGCCGTCGCTGTCGGTGGCGCTGGCCACCAGCTCGACCTCGCCGGCTTCCTTCAGCTCCGACTCGCACAGCAGCAGGCCGCGCGAATCGCTCTTGCCGGAGCAGACGGTGCCGATGTCCTTGGTCTCGGTCTTGTTGTCGTAGGTGTAGAAGCCGCCCACCATGCGCTTGCGGCTGGTGGTCGTGATGCGCGCCACGGCGCGCACGTTGAGCGTCACGCCGGCCTGGGGCTTGCCCGTGAGGTCGAGCGCGAGCGCCTGGAATTTGAGCTTCTGGCTGGTCGAGACCCAGCCCTCGGTCTTGATGCCGGCGATGACCGACGCGGGCCACAGCGTCTGCGTGCTGCGAATGGTCTGCACCTCGCCGTTCGGGTCGGCGTAGGTGGCTTCGAGCAGCAGCTCGCGCGCCGCCTTCACCTTGGGCACCTTGTCGATCGTGACCTTGCCGGCGCCGTCCTTGTTCAGCGTGAGCGGCAGCTTGTCGGCGATCACGCGGGTGTCGTTCACGCTGTTGAGGTCTTCCTCGCCGGCGCTGGTGTCGGCGGCGGTGGCGGCTTCGCTGCCGTCGCCGGCGGCGCGCGGCGGGTTGAAGCTGAAGGCGTCGTAGTCGGAAAAGCTCAGGCCCTTGCCGCGCACCATGGCCGACACGCGCACCGGCAGGTTGGCGGCGCCGCCGCCGGCCACGTAATTGATCTGCACGTCGGTGGGCACGCTCGTGGCGGCCACCAGCGGCTTCTTCTCAGTGGGCGCGATGCGGCCTTCGAGCACGGGCAGGCGGAACTCCTCGACGCGGAAGATGCCGGTGGAGTAGGTGCGGTTGTTGCCTTCGTCATTGGTGCCGTCGCCGCTGCGCAGCTCGACCTGGTACACGCCGAGCTTGGCGGCCGGCGGAATGGCAAAGCTGTTCTCGGCGCTCAGGCCGCCGGTGGCGGTCTTGCGCCAGGCCAGCGGCTGGGTGAAGCGCTGGCCGCTGCCCATGTGGGTCACGACCAGCGTGTCGGGCCGGTTCTCGGGCAGGCCGAAGCCCTTGCTGGTCTGCGTGCGCAGCAGGCTCTTCATCGACACCGTCTCGCCGGCGCGCAGCAGCGTGCGGTCGAAGATGGTGTGGGCGATGCCGTCGGGGCGCACGTCCAGGCTGGTGGGCACGTTGAAGCGCCAGGGCTCGATACCGCGCTGCCAGTCGCTCCAGGTGAAGGCGAGGTCTTCCACGCCCTTGTCGTCCTTGGCGCGCGCGCTCACGAACCAGGCGCTGGTCTCGTACTCGTTCGGGCCGTTGCAGCTCGGTGCATCGGGCGACACGCCGTTGAGCATCACGATGCCGCTGGCGTCGGTGGTGCCGGTGGCCACGGCCTTGCCGTCGCAGCTGGACACGCGCACCTCGGCGCCCGCCACCACCTTGCCCTTGTCGAGCGTGGTGACCCAGGCCATGGAGTTCTCGCGGCCCAGCTTGAAGTGCACGGCCAGGTTGGTGGCCAGCGCGGTGGTGCGCACGTACATCGTGCGCCCGGCGTTGTAGCGCTCGTCGAGCAGGGCTTCGCCGAGTTTCTGCGAGGCGATCTCCAGCACGTGGAAGCCCGGCGTGAGCGGGATGCCGACCACTTCGAAGGGGCGCGGGTCGCCGCTCTCGGCCTTGGGCATGTCCAGGGCCTTCACGCCCGGCTGGCCGCCGAGCAGCGACACCATGCGCGTCTGCACGTGCGAGCGTTCGTTCTTGTCGATCACCGGGGGCAGGGCACCCTTCACGTCGCGGCGCGCGGTGTCGCGGCTGACCGTGTAGCTGTCGTAGCGGCGCACCTTGCGGTACCACGCGATGATCTCGGCGTCGGTTTTGGGGTTGAGGTCGCTCACCTTGCCGGGCGTGAGCGCCTGCACCATGAGTTGCGGCTCCACGCGGCGCACCGTGACCGGCATCATGGCCGGGGTGCCGGGCTCGGCCAGGCGCTCGATCACGCCGAAGGGCGAGGCCGCGAACTTGGCCAGCGGCGGCATCGCGCCGGTCGCCACCTTCAGCGGAAAGCTGCCGGGCGTGCCCAGCGGGCGGCCCGAGGCGTCCTGGAAGCCGGAAGGCAGCTCGATGCTGAACTGCGTGCTCTCGGCCAGCGGCGGGCCGAAGCTCGCGCTGTTGACCACGTCGTCGTCGTTCTGTGAGCCGCCGCCGCTTTCGAGCGTGGCCTTGATCGTCTTGCCGTCGCCCTTGAGCACGATCTGCGAGGCCACCTTGCGCGTCACCGGCGCGTTGAACTGCAGCTGCATCGGGCGCAGCGGCAGGCAGGCGGCCTGCGCGTTCTCGCGCTCGCAGGTGAAGGACACGGCGAAGGGCTCGCGCACCTGGTAGTCGAAACGGCGTTCCACGTTGTTGGCGACGCCCGACGGCGTGGCCACGCCCTTGCCGTAGACGACCTGCACCTTGGCGCCCGGCGTGAGCGTGCGGTTGCACTGCATCGTGATGAAGCGCAGCGGGTCTTTGGCGGCTTCCTTCTCGCGGTGGAAGGCCTTGAGCAGTTCGGTGCGCGCCTCGCCCTCGAGCAGCTTGGCCGGAATGCGTTCGCCGACACCGTCGGCCGCGCACCAGACGTTCTGGCGCACGCTGTCGATCGTGGCCGCGCCGTTGAGCTCGAGCACGAACATCTGCTGCTCGTCGATGCGGGCATAGGTGCCCGGCATGTAGTTGCGCACGAACGGGCCGCCGCTATTGAATTGATAGCGTTCGGGGCCGGTCAGCTCGCCGCCGCCGGCCGGCTTGAAGGTGGGAACGCGGGTGACCGAGCAGCGCACGCCGGGCGGCAGGTCGTTCTCGAAGTCGTAGACCCAGGCCTTGGCGTCGGTCCAGCGGCCGGTGCCCTTGCCGGCCTGCGCGTCCGAGCAGCTCACGGTGAGCGGCGCGGGCGCCTTGGGGTCGCCGAAGTTGACCGCCGCCTGATCGAATTTGGCGACGACCTGGCGCACGCGCGCCACTTCGCCCTGCGGGGTCAGGCTGGTGATCTGAAGTGCATGGCCCGGGCCCGCCGCGAGCGCGCCGGCGGCCAGTAGCAATGTCGGAATGAAACGGTTCACGGAGTTCTCCACCTTGAGGCAGCGCGCAGCGTAGCCGATTTGCATGGCGCTTCGGGAGTGCCAAGCGTCATAGGCCGTGCGTGTTTGAAGCGCGCGTTCGGTCGACGTACGCCGGTCTTCTTACAATCGCTGACGTCGTGCGTGCGCTGCGCAGACCGCCACCAAGACCTCGCCGCCGACCGAATGAAACGCTACTGGGAAATAGACGCCTTGCGCGGGCTGATGCTCGTGCTGATGACCGTCACCCACCTGCCCACGCGGCTGACCGATCCACTGGGTCAGCCTTTCGGCTTCGTGTCGGCCGCCGAGGGCTTCGTGCTGCTGTCGGCCTTCGTGGCAGGGCTGGTCTACAGCCGCATCGGCCACGTGCGCGGCGTCGACTCGATGCGCCAGGCCTTCTGGCGGCGCGTGCTCAAGGTCTACCTGTGCCAGGCGGCGATCCTGCTGTTTTTGTTCACGGTGATTGCGGCGCTCGGCGTGCACATCGACCAGCCGGCGGTCAAGAACCTCGTGTCGTACTACCTGGCCGAGCCGCGCGACGGCTTCCTGTTCGGGCTGCTGCTGATCTACGAGCCGCCGCTGCTGGACATCCTGCCGATGTACATCTTCTTCATGCTCATGAGCCCCTGGGTGCTGGCCTTTGCCATGCGCCACGGCTGGACGCTCGTGATGGTGGCCAGCGCCACGGTCTGGGCGATGGCGCAGTTCGGGCTCAGCGAATGGGTCTACGGGCTGGCGGTGCGCTACCTCGGCGTGCCGGTGCCGTTCCACGAGATGGGCGCCTTCAACACCTACGCCTGGCAGTTCCTGTGGTTCGCCGGCCTGTGCCTGGGCGCCAGCCGCAATGCGCCCGAGGCCCGGCCGCTGCGCTTTCCGGCCTGGCTGCTGGTGCTGGCGGCGGGCATCGCGCTGTACGGTTTCTACTGGCGCCACACCGGCATCAACGGCCAGGCGCCGTTCGGCGGCGATGTGGAAATGAACCTGCTGTTCGACAAGTGGCAGCTCGGCCCGCTGCGCATCGTGAACCTGGTGGCGCTGGGCATCCTGGCGGTGCGCTTCGGGCCCTGGCTCATGCGCAAGATCCCGCGCCTGCACTGGCTCGAGGCCATGGGCTCGGCCTCGCTGCCGGTGTTCTGCGCGCACCTCGTGGCGGTGCTGCTGGTGCTGGCCTTCTACGGCGACAACCAGATGGCGCGGCCCTGGTGGGGCGACGGCCTGCTGCTGGCGGCGGTGTTCGCGGGGATGTACTTCGTGGCGCGCTTCACGCGCGGCGCCGACGTGCCGCCGCCGGCGGATGACGTGCCTTCGGAGCCTGCACCGGCGTAGGTGTCTGCAGGGAGCGCCGCTCGTTTTTTTGAGAAGAGGGGGAGGGCGATGATCGATTCCGTGCTTTGGAGACGGGCACTGGCGGCCTGTGTGCTGGCGTGGGGTGCGGCGGCGCATTCGGCGCTGCCGGAGGCGGTGCAGCAGGAAGTGCAGCGCTGGCTGAACTGCTACAGCCCGAACTACTCGTCGGCCTGCGAAATCGCACTCGACAGCAGCTCCGCCCTTGGCCGTGTGCGCCGTGGTTCGGCGCTCCTGCTGGGTTCGGAGGTCGATGCCGCGACCCGCGCCCGCGCAATGGAAGACCTTCGCTCGGCGGCGGCAGAGGGCTATCCGCCTGCCTACGAATCCCTGGCGGTTTTTCTCGGGCGTGGCGCCGGCTGGAGCGAGGGCCTGCGCTGGCGCTGGCTCGGGGCCGAGCACGGCGATACGGACGCGGCGAAACAGCTGAGCGGGCGCATCGGGCTCGATGGGGCGGATCGCCAGTCGGCGGCCGACCGGATGTTCCTGTCGTGGGTCCACTGCCATCCTGCGTCGTTCGAGAGCAGCGGGCCCACGATGTCGGCCTTGAACGATGCACGCAAGGCCTCACCGGGCGCCGACCTGGCGCAGGTGATCGCCCAGGTCCACGCGAAACGACTCAACGAAGCCAAGGCCAAAGCCGAGAACTTCCTGCACGGCTGCGTGCCGGGCGCCTACTACCTGGCCAGCCTGTCGCCCGACGACCAGGCCTGGGTGCGCAAGACGGTGCGCGCCCGCATGGCGCAGACGCTGAAGAACATCAAGGAGGCGGTGCGCAAGTTCCCCGACCTGGAGCTGCTCACGCTCCCCGAATACCAGGACCTGCTGCCGCCGCCCTGATCAGGGCGCGTTGGAAGGCGAGGCCGGCGCCGCCGGCGGCTGCGGCAGGTGCGGCGCCACCACCGACTGCCACAGCCGGTAGCCCTCGTCCGTCAGGTGCAGCCGGTCGCCGCGGAACAGTTCGGGGCGTGGCCGTCCATCCGCGCCGAGCATCGGCGTGTGGATGTCGATGTACTCGCTGTTGGGCAGCAGGTTCAGGTAGGCCGAGATCACGTGGTTGGTCTCGCGGATCTGCGGCATGAGCTGTTCGCGCGACGGGCTGGGCTTGACCGAGATGAAGCTGATGCGCACATCGGGCAGCTCGGCGCGCACCGTGTTGGCAAAGCGCGCGAAGCTGTCCAGCACCTGCAGCGGCGTGCGGCCCTCGGCCAGGTCGTTGTCGCCCGCATAGAGCACCACCTGCCGGGGCTTGTAGCGCACCACCAGGTCGCGAGCGAACAGGGCGCAGTCGGCCAGCGTCGAGCCGCCGAAGCCGCGGTTGACGATGCCGCCCGGCACGCGGGAAAAATCCTGCGACAGGCGCGTCCACATGCGCACCGTGGAGCTGCCCACGAACACCACGCCGCCCGGCGCCGGAAAGCGCTCCTGGTCGGCGCGCGCGAAGGCGGCCAGTTCGTTGTGCCAGCGGGCCTTGGCGGCGAGGTAGGCGGAGGCGGTGTCGGCGGCCGTGGCGCCGTCGGCTTCGTAGGGGAAGGCGGCGGCCGCGGTCTGGGCCTGGGCGGTGAAGGCGGCGGTTGCCAGCAGCAGGGCGGCGGTGGCCGCCAGCGCGGATTTCATCGAAGGCATCGGAAAGAGAACGGAAGCGGAGAAATTCAGGACAGGGTCAGAGCGTTTTTTCGATCAGCGGGCCATGGAACAGCACCGGCCCGGTCGGGCCGCCCGCGCTCGGCACGCCGCCCTTGGGCTCCAGGCTGATCGCCAGCGCCGGTACGCGCACATCGGATTCCGAGGCGGCCAGCCGCAGCGCCGGTGCATTGTCCAGCACGCCGAGCGAGCGCGGCGCGCCGCCGGGCGGCAGGGCCCACAGCTGCAGCGACTTGTCGGCGCCTTCGCGGAAGCTGCCCACGCGCTGCAGCACGAGCTGCTTCTTCTTCGGGTCGAAGGTCACGAGCATGGAGGCGGCGGCCTTGTCGTCGGACAGCACGGCCACGTACTGCACGGCGGGCGCGTTGACCAGCTGCTCGCGCAGGTTCAGGCCCACGCCCACGGCCAGCACGGCCACGAGCGCACCGGCCGCGGCGGCGCCGCGCCACAGCGCGAGGCTGCGCAGCCAGCCGCCCGTCGATGCAGACGCAATGGGCGCGGCGTTGTCGCGCTGCCGCTCGAGGGCCTGCTGCGCCTGCTCGGCGTCGATCAGGTTGCGGATGCGGGTCCAGACGGCCGGGTCGGGCGCGACGGGCTGCTGCAGCTCGGTCATGCCGGCCAGCCGGCCCTGCCAGACCAGCGCGGCGGCGCGCACGGGCGCCTGCTCGCGCGCCAGGGTTTCGAAGCGGCGGCGGGCGCCGCCGCGCAGCGTGCCCAGCGCATGGCTGGCGGCCAGCAGTTCGAGCAGTTCGGGGTGGGCAAGGAGGTTCATGGGGCGGGTCTCGTGATCAGGCGAAGCGGCCCATGCAGGTGCGCAGCTTCTCGAGCCCGCGCCGGATCCAGGTCTTCACGGTGCCCAGCGGCAGCTTGAGCTGTTCGGCCAGTTCGCCGTGGCTCATCTCGCGCAGGTAGGCCAGGCTGACCACCTCGCGCTGGCGGCCCTCGAGCTGGCTCAGGCATTGGTGCAGCGCCCAGGCCTGCTCGCTCGCATCGGCCATGTCGGCCGGGTTGGGCGTGTCGGATTCGAAGGTGTCGGCCATCAGCTCGTCGAACTCCTGCGTGAGCTGGGCGCGGTCGGCGGTGCGGCGGCGCAGCAGGTCGAGCGAGCGGCTGCGCACGATGAGCCCCAGCCAGGCCAGCGGCGGACTCAGCGAGGCGCGGTAGTCGCCGGCCACGCGCCAGATGGTGAGGAAGGACTCCTGCAGCACGTCTTCGGCCCACTCGCGCTGGCGCACCACCCGCATCGCCAGCCCCATGAGGCGGGGCGCGGTGCGGTCGTACAGCTGTCGCAGGGCGGCTTCGTCGCGATGGCCGATCCGGTCGATCAGCGCCATCAGTTCGGCGTCGGGGCTGGGTGCGGTCATCGGCGGATTGTGGGGCATCGGTGCGCATGTCCGAGGTACGGCCCGGCGGGGGCGGCGGATTCAGCGCGGCCCGCCTGAATCCATTGGCAGCCGGGCTGCGTACACGGGGCAGGGGGCGTCGAGATGCAGAACTCCAGACGGCGGCTCTTTCTTTTTCACCACCGATCAGACACCAAGGAAACGACCATGCACATCCGCACCCTGACCGTCCTGGCTTCCACCATTGCAGCGGCGCTTGGCCTGGCCGCCTGTTCCGGCATGGGCGCCAAGCCCATGCCGATGTTTTCGCAGGCCAGCCTGCCCGACGCCGTGAAGGTGCCCGCCGGCCACCGCGTGGCCATGGAAACCGTGGGCGCCGGCGACATCACCTACGAATGCCGTGCCAAGGCCAACACGCCGGGCGCGCACGAGTGGGTCTTCGTCGGCCCCGACGCCAAACTGATGGACCGCGCCGGCAAGCAGGTCGGCAAGTACTACGGCCCGCCCGCCACCTGGGAGAACGCGGACGGCTCGAAGGTCACGGCCACGCAGGTGGCGGTGGCGCCGAACGGCACCGGCAACATTCCCCACCAATTGGTGAAGGCCAACCCCGCCACCGGCATGGGCGCCATGCAGGGCGTGAGCTACATCCAGCGCGTCGCCACGCAGGGCGGCGTGGCGCCCGCCGCCGCCTGCGGCGCCACGAACATGGGCCAGAAACAGGTCGTGAAGTACCAGGCCGACTACATCTTCTACCGCGCCAGCTGACGCGTTAAGCGCCCTCATCCCGCCGCCGTTTGGAAACATTCGGCAACGTATACTGCGCCGCAAAACGGAGCGGGACCGCGTGCGCGCGGGGGCGGGAATGAAGCAAATTGCGATCGTGATCGCGCTCTGCGTGGGCGCGTGGTTCTTCTTTGTCGGCGGCCGCAAGCTCGACGAGGCGATGGTGCGCGACTACTACCGGAAGGACGCCCACGCCGTGTACTCGCGCGACGCCGAGGCGATCTGCAAGCAACTCAGCCGCAAGGCGGTGATCGAGAGCAAGGTCACGGCCATGGGTCGCACCCTCGAGACCACCCAGAACCGCGACGAAGCCTGCGACACGGTGAAGGAAAACATCGAGCTGTTTCGCACCGTCGGCGACCGCATGGGCGGCATCCTCACCATCGAGTACGACTACCACATCGACAGCATCGAGGTGGCCACCGACCGCAAGAGCGCCACCGTCACGGGCACCAGCGTGCTGAAGATGGGCGAGTCGGTGCTGCAGTACAAGAGCAGTTTCACCCAGCGCCTGGAGCGCGAACTCGGCCAGATGCGCCTCGTGCATTCCAACGGCGTCACCGTGGTGCGCCTGGGCGGCGCGGGCGCCATGAGCCAGAGCGACTTCTTCCGCAAGTAGCCGCAGCACCCCAGGCCCCGCCATGATCGACCGCGACTCCCTGCCGCCGCCTCCGCCGTTCTGGCACCGACTCAACAGCTTCTTCGCCTTTCCGCTCCAGCTGCGGCCGCTGGCCTACGGCCTGGTGCTGTCGTTCTGCAGCCTGCTGTTCGAGGCCGTGTTCTTCCTGCCCGACGCGCTGGCCTTCGTCGTCATCGAGGTCGGCATCATCCTGGCGGCCAGCCGCTACGGCTTCAAGGTCATTGCGCTGGGCGCGCGCGGCATCCGCGACTCGGCCGACTTCGGGCGCGAATCGAGCGACGAGTGGACCTACCTGCCGTGGAAGCTCTTCGCCATCTCGCTGGTGCAGACGATGCTCATCGGCTGGCTCGCCTGGTACGAGCCGGTGCTGGGCACGGTGGGGCTGTTCATCATGTCCTTCACCTTCCCGGCCGCGGTGATCGTGCTGGTGCAGTCGGGCAGCTTCTTCCAGGCCATGAACCCGGGCTACGTGATGGACGCGATGCGCACCATCGGCTGGCCCTATGCGCTGCTGTGCTTCTTTTTGTTCCTGCTGAGCACGGGCGCGCAGGTGGCGATCTCGATGGTGCTGCCGGTGTTCGACGGGCGCATCGTGCTGCCGATCGTCAACTTCGCGTTCATCTACTTCGGCTGGGTGATGGCCAGCCTCCTGGGCTACGTGATGTACCAGCACCACGACGCCTTCGGCATCGACCTCGTGCCCGGCGCGGGCGCGGACATCGGCGCGCCGGTCGACCGCCGCACGCCCGCGCAGATCGCCGCGCAGCGCACCGACGCCGAGGTGGCGCAGTGCATCACCGACGGCGACCTGGCCGCCGCGCTGGGCATCGCCTACGAGGCGCAGCGCACCGCCGACGCCGACGACCTGGCCGCGCAGCGCCGCTACCACCGCGTGCTGGCGCTCATGCCCGAGAAGAAGGACACGCTGTTCGACCACGCGCGCCGCTTCATTCCGCTCTTGATGCGGCGCGACCTCGCGTCGGACGCGCTGAAAGTCTTCAAGGCCTGCCGCGCCATCGACAAGAGCTTCGTGCTCGACGACCCGGCCATGGTCATCGCCATGGCCCGCGCCGAGTGGCGTGGCGGCGACGCGCACGGCACGCTCGCGCTGCTGTCGGGCTTCGACAAGCGCTTCCGCGGCCACGCGGCGATCCCGCAGGCCTACGAACTCGCGGCCCGCGCGCTGGTGCAGGGGCTGGGCCGCACGGACATGGCGCAGCCGATCCTCACCACGCTCGAGGCCCGCTACCCCGAGAGCGAGCAGACGCAGGAAGTGCGCTGGCTGCTGCGGCCGGCGGCCTGAGAGAGGGCCGGCCCGCGGATCAGGGCAAAATTCCGCACGCCGCGCCGGCCGGACCTGCGGACCTGCCTCCCATGCCGCCCCTTTCGCCCGAACCGTCCCTTCCTGCTTCCTCTTCGTCTGCATCGCCGGCGCGTTCCCGCCGCCGCGCGCTGGTGGCCTGGGCGGGCGCCGTGGCGCTGGCGCTGCTGCTGATCGCCGTGGCCGGCCAGTGGGCGGCGCGGCGCGAGGCGAACTTCCAGGCCGACTCGATCCGCCGCGCCATGGAAGTGCACGTGCTCGGCCTGCGCGACGCCGCCGGCAAGTACGGCTACCTGCCGTTCACCGCCGGCATGCACCCCGACGTGCTGGCCGTGCTGGCCCATCCGCAGGACCCCGCCGCGCGGCAGCGCGCCAACCACCACATCGAGGAAGTGAACCGCCTCGCGGGCTCCGA
The DNA here is from genome assembly GCF_006323185.2 of Variovorax sp. KBS0712. Classification (NCBI taxonomy): domain Bacteria; kingdom Pseudomonadati; phylum Pseudomonadota; class Betaproteobacteria; order Burkholderiales; family Comamonadaceae; genus Variovorax; species Variovorax sp. KBS0712. The sequence goes on along the minus strand of NZ_VCCD02000002.1, from coordinate 260,660 downwards.
CGCGCTGTACCTCACCGACCCGCAAGGTCTCACGCTGGCCGCGAGCAACTGGGCCACGCCGCAGAGCTTCGTGGGCGAGTCGTACGCCAACCGGCCGTACTTTCTCGACGCGCGGGCCGGGCGGCGCGGCCTGTTCTACGGCGTGGGCCAGACCACGGGCGAGCCGGGGCTGTTCATGTCGGCGCCGGTGCGCGCCGAGGGCGGCGGCGAGGTGCTGGGCGTGGTCACCGTCAAGGTCAGCCTGCGCCAGCTGCACGACGCCTGGGCCTTCGTGCGCGACCCGATCCTGCTGACCGACGCGCGCGGCATCGTGTTCCTGAGCTCGGTGCCGGGCTGGATGTACCAGGCCACGCGGGCGCTGAGCCCCGCCGACCTGGCCGGCATCGAGCACGACCAGCAGTACGGCGCGCGCACCCGCTTCGCGCCGCTGCCCTGGCGCGTCGAGCACATCGAGGGCGCGCCGGGCTACCTGGTGCGCACCACGGTCGGCGGCAAGGCACGCCGTTTTCTCGCCGTCGATGAGCCGCTGCCCGACCTGGGCTGGACCCTGACGGTGATGGCCGACCACGCCGAAGTCACCCGCGCGCGCGAGCGCACCTGGATGCTCGGCCTGCTGGGCGCTGGCGTGCTGCTGCTGGGCGCGCTGTACTGGCGGCTGCGCGAGCGCCGCTTCGCCGAGCAGCGCGACGCGCGGCGCGACCTGGAACTGCGCGTGCGCGAGCGCACCCACGAGCTGGACCAGGCCCACGCCTTCCGCAAGGCGATGGAAGACTCGCTGCTGGTCGGCATGCGCGCACGCGACCTGCAGGGCCGCATCATCTACGTCAACCCGGCCTTCTGCGAGATGACCGGCTACGGCGCCGACGAGCTGCTGGGGCGGCTGCCGCCGTACCCCTACTGGCACCCCGACGACGTGACGCAGCACTGGTTCCACTACGAGGCCATGATGAGCGGGCAGCCCGCGCGCTCGGGCTTCGAGTCGCGCCTGCGGCACCGCGACGGGCACGAGGTCATCACCATGGTCTACACCGCGCGGCTCATCGATGCCGACGGCCGCCACAGCGGCTGGATGAGCTCGGTGGTCGACATCACCGAGCAGAAGCGCGCCGAGCTGCGCCAGCGCCAGAACGACGAGCAGCTGCAGCATGCGCAGCGCCTGGCCAGCCTGGGCGAGATGGCGTCCACGCTGGCGCACGAACTCAACCAGCCGCTGATGGCGCTGAGCAACTTCGCCAGCGCCGCCAAGGCCTTCGCCGCGCAGGGCAACCAGCCGCTCTTGGCCAGCAGCCTCGACGAGACCGTGGCGCAGGCCAAGCGCAGCGCCGAGATCGTGCGGCGCATCCGCGGCTTCGTGCGCCAGCGCACCGCCGGCACCGAAGACTGCGCCGTGGCCGCGCTGGTGACCAATGCGCTGGCGCTGCTGCAGGGCGAGATGCGCCAGCGGCAGGTGCGCGCCGAGGTGCGCATTCCGCCCGCGTTGCCGCCGGTGCGCGGCGATCGCGTGCTGCTCGAGCAGGTGCTGCTGAACCTGCTGTCCAACAGCCTGCAGGCGATGCAGCAGGGCACGCCGCCCGAGCGGCGCGTGGTCGAGGTCGAGGCCGAACTGCGCGAAGGCCGCGTGCACATCCGCATCGCCGACCACGGCCCCGGCATCGACGCCGCGCTGGCCGAGCAGGTCTTCGCGCCCTTCTTCACCACCAAGGCCGGCGGGCTCGGGCTGGGCCTGAACATCTGCCGCACCATCGTGGAGGCCCACCGCGGCCGCTTGTCGTTTGCCGACCGGCCCGGCGGCGGCACGGTCTTCACCCTCGAACTGGAGGCTTCCCCGTGAACGCACCCCTGCTTGCCAACCACCTGTGCGTCGTCGACGACGACGAGGCCGTGCGCCGCTCCCTGGGCCTGCTGCTGCTGTCGCGCGGCCATGCGGTGCAGGCCTTCGCCTCGGGCGAGGCCTTTTTGGCCGGTGCCGACCTGCAGCGCCCGGGCTGCGCCATCCTCGACCTGCGCATGGAGGGCATGAGCGGGCTGCAGGTGTTCGACGCGCTGCGCGCGCAGGACAGCCCGCTGGTCGTGATCTTCCTGTCCGGGCACGGCGACATCCCGATGGCGGTCGAGGCAGTGCAGAACGGCGCCTTCGGCTGGCTGGAAAAGCCCTGCAACGACGAGCGCCTGCTCGACAGCATCGCCAAGGCACTGCACAAGGCCGAAGAGATCGCCGTGCGCCGCCAGGCCCGGCAGGCCGCGCAGGCGCTGTGGGCCAAGCTCACGCCGCGCGAGATGCAGGTCGCCCGGCTCGTGGCCGAAGGCCTGCCCAACAAGCGCATCGCGCAGGAACTCGCGCCGCTGGAGCTGCGCACGGTGGAAACGCACCGGGCGCACATGTTCGCGAAGCTGGGCTTTTCGAGCAGCCTGGAGCTGGATCGCTTCCTGCGCGAGCACGGGTTGTAGGGGCCGTTCGGGGCGCGTGCCCAGGCCACCGGGTACTTCCCTCCGCGAATGTCCCCCGGGGCTTCGCCCCTCCTCCTTGATTTCGCTGCGGGAAGCACCCAGTGTCCTGGGCACAGGGCACGCTGTGGGTGCTCAGCCGATCAACGACTGCACTGATGACGCTCACGCCGATGGGGCGCCTTGCGCAGCGAAATCAAGGAGGAGGGCGAAGCCCGGGGGACATTCGCGGAGCAAGGTGCCCCGTCGGCGGGAGCGTCGCCCTGAAGGCGCCCCAACCTCTGGCTAGAACTTAGGGTTTACCCCTGCGTGCCGGTACGCAGTCCCGCGGCGGGGGCCCTACGGACGACAGCGCGCCCCCGGCGGACCAGACTCCCCGGCACGGCTTTCCGCGGGCTTCGCGGGGGCTGCAGCCAGAGACAAGGACCCCCCGCATGACCGCCATTGCCAGCAGCAGCACGAGCGCCGGCGCTTCCAGCCCGGACGCGACCCGCGACACCACCCCCTACACCTTCGAGGAAAAGCGCAAGCGCATCTTCGCCATCTTTGCCGCTTCGTCCGGCAACCTGGTGGAGTGGTTCGACTTCTACGTCTACGCCTTCTGCGCGATCTACTTCGCGCCCTCGTTCTTCCCCAAGTCGGACCCGACGGTCCAGCTGCTGAACACCGCCGGCGTGTTCGCTGCCGGCTTCCTGATGCGCCCGATCGGCGGCTGGCTGTTCGGCCGGCTGGCCGACCGCAAGGGCCGCAAGACCTCGATGGTGACTTCGGTCGTCATGATGTGCGTGGGCTCGCTGGTCATTGCCTGCCTGCCCACCTACGCGCAGATCGGCGCCTGGGCGCCCGCGCTGCTGCTGGCCGCGCGCCTGTTGCAGGGCCTGTCGGTCGGTGGCGAATACGGCACCACCGCCACCTACATGAGCGAAGTGGCGATGCGCGGCCAGCGCGGCTTCTTCTCGTCGTTCCAGTACGTCACGCTGATCGGCGGCCAGCTGCTGGCCGTGGTGGCCGTGGTGGTGCTGCAGCAGCTGCTCACCGAGGCCGAGCTCAAGGCCTGGGGCTGGCGCATTCCCTTCGTGCTGGGCGCCCTGGCCGCCGTCGTGGCGCTGATGCTGCGCCGCACGCTGACCGAGACCGCCAGCACCAAGACCCGCGCCGCCAAGGGCGCCGGCAGCGTCGCCGAGCTGTTCAAGCACCACAAGCGCGCCTTCCTCGTCGTGCTGGGCTACACGGCCGGCGGCTCGCTGATCTTCTACACCTTCACCACCTACATGCAGAAGTACCTGGTGAACTCGGCCGGCATGTCGATCAAGACCGCCAGCAACGTGATGACGGCTTGCCTCTTCCTGTACATGTGCATGCAGCCGCTGTTCGGCGCGCTGTCGGACCGCATCGGCCGGCGCAGCAACATGCTGCTGTTCGGCGCCCTGGGCGCGCTGATGACGGTGCCCGTGCTGAGCAACCTGCAAAGCGTGAGCAGCCCGCTGATGGCCGGCGTGCTGATCACGCTGGCGCTGGCGGTGGTGAGCTTCTACACCTCGATCAGCGGCATCGTGAAGGCCGAGATGTTCCCGCCCGAAGTGCGCGCGCTGGGCGTGGGCCTGTCGTACGCGGTGGGCAACGCCATCTTCGGCGGCAGCGCCGAGTACGTGGCGCTGGGCCTGAAGTCGATCGGCCACGAGTCGTACTTCTACTGGTACGTGACGGCGATGATGGGCGTGGCCTTCCTGGTCAGCCTGCTGCTGCCGAAGCAGGCGACCTACCTGCACAACGACAAGTAAGCGCAGCGCCGCTGCATCAACGAACCCGGCCTCGCGCCGGGTTTTTTTATGTGCGCTGCAAGGCGCGTGTGACCATGTCGTTGGGCGCCAGCCGCAGCAGGTGCGGCAGCAGGCCCAGGGCGCGATCGCGTTCGCCCGCGTGCAGCAGGCCGTTGGCGCACACCGAGAGCGTGTCGGCCAGCTCGGGATGGTCGGGCTCGGTCTTCAGCAGGATGCGGCAGAGCTTGTCGGCGTCGCCGAACTGGCGGATGCGCGCGAAGCGGCGCGCCAGCCGGGCCATGTCGTCGGGCTTCAGTCGAACGCCCGGTTTGGCCTGGTCGAGGTAGGTCGTGAAGCTGCTGTGCTGCAGCGCCAGGGTGTCTTCATCGGTGGCGGGCAGGCGGAAGATGCGGCGCGCGGCTTGGTGGAAGTCGTCGCTGGCAGGTTGCAGGCGCGCCGTGTTGAACCAGGCGCGCAGCGTGTCGGTGTCGCCGGGGCGCGGGGCGGCGGCGGCGCGCCATTCAACGCACGCGGGCTCGAACTTCATCGCCGCCGACAGCCTGCGCGCGGCGGCCACGTGCTGGTCGAAGCGGTGGTCGTCGGTCACCATTTCCGACTTCACGGTCTCGGGCGTCTTCACGCGGCCCAGCCACATGGCGCCGGCCATCAGCGCCGCGCCCGTCAGCAGGCCGCCCAGGTGGGCCATGTAGGCGATGCCCTGGCCGCCGATCCAGTGTTGCACCAGCTCGTTGGCGATCCAGGCCGGCAGCAAGAGCAGGGCGGGCGCGGTGACGTAGTTGAAATAGAAGAACAGCTGGTAGAAAAAGCGGATGCGCCGCAGCCGGTACATCACGGCGTACATGCCCATCAATGCCGAGATCGCGCCCGAGGCCCCCAGCCCGTAGCCGCCCTTGCCCGCGTAGGCCCAGCCGGCCAGCAGCGCGGAGCCCACGCCGCCCAGCAGGTAGAAGCTCAGGTAGGTGCCGCGCCCCAGCGCCAGCTCGACCGAGAAGCCGAACAGGAAGAGGAACAGCATGTTGCCCAGCAGGTGGCCCGTGCTGCCGTGCAGGAAGGTGGCGGTGAGCCAGGTCCAGGGCTTGAACTCGGCGTCCTTGCCGTAGTCCTGCGACCAGCGCGCGGTGAACGGCGCGGGCAGCATCGCCTCGTACTGGCGGCGGTCGCGCTGCCATTCGTCGAAGCGCGGGTTCGCGGGCGTCACGACCTGGTCGGCGCGCAGTTTCTTCAGGAAAGGCTGGTCGTTCTGCAGGCCTTCGAGCAACTGCGGGTAGGCCTCTTCATGCGCCAGCATGCGGCGCGCCAGCTTGCCGCGCTTGGGGTCGGTCTTTTCGAGCCACTCGACGAAGGGCGGCAGCTCCAGTTCGGGCAGCACGCTCTGCACGTAGAACTGCGCCGCGCGCTCGCGGCCGTTTTCTTCGCTGCGCTGCGGCCCCCAGAACACGAGCATGTTCAGCAGGATCAGCAGCACCGTCATCCACGGCGGGTTGCGCCAGCTCGGTTTGTTTTCGAGCGGGATGGCGTAGAACATGAAGCGCGGCCCTCGATGGTGCGGCCGCGGGCTTCAGCCCAGGCGCGCGCGGTGGCGGGCGACTTGCGCTTTGACCTGCACGGGCGCGGTGCCGCCCAGCACGTTGCGGGCGTTGAGCGAGCCGCGCAGGCTCAGCACGTCGTACACGTCCTTCTCGATGTTCGGATTGAACTGCTGCAGCACGGCCAGCGGCAGCTCCGACAGGTCGACCTGGTGCGAGGTGGCGGCCTTCACGGCGTGGGCCACGGTTTCGTGCGCGTCGCGGAAGGGCAGGCCCTTCTTCACGAGGTAGTCGGCCAGGTCGGTGGCGGTGGCGTAGCCGCGCAGCGCGGCGGCTTCCATGGCCTGCGGCTTCACGGTGATGCCGCCGATCATCTCGGCAAAGATGCGCAGGGTGTCCTTGAGCGTGTCGACGGTGTCGAACAGCGGCTCCTTGTCTTCCTGGTTGTCCTTGTTGTAGGCCAGCGGCTGGCCCTTCATGAGCGTGATGAGCGCCATCAGGTGGCCGACCACGCGCCCGGTCTTGCCGCGCGCCAGCTCGGGCACGTCGGGGTTCTTCTTCTGCGGCATGATCGACGAGCCCGTGGTGAAGCGGTCGGCGATGTTGATGAAGCCGAAGTTCTGGCTCATCCAGATGATGAGCTCTTCGCTCAGGCGGCTCACGTGCACCATGCACAGGCTGGCGGCGGCGGTGAACTCGATCGCGAAGTCGCGGTCGCTCACGGCGTCCAGGCTGTTCTGGCAGACGCTGTCCATCTTCAGGGTGCGCGCCACGAGCTCGCGGTCCAGCGGGTAGCTGGTGCCGGCCAGGGCGGCGGCGCCCAGCGGCAGGCGGTTGACGCGCTTGCGCACCTCGCCCATGCGCTCGGCGTCGCGGCTGAACATTTCCACGTAGGCCAGCATGTGGTGGCCGAAGCTCACGGGCTGGGCCACCTGCAGGTGGGTGAAGCCGGGCAGGATCACCTCGACGTTCTTCTCGGCGATGTCGACCAGCGCCTTCTGCAGCTCGACCAGCAGGTCGCCGATGAGGTCGATTTCGCCGCGCAGCCACAGGCGCACGTCGGTGGCGACCTGGTCGTTGCGGCTGCGGCCGGTGTGCAGGCGCTTGCCGGCGTCGCCGACCAGCTGGGTCAGGCGGGCCTCGATGTTCAGGTGCACGTCCTCGAGGTCGAGCTTCCATTCGAAGCTGCCGGCCTCGATCTCGCCGCGGATCTGCGCCATGCCGCGCTCGATGGCGGCGTGGTCCTGCACGCTGATGATGCCTTGGGCGGCGAGCATGCCGGCGTGCGCCAGCGAGCCCTCGATGTCGGCCTGCCACAGGCGCTTGTCGAAGAAGACGCTGGAGGTGTAGCGCTTCACCAGGTCGCTCATCGGTTCGGAGAACAGGGCCGACCAGGCTTCGGATTTCTTGTCGAGTTGGTTTTGGGTCATGGGAGCCGTCCAGGAAGGCAATAATGGGTTGGTCACCCGATGGATCTGATGTCTGCGATGCGCAACCCGGCGATTTTATCGGCCAGCTCCCCCTCCACGTCCGCTTCGTCCCCGGAACGTGCGCGCGCGCCTGTGCGCGGCGGCCCGGCGCTGTTCGACGCCTGCCAGATCGGCGTGGTGCTGCGCACCGTGGTGTTCGTCGAGGCGGTGGTGGCGGTGGCCACGCTGTTCGTGGTCGGCACCTTCGGCGAATGGCTGGTGCAGGCGGCCACGGTGACCGGCGGCGCGCTGCCCGCCACACTGCTGTGGCTGGTGGCGGCCTGCGGGCTCAAGAAGCAATTGCGGCGCCTGCCGCCCCCGGGCCAGTATGCCGCCGGCGCCGTGCTGGGCGCCGTGGCCTCGCTCTACGGCTGCGGCCTGCTGCGCCTGACCGGCGTGATCGCCAGCGCCCCCTGGCTGGCCAGCGCGCTGGCCGGCGCGCTGTTCGCGGGGCTGGTGATGGCGGCGATGGTGCTGCGCGCGCGCGGCCAGACGCCGGCCGCCACCACGGCCCGGCTCGAAGAGCTGCAGTCGCGCATCCGCCCGCACTTCCTGTTCAACACGCTCAACAGCGCCATCGCGCTGGTGCGCGAGGAGCCGGCCAAGGCCGAGACCATGCTCGAAGACCTGGCCGAGCTGTTCCGCCAGGCGCTCACCGTGCCCGGCGAATCGGGCACGCTGGCCGACGAGATCGCGCTGGCCGAGCGCTACCTGGCCATCGAGCAGGTGCGCTTCGGCGAGCGCCTGCGCATCCGCTGGGACCTCGATGCCGCCGCCAGCGACGCGCGCCTGCCGCCCCTGCTGCTGCAGCCGCTGGTCGAGAACGCCATCAAGCACGGCGTGGAGCCCAGCCCCGAGGGCGGCAAGTTGCGCATCCGCACCGAGCGGCGTGGCGGCATGGTCGTGATCGAGGTGGTCAACAGCCTGCCGCCGCTGCGCTGGGCCGACGAGCCGCTGCCGCGCGGCCACGGCATCGCCCTGGACAACGTGCGCGAGCGGCTGCGCCTGCTGCACGACATGCAGATGCAGTTCAGCGCCGGCATGGACCAGAAGAACTACCGCGTACGCATTGCCATCCCCGCCGAATCATGAGCCTCAAGACCCTGATCGTTGACGACGAAGCCCTGGCCCGCTCGCGCCTGCGCACGCTGCTGCGCGACTGCACCTCGCCCGCCGCCGAGGTGACGGCCGAGGCCGCGCAGGGCGAAGAGGCGCTGGCCCACCTGGCCGCGATGGACCTCGACCTCGTGCTGCTCGACGTGCACATGCCCGGCATCGACGGCATCGAGGTGGCGCGCGCGCTGCGCAGCCGGCCCGACGCGCCGGCCGTGGTCTTCGTGACGGCGCACGCCAGCCACGCGGTCACGGCCTTCGAGTTGGAGGCGGTCGACTACCTCACCAAGCCCGTGCGCGCCGAGCGGCTGCAGCAGGCGCTGCAGAAGGTCGAGCGCTTCCTGAAGGAGCGCCGCGCCGCGCAGCCGGCCCCCGAGGCCACGCCCGAGTGCGTGCTGATCCAGGACCGGGGCCGCGCCGAGCGCGTGCCGCTGTCCGAGGTGCTGTACCTCAAGTCCGAATACAAGTACCTCACGGTGCGCACCGCCACGCGCAGCCACATCCTCGATGGCTCGCTGAACGATTTCGAGGAGCGCTACCCGAACCGCTTCCTGCGCGTGCACCGCAACGCGCTGGTGGCGCGCGCGGCGATCCGCGCGCTGGAGCGCTACGACGACGGCGAGGACGCCGAAGGCTGGGCGCTACGGCTCGACTCGGTGCCCGAGCCCGTGGCGGTGTCGCGCCGCCAGCTGGCCGCGGTGCGCGAGATGCTGAAGGAATCGCGATGACCGACGACACCCCGGCCGGCCCGAAGCCGGCGCCTGAACGGCCGGTGGCTGCGGATGAGCCGCCGCCTGCGCCTGCACCGGTGCCGGCGCCGCCGGTCGACCCCGTCGAGCCCGCAGCGCCGGTCGAGGCGAGCGCGACCGCCGAAGAGGCGACCGCCGCCCTGCGCAGGCGCTTCGTGCTGCACATGCCGGTCGACGTGCGCAGCGCCTCGCTCGTGGTGCTGGCCGTGCTCGCCAGCGTCTTCGCGTTGCGCTGGGGCCAGGCCGTGTTCGTGCCGCTGATGCTGAGCCTGCTGCTGAACTACGCGCTGTCGCCGTTGGTCGAGCGCCTGCACCGCTGGTACGTGCCGCGCTGGATCGGCGCGGCGGCGATCCTGCTGGGCCTGTTCGGCGGGCTCGGGTGGACCGGCTATTCGCTCTCGGGCAGCGCCTCGCAACTGCTCGACTCGCTGCCGGTCGCCGCGCAGAAGCTCGGCCAGGCCATGCGCCGCGACAAGAACGCCAGCGCCACGCCGCTGGACAGCGTGCAGCAGGCCGCCGCGCAGCTCGAAAAGGCGGCCGAGGAAAACTCCGCGCGCGTCGCTTCGCGCAAGGGCGTGGCGCGCGTCGTGATCGAGCGGCCGGGCTTCAACGTGCGCGACTACCTGGTGAGCGGCACGGTCGGCCTGCTCAACGCGATGGGGCAGCTCACGCTGGTGGCCTTCCTCACCTACTTCGCGCTGTGCTCGGGCGACACCTTCCGGCGCAAGCTCATCAAGATCACCGGGCCCAGCCTGCAGAAGAAGAAGGTCACGGTGCACGTGCTGGACGACATCACGCGCAACATCGAACGCTACCTGCTGGTGCAGATCCTGGTGAGCGGGCTGGTGGGGCTGACCACCGGCCTGGCGTTCTGGCTGCTCGGCGTGGAGAACGCGGCCGTGTGGGGAATCATCGCGGCCGTGACCAACCTCATTCCCTACATCGGCTCGGTGATCGTGCTGGTGGCGGCGGGGCTCATGGCCTTCCTGCAGTTCAGCAGCATCGAGATGGCGCTGCTGGTGGGCGGCGTGTCGCTGGCCATCCACACGGTGGTGGGCAACCTGCTGATGCCCTGGCTCACCAGCCGCACCAGCCGCATGAACCCGGTGGCGGTGTTCGTGGGCGTGATCTTCTGGGGCTGGCTGTGGGGCATCTGGGGGCTGCTGCTGGGCATCCCGATCACCATGGTCATCAAGTCGATCTGCGACCGGGTGGAAGACCTGCAGCCGATCGGCGAACTGCTCGGCGAATGAACCGGCCCTTCAGACCCTTCAGGAGGGTGCATCGTCCGATGCTGTAAATTATTGCGAATCAATTCGCAATAATTAAATGCCCGACGTTCCATCCGCTTCCTTGCCACCAGGGGCCGGCGCCCCGGCCCGGCTGCTCTCCATCGACGCGCTGCGCGGCCTCGTGATCCTGTTCATGCTGCTGGACCACGTGCGCGAGACCTTCTACCTGCACCACCAGGTGCCCGACCCCATGCTCGTGGCGCAGACGCCGCCGGCGCTGTTCTTCGGCCGCCTGCTGGCGCACCTGTGCGCGCCGGTGTTCGTGTTCCTGACCGGGCTGTCGGCCTTTCTCTATGGTGCGAAGCAGGCGGACGGCCGCGCGGCGGCGTCCTCGTTCCTGTGGAAACGGGGCCTGTTCCTCGTGCTGCTGGAGGTCACGGTCGTCAACTTTGCCTGGACCTTCCAGTTCCCGCCGGCCACCGTGTTCCTGCAGGTGATCTGGGTGATCGGTCTGTCGATGCTGGCGTTGTCGGCGCTGGTGTGGCTGCCGCGCCGGGCGCTGGTCGTGTTGGGCGTGGTGCTGGTGGCGGGGCACAACCTGCTCGACGGCGTGCACTTTCCCGTCGGCCATGTGCTGCACGTGCCCTGGGCCGTGCTGCACGACCGGGGCTGGATCGAGCTGTCCGAGGCCCTGAGGCTGCGCACGTCGTACCCGCTGCTGCCGTGGATCGGCGTGATCGCGCTGGGCTATGTCGCCGGGCCGTGGTTCCTGCCCGGCGCCGATGCGCCGCAGCGCCAGCGGCGGCTGCTGGCGTGGGCCGTGGGCCTGCTCATTGGCTTCGTGGGGCTGCGTGCGCTCGACGTCTACGGCGACAAGCCCTGGGTGGCGGGCGACAGCGCGCTGACGACGGTGATGGCCTTCCTCAACGTCACGAAGTACCCGCCGTCGCTGCTGTTCATCGCGCTGACGCTCGGCGTGGGGCTGTGGCTGCTGCGCCTGTTCGAGCGCCGGCAGGGCGCGGCCTGGCTCGCGCCGCTGGCCGTGTTCGGCGCGGCGCCCATGTTCTTCTATGTGCTGCACCTGTACGTGCTCAAGTTCCTCTACCTGGGGGCCGAGGCGGTCTGGGGTCCCAACCAGGGCCGGCTCTTCGGGTTCGACAGTGTCTGGATGGTGTGGCTGGTCACCGGGGTGCTGGCCTTTGCGCTGTATCCGGCGGTGCGCGCCTTCGCCGCCCTGAAGGCGCGGCGCCGCGACATCGCGTGGCTCAAGTACCTGTGAGCGGCTGGCGATGAGGCGGTTCTGCGGCGCGGCCCTCGCGATGCTGGGCACATCCGCCCTCGCGGCCGAAGGCGACGGCTTCGTCGAGGACACGCGCTGGCACGTGCTCCAGCGCAGCGTGTACGAGCACCGGAGCTACCTGCACGGCGACCGCAGCAACGGCGGGCGCAACGCCACGCTGCCGAAGGCGCGGCGCAGCGACTACGCGCAGGAGTGGGGCTACGGCGTCATGGGCACCCTCGCGTCCGGCTTCACGCCGGGCTGGATCGGCTTCGGCGTGGACGCGCATGCCTCGCTCGCGCGCAGCCTCGACGGCGACGATCTGCGCGTCGGCAAGATCCGCATGCTGCCGGTGGACGGCGCGGGCTACGCGCAGGACGGCATCGCGCGCGGCGGCGTGGCGCTGAAGGCGCGCATCTCCGCCACCGTGCTGACGGTGGGCGAGCAGCGCGTCAAGACGCCGGTCTTCAGCGCGTCCGATTCCCGCCTGCTGCCCGAGACCATGCACGGCTGGCTGCTGACGAGCCGCGAGTTCGACACGCTCACGCTGCAGGCCGGCCGCTTCACCGGGTCGACCGACCGCCATGCGCGCGGCACGAACCACCCGTTGATCGTCAATTACCTCGACCCGAAGTCACCGCGCGGCGACGTGTTCGACTTTGCCGGCGGCACCTGGAAGGGCAGCGCGTCGCTGTCGCTCACGGCCTACGTCGCACGCCTGAAGGACACCTGGCGCACGGGCTACCTGGGCGCCCACTACACGGTGCCGCTCCCGGAGAAGCGCGCGCTGTCCTTCGACCTGCAGGTGTACCGCAGCAAGGACACGGGCCGCGCGCTGGCCGGCCCGGTGGACAACACCACCGCGAGCCTCATGACCAGCTACACCCACGGCCCCCACCGCGTGGGCCTGGGCTGGCAGAAGGTCGCGGGCGACACGCCGTTCGACTACGTGACGCGCGGCGCCGTCTGGCTCGGCAATGCAGCGCAGCTGTCCGACTTCAACGCGCCGCATGAGCGGTCGTGGCAGCTGCGGTACGAAGTGGATGCCGCGCGTTGGGGCGCACCCGGGTTGAGCCTGGGCGCGGCCTACATCCGCGGCAGTGGCATCGACGGCAGCCGGGTGCCGCCGAGCGGAGGCTACGCATGGCTGGGCTACGGGCAGGGCGGCCGGCACTCGGAGCGCGACCTCTGGCTGCGCTACACGGTCCAGCAAGGCAGCGCCAAGGGCCTGGCCTTCCTGCTGCGCTACGGCGAGCACCGCAACAACAAGGCGCAGGCCGAACTCAACACGCGCCAGATCCGCGTCGCGCTGGAGTACCCGATCGGCAACGACTGAGCGGGCGGCGCTGTCAGGGGGCCGTGACGGGCAGCTTCTTCACGAAGGTCGCGGCGGGGTCGAGCGGCTGGCCGTCGCGCGTGCGCAGGTCGATCGGCGCTACCGGCTCACCGTTCTCGCGCTCCAGCAGCACCGAATGCGGCTCGCCGGGCGCGAACAGGTTCGCCTCGCCCCAGTGCCGCAGGCCGACCACCACGGGGAACAGGCCGCGGCCCTTGGCCGTCAGCGCGTACTCCTGGTAGAGCGAGCCGTCCGAGGCCGGCACGAGATCGAACACGCCTTCCTGCACCAGCCACTTCAGCCGGTCGGCCAGGATGTTCTTGGCCACGCCCAGGCTCTGCTGGAACTCGCCGAAGCGCCGCATGCCGTCGAAGGCGTCGCGCACGATCAGCAGCGACCACTGGTCGCCGACGATCTCGAGCGCGCGCGCCATCGGGCAGGCGTCGAACCTCAGACTTTTTCTTCTGGCCATCGTGTGCTTCCTGTGCGTCCCTGGGATGGCGGGATTAGACCGTAGCGCTGGATTGGTTGCAAATTAAAACCGATGCGACTAGCATCCGCATGGTTTTAATTTGAAACCTGAAATGGCCATGACCCTCCCGACCCCCGCTCCCCATGACATTCCCTCCGGCGGCGACGCCGTACCCGGCCTGCGCGCCAGCCCCGTGCGCGTGGCCGTCGTGCAGTTCGACCCGCAGGTCGGCGTCGAGAACCTCGCGCGCAACGCCGCCGCGGTGCGCGCACAACTCGAAGCGGCGGTGACCGGCGGCGCGCAGCTCATCGTGCTGCCCGAGCTGGCGACCACCGGCTACTGCTTCAACGGCCGCGCCGAGGCCTTCGCGCATGCCGAGCCCGTGCCGCACGGCCCCACGGTGCAGGGCTGGGTCGCGTTCGCGGCGCAGCACGGCGTGTACCTCGTCGGCTGCCTGGCCGAGCAGGACGGCATGCAGCTGTTCGACACGGCCGTGCTCGTCGGCCCCGAGGGCTACATCGGCCGCTACCGCAAGACCCACCTGTGGAACAACGAGAAGCTGTGGTTCACGCCCGGCAACGAGGGCTACCCGGTGTTCGAGACGAAGATCGGCCGCATCGGCCTGCTCGTGTGCTGGGACATCTGGTTTCCCGAGGTGCCGCGCATCGTGGCGCAGCAGGGCGCCGACATCATTTGCGTGCCCACGGGCTGGGTCTGGACGCCGCCTCCGCTGTACGACGCCAGCGGCGTGTGCATGGCGGCCTACCTGACGATGACGGCTGCGCACGCCAACAACGTCTTCATCGCCACCGCCGACCGCGTGGGGCAGGAGCGCGGCACGGGCTTCATGGGCAACTCGCTGATCGCGGGCACGAACGGCTGGCCGATGGGGCGCATCGCCGGGCCCGAGGAAGAGACGATCCTCTATGCCGACGTCGACCTGGGCGCCGCGCGCTCCGCGCCGATCTGGACGCCGCTCAACGACCTGCACCGCGACCGGCGAACCGATCTGTACGACGCGATGCTGGGCTATCGGGGGGCGCAGGCACTGCCGCGCTGAGTCGGGCAAAGCGGACGATCATCCAGGGGCCGAGCAGCGCCCCGAGTCCGACCGAGCTCCACGCTGCGACCCACGCGTAGGTGCTGCCGAAACCGAACTGCGCCTGCCCCCAGTCGAGCGCCAGCCCGAACACCCAGGGGCTGAGCGCGCCCGCGCCGAAGCCCATCACCGAGCGCACCGAGAACGCCACGCCGAGCCGGTGCGGCGCCACCACGTCGGCCAGCGCGGTCGAGTAGACCGACGAATCGGCGATGGCCAGCAGGTTGTACAGCGCCGCCATCGCGGCCAGCGCCCACAGCGGCCAGGTCCACATCCAGCCGAAGGCGAACGACAGGCTCAGGCTCGCGAGGGTGGCGATCATCATCACGCGCGCGCGGCCCAGCCGGTCGGAGGCCGCGCCGCCCACCACGCTGCCGAACACGCTCACGAGGTGCGCGAACGCCGCCAGCGCGATGCCCGCCGCCGGCCATGCGCTCGCGCCGCCGCGCGACGAGGCCATGAGGTAGGCGGGCAGCCAGGCCCACAGCGCCATGAGCTCCCAGCAGTGGAAGGCGTAGGCCCAGTTGCCGGCCATCGCGGGCCGGTCGCGCACGGTTGCGTTCAGCGCCTGCAGCACGCCTTCGTGCGGCGCACCGGCGACCCGTGGCGCAGGCGGCGCCATGCGCCGCAGCGCGAGCTGGGCCAGCAGCACGCCCGCCACCGTGCAGCCTGCGGCCACCAGCAGCCCGGTGCGCCAGTGCGTCACCACGCTGAACCCCGCCACCACCGCGAGCGACAGCGCATAGCCCATCGACGCCGCACCGAGGAACAGCCCCATCGCGCGCCCGCGCACCGCGGGCCCGGCGTTGAGCGACAGCAGCTGCAGCCCCGGCGTGTACGAGGCGCCCGCGCACAGCCCCGCCAGGCCGTACAGCAGCAGCGCCGAGCGGTGGTCGTGCGCGAAGAGGGCGAAGGCCAGCGAGGCGGCCGCGCCGATCACGCCGCCGACCGCGAAGATGCGGTGCGGGCCGAAGCGGTCGGCCAGCAGGCCCACGGCGAACAGCGAGCTCATGTAGCCCACGTGCCAGGCGCTCTGGATCGAGCCGGCCTGCGCGGCCGTCATCTGCCAATCGTCGCGCATGAACGGCAGCACGCCCGAGTAGGCCGTGACGATCATCCCCTGCAGCAGGCGGCTCGCGCACAGCAGCGCGAGCCATCCGCGCTGCGGCGACGCTGGGGTGTGGTCAGCGCAGTGCACGCTGCATCAGCACGGTGTCGACCCACTGGCCGAACTTGAAGCCGACGTTGCGCAGCACGCCGACCGTCTCGAAGCCCAGGCGCGCATGCAGCCGCTGCGAGCCCGCGTTGCCGCTGTGGCCGATGCACGCGACCATCTGCGTGAAGCCTGCCTCGGTGCAGCGGTGGATCACCGCCTGCAGCAGCGCCGTGCCGATGCCGTGGCCGTGCATGTCGGGCGCGACGTAGATCGAGTCTTCCACCGTGTGCCGGTAGGCCGAGCGCGCGCGGTAGGGGCCGGCGTAGGCGTAGCCGGCCACCTCGCCATCCTTCAGGGCCACGAGGTAGGGCAGGCCGCGTTCCTGCACGTCGATGCGGCGCGCCTGCATCTGCGCGACGGGGGGCACTTCTTCTTCGAACGAGCACAGGTCGTGCTGCACGTAGTGGCTGTAGATGGCCTGCACGCGGGCCATGTGGTGGGGCTCGGCATCGGCGATGTCGAGCGCGGTGAAAGCAAGGGTGGGGGAGGACATGACTCGATCTTGACGAGCCAGGATCGATAAGTGAAGCTTGGTCAACCTATGCAGCGCATAAGGAATACTTTGGAAAAGAACCTCAACCTCGACCAGCTCGCCACCTTCGCCCTGGTGATCGACACCGGCAGCTTCTCCGCCGCGGCCGACCGGCTCGGCCTGTCGCAGCCGGCCGTGAGCCTGCAGGTGCGCCAGCTCGAACGCCGGCTCGCCGTTCGGCTCATCGAGCGCGTCGGCAAGCGCGCGCGGGCCACGCCGGCCGGTGCGGAGCTGCTGCGCCATGTGCCGCAGATCGAGGCCGCGGTCGAGAACGCCATCGACGCGCTGGCCGACCACGCGCGCGGCGTGACGGGTCGCGTGCGGCTGGGCACGGGCGCCACGGCCTGCCTGTACTTCCTGCCCGCGGTGCTGCGCCAGCTGCGCGAGGCGTTCCCGGCGCTCAGCGTGGTGGTGAGCACGGGCAACACCGACGAGCACGTGCGCAAGGTGGAAGACAACAGCATCGACCTCGCGTTGGTCACGTTGCCCGCCGCCGGGCGTTCGCTGAGCGTGATCCCGGTGTGCGACGACGAGTTCGTCGCCATCGGCCGCGCCGACCTCGCGCCGCTCAAGGCCCGCGTGACGCCGGCCGACCTGGCGACGCTGCCGCTGGTGCTGTTCGAGCCCGCGGCCAACACGCGCAAGCTGGTCGATCGCTGGTTCGCCGCCGAAGGCCTGCAGCCGCAACCCGTGATGGAGCTGGGCAGCGTCGAGGCGATGAAGGAGATGGTGGCCGCGGGGCTGGGCTACGGCCTGGTGCCCGGCATGTCGATGGCGGGGCGCGGCGCCCACCCGGCGCTGAAGGCCAGCCGCCTGGCCCCGCGCATGCACCGCACGCTGGCGGTGGTGATCCGTCGTGACAAGCCGCTCAACAAGGCGCTGCGCACGGTGCTCGAGGCGATCGTGGCGGCCGGCAAAAAGCCCGGCCGCCGTTGAAGGTACTTACTCCGGAATGGCCGCCAGCGGCGCCGCACCGCCGCGTGCGCGGCCCAGCGTACCGACGATGAGCGCGGCGATCAGCACCAGCACGCCGCTGAGCACCATCGTGGGCGAGATGCCGCGGCTGTCGACCATCAGGCCGCCGATCAGCGCGCCCGAGGCGATCGCCACCTGGAAGCCCGTCACCAGCAGGGCCTGGCCGGCTTCCTGCGCGTCGGGCACGGCTTCCATCATCCAGCCGGTGAGCGCCACCGGGATCAGGCCGAAGGCCACGCCCCAGATCACCACCACCACCGCGCCAGCCACCATGCCGGTGCCGATCAGCGTCGACAGCAGCAGCGCCGTGGCCAGCATCAGCGCCGCCAGCAAGGTGGTGCCGCGCACGCTGCGCGCCACCAGGCTGCCGCCCAGGAAGGTGCCGATGAAGCCCACCGCGCCGTAGACCAGCAGCAGCGTCGAGACCGCGTTGGCCTGCAGGCCGAACACCTGCTGCAGCAGCGGCTTCAGGTAGGTGTAGGCCGCGAAGTGGCCGGCAATGAAGAACAGCACCGCGAGCAGGCCGACCTGCGCCATGCGGCGCGTGAGCGGCGTGAGCAGGTCGCGCGCGCCGATGGCGCGTTGCGGCGGAATCGCGGGCAGCAGCCACAGCTGCACCAGCAGCACCGCCGCGGCCAGCGCGCCGGTCACGGCGAACGAGGCGCGCCAGCCGAACATCGTGCCCAGCCACGAGCCCGCGGGCACGCCGAGCACCGTGGCGGCCGACACACCGGCCAGCACGAGCGACATGGCGCGCGCCTTCGAGGCGTCGGGCACCAGCTGCGTGGCGGCGGCGGGCGCGAAGGTCCAGAAGCCGCCCACGGCCAGGCCGAGCATCAGGCGTGCGACCAGCATGGTCGTGAAGTTGGGCGCGAACGCGGCCAGCAGGTTCGAGGCGATCAGCAGCAGCGTGAGCGCGATCAGCACCGTGCGCCGGTCGAGCCGGCCCGAGGCGACGATCAGCGCCGGCCCGGCGAAGGCGGCGAGCACGCCCGGCATGGTGATCATCAGGCCGGCCGTGCCGTCGGACACGTTCAGGCCGCGCGCGATGTCGGTGAGCAGGCCGATGGGCATGAACTCGGTCGACACCATCGCGAAGGTGCCGACGGCGATGGAGCCGACCGCGAGCCACGCGGAGCGGGTGGGGGCGGCCACGGCGTCGCGCGCGGGCGCCGCCAGGTCGTCGATGCAGGGGGTGCTGCCGGAAGAATTCATCATGGAGATGCAGTCCTTGAACGCATCGGCGATGAAGACGCCAATGCCGGTGAGGGGGCATTGGAGTGTGCGAGCCGGCCGCCTTGCGACCAAGGGGCGATGGAGCAGTAGACAGTTTCCCTGTGGCGAACAATCGCCCCCGTTGCTGCCTGAAGCCGCCCGGGGAAGCGGCAATGGCGCCTTTCGCCATCACCGTTTTCTGCGTTGCCGGGATTAAGTGTGGGCAGGGCGCAACTGCAGCGCCTGTCCATCGGCCACGAACGATTCGTCGACCAGCACGCGGAAGGCCGTGCCCTGCGCGAACTTCGGCTGTGCGACGGCCGGCGAGAGAAATTCGATGTCGAGCGCGACCGGCGTGCCGCGCGCGAGCGAGGTGCCCTGCGGCACGCGCCAGCGCGCCGAGAAGCCTTCGGTGTCGAGCACCAGCGCGCCCCGGTATTCGCCGGGGCCCAGCGGCACGTCCTGCGCCGGCACCGAGGGGCGGCGGAAGGTGAGTTCCACGGCCAGGTGCGGCGTGAACTCGGGCAGCGCGTCGAAGCCCGCGGGCGGGGCCTGCTTGGGCGTGCGGCGCGGCAGCTTGCCGATGAGCCACCCGATCACGTTGCCGATGATCGGCACCCACAGCACCATCAGCAGCGTGGCGATGTCGCGCGTGGTGGTGCCGGGCGCCGCGTAGTGCCGCACGACGCCGCCGCCCACGGCCACGCACAGGAGGATCAGGACGATGACGCGTCGACGGAACTGGATTTTGGTCATGAATGCGCGGGGTGAAAGCGGGTCCGGACCATAACCTACGCCGTCATCTGCCCCTTGCCTGCCGCTTGAGCGACCCGCAGCACCGCATCCGCCGGCAGCGCCTGCCAGTCGATCCATTCGCCCACCGCCACGTGGTGCGTCGGCGCGGCGGCGCCTTCGACGGTGCCCCATTGCAGCGTCAGCCGGTGCGTGCCGAGCCGCAGCGCGAGCTCGAAGCCCGGCCAGTGCGCAGGCACATGCGGCGTCATCGACAGCTGCCTGCCCTTCACGTTCAGGCCCAGCAAGGTCTCGACGGCCGCGCGGTGCAGCCATGCGGCCGAGCCGGTGTACCAGCTCCAGCCGCCCCGGCCCACATACGGCGCGGCGCCATAGACATCGCCCGCCATCACATAGGGCTCCAGCTCGTAGACCGGACCGCGCGCGGGGTGCTGCGAACGGTGGGCCGGACTCAGGCCTTCGAAGCTTTGCCACGCCGCTTCATGGTCGCCCTGCAGCGCCTGCGCCATCAGCGCCCACACGGCGCCGTGCGAGTACTGGCCGCCGTTCTCGCGCACGCCCGGCGGATAGGCCTGGATGTAGCCCGGGTTGGGGGTCGACTGGGCAAACGGCGGCGCCAGCAGCCGCAGCAGGCCGGCCGGCTCGTCGTGCAGGTGCTTGCCGATGGCGGCCATGGCCGGGCCGGTGTGGGCCGCGGCCGAGGCGCCCGACAGCACCGACCAGGCCTGTGCGATCAGGTCGATGCGGCACTCGCTGTTGATCGACGAGCCCAGCGGCGCGCCGTTGTCGAAGAAGGCGCGGCGGAACCAGGCGCCGTCCCAGCCGGCGTCGTGCAGCGCGGCGATCCAGCCCGTGCGCGCTTTTCGGTCCAGCGCGCGGCGCGTTCGTGTTCGCCGCGCGCCTGCGCGAGGGGCGCGAAGCGCTCGACCACGCTGCACAGGAACCACGCGAGCCACACCGATTCGCCGCGGCCCTCGTGGCCGACGCGGTTCATGCCGTCGTTCCAGTCGCCGGTGCCCATCAGCGGCAGGCCGTGCACGCCGGTCTTCAGGCTGCGGTCGATGGCGCGCGCGCCATGGTCGAACACGGTGGCCATGCGGCCGCTGTTCTGCGGCGCGTAGTAGGCGTCTTCGGCGCCCTCGGGAATGCCGGGGCCTTCGATGAAGCCGACCATTTCGTCGAGCAGCGAGGCATCGCCCGTCACCTCGACGTAGTGCGCCGACGTGTACGGCAGCCACAGCAGGTCATCCGAGAAATGCGTGCGCACGCCGGCGCCGCCGGGCATGTGCCACCAGTGCTGCACGTCGCCTTCGGGGAACTGGCGCGCCGCGTTCACGAGGATCTGCGCGCGCAGGCGCGGCGGATCGGTGAGCGCGAAGGCCATCGCGTCCTGCAGCTGGTCGCGAAAACCGAAGGCGCCGCCGGCCTGGTAGAAGCCGGCCTTCGACCAGAGCCGGCAGGCCAGCGTCTGGTACACGAGCCAGCGGTTGACCAGCGCATCGAACAGCGGGTCGGGCGTGCGCACCTGCAGGCGGCCCAGCAGCTCGTCCCAGAAGCCGCGCACCTGCGCCAGCGCCTCGGGCACGTCGCGCTGCCGCCAGCGGCGCGCAAGCTCGAGCGCGGCATCGGCATTGCCCGCATGGCCCAGCACGAAGCTGAAGCGCGCGGTCTCCCCCGATGCGACGACGAATTCACCGCCGAGGGCCGCGCAGGCATCGAGCCCGCTGCCCGCGCGCCGCGCCAGCGTGTCGGGCACTTCGACGATGCCGCGGCCGGCGAAGAATTCGCTGCGGTCGCAGGTCCATTGCGTGGCCCCGGTCGTCGCGCCTTGCAGGCCGGCGAGCAGCAGGAAAGCCGCGCTGCCGCCGAAGCCCGCGCTCGATTCGCGCTGCTGGCCGAACACGGCCGGCTGGTCTTCGGGCTTCCAGCAATGCACGGTGCGCCGTTCGCCGCGCGCGGCGCCCAGTTGCCACTCGACCATCGCGAGCGCGCGCAGGCGGCGCTGGCCGGCGCCTTCGTTGCGCACGCGCACATGCACCAGCTTGACGGCCTCGTCGCGGTCCGCGAAGAAGGTGGTTTCGAGCACGAGGCTGCCCTGGCGGCATTCGAAGACGGTGTAGCCCTGGCCGTGCCGCACGCGGTGGCCGGTGGCGCCATCGCTGCCACCGGCGGGCGTGAGCGGCAGCATCTCGCGCGTCGCGACGTCCTGCAGCAGGTAGTGCTCGAAGGCCGGGTCCTGCACCGGGTCGTTCGACCACGGCGTGACCTGGTGCATGCGGCTGTTGCCGGCCCAGGTGTAGCCGGTGCCCCATTCGGACACCTGGAAGCCGAAGGTGGCGTTGGCGATCACGTTGATCCACGGGCGCGGCGTGCGGCGGTCGGGGCCGACCTCGAAGCGGAACTCGCCACTCTCGGCATCGAAGTCCCCGGTGGGGGCCGTGTGGGTCGGCGAGGTTGCCTGCCGCGTCAACAGCGGCGTGCGGTGCTGCACCGGTGCGCTGCTGTCGTCCGCAATCGTCGGGCTGCGTGCCTCATGCAATGCCGCCACCTGCACTTCGAGCGCGCGGCCGTCGGCCGTGAACACCACGCGTGCCAGGCTGGAGAGCGCGGCCTTTTCCGAAGGCACCACGTCCTGGTTGCGCAGCAGGTAGAAACCGGCGGTGTCGTTGCGCGGAAAGCTGTTCTGCGTCTGCTGTGCGACGCGCGTGCGCAGCATCTCGATCTCGCGCTGCAGCGGCATGAGGTACGAGTTGGGTTCGCTGTTGAGCACCACGAGGTCGCAGGCCACGCCGCCGAAGCCCCACCACGGCTGCGCGCGCAGCAGCGTGTTGATCAGGCCCATGCCGTTCATCGAGTGGATGTAGACCAGCACGATGGGCTTGTCGCCCGAGATGCCGAAGCGCCAGATCTGGCGCAGGTCGATCAGCCCGCGGTCGCGCATCACGCGCGGCGTGGTGTAGGTGAGGATGGTCGTCAGGTCCTGCAGCGCCAGGTTCTGCGCGGGCGCGATGCTCAGGTCGCGCAGCCGCACCTGCGCCAGCGTGGCGGCCATGCGGGTGGCGCGCTCCACGTGCATGGGCTGCAGGTAGCGGTCGATGCAGGGCATCAGCGCCTCGATGCTCTCGTCGGCGGCGGTGGCGAAGCTCAGGCGCGCGGTGGTGCCCGGCGCGATCGACAGGCGCACGCGCAGGCAGGCGATGGGGTCCAGGCCGTTCACCTGCTTGCCCTGGGCCGTGAGCGGTTGCGGGTCGAGCGCAGGGTCGGCCAGCGTGCGGTTGCGGCCGATGAAGGCGCGCCGGTCGGTCATGCAGTCGATCGACAGCACGTTGGCATCGACCGAGGCCACGAAGTGCACCGCGGCCACCACCGCATCGCCATGCAGGCGCGGCTTGCGCGACAGCAGCAGCGCGCGCCATGCCGGTTCCCAGCGCGATTCGACGAACAGGTTGGCAAAGGCCGGATGCGCCTCGTCGGCCTTGGGGTTCGACAGCACCGGCTCGAAGTAGGAGACGAGTTCGAGCGTGCGCGTTTCGTCGCCGCTGTTGTGCAGCGTGATGTTGCGCAACTCGGTGTCGTCCTCGGGGCTGATGAGCACCGTGGTGCGCACCTGCAGCCCGGGGCCGGTCGCATCGAACTGCACCTGGTCGGCCAGGAAGCGGGTGCGGTAGTGCCAGTCGGCGCCGGGCGCGGGCAGGGCGGTGAGCGAGGTGAGCTCGGCCTGACCTCCGTCTTTTTCGATATCGCGCACATAGAAGAAAGTGCCGTAGCTGTCGCGCAGCGGATCGTCGCGCCAGCGTGTCACGTTGAACGCGCGCCAGCGGCTCACGCCCGCGCCGTTGGCCCGCAGCGCCACCGTGTAGCGGCCGTTCGACAGCAGGTGCGTGGGCTGGAAGCCCGGCCCTGTCGGGTCGACCACGCGCGGCTGGAACAGCGGCGCCAGCTCGGCCTGGCTGGGCTCGGGCGGCGTGCGCGGGTCGGCGCTGCCGATGATCTGGCGCGGCGTGCGCTCGTGCAGCAGCGACTCGTGCGCCTGCACCAGCGCCGCGCTGCCGAACCAGCGGCGCGGCGCGTCGTCGCGCAGCACGTTGCACAGCGCCACCAGCGACATGCCCTGGTGGTGCGCCATGAAGTTGCGCACCACGGTGAAGTCCTGGCCCTCGGCCTGGCGCGAGGTGGTGAAGTCGATCGCGTCGTGAAACCCGAACGCGCCACGCGCGCCGAGCGATTCGAGCAACTCGAGGTTGCGCACCGCCGCTTCGGGCGCGAACGGCGCGGCCATCAGGCTGGCGTAGGGCGCCACCACGCGGTCGGTCGGTGGCGTGCGCCGCAGGGCCAGGCGCGGCACGCCGAAGGGCGAGTACTGGTACGCCAGCGAATGGTCTTGCGCGAAGTAGGCCGACTCGGACACGCCCCACGGCATGTTCTGCGCGCGGCCGAAGGCCTGCTGCTCGGCGATGGCCGCGGCGTTGGCCACCTGCAGCAGGCCGTCGGTGGGCTCGGTCATCACGAGCGCGGGCATGAGGTACTCGAACATCGAGCCCGACCATGATTTCAGGCTGGGCTGGAAGCCCACCAGCAGGAACGGGCGGCCCAGCGCCATCCAGTGGCGGCGCGGCACGTCGCCCTTCGCAATCGCCAGGAAGCTCAACAGGCGCGACTCGGAGGCCAGCAGGTCGTAGTAGCTCGCGTCGAGCACGTTCTCCTCGACGCGCAGGCCGATGTGGAACAGGTGGCGCTTGGCGTCGTAGAGGCCGCTGAAATCCATGCCGTCGTGCAGCGCGCCGCAGCGTCGGGCCAGTGCTTCCAGTGCGGGGGCTTCATGGGGCTGGCAGCTTGCGTCCGCCGCGAAGGCGCGGCAGGCCTGTGCCACGGCCACGAGGTGGCCCGCGAAGTTGCCGCTGTCCACGCTGGACACATAGTCGGGCGGCAGCGGCTTCAGCGTCTGCGTGTCGTACCAGTTGAACAGGTGGCCGTTGTGCTTGTGCATGCGGTCGACGGTGTCGAGCGTGGCCGTGAGGCGCGCCAGCAGGGCTTCTGTGTCGATCCATCCGAACTCGCGTGCACAGCAGGTGGCCAGCAGGTACATGCCGATGTTGGTCGGCGAGGTGCGGTGCGCGAGGGTCGGCTGCGGTTCGAGCTGCAGGTTGTCAGGCGGCAGGTGGTGGTCGCCCGGGCCGACCACGTGCTCGAAGAAGCGCCAGGTGTCGTGCGCCAGCGTCTCGAGGTAGCTGCGTTGCGCGGGCGCGAGCGGGTCCTCGGCTTGCGTATCGACACGGCTGCCCCACCAGGCTGCGATGGGCGCCAGCGACCACAGCACGAAGAGCAGGGGGCCGAGCACCGGCCAGGCGCTCCAGTTGGCGAGCACGGCCAGCACCAGGCACACCGCGCTGCTCAGGGCCGCGCTGCGCACGAAGGGCTTCAGGCGCTGGCTCGATTGCGCCTGCGCCTGGTCGGCCGTCGTCCACTGCAGCAGGTGCCTGCGGCTCACGACCAGCCGCCAGGTGGCGAGGAAGGCCGCGTCGAGCAGCAGGCGCGTCTGCGCCGCCAGCTGCACGAACTGCCAGGCCGCGCCGGCCAGGGCGCGCAGCAGCTCGACCGCGCCTGCGTCGAAGAAGTGGCGCAGCTCGATGGCGCGGCGTGTCGGCACCAGGCCGGCCAGCGCGCCCAGCAGCGGGCCCAGCGTGAGCGCCGCACCGACGGCGGCCAGCGCCCAGCCCAGCGGCATGGCCTGCGTGAAGATCACCAGCACCAGCAGCGCGAAAGACGCCGGCACCACCAGCGACCGGCGCAGGTTGTCGCTCATCTTCCACAGGCCCAGCGCGTCGATGCCGAAACGGCGCGCGCGCCACATCAGCGGCAGCAGCTGCCAGTCGCCGCGCACCCAGCGGTGCACGCGCGAGGCGGCCACGCCGGCATGGTGCGGGTGGTCTTCGACCAGCACCACGTCGCTGACCATCGCGCAGCGCGCGACGCTGCCTTCGAGCAGGTCGTGGCTCAGCACGGCGCTGTCGGGCAGGCGGTCGTTCAGCGTGGCGTGCACCGCGCGCACGTTGAGCAAACCCTTGCCGGTGAAGGAGCCGCTGCCGAACACGTCCTGGTAGATGTCGGACGTGCCGCTGCCGTACGGGTCGAGCCCGCACTGCCCGGCGAACACCCAGTGGAAGAAGGAGCGCTCGCTGCGCATCGGGAACGGCGTGACGATGCGCGGCTGCAGGATGCCGAAGCCCGCGACCACGCGCCGGCTCGGCATGTCGATCTCGGGCGCGTTCAGCGGATGCGCGGCAATCGACACGAGGTCGCGCAGCGCGCCGGGCGGCAGGCCCGTGTCGCTGTCCAGCGTCAGCACATAGGGCGTGCGGCCAGGCGCGAGCTGCTGGCCCGGTGCGAGCGGAAGAAAGCCGCTGGCGTCGCCGCTGGCCAGCAGGCGCATCAGCATTTCGAGCTTGCCGCGCTTGCGCTCCCAACCCATCCAGCGCTGCTCCGTCTCGCTCCAGCTGCGCGGGCGGTGCAGCAGCAGGAAGCGCGGCGCGGCGCCGTCGGCCGGCGGGTACTTGGCGTTGAGCGCGGCGATGCGTTGCTGGGCGTCATCGAGCAAGGGCGCGTCGTCGGGCATCGATGCTTGCGACGCGTCGGCCCAGTCGGTCAGCAGCGCGAACTGCGCGTGCGCCTCTCGGTTGGCGAGCCAGTGCAGTTCGAGCCGGTGCGCGAGCCTGGCGTTGTTCGCGGTCGAACCCAGCATCGTGGGCATGACGACGAGTGCGCGGTGCCGCTCGGGAATGCCGTTCGCGAAATCGAGGCGTGGCAGGGCCTGCACGCGCACCGACTCCGCCATGATGCGTTGCGCCAGCGCAATCAGCGCTTCGGACAGCGGCCATGCGAGCAGCAGCAACGCCGCGACGGCGGTCCAGTCGCCGCGATGCGGCAGGCCGTGCAGCACGGCGGCCAGCAGCAGCGCGGTGCCGAGGGCGACGGACCCCACGTAGACGGGCAGGCGCCAGCCGCGATGGCTGCGCGCGGGGCGTGTGTGCGCGGTGCGTGTGGCCTGGTCCGGCGCTGCGTTCGCCTGCAGCGATGCGATCAGCGCGGGCCGGCCCTGGCCGAAGAGGTAGTAGCCGGCGGTGCCGTCGGCGCGGTCGGTCTCTGCGCCGGCTTCGTCGGCCGGCGCGCTGGAGGCCAGCGTGACCACGGCCTGCGCCACTTCGCGCTCGGGCCGTTCGGTGCTGCGCGCCACCTGCTCCATCGCATGCGTGATCTGCTGGCGCGTGAGTTCGCTCTCGTTCGCAAAGCTCGGCAGTTCGCGCAGCACGCGCAGCGAGCGGCTCACCGGTTCGATGAGGTCGCTCCACTCGACCTGGCCGATCATGCGCAAGGTCGTGATGATGTTGCCGACCGTGAGGTTGGCCGCGGCCTGCGCGTTCTGCGCGTCGCCGATCAGCGCCGGGCCGTTGGGGCAGTGCTGCTCGGTCCAGCGCACCAGCGCGGGCATGTCGTCGCCGTGCTCGACGGGCAGGCGCTGCCACAGCTGCGTGAGGTAGCTGTCCTGCAGGCCGTGGCTCTGCAGCGCGCGGTAGAGCACGTCGAGGTCCTGCACCGAGAGGTGCGGCGCCGCGTCCCAGGCCGCATGCGCGATCTCGCGCGCGACCTTGTTCTCGGCGATGCGCTCGGCCACGCGGCGCAGGTTTTCGAGCAGCACCACGCGCAGGGTGGTGGGCAGCGCCCACAGCTCGCCGAGCATCAGCTCGTCGATGTCCTGGTAGGCGTTGAGGAAGGCCGTGAACAGCGTCTTGTTGAGCACGCTGTCGGTGTGCGCCACATAGGCCCACGCAATGCCGTACACGCGCGGCAGTCCCGCCAGCGGCGGCGTGACGAGCTTGGGCAGGCGCGCGTAGTAGCTGCGCGGCACGCCGTCATGGATCTGCTGGAGTTGCGCCTCGACGAGGTGGAAGTTGTCGAGCAGCCATTCGGCCGCCGGCGACACATAGCGTCCGCTCAGCGAGATCAGCGCGATGTAGTCGAAGGCGGCGCGCAGCGACTCGAGGTTCTCGTCGACCCGCGGAAAGAAGGGCGCGCCTTCGCGCGCGCGGTGGTGCTCGTCTTCCACCACCTGGGCACGGGCCAGGCTGTGGCCGTGCTGTTCGAAACGTTGGGCGCCGAAGAGTTCGGCGCGGATCGGGAGGGCTACCGGGTCGTGCGGACCGAGCAGAAGGGTCCGGGCGTAGTGACTGAGCCCTTGGAGGCGGTCGACGACGGCAGCGGCGCTCAAGTGACCGCGAACAGGCCGATGCCCAACACCACGGCCACGCAGGCCATCGTGACAATGCGGCCCGCAGCGAGCGCGCGCACACGTTGCATGTGGCTTCGCAGCGAGAACCATCGCCCGTGGGCACGTGCACAGTGGTGCATGTGGGAAGCCAGGGCCTCGAAATCGCTGCCGACGAAATCGACATGCGAATGGGAAAGGGACTGCGGGACGGACATTGCAACGGGCTCCTGTGAAACGACTTCGAGCTGCCGCGCGATTGCGAGAACTGTGAACGTGTCCCGACCGTACCCTTTTAAATGACCTTACAGGTACCTCATTGCCGACAGCGCACGTAGGAAAGGGCGCACAAGGCGCCCTTTGTCCATGGAGGCTGTGTGCAGGTCAGCCCGTGTTGCGCAGCCCCGCCGCCACCCCGTTGATCGAGATGTGGATGCCGCGCTGCAGCCGCTCGCCGCCGTCGCCCGCGCGATAGCGCCGCATCAGCTCGACCTGCAGGTGGTGCAGCGGGTCGATGTACGGGAAGCGGTGGCGCACCGAGCGCTGCATCTCGGCATTGCCCTCGAGCCGCTGCTTGGCGCCCGTGATGAGCGTGAGCGCGTCCGAGGTGCGTTGCCATTCGGCCTCGATCATCGAGAACACCTTCTGGCGCAGCTTGCGGTCGGTGACCAGCTCGGCATAGCGCGAGGCCAGCGCGAGGTCGCTCTTGGCCAGCACCATGTCCATGTTCGACAGCAGCGTGCGAAAGAACGGCCACTGCGCGTACATGCGCTGCAGCAGCGCCTGGCGCTCCTTCTTGCCCGCGGCGGTGCCGGCGGCGGCCAGGAACTGCTCCACGCCCGAGCCGAAGCCGAACCAGCCCGGCAGCGTGAGGCGGCACTGGCCCCAGCTGAAGCTCCAGGGCACGGCGCGCAGGTCGTCGATCTTGTGGCTCGGGTTGCGCGAGGCGGGGCGCGAGCCGATGTTGAGTTCGGCGATCTCGCGGATCGGCGTGGAGCCGAAGAAGTAGTCGCCGAAGCCCGGGGTCTCGTACACCAGCTTGCGGTACGCGGCCATGCTGGCAGTCGAAAGTTCGCCCGCGGCCGAGAGGAAGTTCGCCGGCGCCGACTTGCCCTGCGGCAGCAGCGTGGCTTCGAGCGTGGCGGCCACCAGCGTCTCGAGGTTGCGTCGGCCGATCTCGCGGTTGGCGTACTTCGAGCCGATGACTTCGCCCTGCTCGGTGAGGCGGATCTGGCCGCGCACCGTGCCGGGCGGCTGCGCCAGGATGGCCTGGTAGCTCGGGCCGCCGCCGCGTCCCACCGTGCCGCCGCGGCCGTGGAACATGCGCAGGCGGATCGGGTTCTTTTTCTTCTTGTTCAGCTCGTCGAACAGCGACACCAGCGCGATGCCCGCGCGGTACAGCTCCCAGTTGCTGGTGAAGATGCCGCCGTCCTTGTTGCTGTCGGAGTAGCCCAGCATCACGTCCTGCTCGGCGCCCGAGCGCTCGATGAGCGCCTGGATGTTCGGCAGCGCGTAGAAGGCACGCACGATGGGCGCGGCGTTGCGCAGGTCTTCGATGGTCTCGAACAGCGGCACCACGATCAGGTCGCAGGTCGCGTTGCTGTCCATCGCGCCGCGCAGCAGGCCCACTTCCTTCTGCAGCAGCAGCGCCTCGAGCAGGTCGCTCACCGTTTCGGTGTGGCTGATGATGTAGTGGCGGATGGCCGCCGCGCCGTAGCGCGCACGCGCCGTGCGCGCGGCCGCGAAGATGGCCAGCTCGCTTCGGGCGAGCGGCGAGTAGTCGGCGTCGGGCACGCGCAGCGGACGCGCGTCGTCGAGCAGCTTCAGCAGCAGCGTCTGCTTGGCCTCTTCGGCCAGCGACGCATACGAGGGCTCGATGCGCGCGGTGGCCAGCAGCTCGGCGATCACGGCCTCGTGCTTGTCGGAGCTTTGGCGCAGGTCGACGGTGGCCAGGTGGAAGCCGAACACTTCCACCGCGCGGATCAGCGGGCGCAGGCGCGGCGCGGCGAGCACGGTGCCGTGCTTCTCGACCAACGACTCTTCGATGGTGCGCAGCTCGGCCAGGAATTCTTCGGCATTGGCGTACGGGTTCTGCGGCGCGACCGCATGGCGCGCGGCCTCGCCGCCGCTGAGTTCGCGCAGCGTGGCCGCCAGGCGCGCGTACACGCCGGTGAGGGCGCGGCGGTAGGGCTCGTCCTTGCGGTGCTCATTGGTGTCGGGCGAGCGCTCGGCCAGTGCCTGCATCTCGACCGACACATCGACCAGCGTGGCCGACAGCGACAGCTCGCCGCCCAGGTAGTGCACCTCGGTGAGGTAGTGGCGCAGCGCGAGCTCCGACTGGCGGCTCAGTGCGTACTCGAGCGTTTCGGCCGTGACGTTGGGGTTGCCGTCGCGGTCGCCACCGATCCACTGGCCCATGCGCAGGAAGGGCGCGACCGAGGGCGTCTGCCCGCCTTGCACCAGCGCCTTCTCGAGGTCGGCGTACACGCGCGGAATTTCGCGCAGGAAGGTGGCTTCGTAGTAGCTCAGCGCGTTCTCGATCTCGTCGGCCACGGTGAGCTTGGAGAAGCGCAGGATGCGCGTCTGCCAGATCTGCGTGACGCGGATGCGCACCTGGGTTTCGTTGTCGGCCAGCTCGATGGGGGAGAGCGCGTCTTTTCCGCCCGCATAGGCGTTCTGGCGCAGCTTGATCTCGTCGCGCGTGGTCAGCAGCAGGGCGATGGCGCGCTCGGCGTCGAGGATGCTCTTGCGCTGCACTTCGGTCGGGTGCGCCGTGAGCACGGGCGATACGTAGCTGTGGGCCAGCGAGGCGACGATCTCGTCGGGCTTGATGCCGGCCTTGCGGATGCGGGCCAGGGCGGTCTGCAGGTCGCCGTCGGCCTGCACGCCTTCGCGCTCGGCCTCGGTGCGGCGGCGGATCTGGTGGCGGTCTTCGGCCAGGTTGGCCAGGTGGCTGAAGTAGGTGAAGGCGCGGATCACGCGCACCGTTTCGGCGGCGCTCAGGCCCTTGAGCAGGTTCTTCAGCGCGCGGTCGGCGGCATGGTCGGCGTCGCGCCGGAACGACACCGACAGGGTGCGGATCTTCTCGACCAGCGCGTAGGTTTCGTCACCCTCCTGCTCCCGGATCACGTCGCCGAGGATTCGGCCCAACAGCCGGATGTCGTCGATCAATGGCTGGTCTTCGGTCTGGCGGCGCTTGGCGGGAGATGCAGGAGTCTTGCTGGCTTTCATTCGATGTTGTTCCTGGGGACTTGAATGGACGCGCCGCCTCCGTTGCTGCGGCGCAACATGCTAGCATTCCAGAGGTCAGAAACCATGTACTTTTTTGGGAGCGATCTTGAGCAACATCGTGATCGCCACGCGCGAAAGCCGGCTGGCCCTGTGGCAGGCCGAACACGTGCAAACGCTTTTGCAAGAACGAGGCCACAGCGTCAGCCTGCTGGGCATGACGACCCGTGGTGACCAGATCCTGGACCGCACGCTGAGCAAGGTCGGCGGCAAGGGCCTCTTCGTCAAGGAACTCGAAGCCGCGCTCGAAGACGGGCGCGCCGACATCGCCGTGCATTCGCTCAAGGATGTGCCGATGGAGCTGCCCGAGGGCTTCACGCTGGCCTGCGTGCTGGAGCGCGAAGACCCGCGCGACGCGCTGGTGTCGCCGCGCTACGCCTCGCTCGACGAGTTGCCGCAGGGCGCGGTGGTCGGCACCTCCAGCCTGCGCCGCGTGGTGCTGCTGCGCGCGCAGCGGCCCGACCTGCGCATCGAACCGCTGCGCGGCAACCTCGACACCCGCCTGCGCAAGCTCGACGAAGGTCACTACGACGCCATCGTGCTGGCGGCGGCCGGGCTCAAGCGGCTGGGCCTCGAAGACCGCATCCGCGTCGCCTTCGACCCCGACACCATGCTGCCCGCTGCCGGGCAGGGCGCCCTCGGCATCGAGGTGCGCGCCGACCGCCAGGACCTCATCGACCTGCTGGCGCCGCTCGCCCACAAGGGCGACTGGCTCTCGACCACCGCCGAGCGCGCCGTGAGCCGCGCGATGGGCGGCAGCTGTTCCATGCCGCTCGCGGCCCATGCGCGCCGCCAGCCCGACGGCACGCTGCGCATCGACGCCGCCTGGGGCGACCCGGAAGGCGATGCGCCGCTGGTGCGTGTGCACGCGCTGGCCGAGGCCGGCGACTTCGCGGGGGCCGATGCCCTCGGCCAGCACGCCGCCGGGCTGCTGCGCGACGCCGGTGCCCACTGATCACGGTGGGCGCCGAGCGATGCGCGCGGGGCCTGTCATCGTCACGCGGCCGGCGCACGAAGCGGCGGCGTGGGTTCGTGATTTCCAGTCGGCCGGTCTCGAGGCCGTGGCGCTGCCGCTGATCGCCATTGCGCCCGCACTCGATGTGGCACCGCTGCGTGCCGCGTGGGCGCGGCTCGCGGACTACGCGGCGCTGATGTTCGTGAGCGCCACCGCCGTCGACCACTTCTTCCAGCACCGGGGCAGCTCGACCCTCGCCGGTTGCCGCTTCTGGGCCACCGGCCCCGGCACCGAGCGCGCACTGTTGCGTGCCGGCGTGCCGCCCGCCGCCATCGACGCGCCGCCACCCGGCGCCACGCGCTTCGACTCCGAAGCGCTGTGGGCGCTGGCCCACGGGCAGGTGTCGCCGGGCGTGCGCGTGCTCATCGTGCGCGGTGGCGACGAGGCCGGCCAGCCGGCCGGGCGCCAATGGCTGGCCCGAGATCGACGCCGCCGGCGGCGTGCGCGACACCGTCGTGGCCTACCGGCGCCTCGCGCCCGCACTCGACGAGGCGCAGCGCCGCATCGCGACCGAAGCCGCCGCCGGACACGGCATCTGGCTCTTCAGCAGCTCGGAAGCCATCGGCAACCTGCAGCGCGCACTGCCGGGCACCTCCTGGCGGGCCGCGCGCGCCATCGCCACCCATGCACGCATCGGCGAAGCCGCGCAGGCCGCGGGTTTCGGGGCGTTGCGTGTCTGCACACCCCTGCGGGAAGCGCTGATCGCGTCGATAGAATCCTTCGCATGAGCGCCGCGTCCCCGTCCGACGACCTTTCTCCCCCTTCCGCCGCCCCGGTGCAGGTGCCCGCCACGGTGGCGCCGCACCAGACGCCCGCCGCCCAGGCGGCCGCGGCCACCCTGTTGGCACGCATTGGCATGGGCCTCGTGGCCCTCGTGGCGCTGATCGCGCTGCTGTCGACCATCGCGCTGTGGCAGAAGGTCGGCGGCATGAAGGAACAGCTCGCGCGCCAGAGCGCCGAGGCCACCGCCCAGTCGATGGAAGCGCGCACGCTGGCCCGCCAGGCCAGCGACACGGTGCGCGACGCCGCTGCCCGCGTGGCCCTCATCGAGACCCGCGTGGCCGAAGTCGCGCTGCAGCGCTCGCAGCTCGAAGAACTCATTCAAAGCCTCTCGCGTTCGCGCGACGAGAACCTGGTGATCGACATCGAATCCGCCGTGCGCCTCGCGCTGCAGCAGGCGCAGGTCACGGGCAGCCTCGAGCCGCTGCTCGCCGCGCTCAAGGCCGGCGACCTGCGCATCGCACGCGCCGCGCAACCGCGGCTGGCGCCCGTGCAGCGCGCCATGCAGCGCGATGCCGACCGCCTGCGCAGCAGCGCCAGCACCGACAGCGCCGAAGCGCTGCAGAAGCTCGACGAACTGGTGCGCAGCGTGGACGACCTGCCCACGCTCAACGCGGTGGCCGTTCGCGGCAACGGCGTCAACGCCTGGCGTCCCGAACCCATTCCGGCCGATGCGCCCTGGTGGCAGCGCGTGCTGCTGACGATCCGCGGCGAGGCTCGCTCGCTGGTGCGCGTGGGCCGCATCGAGAGCCCCGAGGCGGTGCTGCTGGCGCCCGAGCAGTCGTACTTCCTGCGCGAGAACCTCAAGCTCAAGCTGCTCAACGCGCGGCTGTCGCTGTTGTCGCGCCAGATGGACGCCGCGCGCGGCGAACTGGGCCAGGTCACCACATCGCTCAACCGCTATTTCGATCCGGCCTCGCGCCGCACGCAGGCCGCGGCCACGCAGCTGCAGCAACTGCAGCAGCTCGTGCGCAGCACGGAGCCGGTGCGCATCGACGACACGCTGGCCGCGCTGACCACCGCGGCCGCAGGGCGCTGATCCGTTCATGCGCGCTGCAATCTGGCTCCTCGCGCTGTTCGCCGTCGCTGCGGCGGTGGCGCTGTTCGCCGGCAACAACCAAGGCACGATCACCGTGTTCTGGCCGCCGTGGCGGGTCGATCTCTCGCTGAACCTCGTGCTCGTGATCCTGCTGCTGACCTTCGTGCTGCTGCACGTCGCGTTGCGCGCGCTCGCGGCGCTGTTCTCGCTGCCCACGCAGGCGCGCCACTGGCGGCTGCAGCAGAAGGAACGCATGCTGCACTCCGCCTTGCTCGATGCGATGGTGCAGCTGATCGCCGGCCGCTTCTCGCGCGCCCGCAAGGCCGCGCAGGCTGCGCTCACGCAGGAAAAGACACTGGCCGCGCTCGGCGCCGAGCTGCCGCAGGCGCAGCAGGTGCGCGTGCTGTCGCACCTGCTGGCCGCCGAAAGCGCACAGGCCCTGCAGGACAAGGCCGCGCGCGACGCCCACCTGCAGCAGGCCCTCAACGAAAGCGCCGACCGCACCGTGCTCGCGAGCCCCGAAACCCGCGAAGGCGTGCAGTTGCGCGCCGCGCGCTGGGCGCTCGACGACCGCGACCCCACGGCCGCGCTCGCACGGCTCGAAGAACTGCCGCAGGGCGCGCAACGCCGCACGCTGGCGCTGCGGCTGCGGCTCAAGGCCGCGCGGCAGGACCGTCGCACGGTCGAGGCACTCGACACCGCGCGCCTGCTGGCCAAGCACCGCGCCTTCTCCGACGCGGCGGCGCAAAGCATCGTGCGCGGCCTCGCGACCGAACTGCTGACCGGCGCGCACGATCCGGCGCAGCTGCTGCGTGCGTGGTCCGAACTCGATTCCGCCGAACGCCAGATGCCCGAAGTGGCCATCCACGCGGCCCAGCGCATGGTCGCGCTGCGCGGTGACCTGGCGCTGGCACGCGGCTGGCTGCTGCCGGCCTGGGAGCGCATGGTGGCGAACCCGCGCGGCCTCGGTGACGGGCTGCGCGTGAAGCTCACGCGCGCACTCGAAGCGGGGCTCGATTCGGTGGACGCCGACTGGCTCGCACGCATCGAAAGCGCGCAGCGCAACAACCCGCGCGACGCCAACCTGCAGTACCTCGCCGGCATAGCCTGCATGAAGCGCCAGCTCTGGGGCAAGGCCCAGCAGCTGCTCACGCAGGCCGGGCTCGGTTTGCAGGACCCCGACCTCTACCGGCGCGCCTGGCTCGCGCTGGCCCAGCTGGCCGAAGCGCGCGAAGACCACGCGCAGGCCGCCGACGCGTGGAAGCGCGCGGCGCAGGTCGACAACACGCCCTGAGCGTTGTCCCGGTCCGCCGGCTTCAGGAGCACGCGGATTCCTTTGCGGTCGCCAGGCCCGTTGTTCGCACCGACGGCTTGCCGTTGCCGAAGATCAGCAGGCTGAAGCCGGCCAGCACCCACACCCCGATCCCGCCGTAGAGCATCACCCAGCCGAAGCTGTGCACCAGCGCCGCATGCACGGCGGCGCCCGACGGATCGGCCTGCGCCAGCGCCGGGAACTGCTCGGGCAGTGAGGCGAAGCTGCCCGCCGCGACCTTCTCGGCCAGCGCGCGCAGCTGCACCGCATCGAGCGACGCGGACAAGGCCTGCTTCAGGTGTGCATGAATGCCTTCGAGCAGCAGGAACCCCATCAGCGCAATGTTCACGGCCAGCGTGATCAGCCGCGCGCTCATGTCCATGCCCGAGGCCATGCCCGCGCGCGCACTCGACACCGAACCGGTGGTGGTGTTGGTCACGGGCGTGTTCGTCAGCCCCAGCCCGATGCCGGCCAGCAGGCAGCCGGGCAGCAGCGTGAGCCAGCTCGCATGCGCCACGCCGCTGCCCCAGCGCATCGCGATGAAGCCCAGCCCGATCACGAACAGCCCCGCCGGAATGACCACGCCGGGCCGGTAGCGCATCGACAGTCGCTCGGCCAGCGGCGGCAGCACGAGCGTGGGCAACGTGTAGGCCAGCAGCGCCGAGCCGGCCGTGACGGCGTCGTAGCCCAGGCCGCTCTGGAAGTAGATCGGCAGGTAGATCATGAATGGCCAGAAGCTGAAGTTCATGCCGATGGAGCCGACGATCGAGCCCGAGAAATTGCGGATGCGGAAGACCGAGAAATCGAACATCGGGTGCGGGTTGATCTTCTCGACCCACACGAAGACCGCGAAGCAGGCCAGCGTCGCCACGAGGATGCTGATGGCCACGGGGCTCGCGAACCCAAGGCCCGGCCCCTGCGTGATGAAGTACGTGAGGCCGAACACCGCGAGCGACAGCGTGACGATGCCCGGCAGGTCGAGCCGCTTCGCATCGGGGTCGCTGGACTCTTCCACGCTGCCCAACACCAGCGCCAGCGCCACCACGGCCAGCGGCACATGGACCAGGAACACCCATTGCCAGCTCGACAGCGCAACGATCGCGCCGCCGACGATCGGCCCGAAGCCCAGCCCCATGCCGAACACCACGCCCCAGATGGCGAAGGCCTTGCTGCGTTCCTTGCCTTCCTGGAACTGGTGCGAGAGCACCGCGAGCTGGCAGATCAGCATCGCGCCACCGGCCAGGCCCTGCAGGAAGCGGCTGACGATCAGCACCGGCGCATTGCCCGCGACGCCGCAGGCCAGCGAGGTGGCGCCGAACAGCACCACGCCGACGATCAGCACGCGCTTGCGGCCGTAGCGGTCGGCCAGCGTGCCGGCGGCCATCAGCACCGTGGTGCAGGCGATGGTGTAGGCGTTCATGATCCACTGCATGTCGCTGAAGTCGCCATGCAGTGATTTTTCGAGCGTGGGAAGAATGACCGGCACGCTGGAGATTTCCAGGCCGAACATCAGGGCAATCAGGCAGACCGCGGACAGGGCGATCCGGTTCTTGCCGGCAGGGGAGAGGGACATCGGACGGTTTCCAAAAAGGCAGAGCGGCCGATTCTGGTGAAACCCTCTTCATGATGGAAATGATTTGATTTCCTAGAATTCATTAGGAAACATCATTGATCAAAACTCGCCATGGACTTCGACCCCACGCTGTTGCGCGCCTTCGTGGCCGTCAAGGAAACCGGCGGCTTCACGCGCGCCGCCGAGCGCCTGCACCTGACCCAGTCGGCCATCAGCCACCAGATCCGCAAGCTCGAGGAGCAGGTGGGCCGGCCGCTGCTGCACCGAACGACGCGCCGCCTCACGGTGACCGAGGACGGTGAAGACTTCCTGCGCTACGCAACGCAGATCCTGGACACGCTCGACGCGATGACGCGGCGCTTCCAGCCCTCGCCGATCTCGGGCGTGGTGCGTTTCGGCGTGCCGGACAACTTCATGGGCGACCGCCTGCCGCCGCTGCTCTCGCAGTTCGCGCGCGGGTTCCCGGCGGTGCGCATGGAGGTCTGCGTGAGCATGCACACCGACTTGCGCGCGGCCATCCGCGCCGGCGAGCTCGACCTCGCGGTCGTGATGTCGCCGCCCGACGTGGTGGAGGGCACCTGCCTGCGGCGCACGCAGCTGGTGTGGGCCGCGGCCGAGGCCTTCGAGGCGCCGAAGGGCGCATCGCTGCCGCTGGCCTTCTTTCCGAAGCCGTGCGTCAACCGGCAGGTGGCCGGGTCGGCGCTCGACCTCGCGCCGCTCGACTGGCACGTGGTCTTCACCTCGGCCAGCCCGCAGGGCATTCGCGCGGCGGTGCTGGCGGGGCTGGCGGTGACGGTGCTCACACGCGAGGAGGTGGAGCCGGGCATGAAGATCGTCGACGGCCGCTACGGCCTGCCGCCGCTGCCGAGCGTGAACTTCTCGCTGATCTGGAGCGAGAACGGCAAGACGCCGTGCGCCTGCCGCTTCGGGCAACTGATCCTGGAGATGCCGGACCTGCCCGGCGTCGAGGCACTGCCACCGCAGGCCTGAACTCCGAAGCAAAAAAAACGGCGCCACGAAGGCGCCGTTTTCATTTGCGAGGAGGCAGGGCTCAGAGCGAGCGCTGCTGTTCCTGCGGCTGCTGTTGCTGCTGTTCGAACGGCAGCGACATCGAACCGAGGTCGCGGCGGGTTTCGACCAGCACCAGCGGACCTTCGTCGAGCACGATCACCGGCGGGCGTTCGCGCGGCACGTGCACCGGCTTCGGCTCGGCGGCGATCGCGGCGCGCGCCTGCGCGATGCGTTCGGCATCCGAGTTGACCCACTGCAGGCCCGAGCTTTCGGCGATCTGCGCGAGCTCGTTCAGCGGCAGTTCGAAGGCCTGCACCTTGGGCAGTGCACGGCCGTTGCCGGCGGGCGCTGCTGCCGCTGCGGGCTTGGCCGCGGCTTCGACCACGATGGGCGCTGCGACGGGTGCCGGTGCCGGTGCGGCGGGGCGCTCGAAGCGCGGCTGCTCCTGCACCTGCGGCGCGGGTTCGCGCACTTCGACCGCGGTGGCGACCACGGCCACTGCGGCGGCTTCCGCCACCAGCGGCAGTTGCTGTTGCGGCTGGCGCTCGGCCTGGCCTTCGGCAGCCACGGCGCCTTCGGCGACCGGTGCGGCGTCTGCGCCATTGGCTTCGTTGCCACCGTTGCCGGCGTCGTCACGCGGACCGCGTTCGCGGCGGTCACGGCCGTAACGGTCGCGCGAACGGCCGCGGCGCTCTTCGCCTTCGCGGCGCGGGGCTTGCTGCTCGTTGCCTTCGTTGTTGCCTTGCTCGGCATCGCCGGCGGCAGCCGATTCGGCCACGCGTGCGTCGCCTTCGTTGGCGGCAGGCGCGTCGTTGCGGCGCTCGCGGCGGCCGTCGTTGCGCTCACCGCGCGGGCCGCGCGACTCGTCGCCGCGGCCGTTGCGGGGCTGGCGCTCGCCGTCGCCGGCGGTGGCTTCATCGCGCGGCTGTTGCTGCTGCGCGTCGCCGTTGCGCTCACCGCGCTCGTTGCGTTCGCCGCCACGTTCACCACGCTCGCCGCGCTCGCCGCGTTCACGGCGCTCGCCGCGGGCGCGCGGTGCGCGTTCCGCTGCGGCATTGCCGTTCTCGTCGGCGCCCGGTGCCGGCTGTTGTTGCTGCGCGTCGAGGTTCAGGTTGCCGTCGAGCAGGGCTTCGGCCGGCGCGTTGCGGCCTTCGCCACCTTCGCGGCGCTCGCCGCGACCGCCACGGCGTTGTTCGCCGTCGCGCGGGGCGCGTGCTTCACGGGGCTCGCGTTGCTCGCGTGCCGGGTTGGTGCTGTCGTTGCGTTGCTCGGTGTTGCGAGCTTCGCCGCGGCGTTCGCCGCCGCGTCCGCCACGGCGGTCGCCGTCGCGTCCACCCGAACGGCCGCCGCCTTCGCCACGGCCTTCGCCGCCGCGTCCGCCGCGGCGCTGTTCGCCGTCGGCGCCGCGCGCACCGCGCGTTTCGCCGTCACGGCCCGGACGACCGCCTTCGCGGCGGGGCTTCGGTGCTTCGACTGGAATGGCGCTGGGGGCCGGTGCCGGTGCGGGCGCCGGCGAGGCGCCGCCGAAGAAGCTCTTGATCCAGGCCATGAAGCCGGTCTGTGCCGGGGCCGGAGCGACCACCGCGGGCGGGGCCACCGGCGCGGGCGCGGGCGCAGCGCGCACCGCTTCGGGCTTGGGCGGCACCACGGGCGCGGGTGCGTCGGGCAGCACGCCCTTGATGACCGGCGTCTGCTTGTTGGTGGGTTCTTGCGAACGGCGCGTGACCGAGGTCGGGTCCTCGATCTCGTCGGCCATCTTGTAGCTGGCTTCGATGTGATCGAGGCGCGGGTCGTCGTGCTTCAGGCGCTCGAGCTTGTAGTTCGGCGTTTCGAGCGTCTTGTTGGGCACCATCAGCACGGTGACGCGCTGCTTGAGCTCGATCTTGGCGATCTCGGGGCGCTTTTCGTTCAGCAGGAACGAGGCGACTTCCACGGGCACCTGCACATGCACGGCGGCCGTGTTGTCCTTCATGGACTCTTCCTGAATGATGCGCAGGATCTGCAGCGCGCTCGATTCGGTGTCGCGGATGTGGCCCGAGCCGC
Source organism: Variovorax sp. KBS0712 (assembly GCF_006323185.2). Taxonomy (NCBI): domain Bacteria; kingdom Pseudomonadati; phylum Pseudomonadota; class Betaproteobacteria; order Burkholderiales; family Comamonadaceae; genus Variovorax; species Variovorax sp. KBS0712. The sequence goes on along the minus strand of NZ_VCCD02000002.1, from coordinate 221,147 downwards.
CGCAACGGGGGCAGGGGATCGACGAACCTTCGCTCAGCGCCGGCTTCAGGCGCTGGCGGCTCATTTCCATCAGGCCGAACTTGCTGATCGAACCGAACTGCACCCGTGCGCGGTCTTGCCGGAGCGCGTCGCGCAGGCGGCTTTCGACTTCGCGGCGGTTCTTCGACTCGTCCATGTCGATGAAGTCGATGACGATCAGGCCGCCCAGGTCGCGCAGGCGCATCTGGCGGGCCACTTCGTCGGCGGCTTCGAGGTTGGTGCGGGTGGCGGTTTCTTCGATGTCGCCGCCCTTGATGGCGCGGGCCGAGTTCACGTCGACCGAGACCAGCGCTTCGGTGTGGTCGATCACGATGGCGCCGCCCGAAGGCAGCTGCACGGTGCGGGCGTAGGCCGACTCGATCTGGTGCTCGATCTGGAAGCGGCTGAACAGGGCCGCGTCGTCGCGGTAACGCTTCACACGGGCGGCATGCTCGGGCATGACGTGCGCCATGAACTGCTGCGCCTGGTCGTAAATGTCGTCGGTGTCGATCAGGATGTCGCCGATGTCGTGATTGAAGTAATCACGGATGGCGCGGATGACGAGCGACGATTCCTGGTAGATCAGGAAGGCGCCCTTGCCGCCCTTGGCCGCGCCGTCGATGGCGGTCCACAGCTTGAGCAGATAGTTCAGGTCCCACTGGAGTTCGGGCGCCGAGCGGCCGATGCCGGCGGTGCGCGCGATGATGCTCATGCCCTTCGGGTACTCGAGCTGGTCCATCGCCTCCTTGAGTTCGGCGCGGTCGTCGCCCTCGATGCGGCGCGACACGCCACCGCCACGGGGGTTGTTGGGCATCAGCACGACATAGCGGCCGGCCAGCGAGATGAAGGTGGTGAGGGCCGCGCCCTTGTTGCCGCGTTCTTCCTTTTCGACCTGGACGGTGAGTTCCTGGCCTTCACGGATCACGTCCTGGATGCGGGCCTGGCTGGCCGACACGCCTTCGGCGAAGTACTGCTTGGAGATTTCCTTGAACGGCAGGAAGCCGTGGCGGTCTTCGCCGTAGTCGACGAAACAGGCTTCGAGCGAAGGCTCGACGCGGGTCACGACCGCCTTGTAGATGTTGCCCTTGCGCTGTTCGCGCCCTTCGATTTCGATTTCGTAGTCGAGCAGTTTCTGCCCGTCGACGATGGCCAGGCGGCGTTCTTCGGCCTGCGTGGCATTGATCAGCATCCGCTTCATGATGCGTTGTCCTTATATGTATCGTTCTACCGGCTCATGACGAGCCAACGATGCACGGACGACGCCCGCGAAACCAGGGAATTGCCGCTTGGCCCCGGATGCTGTGACTGCCGCGCCAGGCGCGAACAGGCCTCTCGAGCGTCAGCTCAAGAAGACAGCCGGGGTGGGGGCGCGTGGATGGGCGCGAGCCAGATTCGGTGTTGGGTGGCTGCCTTTTTGACAGCCGGTTGCGCAAGGGTGGCGCGCACTGCGGGCGATTCAATGCCTGAGGCGACTGGTCGAAACCAAGTCGACCAGCGCAGGCATATTTGAATCAGCAGCATCAACACAACAAGGGACTCGCTTCGATCCGCCTGCAGCTTGGAAGCTGCAGGCTGGGTATTCCGTATCGGTGTTTCGTGGGTGTCGGCTTGACTTGGGTGCCTGGCCTGCCACTTTGCGCGATTGCGCGGGGTTTGCGGGCTGGACGCCAAAGCGGCATCGACCTCACAGCATGGTCGTCAGTGCTCTAAACTTCTGTCTAATCAAGCACTTACACGACCGCGCTGGTGAAAAACATTATAGGTGCGAAGAAAAGCCCCGCGGGGGCTCCAAATCCCGCAGATCGACCCGCGGGCGCCGACACCGGCACGCCGCACGCCGCCATCCACTTCCTGACCGTCGACGCCGAATCCGCTGGGCAGCGGCTCGACAACTTCCTGTTTCGCCATCTGAAAGGCGTGCCGAAGACGCACGTCTACCGGATCATCCGGTCGGGCGAGGTGCGCATCAACAAGGGCCGTGCCCAGGCCGAAACCCGTATCGAGGACGGCGACCTGGTCCGGATTCCGCCGGTCCGCATATCGCCGCGCGCCGAAGAGGGTGCCACGCCGCCCGCGCCGGCGCGCGAGTTTCCCGTGTTGCTCGAAGACGAGGCCGTGCTGGCCATCGACAAGCCGGCCGGCGTGGCGGTGCACGGCGGCAGCGGCGTGAGCTTCGGCGTGATCGAGCAATTGCGCACGGCGCGCCCGGGCGCCAAGTTCCTGGAACTGGTGCACCGGCTCGACCGCGAAACCTCCGGCATCCTGCTGGTCGCCAAGAAGCGCAGCGCACTGGTGGCATTGCAGGACCAGTTTCGCGAGCGTGAAACCGGCAAGACCTACCTGGCGTTGGTCGAAGGCGACTGGCCCGCCAACAAGAAGGTGCTCGACGCGCCGCTCGCCAAGTACCTGCTGCCCGACGGCTCGGGGGCCGGCGCGGGCGAACGCCGCGTGCGCGTCGTCGCCAAGGACCACCCCGACGCCATGCGGGCCGTCACGCTGGTGCGCGTGCTGGCCCGCCTCAGCCTGCCGGGCGACGCCGCGCCGCTGTCCTTGCTGGCGGTGACCATCAAGACCGGGCGCACCCACCAGATCCGCGTGCACCTGGCCTCGGCCGGGCATCCGATTGCCGGCGACGACAAATATGGCGAGTCCGATCGGCAGCGTGCCTTGCGCAAACTCGGCCTCAAGCGCATGTTCCTGCATGCGTGGCGGCTGCAATTCAACCACCCGGCCAGCGGCGAGCGCATTGCGCTGCAGGCCGGGCTGCCGCCCGAGCTGCATGCGCTGATGTCGCGTGCGGCGCTCGAGGCGATGGCGCAACACCCCACTCCCACGGCCCATGACTGATTCTTCCGCCAGCCCTGCACGTTCCCCTCGCTTCGACCTGATCGCCTTCGACTGGGACGGCACGCTCTACGACTCCACCCGCCTGATCGTGCGCTGCATCCAGGCGGCCGTGGTCGATGTCGGCGGCGCCAAGCCCAGCGAGGACGATGCCGCCTGGGTGATCGGCCTGGGCCTGGCCGAGGCGCTCGCGCGCGCGGCGCCCGACGTGCCCAAGGAAAAATACCCCGAGCTCGGCGCCCGCTACCGCTACCACTTCCTGCAGCACCAGGACGACCTCGTGCTGTTCGACGGCGTGCTGCCCATGCTCGATGCGCTGCGCGCGCGCGGCCACAAGCTGGCCGTGGCCACGGGCAAGTCGCGCCGCGGCCTCAACGAGGCCCTGAAGACGGTGGCGCTGCGCGACCGCTTCGACGCCTCGCGCACCGCCGACGAAACCTTCGGCAAGCCGCATCCGCGCATGCTGCTCGAACTCATGGAAGAGCTCGACGTGCCGGCCGAGCGCACGCTGATGATCGGCGACACCACGCACGACCTGCAGCTGGCGCAGAACGCCGGCTGCGCCAGCGTGGGCGTGGGCTTCGGCGCGCATGCGTCGTCCACCTTCGACGAATTCAAGCCGCTGTACGTGGCGCAGTCGATCGCCGAGCTGCAGGCCTGGCTGCTCGACAACGCCTGAGGACGGCGGCATGAGCAACCAGCGCATTCCGCTGTGCAACGCCTCGGACCTGGTCGAAGGCGGCAACGCCGTGCCCTTCGACGTGGTCCACGGCGGCGAAACCTGTCGCGCCTTCGCAGTGCGTTTCGAGGGCCTGCCGCATGCGTACCTCAACCGCTGCAGCCATGTGGCGATGGAGATGGACTTCCAGCCCGACCGCTTCTTCGACGACAGCGGCCAGTGGCTGCTGTGCGCCACCCACGGCGCCGTCTACAAGCCCGACACCGGCGAATGCGCGGGCGGGCCGTGCCGCGGCGGGCTCGTGAAGATCGCGCTGAGCGAAGAAGACGGCGTGGTGCACTGGCATACTGACTGGAACCTCCAACCTCTTTCCTTCTGACATGACCGATCCGAACCGCAGGGAACCCCAGGGTTTCGAACCGCTGGAGCCGGCCGTCCCCCTCACGACATCCCAAGACAGCCCCCGCACCATGGCCCAAGACCCCACGCAGCGCCCCGGGTGGGAGCGCGCCACGCTCGAGAAACTCGCGTTCGCCTCCCTGAATGAGCAGAAGGCCACGCGCCGCTGGAAGACCTTCGTGCGCCTGGGCTGGCTGGCCTTCTTCGTGTTCCTGGCCTGGTTCGCGTTCTCGCGCAGCACGCCCAGCACCGCCAAGACCACGGCCCACACGGCCGTCGTCGAGATCAAGGGCGAGATCGCCAACGGCGGCGACGCCAGCGCCGAGTTCGTGATCGCCGCCATGAAGACGGCCTTCGAGGACGAGGGCGCCAAGGGCGTGGTGTTGCTGATCAACTCGCCCGGCGGCAGCCCGGTGCAGGCCGGCATCATCAACGACGAGATCAAGCGCCTGAAGGCCAAGCACAAGAAGCCGGTCTACGCGGTGGTCGAAGAAACCTGCGCCTCGGCGGCGTACTACATCGCCGCCGCGGCCGACAAGATCTTCGTCGACAAGGCCAGCATCGTCGGCAGCATCGGCGTGCTGATGGACGGCTTCGGCTTCACCGGCGTGATGGAGAAGGTCGGCGTCGAGCGCCGCCTGCTGACGGCCGGTGAAAACAAGGGCTTCCTCGATCCGTTCAGCCCGATGAACGACGCGCAGCGCGCGCATGCCCAGGCGATGCTCAACCAGATCCACACGCAATTCATCAACGTGGTGAAGGCCGGCCGCGGCGACCGCCTCAAGCTCGACACCCCGGGCCTGTTCAGCGGCCTGTTCTGGAGCGGCGAGCAGGCCGTCGAGTTCGGCCTGGCCGACCAGCTGGGCAATGTCGACTTCGTGGCACGCGAGGTGATCAAGGCCGAGGAAGTCATCGACTACACGCGCCGCGACAACGTGGCCGAAGCTGGCCAAGAAGTTCGGCGCCGCCATGGGCGCGGCCTCGGTGAGTGCGCTGAGGACTTCGCCGGCGCTGCGCTGAGCGCGGCTTTTGTCAGGTGGCGCTGCTGTCGCCGCTGCCGGTGAACCGGGCCGAGGCCGCCAGCGCGGCGGCAAAGGCGACCACCACATAGAGCGCCGCGGTCAGCGAGCTGACCCGCGCCAGCAGGCCGATCACCGCGGGCCCTGCCATGAACCCCAAGTAAGCGATGGCCGACACGGCGGCAATGCCGTTGGCAGGCGCCACGCCCGGCACGCGGGCCGAAGCCCCGAACAGGATCGGTACCACGTTCGCAAAACCGACGCCGACCCCCGCGAAGCCGAGCAGCGCGAGCCAGGGCAGGTCGGTTAGCAATACCAGCGTCATGGCCGCTGCCGCAGCAGGCCGCTGCCACGCAGCAATGCGGTGGGTGAGAAGCGGGCGCGCATCGCATCGCCACCGAAACGCGCAGCCGCCATCGCGGCGGAAAAGCTCGCATAGGCCAGGGCGGCCTGCTGCTGCGGGCTGCCCAGTTCCTGCTGCATGTAGAGCACGCTCCAGTCGTAGATGGCGCCCTCGGCGATCAACCCCAGCGCGGCCAGCACGCCGAGCACTGCGAGCACGCCGCGCGGCAGGCGGAAGCCGTGGTCCGCTGCGGTCGCACCGTCAGCGGGGGCGGTCGGCGTGGGCAGCATGCGCGTCGACGCGATTGCGACGACCCCGATCATTACCACGGCCACCGTCCACAAGTGCGTCTGGGGCGCCATGCCGGCGGCCAGCGCCGCGCTGCCGCTCGCGGCGCCGACCATGCCGCCGAGGCTGAACATGCCGTGCATGCCGCTCATCAATGGTTGGCCGCCGCGCAGTTCGAGCTGCGCGGCTTCGGTGTTGATCGCCACGTCGAACACGCTGGTGACCAGGCCGAACACCGCCAGTAGGCCCAGCAGCGCGGCATAGCCGGGCATCGCGATCAGGCCGGCGATCAGCAGGGCGTAGACGCAGCCGCACAGCGCGGCCATGCGGCGCGGGCCGTGGCGGCCGATCCAGCGCCCGGCGCTGGTCAGGCCGACCATCGCGCCGGCCCCGGCCGCGAGCATGGCGAGCCCGAGTTGCGCCTCGTCGATGGCGTAGTGCGCCTTGACCGTCGGCACGTGCACGCCCCAGGTCGCGAAGATGAAACCGGATGCGAAGAACTGGGCGCGCGACGCCCAGCGCGTACCGGCCGTGACGCCCGGCCCCACCCTCAGCGCCCGATCGCGAACACGGCGGGCAGGCGCTCGTCGGTCGTGGCCTGCGGCGGCGGCGCGCCAGGCTTTCACCGTCTCGCTGCGCACCTGCGCGGTGGCGAGCGTCAGGCCGCGCGCGACGGCGAGCCGGGTGTTGTGCTGCAGCGTCTGCACCAGCGCCTGCAGCAGGGCGGCGTTGCGGTACGGCGTTTCGATGAAGAGCTGCGTCTGGCCGGTCTTGAGTGCGAGCGCCTCGAGTTCGCGGATGCGCGCCTGGCGCTCGCCGCCGTCCTGCGGCAGGTAGCCGACGAAGGCGAAGTTCTGTCCGTTCAGGCCGCTTGCTGCGAGGGCCAGCAGCAAAGACACCGGCCCGGTGAGCGGCACGACGGTGATGCCCAGGTCGTGCGCGGCGCGCGCCACCGACGAGCCGGGGTCGGCCACGGCGGGCATGCCGGCTTCGCTCAGCAGGCCGACGTCGTGGCCTTCGAGTGCGGCGGCCAGCAGCGGGCGGGCGTCGAACTGGCCGGCGTGGTCGCCTTTCTTGTGCACCTCGCGCGGCAGTTCCTGGATGTTCTGCGCCTGCAGCGGCGCGGCCAGCGGCACGACGGTGTCGATGCGCTTCAGGTAGGCGCGGGCCGACTTGGCGTTCTCGCAGATCCAGTGCGTGATGCCGGCGGCGGCCTGCAGCGTGCCCAGCGGCAGGGCGTCCTGCAGCGGGGCCTGGAGGTCGCAGCCGAAATCGAGCGGCGCGGGGACGAGGTAGAGCTTGCCTGGGGTGGTCACAGCAGGTCGACCCCCGCGGCGCGCAGCATCCGGCAGGTGCGGATCAGGGGCAGGCCGACCAGCGCGGTGGGGTCGTCGCTGTCGATGGCGTCGAGCAGCGCGATGCCGAAGCCCTCGCTCTTGGCGCTGCCGGCGCAGTCGTAGGGCTGTTCCGCTAATAGATAGCGCTCGATGGCGGCGTCCGAGAGGTCGCGGAACACCACGCGCACGGGGGCGATGTCGCGCTGGACGAAGCCCGTCGCATGGCAGACGACGGCCACGGCGGTCTGGAAGATCAGCGTCTGGCCGCGCATGCGGCGCAGCTGGGCGGTGGCCCGTGCGTGGTCGCCGGGCTTGCCGAGTGATGCGCCCGCCAGGTCGGCAACCTGGTCGGAGCCGATCACCACTGCGTCGGGAAAGCGCGCGGCCACGGCGTTGGCCTTTTCCAGTGCCAGCCGCTCGGCCAGCGCGCGGGGCGTTTCGCCGTCGAGCGGGGTTTCGTCGACTTCGGGGGCGTGCACCTCGAATGGCAGATGGAGGCGGGTGAGCAGTTCGCGCCGGTAGCGCGAGGTCGAGGCGAGGATCACGGTGCGTTGCATGGAGCGATTGTGCGTGAGCGACCGGACCCGACCGGCTCGGCGGGTTGCTCGCCTGGGAGGCCGGCCGGCGCGCTAGACTGGGGCGGATGAAGAGAGAATTTGCCCCCGAAAGGCTCAATGTGCCCGCGTTCACCGCGGCGGCTGCCACGCTGGATGGTGCCGATCCGGTCCCGGGTTTCGCACGCCTGGTCGCCGAACTGGCGACGCCGGCCACCGACGCCGTGGTCCGCTGGGAAGCGACCGGCGAAGAGCGCCCCGGCGCCGACGGTAAGGCGACGCCCTGGCTGCACCTGGATGTCGAAGCCACCGTGCCCCTGGTCTGCCAGCGCTGCCTGTCGCCGGTCAACACCGAGTTGTTCGTGGACCGCTGGTTCCGCTTCGTGGCTGACGAGGCCACGGCCGAGGCGGAAGACGAGGAGTCCGATGAAGACCTGCTGGTCGTCAGCCGCGATTTCGACCTGCGCGGGCTCATCGAGGACGAGCTGCTGATGGAAATCCCCGTCATGCCGGTCCACGACGTGTGCCCGACGCCGGTGCGCCTGTCGTCCAGCGACGACGATTTCCAGGCGGCCGAGGAGGCCAAGCCGAACCCCTTTGCCGTGCTCGGCGCGTTGCGTCCGCGCAAGCCCGAAGAGGGCAAGTAGCCCTTTCTCTCCGGCTGGGCTATAATCATGGGCTTCGCGCGCGCCGCCGTGAGCAGCAATGCATACAAGGCAAAGGCAGAACGTGGCATTCCATGCATGCCGCCGGAGCTTTCGCCTCATTGCCACCGCTTGAGCCCGCATCCAGTCACCCACCTAACCGTCCAGGAGCCATCATGGCCGTCCAGCAAAACAAGAAGTCGCCTTCCAAGCGCGGCATGCACCGTTCCCACAACGCCCTGGGCGTGCCCGGCATCGCTGTCGAGCCCACCACCGGCGAAACGCACCTGCGCCACCACATCAGCCCGAACGGTTTCTACCGCGGCCGTCAGGTGCTCAAGAACAAGTCCGAAGCCTGATCTCGAATCCCAAGGCCAAGGCCCGAAGCTACTTTTGCTGTAGCGTCGGGCCTTTGTTTTGATGGCTGCGCCTTTTTCTCCCGAACTCACTGCTGCGCCCGCCGCAATCACGCTCGCCGTGGATTGCATGGGGGGTGATCATGGGCCGCGTGTCACGCTCGCGGCCTGCCGCGCGTTTCTCGAGCGACACAGCGAAGCCTCGTTGCTGCTCGTCGGTGCACCGGCCGCATTGGCAGGGTTTGCCGACCATCCGCGCGCCCGCATCGTGCCGGCCAGCGAAGTGGTCGGCATGGACGACCCTATCGAAATCGCCCTGCGCAAGAAGAAAGACTCTTCAATGCGTGTCGCGATCCAGCAGGTCAAGGATGGCGCGGCGCAAGCGGCCATATCTGCTGGCAACACGGGTGCATTGATGGCGATCGCGCGCTATCTGCTCAAGACGCTCGACGGCATCGACCGGCCCGCCATCGCGCCCCAGCTGCCGAACGTGAAGGGCGGGGCGACCACCGTGCTCGATCTTGGTGCGAACGTCGATTGCGACGCTGAAGACCTGCTCCAGTTTGCCGTGCTGGGTTCGGCGCTCGTTTCGGCATTGACCGGTAACGAATCGCCTTCGGTAGGTCTGCTCAATATTGGCGAAGAGGCCATCAAGGGCAGCGAAACCATCAAGAAGGCCAGCCAACTGCTGCGTGCTGCTGCCAACTCCAAGGATCTGAACTTCTACGGCAACGTCGAAGGGAACGACATTTTCAAGGGCACGACCGACATCGTCGTGTGCGATGGATTTGTCGGCAATGTGGCGTTGAAGGCCAGCGAAGGCGTCGCGTCGATGATCGGCGAGTTCATTCGCGTCGAGTTCTCGCGAAACATTCTCACGAAACTGGCGGCTATTGTTGCTTACCCGGTTCTAAAAGCGTTCAAAGGTCGTCTGGATCACCGTCGCTACAACGGCGCGGCCCTGTTGGGCCTGCGCGGGCTGGTGTTCAAGAGCCATGGCTCGGCCGACGAAGTGGCTTTCGGCCATGCGTTGGATCGCGCTTATGATGCCGCTCGCAACAACCTGCTCGATCGCGTGCGGGCCCGCATCGCCCACGCCGCGCCTTTGCTCGCGCGGCAGGAGTCGGCGGCGCCGGCCGACGCGACAGCCCTTCACGCTTGATGACCCCTTTTTCGCGCATTACCGGCACCGGCAGCTACCTGCCCCCCCGCCGCGTCACCAATGACGACCTTGCCAAGGATCTGGCGACACGCGGCATCGAAACTTCCGATCAGTGGATCGTCGAGCGCACCGGCATCCACGCGCGCCACTTCGCGGCGCCCGATGTCAGCAGCAGCGATCTCGGCCTCGAAGCCGCGAAGCACGCGCTGGAAGCCGCCGGCCGCAAGGCGAGCGACGTTGACCTGATCATCGTCGCGACCTCGACGCCGGACATGGTGTTCCCGTCGTCGGCCGCGATCCTTCAGCACAAGCTCGGCATTGCCGGCTGCCCGGCCTTCGACGTCCAGGCGGTCTGCAGCGGTTTTGTCTACGCGCTCACGGTGGCCGACGCGATGATCCGCACGGGCACCGCGCGCTGCGCGCTGGTGATCGGCGCCGAAGTGTTCTCCCGCATCCTCGACTTCAACGACCGCACCACCTGCGTGCTGTTCGGCGACGGCGCGGGCGCGGTGGTGCTCGAGGCCTCCGACGAGCCTGGCATCCTGGCCAGCGACCTGCATGCCGACGGCAAGCACGTCGGCATCCTGTGCGTGCCCGGCCACGTGTCGGGCGGCAACGTGCTCGGCACGCCGCTGCTGCACATGGACGGCCAGGCTGTCTTCAAGCTGGCGGTCCGCGTGCTCGAAGACGCCGCGCGCGCCACGCTCGCCAAGGCCGGCAAGACCGAGGCCGACATCGACTGGCTGATCCCGCACCAGGCCAACATCCGCATCATGGAAGGCACAGCCAAGAAGCTGAAGCTGCCGCGCGAAAAGCTGGTCGTCACGGTGCACGAGCACGGCAACACCTCGGCCGCCTCGATCCCGCTGGCGCTCGACGAAGCCGTGCGCTCGGGCAAGGTGAAGAAGGGGGAGACCCTCATGCTGGAAGGCGTGGGCGGTGGCTTCACCTGGGGCGCGGTGCTATTGAATCTGTAGTGCGTCGCGACGCCCCGAAGCGGGCGTCGGCGCGGTGACGAAGAAACAACAATGAAATCCTTTGCTTTTGTCTTTCCAGGTCAGGGCTCGCAGGCGGTCGGCATGCTCGACGCCTGGGGCGATCACCCGGCCGTGGTCGAGACCCTGCGTGAAGCCTCCGAAGCGTTGGGCGAAGACATCGGCGCGTTGATCAAGAACGGCCCCAAGGAAGAACTGGCGCTCACCACCAACACGCAGCCCGTGATGCTGGTGGCTGGCGTGGCCGCCTGGCGTGCCTGGCTGGCTGAAGGCGGCGCCACGCCGTCCGTCGTCGCCGGTCATTCGCTGGGCGAGTATTCGGCGCTGGTGGCCTCGGGCGTGCTTACGCTCTCGCAGGCCGCACCGCTGGTGCGTTTCCGCGCGCAGGCCATGCAGCAGGCCGTGCCGGTCGGCGTCGGCGCGATGGCGGCGATCCTCGGCATGGCGTCCGACAAAGTGCTCGCCGGCTGCGCCGAAGCCACCGCCACGTTCGGCCCCGGCAGCGCCGAGGTGGTCGAGGCCGTGAACTTCAACGATCCGATGCAGACCGTGATCGCCGGCAGCAAGGCCGCGGTCGACAAGGCCTGCGAGCTGCTGAAGGCCAACGGCGCCAAGCGGGCGCTGCCGCTGCCGGTGTCGGCGCCTTTCCATTCGAGCCTGATGAAGCCCGCGGCCGAAGCCCTGCGCGAGAAGCTCGCGAGCGTGGCACTGGCTGCACCGCAGATTCCGGTGCTCAACAACATCGACGTGGCCGTCGAGACCGATGCCGACCGCATCCGCGACGCCCTGGTGCGCCAGGCCGCCGGTCCGGTGCGCTGGGTCGAAAGTGTTCAGGCCTTGAAACTGCGCGGTGCAACCGCCATCATCGAGTGCGGTCCCGGCAAGGTGCTGGCCGGCATGGTGAAGCGCATCGCCCCCGATCTGGAAGCCGCGTCGGTGTACGACCCGGCCACTCTCGCGGACGTCCGACAATCGCTCGCCGGCTGAACGCCGCCAGGCCCCGATACTTTTTCTCTTTTATGAGCACTCCCAAATTCGAAGGCCAGGTTGCCCTGGTCACCGGCGCAACGCGCGGCATTGGTGCCGCCATTGCGCTCGAACTGGCGCAGCGCGGCCTCAAGGTCGTGGGCACCGGCACCACCGACGACGGCGCTGCCAAGATCACACAGGCGCTGAGCGCGTTCGACGGCCGCGGCCGTGCGCTCGACGTGAACGACGGTGCTGCCGTCGAAGCCCTCATCGACGAGATCGTGCAGGCTTACGGCGCGATCCATGTGCTGGTCAACAACGCCGGCATCACGCGCGACACGCTCGCCATGCGCATGAAGGACGACGACTGGGATGCGGTGCTCGACACCAACCTCAAGGCCGTCTTCCGTCTCTCGCGCGCGGTGATCCGCCCGATGATGAAGCAGCGCTATGGCCGCATCATCAGCATCACGAGCGTGGTGGGCGCGTCCGGCAATGCCGGCCAGGCCAACTACGCGGCCGCCAAGGCCGGCGTGTCGGGCATGACCCGTGCGCTGGCCCGCGAACTCGGCAGCCGCAACATCACGGTCAACTGTGTCGCGCCGGGCTTCATCGAAACCGACATGACGGCCAGCCTGCCGGAAGCCCAGCAACAGGCGCTGCTCTCGCAGATCCCGCTGGGCCACCTGGGCAAGCCGGCCGACATCGCGCATGCGGTGGCCTACCTCGCATCGCCGCAGGCCTCGTACGTGACGGGGCAGGAGCTGCACGTCAACGGCGGCATGCACATGTAGCCGAAAGGCGCAATCTTTTTCCGTACCGGAGCGCGGGGCAAATGCCACGGGCCGCCCGGCTAAAATCCACCAGTTACCTACAACCCTTAGAGGGAATCAAATGAGCGATATCGAAGCACGTGTCAAGAAAATCATCGCCGAGCAACTCGGCGTGGAAGAGTCCCAAGTGACGAACGAAAAGGCTTTCGTGGCCGACCTCGGCGCTGACTCGCTCGACACGGTCGAACTCGTGATGGCACTCGAAGACGAGTTCGGCATCGAGATCCCGGACGAAGACGCAGAGAAGATCACGACGGTGCAGAACGCCGTCGACTACGCCACCAAGAATCAAAAGGCCTGATCGGCCAGCTGACACTGCAACGACGGCCGGCGGCTCTTTTTTCAACCGCCCGCGCCGATCGGCAGCTGTCCAGCGCTTCCAGAAAGGTTTGCCGGCATGACCAAACGCCGCGTCGTCGTGACCGGACTCGGTTGCATCGCTCCTGTCGGAAACACCGCAACCGAATCCTGGGCCAACCTGTTGGCCGGGAAGTCGGGCATTGCGAACATCACCGCGTTCGATGCAAGCGCCTTCGCCTGCAAGTTCGCCGGTGAGGTCAAGGGTTTCGACATCACCCAATACATCTCGGAGAAAGAAGCGCGTCACATGGACCGCTTCATTCATCTGGGACTAGCCGCCGCCATCCAGGCGGTGCAGGACAGCGGACTGCCGACCGGCGAAGCGCTGTCCTATGAAAAGGCCGTGCGCATCGGCTGCAACATCGGTTCGGGCATCGGCGGTCTGCCGATGATCGAACAGACGCATGGCGAATACGCAAGCCGCGGCCCGCGCCGCATCTCGCCGTTCTTCGTGCCGGCGTCGATCATCAACATGATCTCGGGCCACGTCTCAATCAAGTACGGCTTCAAGGGCCCGAACATCGCCGTCGTGACCGCCTGCACCACCGGCCTGCATGCCATCGGCACGTCGGCACGCATGATCGAGTACGGCGACGCCGACGTCATGATTGCAGGCGGTGCCGAATCGACCATCTCTCCGCTCGGCATCGGTGGCTTCACCGCGCCTCGCGCGCTGAGCACCCGCAACGACGATCCCGCCACGGCCTCGCGTCCGTGGGACAAGGACCGCGACGGCTTCGTGCTGGGCGAGGGCGCCGGCGTGCTGGTGCTCGAGGAGTACGAACACGCCAAGGCGCGCGGCGCCAAGATCTACGCGGAAGTCTCCGGCTTCGGCATGACCGGCGACGCGTACCACATGACCGCCCCCGACGTCGACGGCCCGCGCCGTTCGATGGCGATGGCGCTGGCCAACGCGGGCGTCAACGCCGACGAGGTCCAGTACCTGAACGCGCACGGCACCTCGACGCTGATCGGTGACCTCAACGAGACCAACGCGGTCAAGCTGGCGTTCGGCGATCACGCGAAGAAGCTCGTCGTCAATTCGACCAAGTCCATGACCGGCCACCTGCTGGGCGGCGCGGGCGGCATCGAATCGGTGTTCACGGTGCTCGCGCTGCATCACCAGAAGAGCCCGCCGACGATCAACATCTTCAACCAGGATCCGGAGTGCGATCTCGACTACTGCGCCAACGAGGCGCGCGATCTGAAGATCGATGTCGCGGTCAAGAACAACTTCGGCTTCGGCGGTACCAACGGTACGCTGGTGTTCAAGCGCGCTTGAGCGTCGCTCTCCCATGCACAGCGCACCGTCGGTGACCTATCCGGTGGGGCGCACCCGCGGCGCGACCCGGATTCTTCTGGCCCTTTGGACTCTGGGCGTTTGCTGCGCGGGCGCGGCCTGCTATCTGTTCGATAGCAATGGCTGGCGTCAGCTGCTGCTGCTCCTCAGCGTCGTCTTCTCTGGTGTCGCGGCAGGCTTTGGCCTGCGGCGGGACGGTGCGGCGACGCTGCATTTCGATGGATCGCATTGGTCGCTGACCGGTGCCGATCCGACGCGCGGCGTGCTCGCCGCGCGCGCCGTGGTGGCGCTCGATTTCCAGTCGCTGCTGCTGATCCGCCTGGCCGAACCCGGCCGCGCGGCGCGCTGGGTCTGGCTCGAGCAGCGGGCCATGCCGGAACGCTGGCGCGACGTGCGCCGTGCGGTCTACGCGCGGCCCCCGGTCGCCGAGGTGGCCGGCGACCCCTGGCGCGCGACCGCTCCGGCCGACGCGCCCTGATCCGTTTCGATGACCACTTCCTTGCCTCCCGTGCCTCCGGAGTCCGCGCTGCCCGATGAGGCGGCGCAGGCGCCGCGCCCGGGTGAGGTCGACTTCCAGCTGGTCCAGCGCACCGTCGCGGGCGACCAGAAGGCGTTCGAGCTGCTGGTCATCAAGTACCAGCGCCGCATCGAACGACTGATCGGGCGCATGGTGCGCGATGTCGACCTGATCGAGGACATCGCCCAGGAAACCTTCATTCGAGCCTACCGCGCGCTGCACCAGTTTCGCGGCGAGGCCCAGTTCTACACCTGGCTGTACCGGATCGCCGTGAACACCGCCAAGAAGGCGCTGGTGGACATGAAGCGCGATCCGACCGTCTCCGAAAGCGCACTGCGTTCGTCCTCGGACGACGAAGATGAAACTTACCGTCCTGGAAACGAACCAACCAGCGATGAAACCCCCGAATCGGTCATGGCGGCGAATGAAATCGCCAGTGCCGTCGAGGCTGCCATGGAAGCGCTCCCGACCGAGTTGCGCCAGGCGGTCACGCTGCGCGAGATCGAGGGGATGAGTTACGAAGAGATTGCCGAGGTCATGGATTGCCCGATCGGCACGGTGCGCTCGCGTATTTTCCGGGCGCGCGAGGCCATTTCGGCCAGGGTCAAGCCGCTGCTGGACAACCAGTCCGGCAAGCGTTGGTAGATCAGCAGGTGAATGACATGAATCAGACGATGACGGTTCGGGAACAGGTGTCCGCGCTGGCGGACGGCCATTTGCAGGGCGAGGCGTTCGCGCGTGCGATCGAATCCGTCTGCGCCGAGGACGACTCGCGCGACGCCTGGCACGCGTACCACGTGGTGGGCGACGTGCTGCGCTCGTCGGCGCATTCGCGCTGCAGCGACACGTCGGCCTTTCTGGCGCGCTTCCAGCAGCGGCTGGCGCAGGAGCCGGTCGTGATCGCGCCGCCCGCGGCCGTGGCGCCGCTGGCCGCCGTGCCGGCTGCGATGCCCGTGCGGCAACGCGCCGAGGCGGCCAACGAGCCGGTGTTCCGCTGGAAGCTGGTGGCCGGCGCCGCGTCGCTGATGGCCGTGGCGGCCATCAGCTGGACGCTGGTCGGCAACGGCGCTGCGGTGCCGAACGGCGGTGCCCAGTTGGCCGCGGTGCAGCCGCCCGTGGCGAACTCGGTGCTGGCGGCCGCAGCCGGTGGCAGCGCGGCGCCCGGCAGCAGCGCTCTGACGCCGACCCGCGTGCTGGTCGGCAATGGCAATCCGCAGGTCATGCTGCGCGATCCGCGCCTTGACCAGCTGCTCGAGGCTCACCAGCAGGCCGGTGGTGCGTCGCAAATGCCGTCCGGTTTCCTGCGCAACGCCACCTTCGAGGGCCCCACGCGCTGATTGCGCGACCGTCGCCGCCTGCAATGACCGTTGTTCACATGCCGATTTCCGCACGCACCCTGGTGCTCGCGTTTGCTGTTCTTTGCCTGGGGCAGATGGCCACCGCGCAGACCCGCTACGGTGCGGCGAATACGAAGAGCGTGCCCTCGGCGCAGGCCGACGAACCGCCGGCCATGGGCGTGACCGAGTGGCTGCAGCGCATGCATGCTGGCGCACGGCAGCGCAGCTACGTGGGCACCTTCGTGGTGTCGGCGCCAGGTGGCGACCTGTCGAGCGCGCGCATCTGGCATGTGCGCGACGGCGATCACCAGCTGGAACGCATCGAAGCGTTGTCGGGCCCGCCGCGCTCGACCTTCCGGCGCAACCGCAACGTGATGACCTTCCTGCCCGAGGCGAAGGTCGTGAAGGTCGAGAAGCGCGAGAACCTCGATCTCTTCCCCAACCTGCCCGACAAGCCCGATTCGTCGGTGGGCGACTACTACGACGTGCGCGCCATCGGCAAGGACCGCGTCGCGGGCTTCGACGCCGACGTGGTGCAGCTGGTGCCGCGCGACGGCCTGCGCTTCGGCTACCGCATCTGGAGCGAGCGCCGCTCTGGCCTCGTGGTGAAGCTCCAGACCGTCGACAGCGACACCCGCGTGGTCGAGCAGTCGGCGTTCTCCGAGTTGCAGCTCGATGCGCCCGTGAAGGCGCAGGCGCTGGCGCAGATGATGGCCAACACCAGCGGCTACCGCATCGAGAAGCTCGAACTCGAGCGCAGCACGGCGCAGGACGAAGGCTGGATGCTGCGCACACCCGTGGCCGGATTCAAGCCCCGAAGCTTCTTCCGGCGCCCCGCGCTGCCTGCCGGCGACGGCAAACCGCCCAAGCCCGAGGCGACCACCGTCCAGTGGACCTTCTCCGATGGCCTGGCGACGGTCTCGCTCTTCATCGAACGCTACGATCCCACGCGCACGCCGGGCGACGGCGTGCTGACCATCGGCGCCACCAACGCGATCCGTCGGCGATTGCCCGCACCGGCCAGCGACTGGTGGCTGACCGCGGTCGGCGAGGTGCCGCAGCAGACGCTCAATGCCTTTGCCCAGAGCCTCGCGCGCACGCGCTGACGGGCGATGGGCTGACGCCGTGCAGGCGTTCGGGCTGAACCAAGCCGGCGCCGGGTACTCATAGCCTCTGTCGTTATTTGCAGCTCTGTTCTTTTGGAAAGACAACCGATGATGTTCAAAGTCGAGGGACACAAGCTTCGTTCCGGTCTGCTGGCCTTCGCGCTGGCGCTGACGGCCGGCGCCACTTTCCTGCCGGTCGAGTCGGTGCATGCGCAGACGCGCACGCTGCCCGACTTCACCGACCTGGTCGACCAGGTCGGTCCGTCCGTGGTCAACATTCGCACCGTCGAGAAGGTCGCGCAGCGCGGCGGTGGCAATGGCGAGATGGACGAGGAGATGCAGGAGTTCTTCCGCCGCTTCTTCGGCCAGCCGCTGCCGGGCACGCCGCGCCAGGGGCCGCGTCCGAACCGTCCGCAGCAGGAAGAAGAGCGTCCGCGCGGCGTGGGCTCGGGCTTCATCCTGACGGGCGACGGCTACGTCATGACCAACGCGCACGTGGTGGAAGACGCCTCCGAGGTGCTGGTCACGCTGCCCGACAAGCGCGAGTTCAAGGCCAAGATCATCGGTGCCGACAAGCGCACCGACGTGGCCGTGGTGAAGATCGAAGCCACGGGCCTGCCCGCGGTGAAGGTGGGTGACATCTCCAAGCTGCGTGTCGGCGAGTGGGTGATGGCGATCGGCTCGCCCTTCGGCCTGGAGAACACCGTCACGGCCGGCATCGTGAGCGCCAAGCAGCGCGACACGGGCGAGTACCTGCCGTTCATCCAGACCGACGTGGCCATCAACCCCGGCAACTCGGGCGGCCCGCTGATCAACATGCGCGGCGAAGTGGTGGGCATCAACAGCCAGATCTATTCGCGCTCGGGCGGCTTCATGGGCATCTCGTTCTCGATCCCGATCGATGAGGCCATCCGCGTCAGCGAGCAGCTGCGCACTTCGGGGCGCGTCTCGCGCGGGCGCATCGGCGTGCAGATCGACCAGGTCACCAAGGACGTGGCCGAAGCCATCGGTTTGGGCAAGGCACAGGGCGCGCTGGTGCGCGGCGTCGAAGCCGGTTCGCCAGGCGAGAAGGCCGGCGTGGAGCCGGGCGACGTCATCACCAAGTTCGACGGCAAGGCGATCGAAAAGCCGAGCGACCTGCCGCGCCTCGTGGGCAACACCAAGCCGGGCACCAAGAGCACGCTCACCGTGTTCCGCCGCGGCAGCTCGCGCGACCTCAGCGTGACCATCGCCGAGATCGAGCCCGACAAGCCCGCCAAGCGCGCAACCGACCGCGACGAGCCGGCTGCGAAGCCGTCTGCTTCCGCGGCCCTCAAGTCACTCGGCCTCGCGGTCAGCGACCTCAGCGATGCGCAGAAGAAAGAGCTCAAGCTGAAGGGCGGCGTGAAGGTCGATGCCGCCAACGACGCCGCGGCACGGGCCGGCCTACGTGAGGGTGACGTCATCCTCGCGGTGGGCAATCTCGAGGTGGCGAATGCCCGCGAATTCGAGGCGGCGGTCGCCAAGGCGGACAAGGCCAAGTCGCTCAGCGTGCTCTACCGCCGGGGCGACTGGGCGCAGTACGCCCTGATCCGACCCGCACGCTGATACGGCGGCGGCGTCAAGTGGCCCCACCCGGCAGTCGGGTTTGGGGCCATTTTTTCGAGGTGTTTACGACGCTTCGGCGCCGGCCTCTAAAAAAATCCTGGGCCTCGAAAACGCCAAGATTTGTTTGCGATCACTAACTTATAAAAGGGCTAAGGACGAATTTCGGTAGAATAGACAGCTCCTGGCGGCCAGTCAGCGCATAAAGAGGGCGATGGCCTTCACGATGCGAGATGTCACACAGCCGTCCACCGGTGCTCCACAGATCGCCCACAAGTTGTTCAGCTACTGCTCCACCGATCCTGTTGATAAGTTGTGAGTATCTTTGATGTTGTGGACCTGCAACGAGCCCTTTGGACCCTGTTCCCGGATGTACGTGCTTCCCTTTTTGCCTACAATGAAGTTCCAACTACTGCAGTTGCCATTGCTTGTTGGTTCAGGGCGCGTCTCCAGAAGACGCGCCCTTTTTTCTTGGCCCCGCCCCTCGGCGCCCGAGCCAATTCAAGTACTTAAGCGTTCCCGTTGATGAATCACATCAGAAATTTTTCGATCATTGCGCACATCGATCATGGCAAGTCGACGCTCGCAGACCGTTTGATCCAACGTTGCGGCGGCCTCGCGGAACGCGAAATGGAAGCGCAGGTGCTCGACTCGATGGACATCGAAAAAGAGCGTGGGATAACCATCAAGGCGCAGACCGCCGCGCTGCACTACAAGGCACGCGATGGACAGGTCTACAACCTCAATCTGATCGACACGCCGGGCCACGTCGACTTCTCGTACGAAGTGAGCCGCTCGCTGTCGGCATGTGAAGGCGCATTGCTCGTTGTCGACGCATCGCAAGGCGTCGAAGCGCAGACGGTGGCCAACTGCTACACCGCGCTCGACCTCGGCGTCGAAGTGATCCCGGTGCTCAACAAGATCGATCTGCCGAATGCAGACCTCGACAACGCGCGCACCGAAATCGAAGACGTGATCGGCATCGACGCGACCGACGCGATTCCGTGCTCCGCAAAAACCGGCGTCGGCATCGACGACATCCTCGAGACCATCGTCGCGCGCATGCCCGCACCGCGCGGCAATCCCGACGGCCCGCTGCGCGCGATGATCATCGACAGCTGGTTCGACCCGTACGTCGGCGTCGTGATGCTGGTGCGCGTGGTCGACGGTCGCCTCGTGAAGGGCGAGCGCATCAAGATGATGGCCTCGGGCGCGATGTACAACGCCGACAGCATCGGCGTCTTCACGCCCGCCAACGAGTCGCGCGCGTCGCTCGAAGCCGGCGAGGTGGGCTACATCATCGCGGGCATCAAGGAACTGCAGGCGGCCAAGGTCGGCGACACGGTCACGCTGATCCGGCCCGGCACCGGTGGCGCCGCCGCCACGGCCACCGAGGCGCTGCCCGGCTTCAAGGAAATCCAGCCGCAGGTGTTCGCGGGCCTGTACCCGACCGAAGCCAGCGAGTACGACTCGCTGCGCGATGCGCTCGAGAAGCTCAAGCTCAACGATTCGTCGCTGCGCTACGAACCCGAAGTGAGCCAGGCGCTGGGCTTCGGCTTCCGCTGCGGCTTCCTGGGCCTGCTGCACATGGAGATCGTGCAGGAGCGCCTGGAACGCGAGTTCGACCAGGACCTGATCACGACCGCGCCCAGCGTGGTCTACCAGGTGGTGCGCAACGACGGCGAAGTGATCATGGTGGAGAACCCGTCCAAGATGCCCGACGTCGGCAAGATGGCGGAGATCCGCGAGCCGATCGTCACCGTGCATCTGTACATGCCGCAGGAATACGTCGGCTCCGTCATGACGCTGGCCAACCAGAAGCGTGGCGTGCAGCTGAACATGGCCTACCACGGCCGCCAGGTCATGCTGACCTACGAGATGCCGCTGGGCGAGATCGTGCTCGACTTCTTCGACAAGCTGAAGTCGGTGAGCCGCGGCTACGCCTCCATGGACTACGAGTTCAAGGAGTACCGTGCGTCCGACGTGGTGAAGGTCGACATCCTGCTCAATGGCGACAAGGTCGATGCGCTGTCGATCATCGTGCACCGCAGCCAGTCGCAGTACCGCGGCCGGGCGGTGGTGTCGAAGATGCGCGAGATCATTTCGCGCCAGATGTACGACGTGGCGATCCAGGCGGCCATCGGGGTCACGATCATTGCGCGTGAGACAATCAAGGCACTTCGCAAGAACGTGCTCGCCAAGTGCTACGGCGGCGACATCTCCCGCAAGAAGAAGCTGCTCGAGAAGCAGAAGGCGGGCAAGAAAAGAATGAAGCAGATCGGTTCCGTCGAAGTCCCGCAAGAGGCCTTCCTCGCGATTCTGCAAGTCGAAGACTGATCACCACGAACATGGCATACCTCACCACCCTGGTTCTCGCGGCGTTCGCCAGCTACGTCGGCGCCTGGTATTTCGGCGCGCTCGAAGGCAACTTCGCGCTGCTGCTGTTCGTGGCCACGGTGGTCACCGGGGTCTACTGGCTGGCCGAACGCTTCTACTTCCTGCCGCAGCGCGAACGCGCCGCCGCCACGCTCGAGAGCTCCATCGCCGAACGCAACACGCGGCTGGCGGGGCAGGGCATCACCCAGGTCGACACCACCGACGCCAAGGCCAGCGAGCGCCTGCTGATGCAGCCCTGGTGGCTCGACTGGACCGCGGGCCTGTTCCCGGTGATCCTGGTGGTGTTCCTGCTGCGCTCGTTCCTGTACGAGCCCTTCAAGATTCCCTCGGGCTCGATGATGCCCACGCTGCTGACCGGCGACCTGATCCTGGTCAACAAGTTCACCTACGGCCTGCGCCTGCCGGTCGTCAACACCAAGCTCACCGACGGCACGCCGCTGGCGCGCGGCGACGTGGTGGTGTTCCGCTACCCGCCCAAGCCCAGCATGGACTACATCAAGCGCGTGGTCGGCATCCCGGGCGACGAGGTGGCCTACCTGAACAAGAAGCTCACGATCAACGGCCAGCCGGTGGGCAAGGCCCCGATCGCCGACTACCTCGATGGCGAGTCGATGCGCATCCTGAAGCAATTCGACGAAGACCTCGGCGGCAAGCAGCACAAGATCCTCAACGACGAGAACGCCCCCGCCTTCGTGCCGGGTGCCAGCGACTTCCCGTTCCGCGAGAACTGCCGTTACTCGGTCGAGGGCGTGGTGTGCAAGGTGCCCGAAGGCAACTACTTCATGATGGGCGACAACCGCGATAATTCGGCCGATTCCCGTTTCTGGGGATTCGTACCGGACAAGAACATCGTGGGCAGGGCCTTCTTCGTCTGGATGAACTTCGGCGATCTCGGTCGCATCGGTCCGTTTCAATAATTAATCAACAGTCAACGTTACTGTTCGAGGGGTAAGAGGGCATGAGAACCAACAGTCGGTCCGTCCGTGGCAGTGCCGCGCACCAGCGCGGCATCTCGTTCATCGGCCTGGTGTTCGTCGCGGCGGTGCTGGGCTGCGTGGGCGTTGTCGTCGCGCAGGTCATTCCGACGCTGATCGAATGGCAGGCCATCGACAAGGCCGCCAACAAGGCCAAGGAAGGCGCCACGGTGCCCGAGATCCGCGCGATCTTCGACCGCGCCCAGGCCATCGACGACTTCAAGTCGGTCAGCGGCCGGGACCTCGAGATCAAGAAGGTGGGCGACAAGGTCGTCGTGTCGTATGCGTACGAGCGCGAGATCCCCCTGTTCGGGCCGGCCTACCTGACGCTCAAATACAAGGGCGCGTCCCGCTGACCGCGGTGTCGAACAAGAAGGTGGACGGCAGCCTCGTCGCGCTGCAGGCGCGCCTTCAGTACACGTTCTCGGACCCGCGCCTGCTCCAGCTCGCGCTCACGCACCGCAGTTTCTCGGCCGACCACAACGAGCGCCTCGAGTTTCTCGGCGACTCGGTGCTGAACCTGGCCGTCTCGCACCTGCTGTACATCCGCCTCTCGGAACTGCCCGAGGGCGACCTGTCGCGCGTGCGGGCCAACCTGGTCAAGCAGGACACGCTGCACCGGCTCGCGCTGGGGCTGGCGCTGTCGCCGCTGCTGCGCCTGGGCGAAGGCGAGGCCCGCTCGGGCGGCCCGAACCGGCCCTCCATCCTGGCCGACGCGCTCGAAGCGCTGATCGGCGCGGTCTACCTGGACGCCGGCTTTGCCGCCGCGCAGGCGCTGGTGCACCGGCTCTACGAGGCGGTCGAGATCAATCCGCGCATGGAAGCCGCCGCGAAAGACCCGAAGACCGAATTGCAGGAATGGCTGCAGGGCCACAAAATGAAGCTGCCGGTGTACCGCGTGGCAGCGACGCTGGGTGCAGCGCACAAGCAGACCTTCGATGTCGAGTGCGAGGTGCCCGAGCTGGGCCTTCGCGAGCGCGGCATCGGCGGCTCGCGCCGCGCCGGCGAGCAAGCTGCCGCGGCCGCCATGTTGATCCGGCTCAAGGCACGCGGCGCCGCGTGAAATCAGAATGAACGATGTAACCAATCCCGCAGCGGGACCCGAAGACACCGCAGGCGACACGCCTGCCACCGGGCCGCAGCACTGCGGCCTGATCGCCATCGTCGGCAAGCCCAATGTGGGCAAGTCGACGCTGCTCAATGCGCTGGTCGGTCAGAAGATCAGCATCACCTCGCGCAAGGCGCAGACCACGCGCCACCGCATCACCGGCATGCGCACGCTGGGCGCCACGCAGTTCGTGTTCGTCGACACGCCGGGTTTCCAGACCCTGCATGCCAACGCGCTGAACAAGTCGCTCAACAAGACCGTGCAGGGCGCGGTCGGCGACGTCGACCTGATCCTGTTCGTGGTCGAGGCAGGCAGCTTCACGCCGGCCGACGAGCGCGTGCTCAAGCTGCTGGGCAAGGGCATCCCCACGGTGCTGCTGGCCAACAAGCTGGACAACGTGCACCGCCGCGGCGACATTGCGCCCTGGCTGCAGACGATGCAGGCCAAGCACAGCTTCGCCGAATTCGTGCCGATGTCGGCCAAGAACTCGAAGGACGTCGAGCGCCTGTTCGGCATCTGCGAAAAATACCTGCCCGAGCAGCCCTGGTTCTACGACGAAGACGAGCTCACCGACCGCAGCGAGAAATTCCTCGCCGGCGAACTGGTGCGCGAAAAGCTCTTCCGCCTCACGGGCGACGAGCTGCCCTACACCTCGACCGTCATCATCGACAAGTTCGAGGAAGAGCCGCCCCAGAAGAAGGGCCAGAAGCGCCTGCTGCGCATCGCCGCCACCATCGTGGTCGAGCGCGACGGCCACAAGGCCATGGTGATCGGCGACAAGGGCGAGCGCATCAAGCGCATCGGCATGGAAACCCGCGTCGAGCTCGAGAAGCTGGCCGACGCCAAGGTGTTCCTCGAGCTGTGGGTGAAGGTGCGCTCCGGCTGGGCCGACGACGAGGCGCGCGTCCGCTCCTTCGGCTACGAATGAAGTGGCTGCCGCTCATCGCGTTTCGCATGAACCGGCTTACGTGCTCCATCGCTACGACTGGAGCGAGTCGAGCCTGATCCTCGAAGTCTTCACCCGCCACCACGGGCGCATCGCGCTCGTGGCCAAGGGGGCGAAGCGGCCGAGTTCCAATTTCCGTCCCGTGCTGCTGCCGCTGCAGCCGCTGCAGCTCAACTACGGCGGGGACGCCGAGATCCGCACGCTCAAAGGTGCCGAGTGGATGGGCGGGCACGTCATGCCGACCGGCGAGGCGCTGCTTTCGGGCTACTACGTCAACGAACTGCTGCTGCGCCTGCTGGCGCGCGACGACGCGCACGAGGCGCTGTTCGACGCCTACGCCGGCGTGGTGCAGGTGCTGGCCGGCGACCACGCGGGCGCCCAGGCCGCGACGCAGGCCGCCGCGCTGCGCGCCTTCGAGCTGCTGCTGTTGCGCTCGGTCGGCCTGCTGCCCTCGCTCGACGTGCAGACGCTCACCCTGGAGCCGCTGGCGGCCCGCACGCGCTACACCCTCGTACCCGAAGCCGGCCTGCGCCAGGCGGCCAAGGACGAGGCCGCGCTGGCCGGCGCCGACTGGCAGGTGTTGCAGAGCGTGCTCGACGACCGCACGCCGTTCACCGCCACCCTGCGCGAGGTCGCGACGATGAACGCCGGCAGCAACAGTGCCCTGCGCAACCAGCTGCGGGCCTTGCTCAACTACCATTGCGGCGTGACCACGCTGCGCACGCGGCAAATGATGAGGGATCTGCAAGCACTATGAGCACTTCTTCGGGCGATGCCGGTAC
Organism: Variovorax sp. KBS0712; assembly: GCF_006323185.2. NCBI lineage: Bacteria > Pseudomonadati > Pseudomonadota > Betaproteobacteria > Burkholderiales > Comamonadaceae > Variovorax > Variovorax sp. KBS0712. The sequence goes on along the minus strand of NZ_VCCD02000002.1, from coordinate 196,296 downwards.
CACGGCCCTGTCAGTCAATCTCAACAAGGTCGCCCTGGTGCGCAACACGCGCCACCTCGGCATCCCGAGCGTGGTGGGCGCGGCCCAGGCCTGCCTGGCTGCGGGCGCGCAGGGCATCACCGTGCACCCGCGCCCCGACGCGCGCCACATCCGCGCGCACGACGTGAGCGACCTGTCGGAACTGCTCGCCAAGGACTGGCCGGGCATCGAGTTCAATATCGAAGGCAACCCCTTCCACAACCTGATGGACTTCGTGCGCGAGCTCAAGCCGCACCAGGCCACCTTCGTGCCCGACAGCGAAACCCAGTCGACCAGCGACCACGGCTGGAGCTTCCCGGAAGACGCCGAACGCCTGCGCCCGCTGGTCGCCGAAGCCAAGGCGCTGGGCGTGCGCGTGAGCCTGTTCATGGACCCGATCCCCGAGATGATGGCCGCCGTCAAGGCCGTGGGCGCCGACCGTGTCGAGCTCTACACAGAAGGCTACGCCGCCTCGCGCGGCACGCCGCAGGAAGCCGCCGTGCTCGCGCGCTACGTGGCCGCGGCGCAGGCCGCGCACGCGGCGGGCCTGGGCGTCAACGCCGGCCACGACCTGAGCCGCGACAACCTCACGCCGTTCCTGCGCGCCGTGCGCGGCGTGCACGAGGTGTCGATCGGCCATGCCTTCGTCGCCGATGCGCTCGAACTCGGGTACGCCGCGACCACGCGCGACTACCTGCGCTGCATCGCCGACGCCGCATGATCTACGGCATCGGGACCGACATCTGCGACGTGCGCCGCATCGCGGCCACCTTCGAGCGCCAGGGCGAGCGCTTCGCCCGCCGGGTGCTGAGCGACGCCGAGTTCGCCATCTGGCAGGCCCGTGCCGCACGCTGGCCCAAGCGCGGCCTGAGCTACCTTGCCACGCGTTTTTCCGCCAAGGAGGCCTTCAGCAAGGCCATCGGCCTGGGCATGCGCATGCCGATGAGCTGGCGCCTGTGCGAGATCGCCAACCTGCGCAGCGGCAAGCCGGTGATCGTGCTGCACGGCGAACTCAAAGACTGGTTCGAGGCGCAGGGCCTGACGGCGCACGTGACCGTTACCGACGAAACCGAGTACGCCGCCAGCTTCGTGGTGGTGGAAAAGGCCTGAAGACTCCCGGCGGCCACGCCGACCGACCGACAGACACCGAGACATGACCGACCTGAACCACGCGCCGCTCCTCATCGATGTGGCCGGCACCGAACTCACCGCCGCCGACCGCCGGCGCCTTGCCGACCCGCATGTGGGCGGCGTGATCCACTTCACCCGCAACTGGCAGGACCGCGCGCAGATGACCGCGCTGAACGCCGAGATCAAGGCGATCCGGCCCGACCTGCTGATCTGCGTCGACCACGAAGGCGGCCGGGTGCAGCGCTTTCGTACCGACGGCTTCACGCGGCTGCCCTCGATGCGCAGCCTGGGCGAGCTGTGGATGCGCGATGCCCTGCGCGCCACGCAGGTCGCCACCGCCGCCGGGCAGGTGCTGGCCGGTGAGCTGCGCGCCTGCGGCGTCGACTTCAGCTTCGCGCCGGTGCTCGACCTGGACTACGGCGGCAGTAGCGTGATCGGCGACCGCAGCTTTCACCGCGACCCGCGCGTGGTCGCGCTGCTCGCCAAGAGCGTGATGCACGGCATGCTGCAGATGGGCATGCGCAACTGCGGCAAGCACTTTCCGGGGCATGGTTTCGTGCAGGCCGACTCGCACGTCGAGATCCCGGTCGACCGGCGCAGCCTGAAAGCCATCCTGGCCGACGACGCGCGGCCCTACGACTGGCTGGGCGGCACGCTCTCGGCCGTGATGCCGGCGCATGTGATCTACCCGAAGGTCGACAAGCGGCCGGCGGGTTTCTCCGAAAAGTGGCTGAAGGACATCCTGCGCCAGCGCTTTGCGTTCGACGGCGCGGTGTTCAGCGACGACCTGAGCATGGAGGCCGGTCGCTACATCGACGGCCAGCTGCTGAGCTACACCGACGCCGTGCTGGCGGCGCTCGCGGCGGGTTGCGACCTCGCGCTGCTGTGCAACCAGAGCATCGGCGAAGGCCGGCCGCTGGACGAGATGCTCGACGGCTTCACCGCCGCGGCGGCCGATGGTCGCTGGCAGGGCGATGCGGCCAGCGAGGCGCGGCGCCGGTCACTGCTGCCGGGCGACGACGCGCTCGGCTGGCAGGCGCTCACGGCCTCGGCGCGCTACGTGCAGGCGCAACGCCTGCTGGCCGGCGCTCAGTCGCGGAAGGGCCGCACCGGCAGCTGATTCGCCGCGGGGCCGAGCAAGGCGGCCACCTCGGGCGTCTCGAACAGCGACTCCAGCCAGGGCTTGTCGGCCAGGGCGGCCTGGAAGAACACCTGCAGAAGCCGCAGGGTTTCGGTGCGCAGCGCGCGCGTCAGCATTTCAGCGTCGATCCGCGGCGTGCCGGCGGGCGCAAGCGCCGCGCAGGCCTGCGCCACGGTGCGCAGCAACTGTTCGGCAAAGTCGCGCTGCGGCGGCCACAGGTGCGCGTAGAGCTGGGCGATGAGATCGATGTCTTCCACACGGCTGCGCGGCAGCAGGTGACGCAGCACCGCGCGCCGCGCGCGCATGGCGAGCGAGGCGGCCTGCGCGAGGTCGGCCGGCGGCGCGACCGGTGCCGCGCGGTGCAGCAGCTCGGGAATGACCGCGAAACGCGCGCCGGCCACGATGCAGCGGCACAGCATCTGCAGGCCGTCGTGCACCGCGAACTCGGGGTCGTGGCGCACGCCGGTGCGTTCCAGGAAGCGGCGGCGCACCAGGCAGGTCGACAGCCGCAGCGGCTCGGGGCCCAGCGCTTCGGCCACGATCTCGTCGTGCCGCTGGGCGTACTTCAGCGGTCCGGCGGGCGTTTCGCTCCAGCAGCCGACGATGTCCAGGTCCGGGCAGGCGGCGAGCAGTGCGGCCTGCCGCTGCAGGCGGCCGGGCAGGGCGCGGTCGCCCGCATCGGCGAAGACGACGTGCTCGCCGGTGGCTTGTGCGAGCGCGAGGTTGCGCAAGGTGGCGCGGTCGCAGGCCATGGGCAGCGCGATCCAGCGCAGGTCGGGGGCGATGGCGCGCGCCTCGCTTTCGGCCACTGCGGGCAGGCCTGCCGCCACCACGACCAGTTCCAGCGCCACGTCGGCTTGTGTCGTCCAGTCGCGCAGGTCCTGCAGCCAGTCGTCGCGGCTGCCGTCGGGCACCACGCTGACGGTGAGGCAGACCGTCACGCGCGGCATCGCCACGGGCGGCACGCGGTCGGGCTGCTGGGCGCGCCAGGCGAAGTAGCGTTCGAGTGCGGGGCCGATGTCCGGCGGCGCGAAGGCCCGCTCGAGCGTGTCGAGCCCGTCGCGTTCGAGCTGCGCGCGGCGCGGCGCATCGGCGACCAGCGCGACCACGGTGTCGACCAGCTGGTCGTAGGGCACGCCCACCACCGCATCGCGGAAGGCGGGGTCGATCTCGCTGTCGGGGTAGAGCTCGCAGACCACGGCCTTGCGATGGCGCAGCAGGATCGACAGCCGCGGCGTTTCGACCACGCGGGACGCTTCCCAGTTGTGCAGGTTCAGCATGACCTTGGCGCGGCGCATGCGGTCTTCGCGCTCGGCCTGGGTCCAGAACCCGCCGCGCGTCATCTCGACGCGCAGGCCGCGCGCCATCAGCGCTTCCAGCACGTCGATCCGGCGCTGCGTGAACGAGCCGAAGAAGCAGACGTCGATGTCGCGCTCCTCCTCGGGCAGGACTTCCGACAACGGCAGGATGCGGGCCGCGTCGGGCTCCCAGCCCAGCGGCACGTAGTCGGCGTTCTGGTAGCCGAGCTCGCGGTGGCGATGGAAGTTGGTCTTGCTGTACTCCCACAGGTAGCAGCGCGGGAGCAGGTCGAGGTAACGGTCGTTCCAGGCATGCGAACCTTTGACCATCGGCTCGAAGTTGACGACGATGCAGTTCGGGTGAAGCGGCGCGATGCCCTCCCAGGGGGTGTCCCAGAAGAAGAACAGGATATTGATCGCGCTGGGATCGACGTTCGCCGGCGTGTAGCTCGTCGGGTAGCCCAGCCGCTCGGCCGCCAGGCGGTAGGTCCGCACGATGTCGCCGCAGACCGCGTCTTCGGACAGGGACGTGAAGTGCAGCCGTGGCAGGGTCATGGCGATAACTGTACCGGGTCAGTCCGCGGCCGGCGCGCCTGGCGCGCCCACGGCCGCGGGCCACAGCGGCGCACCGCCCGCCTCCAGGTGCGTCAGGTACAGGCGCAACTCGAACTCGAAGCGGTGGTACTCGGGCTCCATGTGCGTGCACAGCGCGTAGAAGGGCTTGTCGTGGTTCTTCTCGCGCGTGTGGGCCAGCTCGTGCACGACGATCATGCGCAGCCATTCGAGCGGCACGGTCTTGAACAGGCTGGCCACGCGGATCTCGCGCTTGGTCTTGAGCTTGCTGCCCTGCACGCGCGCGATGGTGGTGTGGGTGCCCAACGCATGGCGCACCACGTGCAGCTTGTTGTCGAACACCGCCTTGGCCAGCGGCTCGGCCTTGCGCATGTACTCGCCCTTGAGCTCGCAGGCGTAGTCGTACAGCGCGCGGTCGGTGCGGATGTCGTGCAGGCCGGCGTAACGTCCGCGCAGCAGGGCGCCGAGCTTGTCGGCCGCCATCAGCTCTCTCACCTGCGCCAGCAGCGCGGGCGGGTACGCGGACAGGTACTTCATCTGCGGCTCACCCCGCCGTGCGCGCCGAATAGGCGAGCCCGGCCGCCACGCCGCCGAGCAGGTCGCCTTCGATCAGCGGTACGCCCGCGAAGCTCGCGCGCAGCGCCCGCTGGAACGGGCGCAGGGCCGACGAGCCGCCGGTGAGGTAGATGGCGTCGAGGTCGCCGCTGCGCAGGCCGGCGCGCTTCACGCAGGCGTGGGCACAGGCCACCACGTTCTCCAGCGGTGCCGCGAGCTGCTGCGCCATGTCGGTCGGCGTCATCGCCGAGGCCAGCCCCGCCTCGATGCACGACAGGTCGATCTGCACCTCGGCGTCGCTGACCGAGCCGTTGATCTTGGCCTGCTCGACCTCGCTGGCGATGCGGTGGCCGTGGCGCTCCTCGAGCACCGTCATCAGGCGGTCGTGCAGCTGGCGGTCGCTGTAGCTGGTGCGCAGCTCGCGCGCCTGGCGCACGGCCTTCGGGGCGTAGAGCCAGTTGATCAGGTGCCAGGACGACAGTTCGAAGAACACCTTGCTGGGCACCTCGCGCCCGCTGGGGCCGAGGTGGCGCAGCCCGAGCAGCGGCATCACGCGCTCCAGGTTCAGGCGCTGGTCGAAGTCGGTGCCGCCGATGTGCACGCCGCTGGTGGCCAGCACGTCGTCCGCGCGGTCGGCGCGCGCCATGCGCTCGGGGCCCAGGCGCACCACGGTGAAGTCGGAGGTGCCGCCGCCGATGTCGACGATCAGGATCAGCGATTCGCGCGTGACGCGCTGCTCGTAGTCGAAGGCCGCGGCAATGGGCTCGTACTGGAAGGACACGTCGCGCAGGCCGGCGGCGCGCGCGGCGTGGCGCATGCTTTCCTCGGCGCGCTGGTCGCGCTTGGCGTCGTCATCGACGAAATGCACCGGGCGGCCGATGACCACGCGCTCGGGGCGCTGGCCCAGCTCGCGTTCGGCGCGCGTCACCAGCTCGTGCAGGAAGCGCGCGATGATGTCCTCGAAGCTGACCAGCCCGTCGTAGACGGCAGTCTTCTCCTGCATCAGCGGGCTGCCGAGCAGGCTCTTGAGCGAGCGCATGAGCCGGCCTTCGACGCCGGACAGGTACAGCGCGATGGCGTCGCGGCCGAAGTGCGTGCTGCGGTCCTCGGCGTTGAAGAAGAGGGCGGTCGGCAGCGTGGTGGCGCTGCCCTCGATGGGCAGCAGGCGCGCGGCCTCGCCGGGGGAGGCAAAGGAAACCGCGGAATTCGAAGTGCCGAAATCGATGCCGATGGCCGGGGTGCGTAGGGGATTCATTCAAGCAGGAAATCGGAGGGCCCAAGAGTGTAGAGGGTCGGCCGGAGCGCGCGATAGACTGCGCCCCAATGACCACCCCACCCGGACGCCGTCGATGCCGCTGTGCCTGACCTTCTTCGACCGGCTCGACGAGCCGGTGCTGCGCAACCACAGCCACTACTGCCGCCGTTTCGGCTACCCCCATGCCTGGGTGGAGAGCGAGCGCGCCGGGCATCCCGCGCTGCGCGACTGCGCGAAGTACGCCGAGATGCTGCGCCGTCTGCGCGGCCTCGACGAAGGCGACTGGCTGCTCTTTCTCGACGGCGATTCGGTGGTGTTCCACCCGGTGGCCGTTGAAACGCTCCTGGAAGGCCGCGACCTGCTCGTGGTGGACGGGCCCAAGGGCCTGCCGCTGTGCAACCTGATGATCCTGCGCAACACGGCGGCCAACCGCGCGCTGCTGCATGCGCTCATCCGGGCGGCGAGCCAGGTGGTGGCGCGCGTCACGCCCCGCCTCGACGCCGCGGCGCTGCTGCGTCCGGCCGGCATGCTGTCGTGCAACGGGCTCATCGGCGACTGCTACGTGAACGTCTCGTGGCGCATCGCGAACTGGTTCACCGCCCGCATCTTCGTGGTGCACCTGGCGCCCCTAGTGGAGCTGGATGCCGAAGGTCGCGTGCTGGACGAGCTGCTGCACGACGCGAACCTGCAGCGCCTGCTGGTGCGCCGGGTGAACGCGGCGCTGATCGACGGCGAGCCCGTGCTGCCACCGCCGGCCTACCCGGCGATCTCGGAAGACGCCTATTCATGCGTCAACCCGCAGGCGCCCATTGCCTTCGTCACGCTCTACACGCACCACATCAATGACTATGCGCATGTGTCGGAGCACAACGTGCGGCGCTACTGCGAGCGGCACGGGTACGGCTACCACGTCTACCGCGCCATTCCGGACGAGCTCGATCCGTCGATCAGCGGCGCCTGGGTGAAGAGCTGGCTCGTGAAGCGGCATCTCGCGCAGCACCAGTGGGTGGTCTGGATCGACGCCGACACCCTGTTCGTCAACCAGGTCCAACGTATCGAGCCGCTGCTCGAAGGCCGCGACCTGCTGTTCGCCAAGGACATCGGCGCGTGGGACGTCAACTCGGGCGTGATGGGGTTCCGCCACACCGAGCGCAACCTCGAACTGCTCACGCAATTGTGGGAGCGCATCACCGGCGTCGACGACAAGTCGACCGTGTACGCCAGCCAGGGCGACCAGTACTACACGAACGTGGTGCTGGGCGAGCACGGCCTGATCGGCGACGCGGTCGTGACCGACCTGCTGAGTATCAACACGCCGCCGCACCTGGCGGGCGACGACAGCCTGCTGGTGCACTTCGTGGGGCTCGGGGAGCCCTACCGGTCGGTGTACATGGCGGACGTCGACGCGCGCTCCAAGCGCCTGGGCTGAGCGGGCGGCGCGCGCCGCGCTTCAGCCGCCGAAGGTGTAGGTCGTCGGGTAGCTGTTCGACGCCATCTCGCGCTCGCTGTCGTCACGGAAGTCGCCGTGGTGCGGGCTGAGCAGGTAAAGGTTGCGGTCGGCGCACAGCCGCGCCAGGTCGTCGGCCGATGCGACCTGCAGCGAGAGCCCGCCCAGCGTCAGCACCAGGGGGAAGGGCTCGGCCTGGTGGCGCTCGTAGATGCCGCGGCCTTCGCCGAGGTAGTCGAGCCGGTGGTCGATCACGCGAAAGCCCGTCTGGTAGAACATCTTGCGGGCGTCGAAGTCTGTGAAGAAGCGCAGGTGCGTGAAGTCGAGCAGGCCCCAGTGGGTGTAGCGCCAATGCCCGCGCATGGCGTCGTACAACATCGGCAGGTTGGACGCGTTCGGTAGGCTGACCAGGATCTGCGCATCCGGCGCGACGATGCGCTTCAGGCCGCTGAGCAGCTGCCACGGATTGACGAGGTGCTCGAGCACGTCGAACAGGCACACGAGGTCGAAGGGGCGCGTGAGGCCCATCGCGGCGAAGTCGACGGTTTCCACGTCCTGCTCGACGACCTTGTCGAAATGTTCGCGCGCCACCTGCGCCGCCGAGGCGTTGAACTCGCAGCCCCAGAGTTCGCAGCCGGGGTGGCGCCGGCGCAGTTCGTGGCCCACGCCACCGGAGCCGCAACCGATGTCGAGGGCGACCGTGGGAGGACGCTGGATCATGTCCAGGCACTCGGGCCTGGAGTTGAACGGGTAGACGTATTCCTTCTTGTCGCGGTCTTGCCAGAGAAAGTCGGTCACGGACAGCGTCCCCGTCGGGTGGGTCAGCCTTCCCGGCGCAGCGCCGGGAACAGGATCACGTCGCGGATGCTCGGCGAATCCGTCAGCAGCATCATCAGGCGGTCGATGCCGATGCCGCAGCCGCCGGTGGGCGGCATGCCGTATTCGAGGGCGCGCACGAAGTCGTGGTCGTAGAACATGGCTTCGTCGTCGCCGCTGTCCTTGGCCGCGACCTGCGCGTTGAAGCGCGCGGCCTGGTCTTCGGCGTCGTTCAGCTCGCTGAAGCCGTTGCCGAATTCGCGGCCGGTGATGTACAGCTCGAAGCGCTCGGTGACCTCGGGGCGCTCGTCGTTGGCGCGCGCCAGCGGCGAGATCTCGGTCGGGTGCTCCATGATGAAGGTCGGCTGCCAGAGCTTCTCTTCGACGGTTTCCTCGAAGTACATCACCTGCAGGCTGGCGAGGCTGCGCTGCGAGAGCTTGTCTTTTTCTTCGCTCAGGCCGAGCTTGCGCAGGGCGTTGATGAGCCAGGCGGTGTCGTCCACGCCATCACCGGCGTCGGTGTGCTTGAGGATCGCTTCGCGGATCGTCAGGCGCTCGAAGGGCTGCGTCAGGTCGACGGCCTTGCCGCCGTAGGTGAGCTGCTGCGTGCCCACGGCCTTGTCGGCGATGGTGCGGATCAGCGTCTCGGTGAAGTCCATCAGGTCGCGGTAGTTCCAGTAGGCCGCGTAGAACTCCATCATCGTGAACTCGGGGTTGTGCCGCACCGAGATGCCCTCGTTGCGGTAGCTCCGGTTGATCTCGAACACGCGCTCGAAGCCGCCGACGATCAGGCGCTTGAGGTACAGCTCGGGCGCGATGCGCAGGAACATCTCCTGGTCGAGCGCGTTGTGGTGCGTCTTGAAGGGCTTGGCGTTCGCGCCGCCCGGAATGGGGTGCAGCATGGGCGTCTCGACCTCGAGGAAGTCGTTGGCCACCATGAACTCGCGCAGTGCGCTCACGGCCTTGCTGCGCGCGGTGAAGCGCACGCGGGCCGACTCGTCGGTGATCAGGTCGACATAACGCTGGCGGTACTTCTGCTCCTGGTCGGCCATGCCGTGGAACTTGTCGGGCAGCGGACGCAGGCTCTTGGTGAGCAGGCGCAGGCGGCTGACCTTGATCGACAGTTCGCCGGTCTTGGTCTTCATGAGCGTGCCTTCGGCACCGAGGATGTCGCCGAGGTCCCAGCGCTTGAAGTCGGCATACGCCTCTTCGCCGATGGCGTCACGCGTCACGTACAGCTGGATGCGGCCGGTGGCGTCCTGCACGGTCGCGAAGCTGGCCTTGCCCATCACGCGCTTGAGCATCATGCGGCCGGCCACGCTGACGGCGACGGCCTGTGCTTCCAGGGCTTCCGGCTCGGTGCCGCCATGCTGCTCGACCAGCGCCGCGGCGCGGTGGCCGGGTTTGAAGTCGTTCGGGAACGCGACCCCCTTGCCTTCGGTCTGCGCCGTGCGCAGCAGCTTGAGTTTTTCGCGGCGTTCGACGATGAGCTGGTTGTCGTCGGCCGTGGACGTGGGAGAAGAGGAGGGCAGTTGTTCGTCGGACATGGGAGGCGTGTGGGGGCGCAGCAAGAAGAGGAGGGTGTGCGCGGGCCGTGCATTTTAGCCCATCGGCCTTGAGCGGAATCGGCCTGAAGCGCCCGTCAGTTCTGCGAGGGTTGCTATCAAAAGTGGAGCTTAACCCTCAACGTTTTCAGCCGTTCGGCGGTGTCGCGGCGTCTGGCGTGCCCGCGTGGCGGTGCGCGATCCGTTGGGCGTCGTGCTGCATCACCAGCGTGCGCAGGCGATCCGGGTAGCCCATGTAGTGCAGCATGAAGCTGTCGCCGTCGTACAGCGCGGGGTGCGAATTGAAGGACACGCCATCGGAACGCGGCATGGCCGCGTCGCCGCCGGCTTCGGCCCAGGCGGCGACGAAGAAGGCCTGGTCACCGCCCGAGGCGTAGACGCCGCGCTTGTCCTGCACGGCGTCGATGAGCGCTTGCACGCGCTCTAGGTAGGCGATGCAGACCGGCGTGTTCGAGAACACCATGAAGCCGCTGTTGAACTCGTAGCCCGACACGTCGCGCGCCAGCGCCACCGGCCGGCCGCGCAACAGGGATGCGAGCGGCCGTGTGCGGTCGTGGATGAGGATGTCGGCATCGACCCACGCGACCTGTTCGTGCTCGGCCAGGTGCTTGAGCAGCAGCCGGGGCTTGATCCAGTTGCCGGCCACCCGGCCCCGGAGCTCGGCGGGCAGGTCGCGGTAGACGTGGTGGGTGTGGCCGTGGTGGTCGGCGTATGCGGCGATGTTGCGCTCCGACAGCGTGGCATAGCCGGCGATGTTGGGCGTGTAGCTGGTCAGCAGTGCGACGGGGCGGCCGGGGTTGCGCACGTCGTAGTCCGGCTGGCCCGTGGGGGCTGGCGGCAGGTCGTCGTAGAGCTGGCCGTCGCGCGCGAGCACCGTGTTCAGGTGCGCGACGAAGAGGCCCCGCACCCGCATGTCCTGGACATCGATGTGGACCGCGGGATTGAACGAGAGCACGAAGGCCGAGACCTCCGGCAGGTAGTGGCCGAAGCGGGCGAACAGCAGGTTGGGGTAGTGCCGGCCGTCGATGAGCTGGTGGTGCGGATGGGCCGCAAGGCCTTCGAGTTCGCGGTGTGCCCAGCGGTCGGTGCCTGCGTCGGGCGCGATGCGCAGGCGGTCGAGCACGGAAGCCACCAAAGCCGTGGCCTCGGGGCCGGCGCGCAGCATGAAGCAGCTGCCTTCGGGGCGGTGGTGGTGCTCGTTCTCGGCGATCCAGTGGGTCGCGTCGCCGATCACGGCCGGTGCCGGCAGGGGCGCGAGAAAGGCCGCGTCGTCGTCCGCGAAGACCAGCAGCGTGCCTTCGGGCGCATCGGCCAGCGCGGCGCTCACCACGCTGTACTTGTAGACCAGCAGCGTGCGCGCGCTGTTGTGCGGCGTGCCGATGGCGTGCAGGCGGTGCGCGTAGCCCCAGCGGGCGCAGTAGGCGCGGTGGTTGTCTGCGAAGGCCTCCGCGCCCGCGCGCAGCAGGATCGAGTGGAAGCGGACCGGCGCCGGGCTCATCTCGCAGCGGGCCGTGTCTAGTCGGTGATGCCGGTGCGCGCCAGCAGGTCGCTCACCAGCTCCAGCCGCATCAGCGGGCTGTCGAGTTCCATCAGGCGCTGCTTGAGTTCGAGCTGCATCGGCACCAGCTCGCACCAGCGGTTGGCCACCCAGCCGCAGTCGTCGAGGCGGTAGGGCGCGCCGATCGGCAGGCGCACGGTGTCGCCTTGCGCGTGGCGGCGCTCTTCGAGGGTGTCGATCAGGCGGCGCAGCGCGGTGGCGGTGTGGCGCAGATCGTCGGGAATTTCGAGGTCGACATCGTCGGCGACGGCGTCGACCTCGGCGATCCACAGGCCGTGCTTCTGCAGCTCGCTGCTGCGCACGCGAAAGCGCTGCGTGCCGACGCATTCGATCTGCAGCAGGCCGCTTTGCGGCGCGCCGAAGGTGCGGATGTCGGCGAGCGTGCCGACGGCGGCAAAGCTTTCGGCTTCGGCGCCGGCCTTGCGCACTTCGGCGCCGCTCGTCAGGCTGACGACGCCGAACGGAGTGCCGGCCTTGCGGCACTTGCCGACCATGTCGAGGTAGCGGACCTCGAAGACACGCAGCGGCAGCAGGCCGCCGGGAAACAGGACCGTACCGAGCGGAAAGAGAGGAATGCGCACGTTGAAAAGGACCGGGCCAGTCGCCGCGGTCAGCTGGGTTGAAGGATCAGGTTGAGGACGGTCGCGTGCTCGGGCCGCAGTATCCCCTGCATCTGGAACGCGTGGCGCGCGTGGTTGAGCAGGTTCAGGATCGACTGCTGGCACTCGCCGGCGCTCTGGCCCCAGCGCGTGTCGACCTCGGACAGGGCGCTGTGCGCCGCGCGATGCAGGTCGACCAGGTGGGCCAGCGTCTGGGGCATGTCGCCGGGGTTGCGGTACAGCGTGAGCAGCTGTTCGCACTCGTGGCCCCGCAGGCGCGGGAAGACCAGCGGCAGCAGGCGCCGGTAGATGCGGTCCTTCGAGGCGTAGAGCCGGTCGCGCGGCAAGGTGCGGGAGGTCATGCCCGGGTGGATGCGGTAGCGCGTCAGCGGCTCGGGCAGGTTCGCGAAGCGCGCGCCGTGCAGCATGCAGTCGACCCAGAACCCGAGGTCGTCGACGGCGTAGAGGTTGGGGTCGAACTGCAGCCCGTGCGCGCGGTAGAAGTCCAGCCGCCCGGTCGTGCTCTGGTTCGCGAGGTAGTCGTAGCCCTCCACCATGCGCGCCTTGATCGTCGCGTCGTCCAGCGGCAGGCCGGTGACGCCGGCCTGGTCCTGGAAGTGCTCGAGCTGGCTGCCGACGACGGTGATCGACGGGTTGCTTTGCAGGAACGCGACCTGCTTGGTGAAGCGCTCCGGCGTGGCGCAGTCGTCGTGGTCGACGCGCGCCAGGTAGGTGCCCCGGGCCATCGCCATCGCGAGGTTCATGTTGGCCGGCAGGCCGACGTTGCAGGCGTTGCGGTGCCGCCGGATGCGCGGGTCGTCGAAGGCCGCCAGGCGCTCCCAGGTGCCGTCGGTGCTGGCGTCGTCCATGACCAGCAGCTCGAAGTCGGTGAAGGTCTGTGCCTGCAGCGACTGCAGCGTCTCGATGAGGAACTCGCCGCTGTTGAAGGTGGGGAGCACGACGCTGAGCAAAGGCATGGGGTTCCGTAGGGCGGTGTGGCCGGGGGCGAGGCTTGTGGTCCAGAATCGGAGCAGTCGCGCGCGTGCGCACCTCCCTGCCCATCCGACATGTTGTACCAGATACCCTCGTTTCTTCTCGACGTGATCGTCGGCCTGCTCGGCGGCGCCTGCCTGCTGCGCCTGTACATGCAGTACCACCGCGTGCCCTTCGGCAATCCGCTGGGGCGTTTCGTGTTCGCCATCACCGACTGGATCGTGTTGCCGCTGCGGCGCATCGTGCCCGCGGTGAAGCGCTGGGACCTCGCGAGCCTGATCGCGGCTTGGCTGCTGGTGATGCTCAAGTTCCTGGTGCTGTGGCTGCTGGCCGGCAGCCTGGCGCGGATCACGGCGCTGCCGCTGGTGTCGCTGGTCGGCCTGCTGCAGCTGGCGGTGTCGGGCCTGACGGCGCTGCTGGTGGTGTATGCGGTGCTGTCGTGGATTCCCGGCGCCTCGCCGATGCTGCTCGACCTGATCTCGCGCCTGGCCGAGCCGCTGGTGCGGCCGTTCCGCCGCTTCATTCCGCTGATCGGCGGTGTCGACCTGTCGCCACTGGCCGCCATCGTGGTGCTGCAGGTGGTGGCGATCGTGCTGGGCAACCTGCTGGTCTTCGCGTTCCGGCTCGGCGCCTGACGCGTCGGGGTACCCCAGACAGCAAAACGCCCGCACCGCCTTTCGGCGTGCGGGCGTTCAGGCCGAAGCCTGAGCTACGGTGAAGGTCAGAGCACCGCGTCGGCCGGCTGGCGCAGCAGCATGGCCAGCGTGCTGGCGATGGTCTTGCGCAGTTCGCGGCGGTCGCTGATGAAGTCGATCGCGCCCTTGGTCTGCAGGAACTCGGCGCGCTGGAAGCCTTCGGGCAGCGTCACGCGCACGGTCGATTCGATCACGCGCGGGCCGGCAAAGCCGATCAGCGCCTTGGGCTCGGCGATCACCACGTCACCCACGAAGGCGAAGCCGGCGCTCACGCCGCCCATGGTCGGGTCGGTCAGCACGCTGATGTAGGGCAGGCCCTTCTTCGCCAGGCGCGTGAGCGCGGCGTTGGTCTTGGCCATCTGCATCAGCGAGAGCAGGCCTTCCTGCATGCGCGCGCCGCCGGTGGCGGTGAAGCACACGAAGGGCACCTTCTGCTCGATGGCGGTCTCGACGCCGCGCACGAAGCGCTCGCCGACCACGCTGCCCATGGAACCGCCCATGAACTCGAACTCGAAGCAGGCCACGACCACGCTGATGCTGTGGACGGAGCCGCCCATGACGACCAGTGCGTCGGTCTCGCCGGTGTTCTCCAGCGCTTCTTTCAGGCGCTCGGGGTACTTGCGGCTGTCCTTGAACTTCAGGGCGTCGACCGGCAGCACTTCCTGGCCGACTTCGTAGCGGCCTTCGGCGTCCAGGAACGCATCGAGCCGGGCGCGGGCGCCGATGCGGTGGTGGTGGCTGCAGCTCGGGCAGACGTTCTGGTTGTGCTCGAGGTCGGTCTTGTACAGAACGGTCTCGCAGGCCGGGCATTTGATCCACAGGCCCTCGGGCACCTGGCGGCGCTCGGACGGGTCGGTTTGTGCGATCTTGGCGGGTAGCAGTTTTTCAAGCCAGCTCATGGGGGCTCCTTGTGAGGGCAGTGATTATCGACCAGCCGCGTTCTTGGCCGTGGCAGCCGGCAGGGCGTCGAGCGCCTCGCGGATGCCGGCCAGGAATTCGCGCACCGTGGGCACCACGTTGTCGCGGGGCTGGTCTTCGATGAGTTGAATGATCTTGGTGCCGATGACCACGGCGTCCGCCGCCGAGCCGATGGCCTGCGCCGTGCGCGCGTCGCGGATGCCGAAGCCCACGCCGACGGGGATGCTCACGTGCTCGCGGATGCGCGGGATCATGCGTCCGACCGCCTCGGTGTCGAGGTGGCCGGCGCCGGTCACGCCCTTGAGCGACACGTAGTACACGTAGCCGCTCGCGATGCGCGCCACCTGCGCCATGCGCTCGGGGGTGCTGGTGGGGGCCAGCAGGAAGATCAGGTCGATGCCGGCGGCTTTCAGGTCGGCGGCGAAGTCCTCGCACTCCTCGGGCGGGTAGTCGACGACCAGCAGGCCATCGACGCCGGCCGCGGCCGCGTCGCGGATGAAGGCCTTCTTGCCGTGCACGAGGCCGTAGCGCTCGACCGGGTTGGCGTAGCCCATGAGCACGACCGGCGTGGTCGTGTCCTTCGTGCGGAAGGCGGCCACCATGGCGAGCACCTGCTTCATGCCGACGCCCAGCGCCAGCGCGGCCTCGCCGGCCTTCTGGATCACGGGGCCGTCGGCCATCGGGTCGGAGAAGGGCACGCCCAGCTCGATCACGTCGGCACCCGCCTCGACCATGCCGTGCATGAGCTCGGGCGTGATGTCGGCGAAGGGGAAACCGGCTGTGACGTAGGGGATCAGCGCGCGACGGCCTTGCGTTTGCAGGGCCTGGAACTTGGCGGCAATGCGGCTCATCACTTGCCTCCCTTCACGCTCAGACCGCGCATCGAGGGGCGGTCGTAGAAATCGACGCCCGACAGGTCGGCGACGGTGCCGATGTCCTTGTCGCCACGGCCCGAGAGGTTCACGAGGATGGACTGGTCGGGGCGCATGGTCTTGGCGAGCTTCAGGGCGTAGGCCAGGGCGTGGCTGGATTCGAGCGCGGGAATGATGCCCTCCGTGCGGCACAGGTAGTGGAAGGCTTCGAGCGCCTCGACGTCGGTGATGCCGACGTATTCGGCGCGGCCGATGTCGGCCAGGTAGGCGTGCTCGGGGCCCACGCCCGGGTAGTCGAGGCCGGCGCTGACGCTGTGCGTCTCGGTGATCTGGCCGTCGTCGTTCTGCAGCAGGTAGGTGCGGTTGCCGTGCAGCACGCCGGGGCTGCCGCGCAGGATCGAGGCGGCGTGCTTGCCGCTGTCCAGGCCTTCGCCCGCCGCTTCCACGCCGATGAGGCGTGTGCCCGCGAACGGAATGTAGGGATGGAAGATGCCGATCGCGTTGCTGCCGCCGCCCACGCAGGCGACGACCACGTCGGGCTGCTTGCCCTCGGCTTCACCGGTGATGCCGTCGGCCGCCAGCATGGCGGGCATCTGCGCGATGCACTCGGTGCCGATCACGCTCTGGAAGTCGCGCACCATGGTCGGGTAGGGGTGCGGGCCCGCCACCGTGCCGATGATGTAGAAGGTGTTTTCGACGTTGGTGACCCAGTCGCGCATGGCCTCGTTGAGCGCGTCCTTCAGCGTCTTGCTGCCCGATTCGACGGGCACGACGGTCGCACCCAGCAGGTTCATGCGATAGACGTTGGGGCTCTGGCGCTTCACGTCCTGGCTGCCCATGTAGACCACGCATTCGAGGCCGTAGCGCGCGCAGATGGTGGCTGTGGCCACGCCGTGCTGGCCGGCGCCGGTCTCGGCGATCACGCGGGGCTTGCCCATGCGGCGCGCGAGCATCGCCTGGCCGATCACGTTGTTGATCTTGTGGGCGCCGGTGTGGTTCAGGTCTTCGCGCTTCAGGTAGATCTGCGCGCCGCCCATTTCACGGCTGGTGCGCGCGGCGTGGTAGATCGGCGAGGGGCGGCCGACGAAGTGCTTCAGCTCGTAGTGGAACTCGGCCAGGAAGGCCGGGTCGTCCTTGAATTTGGCGTACGCGTCGCGCAGCTCGTTGATCGCGTGCGTGAGCGTTTCGCTCGCGAAGGTGCCGCCGTAGGGGCCGAAGTGGCCGCTGGCGTCGGGTTGCTGGTAGTCCTGAAATTGGCTTTGCATGGTTCTCGATCGATGGGCCGCAGCCCGAATGCGATCGGGTGCGGCGGCTAACTGGAGAAGGACGAAGCGTCGGCAGCCGAGGCTTTGACAGTGTTCGCCGCATCTGCGGCTCTCACGGCGGCGACGAATGCCCGGATCTTTCCGGCGTCCTTGAGGCCCTTGTGCCCGGGACCGTCGATTTCGACGCCCGAGCTCACATCAACGGACAGCGTCTTGCAGCGCGTCCGCAGGCTGTGAATGCCATCGCTCACGTTTGCAGGTGTGAGCCCACCACTCAAGACGAGGTGAGCGTCGACGGCGGGTGGAAGAAGTGACCAATCGAAAGCCTTGCCGCCTCCGCCATAACCTTCGACATGGGCGTCGAGCAGGATGGCCTGGGCGCGGGAGTAATCGGACGCGTATTTTACGAGGTCGAAGCCGGCCCCGGCAGCCCCCAGCGGAATCCGGGCGGCGCGCATGTAACGAAAGCGTCCCGGACCGGTGGCTTCCTCGCACTGTTCGGGCGTTTCTTCCCCGTGGAACTGCGCGATGGCGCCTTTCACGCGGGCCAGGGAGGCCAGGACCTCGGGAGCGTCCGCGTTCACGAACAGCAGCACCGGCGTGATGAAGGGCGGCAGGCGCGAGGCCAGTTCGGCGGCGCGCTCGACGCTCACCGCGCGCGGGCTCTTCGGGTAGAGCACGAAACCGATCGCGTCGGCGCCGGCCTCGACTGCCGCGTCCACGTCGGCCTCACGCGTGAGGCCACAGATCTTGATGCGGGTGCGTGGGGCGAGAGGAGCAGGGGATGTCATGGCGGGCCATCATACGAAGCCCGGTCGCCCTGGAACGTAGCCTCGGCCGGCAGACCCCACTTGGCGTCGTACAACGGGCCGAGGAAGTACAGGCCGTCGGCGGAGAAGGTGGGCGCGGCCACCTTGCGGCTGCGCGCCTCGAGCACCTCGGTGATCCATTCGGGCCGTTCATCGCCGCGGCCGATGCGCACCAGGCTGCCCATCAGGTTGCGGATCATGTGGTGCAGGAAGGCGTCGGCCTCGAACTCGAAGTGCCAGCGGCAGCGCTCGCCGTCGCCCACGCGCGTGATCTCGAGCCGCCGCAAGTCCTTGACCGGCGAGAGGGCCTGGCAGGCGGAGGCGCGGAACGAGCTGAAATCGTGCCGGCCCACCAGCAGCGCCGCCGCGGCGCGCATCGCATCGCCGTCGAGCGGGTACATCGACCAGCCCACCCGGCCCGCGTCGAGGCTGGGCCGCACGGGCGACTGCGAGAGCACGTAGACGTAGCGACGCGCCAGGGCGCTGGCGCGGCAATGGAATTCGTCGGGCACCGGGTGCGCCCACTGCACCGCGATGTCGTCGGGCAGGTAGCGGTTGGTGCCACGCATCCAGGAGAACGGATCGCGTTCGATGTCGGTGTCGAAGTGCACCACCTGCATCAGCCCGTGCACGCCGGCGTCGGTGCGGCCGGCGCACAGCGTGCTGACCCGGCTGCCGGTGGGCAGGCCGGCGAACTTCGCGAGGGCGGCTTCGAGCTTGTCCTGCACCGTGCGGCCCGAGCGCTGGCTCTGCCAGCCCTCGTATGCCTGGCCGTTGTAGCGGATGCCGAGTGCCAGCCTCACGAAGCGATCAGAAGGGCAGTCGGCAACCGGCTCAGCGCAGTTCGGCGAGCAGCTGCTTGGCTTGCGACTTGAGGTCGCCGGCGCTTTCGGCTTCGACTTCCTCGACCAGCGAGCGCGCGCCTTCGACGTCGCCAATGGCCTGCAGTTCGCGGGCCAGCGAGAGCTTCACGGCGTGTGGGTTGTCGTCACCGTCGTCGTCCAGGGCGGACGGCGAGGTGGCCACGGCCGCGGAGCGCGGTGCTTCGGCGACGGCGGAGCGGGCCGGCAGGCCGGCGAGGGCGCTCATGTCGAACTCGATGAAGCCCGAATCGGCAGGCAGCGTGTCGCGCAGCATGGCCGGGCGGGTGTTGTGCTCTGCGTCGTTCAGCGACGAGGGGCGCGTGTGGGCCGTCAGCGCGCCGGGGGCCGTGTCGAAATCGTTTTCGAGGTCGACAGGTGCTGCGGCGTGGCCGTTGCTCAGCGGGGCCGGTGCGGCCGTCGGCGCGTAGACCGACTTCGGCAGGCTGGCACCCACGGGGGCGGGCGCCGGTGCGGGCGGCTGGGTCAGGTCGAGGTCGAAGTCCAGCGGCGCGACCGAGGGCATGAAGGCCGGCGGGGCCGACGCCACGGGCGGTGCGGCCGGGGGCGGCGGTGCCACGACGGCTGCTGCGACTGCGGCAGCCGGCTTGGCGGCGGCGGCCAGTGCGCCGGCGAATGCGGCGGTTTCGGCCTGGCTGGCGCCTCGCGCGGTGCCCGTGCCCGATTCGTACAGCGGGTTGCCCGGGTCGAGGTCCTTGCCCATGTCGACCACGCGGTTCCATTCGGAGCCCGCGCCGTTGGTCAGCTTGTGCACTTCGGTGGCCAGGCCGTCGAAGGCGCGCACGTCGCGGCGCTTGGCGTGGATTTCGAGCAGCTTGAGGTGGATGGCGGTGCGGTCCGGGTTCAGGCGCAGCGCTTCACGCAGGATTTCCTCGGCCTGCAGGTCGCGGCCGTAGGCGAGGTAGACGTCGGCTTCGGCGACCGGGTCGACATCGCCCGCGTCGAGCTGGCTCGGCGAGTACGACAGCGACGACACGGTGGAGTCGCCGCGGTTCTTGGTGTCGACCGATTCGCCGCCGCTGGCGCCGAAGAACGAGTCCTTGGGGATGCGGCTCTCGAGGAACACGCTTTCGCTCATTTCTTCGCGGCGGCGGCCCAGCACGCGGTACAGCAGGAAGCCGACCAGCAGCGCGATCAGCGCGGCGCCCGCGAGCATCAGCGGGTTGTCGAGCAGCTCCTCGAGGAAGCTGCGTTCCGGCGGGGGCGGCGGCGGTGCGGCCTTGACCACGGGCTTGGGTGCGACGACGGGCGCTGCGGCTGCAACTGCAGCGCTGGCAGCGGCTGCCACGGGCAGGGCGGCTGCGTCGGTGGTGGACGGTGCGGCTGCAGTGACTGCAGGTGCGGCAGCGGAGGCTGCAGCAACGGGAGGCGTTGCTGCAGCCACTGGCGCGGCTGCAGGCGCCGGCGTTGCCGGTGCGGTGGCTGCGGCGGCAGGGGCCGCGGCGGGCACAGGAGCGGCCGCGACCGCTGGCGTCGGCGTCGTGGCACCAGTCAGCGGCGCAGGAACGGCAATGCCGGGCGTGGTGGCTGGCGCTGCAGGCGCGGCGGCAGCAGCGGACGAACCGGTGCCCGTGCCAGTGCCAGCACCGGCCTTGAGCTTGTTCAGCTCGTTGATGTTCTTCGTGAGCTCCGCGACGCGGTTGCTGCTGTCCTGCGCCTGGCGGGCCTGCGCGACCTTTTCATCGGCGGCGCGCGCGGCGGCGTTGCCTTGCGACACCGTGAGCTTGTCGGGTGCGCTGGCGGCGGCATTGCGGTCTTCCACGCTGGCCTGCAGCTTGCCCGAGGCCTGGCGGCTCGCGGCAGCCACGTTGGTGGTCGGGGCGTTTTCGGCGAGACGCTGGCGGTAGTTGCCGAAGTCGCGGCTTTGCGCGGTGATCGTGCGGCGTGCGTCGGCGGCCGGCACGGCGGCCGCTGCGGCGGCGTTCGGCAGGTCGAGCACGGCACCGGCCTTCATCCGGTTGACGTTGCCGCCGACGAAGGCGTCGGGGTTGGCGTTCAGCAGCGCGACCAGCATCTGGTCGAGCGAGACATCGGCGGGCTTGTGGGCGGAGGCGATCTTGCCGGCGGTGTCGCCACGGCGCACCGTGACTTGCTCGCCATTGCCGCCGCTGGGGGCGGCGACGGCGGCACGTGCCGGCGCGGGAGCCGGTGCGGCCGCAGGGGCCGGCGCAGCCGCAGCGGGTGCGGGCGTTGCAGCCACTGCAGGCGCGGGTTCGCGGCGCACGCGCGGGGCGGGCGCGGGGCGCTCGACCGGCGTGGCGATCTGCGGTGCGATGGGCGCGACCGGCGCGGCTGCCGCCTGGCGCGTGGCCGGCGGATCGAGCAGCACGGTGTAGTCGCGCACGATGCGGCCCGAGGCGCCATTGGCTTCGAGCAGCAGGTCGATGAAGGGATCGTTGAGCGGGCGGTTGCCGGCCAGGCGCACCACGTACTGGCCGCCGGCGCGGCGCTGCAGCGTGGCTTTCACGTCGCCGAGGGCCGCGTTGTACGGGATGCCTGCGTTCTTGAAGGCTTCGGCCGTGGCGATGTTGATCTTTAGGCCTTCCGCCTCGTTGGCGGCCATTTCAGTGACATCGATCTCGGCGCGCAGCGGTTCGCCCAGTGCCGACTGCACCCGCAGCGGTCCCAGCGCGAAGGCGCTGGCGTCGGCGCTGGCCAGTCCCAGCGTCAGGGCCGCAGCGGCACCCAGGATGGAAAGGCGCCAGCCATTCGACGGCAGGGCGGGGCGGGCGGCCGAAGGGCGGGCCGCGGGCAACAGATGTCTTGTCATGCTGATAGGGGCGGCTCAGGCCCTGAATTTGTAAGAGGACGTTAGCATCATCACCATGCACTGACAAGGCAATGCGCCTGATCTACCCAGTGCGCGCATACTTCCGATGACATCCTGTGTTGCCTTTCGGCAACATTTTTGTATTTCAAGGCCCTGAGCTGCCCGCATCAGGCTTCGAGCAGGATGCGCAGCATGCGGCGCAGCGGTTCGGCCGCGCCCCACAGCAGCTGGTCGCCGATGGTGAAGGCGCCGACGTACTCGGGGCCCATCGCCAGCTTGCGGATGCGGCCGACCGGGATGTCCATGGTGCCCGTCACGGCCACCGGCGTCAGGTCCTTCACTGTGGCTTCGCGCGTGTTCGGCACGACCTTGGCCCAGGGGTTGTCGGCGGCGATCATCGCTTCGATGTCGGCCACCGGCACGTCCTTCTTGAGCTTGAAGGTCAGCGCCTGGCTGTGGCAGCGCATGGCGCCGATGCGCACGCAGAAGCCGTCCACCGGCGTGGCGGCGGTGCCGAAGCCCGCGCCTTGGCCGAGAATTTTGTTGGTCTCGGCGCCGCCCTTCCACTCTTCCTTGGACATGCCGTCGCCCAGGTCCTTGTCGATCCAGGGGATCAGCGAGCCGCCCAGCGGGGCGCCGAAGTTGGCGATTTCGGAGGCGCTCAGGTTCTGCTGCTTGTGCAGCACCTTGCGGTCGATCTCGAGGATGGCCGACTTCGGGTCGTCGAGCAGCGCACGCACTTCGGCGTTCAGGGTGCCGAACTGGGTCAGCAGCTCGCGCATGTGCTGCGCGCCGCCGCCCGAGGCTGCCTGGTAGGTCATGCTGGTCATCCACTCGACCAGGCCGGCCTTGTAGAGGGCGCCCACGCCCATGAGCATGCAGCTCACGGTGCAGTTGCCGCCGACCCAGTTCTTGCCGCCCTTGGCGAGCGCATTCTGGATCACGGGCAGGTTGACGGGGTCGAGCACGATGATCGCGTCATCGTTCATGCGCAGCGTGGAGGCCGCGTCGATCCAGTGGCCGTTCCAGCCGGCGGCGCGCAGCTTGGGGAACACCTCGCTGGTGTAGTCGCCGCCCTGGCAGGTGATGACGATGTCGCACTTCTTCAGTGCCTCGATGTCGTTCGCATCCTTGAGCGCGGTTTCGTTCTTGGCCATCGCCGGGGCCTTGCCGCCCGCGTTCGAGGTCGAGAAGAAGACCGGCTCGATGAGGCCGAAGTCGCCTTCGGCCTGCATGCGGTCCATGAGGACCGAGCCGACCATGCCGCGCCAGCCCACGAGGCCGACCAGAGGTTGCTTGGATGCGTTCGCCATTTCAGTTTGCCCTTAGTGAAGAAAGAAAAAATCAGTCTTTTTTGCCCCCGACTCGTCGGCCGGGGGAGGGCGTGACGAAGCGGGCTGCGGTTAGCCGGTAATCGTCTTTTTGGTGATGGCTGCTACGACCGCGTCGCCCATTTCGCGGGTGCCGACGCGCTTCGTGCCTTCGGACCAGATGTCGCCCGTGCGCAGCCCGGAGGCGAGCACGTGCTTGACCGCCGACTCGATACGGTCGGCAGCTTCGGGCTGGTTGAGGGAGAAGCGGAGCATCATGGCAGCGGACAGGATTGTAGCCAAAGGATTGGCAACCCCTTTGCCAGCAATGTCGGGCGCGCTGCCGTGGCTGGGCTCGTACAGGCCCTGGTTGCTCGCATTGAGCGAGGCCGAGGGCAGCATGCCGATGGAGCCGGTGAGCATCGCGGCCTCGTCCGAGAGGATGTCGCCGAACATGTTGCCGGTGACGACCACGTCGAACTTCTTGGGCGCCTTCACCAGCTGCATTGCCGCGTTGTCGACGTACATGTGGTCGAGTTCGACGTCGGGGTACTCCTTGCCGACCTCGGTCACGATGTCCTTCCAGAACTGGAAGGTCTCCAGCACGTTGGCCTTGTCCACGCTGGTCACGCGCTTGCTGCGCTTGCGGGCCGCTTCGAAGGCGACGCGGGCGATGCGCTCGACCTCGGGGCGCGAGTAGCGCATCGTGTCGAAGGCCTCTTCGGCGCCGGGGAAGTGACCGTCGGTGGCGATGCGGCGCCCGCGCGGCTGGCCGAAGTAGATGTCGCCGGTCAGCTCGCGGATGATGAGGATGTCCAGGCCCGCGATCAGCTCGGGCTTCAGGCTCGAGGCGCCCACCAACTGCTCGTAGCAGATGGCCGGGCGGAAGTTGGCGAACAGGCCCAGGTTCTTGCGCAGCCCCAGGATGGCCTGCTCGGGACGCAGCGGGCGGTCGAGCTTGTCGTACTTCCAGTCGCCGACGGCGCCGAACAGCACCGCGTCGGATTCCTTCGCGAGCTTCAGCGTCGACTCGGGCAGCGGGTGGCCGTGCGCCTCGTAGGCCGCGCCGCCGACCAGGGCCGATTCCATCTCGAACTTCAGGTCGAGGACTTCGAGCACCCTGACGGCTTCCGCCACGATTTCGGTGCCGATGCCGTCACCCGGGAGAACTGCGATTTTCATAAGTTGGTCTGAGGTTTTTTCTTGAAAACGGAAATGCCGCCGATCACGAGATCATCGTGTGCGCGAGCCAGGGCTTCTGCGCCAGGCGCTCGGTCTCGAAGGCCTTGATCTTGTCCTTGTGGCGCAGCGTCAGGCCGATGTCGTCCAGCCCGTTGATCAGGCAGTACTTGCGGAAGGCCTGCACGTCGAACGCGAACTCCTGGCCGTCGGGCTTCACGACCACCTGGCGCTCCAGGTCGATGGTCAGGGTGTAGCCCGGGAAGGCGAAGGCCTCGTCGAACAGCTGCGAGACCTGCGACTCGGGCAGCACGATCGGCAACAGGCCGTTCTTGAAGCTGTTGTTGAAGAAGATGTCGGCGTAGCTCGGCGCAATGATCGCGCGAAAGCCGTACTGGTCGAGTGCCCAGGGCGCGTGCTCGCGCGACGAGCCGCAGCCGAAGTTCTTGCGCGCCAGCAGCACCGAGGCGCCGGCGTAGCGCGGCTGGTTCAGCACGAAGTCGGGGTTCGGCTTGCGGCTGGCCGGGTCCTGGCCCGGAAAGCCGGCGTCCAGGTAGCGCCACTCGTCGAACAGGTTCACGCCGAAGCCGGTCTTCTTGATCGACTTGAGGAACTGCTTGGGAATGATCGCGTCGGTGTCGACGTTCTCGCGGTCCATGGGGGCCACGAGGCCCTTGTGCACGGTGAATTTCTGCATGTGATGTCTCCAGATCAGGCGAAGGTGCGCACGTCGACGAAGTGGCCGTGCACCGCGGCGGCGGCAGCCATGGCCGGGCTCACGAGGTGGGTACGGCCGCCGGCGCCCTGGCGGCCTTCGAAGTTGCGGTTCGAGGTCGATGCGCAGCGCTCGCCGGGCTCGAGCCGGTCGGCGTTCATCGCCAGGCACATCGAGCAGCCGGGCTCGCGCCATTCGAAGCCCGCGGCCTTGAAGATCACATCGAGGCCTTCGCGCTCGGCCTGTTCCTTCACCACGCCCGAGCCGGGCACGACCATCGCGAGCTTCACGTTCTTGGCCACTTTCTGGCCGAGCTTCTTCACCACTGCGGCGGCTTCGCGCATGTCCTCGATGCGGCTGTTGGTGCACGAGCCGATGAACACCTTGTCGATAAAGATGTCGTTCATGGCCTTGTTGGGCTCCAGGCCCATGTAGACCAGCGCGCGCTCGATGGCGCTGCGCTTGCTGGCGTCCTTTTCCTTGTCGGGATCGGGCACGCGGCCGTTGATCTCGACCACCATTTCGGGCGAGGTGCCCCAGGTGACCTGCGGCTGGATCTGAGCAGCGTCGAGCTCGACCACGGCGTCGAAGGTCGCGCCGGGGTCGGACTGCAGCGTGCGCCAGTAGCTCACGGCCTGGTCCCATTCGACGCCGGTGGGCGCGAGCGGACGGCCCTTCACGTAGCTGATGGTCTTCTCGTCGACCGCCACAAGCCCGGCGCGCGCGCCGGCCTCGATGGCCATGTTGCAGACCGTCATGCGGCCTTCCATGCTCAGGTCGCGGATGGCCGAGCCGGCGAATTCGATCGTGTAGCCCGTGCCGCCGGCGGTGCCGATCTTGCCGATGATGGCCAGCACGATGTCCTTGGCAGTGCAGCCCAGAGGCAGCTTGCCCTCGACCTTCACGAGCATGTTCTTGGCCTTCTTGCCCAGCAGCGTCTGCGTGGCCATCACGTGCTCGACCTCGCTGGTGCCGATGCCGTGCGCCAGCGCGCCGAACGCGCCGTGCGTGGAGGTGTGCGAGTCGCCGCAGACGACCGTCATGCCCGGCAGCGTCGCGCCGCTTTCCGGGCCGATCACGTGCACGATGCCCTGGCGCTTGCTCAGGAACGGGAAGAACGCGGCGGCGCCGAACTCGGCGATGTTGTGGTCCAGCGTGGTGACCTGCTCCTTGCTGGTCGGGTCGGCAATGCCTTCGTAGCCGCGCTCCCAGCCGGTGGTCGGCGTGTTGTGGTCGGCGGTGGCCACGACCGAGCTGATGCGCCACAGCTTGCGGCCGGCCTCGCGCAGGCCTTCGAAGGCTTGCGGGCTGGTCACTTCGTGCACCAGGTGGCGGTCGATGTAGAGGATCGCGGTGCCGTCTTCCTCGGTGTGGACGACGTGTTCGTCCCAGATCTTGTCGTAGAGCGTGCGTGCCATGTCGGTCTCTTGTCTTTCGTGGGGAAATGGATTGTCTGTCGACGCGGTCTAGGCCGCGAGTCGTTCGGTGGCGTCGGCCGAATCGGCCGCCGCGTGCAGGTGGTTCACCAGCGTGCGCGCCGCCACCGGCAGGGTGGAGAAGTCGCGCGCCACCAGCCGGATCTCGCGCGCCGCCCAGGCGTCGTTGAGCGTGACGCTCACGAGGCCGCGGCCGATGCCGTTGTGCATGAGTTCGAAGGCGCGCTGCGGCATCACGCCGATGCCCAGGCCGTTGTCGATCATCCGGCACATGGCGTCCAGGCCCGTGACGTGGATGCGCAGCTTCACGCTGCGGCCGGCGCTCAGCGCCGCTTCGTGCATCGCCACGTAGATCGAACTGTTGGTGTGCAGGCCGACGTGGTCGAAGGCCAGCGAGTCGACGAAATCGATCGCGTCCTGCGCGGCCAGCGCATGCCCCTCGGGAACGATCAGGGCGAGGCGGTCGTGCCGGTAGGAAAGGCTCTGCAGTTCGCCCGCGCCGCCGGCCACGTGGCACACGCCGAGGTCGGCCGCGCCCTCTTGCACCGCGCGGATCACCTCGCTGCTCAGGTGCTCTTCGAGGTCGATCTTGATGGCCTCGTGCGCGCGCGAGAACACGCCCAGGTCTTCCGGCAGGAACTGCACGATGGCCGAGATGTTGGCGTGCACCCGCACGTGCCCGCGCACGCCGTCGGCGTATTCGCTGAGCTCGCCTTGCATCTTCTCGAGGCTGTAGAGCACCGAGCGGGCGTGGTGCAGCAGGCTTTCGCCGGCCGGCGTGAGGTCGACGCCGCGCGCATGGCGGTAGAGCAGGGCGGTGCCGAGCGTGGCTTCCAGGTCGGACAGCCGCTTGCTCACGGCCGAGGCCGCGATGAACTCGCGCTCCGCTGCGCGCCCGATGCTGCCCAGCTCGCACACGGCCACGAACAGCTGCAACGACGTGAGGTCGATGCGGCGGGCAAAGTTGCGTTCGGACGTGCTCATGGGGCTTGGGCATCGCGTTTGGCGATGAGTTGGCTATTTTCTTCCTGTTTTGAAGCACTTGCCATCGCGATGCGCGATGACCTCGCTGCCGGCTGGCGAGGAGGGGCATGCCGGACGGGCAATAAAAAAGCTGCCCGGAGGCAGCTTTTTCAGGGGGCGGAGGTTCCGCAGCCGGTCGATCAGCGGGCCGAGATCGGCTTCACGTCACGCTTGGGCGAGCCTTCGAACAGCTGGCGCGGGCGGCCGATCTTGTACTCGGGGTCGCCGATCATTTCGTTCAGCTGGGCGATCCAGCCGACGGTGCGGGCCAGCGCGAAGATCGCGGTGAACAGCGGCACGGGGATGCCGATGGCGCGCTGCACGATGCCCGAGTAGAAGTCGACGTTCGGGTAGAGCTTGCGCGACACGAAGTACTCATCTTCCAGGGCGATCTTCTCGAGTTCCTTGGCCAGCTTGAACAGCGGGTCGTTTTCCAGGCCCAGCTCGGTCAGCACTTCGTTGCAGGTTTCCTGCATCAGCTTGGCGCGCGGGTCGTAGTTCTTGTACACGCGATGGCCGAAGCCCATCAGCTTGACGTTCGAGTTCTTGTCCTTGACCTTCTTGATGAACTCGCCGATCTTTTCCACGCCGCCTTCGCGCTGGATGTCGTACAGCATGTTCAGCGCCGCTTCGTTGGCGCCGCCGTGGGCCGGGCCCCACAGGCACGCCACGCCGGCCGCAATGGCTGCGAAGGGGTTCGTGCCCGACGAGCCGCACAGGCGCACGGTCGAGGTCGAGGCGTTCTGCTCGTGGTCGGCGTGCAGGATGAAGATGCGGTCGAGCGCGCGCTCGAGCACCGGGTTCACCTTGTACTCTTCGCACGGCGTGGCGAACATCATGTGCAGGAAGTTGCCTGCATAGCTGAGTTCGTTCTTCGGGTACATGTACGGCTGGCCGACGGTGTACTTGTAGGCCATGGCCACGAGCGTGGGCATCTTCGCGATCAGACGGATCGCGGCGATCTCGCGGTGCTCGGGATTGTTGATGTCCGTGCTGTCGTGATAGAAGGCCGACAGGGCGCCCACGAGGCCGGTCATGATGGCCATCGGATGGGCATCGCGACGGAAGCCGCGCAGGAAGAACTGCATTTGCTCGTTGACCATCGTGTGGTTGGTCACGAGCTTCGTGAAATTGGCCTTCTTGCCGGCGTCCGGCAGCTCGCCGTACAGCAGCAGGTGGCAGGTCTCGAGGAAGTCGCAGTTGGTGGCGAGCTGCTCGATGGGGTAGCCGCGGTACAGCAGCTCGCCCTTGTCACCGTCGATGTAGGTGATGGCCGACTGGCAGGCGGCGGTCGACATGAAGCCCGGGTCGTACGTGAACATGCCGGTCTGTGCATACAGCTTGCGGATGTCGATCACGTCGGGCCCGATGGTGCCCTTGTAGATCGGCAGTTCGACGTTGTCGCCGCCATTGCTGAACGACAGCGTGGCCTTGGTATCGGATGCTTTCATTTCGGTTTACTTTCAGAGGTGGATTCAGGACGAAGGAGAAAAAATGGCGGGACGCTGAGCGCCGTCGGTACGCATCAGCTGCAGCAATGCGACCACCTCGGCCCCGGCCCATGCGGGCTCGGGCTCCTTTCTGCACAGCAGCAGGTCGAGGAGGTCGTTGTCCGACAGGTCCATCAATGTCTCCATCGCTCCCGCTTGACCGACGGTCATGTGGGATTCGTGCCGCTCGAAGAAGCGGGCGATGAACAGGTCGTTCTCCAGCAGGCCGCGCCGGCAACGCCACTTGAGCTTGCTCAGCGCGCGTTCGCCGAGCAGCGTATCGGGGGCGTTGGCGGGGGTCGACATAAGTAAGGCTTCTCGGAAAAACCGTCAGATGGCGCGACGCACCATCAGTTCCTTGATCTTGCCGATGGCCTTGGTCGGGTTCAGGCTCTTCGGGCACACGTCCACGCAGTTCATGATCGTGTGGCAGCGGAACAGGCGGTACGGGTCTTCCAGGTTGTCCAGGCGCTCGGCGGTGGCTTCGTCGCGGCTGTCGGCGATGAAGCGGTAGGCCTGCAGCAGGCCGGCCGGGCCGACGAACTTGTCGGGGTTCCACCAGAAGCTCGGGCAGCTCGTGGAGCAGCTCGCGCACAGGATGCACTCGTACAGGCCGTCGAGCTCTTCACGCTCTTCGGGCGACTGCAGGCGCTCCTTCTCGGGCGGCACGGTGTCGTTCTGCAGGTACGGCTTGATCGAGTTGTACTGCTTGAAGAACTGGGTCATGTCGACGATCAGGTCGCGGATGACGGGCAGGCCCGGCAGCGGCTTGAGCACGACGGTGCCCTTGAGCGTGTTCATGTTGGTCAGGCAGGCCAGACCGTTCTTGCCGTTGATGTTCATCGCGTCGGAGCCGCAGACGCCTTCGCGGCACGAGCGGCGGAACGACAGCGTGGGATCCTGCGCCTTGAGCTTCATCAGGGCGTCCAGCAGCATGCGTTCGTGGCCGTCGAGTTCGACCTCGACCGTCTGCATGTAGGGCTTGGCGTCCTTGTCCGGGTCGTAGCGGTAGATCTGGAATGTGCGCTTCATCGTATGGACCTTGTAAATATTCTTAGAACGTGCGGACCTTGGGCGGCACGGATGCCACCGTCAGCGGCTGCAGCTTGACGGGCTTGTACGAGAGGCGGTTGTCCGCGCTGTACCAGAGCGTGTGCTTCATCCAGTTGGCGTCGTCGCGGCCCAGCGGTGCGACCGGGTCGTCCGCGGGACGCTCGTAGTCTTCCACCGTGTGGGCGCCGCGGCATTCCTTGCGGGCGGCGGCCGAGACCATGGTGGCCTGCGCCACTTCGATCAGGTTGTCGACTTCCAGTGCTTCGATGCGGGCGGTGTTGAACACCTTGGACTTGTCCTTCAGGCCGATCGACTTGACGCGCTCGCGCACGGCGGCGATCTTGACCACGCCTTCGTCCATCGAGGCCTGCTTGCGGAACACGGCGGCATGCTGCTGCATGACGGCGCGGATCTCGCCAGCCACGTCCTGGGCGTACTCGCCGCCGGTGGAGGCTTCGAGTTCGTTCAGGCGCTGCAGGGTGCGGTCGGCCGCATCCTTGGGCAGTTCCTTGTGTTCCTTGAGCTTGTCGTTGAACTCGACGATGTGGTTGCCGGCCGCGCGGCCGAACACCAGGAGGTCGAGCAGCGAGTTGGTGCCCAGGCGGTTGGCGCCGTGCACGCTCACGCAGGAGCATTCGCCCACCGCGTACAGGCCGTTCACTACGGCGCTGTTGTCTTCACCCTTCTGGATGACGACCTGGCCGTTGATGTTCGTCGGGATGCCGCCCATCTGGTAGTGGATGGTGGGCACCACGGGAATCGGTTCCTTGGTGACGTCGACGTTGGCGAAGTTGATGCCGATCTCGTAGACCGACGGCAGCCGCTTGTGGATGGTGTCGGCACCCAGGTGGTCCAGCTTCATGTGGATGTAGTCCTTGTTGGGACCACAGCCACGGCCTTCCTTGATTTCCTGGTCCATCGAGCGCGAGACGAAGTCGCGCGGTGCCAGGTCCTTCAGGGTGGGCGCGTAGCGCTCCATGAAGCGTTCACCGTTGCTGTTCAGCAGGATCGCGCCTTCGCCGCGGCAGCCTTCGGTCAGCAGCACGCCCGCGCCGGCCACGCCGGTGGGGTGGAACTGCCAGAACTCCATGTCCTGCAGCGGGATGCCCGAACGTGCGGCCATGCCCAGGCCGTCGCCGGTGTTGATGAACGCGTTGGTGGACGCACCGAAGATGCGGCCTGCGCCGCCGGTGGCCAGCAGCACGGTCTTGGCCTGCAGGATGTGCAGGTCGCCGGTTTCCATCTCGAGGGCCGTGACGCCGACCACATCGCCTTCGTTGTCGCGGATGAGGTCCAGCGCCATCCATTCGACGAAGAACTGGGTGCGGGC
This sequence comes from Variovorax sp. KBS0712, assembly GCF_006323185.2. Taxonomy (NCBI): domain Bacteria; kingdom Pseudomonadati; phylum Pseudomonadota; class Betaproteobacteria; order Burkholderiales; family Comamonadaceae; genus Variovorax; species Variovorax sp. KBS0712. The sequence goes on along the minus strand of NZ_VCCD02000002.1, from coordinate 165,601 downwards.
TTCGACGTTCTTCTGGTAGAGCGTGTGCAGCATCGCGTGGCCGGTGCGGTCGGCCGCGGCGCAGGCGCGCTGCACGGCCTTCTCGCCGTAGTTGGCCGTGTGGCCGCCGAACGGACGCTGGTAGATCGTGCCGTCGGGGTTGCGGTCGAAGGGCATGCCGAAGTGTTCGAGCTCGTACACGACCTTCGGGGCTTCACGGCACATGAACTCGATCGCGTCCTGGTCGCCGAGCCAGTCGGAACCCTTGATCGTGTCGTAGAAGTGGTAGTGCCAGTTGTCCTCGCTCATGTTGCCGAGCGAGGCGCCCACGCCGCCCTGGGCCGCGACGGTGTGCGAACGGGTCGGGAACACCTTGGAGAGCACGGCCACGTTGAGGCCGGCACGGGCGAGTTGCAGCGAGGCGCGCATGCCGGAGCCGCCGGCACCGACGATGACGACGTCGAACTTGCGCTTGGTGATGTTTTCTTTTGTGTAGGTCATGGTGGGTCAGATCTTCCAAAGCACTTGAATGGCCCAACCCGCACAACCGACAAGCCAGACGATGGTGAAAACTTGCAGCACGAGACGGATGGCGACAGGCTGGACGTAGTCCATCCACACGTCGCGCATGCCGACCCACACGTGATAGAGCAGGGCAACGATCACGGAGAAGGTCAGGACCTTCATCCACTGTGCGGCGAAGATGCCGGCCCACAGGTCGTAACCGATGGGGCCGCGCGAGAAGATCAGCTGTGCGAGCAGGACGATCGTGAACAGCGCCATCAGGGCGCCGGTGATGCGCTGGCTGAGCCAGTCGCGCAGACCGTAGTGGGCGCCGACGACGACGCGCTTGGAGCCGTAATTCACAGACATGGGTGGCTCCTTTTTAGTAAATGCCAAACAGCTTGGCGGCAAGCACCAGCGTGAGGGTGATGCTCGCGAGCAACGTGAAGATGGCCGAGCTGTGACCGAATTCCTTGGTCACGGCGGAGTGGCTCACGTCCATCCAGAGGTGACGCAGGCCGGCGATGAAGTGGTGCAGGTAGGCCCAGATGAGCGCCAGTGCGACGAGCTTGAAGAACCATCCCGGGGCAAAGCCGATGCCGGTGTTGAACGCGGCCTTGAATTTCGCGAACGAATAGTCAGATGACAGCGAGGTGTCGAACATCCAGATGATGAAGGGCATCAGCAGGAACATGATCACGCCGCTCACGCGGTGCAGGATCGACACGATGCCAGCCGGCGGCAGCCGGTAGGTCGTGAGATCGGTAAAGGCGTTGATGTTCCGGAATTCGCGACGCGGCGGCCGGGGGGGAGTTGCAAGCTCTGTCATAGGGAGATGGCTTTCGTGGCTTTGTGACTTGTTGGCTTGTTCTGAGAGCGAACGCTTTTGTTTCTTCTGCGGAATGCAAACAACGCAAAATTCTATTGCAATGCACCATCGCGCATCGGACGCACAGGAGTCAACGCACTGCGGCAGTCGGATGCTCGGGGCTCGAGGCTGCGTTGCGCGGGCTGAGTGTGCGCGTTTGTGCCCGCGCGGGCGAGGTTCTTCGGCGCCATCGGATCAGCCCAGCTGGTTGCGGTAGTGGTGGGTGTCGGTGCGGTACAGGCCGCGGCGCAGTTCCATCGGCATGTCGTGGTACGTGTGCGCCACGCGCTCCACGCTCAACAGCGGCATCTGCAGCGGCACGTCGAGCAGCTGCGCCTGTTCGGCATCGGGCAGCACGGCGCGGATCTTTTCTTCGGCGCGCACCATGCGCACGCCGAACTCGGTTTCGAACATCGCGTACATCGGGCCCGGCCAGGCGCGCAGCCGGTCGGCCGTGAGGCCCTTGAAGGGCGCGCCGGGCAGCCAGAGGTCTTCGAGGATGGTCGGCACGCCGCCGTAGGCGAGTACGCGGCGCACCTGCAGCACGGCGTCGCCGGTGCGCAGGCTCAGCGCGCGCGCCACGTCGGCCGAGGCGCGCAGGCGCTTGCAGTCGACGATGGTGCGCTCGGCCGGGCCTTCGGCGCTCGGGCTGCCGGCGTCGGGCACCAGCTTGAGAAAACGGTACTGCACATGCTGCTCGGCATGCGTGGCCACGAAGGTGCCCTTGCCCTGGCGGCGCACCACCAGGTTTTCGGCCGCCAGCTCGTCGATCGCCTTGCGCACCGTGCCCTGGCTCACGCGGTAACGCACGGCCAGGTCCATCTCGCTGGGGATGGGCTCGCCCGGCTTCCACTCGCCGGCCTGCAGGCTCTGCAGGATCAGGGTCTTGATCTGCTGGTAGAGCGGACTGAAGGACGGCGTCGTGGGCTCGTCGAGGGTGGAGGGCGTGTTCATGGCAGCGGTGGGGTGCGCCGTGGCGGACCCCCAGAGGATATCTTATATAAGACATAAGACGGCCTTTGTCGAATCGGCTTAAAATGCGGGCCGGTCCCGCGCCGCGGGAAAGCTTCCCCCCGCTGGACCGCGGCGCCCCACGAGAGCGCTAACCCGTTTCACCACCTTCTGGAGTCTTCCCATGAGCAAAAAGCCTGTCCGCGTTGCCGTTACCGGTGCCGCCGGTCAAATCGGTTACGCCCTGTTGTTCCGTATCGCTTCCGGCGAAATGCTCGGCAAAGACCAGCCGGTCATCCTGCAACTGCTCGAAATCCCCGACGAGAAGGCCCAGAAGGCGCTCAAGGGCGTGATGATGGAGCTCGACGACTGCGCCTTCCCGCTGCTGGCCGGCATGGAAGCCCACGGCGACCCGATGACCGCCTTCAAGGACGCCGACTACGCCTTGCTGGTCGGTTCGCGCCCCCGCGGCCCCGGCATGGAACGCGCCGAGCTGCTGGCCGTCAACGGCGCCATCTTCACGGCACAAGGCAAGGCACTGAACGCCGTCGCCTCGCGCAACGTGAAGGTGCTGGTCGTCGGCAACCCCGCCAACACCAACGCCTACATCGCCATGAAGTCGGCGCCCGACCTGCCGCGCAAGAACTTCACCGCCATGCTGCGCCTGGACCACAACCGCGCCGCCAGCCAAATCGCCGCCAAGACCGGCAAGGCCGTGGCCGACATCGAGAAGCTCACCGTCTGGGGCAACCACTCGCCCACGATGTACGCCGACTACCGCTTTGCGACCATCAACGGCGAAAGCGTCGCCAAGATGATCAACGACCAGGAATGGAACGCCAACACCTTCCTGCCGACCGTCGGCAAGCGCGGCGCGGCCATCATCGAAGCCCGAGGCCTGTCGTCGGCTGCCTCGGCCGCCAACGCCGCCATCGACCACATGCGCGACTGGGCCCTGGGCACCAACGGCAAGTGGGTCACGATGGGCATCCCGTCGGACGGCCAGTACGGCATTCCGAAGGACGTGATGTTCGGCTTCCCGGTCACCTGCGAAAACGGTGAGTACAAGCTGGTCGAAGGCCTCGAGATCGACGCCTTCAGCCAGGAACGCATCAACAAGACGCTCGAAGAGCTCGAAGGCGAACGCGCCGGCGTTGCCCACCTGCTGTAAAGCAAGCCCGCCCGCATGCTCGACTGGAACCCCGCGCTCTACCGTCGCTACGAGGACGAGCGCACCCGGCCCGCACAGGAACTCCTGGCGCGGGTCCCGCTTGCCGAGGCCGCCCGCGTGGTCGACCTCGGATGCGGACCGGGCAATTCCACCGAGCTGCTGGCACATCGGTTCCCGACGGCGCAGGTCACGGGCACCGACAACTCCGAAGCCATGCTGGTCAGCGCGCGCGAGCGCCTGCCGGCGGCGCGCTTCGAGTTGAGCGACATCGCGACCTGGGCGCCGCGTGAAACAGAAGCGCCCGATCTCATTTACGCCAACGCGTCCCTGCAATGGGTGCCGGATCACGAAACGCTGATCCCCCGCCTGTTCGACGCACTGGCCCCGGGCGGCGTGCTCGCCGTCCAGATGCCCGACAACCGCCAGGAGCCCACGCACCGCCTGATGCGTGCGGTGGCGGCCGAAGCGCCCTGGGCCGAGCCCATCGGCGACGCCGACAAGCTGCGCACCTTGCTGCTGCCGCTGGGCGGCTACTACGACCTCTTGGCCGCGCGTGCGGCCCATGTCGATGTCTGGCACACCATCTACCAGCACCCGATGGCCAACGCCGCGGCCATCGTCGAATGGGTGCGCGGCACGGGCCTGAAGCCCTTTGTCGACCGCCTGCCGCCCGACCTGCAGGCGAGCTACCTCGCCGAATACGAACGCAGGGTGGACGAGGCCTATCCGGTGCGCACCGACGGCAAGCGCCTGCTCGCCTTCCCGCGCATGTTCATCGTGGCGCACAAGAAAAAAGACGCATGACGACGAAGACCGCCGCTGCCCATCCCGCGGACGTGCTGCTCGGCGCACAGGCCGGCGCCGTGACCCTGCCGGTGTGCGACCACTACAGCGGCGTCGAAGCCCGCATGAAGAAGAGCCTCGCGCTCCAGGCCGAGATGGCGCAGGAGTTCGGCGCCTGCGTGTTCGACGTCACCCTCGACTGCGAAGACGGCGCTCCGGTCGGCGGCGAGGCGGAGCATGCCGCGCTCGTCACCGAACTCGCGCTGGCCGCCCAGCCCGGCATGCGCGTCGGCGTGCGCGTGCACCCGGTCGACCACCCGGCCTTCGCCGGCGACGTGGTCACCATCGCCGGACGCGCCGGCCATCGGCTGAGCCACCTCATGGTGCCCAAGGTCGAATCCGTGGCCGATGTGTGTCAGGCTGTTGCCGCGCTGGACGCCGCCGATGCCGGCGCGCTGCCGCTGCACGTGCTCATCGAATCGCCGCTGGCGGTGCACAACGCCTTCGAGATCGCCGCGCATCCGCGCGTGCAGTCGCTGAGCTTCGGCCTCATGGATTTCGTGTCGGCGCATGCCGGCGCCATTCCCGCCGACGGCATGGGCGCGGCGGGGCAGTTCAGCCATCCGTTGGTCGTGCGTGCCAAGCTGGCATTGGCGTCGGCCGCGCATGCCTACGGCAAGGTGCCTTCGCACTGCGTGGTCACCGAGTTCAACGACATGGATGCGATGCGTCTCGCGGCCCGCAAGGCGGCCACCGAATTCGGCTACACGCGCATGTGGAGCATCCACCCGAACCAGATCCGGCCGATCCTCGAGGCCTTCGCGCCCGACGAGGCGCAGATTCAAATTGCCACAAAAATCATTACAAAAGCCGCAGACGCGGATTGGGCACCGACACAAATTGATGGCACATTGCACGACCGCGCGAGCTACCGCCACTTCTGGCAGGTCCTGACGCGCGCCCACGCAACAGGGCGCGCGTTGCCCTCCGAGGCGAAAGCCTGGTTTGCATCGCGGTCTCCTGAAACCCACTGAATCAGCCTGAAGGAACCCCGCTCATGAAGAAAATTGCACTGATCGCCGCCGTTGCGCTGGCCCTGCCTTTCGCCGCCGTGGCCCAGAACGCCACCGCCACCAAGCCGGCCGCGGCCAAGGCCGAAGCCAAGAAGACCCCGCCCAAGCGCCAGGTCACCCGCAAGGCGGCCAAGGCCGTCGAAGAGGTCACGCCGATCGCCGACGACACCAACATCGTGCTGTCCGAGTCCGACCTGGCCGTGGCGCAGCGCGTGTCCACCGGCAAGGCCCAGTGCGAACTCGGCGCCGACGTGACCGTCACGCCCGACGAGAAGAAGCCCGGCTTCTTCACCGTGACCACCAAGGGCCTGAAGTACCGCATGCACCCGGTCGAAAGCCGCACCGGCGCCATCCGCCTCGAAGACCCGCGTGCCGGCGCCATGTGGCTCCAGCTGGGCAACAAGTCGATGCTGATGAACCAGAAGGCCGGCCTGCGCATTGCCGACGAATGCCAGACCGCCGCCCAGGTCGCCTTTGCCGACGAGATGAAGAAGAACCCGCCGAAGGCCCTTTTCGAAGGTGCCGACGCAGCCAAGAAGTAAGAAGAGCACCGAACCCGGGGTGCGGCGCGGCTCTTGCTTGGCCGCTAGAGACCGCTGCGCACGCCCGATAGCCTAGTTTCCGGAGAAAAGAAGATGTTGCAAGCCTACGTTGATCATGTTGCCGAACGCGCCGCGCTCGGTATCCCGCCGCTGCCCCTGAGCGCGAAGCAGACCGCCGAAGCGATCGAGCTCCTGAAGAGCGCGAATGCCAAGGACGGCGCCTTCCTGCTGGACCTGCTCACCTACCGTGTGCCCGCCGGCGTCGACGACGCCGCCAAGGTCAAGGCGAGCTACCTCGCGGCTGTGGCCCACGGCACCGAGAAGAACGCGTTCATCTCGCGCGCCCGCGCGACCGAACTGCTCGGCACCATGCTCGGCGGCTACAACATCAGCCCCATGATCGACCTGCTGGACGACGCCGAAGTCGGCGCTGTCGCAGCCGAAGGCCTGAAGAAGACCCTGCTGATGTTCGACCAGTTCCACGACGTCAAGGAAAAGGCCGACAAGGGCAATGCCCACGCCAAGGGCGTGCTGCAAAGCTGGGCCGATGCCGAGTGGTTCACCAGCCGCCCCGAAGTGCCGCAGAGCATCACCGTCAGCATCTTCAAGGTGGCCGGCGAAATCAACACCGACGACCTGTCGCCCGCACCCGACGCCACGACGCGTCCGGACATTCCGATGCACGCCCTGGCGATGCACAAGAACGCCCGCCCCGGCATCGTTCCTGAAGAAGACGGCAAGCGCGGCCCGGTGAAGTTCATCGAAGACCTGCGCGCGCGCGGCCACCTCGTGGCCTACGCCGGCGACGTGGTCGGCACGGGTTCGTCGCGCAAGAGCGCCACCAACTCGGTGCTGTGGTTCACCGGCGAAGACATTCCCTTCGTGCCGAACAAGCGCTTCGGCGGCGTCTGCCTCGGCGGCAAGATCGCGCCCATCTTCTACAACACGATGGAAGACTCGGGCGCACTGCCCATCGAGCTCGACGTGACGCAGATGAACATGGGCGACGTGGTCGAGCTGCGTCCCTACGAAGGCAAGGCCCTGAAGGACGGCCAGGTCATCGCCGAATTCCAGGTCAAGAGCGACGTGCTGTTCGACGAAGTGCGTGCCGGCGGCCGCATTCCGCTGATCATCGGCCGCGGCCTGACCGCCAAGGCGCGTGAAGCACTGGGCCTGCCCGTGTCCACGCTGTTCCGCCTGCCGCAAAGCCCGGTCGACACCAAGAAGGGCTTCTCGCTCGCACAGAAGATGGTCGGCCGCGCCTGCGGCCTGCCCGAAGGCCAGGGCGTGCGCCCGGGCACGTACTGCGAACCCAAGATGACCTCGGTCGGCTCGCAGGACACCACCGGCCCGATGACCCGGGACGAGCTGAAGGACCTGGCTTGCCTGGGCTTCTCGGCCGATCTGGTCATGCAGTCGTTCTGCCACACGGCGGCGTACCCGAAGAAGGTCGACGTCAAGATGCACCACGAACTGCCCGAGTTCATGGCCAACCGCGGCGGCGTGTCGCTGCGTCCGGGCGACGGCGTGATCCACAGCTGGCTCAACCGCCTGCTGACGCCCGACACCGTGGGCACGGGCGGCGACAGCCACACCCGCTTCCCCATCGGCATCAGCTTCCCCGCGGGCTCTGGCCTCGTGGCCTTCGCGGCCGCCACCGGCGTGATGCCACTGGACATGCCCGAATCGGTGCTCGTGCGCTTCAAGGGCAAGATGCAGCCCGGCGTCACGCTGCGTGACCTGGTCAACGCGATTCCGCTGTACGCCATCAAGTCGGGCCTGCTGACCGTGGCCAAGCAAGGCAAGAAGAACATCTTCTCGGGCCGCATCCTCGAGATCGAAGGCCTGCCCGACCTGAAGGTGGAGCAAGCCTTCGAGTTGAGCGACGCCTCGGCTGAACGCTCGGCCGCTGGCTGCACGGTGCACCTGAACAAGGAACCGATCCAGGAGTACATCAACAGCAACATCACGCTGATGAAGTGGATGATTGCCGAAGGCTACGCCGACGCACGCACGCTGGCACGCCGCATCGCCGCGCAGGAAGCCTGGCTCAAGGACCCGCAGCTGCTCAAGGGCGATGCCGACGCCGAGTACGCCGCCGTCATCGAGATCGACCTGGCCGAGATCCACGAACCCATCGTGGCCTGCCCGAACGACCCGGACGACGTGAAGACGCTGAGCGACGTGGCCGGTGCCACCATCGACGAAGTGTTCATCGGCTCGTGCATGACCAACATCGGCCACTTCCGCGCCGCGTCGAAGCTGCTCGAAGGCAAGCGCGACATCCCGGTCAAGCTGTGGATCGCACCGCCGACCAAGATGGACGCCCAGCAGCTCACCGAAGAAGGCCACTACGGCGTGTTCGGCAACGCCGGCGCGCGCACCGAAATGCCGGGCTGCTCGCTGTGCATGGGCAACCAGGCACAGGTGCGCGAAGGCGCGACGGTGATGTCGACCAGCACCCGCAACTTCCCGAACCGCCTGGGCAAGAACACCAACGTGTACCTGGGCTCGGCCGAACTGGCCGCCATCTGCTCGCGCCTGGGCCGCATCCCGACCCGCGAGGAGTACATGGCCGCCACGGGCGTGATCGACGCGTCCAGCGCGCAGATCTACCAGTACCTGAACTTCGACAAGATCGAAGACTACAAGGGCGTGGCGGACACGGTCACGGCCTGAGGCTCGTTGCAGCCGGCGAGCGATTCGCCGGCCCCATGAAAAAGCCCCGCTTCGGCGGGGCTTTTTCATGGGCGTTCGTTGCCGGTGTCAGCCCGGCGGCGGATTCGGCTTCAGGTGTTCCTGGCCCTTCAGCACCATCGCCATACCGGCGGGGCCGCCCACCGCGTAGGGCAGCGAGGCCTGCAGCGAATGGGCGAAATCGCCGCGGTACAGCTTGGCGCCCTGGTGGGTCAGGTTCGAATTGGCATCGATGTAGATCGACTCGCCCAGCCCCGACCACAGCCGGCAGAAGCCGTAGTCTTCCGACAGGTAGCGCCGCGTGACCGGGTCGACCATCACGTCGAAGAAGCGGTAGTGCAGCCCGCGGTCGGCTTCGCCGATGCTGTCGGGCACGTACTGCAGCTCGGGGTAGGCGGCCATCAGCCGCTCGAACACGCCGCGCCGGATCGCCATGAAGCCCGTGGGCGCCTCGGTCATCTTCATGAAACCGTCGGGTTGCACCTCGAGCTCGATCTGCGACGCGCCTTCTTCGGCCTTGGCATTGACCGTGTAGCGCGTGAAGGCGGCCTCGAACTGCTGCTGCGTGGTGCCGGCCGCCACGCCGCCGGCTGGCCAGTCTTCGCGCTTGAGCGGGTACACGCCGGCGGCGATGTCGTAGCCCGACAGCAGCAGGCGGAACGCTGCCTCGGCCGAGAAGCCGATGTCTGCGTCGATCCAGAACAAGTGGGTCCACTCGGTGTTGGCCAGGAACTGGGCCACGCAGTTGTTGCGCGCGCGCGTGACCAGGCTCTCGCCCTGGTGCATCAGCACCTGCACCTTCATGCCGGCACGCTCGGCGCTCACGGTGAAGTTCAGCAGCGACGCCACGTAGTTCTGGAAGAACTTGCCGTCGTGGCTCGGCGTCACGATCACGGGATAGAAGTGCCGGAGTTCGGACGGGTCGAGCATGCGAGGGGGCTCCGTGGGTCTAGCGGGCGGGGCGCTGCATCAGGCCTTGCAGCAGGGTGTCGTAGGTCTGCGTGGCCGCCGCGTCGCCGGGCAGGTAGCGCGCGATGAGTGCGCGTTGCCGGTCGCGGTAGGCCTGGGCCTGGGCGTCGTGCCCGTCGATGGCTTCGAGCACGCGGGCGCTGCCCGCGGCCACGTCGTTTTCTGCGTAGTAGTAGCCCAGGTCGGCGCACAGGTGGGCGTTGTGCACCAGCGGATAGCCCTGCCAGCAGGTCTCGAGGTAGAAGTAGTTGAGCGGGTTCTCCCACTGGTGGGAGACCACGATGTCGGTGTTCTGCGCCAGGAACACCGGGGTCTCGTGCCGGCCCAGGAAGACCGCCTTGTGCTGGCGCACCAGGTCGAGCTGGTTCATCAGCGTGATGAACTCCATGCTGTCCTTGGCCATGCGCTCCACGTTCGTGACCTGCAGCAGCGCGATCGCGTCGGGGCGGGCGCGGTACGCCAGCTCGGCGATCAGGATCGGGTAGACGCAGAACTTCACCACGTTGATGTTCGGCTCCATCACGCTGAGCCGCCGCGGGCCGCTGCGCGGCTGGTAGGCGCCGCCGTCGGGCAGGGCGCGGGCACGCTCTTGCAGGAACACCGGGCTCCAGACGAAGGGCACGGCGCGCGCCTCGGCGCGGCGCAGCACCTCGAAGTACGGCTGGCTGATGTGGGCCACCTGCGGAACCATCCAGATGTCGTCGTAGCGCTGGTTGATGAACAGGTTGCGGCCCCACAGCGGCTTGCCGAACAGCATCGACTCCATCGCGTGCACGTACTCGAAGCCGCAGCAGTACGACACCAGCCGCGCGCCGCGGCGCTTGAGGTGGTCGGTCTGGTCGGCGTCGATCTGGCCGCCCAGCTCGATCAGCACATCCACGCTGTCCTTGGCCGCCTCGAAGGTCACGGTCGGCCAGCGGGCCTGGTCCCAGGGCAGGGCGGGGGTGATGGGCGTGGCGGTGGTGTTGACCAGCACCACCGAGGCGACGCTGGGGCAGTGCTTCAGCGCCTCTGCCAGGAACACGGCGTTCTGCTTGATGCCGTTGTTCCAGAGGGTCTCGGCCTCGTGGTGGAGGCCGATCGTGATGCCGATGCGCAGGCCGGCACCCGAGGCGGTGGTCATTGGTTTTCGCGGGGGATGTAGCCCGTCAGGCGCCAGCCTTGGGGTTCGAGGCGGAAGCTGACTTTTTCGAAGACCGTTTTGTCGTTGGTCAGGCGGGTGGCGAAGTCGACGTTGGCGTACAGGCCTGCAGGGATGCCGGTGCTGTCGTCCAGGTAGCGGATGCGGGTCACGCTGGCCCAGTCACGGCGGGCCACGACGCCCACGGTCTGGCGCGAGCGTTGCGTGTTGGCAACGAATTCGGCCTTGGGAAAGCGAGTCTTCACAAACGCAGACGCGGTGTCCCAGATCTCTCCCGCCCGGTTCTCATCGATCTGCTTGAGGCTGCTGAGGCCCGCCTGGACGAGTTCGTCGGCGGAGTTGCCGTCCTGCGCCAGGGCGCAGGAACCGGCCAGGGCCAGCGTGCATGCGGCCAGGAAACGGGGGAGAAACGGCTTCATTGGGCACCTTTTGTGAGGAAAACCGCTGTGACAGACAGCGGCGGCGATTCTAGGCGGGGCGTTCGGATCGACGTTCCACAGCGACATCGCCGCGCCCGGATTTGTCGCCAATCGTGAAAGTTTGTGAACTAAATCATCATTTCACGGTTTCCGGTAGACCGAAATGGCTGCAAATGTAAACGGCTGCGTACATTACCGCGTCCATTGTGAACGTCAGGGTAACTACGACCCTGGCTGGGGCGACGAACCGCGGGCGGTCGTTGCCTTCCTCCGCCGTTGATACCGCGCCCGCCCTCTGTGAACCGAGCTCGAAGAATATGAACAAGTCTTACCGAAGTATCTGGAATGAAGCCCTGGGGGCCTGGGTTGCGGCGTCTGAAATCACTTCGGCGCGGGGGAAGAAGAGCGGTTCGAAGTTGGTGCGGGCGGCCGTCGCAGCTGCGACGCTCATGGCTGTCGTGACGGGGGGGCATGCTTCCTATCAGATCGGCGGCGGGTATGCGCCGAACTCGGTGACCAATGCCATCGCCATTGGCAATGGCAGTGGCAGCGGCACCTCGGGCAACAACAGTGCGTATGCAATTGCTGATTACTCTCTCGCGATCGGGAACAACGCCCAGGCGAGCTCTCACAGCTCGACGGCAATCGGCTCTGGTGCCAAAGCCTCGGGCAAAGGGGCTTACGCCCTGGGCAACGACGCCAAGGCCAGCGGGACTTCATCGGTCGCGGTAGGGGGCGGGGACGGAACCGGCAACGGTGGCTCGGTCGCGTCGGGCGAGCAGGCCGTGGCCATCGGCCGGGCAACAACTGCCAGCGGCGCGAACAGCGTGGCCATCGGCGGCAACCTGACGGTGGATGGCGGCGCGAAGAGCGCCGGCGCAAACGCCGTGGCGATCGGCACGGGAGCCAGCGCCGGTAACGACAACAGCGTCGCGCTTGGTAGTAACAGTGTGACCGCCGCGGCGGTTCCGACTGCCAATGCGACGGTCAACGGGGTTGTGCTGGGCGGGTTTGCCGGCGCCACACCGACCAGTGTCGTGAGCGTTGGTTCGGCGGGCGCTGAGCGCCAGATCACCAATGTGGCGGCGGGCCAGGTGACCTCCACCTCGACCGATGCGATCAATGGCAGCCAGTTGTACTCGGTCGCCAGCACGGTGGGGTCGCTGTCGACCTCCACGTCCTCGGGGCTGAGCACCGCCAACAGCCGCGTCAACAGTCTGTCGACCTCGACGTCGTCAGGACTGAGTACAACGAACAGCAATGTCAGCAGCCTGTCGACTTCGACATCGAGCGGCATCTCCAGCCTGTCGACCGGCCTGAGCACCACGAACAGCAACGTGAGCAGCCTGTCGACGTCCACATCGTCCGGCCTGAGCACGACCAACAGCCGTCTCAACAGCCTGTCGACCTCCACATCGACCGGTTTGAGCACGGCGACCAGCAGCATCTCGAGCCTGTCCACGGGCTTGAGTACGGTGAACAGCGAACTGGACAGCCTGTCGACTTCCACGTCGAGCGGTTTGAGTACGGCGACCAGCGGCATTTCCAGCTTGTCCACGGGCCTGAGCACCACGAACAGCAACGTCGCCAGCCTGTCGACATCCACATCGTCGGGCCTGAGCACGGCGAGCAGTCGCATCAACAGCCTGTCGACTTCGACGTCGTCGGGACTGAGCACGGCCACGAGCAGCATCTCGAGCCTGTCGACCGGCCTGAGCACCACGAACAGCAACGTCGGCAGTCTTTCGACCTCCACGTCGACCGGCCTCAGCACGACCAACAGCCGCATCGACAGCCTGTCGACGTCGACGTCGTCGGGCCTCAGCACAGCGACGAGCGGGATCTCCAGCCTGTCCACAGGTCTGAGTACCACGAACAGCAACGTCGGCAGCTTGTCGACGTCCACATCGTCGGGCCTGAGCACCAGCAGCAGTCGCATCGACAGCCTGTCGACGTCGACTTCAAGCGGCCTGAGCACGACCAACAGCAACGTCAGCAGCCTGTCGACTTCGACGTCGTCCGGTTTGAGCACGGCCACCAGCGGCATCTCCAGCCTGTCGACTGGCCTGAGCATCACGAACAGCAACGTCAGTAGCCTGTCGACTTCTACGTCGTCCGGACTGAGCACCAGCAGCAGCCGCATCGACAGCCTTTCGACATCGACGTCGAGCGGTCTGAGCACGGCGACCAGCGGAATCTCGAGCCTGTCCACAGGTCTGAGCACAGCAACCAGTGGCATCTCCAGCCTCTCCACGGGGTTGAGCACAACGAACAGCAACGTCAGCAGCCTGTCGACCTCGACGTCGAGCGGGCTGAGCACGGCGACCAGCGGCATCTCCAGCCTGTCGACTGGCCTAAGCACCACGAACAGCAACGTCAGTAGCCTGTCGACATCGACGTCGTCCGGCTTGAGCACGGCCACGAGCGGTATCTCCAGCCTGTCCACCGGCTTGAGCACGACCAACAGCAACGTCAGCAGCCTGTCGACTTCGACGTCGTCCGGTTTGAGCACGGCCACCAGCGGCATCTCCAGCCTGTCCACAGGCCTGAGCACTACGAATAGCAACGTGAGCAGCCTTTCGACGTCGACGTCGTCGGGTCTGAGCACGGCGATCAGCGGAATCTCGAGCCTGTCCACGGGCTTGAGCACGACGAACAGCAACGTGGGCAGCCTGTCAACGTCCACGTCGACTGGCCTGAGCACGACCAACAGTCGCATCGACAACCTGTCGACGTCGACTTCAAGCGGTCTGAGCACCGCCACGAGCGGCATCTCGAGCCTGTCCACAGGTCTGAGCACGACGAACAGCAACGTCAGCAGTTTGTCGACCTCGACGTCGTCGGGTCTGAGCACAACCAACAGCCGCATCGACAGTCTCTCGACGTCCACGTCGAGCGGCCTGAGCACTGCGACCAGTGGAATCTCGAGCCTGTCCACGGGCCTGAGCACGACGAACAGCAACGTGAGCAGCCTGTCGACATCTACGTCGTCGGGCCTAAGCACTGCCACCAGCGGCATCTCCAGTTTGTCCACGGGCCTGAGCACCACGAACAGCAACGTGAGCAGCCTGTCGACATCTACGTCGTCCGGTTTGAGTACCGCTACGAGCGGCATCAACAGTCTGTCGACGGGCCTGAGCACGACCAACAGCAATGTGAGCAGCCTGTCGACGTCGACGTCGTCGGGCCTGAGCACGGCCACGAGCAGCATCGACAGCCTCTCGACCTCCACTTCGAGCGGTCTGAGCACTGCAACCAGCGGTATCTCGAGCCTGTCGACGGGCTTGAGCACCACGAACAGCAACGTGGGCAGCTTGTCGACCTCGACGTCGTCGGGTCTGAGCACGGCCAATAGCCGCATCGACAGCCTCTCGACATCTACGTCGTCGGGCCTGAGCACTGCGACCAGCGGCATCTCCAGCCTGTCCACAGGTCTGAGCACCACGAACAGCAATGTCAGCAGCTTGTCGACCTCGACGTCGAGCGGCTTGAGCACGGCAACCAGCGGCATCTCTAGTCTGTCGACGGGCCTGAGCACAACCAACAGCAACGTGAGCAGCCTGTCGACTTCGACGTCGTCCGGCCTGAGCACCGCGACCAGCGGCATCTCCAGTCTTTCGACCGGTCTCAGCACGACGAACAGCAACGTCAGCAGCCTGTCGACCTCGGCGTCGTCGGGCTTGAGTACGGCAACCAGCGGCATCTCTAGTCTGTCTACGGGCCTGAGCACGACCAACAGCAATGTCAGCAGCTTGTCGACCTCGACGTCGAGCGGCTTGAGCACGGCAACCAGCGGCATCTCCAGCCTTTCGACCGGTCTCAGCACCACGAACAGCAACGTCAGCAGTCTGTCGACTTCGACGTCGTCGGGCTTGAGTACGGCAACAAGCGGTATCTCGAGCCTGTCCACGGCTCTGAGCAGCACCAACAGCAACCTGGACAGCCTCTCGACTTCCACGTCGAGCGGGTTGAGCACCGCGACCAGCGGTATCTCCAGCCTGTCCACGGGCCTGAGCACCACCAATAGTCGTATCGACAGCCTCTCGACGTCTACGTCGTCGGGCCTGAGCACGGCCACGAGCAGCATCGATAGCTTGTCGACGTCTACCTCGAGCGGTCTGAGCACTGCGACCAGTGGCATCTCCAGTTTGTCGACGGGCCTGAGCACGACCAACAGCAACGTCAGCAGTCTGTCGACCTCGACGTCGTCTGGTCTGAGCACCGCGACCAGCGGCATCTCCAGCCTGTCCACGGGTCTGAGCACGACGAACAGCAATGTCAGTAGCCTTTCGACCTCCACGTCGAGCGGCTTGAGCACAGCCACGAGTGGCATCGACAGCCTGTCGACTGGTTTGAGCACGACCAACAGCAACGTCAGCAGCCTCTCGACCTCGACGTCGTCCGGCCTGAGCACGGCGACCAGCGGCATCTCGAGCCTGTCCACTGGCCTGAGCACGACGAACAGCAATGTGAGCAGCCTGTCGACTTCTACGTCGAGCGGCCTGAGCACAGCGACCAGCGGGATCTCGAGCCTGTCCACGAGCCTGAGCTCGACAAACAGCAATGTCAGCAGCCTCTCGACCTCGACGTCGTCCGGCCTGAGCACGGTGACCAGCGGCATCTCGAGCCTGTCTACGGCTCTGAGCAGCACCAACAGCAACCTGGACAGCCTCTCGACTTCCACGTCGAGTGGATTGAGCACCGCGACCAGTGGCATCTCCAGCTTGTCTACTGGCCTGAGCACGACCAACAGCAACGTGAGCAGCCTGTCGACTTCGACATCGTCGGGCCTGAGCACTGCGACCAGTGGCATCGCCAGCCTGTCGACGGGCTTGAGCACCACGAACAGCAACGTGGGCAGCTTGTCGACTTCGACGTCCAGTGGTTTGAGCACGACCAACAGTCGAATCGATAGCCTTTCGACCTCCACATCCTCGGGTCTGAGCACGGCGACGAGTGGCATCGAGAGCCTGTCGACCGGGCTGAGCACCACGAACAGCAACGTGAGCAGCTTGTCGACGTCGACTTCGAGCGGTCTGAGCACCGCGACCAGCGGCATCTCGAGCTTGTCGACGGGCCTGAGCACGACCAACAGCAACGTGAGCAGCCTGTCGACTTCTACGTCGAGTGGCCTGAGCACGGCGACCAGCGGGATCTCCAGCCTGTCCACGGGCCTGAGCACGACGAACAGCAACGTGAGCAGCCTGTCGACCTCGACGTCGTCTGGTTTGAGCACGGCTACGAGCAGCATCGATAGCCTTTCGACTTCGACGTCGTCGGGTTTGAGCACGGCGACCAGTGGGATCTCCAGCCTGTCGACCGGTCTGAGCACCACCAACAGCAACGTCAGCAGCCTGTCGACGTCCACGTCGTCGGGCTTGAGCACGGCCACGAGCAGCATTGATAGCCTTTCGACGTCGACGTCGTCGGGTCTGAGCACCTCCACCAGCGGGATCTCCAGCCTGTCTACCGGCCTGAGTACCACGAACAGCAATGTCAGCAGCTTGTCGACCTCGACCTCGTCCGGTCTGAGCACGGCCACGAGCAGCATCGACAGCCTTTCGACTTCGACGTCGTCTGGTTTGAGCACTGCCACCAGCGGTATCTCCAGCCTGTCCACGGGTCTGAGCACGACGAACAGCAACGTGAGCAGCCTGTCGACCTCGACGTCCTCTGGTTTGAGCACCGCGACCAGTGGCATCTCCAGCCTGTCTACCGGCCTCAGCTCCACGAACAGCAACCTGGACAGCCTTTCGACCTCCACGTCGAGCGGTCTGAGCACTGCAACCAGTGGAATTTCGAGCCTGTCGACTTCGACGTCGTCGGGCCTGAGCACGACCAACAGCCGTATCGATAGCCTTTCGACATCCACGTCGAGCGGCCTGAGCACGGCGACGAGCAGCATCGACAGCCTCTCGACGTCTACGTCCTCGGGTCTGAGCACTGCGACCAGCGGCATCTCTAGCCTGTCCACTGGCTTGAGCACGACCAACAGCAACGTCAGTAGCCTGTCGACCTCCACGTCGAGCGGCCTGAGCACGGCGACGAGCAACATCGACAGCCTATCGACGTCCACGTCGTCTGGTTTGAGCACTGCCACCAGCGGTATCTCCAGCCTGTCGACTGGCTTGAGCACGACAAACAGCAATGTGAGCAGCCTGTCGACCTCGACGTCGTCCGGCCTGAGCACGGCGACGAGCAACATCGACAGCCTTTCGACGTCTACGTCCTCTGGTTTGAGCACCGCGACCAGTGGTATCTCCAGCCTGTCGACCGGCCTGAGCACGACGAACAGCAACGTCAGCAGCCTCTCGACCTCGACCTCGTCGGGTCTGAGCACTGCCACCAGCGGCATCTCCAGCCTGTCCACTGGGTTGAGCACGACGAACAGCAACGTCGGCAGCCTCTCGACCTCCACGTCGTCGGGTTTGAGCACGGCGAACAGCAGCATTAGCAGCTTGTCGACGTCTACATCGTCCGGCCTGAGCACGGCCACGAGCAGCATCGACAGCCTGTCGACGGGCTTGAGCACGGCGACCAGTGGCTTCTCGAGCCTGTCCACCGGCCTGAGCACCACCAACAGCAACCTGGACAGCTTGTCGACGTCCACGTCGAGCGGCTTGAGCACGGCCACCAGCGGTATCTCCAGCCTGTCCACGGGTCTGAGCACCACGAACAGCAACGTCGGCAGCTTGTCGACCTCGACTTCGTCTGGCTTGAGCACGACGAACAGCCGTATCGACAGCCTGTCGACGTCCACGTCGTCGGGCTTGAGTACGGCAACCAGTGGCATCGATAGCCTGTCTACCGGCCTGAGCACGACGAACAGCAACGTCAGCAGCCTGTCGACGTCGACATCGTCTGGCTTGAGCACGGCGACGAGCAGCATCGACAGTCTGTCGACTTCGACCTCGTCGGGTCTGAGCACTGCCACCAGCGGCATCTCCAGCCTGTCCACTGGCTTGAGCACGACCAACAGCAACGTCAGCAGCTTGTCGACCTCGACCTCGTCCGGTCTGAGCACGGCCACGAGCAGCATCGACAGTCTTTCGACTTCGACGTCGTCTGGTTTGAGCACTGCCACCAGTGGCATCAACAGCCTGTCGACCGGTCTGAGCACGACCAACAGCAATGTGAGCAGCCTGTCGACGTCCACGTCGTCAGGGCTGAGCACGGCGACCAGCGGCATCGCCAGCCTGTCCACCGGCCTGAGCACCACCAATAGCAACCTGGACAGCTTGTCGACATCCACCTCGAGCGGCTTGAGCACGGCAACCAGTGGTATTTCGAGCCTGTCGACTTCGACGTCGTCTGGCTTGAGCACGGCGACGAGCAGCATTGGCAGCCTTTCGACCTCGACGTCGTCTGGTTTGAGTACTGCGACCAGCGGTATCTCCAGCTTGTCCACTGGCCTCAGCTCCACGAACAGCAACCTGGACAGCCTGTCGACGTCCACGTCGAGTGGCTTGAGCACGGCCACCAGCGGTATCTCGAGCCTGTCTACGGGCCTGAGCACCACAAACAGCAATGTGAGCAGCCTGTCGACCTCCACGTCGTCCGGCTTGAGCACTGCGACGAGCAGCATCGACAGCCTGTCGACTGGCCTGAGCACGACCAACAGCAACGTCAGCAGCCTGTCGACCTCGACGTCGTCCGGCCTGAGCACGGCGACCAGCGGCATCTCGAGCCTGTCCACTGGCTTGAGCACGACGAACAGCAACGTGAGCAGCTTGTCGACTTCGACGTCGAGCGGCCTGAGCACGGCCACGAGCAGCATCTCGAGCCTGTCCACTGGCCTGAGCACCACGAACAGCAATATCAGCAGTCTTTCGACCTCGACGTCGAGTGGCCTGAGCACGGCCACGAGCGGCATTGAGAGCCTCTCGACTGGTCTGAGCACGACCAACAGCAACGTGAGCAGCTTGTCGACGTCTACGTCGTCGGGCCTGAGCACGGCCACGAGCAGCATCAATAGCCTCTCGACCGGCTTGAGCACGGCAACCAGCGGTATCTCCAGTCTGTCGACTGGCCTGAGCACCACGAACAGCAACGTGAGCAGCCTGTCGACATCCACGTCGACCGGGCTGAGCACGGCCGCGAGTGGCATCGATAGCCTGTCGACGGGGCTCAGCACGGCGACCAGTGGCATTTCCAGCCTGTCCACTGGCCTGAGCTCGACGAACAGCAATGTCGGCAGCTTGTCGACCTCGACGTCCTCGGGTTTGAGCACGGCTACGAGCCGCATCGATAGTTTGTCGACCGGTTTGAGCACCGCAACCAGCGGTATCTCCAGTCTGTCCACCGGCCTGAGCACCACGAACAGCAACGTCAGCAGCCTCTCGACGTCCACGTCGTCCGGCCTCAGCACCGCCACGAGCGGCATCTCCAGCCTGTCCACGGGCCTGAGCACGACGAACAGCAACGTGGGCAGCCTGTCGACTTCGACATCGTCGGGTCTGAGCACGGCCAACAGCCGCATCGACAGCCTGTCGACTTCCACGTCGAGCGGCCTGAGCACCACGAACAGCAACCTGGACAGCCTTTCGACCTCGACGTCGAGTGGTTTGAGCACGGCGACCAGCGGCATCTCGAGCCTGTCGACGGGTCTGAGCACGACCAACAGCAACGTCAGCAGCCTGTCGACGTCCACTTCGTCTGGCCTGAGCACCGCCACCAGCGGCATCTCCAGCCTGTCGACCGGCCTGAGCACGACCAACAGCAACGTCAGCAGCCTGTCGACGTCCACGTCGTCTGGCCTGAGCACCGCCACCAGCGGCATCTCCAGCCTGTCCACCGGCCTGAGCACGACGAACAGCAACGTGAGCAGCTTGTCGACCTCCACGTCGTCTGGCCTGAGCACTGCGACGAGCAGCATCGACAGCCTGTCGACCGGGCTGAGCACGACGAACAGCAACGTCAGCAGTCTCTCGACCTCGACGTCGTCGGGTTTGAGCACTGCCACCAGCGGCATCTCCAGCCTGTCTACGGGCTTGAGCACGACGAACAGCAACGTCAGCAGCTTGTCGACCTCCACGTCGTCTGGCTTGAGCACTGCGACGAGCAGTATCGACAGCCTGTCGACCGGGCTGAGTACCACGAACAGCAACGTGAGCAGCTTGTCGACCTCCACGTCGTCTGGCCTGAGCACTGCGACGAGCAGCATCGACAGCCTGTCCACTGGCCTGAGCACGACCAACAGCAACGTCAGCAGCCTGTCGACCGGCTTGAGCACGACGAACAGCAACGTGAGCAGCTTGTCGACTTCGACGTCGAGCGGCCTGAGCACGGCCACGAGTGGCATCTCGAGTCTGTCCACCGGCCTGAGCACGACGAACAGCAACGTCAGCAGCCTCTCGACCTCGACATCGTCCGGCCTGAGCACTGCGACCAGTGGCATCTCGAGCCTGTCCACGGGCTTGAGCACCACGAACAGCAACGTCAGCAGCCTGTCGACTTCGACGTCGAGTGGCCTGAGCACTGCTGCCAGCGGCATCGATAGCTTGTCGACCGGCTTGAGCACGACCAACAGCAGTGTCAGCAGCCTCTCGACTTCGACGTCGTCGGGTTTGAGTACTGCGACCAGCGGCATCTCCAGCCTGTCCACGGGCTTGAGCACCACGAACAGCAACGTGAGCAGCTTGTCGACCTCTACGTCTTCTGGTTTGAGCACTGCGACGAGCAGCATCGACAGCTTGTCGACCGGGCTGAGCACGACCAACAGCAACGTCAGCAGTCTCTCGACCTCGACGTCGTCGGGTTTGAGTACGGCAACCAGCGGCATCTCCAGCCTGTCGACGGGCTTGAGCACGACGAACAGCAACGTGAGCAGTCTGTCGACCTCGGCGTCGTCGGGCCTGAGCACGGCCACAAGCAACATCGATAGCTTGTCGACGGGCCTGAGCACGACGAACAGCAACGTGAGCAGCTTGTCGACGTCGATGTCGTCGGGTTTGAGCACTGCGACCAGCGGTATCTCGAGCCTGTCGACGGGCCTGAGCACGACCAACAGCAACGTCAGCAGCTTGTCGACTTCCACGTCGTCCGGCCTCAGCACCGCTACCAGCGGCATCGACAGCTTGTCGACGGGTCTGAGTACCGCAACCAGCGGTATCTCCAGCCTCTCCACGGGATTGAGCACGACGAATAGCAACGTCAGCAGCCTGTCGACTTCGACGTCGTCGGGACTGAGCACGGCCACGAGCGGCATCGACAGCCTCTCGACCGGCTTGAGCACGGCGACCAGTGGCATCTCCAGCCTGTCCACTGGACTGAGCACGACCAACAGCAACGTCAGCAGCCTCTCGACGTCGACGTCGTCCGGCCTCAGCACTGCCACCAGCGGCATCTCCAGCCTGTCCACGGGCCTGAGCATCGCAACCAGCGGTATCTCGAGTCTGTCAACGGGATTGAGCACCACCAATAGCAACGTGAGCAGCCTGTCGACTTCGACGTCGTCGGGACTGAGCACGGCCACGAGCGGCATCGACAGCCTCTCGACCGGCTTGAGCACGGCGACCAGTGGCATCTCGAGTCTGTCCACCGGCTTGAGCACGACGAACAGCAATGTCAGCAGCCTGTCGACGTCGACGTCGTCCGGTCTCAGCACCGCCACCAGCGGTATCTCCAGCTTGTCCACTGGCTTGAGCACCACCAACAGCAACGTGAGCAGCCTCTCGACCTCCACGTCGTCCGGCCTGAGCACGGCCACGAGCGGCATCGACAGCCTCTCGACCGGTTTGAGCACAGCGACCAGTGGCATCTCCAGCTTGTCCACGGGCCTGAGCACCACGAACAGCAACGTCAGCAGCCTCTCGACCTCCACGTCGTCTGGTCTGAGCACCGCGACGAGCGGAATCGACAGCCTCTCGACTGGGTTGAGCACGGCGACCAGTGGCATCTCCAGCTTGTCCACTGGCTTGAGCACGACCAACAGCAACGTCAGCAGTCTCTCGACCTCGACGTCGTCTGGCCTGAGCACGGCGACCAGTGGCATCTCCAGCCTGTCCACTGGCTTGAGCACGACGAACAGCAACGTGAGCAGCCTCTCGACGTCCACGTCGAGTGGCCTGAGCACCGCTACGAGCGGAATCGACAGCCTGTCGACCGGCCTGAGCACGGCCACGAGCGGAATCGATAGCTTGTCGACCGGTCTGAGCACCGCCACCAGCGGCATCTCCAGCCTGTCCACTGGCTTGAGCACGACCAACAGCAACGTGAGCAGCCTCTCGACCGGCCTGAGCACCGCCACCAGCGGCATCTCCAGCCTCTCCACAGGCCTGAGCACCACCAACAGCAACGTCGGCAGCCTCTCGACCTCCACGTCCTCGGGCCTGAGCACCGCCACGAGCAACATCGACAGCCTCTCGACCGGCCTCAGCACGACGAACAGCAACGTCGACAGCCTCTCGACCTCGACCTCGTCGGGCCTGAGCACGGCCACGAGCAGCATCGACAGCCTGTCGACCGGCCTGAGCACGACCAACAGCAACGTCAGCAGCCTGTCCACCTCGTTCTCGTCCGGCCTGAGCACCGCCTACAGCGGCATCTTCAGCCTGTCGACGGGCCTGAGCACGACGAACAGCAACCTGGGCAGCCTGTCGTCCTCGACCTCGACCGGCCTGAGCACCGCCAACAGCGGCATCGGCAGCCTGTCGACCGGCCTGAGCACCGCCAACAGCGGCATCAACAGCCTGTCCACCGGCCTGAGCACGACCAACAGCAATGTCGGCAGCCTCTCGTCGGGCCTGAGCACGACGAACAGCAACCTGAACAGCCTCTCGACCTCCACGTCGTCCGGCCTGAGCACGGTCACGAGCAGCGTGAACAGCCTGTCGAGCTCGGTGTCCACCGGCCTGAGCACCTCGGCCAGCCGCATCGACAGCCTGTCGACCGGGCTGAGCACGGTGGGCAGCAGCGTCGACAGTCTTTCGACCGGCCTGAGCACGACCAACAGCGCCGTCGGCAGCCTGTCGACCGGCCTGAGCACGACGAACAGCAACGTGAGCAGCCTGTCCACCGGTTTGAGCACGACCAACAGCACCGTCAACAGTCTGTCGACCGGCCTGAGCACCACCAACAGCAACCTGGACAGCCTGTCCACCAGCGTGGGCGGTGCGGCCAGCGGCCTCTCCAGCCTGTCGACCTCGACGTCGACCGGGCTGAGCACCGCCACGAGCAGCATCAGCAGCCTGAGCACGACGGTCAACACGATCAACGACAAGGGCACGAAGTACTTCCACGCCAACTCGACCAACACCGACTCCAAGGCCAGCGGTGCGGAAGCAGTGGCGATCGGGCCGCGTTCCGAAGCCAGCGGCGCCAACTCCTTCGCGGCCGGCAACGGCGCGCGGGCCACGGCCGACGGCGCGGTGGCGGTGGGCTTCGGGGCGCAGGCCACGGGCACCAACGCGATCGCCATCGGCACCGGGGCGCTGGCCACGGGCTCGCAGGCGATCGGCGCGAACTCCCGTGCCGGCGGCGGCGGCGTGGCCCTGGGTGACGGTGCGGATGCCGGCGGCACGCCGCTGAGCAAGGCGCAGAACATCGCGCAGGGCACGGCCATCGGCTTCGGCGCGGTGGTCCAGCAGACCGGCGGCGTGGCACTGGGTGCGAACTCGGTGGCCTCGCGGGCGGCGGGTGTGGCTGGCTACGTGCCGGGCAGCGCGAATGCGCAGCAGGAAGCGGCCATCAAGGCCACGACCAGCACGCAGGCGGCGGTGTCGGTGGGCGATGCGGCCAACAACCAGTTCCGCCAGATCACGGGCGTGGCAGCCGGCTCGGCCGACAGCGACGCGACCAACGTGGCGCAGCTGAAGGCGGTCTCGGCGGCTGCGAAGGCCAGCAGCGTGCAGTACGCCACCAACCCCGACGGGTCGGTGAACTACAACCAGATCACGCTGGGCACCGAGACTTCGGGTCCCACGCGCATCAGCAACGTGGCACCGGGCGTGCTGCCGGGCGATGCGGTCAACCTGGGCCAGCTGCAGCAGGTGCAAAAGCAGGTGGGCGACGTGGCGCGCATCGCCTACTCGGGCTCGGCGATGGCCTTCGCGATGTCGGGCACCTACCTGCCCACGCTGTACCCGGGCGAGAAGACGATCGGCATCGGCATGGGTTCGTACAAGGGCTACAGCGCGGTGGCGCTGACCTTCAAGGCCCTGTCGGACGACGGCAAGATCTCCTGGGGCGCGGGCCTGAGCTCCACCGGCAAGGAGTGGGGCGTCAACGCGGGCATCGGCTGGAAGTGGAAGTAAAAGGTCACTAGGCCGACTCCCCCGGTCCGGTGGCTCCCGCGCCCTGCGCGCGGGAGCCATTGTTTTTTTGGTACACACTTCGGCCATGCGCATCGGTATTTCAGTCCTCTCCCACGCGGGGCAGAACATCTGGGAAAACGGAATGGGACAGAACGTCCTGTTCCTGGCCCGGCTGCTGCAACGCATCGAATTCGTCGAGTCCGTCACGCTCATCGACGCGGGCGACCAGCAGGCGATGCCGCCGCAGGTCGACCTGTCGGCGATGGGGCTCACGCTGGGCCGCGCCCGCGAGCTGACCGACGCGCTCGACGTGGTCATCGAAATGGCCGGCGCGCTCGACGTGCAGTGGCTGTCGTACTTCCGCGCCTGCGGCGGGCGCGTGGCCTTCCACGGCGTGGGGCAGCCCTTCGTGGCGCTGGCCGAGCCGATCGTCTTTGCCGACAAGGGGCACTTCGGCGCCACCGACCGCTGCGACGAGATCTGGCTGCTGCCCAAGGACGCGGCCTTTGCGCCGATGATGCGCACGCTGCACCGCTGCCCGGTGCACGAGGTGCCGTACCTCTGGTCGCCGCAGTTCCTGGCGCAGCGCGTGGACGAGGTGCAGGCGCAGGGCTTTCGCTTCGGCTACCAGCCGCGCACGGCGCAGCAACCGGGTTTCCGGGTGGCGATCTTCGAGCCCAACATCTCGGTCGTGAAGTCGTGCAGCATCCCGATGCTGATCACCGACGAGGCCTACCGCGCCAACCCCGAGCACGTCGCGGCGATGCACGTGCTCAACACGCTGCACCTGAAAGACCATCCGACGATGCTCTACCTGGCCAACTCGCTGGACATCGTGCGCCAGCACAAGGCCACCTTCCACGGACGGCACGACTTCGCGGGCTTCATGGTGCAGCACGCCGACGCGGTGGTGTCGCACCAGTGGCAGAACGACCAGAACTACAGCTACCTCGACGCGCTGTACGGCAACTACCCGCTGGTGCACAACTCGCCCTGGCTGCGCGACGCCGGCTACTACTACCCCGACTTCGACATCGCCGTCGGTGCCGAACAGCTGGCCGTGGCCGTGCGCGGCCACGACGCGCAACTCGATGACTACCGTGCGCGCAGCCAGCGCGTGTTCGACGCGATCGATCCGATGCACCCCGCCAACATCGACGGCTACGCGCAGCGGCTGTTGAACCTGGTGGGCGGCGATCCGGCGTTCCGTGCCGGCAACGCGAAGGTGGTCGCATGAGCGACGTGCAGAACCCCACCGCAGGCCCGCGCGCGGCCGCTGCACCGACCCGGCTGAAAGTCGGCGTCTCCATCTTCATCCGCAAGGGCGAGCAGAGCCTGTGGGAGAACGGCGTCTACCAGAACTGCCTGTTCCTCGTGATGCTGCTGCTGCGCTCGCCGTGCGTCGAGCGCACGGTGCTGGTGGCCGGCGGCGGCGACGGCGGGCCGGCCGACGCCACCAATTTCCTGGCCGATTCGCCGGTGCCGATCATCGACATGGCCACCGCCGCGCAGGAGCTCGACCTCATGATCGAGATGAGCGCGCAACTGGGGCGCGACTGGTCGGTGGCGTTCCGCGAGCGCGGCGGAAAAATCGTCTCGATGCGCGTGGGCAACGACTACGTGATCGACATCGAGCGCATGACCTTCAACAAGCCGCACGGCATGCTGGTCAGCGGCGCGCCCTACGACGAGGTGTGGACGCTGCCCGAGTACGAAACCTCCTGCAAGCCGTACTTCGCGAGCACCTTCCGCGCGCCCACCAAGCTCATGCCGCACCTGTGGAGCCCGATGGTGGTCGAGAAGGCGATGGCGCGCGGCGCCGAGGGCAAGCGCTTCGCCTACGAGCCGGGGCGCAAGCAGTGGCGCGTGGCCATCTTCGAGCCCAACATCTGCATGGTGAAGACCAGCTTCATCCCGATGCTGGGCTGCGAGTCGGCGCACCGCGCGCAGCCGCGCCTCATCGAGAAGATGTGGGTCTACAACAGCTTCCACCTGAAGGACAAGCCGAACTTCGTCGCCTTCGCCCAGAGCCTCGATCTCGTTCGGCACGGCCTGGCGACTTTCGAAGGGCGCTTTCCGCTGTACCAGGTGCTGCCGGGCGCCATCGACGCGGTCTTTGCGCACCACTGGGAGAACGCGCAGAACTACCTCTACTACGAGGCGTTGTATGGCGGCTGGCCGCTCATCCACAACTCGCACCTGATCGGCGACTGCGGCTACCGCTACCACGGCTTCGACTGCGAGGAGGGCGGGCAGGCGCTGCGGCGCGCATTCGCCGAGCACGACGCCAACCTGCCGGCCTACCGCGAGCGCGCACGCGCCCTCATCGCGAAGCTCGACCCGGAAGGCGAGGAGAACGTGCGCCTCTACTCGGCGGCCATCGAGAGCCTCTACGCGTGAGGACGACACCGATGACCGCCCTGGCCCGATTCACCGCTGCTGCCTGGGCGCTCGCGATGGCCGGCAGCGCGCTCGCGCAGGGCGTGCTGGCCCCGCCCGCGGCGCCGCAGGACACGCTCACGCGCGCCGCCGCCAGCGTCGGCATCCAGCGCTGCCTGCCCGCCATCACGCGGCTGGCGACGCTCACCGTGCAGGGCAGCCGCGCGCACGACGTGCTGCTCGACTGGGACCGCAAGCGTCCCGACGCCGGGCCGGTGTTCTCGCTGGTCGGCATCCAGTACCCGAACGCGGGCGTGGCCGCGTCGATCACCGCCATTCCCGACGACAGCGGCGCCTGCACCGTGGCGGCCGAGCGCATCTCGGTGGCACCCTTCACCTGCGCCAGCGTGGCCGAGCAGGAACTGAAGAACTACAAGCGCACGCCGCTGCTGCCGATCTACACGGTCTACACCGACGACAAGGAGCCGACCTCGTCGGTCTCGCTGATCGATTCGCCGCCGGGCTGCCTCGTGATCCGCCGCTACGTCGAGTACGGCTGGCGCGATCCCAGTGCACCCGTGCCGGCCGCCGCGCCGGCCGGGCAGGCGCCCAAGCGCCGCTGAGCCTGCGGGGCGCGCGAGCCCGTCTCCGACACGCGCGAACGCCCTTGACCGGCCCGGTGCGGGCCGGTGCCGTCCAAGAATGGACGCATGCCGCGCGCTCCGGTGCGGCGCAAGGAGACCCCATGCCACTGGCGACCCTGATCGGCCGATGGGCGATGCAGCCTTTCTCCAAGGCCCTGCCGCCGCTGGGCGACACCGAGCGCGCCGCGCTCGAGGCCGGCACGGTCGGGTTCGAGGGCCAGCTCTTTGCCGGGCGCCCCGATTTCGATGCGCTGACGGCCGCCGGCCCCAACCAGCTCAGCGCGCGCGAAGAAGCCTTCCTGGCGAACGAGGTGCCCGCGCTGTGCCGCATGCTCGACGACCATGCCATCGACCAGGCGCACGACCTGCCGCCCGAGGTGTGGCGCTTCCTGCGCGAGAAGCGCTTCTTCGGAATGATCATTCCCGAGGCCTTCGGTGGCCTGGGCTTCGGGCACTACGCGCACGCGACGGTGGTGGCGCGCATCGCGAGCGTCAACGTCGCCACGGCCGTCACGGTGATGGTGCCCAACTCGCTCGGCCCGGCCGAGCTGCTGCTGCGCTACGGCACCGACGCGCAGAAAGACCACTACCTGCCGCGCCTGGCCGACGGCCGCGAGCTGCCGTGCTTCGGCCTGACCTCGCCCTACGCGGGCTCCGACGCCGCCGCCATTCCTGACCGCGGCGTGCTGGTCGAGCGCGAGTTCCAGGGCCGGCGCACGCGCGGCTTCCTGGTCGATTTCGACAAGCGCTACATCACGCTCGCGCCGGTCGCCACCGTGGTCGGCCTCGCGTTCCATGCCATCGACGAAAGCCGGCCCGAAGGCCAGCGCGAGCTGGGCATCACCTGCGCGCTGATTCCCGTGCCGCACGAGGGCATGGAGATCGGCCGACGCCACCGCCCGATGGACAGCGCCTTCATGAACGGCCCGATCCACGGCCGGCAGGTGTTCGTGCCGATGGACTGGGTCATCGGCGGCGAGGCGCAGGTGGGGCAGGGCTGGCGCATGCTGATGGAATGCCTGGCCGCGGGCCGCGCCATCTCGCTGCCCGCGCTGGGCTCGGCGATGCAGCAGACCGCGCTGTACGTGAGCAACGCCTACGGCCAGATCCGCGAGCAGTTCGGCCTGCCGGTGGGCAAGTTCCACGCAGTGGCGGGGCTGGTCGCGCAGATGTCGGCCGAGTTGTACGCGACCGATGCCGCGCGGCGCTTCACGGCGGCCGCGCTCGACAAGGGCGAGCGGCCCAGCGTGGCCAGCGCGATCCTCAAGGTGCAGCTCACCGAGGCCGGGCGCCGCGCGGTCAACCACGGCATGGACATCCTCGGCGGCAAGGGGATCATCTCGGGCCCGTCGAACCTGCTCGGCGTGGCCTACCGGCAGGCGCCGATCGCGATCACGGTGGAGGGCGCGAACATCCTCACGCGCGCGCTCATCGTGTTCGGCCAGGGCGCGGTGCGCTGCCACCCGCACGTGCTCGACGAGATGGCGGCGGTGCAGGCGAAAGACGAAACGGCACTGGGCCAGGCGCTCCTCGCGCACGGCAGGCACGTGGCGCGCAACCTGTGGCACAGCCTGTTCGGCGCGCCGGTGCTTGGCGATCCGCCCGAGGCGCTGGCGGCCGAAGCGCGGCTCATCGCGCGCATGAGCGCCAAGTACGCGCTCACCGCCGACCTCGCCATGGGGCTGCTCGGCGGCAAGCTCAAGCGCATGGAGCTGCTGTCGGCGCGGCTGGGCGATGTGCTGGCCCACCTGTACCTGGCGAGCGCCTGCGTGTGGCGCTACCGCGTCGATGCGGCGCCCGAGCTGCTGCCCTTCGCGCAGGCCGCGATCCGGCTGCAGCTGGACGAGGCCGGCAAGATCCTGCGCGACCTGTACGCCAACCTGCCGACGCCGGGGCGGCGCCTGCTCGGCGCGCTGGTGCTGCGCCGCACCGCGCACCTGGCGCCGCTGCGCGACGTGCAGCTGATGGCGCTGGCCGAACTGCTGCGCACGCGCCCGGACGTGGTCGCGCGGCTCGTGCCCGATCTGTCGGAGCCCGGCCCGGGCGGCCTGCACGACCTGATGCAGGCGATGGCGCTCGGCGCGCGGCTGGGCGACGAGACGGCCGCGCTTAACAAGGTGCTGCGCCGCACGCGTTCGCTCGACGAGGCCGCGCGCTCGGCCAGCGACCCCGCGCTGGCGCTGGCCTACCTGCAGGCGGCCGACAAGGTCATTCAGGTCGACGACTTCGAAGGGCCGGCGCGCAACGCAGACGGCAGCGCCGGCCTCAGCGCGCCTGCTGCGCCGCCAGTGCCGTCAGCGCCGCCGCTGTCTGCTCGTCCGCCGGAAAGAACGACTCCACCGCGAGTTCCTGCAGCGTGACGTCCACCGGCGTGCCGAAGATCGTGATGGTGCTGATGAAGCTCAGCACGCCGCTGGGCATGACCACCTGGAACGGCACGGCCACCGCCGACAGCGCGGTGTCGAGCAGCGGCGCGTCGTGGCTCACGGCGGGCGGCGGGTAGCCCTCCAGCTCGTCGTGCAGCGCCTGCAGCACGGTGTCGCCGGTGGCGGCGATCTGCTGCTGCAGCCGCTCCAGCAGGTGCGTGCGCCATTGCGCCAGGTTCGCGATGCGCGGCGCCACGCCGTCGGGGTGCAGGCTCAGGCGCAGCACGTTGATGGGTGGCTTCAGCAGCTCGGCCGAGCAGCCTTCCATGAGCAGCGGCACCAGCGCGTTGTGCGCCACCAGGTTCCAGTGCCGGTCCACGGCCAGCGCGGGGAAGGGCTCGTGGCCCTTCAGCACGAGGTCGATCGCGCGGCGCGCCGAGGCCATGGCCGGGTCGTCGAGCGAGCGCTGGCGGTACATGGGCGCGAAGCCGGCGGCCACCAGCAGCGCGTTGCGCTCGCGCAGCGGCACGTCCAGGCGCTCGGCCAGGCGCAGCACCATCTCGCGGCTGGGCGCGGCGCGGCCGGTTTCCACGTAGCTCAGGTGGCGGGTCGAGACCTCGGCCTCCTGCGCCAGGTCGAGCTGGCTCAGGCGGCGGTGGGTGCGCCAGTGCCGCAGGTGGGCGCCGAACGGATCGCGCGCGCCGGGCAGGCCGGCGGCGGCGGCCTTGGACGAATGGGTGCGGGGGGTGTTCATGGAGCCGCATTCTGGCGCGGCGGCGGCGCGGCGCCATGACCTCCCAGGTCATCGACGCGATCCACGCCCGGCGGAATCATCGACCCCAACGCAGCAGGACTGGCCTGCAGCGTACCCACCCAGGAGATCCACATGTCTGTTTTCGCTTCCCCCCGCTTCCTGTCGAACGTGATGTGGGCCGATGCCGCTTCGTGCGCCGCGACCGGCGCGCTGCAGGTGGCGTTCACCGACGTCCTTGCCTCCCTGACCGGCCTGCCCGCCTGGCTGCTCATGGGCACCGGCGTGTTCCTGCTGGCCTACGCAGCAGCCGCCGCCTTCATGGCCAGCCGCGCCACGCCGCCGCGCACACTGATCGGCCTCGTGGTCGTCGGCAACTTCGCCTGGGCCGTGGCCTGCGTAGCGCTGCTGGTGAGCGGTGTGTTCGCGGTCACCGCGCTCGGCACGGCCTGGGTGCTGGCGCAGGCGTTGTGCGTGGTCGTGCTGGCCGAGCTGCAATGGACCGGGCTGCGCCGCACGCGCGGCGGCACCCGCATGGCAATGGCCTGAACGCCTGACGACCGTCCGCTCCACGCCCGCCGCACCCCGTGCGGCGGGCGTTTTCGCCATGAGAACGATAGTTCCGGAAGAGCCCGACAAGGAAGACCGACTACAGCCACTGACATTGAACCTCGCTATCCTTGAGAGGCTTCCACGAACACACAGGAGTCTTCTCATGGCCAAAGCCCCGGCGCACGCGTTTGCGTCCACCCTCAAGACCTTCAAGACCGCGTCGGGCAAGTCCGGCAAGTACTGGTCGCTGAAGGAACTGGCCAAGCAGTACCCCTCGGTGGAGCGCCTGCCGGTGTCGATCCGCATCGTGCTCGAGTCGGTGCTGCGCAACTGCGACGGCCAGAAGGTGTCGGCCAAGCACGTCGAAGAGCTGGCCCACTGGGCGCCCAACGCCGAGCGCACCGACGAAATTCCCTTTGTCGTCACCCGCGTGGTGCTGCAGGACTTCACCGGCGTGCCGCTGCTGGCCGACCTGGCCGCCATGCGCAGCGTGGCCGCCAAGCTGAACAAGTCGCCCAAGACCATCGAGCCGCTGGTGCCCGTCGACCTGGTGGTCGACCACTCGGTGATGGTCGACTACTACGGCACGCCCAAGGCGCTCGACCTGAACATGAAGCTGGAGTTTCAGCGCAACAACGAGCGCTACCAGTTCATGAAGTGGGGCATGCAGGCCTTCGACACCTTCGGCGTCGTGCCGCCGGGCTTCGGCATCGTGCACCAGGTCAACCTCGAGTACTTTGCGCGCGGCGTCTACAAGAGCCCGGCCGACAAGAGCGACACGCCGGTGTACTACCCCGACTCGCTGGTGGGCACCGACAGCCACACCACCATGATCAACGGCATCGGCGTGGTCGGTTGGGGCGTGGGCGGCATCGAGGCCGAGGCCGCCATGCTGGGCCAGCCGGTCTACATGCTCACGCCCGACGTGGTGGGCTTCGAGCTCACCGGCAAGCTGCGCGAAGGCGTCACGGCCACCGACCTGGTGCTGTACGTCACCTCGATCCTGCGCGCCGAAAAGGTGGTGGGCAAGTTCGTCGAGTTCTTCGGCCCCGGTGCCGCGTCCATCGCCGTGCCCGACCGCGCCACCATCGGCAACATGGCGCCCGAGTACGGCGCCACCATGGGCTTCTTCCCGGTCGACGAGATGACCGTGGCGTACTTCGAAGGCACGGGCCGCACCAAGGAGGAAGTGGAGCGCTTCGCCGCCTACTACAAGGCGCAGGGCCTGTTCGGCATGCCCGCGCCGGGCGACATCGACTACACCAAGGTCGTCAAGCTCGACCTGGGCACCGTCTCGCCCAGCCTGGCCGGCCCGAAGCGCCCGCAGGACCGCATCAACCTGGGCGACCTGTCGACCAAGTTCGCCGAGCTGTACAGCAAGCCCAACGACGCCAACGGCTTCAACCAGCCGGCCGACAAGCTCAAGCAGCGCTACGCGCTGACGCGCGAAGGCCAGAGCGGCGACACCGAAGTGCCCCCGCCGCCGCCCGGCTCGCCGCGCCCGGTCATCGAGATGGTGGCCAACCGCTCGACCAAGGCCGCGGCCCACACCAGCGCCACGGCGCCGTCGGCGCCCAAGGGCGACGTCACCATCGGCAACGGCGACGTGCTGATCGCGGCCATCACCTCGTGCACCAACACCTCCAACCCGAGCGTGATGCTTGCGGCCGGCCTGCTGGCCAAGAAGGCGGTGGAAGCGGGCCTGAAGGTGCAGCCGCACATCAAGACCTCGCTGGCCCCGGGCTCGCGCATCGTCACCGAATACCTCGAGAAGGCGGGCCTGCTGCCGTACCTGGAGAAGCTGGGCTTCTACCTCGCGGGCTACGGCTGCACCACCTGCATCGGCAATGCCGGCGACCTCACGCCCGAGATCAACGAAGCCATCACGAAGAACGACCTCATCGGCGCGGCCGTGCTGTCGGGCAACCGCAATTTCGAGGCGCGCATCCACCCGAACCTGAAGGCCAACTTCCTGGCCTCGCCGCCGCTGGTGGTGGCGTTTGCCATCGCGGGCAACGTGATGACCGACCTCATGACCCAGCCCGTGGGCAAGGGCAAGGGCGGCAAGGACGTGTACCTGGGCGACATCTGGCCCACGCCGAAGGAGATCGACGACAACCTGCGCTTCGCGATGAACGCCAAGTCGTTCCGCGCGAACTACGAGAAGGTCAAGAGCGATCCGGGCAAGTTCTGGACGAGCATCAAGGGCACGACCGGCCAGGTCTACGACTGGCCGACCTCGACCTACATCGCCGAACCGCCGTTCTTCGAAGGCTTCCAGATGCAGCCGCACGCGTCGGACGCCGGCATCCAGGGCGCGCGCGTCATGGCGCTGTTCGGCGACTCGATCACCACCGACCACATCTCGCCGGCCGGCTCCATCAAGGAAAGCTCGCCCGCGGGCATCTGGCTCAAGGCGCACGGCGTGCCCAAGGCCGACTTCAACAGCTACGGCTCGCGCCGCGGCAACCACGACGTGATGGTGCGCGGCACCTTCGCCAACGTGCGCATCAAGAACCTGATGATTCCGCCGGACGCCAACGGCACGCAGGAAGAGGGCGGCGTCACGCTGTTCCAGCCGGGCGGCGAAAAGATGTTCATCTACGACGCCGCCATGAAGTACATGGCAGCGGGCACGCCCACCATCGTGTTCGGCGGCGAGGAGTACGGCACGGGCTCGTCGCGCGACTGGGCCGCCAAGGGCACGCAGCTGTTGGGCATCAAGGCCGTGGTGGCGCGCAGCTTCGAGCGCATCCACCGCGCCAACCTGGTCGGCATGGGCGTGCTGCCGCTGCAGTTCCGCGGCGCCGATTCGTGGCAGACGCTGGGCCTCACGGGTGAGGAAAAGATCGACGTCGTGATCGGCGGCGAACTCAAGCCGCAGATGGACGTGAAGCTGGTCGTGCATCGCGCCGACGGCACGCATCAGGAGGTGACGGTGCGCCTGCGCATCGACACGCCGATCGAGGTCGACTACTACAAGCACGGCGGCATCCTGCCGTTCGTGCTGCGGCAGCTGCTGGCGGCCTGACGGGCTGGGTTTGATCCGCGTCGGGCTCATCTCCGACACCCACGGCCTGCTGCGCCCGCAGGCCGTGGCGGCCTTGCAGGGCTGCGACTTCATCGTGCACGGCGGGGACATCGGCGACGCCGGCATCCTCGACGCGCTCGCCGCGATCGCGCCGCTGACGGTGGTGCGCGGCAACAACGACCGCGAGGCCTGGGCCGGGGCCATCCCAGAGACGGCATTCCTGAAGGTCGGCGACGTGCATGTCTACGCGATCCACGACCTTTCTCAGATCGACATCGACCCCGCCGGTGCCGGCGTGCGTGTCGTGATCTCCGGCCACTCGCACCAACCCAAGGTCGAAGAACGCGGCGGCGTGCTCTACGTCAACCCGGGCAGCGCCGGCCCGCGCCGATTCAAGCTGCCTATCGCCGTGGCCGAACTGATCGTCGACGGCGACACCGTCAGCGCGCGCATCGTCGAACTGCCTCTGTGAGCGGGGCGGGGTCGAATACCCCTAATTGAGAATAAATCTTATTTGATGGAGTATCCTCGGGCCGTTCCTTGAAAAATGCACCACATCGGGGCATTTTCAAAGAACGTTCTTCTGTTCCGAGATGCTCATTCCCTTTCTCATCATGCTGCGCGAAGGCATCGAAGCCGCGCTGATCGTCGGCATCGTTGCCAGTTACCTGAAACAAAGCGGTCGCGGCGTGCTGATGCCCGCGGTGTGGGTCGGCGTGCTGCTGGCCACCGCGCTGTCGCTGTTCGCCGGCGCCGGCCTGCAACTGCTGGCGGCCGAGTTTCCGCAGAAGCAGCAGGAGCTGTTCGAAGGCGTGGTCGGGCTCATCGCCGTGGTCATGCTGACCACGATGGTGTTCTGGATGCGCAAGGCCGCCCGCTCCATCAAGGGCGAGCTGCACGCGTCGATCGACAAGGCGCTGGCGCAGCATGCCGACGGGCAGGGCTGGGCGCTCATCGGCATGGTGTTCCTGGCGGTCGCGCGCGAGGGGCTGGAGTCGGTCTTCTTCCTGCTGGCGGTGTTCCAGCAGAGCACCGGTTGGGAAGCGCCCGTGGGCGCGCTCGCGGGCATCGCCGTGTCGGTGGTGGTCGGCTGGGGCATCTATTCGGGCGGCGTGCGGCTCGACCTGCGCCGCTTCTTCCGCTTCACGGGCCTGTTCATCCTGCTGGTCGCGGCCGGGCTGCTGGCGGGCGTGCTGCGCAAGCTGCACGAGGCCGGCGTGTGGAACCAGCTGCAGACCGTGGTGTTCGACATGAGCGAAACCCTGCCGATGGACAGCCCCGTGGGCGCCGTGCTGTCGGGCCTGCTGGGCTACCAGGCCGCGCCCGTGGTGGGCGAGGTGATCGTCTACCTGGCCTTCCTGGCCGTGGCCCTGTTCTTCTTCCTGCGCCCGGCGGTTGCTGCGGCGCCGCGCACGGCCGCTGCTGGCTGATCTTTTTCCCCGATGTCTTCTTCCTCTTCTTCGTCATCGACGCTCATGCGCGTCGCCGTGGGCGCCTCGGCGCTGCTGGTCGTCGCCGGCCTCGCGGCCTTCTGGTACGCCTCGAACCAGGCGCGCAAGGCGCCGCCCAAGGCGGTCGACCATGCCGTCACCGTCACGATCCGCGGCAACGCCTGCGATCCGAACGAGATCACCGTGCCCGCGGGCCGCACGACCTTCACCATCGTGAACCAGTCGAACCGCGCGCTCGAGTGGGAAATTCTCGACGGCGTGATGGTGGTCGAAGAGCGCGAGAACATCGCGCCCGGTTTCTCGCAGACCATGACGGTCAAGCTCTCGCCGGGCGATTTCGCCATCACCTGCGGCCTGCTGAGCAACCCGCGCGGCAAGCTGCACGTCACGCCGTCGGCGGCCTCGCTGGCCGAGGAGGCGCGGCCCTCGCTCGTCAACTACGTGGGTGCGCTGGCCGAGTACCAGGTGTTCCTGCGGCTGGAGGCCGCCACGCTCGACGACGCGGTGCGCGCGCTGGCCGATGCCGTCAAGGCCGGCGACCTGGCGCAGGCGCGTGCGCTCTACGCACCGGCCCACCAGGCCTACAAGCGCATCGAGCCGATGGCCGAGCTGTTCGCCGACCTCGACGCGCGCATCAACGCCCGCGCCGACTACTTCGAGAAGCGCGAGGCCGACCCGGGCTTCAGCGGCTTCCACCGCATCGAGTACGCGCTGTACGGGCAGGGCGACGCGAAGGCGCTGGCACCGGTCCTGGACCAGCTGCTGGCCGACATCGAGACGCTGCAGGCGCGCCTGCGCGAGCTAAGCGTGCCGCCCGAGCGGCTCGCGAGCGCCGCCTCGAAGTTGCTGCGCCGCGTGGCCGACAACCTGCCGGCCGGCGGCGAAGACCACTACGGCCATGCCGAACTGTTGAACCTGCAGGGCAGCTACGAAGGCACCAAGAAGATCGCCGACCTGCTGCAGCCGCTGCTCGTGAAGGCCGCGCCTGCGCAGCAGAAGGCCGTCGACGAGCGCTTTGCCGCCTTCGACGCCGCGCTGGCGCCGTACCGCGCCGGCGAAGGCTTCCAGCCCGCGCCGCTGGACGACGCGCAGCGCCAGGCGCTGGCCGTGCCGGTGCGCGCGCTGGCCGAGGAACTGGGCAAGGTGAACGCCGCGCTCGGTCTGGAATGAGTTGAGAGAGAACGACGACCCCATGGAACCGACGAAGAAGAACGACACCGCTCCTGCCTCGCCGCACCGCCGCCGCATGCTCGGCGCCGCGGGCGTGGCCTTTGCCGGGCTCGCCGCCAGCGCGCGCGCCGGCGCGGCCATTCCGGGCACGCCCGACACCGGCGCGCAGGTCACCGACGCGCCGCAGAGCACCCACACGCAAGACCGCGTGCCCTTCCGCGGCAAGCACCAGGCGGGCGTGGTCACGCCGCGCCCGACGGCCGGCATGATCGCCTCGTTCTACGTGCTGGCCGAGAACCGCGCCGACCTGGAGCGGCTGATGCGCACGCTCACCGAGCGCATCGCCTTTCTCACGCAGGGCGGCCCGCAGACCGACCCCGACCCCAAGCTGCCGCCCGCGGGCTCCGGCATCCTCGGCCCGGTGGTGCAGCCCGACGGGCTGACCGTGACGGTGTCGGTCGGTGCCTCGCTGTTCGACGAGCGCTTCGGCCTCGACAAGAAAAAGCCGCTGCGCCTGAAGCCGATGCAGCGCCACCCGAACGACGCGCTCGATGCGGCGCTGTGCCACGGCGACCTGTCGATCCAGTTCTGCGCCAACACGCCCGACACCAACATCCACGCGCTGCGCGACATCATCAAGAACACGCCCGACCTGCTGGTGCTGCACTGGAAGCAGGAAGGCTCCGTGCCGCCGATCCCGGCCGTGGCGGGCCAGCCGGCGGAGAGCGCGCGCAATTTCCTCGGTTTTCGCGACGGCTCGGCCAACCCCGACTCCGCGGACGACACGCTCATGAACAAGCACGTCTGGGTGCAGCCGAACGGCGACGAGCCGGCCTGGGCCGTGGGCGGCAGCTACCAGGCGGTGCGCATCATCCGCAACTTCGTCGAGCGCTGGGACCGCACGCCGCTGCAGGAGCAGGAGGCCATCATGGGCCGCCTGAAACCCAGCGGCGCGCCACTGGACGGCGGCAAGACCGAGCACGACGTGCCCGACTACACGAAGGACCCCGAAGGCAAGGCGACGCCGATGGACGCGCACATCCGCCTGGCGAACCCGCGCACCAAGGCCTCGGACGCCAACCTGATGCTGCGCCGGCCCTTCAACTACTCGAACGGCGTCACCAAGTCGGGCCAGCTCGAAATGGGGCTGCTGTTCATCTGCTACCAGGCCGACCTCGAGAAGGGCTTTGTCGCCGTGCAGACGCGCCTGGACGGCGAGCCGCTCGAGGAATACATCAAGCCCATCGGCGGCGGCTTCTTCTTCACGCTGCCCGGCGTGCAGGGCACCGACGACTGGCTCGGGCGCAGCCTGATGGCCGCCTGATCGCTCCCTTTTTCATCACCACCGCACCGCATCCAAGGAGATCCATGACCGTGCAGTTCCGCCGCCGCTTCCTCGCCGCTTTCGTCGCAGGCTTTGCCGGGCTCTACGCCGTCGGCGCGCAGGCCGCCGTGTCGCCGCTCGAGCTGGTCGGTCCGATCTCGGACTACAAGATCTACGTGACGCAGAACGTGCGCAAGCTGGCGGCCGACGTGCGCGTGTTCACCGCCGCCGTGAAGGCCGGCGACATCGAGAAGGCCAAGAAGCTCTACGCGCCCACGCGCACCAGCTACGAACGCGTGGAG
This sequence comes from Variovorax sp. KBS0712, assembly GCF_006323185.2. Lineage (NCBI taxonomy): Bacteria > Pseudomonadati > Pseudomonadota > Betaproteobacteria > Burkholderiales > Comamonadaceae > Variovorax > Variovorax sp. KBS0712. The sequence continues at coordinate 127,281 of NZ_VCCD02000002.1, read as the reverse complement.
CCCGTGGCCGAGCTGTTCACCGACCTCGACCAGTCGATCGACTCGCGCGCGGACGACCACGAGAAGGCCGAGAAAGACCCGGCCTTCATCGGCTTCCACCGCATCGAGTACAGCCTGTGGACGCTCAAGAGCACCAAGGACCTGAACCCCGTGGCCGACAAGCTGCTGGCCGACGTGCTCGAGCTGCAAAAGCGCCTGGGCGCGCTGACCTTCCCGCCCGAGAAGGTCGTGGGCGGCGCCGCCGTGCTGATGGAAGAGGTGGCCGCCACCAAGATCTCCGGCGAGGAAAACCGCTACAGCCACACCGACCTGTGGGACTTCCAGTCGAACTTCGAGGGCGCCTACAAGATCGTCGAGCTGCTGCGCCCGCTGGTCGTGAAGCAGGACAAGCCGTTTGCCGAGAAGGCCGACGCCAACTTCAAGGTGGTGTTCGACACGCTGGCCAAGTACCGCACGGCCGACGGCGGCTTCGAAACCTATTCGAAGCTCACCGAGCGCGACCGCAAGATGCTGGCCGGCCGGGTGAATACGCTGGCCGAAGACCTGTCCAAATTGCGCGGGATGCTCGGATTGAACTGAGTCTGGCCCCGGGGGACGCGCTCATTTCAGGCTGACCCGGGACTTTTTGGGGTTGGTCAGGTTTTCGCGAGTGAGAATTGCTAGCATCTGGCTTTTGCTTACTGGCGCGCCCCGGGGTTTCCGGGGGGCGCACCTCCACCGTGCGAAACAACGACCTCGGCGCAGCGCCGACCACCACCGCGCTGAGCCTCGACCAGCTTCCGTCCCATCAGTGGGCCACCGTGCTCGACGTGGCCCGCCCCGACAGCGCGGACGACCGCGAGCTGGTGCTGCGCCTGACCGAAATCGGCTTCGTGCCGGGCGAGGCCGTGCGCATCGTCGCCACCGGCACCCCGGGCCGCGAGCCGCTGGCCGTGCGCCTGGGCCACACCACCTTCGCGCTGCGCCGCCACGAGGCCGCGCTGATCCACGTCACACCGGGGGCCGCGAACCATGGTTGAAGCCGTCATCCAGGGGCCGGGCCGTCTCGGCGCCACCGCGCAGCCCGCGCGCATCGCGCTGCTGGGCAACCCCAACTGCGGCAAGACCGCGCTCTTCAACCTGCTGACCGGCAGCCGCCAGAAGGTGGCCAACTACGCCGGCGTGACCGTCGAGCGCAAGGAAGGCACGCTGCGCACGCCGACCGGCCGCCGCGTGTTCGTGCTCGACCTGCCGGGCGCCTACAGCCTGAACGCCCTGAGCGCCGACGAGGCCGTCACGCGCGACATCGTCACCGGCCAGGCGCAGGAAGCGCTGCCCGACCTGCTCGTGTGCGTGACCGACGCCACGAACCTGCGCCTGAACCTGCGGCTGGTGCTCGAAGCGCGCCAGCTCGGCCTGCCGATGGTGGTGGCGCTCAACATGACCGACATGGCCAAGAAGCAGGGCATCGCGGTCGACACCGCCGTGCTCTCGCGCGAACTCGGCGTGCCGGTGATCGAGACCGTGGGTGTCCACACCGGCGGCGCGAAGAACCTGCTCGAGGCGCTCGACGCACCGGTCGCCGCCGCGGCGCCCCAGCCCTGGAAGGCGCCCGGCCTGGACGACGTGCTCGCCACGCAGCGCGAGGTGCGCCGCATCCTCGGCCTGGCCGTGAAGGAGCCCGTGGGCAGCCTGGACACCAGCGACCGCATCGACCGCGTCGTGATGCACCCGGTGTGGGGCATGCTGGTGCTGGCGGTCACCATGTTCCTGATGTTCCAGGCCGTGTTCAGCTGGGCCAACGTGCCGATGGACGCCATCAAGGCCGGCACCGAGGGGCTGGGCAACCTCATCAAGACGCACATGCCCGAAGGCATGCTGCAGAGCCTGCTGGTCGACGGCGTGATCGCGGGCGTGGGCGGCGTGATCGTGTTCCTGCCGCAGATCCTGATCCTGTTCCTGTTCATCCTCGCGCTCGAAGATTCCGGCTACCTGCCGCGCGCGGCCTTCCTGCTCGACCGCCTGATGGGCACCGTGGGGCTGTCGGGCCGCTCGTTCATTCCGCTGCTGTCGAGCTTTGCCTGCGCCATTCCGGGCGTGATGGCCACGCGCACCATCAGCAACTGGCGCGACCGCATCACGACCATCATGATCGCGCCGCTCATGACCTGCTCGGCGCGGCTGCCGGTGTATGCGCTGCTCATCGCGGCCTTCATTCCGGCGCGCGAGGTGGGCGGCATCTTCAACCTTCAGGGCGTGGTGCTGTTCGCGCTGTACGTGTTCGGCATCGTCTCGGCAATGGCCGTGGCCTGGGTGATGAAGCGTTTCCGCGATAGCACGCGGCACTCGCCGCTGCTGATGGAGCTTCCGGCCTACCGCTGGCCGAACCTGCGCAACCTGGCGCTGGGCCTCTATGAGCGGGCCTGGATCTTCATCCAGCGCGTGGGCACGATCATCCTCACGCTCACGATCCTGCTGTGGTTCCTGTCGACCTTCCCGTCGCCGCCCGAAGGCGCGACCGGCCCCGCCATTCAATACAGCCTGGCCGGCATGATCGGCCGCGGGCTGGAGCACATCTTCGCGCCCATCGGCTTCAACTGGCAGATCTCCATCGCGCTGGTGCCGGGCATGGCCGCGCGCGAAGTCGCGGTGGGCGCGCTGGGCACGGTGTATGCGCTCTCGGCCACCGGCGACGACGTGGCCAGTGCGCTGGAGCCGCTCATCGCCGGCAGCTGGTCGCTGGCGACCGCGCTGTCGCTGCTGGTCTGGTACGTGTTCGCGCCGCAGTGCATCTCGACGCTGGCGGCCGTCAAGCGCGAAACCGGCTCCTGGAAATACGTGTGGATCATGGCGGGCTACTTATTCGCCCTGGCATACGTGGCATGCTTCTTGACCTATCGCATTGCACTCGCTGTCGGCGCGGGGTAAAACCACAGGGAAAGGGTTGAAGAAGACATGACACAGCAACTGATCGTCGGATTGATCGTCGCGGCCGCCGCGCTCTACGCGGTCTGGCGCTGGATGCCTGCCGGCTGGCGCCGTGGCGCCGCGCGCAAGTTCGCGGCCGGCACGCAGCGCGCGGGCCTCATCGATCAGGCCCGCGCCGATCAACTCGCCGCCTCGCTGGCCAAGACCTCGGGCTGCGGCTCGTGCGACAGCTGCGGCAGCTGTGCTCCCAAGAAACCCGCTGGCGCCGACCCGGCCGACAGCCACAGCAGCCCCGCGCTGACTTCCACCACGCCCAGCACCGGACGCTGAGTCCGATGCCCGCGCACATCCTCGTCGCCGGGGGCGGGATCGGAGGGCTGGCCACGGCGCTGGCGCTGTCCCGCGCCCACCACCGCGCCGACGTCTTCGAGCAGGCCGCCGACTTCGGCGAAATCGGCGCCGGCGTGCAGCTCGGCCCCAACGCCACCCGCCGCCTTCAACAACTCGACCTCGGCCGCGGCCTCGCAGCCATCGCAGCGCGTCCGGAGGCGCTGGTGGTCCACAGCGCCGGCAGCGGCGCCGAACTGGCCCGCATGCCGCTGGGCGATGCCATGCAGCAGCGCTACGGCGCGCCGTACTGCTGCGTGCACCGCGCCGACCTGCACACGCTGCTGCTCGATGCCGTGCGCGCGCAGGGCACGGGCTCGCTGGTCACGGCCGCGCGCATCCGCCAGGTCGAGACCAGCGACGACCTCGTCTGCGTCTCGAGCACCGACGCGCGTGCGTGGGAGGGCGAGGCGCTGGTGGGGGCCGACGGCCTGTGGAGCCTGGTGCGGGCGCAGCTTGAATCCGAATCTGCTGAAGCGCCGCCGCGCGTGACGGGACACACGGCGTGGCGTGCGCTGGTGCGTCAGGCCGACCTGCCTGCGGCGTTGCGTCGTTCGCGTGTGGATGTGTGGCTCGGGCCGCGTTTGCATGCGGTTGCGTACCCGGTGCGCGCGGGGGATGCGCTCAACGTCGTCGTGATCGCCGAATCTGCACCGGCTGGCAATGCGCGCGATTGGGATCAGGCCAGCAGCCTTGTCGCGCTGAAGCAGGCGATGGGGCGCAGCTGTGCGAGTCTTCAGTCATTGCTCGACGCGATGCCTGCTTGGCGTGCGTGGACGCTGAGCGACCGGGCGCCTGTGGCCGGCCCTGGCGACATGGCGCACGAGCGCGTGGCGCTGGTAGGCGATGCTGCGCATCCGATGGTGCCGTACCTTGCGCAAGGGGCGGGCATGGCGATCGAGGATGCGGTCGCGTTGGCGGATGCCCTGGGCGACACCTCGGCGCTGGGTGTGCCGGCTGCGTTTGCACGCTATGCCGATGCGCGCTGGGAACGCAACGCGCAGGTGCAGGCGCGTGCGCGTCGCAATGGCGAGATCTTTCACGCCACCGGGGCGGTGCGTTTGGGGCGTGACATGGCGATGCGCTTGTTGGGGTCCCGGTTGCTCGATCAGCCCTGGCTGTACGGCGGTTGATCCAGGGCGCGTGCCCAGGCCACCGGGTACTTCCCTCCGCGAATGTCCCCCGGGGCTTCGCCCCTCCTCCTTGATTTCGCTGCGGGAAGCACCCAGTGCCCTGGGCACGGGACGCCGCGCTGGTGTGCAGCCGATCGACAACCGCACTGCCCAACGCTCACGCCGATGGGGTGCCTTGCGCAGCGAAATCAAGGAGGAGGCCGCAGGCCGGGGGACATTCGCGGAGCAAGGCTCCCCGTCGGCGGGAGCGTCGCCCTGAAAGAATCAGAGCCGGAACGTCTGCAGATGCTCGATGCGCTCGGCGAGACCTTCCTGCCCCAGGTAATGCCCATGCGTCCCATCGCGCATCTGCGCGAGCGTGGTTTCCAACTCGACCAGCATCGCGTCGCGATCCGCCACGAAGGCCGGCGGTACATCGATGCCGATCTGCGTGCATGCGTCGGCGATCAGGTGCGCGCTGGCGGGCGCACCGCAGGCCGCGCATTTCACGATGGCCGCCACGGTCGGCTCGGCGCCGTTGTCCAGCAGGGCGCTCGTGAGTTCGGGCGAGATCTGACCGTCGATGTTGCGCAGCACGTCGGATGCCACCGGCGCGCCTGCGCGCACCAGTGCTGCCGCGGCGGCGAAGGCGCTGTGTCCCACGGCCACGTCGGTGGCGAGTGCACTGCCTTCATGCGGCCCTTCGAAGTTCAGGCCTGCGGCGGCAAGTTCGGCGACCAGCGCAGCGTCGTCGGTGGCAATCGCGTGGCGCAGCGCCGCGCGTGCCAGCGCCGGGTGATGGCGCAGCGTGCCGTCGGCCAGCGGCGTGCGCCAGTCGACGATGGCGCGGCAATAGAAGGTGACCAGCTTGTCCATCAGGTCGAGGTCCAGCCCGTAGCCTTCGTGGCGATCGTCGAGGTAGGCGAGCAGCGCCTGCCCCGAGAAGTAGTCGCCCGTCGGCGCCAGCGGGTCTTCGTCGAGATGCAGCGCCGCGAAGGCGCCGTACAGGTCGGCCGCGACGGGGCTCAGGCCGTCTTCGTGCAGCGCGTGCGTCCAGGCCGGCGGCAGGCCCTGCTTCCACGCGATGACCTGGCCGTGCGTGGCGCCGGGCTCGACCACCGCGTAGACGCGGTCGCAGTACTCGAAGCCGCCGAAGGGCAGGTGCGTGAGCTTGCCGCTCCAGGGCGTGCCGCTGTCTTCGGCCGCTTCCTCGGCGAGTTCCTGCTCGTGCTCGATCCAGCCCTGCAGGTCGCGGTAGCCGTCGCTGCCGTCCCAGAACAGCTCCGACCAACTGACGCTCTCGACGTTTCCGTTCATCGGCAACGCGAGGTCGTAGTCGAGGCGCCCGCCCGCCGTGTGCTGCCACAGCGCGACCAGCGCTTCGGGCAGTGGCCCGGCGCACAGCGCCTGCACTGCATCGATCTGCTGCTGCGGCATCGGCGGCTGCGCGTCGAAGATCACGCGATCGGCGAACAGCACGACGCCATGTTCGCGCAGGGTGGAGAGCTCTTCAACAGAGAACGAGGTGTTGTTGTTCATGGCAGCGGCCTCCGTGTTCTCCAAAATGTAGCGCTTTGCGCCGATGGAGCAACCCTCGTTCGCCCGGGGCTGCTGCAAGCCCCCGCATGTCGCACTACAGATCGGTGCGCAGCTTCCAGATCTCGGGGAACAACACCACGTCGAGCATCTTGCGCAGGTAGCTCACGCCGCCCGTGCCGCCGGTGCCGCGCTTGAAGCCGATCACGCGTTCGACCGTGGTCACGTGGCGGAAGCGCCAGAGGCGGAAGGCGTCTTCGAGGTCGGTGAGTTTTTCGCCGAGCTGGTACAGGTCCCAGTGGTCGTGCGGGTTGCGGTAGACCGTGAGCCAGGCGGCTTCGACGCCGTCGCTCGATTCGTAGGGCTGGGTCCAGTCGCGCTCCAGGCGGTCGGCGGGCACGGGCAGGCCGTGGCGTGCGAGCAGGCGCAGCGATTCGTCGTACAGCGAGGGCGCGCGGTAGGCCGCGTCCACCTGCGCGAGCAGGTCGGCGCGGTGGGCGTGCGGCTTGAGCATGGCGGCGTTCTTGTTGCCGAGCAGGAACTCGATGCAGCGGTACTGCGCGCTCTGGAAGCCGCTGGAGTTGGCGAGGTAGGGGCGCATCGCCGTGTACTCGGGCGGCGTCATGGTCGAGAGCACAGTCCATGCGCTCACCAGCTGTTCCATGATGCGGCTCACGCGCGCGAGCATCTTGAAGGCGTCGGGCAGGCGCTCCTGCGCGATGCACTGCACGGCGGCGTGCAGCTCGTGCAGCATGAGCTTCATCCAGAGTTCGCTGGTCTGGTGCTGCACGATGAACAGCATCTCGTCGTGCGCGGGCGACAGCGGATGCTGCGCGTTCAGGATTTCGTCGAGGTGCAGGTAGTCGCCGTAGCTCATGGACTTGCTGAAGTCCAGCTGCGCCTTCTCTTCGTGGACGATGGACTCGGGGGTCTTGTTGTTGTCGTTGTCGGTGCTCATGTCACTGCGTTCTTGCGGTTGAATTCGGCGCGTCGCCACTCGCCGGTCTTGAGCACCTGCACGAGGTGTTCGACCGAGTGCCACACGTCCTCGAAGCCGACATACAGCGGCGTGAAGCCGAAGCGCAGGATGTCGGGCATCTGAGAATCGCCGGCGCGGTAGTCGCCGATCACGCCGCGCGCGATCAGGGCCTGCACGATGGCGTAGGCGCCTTCTTCGCGGCTGAGGCACACCTGCGAGCCGCGCAGTGCGTGGTCGCGCGGCGTGACGAGTGACAGGCCCTGGCCGGCGCAGCGTTCTTCGACCAGGCGGATGAACAGGTCGGTGAGCGCGAGCGACTTGGTGCGCAGCGCGGCCATCGCACCGCCGGTGCCGTTGAAGGCTTCGGCGGCCAGCACGGTGTCGAGTCCGCATTCGAGCCCGGCCAAGGCGATGACCGGTTGCGTGCCGCACAGGTAGCGGCCGACGCCTGGGGCAGGGCGGTAGTGCGGCGTGAACTCGAAGGGCGCCGCGTGGCCCCACCAGCCGGACAGCGGCTGCTCGAACTGGCCTGCGTGCTTCGTGTTCACCCAGGCAAAAGCGGGCGCGCCGGGGCCGCCGTTGAGGTACTTGTAGCCGCAGCCGATCGCGTAGTCGGCGTCGCTGTCGTTGAGCGCCACGGGCACGGCGCCCGCGCTGTGCGCCAGGTCCCACACGGTGAGCGCGCCCGCGGCGTGCGCGGCGGCGGTGACGGCCTTCATGTCGTGCATGGCGCCGGTGCGGTAGTTGACGTGCGTGAGCATGAGCACGGCGACCTCATCGGTCAGTGCGGCTGGGAGCTCACTCGCATCGATCAGCTTCAGCGTGAAGCCGCGTTCGCGGCACAGCGATTCGGCGATGTACAGGTCAGTGGGAAAGTTGCTGCGCTCGCTCACCACCAGCTTGCGGCCGCTGGCCTTCTGCTGCGAGAGCGCGGCGAACAGCACCTTGTAGAGATTGACGGAGGTGCTGTCGGTGCACACCACTTCGCCGGGCGCGGCGCCGATCAGGCGGGCCACCTTGTCGCCCAGGCGCTGCGGCAGGTCGAACCAGCTCGCGGTGTTCCACGAGCGGATCAGGCCTTCGCCCCATTCCTTGGCGACCACGTCGGCGATGCGCGCGGGCGCGGCCTTGGGCAGCACGCCGAGCGAGTTGCCGTCGAGGTAGAGCACGCCCTCGGGCAGGGTGAATTGGTCGCGCAGGGCGCGCAGCGGGTCTTGCGCGTCGAGGGCGCGGCAGTCGGCAAGGGTCGTCGTCATGGAAAGGGTGGTTTCAGCGGGGAAGTTCGCGCAGCACGGCGCGCACGGGGGAGGCATCGGCGCTTGTCAGCTTGAGCGGCAGCGCGATGAGTTCGTAGTCGCCCTCGGGCACGGTGTCGAGCACGAGGTTTTCGAGCACGCGCAGGTCGAGGTGGCGGATGCGCTGGTGGCTGTCGAGCGTCTTGCTGTCGGCCGGGTCGATGCTGGCGGTGTCGATGCCGATGAGCTTCACGCCCATGGCGGCCAGGCGCTCGACGGTGGCGGGTGCATAGGCCGCGAGCTGCGGGTCCCAGCGGTCGACGGGCATGGCCGGGTAGGTGCGCACGAGCACGCGCGGGGGCAGCGTGTCGTTCACGGCATGCGCGATGTGCTCCCAGGTGACCAGCGGGCCGCGGCCGATCGCATGGATCACGCGGCAGGGGCCGAGGAAGGGCGTGAGGTCGACCTGGCCGATGGTCTGGCCTTCGGGGGCGTAGTGCAGTGGCGCGTCGGCATGGGTGCCCACGTGCGGCGACAGCGTGATCGCGCTCACGTTGACCGGGCAGCCGGGGCCGATGGTGGCGCACCACTGCTGCGAATACGGCGTGTCGCCCGGGAACACCGGGCTGCCGGCGTGCACGGGGGCGGAGATGTCCCAGAGTCGGAGCGGGGCGGTCATGGCGGGCGGCAGGGCGAAGGAAGAAAAAGGGCAGTGTGGGCCGGTTGGAGTCGCTTCACAAGGGGCCGGCGGGTGCCGAATGCTATGCGCAGTGACTGCCTTGAGTCGAGAAGTTATCCATCAATCATCGAAAGATTGAATAATCTATTCAATCGACAGGAAATGGAGAACAAATCATGCAAGCCGACCTCGACCGAACCGACCTCCAGCTGCTGCGCGCGCTGCAGGACAACGCCCGCCTGACCTCGGGCGAGCTGGCGCAGATGGCGCACCTGTCGCAGTCGCCGTGCTGGCGCCGGGTGAAGAAGCTGGAGGACGACGGCGTGATCGGCGGCTACCACGCGGGCCTGAACCGGCGCGCGCTGGGCTTCGGCGTGCTGGCCTTCGTGATGGTCGGCATCGACCACCAGACCGAAATTTCGTCGCGCGCCTTCGAGGACGCGGTGTGCGCCATTCCCGAGGTGGTGATGTTCCACGGCATCTCGGGGCCGGCGGATTTCATCCTCGTGGTGGTCGCGAAGGACCTCGATGCGTATTCCGACCTGCTGCAGCGCAAGCTGCACCGACTGCCGGGCGTGCGCCATGTGCAGACGCATTTCTCGCTGCAGGAGTTCAAGGGGCAGCTCGGTGGATTGCCAGTGCCCGTCGCCTGACCTGGCCTGGCCTGGCCTGTCGTCAGTGCAGTTCGTCGGACAGCATCGGCAGCCCATGCCGCAGGCGCGCACGCTGACAGGCGTCGCTGCCGGCCTGCAGCTCGTGGCAGGGGTTCGGCCGCCATTCGTAGATGCCGCAGGCCACCGACTGGCCGATCTTGCCGGTGAGCGCGGCGCAGCGCGGCGGCGTGTGGTCGGTGCCGCGCATGCGGCACAGGGCGTCGTTCACGTCGACCGCCAGGCCCGAGGGCACGCGGCCGCCGTGGTCGTCGAGCTCGTGCACGCTGAAGTCGACGCGGTAGCTGGCGCAGCAGGCGCCGCAGGTCTGGCAGGGATTCATGAGGCGAGCAGCGCGGCGTCACGCACGCGCTGCAGCATGCGGCGGCGGATCAGCCCGCTCGCGGGACGGATCAGCAGCCAGTAGGCGGTGAAGCGGCGCTGCGCGGCGGCATCGCCGCACCAGACCCGGGTGCGGGTGGTGAGGCGCGTGCCAGTGCCTTCGGGCTCGGCCGTGAAGTGAAGCACCAGCTTGGCCAGGCCCGTGGCATCGAGCGCGGCGAAGGCCGGGCCGTCGGCCAGCGGGACCAGGCCGTAGTCGAAGCGCCAGAAGCGGCCGGCCAGGCCGAAGGCCAGTTCGCGCTCGCCGTCGCGCCCCAGCGGCGTGAAGTCGGCAAAACCGAAGGCCTCGCGCTGGCGCAGCGTGGGAGCGGCGAGCCCGAGCCGGCTGGCCAGCCGGTTCGGCAGTTCGCGCAGCGCGATCAGGCTGCGCGCCACGGGGTCGTCGGTGATCTCGGGCCGGGCCGCCATGTCGAGCACGCGCGCGGGCGACGCGGGCACGTGGAGGCTGTGCGTCTCCGCGAACTGGTAGCGCGGCAGGTAGCGGTTCATCAGCTCCATGCGGCGCTCCGTTGGTTCAGTGGCGCGATGTCAGAGCCTGCCGAGCAGCAGGAACTCCATCAGCGCCTTCTGTGCGTGCAGGCGGTTCTCGGCCTCGTCCCACACGACCGACTGCGGGCCGTCGATGACCTCGGCCTGCACTTCCTCGCCGCGGTGCGCGGGCAGGCAGTGCATGAAGAGGGCGTCGGTCTGGGCGATGCGCATCATGTCCTCGTCGACGCACCAGTCGGCGAAGGCCTTGCGGCGCGCTTCGTTCTCGGCCTCGTAGCCCATGCTGGTCCACACGTCGGTGGTGACGAGGTCGGCGCCGCGGCAGGCTTCCATCGGGTCCTGGAAGACCTTGTAGCTGTCGCCCGAACGAATGCCGGCGATCGACTGGTCGACCTCGTAGCCGCTGGGCGTGCTCACGTGCACGGTGAAGCCAAGAATTTCAGCGGCCTGCAGCCAGGTGTTGGCCATGTTGTTGCCGTCGCCGACCCACGCCACCGTCTTGCCCTGGATCGAGCCGCGGTGCTCGATGTAGGTGAAGATGTCCGCCAGGATCTGGCAGGGGTGGAACTCGTTGGTCAGGCCGTTGATGACGGGCACGCGCGAGTGCGCGGCGAAGGCGTCGATCTTGGTCTGCTCGTAGGTGCGGATCATCACCAGGTCGACCATGCGGCTGATGACCTTGGCGCTGTCCTCGATGGGCTCGGCGCGGCCCAGCTGGCTGTCGCCCGTGGTCAGGTGCACCACGCTGCCGCCGAGCTGGTACATGCCGGCCTCGAAGCTCACGCGGGTGCGCGTGCTGGCCTTCTCGAAGATCATGGCCAGCGTGCGGTCGACCAGCGGCTGGTGCTTTTCGTACGTCTTGAACTTCTTCTTGATGATCGCCATGCGATCGAAGAGGTAGACGTACTCGTCGGCCGTGAGGTCCGAGAACTGCAGGTAGTGGCGCAGGGCGTTCGGTGCGGCGGCGGTCGTCATTGCGCAACGGGCTCCGAGAGGAAGGTTTTGACGATCGGCGCGAGGATCGCGACGATCTCGTCGGCTTCGGCAATGCTCAGGATGAGCGGCGGCACGAGGCGGATCACCTTGTCGGCCGTCACGCTCAGCAGCAGGCCGGCGTCGCAGGCGCGGTTCAGGATCGCGCCGCAGGGCCGGTCGAGCTCGATGCCCAGCATCAGGCCCTGGCCGCGGATCTCCTTCACGCCGGGCAGGCTGCCGATTTCGCGCTCGAGTGCGGCCTTCAGGTGCGCGCCCACGGTGGCGGCGTTCTCGAGCAGCTTGTGCTCTTCCATGATGCGGATGGTTTCCACACCGGCGCGCATGGCCAGCGGGTTGCCGCCGAAGGTGGTGCCGTGGTTGCCGGGGCCGAAGATGTTGGCGGCCTTGGGGCCGGCGACCACGGCGCCGATCGGCACGCCCGAGCCCAGGCCCTTGGCCAGCGGCATCACGTCGGGCTTGATGCCCGCCCACTGGTGCGCGAACCACTTGCCGGTGCGGCCCATGCCGCACTGCACTTCGTCGATCATCATGAGCCAGTCGCGCTCGTCGCACAGCTGGCGCACCTGCTTGAGGTAGTCGACGCGCATCGGGTTGATGCCGCCTTCGCCCTGGATGGTTTCGAAGAACACGGCGACCACGTTCGGGTTGCCTTCGGTGGCCTTCTTCAGCGCCTCGATGTCGTTCAGCGGCACGCGGATGAAGCCTTCGACCAGCGGGCCGAAGCCGGCCTGCACCTTGGGGTTGCCGGTGGCCGACAGCGTGGCGATGCTGCGGCCGTGGAAGGCGGCTTCGTAGACGACGATCTCGGGGCGCTCGATGCCCTTGTCGTGGCCGAACTTGCGCGCCAGTTTCAGGGCGGCTTCGTTGGCTTCCAGGCCGGTGCAGCAGAAGAAGGCGTTGGTCAGGCCCGACAGCTCGGTCAGCTTGGTGGCGAGCTGTTCCTGGCCGGTCACGTGGTAGTAGTTGGAGCTGTGGATCAGCTTGGTCAGCTGGTCCTGCAGGGCGGGCACCAGCTCGGGGTGGTTGTGGCCCAGCGTGTTGACGGCGATGCCGCCCAGCCCGTCGAGGTAGGCCTTGCCCGTGGTGTCCCAGACTCGGCAGCCCTGGCCGTGCGACAGCGCGATCGGCAGGCGACCGTAGGTGTTCATGACGTGGGGCGAGGTGGGTTGCTGGGCGGTGGCGCTCATTCGGTTCTCCAGATAGGGAACGCGAATTCTAGGCGTGCGGTTTGACGGCTTCGTTGAGGATTCCGCATCACAGCAATGCCCCCCATTCAGGATGCAAAAAGGGCCCCGGATACAATCGCTTGCTGCACCGCAGCACCTGTTCCGGTCGCCTCACTTCACGATGATTTCCCCCAACGCCAAAGAAATCTTCATCCAGGGCATCACCCACGATGGCCGCACTTTTCGCCCCAGCGACTGGGCCGAACGCCTCGCCGGCGTCATGTGCTCCTTCCGCCCCGGCGGCGCCTACCCGGGCAGCCACCTGAGCTATTCGCCCTGGTGCATTCCCACGACCATCAACGGCGTGAAATGCGTGGTGGTGAACCGCGCCCTGCGCGACGCCGAGCCCATGGCCTGGGACTTCTGCGTGAACTTCGCGAAAGACAACAACCTCCAGGTGGCCGAGGCCTGCCTGGTGCCCGACCCGGCGGACACGCCGCCCCCTCCCAAAAAGACCTGACTTCCAGGTCTTTTTTTTGGGCTGCGCAGGTTGCTCGCGCCTGGATGCTTTTCGAGCGCCCATGAAAAAACCGCCCGAAGGCGGTTTTTCACTTTTGCTTGCTGCAGCGCACCCCGATCAAACGGCGGACCGGAGGATTCCGGTCCGGGCTTGCCTGACAGGTGTCAGGCGGCGGCCTTTTCAGGCGCCAGGGCGAGGGCCTTGACCTTGGCCGACAGGCGGCTCTTGTCGCGGGCGGCCTTGTTCTTGTGGAAGATGCCCTTGTCGGCGACGGTGTCGACGATGCTCTGGGCCTTCGCGAACAGTTCGCTTGCCTTGGTCTTGTCGCCAGCCAGAACAGCCTTTTCGACGTTCTTGACAGCGGTACGGTATTTGGAGCGCAGCGAGGTGTTCGCAGCGTTGAGCTTGACGTCCTGGCGGACGCGCTTGCGGCCCGACGCGAGGCGCGGGTTCTTCTTCTTGGGCTTGGCGGATGCCATATTTAGTGTTCCTTAGGTGTCTGAGGATGATGCAGCAAAGCCCTCCATTATAGGCCGGGTTCCGGTTTTTGCCGAATTGCCTGCTTTTGCCACCTTTCGCAGCCCTACACTCGCCCCCGTGTCCCTGTTCAAATCCGCCTCCACCGTCTCCCTGCTGACCCTCGCTTCGCGGATCACGGGCCTCGTGCGCGACGTGCTGTTTGCCTCGGTGTTCGGCGTCAGCGCGCTCACCGACGCCTTCAACGTCGCCTTTCGCATCCCCAACCTGTTTCGCCGCGTGTTCGGCGAGGGCGCCTTCAGCCAGGCCTTCGTGCCGGTGCTGGCCGCGCGCAAGACCGAGGCGGGGCAGGAGGGCGCCCGGGAGCTGGTCGACCACGTCGCCACGCTGCTGACCTGGGCCCTGGTGGTGCTGTGCGTGGCCGGCGTGGCCGGCGCGCCGCTGCTGGTCTGGGCCATGGCCAGCGGCCTGCAGGGCTTCGACGCCGCCGTGGTCATGACGCGCTGGATGTTCCCCTACATCGGCTTCATGTCGCTGGTGGCGCTGGCGGGCGGCATCCTCAACACCTGGCGCAAGTTCGCGGTGCCGGCGGCGTCGCCGGTGCTGCTCAACATCGCGCTGATCCTGTCGATCTCCATCGGCGCGCCGCTGTTCCGTCGCTACGGCATCGAGCCGATCTACGCCCAGTGCGTGGGCGTGATGGTCGGCGGCGTGCTGCAGCTGGCCCTGCAGATTCCGGCGCTGCGCGCATTGGGGCTCATGCCGCGCATCGGCGCCAGCTTCAAGGCGCTGCGCGCCGCGTGGACCGATCCGACCACCCGCAAGGTCATGAAGCTCATGCTGCCGGCGCTGCTGGGCGTGAGCGTGGCGCAGATCTCGCTGCTCATCAACACGCAGATCGCCTCGCACCTGGCCACCGGCAGCGTGACCTGGGTCACCAACGCCGACCGGCTGATGGAGTTTCCCACCGCCATGCTCGGCGTGGCGCTGGGCGTGGTGCTGATGCCCCAGCTCGCCGGCGCCCGCGCCGCCAAGGACGACGCGCGCTACTCCTCGCTGCTCGACTGGGGCCTGCGCCTCGTGGTGCTGCTGGCGGCGCCGTGCGCCGTGGCGCTGCTGCTGTTCGCCAAGCCGCTCGTGGCGGTGCTGTTCCACAACGGCGCCTACACCGGCGAGGACGTGGGCCGCACCACCGTGGCGCTCATGGGCTACGGCGTGGGGCTGGTCGGCCTCGTGGCGGTCAAGGTGCTCGCGCCCGGCTACTACGCCAAGCACGACACGCGCACGCCCATGCTGATCGCCGTGACGGTGCTGGTGTTCACGCAGGTGCTCAACTTCTTCCTGGTGCCGTTGCTGCAGCACGCGGCGCTGACGCTGACCATCGGCATCGGTGCGCTGGTCAACGCGCTGTGGCTGCTGATCGGCCTGATCCGCCGCGGCAGCTACACCCCCGAGCCCGGCTGGGGCAAGTTTGCGCTGCAGGTGCTGCTGGGCACCGTGGTGCTGGCGGTTTTGCTGGCGTGGGGCGCGCACTATTTCGACTGGGTCGGCCTGCGCGCGCAGCGCCTGCACCGCATCGGCCTGCTGGCCGCGCTCATCGCCGGCGCCGCGCTGCTCTATTTCGCCGTGCTCACCGCCGCGGGCGTGCGCCTGCGCAGTTTCATGCGCCGCTGAAGCGCCGTTGGCGAGCCGGAAAACACTGCCTTGACGCTCCCTGCGGGCTCCTCTACAAAGCCATATGACGTTCAGCTACCAGGTTCCCACGGCACTGGAATATTTCGAGTCGCTGGTCGGCAGCGATGACCACTTTCCGCTGCTCGAAGCGGCCGCCAGCATCGCGCAGGACGAATACCCCGAACTCGACGTGCAGCAGGTGCTGGGCGACGTCGACCAGCTGCTCGCGCGCCTCAAGCGCCGCCTGCCGGCCGACGCCGCGCCGCTGGCCCGGCTGCGCGCGCTGAACCAGTTCTTCTTCAGCGACCTGAATTTCGGCGGCAACGTCAACGACTACTACGACCCCGACAACAGCTACCTGAACGCCGTGCTGCGCACCCGCCGCGGCATCCCGATCTCGCTGGCCGTGCTGTGGATGGAGCTGGCCCAGGGCCTGGGCCTGCAGACGCGCGGCATCAGCTTCCCGGGGCATTTCATGGTCAAGGTCACGCTGCCCAAGGGGCAGGTCGTGATCGACCCGTTCACCGGCAAGTCGCTCTCGCGCGAAGAGCTGGGCGAGCGGCTCGAACCCTACAAGCGCGGCAACGGGCTGGTCGGCGAATTCGACGTGCCGCTGGGCCTGTACCTGCAGCCCGCGAGCCCGCGCGAGATCATCGCGCGCATGCTGCGCAACCTGAAGGAAGTGCACCACGCCCAGGAAGACTGGCCGCGCTACATCGCGGTGCAGAACCGCCTCATTGCCCTCTTGCCCACCGCCTGGGGCGAGCACCGCGACCGCGGCGTGGCGCATGCCGAGCAGGGCCATGCGGCGCTGGCCGTGCGCGACCTCGAAACCTACCTCGCCAACGCCGAAGACGCGCTCGACATCGACGCGATCGCCGAGCGCGTGGCGCTGCTGCGGCGCCTGGCCAACTGACCGCCCCAACGCCATGACCGACACCCGCACCGGCGTGAGCGCGGCGCCCGACCTGGGCACGCTGCACGAATTCCACGGCGTGCAGCCGGTGCTGCCGGTGTCCGACGTCTCGCGCGCCGCGCGCTGGTTTTCCGAGGTGCTGGGTTTCGAGATCGACTTCATCGCCGGCGAGCCGCCCAGCTACGCCCGCGTGATGAAGGGCGACCGCAGCTATGGCGACCCCGTGTACCTGCGCCTGTGGCAATGCGGCAGCCGCGAGGCCCGGCCCTGGCGCGGCGAAATCGTGATCCACGTCGGCAAGGACATCGACGGCCTGCACGCCGCCTATGTGAAGCGCGGCGTGACCATCATCGAGCCGCCCACGTCCCAGCCCTGGGGCCTGCGCGAATTCGCGATCCGCGAACCCGACGGCCACGTGCTGCGGTTCTGCGGCTATCTCTGAAACACAAAATTACAAGCAGATCGATGCGGCCGTGTCGATCCGTGGCCCGCTCGCGCGACGTGTGAACAGGAGCACGCAGATTCCGGCGTCTCCCGATCCCCACCCACTTTCAGGAGAAACGACATGCGATTCATGGTTCTGGTCAAGGCGAGCAAGGATTCCGAAGCCGGCGTGATGCCGAGCACCGAGATCCTCACCGAGATGGGCCGGTTCAACGAGGAACTGGTCAAGGCCGGCGTGCTGCTGGCGGGCGAAGGGCTGCACCCCAGCTCCAAGGGCGCGCGCGTGCGCTGCGAAGGCAAGAAGCGCACCGTCATCGACGGCCCCTTCACCGAGACGAAGGAGCTGCTGGCGGGCTTCTGGCTGCTGCAGGTCAAGTCGAAGGAAGAGGCCATCGAGTGGATCAAGCGCAGCCCGTTCCAGGAAGGCGAGATCGAGATCCGCCAGGTCTTCGAGGCCACCGATTTCGGCGACGCCATGACGCCCGAGCTGCTGGCGCAGGAAGACCGCCTGCGCGCCGAGTCGGCTGCCAAGGCCGGCCGCTGAACCTCATCCATTCCTCGAAGGAGAAACGATCATGCGATTCATGCTGCTGATGATTCCCCACGGCTACGAAAACGCCGCGCCCGGCACCGTGCCCGACGACGTCGAACGCGTGGGGTCGATGATGGCCTTCAACGAGTCCCTGCAGAAGGCCGGCGTGCTGATCGGCTGCGAGGGCCTGCATCCGCCGTCGATGGGCGCGCGCGTGAGCTTTCCGGGCGGCAAGCCGAAGGTGGTCGACGGCCCCTTCGCCGAGGCCAAGGAAGTGCTGGGCGGCTACTGGCTGATCGACGTCGCCTCGCGCGCCGAGGCCATCGAATGGGCGAGCCGCTGTCCGGGCAGCGAGAACGAGGTCATCGAGATCCGCCAGGTGCAGGAGATGGAGGACTTCTCGCCCGAGGTGCAGGACGTGGCGAGCGAGTTCACGTCGATGCAGCAGACCCTGAAGAAGTAAGCGGGCCCTAGTCTTCTCGCACCAGCCGGATGCCCACCAGCGTGTAGCGTGTGTCCGGCGCATTCCAGTTGCGGTACGACGAGCGGGCATAGAAAGCCCAGGTGTGCCAGGAGCCCCCGCGGCGCACCCGCACGGTGCCCGTGGCCGGGCCCTGAGGGTCGTCGGCCGGGGAGCGCGCGTAGTATTCGTCGCCATGCCAGTCGGCCACCCACTCCCACGCATTGCCGTGCATGTCGTAGAGGCCCCAGGCGTTCGGCGCGAAGCTGCCGACCGGGGCGGTGAAGGCAAAACCGTCGTCGCCCGCGAGCGCCATCGCGCGCCAGCGCGGCCAATGCGCGGCGCTGCGCGTGTCGAACACATTGGCCCCGCGCAGCAGCGTGGCCGGATCGTCCCCCGTGCTGTAGCGCGTGCGCGTGCCGGCGCGGCAGGCGTACTCCCACTCGGCCTCGGTCGGCAGGCGGTAGCGCCGGCCCTCCGTCTGGCTCAGCCAGGCGGCCAGCGCCTGCGCGTCGTTCCAGCTCACGTTGACCACCGGGTGGTCGTCGCCCTGCGCGAAGCCCGGGTTGCGCCACGAGTAGCGTGGGTCGCGGCCCTCGAAGGCGTCGCCGCGCCGCGTGGTGGCGGGGTCGTAGTCGGCGCGCCAGCCGTAGCCGCCGGTGCCGTCGGCCACCGATTCGGGCACGTAGCCCGAGGCCTCGAGGAAGCGCCGGAACTGGCCCACCGTCACCTCGTGCCGGCCCATCCAGAACGCCCGCGTGATGCGCACCTTGTGCACCGGCCCTTCGTCGGCCAGCTGGGTGAAGCGCTCCTTGGGCAGTTGGGGGTAGTCGCGCGCCAGCGCCTCGGGCGCCTCGTCGCTGCCCATGAGGAATTCGCCGGCCGGCAATCGCACGAAGGCCATGCCCAGGCTGTTGCGCTCCACGGCGAGGTCGTCCGCCCGGACGCCCCCGCAGGCGAGGCCGAACGCGAAACCCAGGCTCCACAAGACGAGGCGTGGTGTCATGGCCGCATGCTATCCGGCCCGCCGCGCCGCAGCGAGGCCGCATGAGCAGCGGACCAGACACCGCCGCCATCCACCGCGCCATCGAGGCGGTCTGGCGCATCGAGTCCGCGAAGATCATCGCCGCGCTCGCGCGCAAGGTGCGCGACGTGGGCCTGGCCGAAGAGCTGGCGCAGGACGCGCTGGTGGCCGCGCTCGAGCAGTGGCCCGTCGACGGCGTGCCCGACAACCCCGCCGCGTGGCTCACGCAGGTGGCCAAGCATCGCGCCCTCGACCGCCTGCGCCACGTGCAACTGGCCGAGCGCAAGGCGCCCGAGATCGGCCGCGAGCTCGATGCGCTGCACGCCATGGCCGAGGCCGACTTCGCGCAGGCGGTGGATGCGGCGCTCGACGACGACATCGGCGACGACCTGCTGCGCCTGGTGTTCACCGCCTGCCATCCCGTGCTCTCGACCGAGGCGCGCGTGGCGCTCACGCTGCGGCTGATGGGCGGCCTCACGACCGACGAGATCGCGCGCGCCTTTCTCGTGCCCGAGGCCACCGTGGCGCAGCGCATCGTGCGTGCCAAGCGCACGCTGGCCGAGGCGCGCGTGCCTTTCGAGGTGCCGCGCCGCCACGAGCTCGAAGCCCGGCTGGCCTCGGTGCTCGAGGTGCTCTACCTGATCTTCAACGAGGGCTACTCGGCCACCGCCGGCGACGACTGGATGCGCCCCGCGCTGTGCGACGAGGCGCTGCGTCTGGGCCGCATCGTGGCCGAGCTGGTGCCCGGCGAGGCCGAGGTGCACGGGCTGGTCGCGCTGATGGAAATCCAGGCCTCGCGCACCGCCGCGCGCGTGGGCGCCTCGGGCGAACCGGTGCTGCTGCTCGACCAGAACCGCGCACGCTGGGACCCGATGCTGATCCGCCGCGGCCTGGCGGCGCTGGCGCGCGCCGAAGCGCTGGGCGGCGCGCTCGGCCCCTACGCGCTGCAGGCCGCCATCGCCGCCTGCCACGCCCGTGCGCGCACCGCGGGCGAGACCGACTGGGCCCGCATCGCGGCGCTGTACGACGCGCTGTCGCCGTCGCCCATCGTCGAGCTGAACCGCGCGGTCGCGCTGTCGATGGCCTTCGGGCCGGCGGCCGGGCTGGAGGTGGTCGATGCGCTGCAGGACGAGCCCGCGCTGAAGGGCTACCACCTGCTGCCGACCGTGCGCGGCGACCTGCTCTTCAAGCTGGGCCGCCACGACGAGGCACGCCGGGAGTTCCAGCGCGCCGCCTCGCTCACGCGCAACACGCGCGAGCAGGCGCTGCTGCGGGCGCGCGCAGAGGCCTGCGGCGACAAGCCTTAGCGGACGGGCGCGGACGTGCCCGCGGAGGGCGAGCCCGGCAACCCGAACTGGTGCCACGCGCGGCGCAGTTGCGTGTCCGAGCCGAAGCCCGACAGCTCCGCCGCCCGCGTCACGCTGGCACCCGAGGCCAGCGCCAGTTGCGCTGCGGCCAGCCGCAGCCGGCGCAGGTAGGCCAGCGGCGCCACGCCCGCGTGCTCGACGAACAGGCGCGTCAGGTGCCGCGCCGAGGTGTGGGCGACCTCGGCCATGCGCGGCACGCTCCAGTCGGCCTGCGGTTGTTCGCTGACCGCGTCCTGCACCCGGTGCAGCGCCGCGTGCAGGTGGTTGCGGTAGGCGAGAAAGGGCGACAGCTCCGGGTCGTGCGGGCCGCGCCGCAGCGCGACCACCATCGCCTGCGCCACCTGGGCCGCCAGCGCCTCGCCGCAGGTGTCGGCGATGCGGTGCAGCATCAGGTCGATGCCCGTCGTGACGCCCGCGCTGCTGTAGACCGGCGGGTCGATCACGAACACGCGGTTGCTCACCACCTCGCAGCGCGGCTCCACGGCGCGCAGCTCGTCCAGGTGATGGTGGTGCGTGGTGACGCGCCGGCCCGCGAGCGCGCCCGCGTGCGCCGCGAGCAGGGCGCCCGCGCAGACCGTGACCAGCTCGACGCCGCCGCGCGTGAAGCGCTGGCCGCGCAGCCAGTGCAGCAGGTCCTGCGCCTCGGGGGTGTCGGTCGCGATGGTGTCGCCCGGCAGGCCGACCAGCACCACCCAGCCCGGGCCATCCCACTGCGCCGGCAGCGGCGACAGTCCCGAAAGCGCGACGCCGACCGAGCCCATGACGGTTGGGCGCGGCCCCGCGAATTCGATGACGAAGCGCTCGGGCTGGCCCGCTGCGCGCAGCCGCTGGTTGGCGATGCGCAGCGCCTCGGCCGGCCCGGCCCAGTCAAGCACCAGGCTGTCGGGCAGGAGCACGAAGACTACGCGGACAGGGGCTCGTTGCAGGTCCATGCGTAGTCCATCTGGCGCGCGGTGCGCTCGGCCAGGTCGCGCCCTGCCAGGCGTTCGACCAGATGCAGGCTCATGTCGATGCCCGCGCTGATGCCGGCCGAGCTGACGATGCGGCCGGTGTCGACCCAGCGCACGCCGTCGCGCACGTCGAGTTGCGGGAATTGGGCGCGCAGGTCGGCGAGGTCTTCCCAGTGCGTGGTGACCGCCTCGCGCGTCACGACGCCGCTTTGCGCCAGCAGGAAGACGCCGGTGCAGACCGAGGCGACCAGCTGCGCGCCGGCCGCGCACCGGGCGATCCAGCGCAGGGTGTCGGGGCTCGCCATGGGCGCATCGACCACGCCGCCGGGGATGACCAGCACGTCGGCGGTGGCGGCGGCATCGGCCAGCGTGTGGTCGGCGAGCAGCCGCAGGCCGGCGCGCGCCTGCACCGGTTCCCCGGCGCGGGTGTGGGCGACCGAGGCGACCTCGAAGGGCGCGGGCGCACCCGGCTGCAGGCGCTGGTGCACGCGGGCCGCGGTGGTGAAGACCTCGAAGGGGCCGGCGAAGTCGAGCGCCTCGACGCCGTCGTAGGCCAGGATGCGCACGCGCAGCGGGGTCATTGAAATACCTCCGTGCTTCGCACTTCGGTGCGAGCTTGCTTGGGGCGGCCCGGCGCGGCGCTCATGCGGTCGCGCCTTCCGTGGCCCGCGCCAACGCCTGCGCCACGCTGCAGACCGTGGCGAAGCGCCCGTCCAGTACGGTCGCCGTGCGCGCCTTGATGTCGGCGGCCGACAGCTGCCGGCCGTCGGGCTGCACCATGTCGAAGGTGAGGGTGGCGTCGGTCACGTAGTCGACCTCCCAGCCCAGGTCCGAGGCGTGCCGCGTGGTGGTTTCGCAGCACTGTTCGGTGCGGATGCCGCTCACGATCAGGCGGCGGATGCCGTGCTGCGTGAGCCATACGTCGAGCCCGCTGTTGACCAGCGCGCTGTGGCGGTGCTTGGTGAAGGTGGCGGCCGCCTCAAAGGACGCGAGGCCCTCGATCGGGCGCACATGGCCCGATTCGAGCGCGAAGGGGTTGGCGGGGGATGCCGGCGCATCGACGTGGAAAACGCGCACGACCGGCAGTCCGGCCGCCACGGCGCCGGCGATCAGCGCGTTCTGGGCCTCGAGGTAGGGCGCGAGCAGGGCCGCGTTCCAGTAGGGGCGGTGGCGGAACGATTCCTGGGCGTCGATCACAATCAGACAGGTGGTCATGGCGGTGGCGGGCAAGGCAAAGTGGATGATGCCGCCTATTCTTGGGCGCCGCCAGCGCTTCGTCCGCGCCAAAGCGGACCGGAACCGATCAGATCAGGACATCAATCAGCCTCTAGACGAGGCCGCCCGCGTGCAGTTCTTTTTTCAGGTACGCGTAGTACAGCGGCGCCGCCACCAGCCCGGCGGGGCCGAACACCGCCTCGGCCACGAACATCACCGACAGCAGCTCCCACACGCGCATCTGCGTGCGTGCGCCGACCACCTTGGCGTTGATGACGTACTCGGCCTTGTGGATCAGGATCAGGAAGCCCAGGCAGGCCGCGGCCGTGACCGGCGACACCGACAGCGCCACCAGCGTGATCACCGAGTTGCAGACCAGGTTGCCCACGATCGGCACCAGCCCGGCCACGAAGGTCAGCGTGATGAGCGCGGGCGTGTAGGGCAGTTCCAGGCCCCACAGCGGCATCAGGAACAGCAGGAAGATCGCGGTCAGCAGCGTGTTGAAGGCGGCGATCCAGAACTGCGCCGCCACGATCTGGCCGAAGGCCTCGCCGAAGGTGGTGATGCGCTGGAACATCTGCTGCGCCAGCGGCCGGCGCTGGGCCGGCGCCGGCGCCACGGCGGCCAGCGCGCCGATGATCAGGCCCACGTAGGCGAACAGCAGCCCGCCCAGCCAGGCGCGCCCGGCCATGGCGAGCGAGCCGGCCTGCGTGCGCAGGTAGTTGGCGACGATGCGCTGCACCTCGGCCGCGCCCTCGGGCAGGTAGACGGCGATGTCGGGCGGCAGCTTGGAGCGCAGTTCGAGCACCGTGCGGGCCGTGTAGTCGAGCAGTTCGCGGTACTGGTCGGGCGCATCGAGCACGTACTCGCGCGCCTGCGAAAACCCCAGCGTGACCAGGCCGATCGGGCCCAGCAGCACCAGCGTGACCGCCACCACCCGGGCCAGGCTGCCGGCGGCGGAGCGCAGGGGCTTCAGGCGCGACAGCCAGCCGCCCAGCAGACGGGCGAACCAGCGTGCTACCAGGAAGCCGATGCACACGCACAGCAGCCCCGGCAGCAGGTGCTGCCACATCACGAGCATCAGCCCCGCGAGCATCAGCAGGTAGCTGGCCAGTACCACGTGGCGGGAGGCGGCGGCCGGGGGCGGGGCGGCGAGGGTGGCGTCGGGCAGCGGCGTGGCCATCCGGGGAGCGGGGCGTGCGGTGAGAAAAAGAAAAAAGAACGGGCGCGCGATCAGGCGACGACCACGGCCGCGCCGTCGCCGCGCTCGGCGATCACGCCGATCTCGTGCACCGACTCACCGGCAGCGCGCAGCGTGGCGGCGCAGGCGGCGGCTTCGGCTGCATCGATCACCACGACCATGCCGATGCCGTTGTTGAAGGTGCGGTTCATCTCGATGTCGTCGATGCCGGCCACCTTCTGCAGCCAGGCGAACAGCTCCGTCTGGGGCCAGCTGCCCTTCTTCAGGTGGGCGGCGGTGCCCTCGGGCAGCACGCGCGGGATGTTCTCGAGCAGGCCGCCACCGGTGATGTGGGCCAGGGCCTTGATCGGGTGCTTGCCCAGCGCCTCGAGCACGGGCTTCACGTACAGGTGGGTGGGCTCCATCACGGCTTCGCGGAAGGGCTTGCCGTCCAGGGTGGCGGGCAGGTCGGCGCCGGCGCGCTCGATCACCTTGCGCACGAGGCTGAAACCGTTGGAATGCACGCCGGCCGAGGCCAGGCCCAGCACCACGTCGCCGGGCTTGACGTTCTGGCCGGTGAGGATCTTCGACTTTTCGACCGCGCCGACCGCAAAACCGGCCAGGTCGTACTCGCCGGCCGGGTACATGCCGGGCATTTCGGCGGTTTCGCCGCCGATGAGGGCGCAACCCGAGATTTCGCAGCCGCGGGCGATGCCGCCGACCACGGCCGCGGCCGTGTCCACGTCGAGCTTGCCGCAGGCGAAGTAATCCAGGAAGAACAGGGGCTCGGCGCCCTGC
Source organism: Variovorax sp. KBS0712 (assembly GCF_006323185.2). NCBI lineage: Bacteria > Pseudomonadati > Pseudomonadota > Betaproteobacteria > Burkholderiales > Comamonadaceae > Variovorax > Variovorax sp. KBS0712. The sequence goes on along the minus strand of NZ_VCCD02000002.1, from coordinate 103,186 downwards.
ACCAGCACGTCGTTGACGCTCATGGCCACGAGGTCGATGCCGACCGTGTCGTGCATGTTCCATTCGAAAGCTAGCTTGAGCTTGGTGCCCACGCCGTCGGTGCCGCTCACCAGCACGGGTTCCTTGTAGCGCTTGGGCACTTCGAACAGGGCGCCGAAGCCGCCGATGCCGGCGAGCACGCCTTCGCGCATGGTTTTCTTCGCCAGCGGCTTGATGCGGTCGACCAGGGCGTCGCCTGCGTCGATATCGACACCGGCGTCCTTGTAGCTGAGCGGGGTGGGCGTGGAGGAGGTCATGGGCGGGCGGTGTCGAGAAGAAGGAGCGAAAAGGTTCGCGAAGCGGCGAGGAAGGGCGGGCAGGGGAGGCGCCGGCGACCGAGGCGGCCGGGCCGATAGAATTCCTCACGATTTTAAGGGCCCTCCGGGCCCCCTCCATGAACCTTCCCGGGATGAAACAGCTCGCGCTCGATATCGGCATTGCGACGGGCCCCAGCTTCGACGCCTTTTTTGCCGGCCCCAACGAGGCGGCGCTGCGACACCTGCAAGTGTGGGTGGGCGGCGCCGACGGCAGCCCTGCGCTGCACTCGCCGGTGCCGACCTACCTCTGGGGCGACAGCGGCAGTGGCAAGACCCACCTGCTCGAATCCGTGCGTGTCGCACTGGCCGAGCAGGGCGCCAGCGTGGGCTGGCTGCACGCCGGCCTGCTGGAGCCGCCCGAGTTCGACGAGCGCTGGGGCGCCGTCCTGCTCGACGACGTCCACCTCTACACCGCGGTGCAGCAGCACGCGGCCTTCAACTGGTTTGTCAACGCCCAGACCCTGCAACGCGGCGTGGTCGCCGCCGGCGCCTTGCCGCCGGCCGACCTGCCGCTGCGCGAAGACCTGCGCACCCGCCTCGGCTGGGGCCATGTCTTCCATCTGCAGGTGCTGAGCGAAAGCGAACGCCGCGCGGTGCTGCGCCAGGCGGCCGACGCGCGCGGCGTGATGCTGTCCGACGACGTGCTCGACTTCATGCTGCACCGCTTCAGCCGCGACCTGGGCAGCCTGATGGAGCTGCTGTCGCAGCTGGACGGCTACGCCCTGCAGACCCAACGCGCGATCACCATTCCGCTGATCCGCTCCATGCTCGAAAACGAATAGACAGATAAGAAGAAGCGCCTGCTCCTCCTCGAAAAACAACCAATGATCAAGAAATTCATCGACAAGCTGCTCGGCAAGTCCGCCGGCAGCACGCAGGGCAAGAGCCGCTTCGGCAAGCGCCAGGAGGTGCCGGCAGAGGTTCACAAGATCGATCCCGCCCTGGTCGACGAACGCGCGAAGAACGTGGTCACCACGCTGCAGCAGGCCGGCTACGAGGCCTATGTGGTGGGCGGCGCGGTGCGCGACCTGCTGCTGGGCCTGCGGCCGAAAGATTTCGACGTGGCCACCAACGCCACGCCCGAGCAGGTCAAGTCGCTGTTCCGCCGCGCCTTCATCATCGGCCGGCGCTTTCGCATCGTGCACGTGGTGTACGGCCGGGGCCGCGAGCACGAGGTGATCGAGGTCTCGACCTTCCGCGCCTACATGGACAGCGCCGCCGCCGAACAGGTGGCCGGCAACGAACGCACCAGCAAGGGCGAACTCGCGAGCATGAAGCACGCCGTGGACGCCAGCGGCCGCGTGCTGCGCGACAACGTCTGGGGCCCGCAGGAAGAAGATGCGGCGCGCCGCGACTTCACCGTCAACGCCATGTACTACGACCCGGCCAACCAGGTCGTGGTCGACTATCACAACGGCATCAAGGACGCCCAGAAGCTCACGCTGCGCATGATCGGCGACCCGGTCACGCGCTACCGCGAAGACCCGGTGCGCATCATTCGCGCCATCCGCTTCTCGGCCAAGCTCGCAGCGCTCGGTTTCAAGATGGAAGCCAAGACCGCCGCGCCGCTCATCGAATCGAGCAAGCTGCTGGCCGACGTGCCGCAAAGCCGCATGTTCGACGAGATGCTCAAGCTGTTGCAGACCGGCCACGCCATCGCGACGGTCGAGCAACTGCGCAAGCTGGGGCTCGCCACCGGCATCTATCCGCTGCTCGACGTGGTGGTGGAGCGCGCCGACCAGCCCTTCGTGAAGGCCGCCCTGCAAGACACCGACCGCCGCGTCGGCGAAGGCAAGCCCGTGGCGCCCAGTTTCCTGCTGGCCTGCGTGCTGTGGGCCGACGTGCGCGACGGCTGGGCCCAGCGCCAGGAAGGCCGGCACGGCCAGCGCCCGCAGCCGCCCTTCCCGGCGCTGCAGGACGCGATCGACGACGTGTTCAATTCGCGCATCGGCGACGTGTCGGGCCGCGGCAAGCTGGCCGCCGACATGCGCGAGATCTGGATGATGCAGCCGCGCTTCGACAAGCGCACCGGCTCCACGCCCTACAGCCTGGTCGAGCAGGCGCGCTTCCGCGCGGCCTTCGACTTCATGCGCCTGCGTGCCGACGTGGGCGAGGTCGGTGAAGCCATCGCCGAGTGGTGGCAGGAGTTCAGCACCGCCGACGACCTGCGCCGCCAGGACCTGCTCGAACAGGTCCGCGAAGAACAGAAGGTGCGCCAGCGCGTGCGCCTGCGCGACCCGGCCGCTGCGCCCAAGCCGCGCAGCGAGCAACCGGCGCGCCAGAAGCAGGCCGCAGCCGAGTCGGACGACGGAGACGGCCCCGACATCGAGGCCGACGCCGTGCCGCCGGACGGCGAAGCGGCCGCGCCGCGCAAGCGCAAGCGCCGGCGCAAGCCGCGCCCGGTGGGCGGCGGTAGCGGTGGTGGCGGCAGCGAGGGCGGCGGGAGCGCCGCAGGCGAATGAGCACGCCCGACCGGCCGAAGGACGGCAAGAAGAGCGCCCCGGCTGCCAAGGCCGCAAAGGCCGTCAAGGGGGGCAAGGGGGGCAAGGGGGGCAAGCCCGCGCCGCGCGCCGCAAGCAAGCCGCCATCGGCCGGCAGCAAGAGCGACCCGCCCGCGCGCCGCGCGCCTTCGCGTCCACGCGGTCCGCGCGAGGACTACCCGACCGTGCAGGCCTTCGTCGCCATCGGCGCCAACCTGGGCGATGCCGAGGCGACCGTGAAGGAGGCCATGGCTGCCATCGGTGCGTTGCAACGCACCCAGGTCACGGCCCGCTCGTCGCTCTACCGCAGCGCGCCGGTCGATGCCGAAGGCCCCGACTTCATCAACGCCGTGGTGGCCGTGCGCACCGGGCTGGACGCGGAGCAGCTGCTCATCGCGCTGCAGCGCCTGGAAACGCTGGCCGGCCGTGAGCGGCCCTTTCCCAATGCGCCGCGCACGCTCGATCTCGATCTGCTGATGCACGGCAATTCGGTGATCGAAAGCCCCACGCTGACCCTGCCGCACCCGCGCATGCGCGAGCGCGCCTTCGTGCTCAAGCCGCTGGCCGAGATCGCACCCGACAAGGTGCCACGCGCCGCGCTGGCGCGCGTGACCGGCCAGGTCATCCAGAAAATCCGCTGACCCTCGGGGGCCGCCGGCATGCGGCCGCAACTGCCCGATCTCGCCGGCGTTGCCGCGTGCATGCGGCTGGTCGTGGCACCGCGGCTGCCGGCCTGAGCGAGCCTGTCGCGCCGGGGCCCGAAGGTCGGCCCGACCGGTCGTTCCGGTCGCGCCCGTTAAACTCGGGAAGTTTTCACGAAGGCGTCATGAAATTGTGATTGGCGCGTCCCAGGAGTTTTTTCCATGTTCGGCAAGCTGCTGCCCCGAGAGGGCAATTTTTTTGAAATGTTCAACCAGCATGCCGAGCGCATCGTGGAGGCGGCGCGTGCGTTCGAGCAGCTCGTCACCCACTATGCGGACGTGCACCTGCGCGAACAGTACAACCGCGACGTCGACAACGCCGAGCGCGCCGCGGACCGCGTGACGCACGACGTCAACCGCCTGATCCACAAGACCTTCATCACGCCCATCGACCGCGAGCAGATCCACAAGCTCATCAACACGATGGACGACGTGGCCGACCTGATCCAGGACTCGGCCGAGACCATGGCGCTGTACGACGTGCGCCACATGACCGACGAGATCGTGCGCCTCACGGCCCTGAGCGTGAAGTGCTGCGACCGCCTCAAGGACGCCGTCAAGTACCTCGGCAAGATCGCCGACCCGGCCGTGGCCGAGGCCACGCTCAAGACCTGCGAGGAAATCGACCGCCTCGAATCCGACGCCGACCGCGTGATGCGCAGCGCCATGAGCAAGCTGTTCCGCGAGGAGCCGGACGTGCGCGAGGTCATCAAGCTCAAGGCGATCTACGAGCTGCTCGAGACGATCACCGACAAGTGCGAGGACGTGGCCAACGTGATCGAGGGCATCGTCCTCGAGAATTCCTGAGCGGGTAGCAGCCGATGACAACGGTGCAGGTCGCCCTCTGGGTGGTGGTGGTGCTGGTCGCGCTCGCGATCCTGTTCGACTTCATGAACGGCTTCCACGATGCCGCCAATTCGATCGCGACGGTGGTGTCCACCGGCGTGCTCAAGCCGGGGCAGGCCGTGGTGTTCGCGGCTTTCTTCAACCTGATCGCGATCTTCGTCTTCCACCTGAGCGTGGCGGCCACCGTGGGCAAGGGCATCGCCCAGCCCGGGGTGGTCGACGTGCACGTGGTGTTCGGGGCGCTCATCGGCGCCATCAGCTGGAACCTCGTCACCTGGTACTACGGCATCCCGAGCAGCTCGTCGCACGCGCTGATCGGCGGCATCGTGGGCGCCGTGATCGCCAAGACGGGCACCAGCGGCCTCGTGGCTTCGGGCATCTGGAAGACCGTGGCTTTCATCTTCGTGTCGCCGCTGCTGGGCTTCCTGCTGGGCTCGCTGATGATGATCGTGGTGGCCTGGGGCTTCCGGCGTGCCACGCCGTCGCGCGTGGACCGTTGGTTCCGGCGATTGCAGCTGGTCTCGGCCGGCGCCTACAGCCTGGGCCACGGCGGCAACGACGCGCAGAAGACCATCGGCATCATCTGGATGCTGCTGATCGCCACCGGCTACGCCTCGGCCAGCGACGCGGTGCCGCCGACCTGGGTCATCGTGAGCTGCTACGCGGCCATTGCACTGGGCACCATGTTCGGCGGCTGGCGCATCGTGAAGACCATGGGCCAGAAGATCACCAAGCTCAAGCCCGTGGGCGGCTTCTGCGCCGAGACCGGCGGGGCGCTGACCCTGTTCCTGGCCACCGCGCTGGGCATTCCGGTGTCGACCACGCACACCATCACGGGCGCCATCGTCGGCGTCGGTGCCACGCAGCGCGCCAGCGCGGTGCGCTGGGGCGTGGCGGGGAACATCGTCTGGGCCTGGGTTCTGACCATTCCCGCCTCGGCCTTTGTGGCGGCGATGGCTTACTGGTTCAGTTGGCAGATTTTCTAAGGCGCTGAAACAGCGCGCGCTGTCTCTTCTTCATTCGTGGGGGCCGCCGCGCACGGCCACCCGAAGCGGCCGGCTCGCCCCCGGTAGGGGTTGGCGAAGCGACACGAAGTGCGCGCAGCCTGGGGGCGAGCAACAGTTACTGTGAAATCTTTCGGCCTTCTTCGATCTGGTGTTCGAAGTAGTGCTGGAAGCTGTACACGATGCTCGCCATCAGGATCGAGCTGCCGAAGAACAGGGACGCCACCACGGCGCCGATCGTGAGCCAGTTGGTCTGGCCCGGCGCGGCGTCGGGCGCTGCGCCAGCGTTGAAGCGCGCATTCCATTTCTCGGGCGTCATCAGGCCGTAGATGATCGCCATCAGCGCGCAGCCCGCGATCGTGAAGCCGAGCAGCGGGATCAGCGCCCAGCTCACGCCGTCGTCCACGCCGTACATGCGCAAGCGCTCGATGCCGTAGATGCCCAGCGCGGTGGGAATGGGCAGCAGCCAGCCGAGCCAGTCGCCCATGCCGCGCAGGTAGAAGCGGTGCAGGCCCAGCGGGCCACCGAGGAAGGAGAGCCAGGCGGCGACGGTCTTGCTTTTCATTTTCTTCATCACATCATTCGGGTTTGGTGCGGCTGCCTTCGCCGAGTACTTTTTCCATCAGGACCACGTCGCGCCAGGCGTCGAACTTCCAGCCGCAGTCTTTCAGCACGCCCACGTGCGTGAAGCCCTGGCTGCGGTGCACGCCGACCGAGCCGGCGTTGGCCGAGTCGCCGATCACCGCGATCAGCTTGCGCACGCCGGCCGCTTCGGCCGCCTGCGAGAGCGCCGCCAGCAGCTGCGCGCCCACGCCCTTGCCGCGCGCGGCCTCGGACATGTAGATCGAGTCTTCGGCCGAAAACCGGTAGGCCGGCCGGGGCTTGAACCAGTTGCAGTAGGCAAAACCCAACACTTCGCCGTTTTCTTCAGCGACGAGGTAGGGCAGGTTCTTGCCCAGCACATCGGCGCGCCGGGCGGCCATGTCGGCCTCGGACGGGGGCTCGGTTTCGAAGGTGCCGGTGCCGTGCAGCACGTGGTGCGCATAGATGGCCGTGATGGCTGCGATGTCTTCGTCGCGGCTGGGGCGGAGGGTGAGGGTCATGCGGGTGAGGGCGGCGGCGCGGGGCCGGAATTCGGAGAAAAACCCGGGTCGGGCTATAATCGTGGGCTTTTCAGCGTGCGCTGGCCGGGTGGCCATGTCGCGTGTCTCGACGCTGGAAGAACATCGTGAGCGGGCCTCTTTCTATTTGAACTGGCTCGCTGACCACCCAAGGATAAATCATGGTCGTCATTCGACTCTCCCGCGGCGGCTCCAAAGGCCGTCCGTTCTTCAACATCGTCGTGTCGGACAAGCGCGTTCGCCGCGATGGCCGCTTCATCGAGCGCCTGGGCTTCTACAACCCGACCGCCAAGGAAAACGAAGAAAGCATCCGCATCGCCCAGGACCGCCTCGCGTACTGGAAGAGCGTCGGTGCCCAGGCTTCGCCCACGGTGCTGCGCCTGATCAAGCAAGCCGCTGCCGCGGCCCCCAAGGCGGCCGCCTAAGCCGCCCGCACGGCGATGCTGCCCACACTCGAAGCCGCCGAACTGCCGGCGGATGCGATCGAGGTCGGACGCATCGCCGATGCCTGGGGCATCAAGGGCTGGTTCAAGGTCCTGCCCCACAGCGCCCAGCCCGAGGCGCTTTTTTCTTCCAAGCGTTGGTTCCTGCAGGCTCCCGGAGCCTCCACACCCGCCGCTTTCCGGCTCGCGGTTCGCGAAGCCAAAGAACATTCCGACTGCATCGTCGCCTCGTCCGAGGACGTGCCCGACCGCAATGCGGCCGAGGCGCTGCGCGGCGCGCGCGTGTTCGTGCCGCGTTCGAGCTTCCCGACCGCCGGCGACGACGAGTACTACTGGGTCGACCTGATCGGCCTGTCGGTCGTCAACCGCGAAGGCGTCGTGCTCGGCACGGTGCGCGAACTGCTCGCCACCGGCCCGCAGACCACGCTGGTGCTGGCGGCCGAAGAAGACGGCAAGGCCATCGAGCGCATGGTGCCGTTCGTCTCGGTCTTCGTCGACAAGGTCGACCTGCCCGGCCGCCTCATCACGGTCGACTGGCAACCCGATTTCTGATCCGGGCCGCGCGCGCATGCGCTTCGACGTCCTCACGCTTTTTCCCGAACTGTTCGCGCCTTTCATGGCCAGCGGCGTGACGCGCCGCGCCTACGAATCGAAGCAGGTCGAGGTCGTGCTGTGGAATCCGCGCGATTTCGCCCAGGGCAACTACAAGCGCGTGGACGATCGCCCGTTCGGCGGCGGACCCGGCATGGTGATGATGGCCGAGCCCCTGGCGGCCTGCCTCGATGCCGCGCTGGCGGCCCGCGGCGCACCGGCACCGGTGGTGCTGTTCTCGCCCATCGGCGAGGCGCTGCGCCACGAGGCTGTCGAGCGCTGGTCGGCGAGCGAGGGTGCGGTGCTGGTCTGCGGACGCTACGAAGGCATCGACCAGCGCTTCATCGATGCGCGTGTCACCCACCAGGTCAGCCTCGGCGACTTCGTGCTCTCGGGCGGCGAGATCGCGGCCATGGCGCTGCTCGACGCCGTGGCGCGGCTGCAGCCCGGCGTGCTGGGCGACGAGGCCAGCCATGTGCAGGACAGCTTCAACCCGGCGCTCGACGGCCTGCTCGACTGCCCGCACTACACACGGCCCGAGCAGTGGAACGGGCAGGGCGTTCCGGCGCCGCTGCTCTCGGGCCACCATGCGCAGATCGAGCGCTGGCGGCGCGACCAGCGCCTGGCCATCACGGCCGCGCGGCGCCCCGAGCTGATCGATGCCGCACGGGCGGCAGGCAAGCTCAACAAGGCCGATGAGGCCGCGCTGAAAAAAAAGCTATAATCCGCGATTCCCCGATCCTCTGTCCGGCCGCGCCCGGTTTGTTGGTGGTTCTTCCGCCAAAGCCCACGGCGCCTTTAGTGCAGCCCGAAACGATCGATATCCAGGAAATCATGAACCTCATCCAGACCCTCGAGCAGGAAGAAATTTCCCGTCTCGGCAAGACCATCCCCGATTTCATGCCCGGTGACACGGTCATCGTCAGCGTGAACGTCGTCGAAGGCAGCCGCAAGCGCGTGCAGGCCTACGAAGGCGTCGTGATCGCCAAGCGCAACCGTGGCCTCAACAGCGGCTTCACCGTGCGCAAGATCTCCAGCGGCGAAGGCGTGGAGCGTACGTTCCAGACCTACAGCCCGCTGATCGCCGGCATCGAAGTCAAGCGCCGCGGCGACGTGCGCCGTGCCAAGCTGTACTACCTGCGCGAGCGCAGCGGTCGTTCGGCACGCATCAAGGAAAAGCTGCCGGGCAAGTCGCAGAAGGCTGCGTCGGCCGCTTAATCAGGCGCCGTCCTTTCTGCTCAAAAAGCCGCCGCTCTGGCGGCTTTTTGCGTTGGCGCCGCGCTTCAAGACAGTTTTCCATTTTTACGCTCTACTCCTTTCATTCCGCCACAGGCCGCATCCTCTCTTGACCTCCTCCACTTCCGCCCCCACGTCCTCCGCCGTCGTCGAGCCCGTCAATGCCGTGGTGCCGCCCGCGTTGCTGCAGATCGACCCGCGCCAGGCGCCCTTCGTGGACGGAAGCGATGGTCTGCCGGCGGTGGCGCCGACGCAGCTGACGGCAATGGCCCTGCGCGCGCGCTTCGCCTCGCCGCCCGTGTGGACGCCCGAGCTTCGCCGCGAGCCCCGCATGACCGACCGCGTGCCGGCCCAGGCCGCCGTGCTGGTACCGATCGTGCAGCGACCGCAAGGCGCGACCGTGCTGCTCACCGAGCGCACCACGCACCTGTCGACCCATTCGGGGCAGGTGGCCTTTCCCGGCGGGCGCGTCGACCCCGAGGATGCCAACATCCAGGCCGCCGCCCTGCGCGAAGCCTGGGAAGAGGTGGGCCTGTCGGCGCAGTTCATCGAGGTGCTCGGCACCTTGCCGACCTACACGACGGTCACCTCGTTCGTCGTGACCCCGGTGGTCGCGCTGGTGCAGCCCGACTTCGTGCTGGACATCAATCCGTTCGAGGTGGCCGAGGCCTTCGAGGTGCCGCTGGCCTGGCTGATGGACCCGGCCAACCACCGCCGCCACGCGGTCAGCGCCACCGATGGGGTCCGTCGCGAGTGGTACTCGATGCCGTACGTCGACGGGCCGCACGAGCGCTTCGTCTGGGGCGCCACCGCGGGCATGCTGCGCAACCTCTACCGCTTCCTCGCCGCCTGAGCCTGATCGGGCGCCACCTGGGGCCAAAACCTTCAGGTGCTCTCGCTATCATCGAAGGATGAGCTTCTTTGCCATCCTGTGCGCGTTGCTGATCGAGCAGGTGCGGCCGCTGGGCCCGCACAACCCCGTGTACGGCGGCGTCCTGGCGTGGACGCGCTGGACCAGCCGCAACTTCGATGCGGGCAAGCCGCACCACGGATGGATCGCCTGGGGGCTCGCGGTGTTCGTGCCCACGCTGCTGTCGCTGGGCGTGCACTGGCTGCTGGTGCTCACGCTGGGCCTGCCGTTCGCCGTGCTGTGGAGCGTCGCGGTGCTCTACATGACGCTGGGCTTTCGCCAGTTCAGCCACCACTTCACCGACATCCGCGATGCGCTCGACGAGGGCGACGAGCCGCTCGCGCGCTCGCTGCTGGCGCACTGGCAGGGCGTCGATGCCGCCGAGCTGCCGCGCAGTGAAATCGTGCGCCACGTGATCGAGCATTCGGTCATTGCGGCGCACCGCCATGTCTTCGGCGTGCTGGCCTGGTTCTCGGTGCTCGCCGCCCTGGGCCTGGGGCCGGCGGGCGCGGTGTTCTATCGCATGAGCGAGTTCGTCGCGCGCTACTGGGCCCACAAGAACGGCGCGCCGGTGCAGCCTTCGAGCGTGGCGGTGCAGGACGCGGCCGAGCGGGCCTGGCATGCCGTCGACTGGCTGCCCGCGCGCATCACGGCGCTCGGCTTCGCCGTGGTCGGCAGCTTCGAAGAGGCCATCGACTGCTGGCGCAACGATGCGCGGCGCTTCCCCAACGAGAACGATGGCGTGATCCTCGCGGCCACGTCCGGCGCGGTGAACGTGCGTCTGGGCGGCGGCTCGCTGAGCCCGATCCCGGTGGCCGATCCGCTGCCGCGCGCGCAGGCCGGCGAATCGCCGAGCGTCGGCCGGCGCCTGGACAGCGGCAGCACGCCGGGTCGCGAGCCTGAGCCCGGCCACCTTCGCAGCGTGGTCGGCTTGGTCTGGCGATCGGTCGTGATGTGGATGGTGCTGCTGGCCTTGCTCACGCTCGCGCGCTTGCTCGGCTGACCCCATGACCACTCTGCCCTTCTGGAGCCCGCGCATCGGCGCGCTCGAGCCTTACGTGCCCGGCGAGCAGCCGCGCATCACCAACCTCGTCAAGCTCAACACCAACGAGAACCCGTACCCGCCGTCGCCGGACGCCATCGCGGCGATCCAGCGCGCGGCCGCCGACGGCCTTGAACGCTACCCCGACCCCACGTCGCTCGCGCTGCGTGAAGCCGTGGCACGCCGCCACGGCCTGCAGGTGGGCGAAGTGTTCGCGGGCAACGGCTCGGACGAGGTGCTCGCGCACGCGTTCTTCGCCTTCTTCCAGCAGGCGCAGCCGCTGCTGATGCCCGACGTGAGCTACAGCTTCTACAAGGTCTATGCCCAGCTCTACGGCATCGCCTGCGAGCAGCTGCCGGTCGATGACGGCCTGCGCATCGACATCGATGCGTTCGCGGCGCGTGCCCGCCAGGGCTGCGGCGGCATCGTCATCGCCAACCCGAACGCGCCGACCGGCATCGGCCAGCCGCTGGCGCGCATCGAGCAGCTGCTTGCGGCGTGCCCGGATCGCGTCGTGCTGGTCGACGAGGCGTACGTCGATTTCGGCGGCGAGAGCGCGCTGTCGCTGATCAGTCGGTATCCGAACCTGCTCGTGGTGCAGACCCTGTCCAAGTCGCGCTCGCTGGCCGGCCTGCGCGTCGGTTTCGCCTGCGGGCAGGCGCACCTGATCGACGCGCTCGTGCGGGTCAAGGACAGCTTCAATTCGTACCCGATCGACCGGCTGGCCTCGGCCGGTGCCGTGGCTTCGCTGGATGACGAGGCGTGGTTTCGCAAGACACGCGACGAGGTCGTCGACACGCGCGAAGGCCTGAGCCTGCAGCTCGAAGACCTGGGCTTCGAGGTGCTGCCGTCGCAGGCCAACTTCGTGTTCGCGCGCCACCCGCAGCGCGATGCGGCCGAGCTGGCCGCACTGTTGCGCGAGCGCGCGGTGCTGGTGCGGCATTTCAAGCAGCCGCGCATCGCGCAGTACCTGCGCATCAGCATCGGCACGCGGGACCAGTGCAGCGCGCTCGTTCAGTGCCTGCAGGACATCCTGGCCTGACCTCCCGAGGCAAGTCCATGTCGACCCTTCACGCCGATCCGCGCGCCGTTGCCTGCGCATCGTTCTGGCAAGCCTTGAGCGACAGGCTCGAGAGCCTGCATGCCTTGTCGGGCCCCGCGCTGGTGGAGGCGCTGAACGCGCTGCTGCAGCCCTTCTTCCCGAACCTGGCCGCCGAAGTGCTGGGCGACCCGCCGGCTTTCACGCTCGTGCTGACAGCGCACGGCGCCGAAGACGATTTCGAGGACCTCATGGCGCTGGTGCGCAGCGCGCCCGCGTTGCCGCAGGTCGAGGTGCAGGCCTTCCGGCAGCGCATGCGCGAAGGTTTCAGCATGCGCATGAACGACTTCGAACTCGCCTGCTCGGACGTTCTCGTGAAGCACGAGCCCTACAGGGGGCGGGTGGCGCTGGAGATCGGCTTTGCCAAGCCCATTCCGATGGACATGCAGGACCACGCGCGCCACATGAGCCTGATCATGCTCGACCACATCCTGGGCGAGTACGACTTCGCGGTGAAGGTCGGGCCGGTCGATCACGTCAAGGCGGATGCGCAAGCGGATTTCGATGGCGTGCCGCTCGATGACTTCGTGCCTCTGTTCGACGCATGCTGGCGCGAGGATCTGGGCCACACCGGCGTGTTTCCCGCGGGCGAGCACGGTTGGTCCGGCCTGACCGCCACGCGCACCGCCGAGGACGGCAGCGAGGTCGAGGCGGTCGTCATGCGAAACGATGCCGCGAATGCACTGCTCGGGCGTGCCGACCTGGGCCATCGGCTCTCGGCCGCCATCCCCGTCGAGTCGGGCGAAGAACTGGACGAGGCGCGTGCTTACGAAGACCGGCTGACCGCGCTGCTGCAGACGCACGGCGAAGGCTGCTGCACGCACATCGTGCTGGAGGAGGGCGTTCGCACCGTGCACTTCCATGTGGCCGATCCGCAGGCGGCCATCGTGCATGCGCAATCGGTGCAAGAGGCGTTGGAATTGCCGGTGACCCTCGACCTGGCCTTCGACCCGACCTGGAAGTCGTACCGCACCTGGCTGGCCTGAGCGCGGCCGGGCCCCCGGTGCGTTTTCAGTAGCGCGTCTGGCTCAGCTCGGCGAACAGCTCACCGTAGATCTTGTAGCGCGAGGCGCTGATCGGTCCGGGTTGCGTCGCCGTTTCGACGTTCGAGATCACGCCGCAGCCGGGCTCGTGCAGGTGGGTGCAGTTGTAGAACTTGCAGTCGCCCGTGTGCTCGGCGATGTCGGGCATGAGGCCGGCGAGCTGCATCGGCTCGATGTGGTTCAGGCCGAATTCCTGGAAGCCGGGCGAGTCGATGAGGCCCGTGGTGCGGGCCTCGTCGATCCAGTACCAGGTGGTGCTGGTGGTCGTGTGCTTGCCTGAATTGAGGGCCTGCGAAATCTCTTGCGTCAGCACGCTCGCGCCGGGCACCAGCAGGTTGGTGAGCGTGCTCTTGCCCGAGCCCGATGGGCCGAGCACCAGCGTCGACTTGCCCGCCAGCAGCTTCATCAGCGAGGCGTAGTCCGCTTCGTCGGAAGCCTTGAGCGACAGCGGCAGCACGCCGTGGTGCATGCGGCGGTAGGGCGCCAGCTTGGCCCAGGCGCGCGCAAAGGGTTCGACGAGGTCGCTCTTGTTGAGCGCGATGATGGGCGTGATGCGCTCGGCCTCGGCCGCGATCAGTGCGCGCGCCAGCTGGTGTTCGGAAAACTCCGGCTCGGCCGCGATCAGGATCAGCACATGGTCGAGGTTGGCCGCGAACGACTTGGTGCGGATCTCGTCCTGTCGGTAGAAGAGGTTGCGCCGCGGCAGCACCTCTTCGATGGTGCCTTCGTCTTCGGTGGCCTGCCAGCGCACGCGGTCGCCGACCACGGCCTGGCTCTTCTTGCCGCGCGGGTGGCAGATCAGCCGCTCGCCGGTGGGCGTTTCGACCAGGCAGTGACGCCCGTGGCTGGCGACGACGAGGCCGTCGTGGTGCGCCTTCCCCGTGTTGTGCGCAGCGGGGGTGAAGGCGGCGCGGCCCGGCTTAGCCACAGGCGCGTGTCCTCATGCGGCGGGGCTCGCAACCAGCGCGTCGGCCTGCCGAGCGCAATCGAAATCGGTGATCGACAGACCGTTCACGTCGTGCGTGTTGAAGCGCACCACGCAGCGGTTGTAGTGCACCGACAGGTCGGGGTGGTGGTCCTGCGTGTGGGCCACCATGGCCAGCGCATTCACGAAGGCGATGGTCTCGAAGTAGTTTGCGAAGGTGAAGGTCTTCTCGATCGCGACATCGGCGCCGTCGCCGGTGAGCTTCCAGCCGTCGAGCTGGGCCAGGCCCGAGACGATCTCGGTGGCGCTCAGGGCCTTGCGGGGCGGAAGGTTCTTCCAGTCCTTGGGTTTGAACATGCTGCTCATGAGGGGTTTCGCTGAAAAGGTGGGTCGAGGGTCACGCCGCGGTCATGCGCGCAAGGCGCTCGGAGGCGGGGGGATGGGAGTAGTAGAACTTGACGAACACCGGGTCGGGCGTGAGCGTCGAGGCGTTGTCCTGGTAGAGCTTGAGCAGGGCGGCCGACAGGTCGGCGCCGCTGGTCTGCGCCACGGCGTAGGCGTCGGCCTCGAACTCGTGCTTGCGCGACAGGCGCGCCGGCAGCGGGGCGACGAAGAAGCTGAACACCGGCACGGCCAGCATGAACAGCAGCAGCGCCAGCGCGTTGTTGGGCGCGGCCGGCGACAGGTTGGGTTGCACGCCCAGGCCGGCGTAGAACCAGACCTGGGTCGAGACCCAACCCAACAGCGCAAAACCGGCCAGGCTCAGCGCGAACATCGCGACCAGCCGCTTCACGATGTGGCGGTGCTTGAAGTGGCCGAGTTCGTGCGCGAGCACGGCCTCGACTTCGCCGGCATTGAGCTGGCGCAGCAGCGTGTCGTAGAACACCACGCGCTTGCTGGCGCCGAAGCCGGTGAAGTAGGCATTGGCGTGCGCGCTGCGCGTGCTGCCGTCCATCACGAACAGGCCCTTGGCCGCGAAGCCGCAGCGCTTCATGAGCGCGGTGACGCGCGCCTTGAGCGTCGGGTCGTCCAGCGGCTTGAACTTGTTGAACAGCGGCGCGATGAAGGTCGGGTAGATCAGCATCAGCAGCAGGTTGAAGCCCATCCAGGCGCCCCAGGCCCAGAGCCACCACAGCGTGCCGGCCGCGCCCATGAGCCACAGGATGAGCGCCGCGATCGGCAGCCCGATCAGCGCGCCGAGCAGCGTCGACTTGACGGTGTCGGTGAGCCAGAGCTTCCAGGTCATCTTGTTGAAGCCGAAGCGCTCCTCGAGCCGGAAGGTCTGCCACAGCGTGAACGGCAGCTCCAGCAGGCCGCCGATGACGGCAAAGGCCGCCAGCAGCGCCAGTTGCTGCACCATGCCGCCGCCCAGCCACACCAGCAGCAGCTTGTTCAGCAGGTCGAGCCCGCCGAGCAGCGTCCAGCCCAGCAGCAGGGCGGCGCCCCAGGCCATCTCGACGAGCCCGAAGCGTGCCTTGGCGATCGTGTAGTCGGCCGCCTTCTGGTGCGCGGCGAGCGTGATGGTTTGTGCAAAAGCTTCCGGCACGGCGCCGCGGTGGCGCGCTACGTGGCGCACCTGGCGGGTGGCCAGCCAGAACTTCACGAGCAGGCCCGCCACGAGCGCCGCCGCGAAGGCAAGGGTGAAGATGAGCGAATAAGACATCATGAAGCGGCGAGTTTAGTCCCCGGTATATCGGGGCGCAGGCCTTCGACGACAATCCTGCGATGCCCGAATCCCTTGACCCGACGCCCCCCGCAGCCGCCCCCACCCTGAAGAAAAGCGACCAGAACCTGGTCTGGCTGGACTGCGAAATGAGCGGCCTCGACCCCGAGAAAGAGCGCCTGCTCGAGATCGCCGTGGTCGTCACCGGCCCCGACCTCACGCCCCGCATCGACGGCCCCGTGCTCGTCATCCACCAGAGCGACGCCGTGCTCGACGCCATGGACGCCTGGAACAAGGGCACCCACGGCCGCAGCGGCCTGATCGACAAGGTGAAAGCCTCCACGCTGGACGAAGCCGCGGCCGAGCAGCAGCTGCTCGAATTCATCGCCAAGTACATCCCCCGAAGCGGCTCGCCCATGTGCGGCAACACCATCGGGCAGGACCGGCGCTTCCTGGTCAAGTTCATGCCCAAGCTCGAGGCGTACTTTCACTACCGCAACCTCGACGTCAGCACCCTCAAGGAGCTGGCCAAGCGCTGGAAGCCCGCGGCCTACACCGCCTTCAAGAAGCAGCAGGCGCACACCGCGCTGGCCGACGTGCACGAGTCCATCGAGGAGCTGGCGCACTACCGGGAAACCTTCCTGCGCTTGGTGGATTGACAACAATTAGGTAAAAACCCGAAGCCGTGCCATAATCGCAGGCTTCGCTGATTTGAACGCGTCTTTGGACACAGATCAGCGTCTCTCGCATCTCCCTATCTTGCACACCGCGCCCGATCGCATCCGCTGATCAAAAAGGGCCGCAGCCTCCGACGAAAGCCGGAAGTTGAATGTCGTTGGATGGTTGATGTTTTTAACCACCAACGGGGCGCCGCCTACGGCAGCGCTCGCGTTTGAGATTGATATTCATGACCGACGCTTTTGAAGCGCAGGGCGAACTCGCGCCTGTGCAATCCGCTACCCACAACGAATTCACCGCTGTCGCGGACACCGTGTCCGAGGCTCCGATCCTCGACGCACTGGACGCCGCAGCCCCCGAGGCCGCCGAAGCCGAGGCGCCCGCCGCGCCCAACGGTTTCATCAAGCTGGGCCTCGCTCCCGAACTGATCGCCGCCGTGGCCGACATGGGTTTCACCCAGCCGACCACCGTGCAGGAAAAGGTCGTGCCGATCGCCATGGGCGAAGCCGGTTCGGCCCGTTTCGTCGACCTGATGGTGTCCAGCCAGACCGGTTCGGGCAAGACCGCCGCCTTCCTGCTCCCCGTGCTGCACACGCTGATCAAGCGCCAGGCCGAAGCCGAAGCCGAAGCCAAGGCCGAGTTCCAGCGCCTGGCCGCTGAAGCCGCTGCCCGCGGCGAAGCGCCGCTCAAGAAGCCCAAGCGCAAGGACCCGACCAACGCCCGTCATTTCAAGGCCGCCACCCCCGGCGCCCTGATCCTGTGCCCGACGCGCGAACTCGCGCAGCAGGTTGCGCACGACGCCATCGAACTGGTTCGCCATTGCCGCGGCCTGCGCGTTGCCAACGTGGTGGGCGGCATGCCTTACCAGCTGCAGATCGCCAAGCTGCAGAACGCCGACCTCGTGGTTGCCACGCCGGGCCGTCTGCTCGACCTGCAGCGCTCGCAGCAGCTCAAGCTCGACCAGGTCAAGTTCCTGGTGGTCGACGAAGCCGACCGCATGCTCGACCTCGGCTTTGCCGACGACCTGGCTGAAGTCAACCAGCTCACCATCGAGCGCCAGCAGACCATGATGTTCAGCGCCACCTTCGCGCCGCGCATCCAGCAGCTGGCCCAGCGCGTCATGCGCGAGCCGCAGCGCATCACCATCGACAGCCCGCAAGAAAAGCACGCCAACATCAAGCAGTCGCTGTACTGGGCCGACAACAGCCAGCACAAGCGCAAGCTGCTCGACCACTGGCTGCGCGACACCAGCATCAACCAGGCCATCGTGTTCGCCAGCACGCAAGTCGAGTGCGACGGCCTCGCCAACGACCTGCAGCAAGAAGGCTTCAGCGCCGTCGCGCTGCACGGCGCCCTGAGCCAGGGCCTGCGCAACCGCCGCCTGATGGCACTGCGCCAGGGCCAGGTGCAGATCCTGGTGGCCACCGACGTTGCCGCCCGCGGCATCGACGTGCCGACCATCACCCACGTCTTCAACTTCGGCCTGCCGATGAAGGCCGAGGACTACACCCACCGCATCGGCCGCACCGGCCGTGCCGGCCGCGATGGCCTGGCCATCACGTTCGCCGAGTTCCGCGATCGCCGCAAGATCATGGACATCGAGCACTACAGCCGCCAGCAGTTCAAGGCGGAAGTGGTGGCCGGCCTCGAGCCGCAACAGCGCATGCCGCAATCGCGTCCCCCGATGGGCGAGTACCGCGGCGGCCGCGGCGACAACTTCTCGCGCGATCGCAAGTTCGGCAATGGCGGTGCAGGCGGCGGCGGTGGCTACCGCGGCAACAACAACGGTGGCGGCTATGCCGGCGCCAGCGGCTTCAACGACCGCAATTCGCGCAGCCCGGCCCAGGGCCAAGGCCCGCGCGGCTTCCAGGGCGGCCAGAACGCCGGCTTCGGCGGCGGTCGTGACGAAGGCGGCAATGGCGGCGGCTACGGTCGCAAGCCGGGCTGGGGCGACAGCGCCCCGCGCGGCGGCCACGGCCATGGCGGCGGTCGCGGCGACGGCGGTTTCGCACCCCGTGAAGGCTTTGCGCCCCGCGAAGGTTTCGCACCGCGCGGCAACGGCGCCGGCCACGGTGGCCCGGGCAAGGTGTTCGTGCCCCGCGACGCGCAAAAGCGCGCGTTCAAGCCCAGCCGCTGATCGCCCCCGCAAGCGGCCCTGAAAAGGGCCGCTTCCCCCTCAAAAAGCCCGCGCTTCTCACGAACGCGGGCTTTTTCGTTGTCGGGTTTCCGAGCAGTCCGGCGGCCATGAAGTTGGTTGACACCTGAATCGATGAAAAGTAATGTAATGGTGCATTGCTTCTCCCCGGTCCGTTCGCGGCTGCCGGTTCATCGACACCTGTTCTCGACTTTCGATCATGAAAATTGCGATTCTTGGGGGTGGCCACGGCGCCTATGCGGCCGCCGCGGACCTGTCTGAAACCGGCCATGAAGTGCGCCTGTGGCGCCGCGACGCCGCCGCGCTCGAACCCGTCGTGCAGGCCGGCGCGATCACGCTGAAAGACGCCGCCGGTGCGCGCGAGGTGCCCATCGCGCTGGCCACCGCCGACATCGGCGCCGCGCTGAAGGGCGCCGAACTCATCGTCATTCCCACGCCCGCCATCGCCCAGCACGACATCGCGCTGGCCATGGCACCGCACCTGGTCGACGGCCAGGTCGTGTTCCTGCCGCCGGGCACCTTCGGCAGCTACGTGATGGCGCAGGCGGTGAAGGCCGCCGGCAACCGCGCCGACGTGGCCTGGGCCGAGACCGGCACCTTGCCCTACCTTGCGCGCAAGCACGGCGAGCGCGAAGTCAACGTCACCATCCGCGCGATCCGCCTGCCCACCGGCGTCTATCCGGCACGCAAGGAGGCGCAGGCCATCGAGGTGATCCGCCGCGCCTACCCGGCCGTGCACGGCTGCGGCGATGCGCTCTCGGGCGCGCTGATGAACGCCGGCCCCGTCATCCACCCCCCGCTGATGGTGATGAACGCCGCGCCGCTGCAGCACTTCGAGCGCTGGGACATCCACAACGAAGGCACGCAGCGCGCCGTGCGCGACGTGACCGACCGCCTCGACCGCGAGCGCATGGCCGTGCGCGAGGCCTTCGGGCAGGGCGCGCCGCACTATCCGCTGGCCGACCACTACAACAACGACCAGTGGATGTACGGCGATGCGCACAAGCAGCTCGTCAAGTCGGGCGACTGGCGCGAGAACATCGACCTGCACACGCACCGCTACATCACCGAAGACACCGAACTCGGCCTGGCTTTCCTGGCCTCGGCCGCACGCCATGCGGGCGTGGATGCGCCCATCGCGCACGGCCTGCTGGCCATCGTCGGCGGCTTCCTCGGGCGCGACCTGCGCCAGGGCCCGCGCACCTTCGAAAGCCTGGGCCTGGCCAGCCTGAGCGCGGCCCAACTCAAGCAGAGGCTGCACGATGGCGAATGAGCCCGCGCCGCCGCGCTTCGCCGCCGTGGGCGCCGGCCGCATGGGGCGCGGCATCGCCATCGCATTCGCCTATGCGGGCCACCGCATCGCGCTGATCGACCTGCGCCCGCGCACGCCCGAGGCCTGGCAGCGCTTGCGCGACGAGGCGCAGGCGGAAATCGCCGCGAGCCTTTCGGGCTTGGCGCAGCTCGGTGTGATCGACGCCTCGCAGGTCGAGCGCATCGCCGCGCGCGTGGACTTCGTGAATGCAGCCGAAGCACCGCGCGCGCTGGCCGCTGCCGAGCTCGTGTTCGAAGGCGTGCCCGAAACCATGGACGCCAAGCGCGAGGCCTTCGAGCACCTCAACCGCCATTGCCGCGACGACGCGATCCTCACCTCGACCACCAGCAGCATCCTCGTGACGCAGCTGGCCGCGCTGGTGCGCCGGCCCGAGCGCTTCCTGAACATGCACTGGCTCAACCCGGCCTACGTGATCCCCGTGGTCGAACTGAGCTGCCACCCCGGCACCGACGCCGGCGTGCTCGCACGCACCAAGGCACTGATGGAGGCCATCGGCAAGCTGCCCGTGGTCTGCGGCGCGTCGCCCGGCTACATCGTGCCGCGCCTGCAGGCGCTCGTGATGAACGAGGCGGCCCGCATGATCGAAGAAGGCGCTGCCACAGCGGAAGAAATCGACAAGGCCACGCGCTACGGCCTGGGCCTGCGCTTCGCGGCGCTCGGCGTGGTCGAGTTCATCGACTTCGGCGGCTGCGACATCCTGCACCACGCGAGTCGCGAGATGTCGGCCTCGCTCGACGCGGGGCGCTACACCGCGCCGGCCATCGTCGGGCGCATGGTCGAGGAAGGCCGACTGGGCCTGAAGAGCGGCAGCGGCTTCTACGACTACGCGGGCCGCGACACCGCCGCCTACCGGCGCGACGTGCTCTCGCGCACGCTCGGCGAACTGAAGCACGCGGGTCTGTGGCGCGCACCGGCCGACGAGACGCTGTCATGACGATCCGCCGCGCCTTCGCCGACCTGTCGGTGGGGCAGGTGCACCACGCCGTGTGCGGCGACACGCAGGCGCCGGCCGTGCTGCTGCTGCACCAGTCGCCACGCAGCTGGGCCGAGTACCGCGAGGTGCTGCCGCTGATCGCCGGCGCGGGCTACCGCGTCATCGCCATGGACACCGCGGGCTTCGGTGATTCGGCCGACGGCGGCGTGCCCGCAAGCATTGCGCAGTGGGCGCGCGTGGCGTGCGAACTGCTCGATGCGCTCGGCATCGCGCAGGCCGATGTGGTGGGGCACCACACCGGCGGCGTGATCGCGATCGAACTGGCCGCGGCGTTTCCCGAGCGCGTGCGCAGCCTCGTGCTCTCGTCCACGCCGTACACCGACGAGGTGTTTCGCCGCGCCCGCGCGCAGCGTCCGCCCATCGACGAGGTGGCGCCCAGCGACGACGGCAGCCACCTCGCCGCGCTGTGGCAGAAGCGGCAGGCCTTCTACCCGCCGGGACGTCCCGATCTGCTCGAAGCCTTCGTGCGCGATGCGATGAAGGTCGGCCACCGCGTAGAAGAAGGGCACCGCGCCGTGGCTTCGTATCGCATGGAAGAGCGCATCGGCCGCGTGACGCAGCCGACGCGCATCGTGCGCGCCACGCTCGACCCTTTTGCCGCGCCGCATGCGGCGGAGCTGCAGCATCACCTGCCGCAGGCGCGCATCGTCGACATCGACGGCGGCATGGTGCCCTTGCCCGACCAGATGCCCGAGGCCTTCGCGCGCACGGTGCTCGACTTTCTGGCGACGCGGCCATGAAGGCCGTTCGCATCCATGGCTTCGATGCGGTGCCGGTGCTCGAAGACGTGGCCGACCCCGTGGCGCGACCCGGCCGCACCCTTGTGCGCATGCAGGCCGCCACCGTCGGCCACATCGACCGCACCGTGTGGCAAGGCCGCTTCCTGCGGCATCCGTCGTTGCCGTACACGCCGGGCGTGGAAGCCGCGGGCGTTGTCGTCGCGAGCGAGCGGTATGCAGAAGGGCAGCGCGTGTGGTTGCGTGGCAGCGGCTTGGGCACGCTGTTCGACGGCACGTGGTGCGAGCTCATCGATGCGCCTGACGACGCACTCGGCGTGTTGCCCGATGCGGTGCCGATGCCACTCGGCGCGGCGTTCTTCTCGCCCACCACATCGGCGTGGGTCGCCTTGCATGACGTCGCCCGATTGCAGTCTGGAGAGCAAGTGTTGGTGACGGGCGCAAGCGGCGCGGTGGGTTCGTTGGTGATGCAGTTGGCACGCGATGCAGGCTGCATCGCAACGCCTGTCGATCCGAAAGCCGCACCGCCTGAATTCGCCAGCGCCGACCTGCTCATCGACACCGTCGGCGGCGACGTGCTCGCCGCCGCCTTGCCGGCCGTGCGCCTCGGCGGTCGCGCCGTGCTGGTCGGCTACACCGCCGGCCCGACGCTGCAGCTGGACATCGCGCACTTCCTGCAGCGCGACGTGGCGCTGCTGCCGCTCAACATGTTCCGGCGCGAAGCCGCAGGCCGCGCAGCCGCTCCAGAGTTGCTTGCGAGGCTGGCCGACGGCCGCCTGCATCTCGACGTGCAGCCCTTCGCGCTCGCCGATGCAGCCCTCGCGCTCGACTGGATCGCCAGACGCGGTCATGGCGGCCATCGCGGCCGCGCGGTGCTCGTGCCCTAGTCAGGCCTCAGGCCACGCGCTTCAGTCTTCGTCCGGCACCTCGACCGGCACATGCACATGCAGGTCGATCATCTGCCGCAGCGTCTGCTTGAGCTCTTCGGCGCGTCGCAGGCCGAAGGGTTCGAGCACGCGGCGCTCGTGCTCGCGCGCCAGTTCCATCAGGTGCTCGACCGCCTTCAGCCCCGCGGGCGTGATGCGCACCAGCGTGATGCGGCGATCACTTTCATGGGGCAGGCGTTCGACCTGGCCGCGTGCTTCCATGCGGTCGAGCAGTCGCGTCACCGTCGGCTGCTTGGTCACCGTCACCTGCGCGAGCTGGCCGATGCTGACCGCGTCGCTGCCCGCCAGCGACGCCATCACGCGCCACTCCGACACCGAAAAACCCTGCTGCCGCGCCACCTCGTGGAACTCCGAAGAGATCAGCTGGCTGGCCTGCGCGAGCAGCGCGGGCAGGTAGTCATCGACGAAGCGATGCGTTTCCTTGGATGGTTCAGACATGAAGGCGCCTCCTGTTTGCCGCAGGCATGCGGATTGCATGGCTAGGGTAATTCATGATTGTGGATACATTCATTTCTAAACATTATAGGAACCGTGATGTGACCCCGGGGCCGCATCCTCCCACGAGAAAGAAGAAGGACATCCATGGCTGAGCGTTCGTTCGTCGAAGAAGTCAAGAAGCTGAGACTTACTGGTGGAGAAGTGTTCCGCGGCGAAGGCATTCTGGCCGTCACCAAGGCCCTGCTGGAGTCGGGGGTGTCGTACGTGGCGGGCTACCAGGGCGCGCCCATCTCGCACCTGATGGACGTGCTGGCCGACGCGCAGGACATCCTGGCCGACCACGGCATCCGCTTCGAGAACAGCGCCAGCGAAGCCACCGCCGCCGCCACGCTCGCCGCCTCTGTCAACTACCCGCTGCGCGGCGCCGTCACCTTCAAGGCGACCGTGGGCACCAACGTGGCGTCCGATGCGCTGGCCAACCTGGCCTCGGGCGGCGTCACCGGCGGCGCGCTCATCATCGTGGGCGAAGACTACGGCGAAGGCTCGTCGATCATGCAGGAGCGCAGCCACGCGTTTGCCATGAAGTCGCAGATCTGGCTGCTCGATCCGCGGCCCAACCTGCCGAGCATCGTCGATGCCGTGAAGACCGGCTTCGACCTCTCGGAGGCCAGCAACACGCCCGTGATGCTGCAGCTGCGCATCCGTGCCTGCCACGTGCACGGCCACTTCATCGCCGGCGACAACAAGCGCGCCAAGTTCACGCTGAAGGAAGCGCTGGAGAACCCGCAGCGCGACGTCAGCCGCATCGTGCTGCCGCCCGCGAGCTTCGTGCATGAACAAGAGAAGGTGAAGGACCGCTGGCCCGCCGCCGTGCGCTTCATCGAAGAGCGCCAGCTCAACGAGTTCTTCTCCGAGGACGCCGACGACATCGGCATCATCGTGCAGGGCGGCAGCTACAACACGCTGCTGCGTGCGCTCGAACGCCTGGGCCTGGCCGACGTGTACGGCGAGACCCGCGTGCCGCTGTACGTGATGAACGTGGCCTATCCCGTCATCGAGAGCGAAGTCATCCGCTTCTGCGAAGGCAAGCGCGCCGTGCTCATCGTGGAAGAAGGCCAGCCCAATTTCGTCGAGCAGAACCTCGCAACCATCCTGCGCCAGGCCGGCTCCACCACCGCGCTGCACGGCAAGGACATGCTGCCCGTGGCCGGTGAATACACGACGCTCGAACTGCTCAAGGGCACGCGCGCCTTCTGCGAGCGCTACGAGCGCCTCGCGCCGCTGCCTGTGCCCGCACCGGTGCGCAAGGTGATCCCGCTGAAGGAAGTGGCGGCCATCGGCGTCGATGCCGCGCCTGAACCCGCTGAGCCGTCGAGCGCACTTGGCGACGTGGTGCATTCGCGTCCACCGGGCTTTTGCACCGGCTGCCCCGAACGCCCCATCTTCAGCGCCATGAAGCTGGTCGAGCGCGAACTCGGTGCGCACCACGTGAGCGCCGACATCGGCTGCCACCTGTTCTCGATCCTGCCGCCCTTCAACATCGGCAACACGACGATGGGCTACGGCCTCGGCGGTGCGGGCGCTTCGGCACTCAACGCACCGGCCGGCAAGCGCGCGATCTCGATGATGGGCGACGGCGGCTTCTGGCACAACGGCCTGACGAGCGGCGTGGCCAACGCGGTCTTCAACAAGAGCGACAACCTCACCATCATCGTCGACAACAACTACACCTCGGCCACGGGCGGGCAGGACATCCTCTCGTCGACCGCCGTCAACAAGACGCGCAGCACCGGCCACGAGATCGAACGCGCCGTGCGCGGCGTGGGCGTCGAGTGGGTGAAGACGATGCGCCGCACCTACGACGTCGCCGGCATGCGCGACGCGCTGAAAGACGCACTCACCACCACCAAGAAGGGCCCCAAGGTCCTCATCGCCCAGTCGGAGTGCATGCTCAACAAGCAGCGCCGCGAGAAGCCGCTGGTGCGCAAGGCCATCGCCGACGGCAAGCGCATGGTGCGCGACAAGTTCGGCGTCGATGCCGACACCTGCACCGGCGACCACTCGTGCATCCGCCTGTCGGGCTGCCCGTCGCTCTCGATCAAGCCCAACCCCGATCCGCTGCGCATCGACCCCGTCGCCACCGTGCTCGACAGCTGCGTGGGCTGCGGCAACTGCGGCGACGTCTCGCACGCCGCCGTGCTGTGCCCCTCGTTCTACAAGGCGCAGGTCGTGAGCAACCCGACCGCCTGGGACCGCTTCCGCCAGCGCGTGCGCACCGCCGTCATCGGCTGGATGCAGCGCGGCGACGCGCGCCGCCGTGACGCCTATGCCTTCTGACGCCATGACGAACAAGGTCCAACCCATCAAGATTGCCATCCTCGCCATGGGCGGGGAGGGCGGTGGCGTGCTTGCCGACTGGATCGTCGACATGGGCGAGGCCAACGGCTACGTCGCCCAGACCACCTCCGTGCCGGGCGTGGCCCAGCGCACCGGCGCGACCATCTACTACGTCGAGCTGTACCCCGACGCGCAGGCGCAGTCCGACGGCGGACGCCCCGTGCTCGCGCTGATGCCGCTGCCGGGCGATGTCGACGTGGTGCTCGCCTCCGAGCTCATGGAAGCCGGCCGCGCGGTGCAGCGCGGGCTGGTCACGCGCGACCGCACCACGCTCATCGCCTCCACGCACCGCGTCTTCTCCATCGCCGAAAAAAGCGCCATGGGCGACGGCCGCGTCGACAGCGAGCAGCTGCTCGCCCACACCGCGCGCGCCGCCAAGCGCTTCATCCGCTTCGACATGGCGCAGGCCGCCGAAGCCTCGGGCAGCGTGATCAGCGCCGTGCTGTTCGGCACGCTCGCGGGCTCGGGCGTGCTGCCGTTCGGCCGCGCGCAGTTCGAGGCCACCATCGAGCGCGGCGGCGTGGGCGTGAAGCCCAGCCTCAAGGCCTTCGGTGCGGCCTTCGACCGCGCGCAGGACGGCGACGACGGCGAACCCGCCAAGGTGGCACCGGCCGCCACGCCCGCACCGCAGCCGCGCCACCCGGCCGTGCGCGCACTGGTCGAGCGCGTGCAGCGCGACTTTCCGCAGCCCGCGCACGACTTCCTGCTCGAAGGCGTGCGCCGCCTCATCGACTACCAGGACCTGGCCTACGCCGGCCTCTACCTCGACCGCATGGCCGTTGTGGCCAAGCTGCCCGACGACGCCCACCGCCTGCTGCGCGAAACCGCGCGCCACCTCGCGCTGTGGATGTCCTACGAAGACACGGCCCGCGTCGCCGCCCTGAAGACCCGCGCGACCCGCTTCGAGCGTGTGCACGGCGAGGCCGGCGTGCAGCCGGGCCAGCTGCTCGCCATCCACGAGTACATGCACCCGCGCCTGCAGGAAATCTGCGAGACGCTGCCCGGCGGCCTCGGCCGCTGGCTCATGCACTCCACGCTGCCGAAGAAGATCGTCGAGCGCTTCACGCAGCACGGCCGCGTGATCCGCACCAGCTCGCTGCGCGGCTACCTGATGCTGCGCATGGTCGCGGCCTGCAAGGGCTGGCGGCGCTCGACGATGCGCTACGCCGACGAGAACCGCCGCATCGAAGAGTGGCTGCAACGCATTGCCGCCACCGCGCCACGCAACCCCGCGCTGGCCGTCGAACTCGCCCAGTGCCAGCGCCTGGTCAAGGGCTACAGCGACACGCACGAGCGCGGCCTGCGCAACTACGACACCGTGATGCGCGCGTTCGAACGTGCAGGTGCCGCGCTGGCGCCCGCCACCCTGCGCGAACTGCGCGACGCGGCGCTCGCCGACGAACACGGCCACAAGCTCCAGGCCGCGCTGGTGCAGCACGCCTTGGCCTGAAGGGACCCGAACCATGACCGCCCCCACGCTCCAGCTTCGCGTCGCCGAAGCGCGCGCCCTCAACCCGCTGATCCGCCTGCTGCGCCTGCGCGCCGAAGACGGTCGCGCGCTGCCCGGCTTCGCCGCCGGCGCGCACATCCGCGTGCAGGTGACGCTGGCCGACGGCACCACCGACTGGCGCCACTACTCGCTCATCAACTTCGCCACCGAGCGCAACGCCACCAACGCCCCGACCGACTACGTGATCGCCGTGCGCAAGGAGGCCGACGGCCGCGGTGGTTCGCGCTTCATGCACGAAGGTCTGACCGAGGGCAGCGTGCTCGCCATCGAGCCGCCGAAGAACGACTTTCCGCTGCACACCGGCCCCGGCGGCACGGTGCTGGTGGCCGGCGGCATCGGCGTGACGCCGCTCGCCTCGATGGCCGCGCGCCGCCGCGCCGAAGGCGCCGCCGTGCGCATGCACTACGCCGGCCGCAGCCGCGACCTGATGGCCTTCCTGCCCGAGCTGCAGGCGCTGCTGGGCGACGACCTGCGTGTGCACGCCGACGCCGAGGCCGGCGCGCCGCTGGACATCGACGCGCTGCTCGACGCCGTGCCCGCCGGCGACCGCCTCTACGTCTGCGGCCCCAAGGTCATGCTCGACGCCGTGCTCGCGCGCACCCAGGCCCGCGGCTGGGAGCACGACCGCGTGCACTTCGAGCTCTTCACCGAACCCGTCGTGGAGGAGGGCGACCAGCCCTTCGAGGTGGAACTCGCCCAGTCGGGCCAGCGCTTTACCGTGCCGGTCGGCCAGAGCATCCTCGATTGCCTCATCGAGCACGGCTGCGACCCGATGTTCGATTGCAAGCGCGGCGAATGCGGCGTGTGCGCCGTGCCCGTGATCGAGGGCGAGATCGACCACCGCGACTACGTGCTCACCGCCCGCGAGAAGGCGGAAGGCACCGTCATGCAGATCTGCATCTCGCGCGCCAAGGGAGCGCGCCTGGTGCTCGACCTCTGAGAAAAGCCAGCCAGGAAGGAGCCAGGAGAACCATGCCTTCGTACCGAGACAACCCCGATGCCGTTCGCGCGCTCGTGCAGAACGACCGCGTGCACCGCGACCTGTACACCAGCCAGGAGCTTTTCGAGCTGGAGCAGGAGCACTTCTTCGCCAACACCTGGAACTACGTCGGCCACGAGAGCCAGCTGCCGAAGTCGGGCGACTGGATCACCAACGAGATCGCGGGCCGCCCGCTGATCGTCGTGCGCCACAGCGACGGCAGTGTGCGCGTCATGATGAACCGCTGCGCCCACAAGGGCTCGCGCCTGGTGAACGGGCCCTGTGGCAACACCGGCAAGTTCTTTCGCTGCCCGTACCACGCCTGGACCTTCAAGACCGACGGCGCGCCGCTGGCCATTCCGCTGAAGACCGGCTACGAGCACACGCAGCTGCACGAGTGCGAGTCGGGCAAGGGTCTCACCCCGGTGAAGCACGTGCGCAGCCACCGCGGCTTCATCTTCGTGAAGATCAACGACGCGGGCCCCGACTTCGAGGACTACTTCGGCGATTCGCTCAGCTCCATCGACAACATGGCCGACCGCTCGCCCGAGGGCGAGCTGGAAATCGCCGGCGGCTGCCTGCGCTTCATGCACCAGTGCAACTGGAAGATGTTCGTCGAGAACCTCAACGACACCATGCACCCCATGGTGGCGCACGAGTCGTCGGCCGGCACCGCCAAGCGCATGTGGGCCGACAAGCCCGAGGACGAGCCCAAGCCCATGGCCGTGGAGCAGTTCGTGCCCTTCATGTCCGACTACAAGTTCTTCGAGGACATGGGCATCCGCACGTATGACCACGGCCACAGCTTCACAGGCGTGCACTTCAGCATCCACAGCAAGTACAAGGCGATCCCCGAGTACGACGACGCCATGAAGGCGCGCTACGGCGAAGAGAAGACGGCGCAGATCCTGGGCATGGCGCGGCACAACACCGTGTACTACCCGAACCTCACGATCAAGGGCGCGATCCAGGCGATCCGCGTGGTCAAGCCGATCTCGGCCGACAAGACCCTCATCGAGAGCTGGACCTTCCGCCTCAAGGGCGCGCCGCCCGAGCTGCTGCAGCGCACGACCATGTACAACCGCCTCATCAACTCGCCGTTCTCGGTGGTGGGCCACGACGACCTGCAGGCCTACCGCGGCATGCAGGCCGGCCTGCACGCCAGCGGCAACGAGTGGGTGAGCCTGCACCGCGACTACGACGAAGCGGAGCTGAAGGGCGGCGAGATCACCACGGGCGGCACCAACGAGCTGCCCATGCGCAACCAGTACCGCAGCTGGGTGCAGCGCATGACGGAGACGATGTAATGGCCACCACCAACGTCATCGACATCACCCGCCAGGACCTCGTCGACTTCGTCGTCAACGAAGCGCGCCTGCTCGACACCCGCCGCTACGAGGAATGGAACGCGCTCTTCACCGACGACGCGTTCTACTGGATTCCGCTCGTGCCCGACCAGGAAGACGGCCTGAACCACACCTCGCACCTGTACGAGGACAAGCTGCTGCGCGAGCTGCGCATCGAACGCCTGAAGAGCCCGCGCGCGTTCTCGCAGCAGCCCCAAAGCCGCTGCCACCACCTGCTGCAGGTGCCCGTGGTCGAGACCTTCGACACCGAGGCCCAGCGCTTCGTGGTGCGCACCGAGTTCCACTACACCGAGTCGCAGGGCGACGAGCTGCAGTTCTACGTCGGCACCTTCTTCCATCACCTCACGGTGCAGGACGGCGCGCTGCGCATGACGCTCAAGCGCGTCGACCTGCTCAACTGCGACGCGGCGCTTCCGGCCGTGCAGCTCTTCATCTGAGGACGCGATGACCCACGCCACCGTCCACCAGGTCTTCGCCGCCACGGCCGCGCGCACCCCGCAGGCCGAATTCCTCTTCACCGAATCGGTGACCGCCGCCGCCTACGGCATCGCCGCCGGCGCCATCCGCTGGGGCGAAGCCGCCGCGGAAATCGATCGGCTGCGCAGCGCCTACGCACAGGCCGGCTACGGCCACGGCCACCGCGTCGGCCTGCTGCTGGAGAACCGGCCCGCCTTCATCTTCCACTGGCTCGCGCTGAACGCGCTGGGCGCCAGCGTGGTGCCGATCAACGCCGAGATGCGCTCGGCCGAGCTGGTCTACCTCATCGGCCACAGCGAGATCGGCCTGGCCGTGACGCTGCCCGAGCGCGCTGCCGACCTGCAGGCCGCCGCCGCGCAAGCCGGCGTGGCCTTCGAGACCATGGGCCCCGACGACGCCGTGCCGCCCGCGAAGACCGCCGCGCCACGCGCCGGCGAGCCCGTGGGCACCGACACCGAATGCGGCCTGCTCTACACCTCGGGCACCACGGGCCGGCCCAAGGGCTGCATCCTGAGCAACGCGTACTTCCTGCGCGCGGGCGAGTGGTATGCGGCGCTGGACGGCGTGTGCAGCATCCGCCCCGATGCCGAACGCGTGATCACGCCGCTGCCGCTCAACCACATGAACGCGATGGCGTTCTCGACCATGGTGGTGCTGGTGGCCGGCGGTTGCCTCGTGCAGCTCGACCGCTTCCACCCGAAGAGCTGGCTCGCCAGCGCGAAGGAAAGCGGCGCGACCATCGTCCACTACCTGGGCGTGATGCCCGCGATGCTGCTGTCGGCCCCCGCGTCGGCGGCCGACCGCGACCACGCGATCCGCTGGGGCTTCGGCGCCGGTGTCGACCGCAAGAACCATGCGCCCTTCGAAGAGCGCTTCGGCTTCCCGCTGGTCGAAGCCTGGGCCATGACCGAGACCGGCGCGGCCGCCTGCATCATGGCCAACCGCGAGCCGCGCCTCGTGGGCACCAGCTGCTTCGGTCGGCAGGAAGACTTCGTCGAGATCCGCCTCATGGGCG
The DNA here is from genome assembly GCF_006323185.2 of Variovorax sp. KBS0712. Classification (NCBI taxonomy): domain Bacteria; kingdom Pseudomonadati; phylum Pseudomonadota; class Betaproteobacteria; order Burkholderiales; family Comamonadaceae; genus Variovorax; species Variovorax sp. KBS0712. Next base: position 72,699 of record NZ_VCCD02000002.1, on the reverse strand, counting down.
AGGACGGCAGCGACGTGGGCACCGACATGCCCGGCGAACTGCTGGTGCGCTCGGCCGGCGCCGACCCGCGCCGCTACTTCTTCTCCGGCTACCTGAAGGACGAAGACGCCACGCGCGAAGCCTGGGCCGACGGCTGGTTCCACACCGGCGACCTCGTGCGCCGCGACGCCGACGGCAACTTCTTCTTCGTCGACCGCAAGAAGAACGTGATCCGCCGCAGCGGCGAGAACATCTCGGCCGTCGAGGTCGAGAGCGTGCTCAACCAGCACCCGGCCGTGAAGACCTCGGCCGTGGCCGCCACGCCCGATGCGGTGCGCGGCGACGAAGTGCTCGCCTGCATCGTGCTGCGCGATGACACCGATGCGTCGCAGCGCGAAGCGGTCGCGGCCAGCATCGTCCAGCATGCGCTGGCGCAGCTGGCGTACTACAAGGCGCCGGGCTACGTGGCCTTCGTCGACGCGCTGCCGCTCACGCCCTCGCAGAAGATCCAGCGCGGCCAGCTGCGCGAGATGGCGCAGTCGCTGCCGGGCCAGGGCCATTGCATCGACACGCGCTCCATGAAAAAGAGGCAGGCATGACCAAGCGACGGCTCTCCTATGAAGGCGTCGCGGTCGCGGTGCCCGTCACCGTGCCGTACGTGCGCTACTCCACACGCACCGCGCACTGGTTCGTCGGCCAGGCCATCGACGCGCTGGTGCAGGCCAGCGGCGTGGCCAAGGAGCAGATCGACGGCCTGTGCCTGAGCAGCTTCTCGCTGGCGCCCGACACGGCCGTGGGCGTCACGCAGCACCTGGGCCTGTCGCCGCGCTGGCTCGACCACATGCCCACCGGCGGTGCTTCGGGCGTGATGTGCCTGCGCCGCGCCGCGCGTGCGGTGCAGGCGGGCGATGCCGACATCGTCGCCTGCGTGGGCGCCGACACCAACCACGTCGACTCCTTCCGCCAGACGCTGGGCAGCTTCAGCAACTTCGCGCGCGACGCCAGCTACCCCTACGGCTCGGGCGGCCCGAACTCGATCTTCGCGTTCATCACCGCCAACTACATGCGCACCTACGGCGCCACGCGCGAAGACTTCGGCCGCATCTGCGTGGACCAGCGCACCAACGCGCTGGGCAACCCCAACGCCATGTTCAAGAAGGGCCTCACGCTCGACGAGTACATGGCCGCGCGGCCGATTTCCGACCCGATCCACCTCTTCGACTGCGTGATGCCCTGCGCCGGCGCCGACGCCTTCCTCGTGATGAGCGAGGAGCGTGCGCGCGACCTGGGTCTGGCGCACGTCGTGATCCGTGGCGCCATCGAGCGCCACAACGCCTACGCCGAAGACCCGGTGATGGTGCAGGGCGGCTGGCGCAAGGACCGCGACGACCTCTATGCGCAGGCCGGCGTGCAGCCCGCCGCGCTCGACTTCGTGCAGACCTACGACGACTACCCCGTCATCGTGATGATGCAGTTCGAGGACCTGGGGTTCTGCGAGAAGGGCGAAGGCTCGGCCTTCGTGCAGGCGAACACCATGACCTTCGACGGCAGCTTTCCGAACAACACCAGCGGCGGCCAGCTCTCGGCCGGGCAGGCCGGTGCGGCGGGCGGCTTCCTCGGCATGGTCGAGGCGATCCGCCAACTGACCGACCAGGCCGGCGCGCGCGCCGTGCCCAACGCCCAGCTGGGCCTTGTCGCCGGCTTCGGCATGGTGACCTACGACCGCTGCCTGTGCACAGGCGCGGTCATCCTGGGGAGACCCGCATGACGATGCCGATGATGCGCCCCCCGCGCAAGAACCCCGTGCTGCGCACCCGGCAGATGAACCTGCCGCCCGGCGCGCGCGGCCGTGTCGCGCTCGGCCTCACGGCCGCCGCCGCCGAAGGCCGCTTCGAGCTGCAGACCTGCGAGGACTGCGGCACGGTGCAGTACCCGCCGCGCGAGGTCTGCCACAAGTGCCTGTCGGCGGCGTTGCGCTGGCGCCAGCAGAGTGGCGAGGGCGCGCTGCTCGGCAGCACCACGCTGCACCACAGCAACGACCTGTTTTTTCGCGAGCGGCTGCCCTGGCGGCTGGGCCTGGTGCACCTGGATGCCGGCCCCACGCTCATGGTCCACCTGCACGGCGAGGTCGGCGATGCGCCCGCGCGCGTGCGTGTCGGCGCCCGGCTCGACCGCGCCGGCCAGGCCGTCCTCATTGCTTTTCCGACTGAAGGGAGTCCCCACATGGCCGACGACAAGATGCTGCGCGAAATGACCAGCGACCCCAAGTTCCGCAAGGTGCTGGTGACCGACGGCAAGACCGAAACGGGCCAGGCCCTCGTGCGTGCGCTGGTGAAGGCCGGCGCCGACATCGTCTGGGTCGGCCATGCCGAGCCGTGGAAGAAGATGGGCGACGGGCTGGACGACATCTCGGCCCTGCCGCAGGTCACGCTGGTGCCGCTGGACCTCACCAACGGCCGCCAGGTGACCGAGCTGGCCGGCTCCATCGGCGGCAAGGTCGACATCGTGATCAACAACGCCGAGGTGCACCGCACCTTCGGCATCGGTGCGCGCCGCGGCACCGACGTGGCCAAGGCCGAGATGGACATCAACTACTTCGGCCTGCTGCGCCTGGCGCAGGAGTTCGGCCCCGCGCTCAAGGGCCGCTCGGCCGACGGCGCGACGGGCGCGACGGCGTGGGTCAACCTGCTGTCGATCTATGCGCTGAGCAACTTCCCGCCGCACGGCACCTTCAGCGCCTCGAAGGCGGCGGCGCATTCGCTCGCGCAGTGCCTGCGCGCCGAGATGCGGCCCGCCGGCATCCGCGTGATCAACGTGTTCCCCGGCCCCATCGACGACGAATGGAACCAGCACACGCCGCCGCCCAAGCTGGCGCCCACCACGCTGGCCAACGCCATCGTGAAGGCACTGCGCGACGGCGTGGAAGACGTGTACCCGGGCGACGTGGCGCAGGAGTGGCTGGAGCGCTGGCGCGACAACCCCAAGGTGCTCGAACGCGAACTCGCGGCGGGCGGCTGAGCAGAGGAATCACACGATGACCACGACCACCAACGAACTGATGTCCGCCGCCGAAGTCCTCGGCAGCCTCGTGACCGCCATGGCCAGCGGCCGCATCCGCGTGATCGACCTCACGCAGACGCTCACGCCCGAGTTTCCGCAGATCGCGCTGCCGCCCGAGATGGGCCAGTGCTGGCCCTTCCGCATCGAGGAAGTGTCGAAGTACGACGAGCGCGGCCCGGGCTGGTACTGGAACAACTTCTCCTGCGGCGAGCACACCGGCACGCACTTCGACGCGCCGATCCACTGGATATCGGGCCGCGACCTGCCGAACAACTCGGTCGACACCATTCCCGTGCAGCACTTCGTGGCACCGGCTTGCGTGATCGACTGCTCGCCGCAGGTGAAGGACGACCCCGACTACCTGCTGACGCTCGAGGACATCGAGGCTTACGAGGCCGCGCACGGCCGCATTCCCAAGGGCGCGTGGGTGCTCATGCGCACCGACTGGTCCAAGCGCACCGACCCCGAGGCCTACCAGAACTTCGACGAGACCGGCCAGCACACGCCCGGCCCGAGCACCGAGGCCGTGCGCTTCCTGGTCGAGCAACGCGACGTGCTGGGCTTCGGTTCCGAAGCCATCGGCACCGACGCGGGGCAGGGCTACCACCTGCGCCCGCCCTACCCCTGCCACTACTACATGCACGGCGCGGGTCGCTACGGCCTGCAGTGCCTGAGCAACCTCGACCTGCTGCCAGCCTCGGGCGCAGTGCTGATCTGCCCGCCGCTGAAGATCGAGAAGGGCAGCGGCAGTCCGCTGCGCGTGCTGGCCCTGGTGGGAGCCACGGCATGAGCGCCGCCGCACCCAAGGTCGCGGCCGTCACCGGCGGCAGCGCCGGCATCGGCAAGGCCATCTGCGAAGACCTGCTCGCGCAAGGCTACGAGGTGGTCTCGCTCGCGCGCCGCAAGGCCGAGATCGACCACCCCAAGATGCACAGCCTCGAGGTCGACCTGGCCGACCGCGCCGCCACCGGCCAGGCCGTGCGCGAACTGGTCGAGCGCTTCGCACCGACCACGATCGTCCACAACGCCGGCGTGATCCGCGCCGCATTGCTGCCCGACGTGAAGCTCGACGACCTCGATGCGCTGGTCGACCTGCACCTGGGCTGCGCCATCCAGCTCGTGCAGGGCGCGCTGCCCGCGATGCGTGCGCAGCGCTTCGGCCGCGTGGTGCTGCTGTCGTCGCGCGCCGCGCTGGGCCTGGCCACGCGCACCAGCTACTCGGCCACCAAGGCCGGCATGCTGGGCATGGCGCGCACCTGGGCGCTGGAGCTCGCGGCCGACGGCATCACGGTGAACGTGGTGGCGCCGGGCCCGATCCGCACCGACATGTTCTACGACGTGGTTGAGGCCGGCAGCGAGAAGGAGCGCGCGCTCGCGGCTTCGGTGCCCGTCAAGCGCCTGGGCGAATCGGCCGACGTGGCACGCGCCGTGCGTTTCTTCGCCGCGCCCGAGAACAGCTTCGTCACCGGCCAGGTCCTCTACGTGTGCGGCGGCACCAGCGTCGGCAGCCTGGCCCTCTAGTTTCATTTCAGCGTCCGTTTCGTTCCGTTCAAAAACATCACCTCTGGAGCATCGCCATGAAAGTCCTGAACCGAATTCGCACCCTCGCGGCCGTGGCCGCGGGCCTCGGCGCGCTGAGCGCCGCCAGCGCGTGGGCCGCCGATCTCAAGGTCGGCTTCATCACCTCGCTGTCGGGGCCGGTGTCGTCGCTGGGCATTCCGTACGAAAAGGGCATGAAGGCCGCGCTCGCCTACAAGGCCGACGTGGGCGGCCGCAAGATCCAGCTGGTGCAGCTCGACGACGCGTCCGACCCGACCACGGCCGCGCGCAACGCGCGCAAGATGATCGACGAGGACAAGGTCGACGTTATCATCGGCACGGCCGGCTCGCCCGGCGCGCTGGCCATTGCCGGCGTGGCGCGCGAAACCAAGACGCCGCTGATCTCCATCGCCAACGCCAACCTGCCGGGCGAAGAGGGCGCGTGGATGGTCACGCTGCCGCAGCCCGCGCCGCTCATGGTGAGCGCGGTGGTCGAGCGCATGAAGAAGTCGGGCGTGAAGACGGTGGGCTACATCGGCTTCTCCGACGCCTGGGGCGACCTGGTGTACGGCGCGCTGCAAAAGAGCGCCGAGCCGGCCGGCATCAAGATCGTGTCGAACGAGCGCTATGCGCGCGGCGACGCCTCGGTGACCGGGCAGGTACTCAAGATCGTGGCGCTGCGCCCCGACGCGGTGATCACGGGCACCTCGGGCACGCCCGGCGCGCTGCCGTACCTCGCGCTTTCGGAGCGCGGCTACAAGGGCCAGATCTACGGCATGCACGCGCTCATCAACCCCGACTTCGTGCGCGTGGGCGGTGCCTCGGTCGAAGGCCTGCTGGCCCCCACGGGCCCGGTGATCGTGGCCGAGCAGCTGCCCGCCGACAACCCGATCCGCAAGGTGTCGATGGACTTCCGCGCGGCGTATCAGAAGGCCAACGGCGCGCCGCCGACCGACGCCTTCTCGGCCTACACCTTCGACGCATGGCTGGTGTACCTGGACGCCGCCCAGCGCGCGCTGGCCACCAAGGCCGAGCCCGGCACGCCGCAGTTCCGCCTGGCGCTGCGCGACGCCATCGTGAGCACCAAGGAGCTGGTGGGCACGCACAGCGTCTACAACTTCAAGCCCACCGAGCGCTACGGCTCGGACGACCGTTCGCGCGTTGTCGTGAAGCTCGAGAAGGGCCAGTGGAAGCTGGTGCCCTGAACGCCCTCGCGTCGATCCGATGAACGCCGCCCACCCCATGCACCCGCTTCTTCGTACCCTGCGCCGCCGGCGCGCGACCGGCACCGTGCTGTTCGCCGCCGCGCTGCTGGCCGGCTGCGCTGCGACCGCACCCGGCGGCAGCGGTGAAGTCACCATCAAGCGCGACCGCTACGGCGTGCCGCACGTCTACGCCAGCGACACGCGCGGCCTGTTCCACGGCTTCGGCTATGCCGTCGCGGAAGACCGGCTCTACCAGCTGGAGATGGCGCGTCGCTCGGGCAACGGCAGCGTGGCCGAGGTGCTGGGGGCCGAGTTCGTCGCGACCGACAAGGCCACGCGCTCCAACATCGATCCGGTGTCGATCCGCCGCCAGATCGATGCGTTGAGCGCCGATGACCGCGCCATGTTCGAAGGCTACGCCGCGGGCGTCAACGCGCGCATCCGCGACGTGCTGGCCGACCGCGCGAAGTTGATGCCGCGCGAGTTCATCGACAACGGCTTCGAGCCGGCGCCCTGGACCGCGGACGACGTGGCCATGGTCTGGATCGGCCTCATCCTCAACCGCTTCTTCGCGGGCACGGCCGAGGTCGCGAACCTCTCGCTGCTCAACCAGCTCAAGGCCGCGCGCGGCGACGTGGCCGGCCTGCAGCTGTACGAGCAACTGCGCTGGCTCGAAGACCCGACAGCGCCGACCATCGTGCCGCGCGGCAACGCGAACCGGCTGGCGAGCGCCGAGCCCGGCGACGCCGCGCTCGCGCCGGTCTCCGCGCAGGCCGCCGCCGACTTCCGCGCCACGCAGGTCGCCCGCATGGGCCTGGCCGCCACCGAAGGCATGCCGACCGCCAGCAACGCCTGGGTGCTCGGCCCCTCGCGCACCCAGGAAGGCGTGGCCGTTCTGTACAACGGCCCGCAGCAGGGCTTCAACAACCCGTCGTTCGTGCACGGCATTGGCCTGCACGGCGCGGGCTACGACCTCACGGGCCTCACGCCCATCGGCCTGCTGCCGGTGCTGTTCGGCACCAACGGCACCATCGCCTGGGGTTCGACGGTGGGCTCGCTCGACACCAACGACATCTACCAAGAAGAACTGAACCCGGCCAACCGCCACGAATACAAATACGACGGCGCCTACCGCCCGATGACCCGGCGCACCGACGTCATCCGCGTGAAGGGCGCCGCGCCGCAGAGCGTGGACATCTACGCCACGGTGCACGGCTTCGTGCAGAGCTGGGACGTGGACAACGCCCGCGCCTACACCGCGCGCAGCACCTGGCAGGGCCGCGAGGTCGAGACCATGCTCGGCTGGGCGCGTGCCGCGCGGGCGCGCGACTGGTCGGGCTTTCTTGCGCAGGGCGAGCGCGTGGCGGCGTCCATCACCTGGTTCTATGCCGACGTGGCGGGCAACATCGGCGCCGTGGGCCTGGGCCGCATGCCGCGCCGCCCGGCCACGCAGGACATCCGCTTTCCCGCGCGCGGCGACGGCAGCATGGAGTGGCAGGGCAGCCTGCCGTTCAGCGCCAACCCGCGCGCCTACAACCCCGCGCAGGGCTACCTCGCGAGCTGGAACAACCAGATCGCCGAAGGCCTGCGCGCGGATGGCGCGAACTTCTCACATGTCGACCGCGTGGCCGAAATCCATGCGCAGCTGCAGGGCACGGCCAAGCTGGGCGCCGACGAGGTCTGGCGCGTGAGCCAGGGCGCGGCATTGGCCGACCTGAACGCGCGCTACTTCGTGCCCCTCATCGTCGACGCGGCCAAGGGCCTGCCGGCCGGCGACCCCGCGCGCCGCGCGGCCGACCTGCTCGCCAACTGGGACCTGAAGAACCGCGTCGCCCCGGGCGGCGAGGTCTACGACAACCGCGCCACCACCGTGCTGCGCGCGTGGCTGGGTGCGATGTCGCGGCGCCTGCTGGCCGACGACCTGCCGCCGGCCGTGTTCGCCACCTACGCCAACCTGGGCTACCCGACGCTCACGCCGCGCGGTTCGCCGGGCAGCGCGCAGCCCGCAGCGGTGGCCAAGCTGCTGTGGAACGCGCTGAGCGGCCCGGCCTCGGGCGTGCCGCAGCGCCACGACTTCTTCAACGGACAAGACCCGCGCACGATGGTGCGCGCGGCGCTGACCGATGCGGTGGGCGAGCTGCGCACCCGCCTCGGGCCCGACATGGCCGCGTGGACCACGCCCGCGGTGCGGCACCGCTTCTCGCGCATCAACGCCATCGGCGTGCCGTGGGCCGGCGCGGGCGACGAGCCCGAGGTCAGCTCCTACATGAACCGCGGCACGCTCAACTACCGCGTCGTGCTGCGCCCGGGCGCGCTCGACATGTGCTCGGTCGCCGCGCCGGGGCAGAGCGGCTTCGTGAGCCCGGCCGGCGTGCGCGACCGCCATTACGCCGACCAGTTGGCGCTGTTCGAGCGCTTCGAATGCAAGCCGGAGCGGCTCACGCCCGCGCAGGTCGATGCCGACCTCGAATCGCGCCGCACCTTGCGCTACTGACCGTCCCTCGTCCCCACACCCACCCCTGCAGAGGAAGTTCCCATGAAGAAAATCTCCCGCCTTGGCCTCGCGCTGCTGGCCGCCTTCACCACCTTCGGTGCTGCGGCAGCAGACCTCAAGATCGGCTTCATCAGCTCGCTCTCGGGGCCGGTCGCGGCGCTGGGCGTGCCGTACGAGAAGGGCATCCGCGCGGCCATCGCCGAGCGGCCCGAGATCGGCGGGCGCAAGGTGCAGCTCATCGTGCTCGACGACGCTTCCGACCCGACCACCGCCGGGCGCAACGCGCGCAAGCTGGTGACGGAAGACAAGGTCGACGTGCTCATCGGCACCTCGGGCGTGCCGGGCGCGATGGCCATCGCCTCGGTGGCGCGCGAGCTCAACACGCCGCTCATCTCGCCCACGCCCGTGACCATTCCGGGCGCGGACGGCGCGTGGACCGTCACCGTGTCGCAGCCGTTCCCGCTCATGGTGGCGGGCGTGGTCGAGCGCATGCAGAAGTCGGGCGTGAAGACGGTGGCCTTCATCGGTTTCTCTGATGCGCTGGGCGACCTGGCCTACGACTCGCTCGTGAAGAGCGCCGCCACCGCCGGCATCAAGGTGGTGGCCAACGAGCGCTATGCACGCAGCGATTCGTCGGTGGCCGGGCAGATCCTGAAGATCGTCGCGGCGCGGCCCGACGCGGTGTTCGCGGGCAACTCCGGCACGCCGGGCGCGCTGCCCTACCTGGCACTGGCCGAGCGCGGCTACAAGGGCAAGATCTACGGCACGCACGGCCTCATCAACGCCGACTTCGTGCGCGTGGGCGGCACGGCCATCGACGGCCTGCAGGTGCCCAGCGGTCCGGTGCTGGTGGCCGACCAGCTGCCCGACAGCAACCCCATCAAGAAGGTCGCGATGGGCTTTCGCGCTGCGTACCAGAAGGCGAACGGCGCGGTGCCCACCGATGCCTTCTCGTCGTACACCTACGACGCCTACCTGCTGCTGGCCGACGCGGCCTCGCGCACCAAGGGCGAGCCCGGCACGCCGCAGTACCGCACGGCGCTGCGCGATGCCATCGTGGGCACGAAGGAGCTGGTGGGCACGCACGGCATCTACACCTTCAAGCCCGACGACCGCTACGGCTCGGACCAGCGCGGCGTGGTCATCGTGCAGATGAACAAGGGCCAGTGGAAGCTGGTCCCCTGACCCCGGCCTAGCCGAAGCCCACCGCCATGACCGCCTACCGCAACCGCCCCGATCTCGTCGCGGCGCTGGTCCGCGACGACCGGGTGCACCGCGACCTGTACCTCAGCGACGAACTGTTCGCGCTGGAGCAGGAGCGCTTGTTCGCCCGCACCTGGGTCTTCCTGGGCCATGCCAGCCAGGTGCCGGCGGCGGGCGACTTCGTCACGCAGGAGATCGCGGGCCGCCCGCTGCTCATGGTGCGCCAGCCCGACGGCGCGGTGCACGTCATGTACAACCGCTGCGCCCACAAGGGCACGCAGCTCGTGACCGACGAGCGCGGCAACACCGGCCGTTTCTTTCGCTGCCCGTACCACGCGTGGACCTACAAGCTGGACGGCGCGCCGCTGGGCCTGCCGCTGAAGAACGGCTACGAAGGCACGCAGCTCAAGGCCTGCGAGTCGGGGCAGGGGCTGTCGGTGGTGAAGCACGTGAAGGTGTACCGCGACTTCGTGTTCGTGCGCCTGTCCGACACCGGCCCCTCGTTCGAGGACTACTTCGGCGACGTGCTGGGCGCGCTCGACAACATGGTCGACCGCTCGCCCGAGGGCAAGCTCACCGTGGGCGGCGGCGTGCTGCGCAACATCGTCCATTGCAACTGGAAGATGTACCTGGAGAACATCAACGACACGGTGCACCCGATGTCGACGCACGAGTCGGCCACCAAGGCGGCCGAGGCGCTGTGGGAAGGGCATGCGCCCACCGACCCCAAGCCGATGGCGATGGAGCAGATCCTGCCCTTCGGCTCGGGCTACGAGTTCTTCGACCAGATGGGCGGGCGCGTGTTCGCCAACGGCCACAGCGTGCTGGGCGTGAACTTCAGCATCCATTCCAACTACGCGCAGCTGCCTGAGTACGAGGCCGCGATGCAGGCAGCGCACGGCGTAGCGCGCGCCGCCGACATCCTGCAGCGCTCGCCGCAGAACTCGGTGCTGTACCCGAGCCTGTCGGTCAAGGGCTCGCCGCAGGCCATCCGCGTGATCCGCCCGCTGGCGGCCAACCGCACGCTCGTCGAGGCCTGGAGCTTCCGCGCGGCCGGTGCGCCCGCGCTCTTGTTCGAGCGCGCCATGAGCTACAACCGGCTCGTGTTCTCGCCCATGTCGGTGGTGGCGCACGACGACGTGCACCTGTTCGAGAGCATCCAGAAGGGCCTGCGCGCCGGCGGCAACGAATGGATCAGCCTGCACCGCAACCACGACCCGGCCGAGACGCGGCAGGCCACGGTGACCACCAACGGCACCAACGAGCTGCTCATGCGCAACCAGTTCCGCGCCTGGGCAAAGGCGATGACGGTGGAGGTGGAGGTGGCGGCATGAACGATCCGCGCGACTTCATCGCCCACGAGGCGGCCCTGCTCGACGCGCGCCGCTTCGACGACTGGCTGGCCCTGTTCGCCGACGACGGCCACTACTGGGTGCCGCTGCTCGGCGCGGCGCAGGCCGATCCGTTCTCGCACAACTCGCTGGCCTACGAAGACCGGCTGCTGCTGCAGCTGCGCGTGGAGCGCCTGAAGAACCCGCGCGCGCATTCGCAGCATCCGGCCAGCCATAGCCAGCATGTGCTGCAGCCCTCGCGCATCGAGGAAGAGGGCGCCGACGACGTGCGCCTGCGCACGCCCTTTCTCTACATCGAGGCGCGCGGCGACGACCAGATCCTGCTGAGCGGCACCGCCCGCCATCACCTCGTTCGCACTCCCACGGGCTGGGCCATCCGCGAGAAGCGCGTCGACCTGCTCAATGCCACGCGCGCCTTGCCCGCGATCCAGTTGTTCATCTGAGTTTCCGTTCCATCCATCCTTCCTCACTGGAGCTACGACATGAAGAACCTGATGCAGACCTTGACGCGCGGTGCCCTCGCCGCGGCGCTGACCGCCTGTGGTGTGGCGAGCGCACTGGCGGCCGACCTCAAGGTCGGACTCAGCGTGTCGCTGTCGGGCCCCAACTCCTCGCTGGGCGTGCCGTACGCCAAGGGCATGCAGGCCGCGCTGGCCTACAAGGGCGAGGTCAACGGCCGCAAGATCCAGCTCGTGGTGCTGGACGACGGCTCCGACCCGACCACGGCCGGGCGCAACGCGCGCAAGCTCATCGAGGACGAGAAGGTCGACGTGCTCATGGGCACCTCGGGCGTGCCGTCGGCCATCGCGATGGCGCAGGTGGGCAAGGAGGCCAAGACGCCCATGATCGGCCTCACGCCCATCCTGCTCGACCCCAACGAGAACCCGTGGGTCATGACGGTGGCGCAGCCCACGCAGCTCATGATCGACGCCGTGGTCGAGCGCATGAAGCGCAACAACGTCAAGACCGTGGGCTACATCGGCTTTTCCGACGCCTGGGGCGACCTGGTCTACGAGGCCCTGAACAAGGCCGCGCCCGGCGCCGGCATCAAGGTGGTGAGCAACGAGCGCTACGCACGCGCCGACGCCTCGGTGACCGGCCAGGTGCTGAAGATCGTGGCGCTGCGCCCCGACGCGGTGATGACCGGCGGCGCCGGCACGCCGGGCGCGCTGCCGTTCCTGGCGCTGCAGGAGCGCGGCTTCAAGGGCGGCGTGTACGGCCAGCACGGCCTGATCAACCCCGACTTCGTGCGCGTGGTCGGCGCGGCCGGCCAGAACGCGCTGATGCCCACGGGCCCGGTGATCGTCGCCGAGCAGCTGCCGGCCGACTACCCGACCAAGAAGATCGCGACCGACTTCCGCGCCGTGTTCCAGAAGGTCAACAACGCGCCCACCAGCGACGCCTTCTCGGCCTACTCGTTCGACGGCTGGCTGGTGTTCGCCGACGCCGCCTCGCGCGCCATGAAGAAGGCCGAGCCGGGCACGCCCGAGTTCCGCGTGGCGCTGCGCGACGCCATCTTCAGCACCAAGGAGGTGGTCGGCACGCACGGCGTCTACACCTTCAAGCCCGGCAGCCTGTACGGCGTGGACGAGCGCGCCCGCGTGATCGTCAAGCTCGACAACGGCCAATGGAAGCTCGCCCCTTGAATCTCCCGTTTTTCTTCACGACAACGATGACTCCGACAGAGGTTTTTCTATGAACTGGGACGTGGCATTGATCCTCGTCACCGACGGCCTGGCCAACGGTGCCGTCTATCTGCTGGCCGGGCTCGGGCTGGTGCTGATCTTCTCGGTCACGCGGGTGGTGTTCGTGCCGTTCGGCGACATCGCGGCCTTTGCCGCGCTGTCGCTGGCGGCCTTCGAAACCGGCCGCGTGCCGCCGACCATCGGCATGGTCGCGGTGCTGGCCGCGCTGGCGCTGGCCACCGAGATCGGCAGCCTGCTGCGGCGCGGCGAGGCCGCGCGCATTCCCAAGGCGGTGCTGACCTGGGGCGTGCTGCCCGCCATTCCGTGCGTGCTCGCCTGGCTGGCGGCGCGGCCCGGCGTGCCGGTGGCGGTGCACATCGCGGTGGCCGTGCTGCTGGTGGTGCCCATCGCGCCGCTGCTGGCGCGTGTGGTGTTCCAGCCGATCGCCGATGCCTCGGTGCTGGTGCTGCTGATCGTGTCGCTCGCATTGCACTTTCTGCTGTCGGGCCTGGGCCTGCTGTTCTTCGGGCCTGAAGGTTCGCGCACCACGCCGCTCACGAGCTCGGTGTTCACGCTGGGCGACGGCTTCACGGTCAGCGGCCAGGTGGTGCTGATGGTGGGGGCGGCCGTGGTGCTGAGCGGGCTGTTCTTCCTGGTGTTCGAGCGCACGGTGGCCGGCAAGGCGCTGCGCGCCACGGCCGTGAACCGCGTGGGCGCGCGGCTGGTCGGCATCCGGCCGGTGCGCACGGCGCTGCTGGCCTACGGCTGCGCCTCGCTGCTGGCGGGGCTCATCGGCGTGCTGATCGCGCCGGTGACCACCATGTACTACGACTCGGGTTTCATCATCGGCCTGAAGGCCTTCGTGGCCGCGATCATCGGCGGGCTCGTGAGCTACCCGATGACGGCCATCGGCGCGCTGGCGGTCGGCGTGGTCGAGAGCTTCGCGTCGTTCTGGAGCGGCGCGCTGAAAGACGTGATCGTGTTCAGCCTGCTGATCCCGGTGCTCATGCTGCGCTCCTTCATGGCGGCCCATTCGGAAGAGGAAGAAGACGAGGTGGACCAATGAACGGCAACACCAAACGCATGGCGTGGATCGCGGCGGTGATCGTCGTGCTGGCCCTGGTGCCGGCCGTGGCGGGCAGCTTCACGGTCTCGCTGCTCAACGACATCGGTATCGGCGCGCTGGTGGCGCTGGGCCTCGTGCTGCTCACCGGCGTGGGCGGCGCGACCTCGTTCGGCCAGGCGGCCTTCGTGGGCATCGCGGCTTACGCCACGGCCTGGCTCACGACTGCGCAGGGCCTGTCGCCGTGGCTGGGGCTCCTGTTCGCGCTGCTGCTCACGGGCCTGTCGGCGCTGGCCATCGGCATGCTCACCTTGCGCCTGGGCGGGCACTTCCTGCCGCTGAGCACCATCGCCTGGGGGCTGTCGATCGCGATGCTGTTCGGCAACGTCGATGCGCTCGGGCGCCACACGGGCCTGTCGAACATCCCGCCGCTGCAGATCGGCGGCTGGTCGCTGGCCGATCCGCGCGCGATGTACTACCTGATCTGGGTCGTGGTCGGGCTGGCCTGCCTGTTCAGCCACAACCTGCTGCAGTCGCGCCCCGGCCGCGCGATTCGCGGGCTGCGCGGCGGCGCCACGCTGCTGGCCAGCGTGGGCGCGGATGCGTACCGCGTGCGGCTGTCGCTGTTCGTCACGGCGGCGCTGTTCGCGGGGCTGGCGGGCTGGCTCTATGCGCACATGAACCGCTTCGTGAGCCCGTCGCCCTTCGACGTGCGCGCCAGCATCGAGTACCTGCTGATGGCCGTGGCCGGCGGGCTCGGGCAGCTGGCGGGTGCGCTGGTGGGCGCGGCGCTGGTGCTGGTGCTGAAGAACGGTCTGCAGGACGTGCTGCCGATGCTCACGCAGCGCGCCGGCCAGCTGGAGGCCGTGGCCTTCGCGGCGCTGTTCATCCTGCTGCTGCACTTTGCGCGCGGCGGCGTGATGGGCCTGCTGCGGCGCTGGACGCGCCGGCGCGCCGCGCCGCAGGGCGCCTCGCGCTACACCGGCGCGCCGGTCGAGCCGCTGCCGCACCGGCAGCTGCCGGCACGCGGCGCGCAGGTGCTGTCGGTCAACGGCGCCGTGAAGCGCTTCGGCGGGCTGGTGGCGGTGAACGACGTGAGCTTCGACGTCAAGGCGGGCGAGATCATCGGCCTCATCGGGCCCAACGGCGCGGGCAAGTCGACCATGTTCAACCTGCTGACCTGCACGCTGCCGATGAGCGCGGGCCAGGTGCGCTTTCTCGAGCACGACATCGCCGGCATGCCGCAGCGCGCGGTGGCGCGGCTCGGGCTGGCGCGCACCTTCCAGCACGTGAAGCTGCGCCCGCACATGAGCCTGCTGGACAACGTGGCGCTGGGCGCGCACTCGCGCACGCGCTCGGGCATCCTGAAGGCGGGCCTGCGGCTCGATCGCACGGAAGAGAGCCAGATCCTGCAGGAGGCGCAGCGCCAGCTCGACCGCATCGGCCTGGGCGACCGCGCGCACGAGCTCGCGGGCAGCCTGCCGCTGGGCACGCAGCGCATTCTGGAGATCGCGCGCGCGCTGGCCGCCGACCCCGTGCTGCTGGTGCTCGACGAGCCCGCGGCCGGCCTGCGCCGCAAGGAAAAGATGGCCTTGGGCGACCTGCTGCGCAAGCTGCGCGAGGAGGGCGTGACCATCCTGATCGTCGAACACGACATGGACTTCGTGATGAAACTGGTGGACCGTCTGGTAGTGATGAACTTCGGCTCCAAGCTCGTGGAGGGCGTGCCGTCGGCGGTGCGCGCGGACGAGCGTGTGCAGGCCGCATACCTCGGGAGCGTCGTATGACCGCGATGCTGGAGATTGGCGACCTGCATGTGTCGTACGGGCAGGTGGAGGCCGTGCGCGGCGTGTCGCTCGACGTGCAGCGGGGCCAGATCATCTCGGTGATCGGCCCCAACGGCGCGGGCAAGACCACGCTGCTGGCCGCGGCCATGGGCCTGCTGCCGTGCAAGGGCACGCTGCGCTTCGAAGGCGAAGACCTGCAGGGGCTCGACGTGGAGTCACGCGTGGAGCGCGGCCTGTGCCTCGTGCCCGAGCGGCGCGAACTGTTCGGCGAACTCACCGTGCTCGACAACCTGCAGCTCGGCGCCTACGCCAAGCGGCTGCGCGGCGACGCGATGAAGAAGCAGCTGCAATCGGTGTACGACCGCTTCCCGCGCCTGGCCGAGCGCCGCGCGCAACGCGCCGACACGCTCTCGGGCGGCGAGCGGCAGATGCTGGCTGTGGGCCGCGCGCTCATGTCGGCGCCGCGCCTGCTGATGCTCGACGAGCCCAGCCTGGGCCTGGCGCCGCTGATCGTGCGCGACATCCTCACCATCGTGCGCAAGCTGCGCGACGACGGCGTGTCGATCCTGCTGGTGGAGCAGAACGCGCGCGCCGCGCTCGAAAGCTCGGACGAAGGCTATGTGCTGGAGACCGGCGAGATCGCGCTGTCCGGTGCTTCCGGTGACCTCGCGAGCGACCCGCGCGTGCAGGCCACCTACCTCGGCGGAGGCACGCACGATGACGAGTGACCCGCGCGCGGTGCCGCCGGCGCAACGCACGCTGCCCGCCATGCTGCAGCGGCAGGCGGCGCTGTTCGGCAGCCGACCGCTGCTGCGCATCGCGGGCCGGCAATGGACGCACGCCGACGCGGCCGATGCGGCGGCCACGCGCGCCGGTGCGCTCGCGCAGCATGGCGTGGCGCGCGGCGACCGCATCGCCGTCATGTGCGGCAACCGCATCGAGTTCCTCGACACCTTCCTCGGCGCGGGCTGGCTCGGTGCGTCGGTCGTGCCGGTCAACACCGCATCGATGGGGCCGCAGATCGAATACTTCCTCGCGAACAGCGAGGCGAAGCTGCTGGTGATCGAGGCGGGCTTTCTGGAGCGGCTGACGACGGCCGACCTGGCCCGCACGGCGCTGCGCGAGGTGTGGGTGGTGGGCGAGCCCGAAACGCCGTGGACGCCGCCCGCCGGCGTGCGCGTGTCGGCCTACCCGCCGGGCGCGCAGGCCTTGCCGCCCGCCACGGTGCAGCCGGGCGATCCGCTCGCCATCCTCTACACCTCGGGCACCACGGGACCGGCCAAGGGCGTCATCTGCCCGCAGGCGCAGTACTTCTGGTGGGGCGTGAACAGCGCCGAGGTGCTTGGCGTGGGCCGCGACGACGTGCTGTGCACCACGCTGCCGCTCTTTCACATCAACGCGCTCAACACCTTCGCGCAGGCCGCGCTCACCGGGGCCGAGGTGGTGTTCGAGTCGCGCTTCTCCGCCTCGGGCTTCTGGCCGGCGATGCGTGCCAACGGCGCGACCGTGGTCTACCTGCTCGGCGCGATGGTGCCGATCCTGCTGGCCCAGCCCGAGGGCGAGGGCGAGCGCGACCACCGCGTGCGCACCGGCCTCGGGCCCGGCGTGCCCGCGGCGGCGGGGCAGGCCTTCCAGGCGCGCACGGGCGTGGCGCTGCTCGAAGGCTACGGCTCGACCGAAACCAACTTCGCCATTGCCACCGCGCCCGATTCGCCGCGCGGCGGCGTCATGGGCTGGCTGCGCCCCGGCTTCCAGGCCTGCGTGGCCGACGAAGACGACGTGCCGCTGCCGCCCGGCGAGGCCGGCGAACTGCTGCTGCGCGCCGACGAGCCCTATGCCTTTGCCAGCGGCTACTTCCACATGCCCGAGAAGACCGTCGAGGCCTGGCGCAACCTGTGGTTCCACACCGGTGACCGCGTGGTGCGCGATGCCGACGGCGCGTTCCGCTTTGTCGACCGCATCAAGGACGCGATCCGCCGGCGCGGCGAGAACATCTCGTCCTTCGAGGTCGAGCAGGTGCTGCTGAGCCACCCCGGCGTGGCCTCGTGCGCCGTGTACCCCGTGCGCTCCGAGCTGGCCGAAGACGAGGTGATGGCCGCGCTGGTGGCGCGCGAAGGCATCGTCATCGACCCGGCCGAGCTGGCGCGTTTCTGCGAAGGCCGCCTGCCGTACTTCGCCGTGCCGCGCTACATCGACCTCTTGCCCGACCTGCCGCGCACCGAGAACGGCAAGGTGCAGAAGTTCAAGCTGCGCGAGCGCGGCGTGGGGCCGCAGACCTGGGACGGTCGGCCCGCCAAAGCCGGATGACGCACGCCACCGCGCTTCCACTGGCAGGGCGCGTGGCCTTCGTGACCGGCGCGGGGCAGGGGCTGGGCGCGGCCATCGCGCGCGCCCTGGCGCAGGCCGGTGCGCGCGTGGCGGTGGCCGACATCGATCAAGCCAACGCACAGGCCGTTGCCGCCGAGGTGAACGGCCTCGCGCTGCCACTCGACGTGCGCGACGAGCAGGCCTTCGGCGACCGCTTCGCGCAAGCGGTGGAGCACTTCGGCGCCGTCGACATCCTGGTCAACAACGCGGCGCGTACGCCGACCACCTCGCTGTGGGACATCACGCCCGCTGAGTGGGACGACGTGCTTGCCATCAACCTGCGCGGCAGCTTCTTCGGCAGCCGCATCGCGGGAAGGCAAATGCGCGCGCGCGGCGCGGGCCGCATCGTCAACCTGGCCTCGCTGGCCGGGCAGCAGGTCAGCAGCGCCACTGGCGTGCACTACGCGGCCAGCAAGGCCGGCCTGCTGGCGCTGACGCGTGCCTTTGCGCAGGAACTGGCGCCGCATGGCGTGACCGTGAACGCGCTGGCGCCCGCCGCCATCGACAGCCCCGCGCTCGCCGCGCTGCCACCCGAGCGGCAGCAGGCGCTGAAGGCCGGCATCCCGCTCGGTCGCTTCGGCCTGGCCGACGAGGTGGCCGCCGCCGTCGTCTACCTGGCCTCGCCGGCCGCGGCCTTCATGACCGGCGCGACGCTGGACCTCAACGGCGGCCGTTTCATGCGGTAGCACCACCTCGGGGCGCAAATGGCTAAAATGATTCAGAACTAAACCATTCAGGTATGCACACAAATTCGCTCACTGGCCGTCATGCCCTCGTCACCGGCGCCGCTCGCGGCATCGGCGCAGAGATCGCCCGCACCCTCGCTGCCCAGGGGGCAGTGCTGACCTTGCTGGGCCGCGACGCGCAGGCCCTGCAGCGCGTGGCCGAGACCCTGGCGGGCAGCGGCCACGGCGTGGTGGCGGCCGACGTGGCCGACCCGGAGGCTGTTCAGTCGGCCTTTGCGCAGGCGCGGGCCGAGCGCGGGGCGGTGACCGTGCTGGTCAACAACGCGGGCGCTGCCGAGAGCGCGCCGTTCCTGAAGACCTCGGTCGAGCTGTGGCAGCGCATGCTGTCGGTCAACCTCACCGGCAGCTTCCTGTGCGCGCAGGCCGCACTGCCCGACATGCTCGACGCCGGCTGGGGCCGCATCGTCAACATCGCCAGCACGGCGGGGCAGAAGGGCTACGCCTACGTGTCGGCCTACACGGCGGCCAAGCACGGCGTGATCGGCCTCACGCGCGCGCTGGCGCTCGAAGTGGCGCGCAAGGGCATCACCGTGAACGCCGTGTGCCCGGGCTACACCGACACCGACATCCTGCGCAACAGCGTCGCCAACGTGGTCGGCAAGACCGGCCGCAGCGAAGCCGATGCGCTGGCCGAGTTCTCCAGCGTGAACCCGCAAAAGCGCATCGTGCAGCCGGCCGAAGTGGCCGATGCCGTGCGCTGGCTGTGCGGCGAAGGTGCCGCGTCGGTCACGGGCCAGTCGATCTCCGTTTCCGGAGGAGAAGTCACATGAGTCGCAACGATGCCTCCCACGCCGTGCTGAGCGACGCCGAAGAACTCGGCCACGAAGCCCGCGCCGGCCATGAAGACCACGCCATGCTCAAGCTGTGGCTGCGCATGCTCGCGAGCACCACGCAGATCGAGGCCGAGATCCGGCGCCGGCTGCGCGAGCGCTTCGGCATCTCGCTGGCGCGCTTCGACTACATGGCGCAGCTGTACCGCTACGAAGACGGCCTGAAGATGCGCGTGCTCTCGCGCTACCTGATGGTGACCGGCGGCAACGTCACCGGCCTGACCGACGAACTCGAGCGCGAAGGCATGGTGGCGCGCGCGCCCAGCCCCGACGACCGCCGCGCCTGGATCGTGAGCCTCACGCCCGAAGGCCGCAACGCCTTCGAGGCCATGGCCACCGAGCACGAGCAGTGGATCCTCGAGATGTTCTCGGGCCTGGACATGAAGACTGTCAAGCAGATGCACAACCAGCTCGGGCTGCTGCGCGTGCACGTGATGCGCGGCGACGGCGCGGTCGAGGACCGCGCATGAGCGGCGAGGGCGGTGGTGTGGAGTTCCAGCGCCCGCGCCTGATCCGCTTTTCCGACTGCGACCCGGCGGGCATCGTCTTCTATCCGCAGTACTTCGTGATGCTCAACGGCCTGGTCGAAGACTGGGTGAGCGAGGGGCTCGGCGTGGGCTACCACGCACTGATCGGCGAGCGCCGCGTCGGCCTGCCGACCGTGAAGCTCGACGCCGACTTTCGCGCCGTGAGCCGCATGGGCGACCAGGTGATGCTCGGCCTCTCGGTGGCACAGCTGGGCTCGCGCTCGATCACGCTGTCGTTGCGCTGCTTCGAGCCCACCACGGGCGAGGTGCGCATGCAGGTGCGGCAGGTGCTGGTGACGACCTCGCTCGACACCCACCGCGCCATCGCCGTGCCGGACGACATGCGTGCGGCCATCCTGCGCGATGCGCCGGCGCTGGCTGCTGCCGAGCCCGCTGGCAAGGCCTGAAGGCCTGAGCAAGGCTAGGGCGCCGGCGCAGGGCCGTCGGCAGGCTCGAGCGCCTTCTTCTCCTGCGCGTGCTTCTTCAGCCAGCCGCTGAGCTCCCGCTTTCCCTTCGCATTGGCTTGGCGCCACGCCTCACGCGCGGCGGCCACGAAGCGCTCTTCCGCCGCATCGGGCGGTGCTTCTGAAGGCGCAGTGTTGTCTTCGTCGAGCCAGCCGGCGGCCACGTCACAGTGCCGTTCGATCTGCCGTGCGAGCTTGTCGCCGATGGGCCGCGCACTCTTGATCTGGCTCCACATGCTCGGAGAGATTTCGAGCTTGCGCGCGAACGCCTGGTCGAGCCCCTTGGCGGGCAGGCCCGCCGCGACGGCGTCCTCGAGAAAGCGGCGATGCAGCACAAGCGCATTGCGGCGGCGCGCGACGGTGGTATGGGGCACTGTTTAAAAACAACAACAAGACAAGAAAAGATTGTCCCGGTTGTTGACGTCGCCGTAAACACTCTTTACAGTTGCCTCCAATTCACGGCACCAGCCGTCCCTTTTTTCCAACCCCTTACAGCCGACAGCGGCAATTTTTGACCAGGAACCATCGTGAACACCGCACTGATCCTCACCAGCCATCGACCCGCCTCGGGCCGACCGCTCGTGCGCGTCGGGTTCTGCCATGGTTTCGACATGCCGTCGCCCCTGTCGTTGTCTTCGCACCTGAACACCGCGTACGCCGCCAAAGCCGCAGCCCGTCTGCGCGTGGGCGGTCAGTTCGAGGCTCATCAGGTGCCCCCGGGTGGAGGTCGCGCGTAGGCGCGCATCTCTCAAGCTCTCTCGCAAAGAGGCCCGGACACCGCAAGGTTCCGGGCCTTTTTGTTTTTGCCGCTTTCCATTTCGGGTGTGCCTTCACCCCACCGCCAGAAATTGCCGCGTCGACGGTCTGGCGGGATGTGCATGAGTTGATCACTCCTGTGCAGCGACGTTCGACGGGGCCGCGCCCAGCGCGCGGCCCGTCGCGTGAGGACACAACCGAAATGGAAAGCGCGGGCAGGCGTTGTTTGTTTTTCTTCCGTGTGTGGCGCAGCCTGGTAGCGCATCTGGTTTGGGACCAGAGGGTCGCAGGTTCAACTCCTGCCACACGGACCACACCCGAGCGGGACCGGGCCATGCCAACGCGTGGCCCGCCCGCGGAAACCGGCCGCAAAGATAGGGCGGCGCCGGAACCCGTCACCGGACATTTTTCGAGTTATTACTTTCTTTTTTCGTCACTCACCAAGGAGGCCCTCATGCGCAAGCGCAACACACCGATCCGGATGATCGCCGTGCACCCGGCACCGCTGCCGCGCAGGCACATGGTGTGGTCGCTGGCCCAGCGCTTCGGCGTGGGGCTCGGGCCGCGCTACGTGGCGGATCGCGCGTCGGCATTGCCGGGCGGCAGCGAGGCGCCACTCGACAGCCTCGACCTCGACCAGCGCGTGCGCGCGTCGGGCGAGTGGTAGCAGCTCAGCACTGCCCGTCTTCTGTTTCTTCAATGGTGCGTGTAGCTCAATGGCAGAGCCGCGGGTTGTGGTCCCGCTGACAACGGTTCGATTCCGTTCGTGCACCCCATCCGTTCACCACAAGCCATCGCCACGAAGGGAGGCGATTCGTCATGCATTCACACGTCCTGCAACTCGATATTCAGGGCACGCCGCAAGCCTGGATCTCGCTGGAGCAGGCGGTGTTGCACTACGCCACCGGCAACGTGGCCTGGGAAGACGGCGCGCTGCCGCTGGCCACGCTGCGCGGCGGCTTCAACGTGGCGCGCGGTGTGCAGTCGCGCATCGACGTCGCGCCCATCATCGCGCTGCGCGGTGCGTCGAAGATCAACCTCTTCGACGTCGTGCCCGGCGTGACCAAGGCCAAGCTGCTGCGCCGCGACCGCCACACCTGCGCCTACTGCGCACAGGTGTTCGCCGACCGCGACCTGCAGTGCGAACACGTCATGCCCGAGTCGCGCGGCGGCCCGTGGAGCTGGACCAACCTCGTCAGCGCCTGCGCTGTCTGCAACAACCGCAAGGCCGCGCGCACGCCCGAAGAAGCGGGCATGCCGCTGGTCTACCTGCCGTACGTGCCGAGCCGCTTCGAGAACTTCCTGCTCGAAGGCCGCAACATCCGCGCGGACGTGCACGAGTGGCTGGCAAAGCGCCTGCCGCGCGGCTCGCGGCTGCAGTAGCGCTGCGCGCACAAAGAGAAAAGCCCGCTGCCCGTTGGATCAACGGACAGCGGGCTTTGCCTTGTGCGGCTCGCGGTGTGCGAGCGATGCGTGTGTGGGTGAATGAAGGCGCGAGTGGCTTGCTTGTTTGTGTTCAGCGCCCCGCGCCGAAGAAGCTGTAAGCCACTGCTGTGGCTGCTGCGAGCCCGCCGAGCAAGATGAAGAGCACCTTCGTCGTACGGCGAGGGCCGCGCCGTGAACGGACCCAATGCTCCGGCCCGATCAGATCGATCGGAACCGTGGGTTTGCCTATGTCGGATGCCTTTTCCATGCCAAGAAATATAGCGCAGGCGCCAAGGCAAGAAGTTACAACGGCTTTTTGGCCCCATCGCACCGTGGCCGCTTGCCGACACCAGACAGAAACGTGTGAAATATTCCTCATGAACCAACAAATCATTCTCGAGAGCCTGGTCCGCGCCCTGGAGAGCTGGGTCCGCAACGCCTCCGCGGCCGAGCTGTGGCGCGTGCACCGCGAGGGCGGGCTGGGCGCATCGATCCGCACCGAAGGCGAGAGCGTCGTGCACGTGCGCATCGCGCTCGACGGTCCGCCCGATGCGCTGTCGAGCATCGGCAAGACCGACGGCCGCCTGCCCATGACCGAAGCGTTCAGAGGCGCGAATGGCGAAGCAGGGTGGGGCACTCCGCCACCGCAAGGCAGCGCCGAGCGCGAGCAGTGGTTTCTGTCGAGCGATGTGGCGCAAGAGCAGGCGCGGCAGTACCTGCTGGCGGAGGTGGCGGCGCGGCGGGATGCGTTGGTGCGGCGGGTGGAGGCGTGGGCTGCGGGGGCTGGTTGAGGCCGGTGCGCGATTCGCACGGCGATCGTCTTTGCGTGTGCCACTACAAGTCGACGCGAGTCCTCATTTGTTCACCGTGAGAGGCTTCCGCTGACGCGCTTCTCTCCCTACATTTGAACGACCGCCGCGCCTCACGGCGGGACATCGATGCACACCGCAGCGATGTCGATGTGAGGCACAAAAGGCGACGGCCAGGGTGCGCTAACACCCTGACCGTCTGACCAAGTGACGTGCAACACCTCGGAAAGGACGCACACCAAATGGCTGATCAAATTATCGCCGGGCAAACCACGCCCGATTCCCTCAGGGCAACCTGCCCCGACGCCGCCGACCTTCTCGAGAAGAAGTTGTCCCAGCTGCAATCGCTGCTGAGCTGTTGCTACGGAGACTGCAGTGAATGGTTCGACGCGATCGGTGCCGTGCACCGAGACCACGTGATGTGGATCGCATCAGACCTGGCTGGCGAAGTCGCAGAGCTTGCGCAGCAACTGCTGAGACGGATCAACGCAGCGGACGCGTCGGCGCCTACGTGAGCGCGGCGGGGGACGACAACCGCGCGCGGAAGTCGCTCGCGGTCTCCTCGTCGCTGCAGTAGACGTAGCACCCCTTCATGCCTCGCGTCATCAGCGTGCGGTAGGTGTTCTTGATGATCAGGTCCGCCTCTGCAGTGGCGTTCTTCGGGTCTGCCTTGAGCCGGGCCTTGTAGCCGCGCAAGGTCTTGTCACGCCGATCGCGGGCCTTCGGCTCTGCAACGTTGCTCCATGAATTCGCAAGCAAGCGACCACCCAAGAAACGAGGAAACAATGGTTGCCTGAAAGGCGCCCAATCGTTAACTGCCAAGTGATTGACGTTAAAGTGTAGTCAATCGTTAACGAGGGGCGGGTGATGCCAGGCTATTTCGGTGTAAATCGCGGAGTGCAGTGCGCTGCGATTTCTTCCAAATCGAAGGACCAGTGTCGAATTGGGAACAGCCAAATCGGTTTCTCGGTGAGCCGACGTGGCTAGCAAAACACCTTCACTCCCAATCGCCGGGCCGCTTCCATCTTTTGTTCTTGGGAAGATTTATCGGCGCTGGCCAGACCTCAATGACCCGTTTGGCGGCGGTCGGCAAGGCGGAATTTCTGATTCGGCGCAAGCACCGGTGACGTTCTTGTTCACTGGCGATAGCGGCGAGCAGTATGGCTATGCCGATCGATTCGACGACGAGGGCACCTTCTTTTTCTCAGGCGAAGGCCAAGAAGGCGACATGCAGTTTGTTCGCGGCAACAAGGCAGTTCGCGACCACTCAGCCAGAGGAAAAGCGCTGCACTTGTTTCGGACCATTGGCAAAGGCAAGGGCCAAAAGTATCTCGGCGAATTTGTGTACCAGGGGCATGACTGGGTTCGTGCGCTGGACAAGAAGAAAGCGCTTCGAGATGCAATCATTTTTCGGCTGGTGCCGGTCACGCGTCTTGAACAACTGGAGCTTGCTGCAGCGGAGGATTCTGCTGAGGAGCTGACGCTGCAAGAGTCTCGAAACAGGGCAATTGCCGCGTCCAAGGTCGATGGCGCAAAAGACAGCACAAAGGGAAGCCGGACGGTCTATGACCGTAGCCGCGCGGTGCGGGACTATGTGCTTTTGCGTGCAGCAGGGAAATGTGAGCTTTGCAAGGAGCCGGCGCCGTTTCATCGAAGTGGCGGGTCGCCGTACTTAGAGCCGCATCACACCACGCGTGTATCTGATGGAGGGCCGGATCATCCGCAGTTCGTGGCCGCGCTGTGCCCAGCGTGCCATCGCGAAGTGCACTATGGCGAACACGCTCATACGAAGAATCTGGCTCTGATAGAACGACTTCGCAGCCTTGAGCCGGTGGGGCCGCATTGATTTCGGGCCCTTATCGGCCGTAATTTCTAGTCCGCGCAGCAAAAAGCCCCTGATCCTTGCGAATCAGGGGCTTTTTATTTGGTGCCGGAGAGATGAATCGAACACCCGACCTTCTCATTACGAATGAGCTGCTCTACCGACTGAGCTACACCGGCGAAGCCTCAGATTATAGCCAAGAAATCAAGGCTTCTCGGCGTGGTACTGCGTCAAACGCTCCACTTCGTGACGCGAACCCAACATCACGCTCACGCGCTCGTGCAGTTTGGTGGGCTTCAGGTCGAGGATGCGCTGCTTGCCGTTGGTGGCGGCGCCGCCGGCCTGCTCGACGAGCCAGCTCATGGGGTTGGCCTCGTACATCAGGCGCAGCTTGCCGGCCTTTTCGGGCTCGCGCTTGTCCCACGGGTACATGAAGACGCCGCCGCGCATCAGGATGCGGTGCACGTCGGCCACCATGCTGGCAATCCAGCGCATGTTGAAGTCCTTGCCACGCGGGCCTTCCTTGCCGGCCAGGCATTCGTCGATGTAGCGCTTCACGGGCTCGTCCCAGTGGCGCATGTTGCTCATGTTGATGGCAAATTCCTTGGTGTCGGCCGGAATCTGGATGTCTTCCTGCGTGAGCACGAAGCTGCCTTGCTCGCGGTCGAGCGTGAACATGGCCACGCCGTTGCCCACGGTGAGCACCAGGGTGGTCTGCGGGCCGTAGATGCAGTAGCCGGCGGCCACTTGCTGGCTGCCGGGCTGCAGAAAGTCGGCTTCCTGCACGCCGGGGGTGTCGTCGGGCTTCTTCAGCACGCTGAAGATGGTGCCGATGCTCACGTTGACGTCGATGTTGCTGCTGCCGTCGAGCGGGTCGAACATCAGGAGGTATTCACCCTGCGGGTAGCGGTTGGGCACCACGTGGATGGTTTCCATCTCTTCGCTGGCCATGGCCGCGAGGTGGCCGCCCCATTCGTTGGCTTCAATGAGCACTTCGTTGGCGATGATGTCCAGCTTCTTCTGGATTTCGCCCTGCACGTTCTCGCTCTCGGCGGTGCCGAGCACGCCACCCAGCGCGCCCTTGTTGACGGCCTGGCTGATGCTCTTGCAGGCGCGGGCGACCACTTCGAGCAACAGGCGCAGCTGGCCGGGAATGAGGCCGTCGGCGCGTTGCTGCTCGACGAGGTAGCGGGTGAAGGAGATTTTTTGCTGTGTCATGGGATCTGTCCTATCCAAATGAGAGGGTCTGTTCGTGGAACACCGCGGAACCGGCTTTGCCGGGCCGCTGGTGTTGCCCCCGGTGAGGGGGTTGGAGAAGCGACACGAAGTGCGCGAAGCCTGGGGGAGAGCTCAATTACCGGCAAGGGCGCGAGTGACGACTTCGTGGGTGTCCTTGCTCAGGTCGGGCTTGGCGGCCACGCGGGCAATCGCTTCGCGTGCGGCACTGCGGTACGGCTCGGCCAGCTTGCTCCAGCGGTCGAGCGCGCGCGCCAGGCGTGCGGCCACTTGCGGGTTGATGGCGTCGAGCTCGATCACGCGCTCGCTCCAGAACACGTAGCCGGCGGCGTCGGCGCGGTGGAAGGCGCCGGGGTTGCCGCTGCAGTAGCTGAAGATCACGCTGCGTGCGCGGTTGGGGTTCTTCAGCGAGAAGTCGGGGTGCTTCATGAGCTGCTTCACCAGCGGCAGGATGTCGCCGCCGCGGTCGCTGGCACCGGCCTGCAGCGAGAACCACTTGTCGATGACCAGCGCCTCGTCCTTGAACATGGCGTGGAAGCGCGCGAGCGCCTGCGCCGCCAGGGTGTGGCCCGACGACACGAGGGCGTTGAGCGCGTTGAAGCGGTCGGTCATGTTGCCCGCGTCCTTGAAGCGCTGCAGGGTCTTGCCGGGCCACACGGTGTCGCCCGAGGCGCGCGCCGCCAGGCACAGGAAGTTGAGCGCCATGCCGGCCAGCGCGCGGCGGCCCGACGAGGTCGGGTCGGGCGTGTAGGCGCCGGTGTCCTTGTTGTCTTCGTAGGCCTGTTCCCAGTCGGCGAAGAGGGCGGTGGCGAGCTGGGCGCGCATGGCTTCGCGCACGAGGTGCACGCGCTGCGGATCGACCACGTCGAGCTGTTCGGCAATGTAGGTTTCCGACGGCAGCGTGAGCACCAGTTCCTTGAAGGCGGCGTCGAGCTGCGGGTGGCGCAGTACGCCGCGCATGGCGTCGAGGTAGGCGTCGTTGAGCACCGGCGTGGTGTCGGTGGCGTGCGCGGCAATGGCTTGCAGCGCGGCGCGCAGGCCCAGGCGCTGGCCGGCTTCCCAGCGGTTGAACGGATCGGGGTCGTTGGCCAGCAGGGTGAGCAGCTGGGCGTCGGTGTACGCAAAGTCGAGGATCACCGGCGCGCTGAAGCCGCGCAAGATCGACGGCACGGGCTCGGCGTCCAGGCCCACGAAGGTGATCTGCTCGCCGGCGCGCGACAGCACGATGGTGCGGGTGCCGCGTGCGACGTCGCTTTCGCCCTCGAGCTGCATGGGCAGCTCGCGGCCGGTGGCGGCGTCGAGCAGGCCGATGTTCAGCGGAATGACGAAGGGTTCCTTGGTCTGCTGGCCCGGCGTGGGCGGGCAGCTTTGCACCACGCTCAGGGTGTAGCTGCGGTTCTGCGCGTCGTACACGCCGTGCGCGGCCAGGCGGGGCGTGCCGGCCTGGCTGTACCAGCGCTTGAACTGGGGCAGCAGGCGGGCCAGTTCGGAATCGGGGTTGGCGTCGGCAATGGCCTGGGCGAAATCGTCGCAGGTCACGGCCTGGCCGTCGTGGCGCTCGAAGTACAGGGTGATGCCCTTTTCGAAGCCCTTGCGGCCGACCAGCGTCTGCATCATGCGAACGACCTCGGCAC
Organism: Variovorax sp. KBS0712; assembly: GCF_006323185.2. Lineage (NCBI taxonomy): Bacteria > Pseudomonadati > Pseudomonadota > Betaproteobacteria > Burkholderiales > Comamonadaceae > Variovorax > Variovorax sp. KBS0712. Next base: position 44,716 of record NZ_VCCD02000002.1, on the reverse strand, counting down.
CCTTTTCGTAGATGGTGACGGTGTAGAAGTTGCTGATCTCGATGTAGCTGTCGGGCCGCACCGGGTGGGCCATGGGGCCTGCGTCTTCGGGGAACTGGGCGGTGCGCAGCACGCGCACGTCTTCGATGCGCTTGACGGCGCGGGCCGAGGCGTCGGCGCACAGGTCCTGGCTGAACTCCTGGTCGCGGAAGACGGTGAGGCCTTCTTTCAGCGACAGCTGGAACCAGTCGCGGCAGGTCACGCGGTCGCCGCTCCAGTTGTGGAAGTACTCGTGGCCGACCACGCTTTCGATGTTGCTGTAGTCGGCGTCGGTGGCGGTGGCCTGGTTGGCCAGAACGTACTTCGTGTTGAAGATGTTCAGGCCCTTGTTCTCCATGGCACCCATGTTGAAGTCGCTGGTGGCCACGATCATGAAGCGGTCCAGGTCCAGCGGCAGGCCGAAGCGGGCTTCGTCCCACAGCACGGAGTTGACCAGCGAGTTCATGGCGTGCTCGGTCTTGTCGAGGTCGCCGGCGCGCACGTACACCTGCAGCAGATGTTCCTTGCCGCTGCGCGCGGTGATGCGCTGCTCGCGCGCCACGAGCTTGCCCGCCACCAGGGCGAACAGGTAGCTGGGTTTCTTGAAGGGGTCGACCCACTTGGCGAAGTGGCGGCCCTCGGGCAGCTCGCCCTGGTCGACCAGGTTGCCGTTCGACAGCAGCACCGGGTAGGCGGCCTTGCTGGCGCGCAGCGTGACGGTGTACATCGCCATCACGTCGGGACGGTCGAGGAAGTAGGTGATGCGGCGAAAGCCCTCGGCCTCGCACTGCGTGAAGAAGGTGTCTTCGCTCACGAACAGGCCCATCAGCTTGGTGTTCTTGATGGGGCAGCAGGTGGTGAAGAGTTCGAGCTCGAACGCATCGGGAAGGCCGTCGATGACGAGCTGGTCGCCTTCCATGCGGAACGAGGCGCCCTGGCCGTTCACGAGCACGCGCGCCAGGTTGAGCTCGTCGCCGTCCAGGCGCAGCGGCTGGGCCGGCACCTCGGGGTTGCGGCGCAGCTGCATGCGGTTGAGCACGCGGGTCTTGGCGGGGTCGAGGTCGAAGGTCAGGTCGACGGTGTCGATCCAGAACGCCGGCGCGGCATAGTCTTCGCGGCGGATGGCAATGGGTTGCCCTTGGGCGTCACGCTGAAGCAGCATCGAGGGTCTCCAGAAAATTCGAATGGGCCAGTTCGTTGTAGTCGCGAACGGCGGCGATCACGTGGGGGCCGGCCAGCTCGGCGGCCGTATGGGTGCTGCACACGGCCACGGCGCGCATGCCGCCGCGGCGGGCGGCTTCGATGCCGAAGGGCGCGTCTTCGAAGACGATGCAGCGCTCGGGCGCCACACCGATGCGGCGTGCGGCTTCCAGGAAGATCGCGGGCGTGGGCTTGCCCGAAAAGCCTTCGTCGCCGCCGACGATGGCCAGCGGCAGCGGGTCCATCTTCAGGCGCGACATGGCGAACGCGATGTTGTGCCTGTCGCCGGCTGTGCCCACCGCCACCTTCAGGCCGCGTGCCACCGCGGCCTTGGCGAAGGCGGTGAAGCCCGCCACTTCGGTGAAGTTGTCGTGAAAGAGCTCGCGGTAGATCTCTTCCTTCTCGTGCACCATCGCCTGGCACTCGGCATCGGAGAGCTCGCGCTCGAACAACTCGCGCATGCTCTCGGTGCCGGTGCGGCCCGTGGTGCGCGCGAGGATCTCGCTCACGTCGAGCTGCACGCCGTGGCGCTGCGCGAAGGTCACCCACGAGCGCGCATGCCAGGGCATGGAGTCGATCATGGTGCCGTCCATGTCGAAGATCAGGGCTTCGACCCTGCCGGTGTTCAGGCTCATCGGTCAGACGCCTTGCTTGAGCGACGCTTCAATGAACACGTCGAGGTCGCCGTCGAGCACCTTCTGGGTGGCCGAGACTTCGACGTTGGTGCGCAGGTCCTTGATGCGGCTGTTGTCCAGCACGTAGCTGCGGATCTGGTGGCCCCAGCCCACATCGGTCTTGCTGTCCTCGAGCTTTTGCTGCTCTTCCTGGCGCTTGCGCATCTCGTGGTCGTACAGGCGCGAGCGCAGGCGTTTCCACGCCACGTCGCGGTTGCTGTGCTGGCTGCGGCCGTCCTGGCACTGCACCACGATGCCGGTCGGGATGTGCGTCAGGCGCACGGCCGAGTCGGTCTTGTTGATGTGCTGGCCGCCGGCGCCCGAGGCGCGGAAGGTGTCGGTGCGCACGTCGGAAGGGTTGATCTCGATCTCGATCGAGTCGTCGATCTCGGGGTACACGAAGATCGATGCGAAGCTGGTGTGGCGCCCGCCCGACGAGTCGAACGGCGACTTGCGCACCAGGCGGTGCACGCCGGTCTCGGTGCGCAGCAGGCCGAAGGCGTAGTCGCCCTCGACCTTGATGGTCGCGCCCTTGATGCCGGCGGTGTCGCCGGGCGTTTCGTCTTCGATCTGCGTCTTGAAGCCCTTGCGCTCGGCGTACTTCAGGTACTGGCGCAGCAGCATGCTGGCCCAGTCGCAGGCCTCGGTGCCACCGGCGCCGGCCTGGATGTCGACGAAAGCGTTCAGCGGGTCGGCCGGGTTGTTGAACATCCGGCGGAATTCGAGCTGCTTGATGTCGGCTTCGAGCGTGGCGGCGTCATCGGCAATGGCCTGCAGGCCGTCGAGGTCGCCTTCTTCCTTCGACATTTCGAAGAGCTCGGTGTTGTCCGACAGCCCGTTGGTGAGCCGGTCGAGCGTGACGACCACGTCGTCGAGCGACTTCTTTTCCTTGCCCAGTTCCTGGGCCTTCTTGGGGTCGTTCCAGACGTTCGGGTCTTCGAGCGATGCGTTGACTGTCCTCAGTCGTTCAGCTTTGGCATCGTAGTCAAAGATACCTCCGTAAATCGACCGTACGGACGCTCAGGTCCGCGAGCATTGCGCCGATTTGGTTGATCTGTTCTGCGTCCATGGGGTGTCCTGACTGTGTGAGGTTGGTGTTCGGGGGAACCCGTCATTTTCTCACGGTCCGCCAACCCGCCAGGCAGCGCCCCTGTATTGCGCCTTCCCTCTCGGGGGGAAGGCGCGGGCACCGAAATCAGAACGCCGGAATCAACGACCCCTTGAACTGCGTCTCGATGAAGCTGCGCACCTCCGGCGACTGGTAGGCCGCCACGAGGCGCTTGGCCCAGGGCTTGTCCTTGTCGGCGCGGCGCACGGCGATCAGGTTGGCGTAGGGGCTCTGGGCCGATTCCTTGATGACGGCGTCCTTGCCGAAGGACAAGCCGGCCTTCTCGGCGTAGTCGTTGTTGATGGCTGAAATGGCCAGGTCGTCGAGCGAGCGCGGCAGCTGGGCGGCGTCCAGCGACACCAGCTTGAGCTTCTTGGGGTTGGTCACCACGTCCAGCGGCGTGGCGTTGTTGTTCTTCACGGCCTCGGGCTTGAGGGTGATGAGCTTGGCCTGTTGCAGCAGCAGCAGGGCGCGGTTGCCGTTCGAGGGGTCGTTCTGGATGCCGACCGAGGCGCCGTCGGCCAGCTGGTCGATCGACTTGATCTTGCGCGAGTAGAAGCCCAGCGGCGCGGTGATGGTCAGGCCCACGGGCACGAGGTCGAAGCCGCGCGCCTTGATCTGGTTGTCCAGGAAGGGCTGGTGCTGGAAGGCGTTGGCGTCCAGGTCGCCGGCGGCCAGCGCCGCGTTGGGCAGCTGGTAGTCGTTGAACACCACGACCTGGACGGTCAGGCCGTCCTTGGCGGCGACCTTCTTGACCACCTCGAACACCTGCTCGGCGCTGCCGACGGAAATGCCGACCTTGACGGTGTTCTTGTTGTCCTGCGCAAAGGCGGCGTTGCCAGCGAAAAGGGCGGTGACGAGGGTGGCGAGGGTGGCGAGCGTGAGGCCGCGGCGGCGGAAAGTGGAATGCATGGTGGCGCGAAATCGAAGAAATGAAGGCGCCGAATGTGGCATTGCCGCCGCGGATCGGGAACGAACCAATCCTCATATCGATATGGCGTCCACTCGCCTCATGTGGTCTTTCTTATCCGATTTTTCATATAAGCACGAGCCGATTTGTTCGTTCCCTTTCGGCTTGTTTCTTTTCATACTCGGCACCTTTTTGCGAACCTGCGCGGTCGCGCCTGTGCGGCCCGCGCCTTCTTTCATGACCTTCCCTTCGCCTGATGCGGCACGCGGCAACGCGGCGCCGGTCATCCGTCTTCAATCGGTGCAGAAGTCGTTTGCCTTGCCCAGCGGCGAGGTGTTCGACGCCGTGCAATCGCTCTCGCTCGATATCCAGCAGGGCGACGTGTTCGGCCTGATCGGCAAGAGCGGCGCCGGCAAGTCGACCTTGCTGCGCCTCATCAACCTGCTGGAGCGGCCCGACGCGGGCCAGGTGTTCGTCGGCGGGCGCGACCTCACGACGCTCTCGCGCCGCGAGCTGCGCGACACGCGCCAGAACATCGGCATGATCTTCCAGCAGTTCAACCTGCTGCAGAACGCCACGGTGTTCGACAACGTGGCCTTCCCCTTGAAGATCCACGGTCGTCATTCGAAGGCCGAGATCAACGAGCGGGTGCGCGAGTGCCTCGACCTCGTCGGCCTGGCCGAGAAGATCGACACCTACCCGGCCCAGCTCTCGGGCGGCCAGAAGCAGCGCGTGGCCATCGCCCGCGCGCTGGCGCCGCGCCCGCAGGTGCTGCTGTGCGACGAGCCGACCTCGGCGCTCGACACCGAAACCACCCGCGCACTGCTCGAGACGCTGCGCGACATCAACCAGAAGATCGGCGTGACCATCGTGATCGTCACGCACGAGCTCTCGGTGGTCGAGGTGCTGTGCCGCAACGTGGCCATCCTCGAAAAGGGCCGGCTCATCGAGCAGTTCGCCGTCGATGCGCCGAGCGAGGAACGCAAGACCGCGCTGGGCCGCGAGATCGACGAACTGGTGCGCCGCCGCGAACGCGAGGCGCGCGAACCCGTGGCGCCGCGCGTGGCGACCGCACAGCGCAACGCGCAGGAGCTGGCCTATGTTTGAGAACATCACCCCCATCCTTCCCGAGCTGTGGACGGCCACGGGCCAGACCTTCCTGATGCTGGCCATCGGCCTGTCGGCGGCGGTGCTCATCGGCGGGCCGCTGGGCATCCTGCTGTTCCTGCTGGGGCCCGGCCAGTCGCTCGAGAACAAGCCGGCGTTCCACGTCCTCAACTGGATCGTGAACACGGTGCGTTCCTTCCCGTTCATCATCCTGCTGGTGGCGCTGGTGCCGTTCACGCGGATCATCGCGGGCACCTCCATCGGGCCGCTGGCGGCCGCGGTGCCGCTGTCGTTCGCGGCCATTCCGTACTTTGCGCGGCTGGTCGACCAGTGCCTGCGCGAGGTGCCGCGCGGCGTGATCGAGGCGGCGCATGCCATGGGCGCGTCGGAGCTGCAGATCGTCTGGCGCGTGCTGATCGTCGAGGCGCGCTCGGGCCTGGTGCTCGCGCTCACCGTGCTGGCCGTGAGCTTCCTGTCGTACTCGGCGATTGCCGGCGTGGTGGGCGGCGGCGGCATCGGCGACCTGGCGATCCGCTACGGCTACTACCGCTTCCAGACCGACGTGATGGTGCTCACCGTGGCGCTGCTCGTGGTGCTGGTGCAGATCCTGCAGTTCGTGGGCAACACCACGGCGCGCCGGCTCGACAAGCGTTGATTCGTTTCCTTCTTTTCCCCTTCATTTTTCTGCTCATTCCATGAAAACCGCACTGCTGCGCCGTTCCGTCCTCGCCGTTTCCCTCGTCGCGCTGTCGCTCGGCGGCCTCTCGCTGTCGGCGCAGGCGCAGGACGCCAAGAAGAACCTCGTGATCGGCGGCACCGCCGGCTCCAACGCCGACCAGCTCAAGGCCGGCATCATTCCGATCCTCGAGAAGAAGGGCTACAAGGTGAAGCTGGTCGAGTTCAACGACTACGTGCAGCCCAACCTCGCGCTGGCCCAGGGCTCGCTCGACGCCAATTTCTTCCAGCATCGGGTCTACCTGCAGAAGTTCTCGGCCGACCAGAAGCTGGACCTCGCCGAGCTGGTGCAGGGCCCGATCGCGCCCATGGGCGTGTACTCGACCAAGCGCAAGACGCTGGCCGACGTGAAGGAAGGCGACCGCGTGACGCTGCCGAACGACCCGAGCAACCTAGCGCGCGCGCTGGTGCTGCTGGAGCAGAACAAGCTGGTCACGATCAAGGCCGGCATCGATCCGCTGCGCGCGTCCGAGAAGGACGTGGCCGAGAACCCGAAGAAGCTCAAGTTCATTCCGCTCGAGGCCGCGCAGCTGCCGCGTTCGCTGGGCGACACCGAGTACGCCATCGTCAACGGCAACTTCGCGATCTCGTCGGGCCTGAAGCTCACCGAGGCCGTGGTGCTCGAGAAGACGCCCGACTACTACCTGAATGTGGTCGCCGTGAAGAGCGCCGACAAGAACGCCGCCTGGGCCAAGGACATCGCCGACGCCTACCGCTCGAAGGAGTTCAAGACGGTGGTCGACAGCAAGTTCCAGGGCTACGCCAAGCCCAGCTTCCTGCAGTAATCCACCACGCTTCAGTGAAGGACGCCCCATGCCCGTGCTCGCCGTATTCGATGGCCAGGCCAATTGGCGCGACACGCACGTGTGCGACGGCTGGATCAGCGACCACCTCGCGCGCCACGGCGTGCGCTGGGGGCGCGGCGAGGCTGAAGGCCAGCGCACGCTCGAGAGCGCGGGGCTGTTCTACCTGCCGACGGCGCAGGGGTATCTGGGGCTGTTGGTCGAGGGCGGGGAATGGGTTGCCATGCCCGCCGATGCGCCGCATTTTTTCGATGCGGGCGAGGCGGCTTCGCCCGACGGGCTGCCTGCCGCGTTGCCGCGCTTCGAGGCCTTTGTCGAAGAGGTGCTCGCGATGACGGGCAACGACGCGAGCGACGAGTAGGTCAGCGCGGGCCTGCGCGGCCCGTCGCCTCCCAGGCGTCGGTCAGGCCGGCGCCGTCGTCGGGTTCGGGCGCGCCGAACGCGACGGCCCTTGCGTGTAGCGGTCCATCGCCAACCCGTCCGTGCGGATCTCCGGCCGCTGGCCCGTCACGAGGTCCGAGATCAGCTTGCCCGAGCCGCAGGCCATGGTCCAGCCCAGCGTGCCGTGGCCTGTGTTCAGGAACAGGTTGGGGTAGCGCGTGGCGCCGACGATGGGCGTGCTGTCGGGCGTCATCGGGCGCAGGCCGGTCCAGAAGCTGGCGTTGGGCAGGTCGCCGCCCGGGAACAGGTCGCTCACGACCTTCTCGAGCGTGGCGCGACGCGCCGGGTTCAGGCGCAGGTCGAAGCCGCCGAGCTCGGCCATGCCGCCCACGCGGATGCGGTTGTCGAAGCGCGTGACGGCCACCTTGTAGGTTTCGTCGAGCACGGTCGATTGCGGTGCGAGCGATTCGTCGAGCAGCGGCACCGTGAGCGAGTAGCCCTTGACCGGGTACACGGGGATGTCGAGGCCCAGCGAGGCGATGGCGGCGCGCGAGTAGCTGCCGAAGGCCATCACATAGCGGTCGGCCGTGAGGACCTTGCCGGCGCGCGTGCGCACGCCGGTGATGCGGCCGCCGTCGGTCTCCAGGCCGTCGATGGTCTGGCCGAAGCGGAAGTCCACGCCCAGGCCGTGCGCGATCTCGGCGAGGCCGCGCGTGAACAGGTGGCAGTCGCCGGTTTCGTCGTTGGGCAGGCGCAGGCCGCCCGTGAGGCGCTCGCGCGCGCCGGCCAGGCCGGGTTCGACGCGCGCCAGAGCGTCGCGGTCGAGCAGTTCATAAGGCACGCCGCATTCCTCGAGCACGGCGATGTCGCGCTGCACCGCGTCGAGTTGCGCCTGCGTGCGGAACAGCTGCAGCGTGCCGCCGGTGCGGTGCTCGTACTGCAGGCCGGTGTCGGCGCGCAGCTGCTGCAGGCAGCCGCGGCTGTATTCGGCCACGCGCATCATGCGTTCCTTGTTGACCGCATAGCGCTCGGGCGAGCAGTTGCGCAGCATCGCGGCCATCCAGCGCAGCTGGAACAGCGTGCCGTCGGGTCGGATCGACAGCGGCGCGTGCTTCTGGAACATCCACTTGATCGCCTTCAGCGGAATGCCGGGCGCGGCCCACGGCGTCGAGTAGCCGGGCGACACCTGGCCGGCGTTGCCGAAGCTCGTTTCCTCGGCCGCGCCGGCCTGCCGGTCGAGCAAGGTGACTTCGGCGCCGGAGCGCGCGAGGTAGTACGCCGTGGTGGTGCCGATCACGCCGCCGCCGAGAACGATGACTTTCATGGTGTATCCGCTGATCTGAATGGAATGATGTGAATCTAAAGTGCACAATGCAGTGGATTCCATTGTTTTTAGGTCTTTGGCCGTGAAAATCGCTGCCGAAAACCGTCCAAGGCCCCGCGCGGAGTGAAATGCCCGAACTCGACCGAATCGACCGCAAGATCCTCGACCTGCTGCAGCGCCAGGGCCGCATTTCCATGACCGAACTGGCCGAGCGCATCGGCCTGTCGGCCTCGCCCTGCGCCGAGCGCGTCAAGCGCATGGAGCGCGACGGCGTCATCACCGGCTACCACGCGCACGTGTCGCCCGAGGCGCTGGGCAAGACGCTACTGGTGTTCGTGGAGATCAAGCTCTCGGCCAAGTCGGGCGACGTGTTCGACAAGGTGAAGCAGGAGCTGCTGCACATGCCCGAGGTGCTCGAATGCCACCTGGTGTCGGGCAGCTTCGACTACCTCGTGAAGGCGCGCCTGAGCGGCATGAGCGAGTACCGGCACCTGCTGGGCGACATCCTCAAGAAGCTGCCGGTGGCGGCCGAGTCGCACAGCTACGTGGTGATGGAAGAGATCAAGGAAACGCTGATGCTGGCGGTGGACCGGTGAGCGCCGCCGTCATTGCCATCCGGCCCTGGCGCCTGGCCGACTTCGATGCGGTGAAGGCCATCCTCGACGACACCTTCGCGAGCACCTGGCTGCCGCAGCTCACGCCCGAGGCCGCCAATGCCTATGCCGACAGCGGCGAGCCCGTGGGCTACATCGACGAGAGCGGCCCGGCCTTCTTCGTGGCGGAACTCGAGGGCGAGGTGGTCGGCATGGTGCACTGGGAGCACGACTTCGTGCAGGCCCTGCACGTGCCCGCCGCGCACCAGCGCAAGGGCATCGCCCGCGCGCTCATGGCCTTTGCCGAAGCCGGCATGCGCGCCGACGGCGTGGCGCAGGCGCGGCTGGAGACCGACACCTTCAACACGCAGAGCAAGGGCCTGTATGGCGCGCTCGGCTACCGCGAAGCCGGCCGCTACCCCGACCTCGAATGGCACAGCGGATTCACGACCATCCTGTATGTGAAAGACTTGGCCTGAGCTTTCTTTTCACCCCTTCAAGGACATCGGCATGACCCTCTCGATCCGCCGCGACGGCACCACCGGCACGCGCCACATCCTCAAGATCCGCAACCACGAGATCCCCGTCGATGCCTCGCCCGCGGGCGGTGGCGGCGACGGCGGTGCCGAGCCGCACGACCTGTACGACGCGTCGCTGGCGGCCTGCAAGGCGCTCACGGTGCTGCTCTACGCGCGCCGCAAGGGCATTCCGGTGGAAGACATCGAGGTCGTGATCGATCGCGACGACAGCGAGGAACGCAAGGGCATCTACCGCCTGAAATCGGGCCTGCGCCTGACGGGTGAGCTGACCGAGGCGCAGCGCGACGAGCTGCTGCGCGTGGCGGGCAAGTGCCCGGTGCACAAGCTGATGACCGAAGTGAAAACAGAAATCGAAACCGGCTGGGCCGACTGAAGGCGCAATAAACCTACTGCGCGTCCCGATCTCGCATCTGCGGTCCTCACCGTACGGGAGTACGGTTCCGGTCCTCGACGCGACCTCGGGGCGCTCGCTACGGTTTCTTCGCGCCTTCAGAGGCGCCGGTCTTACTTCGCCGCTTCGGCCTGCTTGCGCGCTGCCGCCACGCGCTTGGCATAGCGGTCGCCCCAGTCGGCCAGCGGCCCCAGCGCCGCATTGAGCGTGGCGCCGAGCGAGGTCTCGGAATACTCGACGCGCGGCGGCACTTCGTGGAACACCTCGCGGTGCACGAGGCCGTCGGTTTCCATCTCGCGCAGCTGCTGGATCAGCATCTTCTCGCTGACCTCGGGCAGCAGCCGCTTCAGCTCGCCGAAGCGGTAGGGCTGCAGGTGCAGCTCCCACAGGATGACGGCTTTCCACTTGCCGCCGATGACCTCGAACGCGGGGCCGATGCCGCAGTTGTAGGGCTTCTTCGCTGCCATCTCTTGCTCCTTGCGATTCCAATACTTCCCATTTGGTAAGTACCTTACTTTATCGTAGGTACTTGACCATGTGGAAGTGTAATTTCTACCATGCAGGCGTCATCAACCACCACTGCATCGGATTGCCATGAGCAACACCAACAAGGAAGTTTCGGTTCTGGGCCTGGGCGCCATGGGCGTCGTCATCGCGCGGCTCTTTCTCGACCAGGGCTACAAGGTCACGCTGTGGAACCGCACGGCCGACAAGGCCGACGCGTTGGTCGCCCGCGGCGCCGTGCTGGCGCGCAGCGCGGCCGAGGCCTTGCGCGCGAGTCGCATGGCCGTGATGTGCGTGTACGACTACCGCGCCGCCGACGCGATCTTCGCGATGGACGGCGTGGCCGCCGCCATGGACGGCCGCCTGCTCGCACAGCTCACCACCGGCAGCCCGAAGGACGCGCGCGAAGCCGAGGCCTGGGCGCACCGCCACGGCGCCGCCTACCTCGAAGGCGCGATCCAGGCCGCACCGGACCAGATGGGCCGGCCCGACACGCCGCTGCTGGTGTCGGGTGCGCAGGCCGTGTTCACCGAGGCCGAGCCCTTGCTGAAGGTGCTGGCCGGCGGCATCGTCTACCTCGGCGAGAAAGCCAGCGCGGCCGCGGCCATGGACCTCGCCACGCTGTCCAGCATCTACGGCACGATGCTCGGCTTCCTGCACGGTGCGCGCATCGCCGAGCACGAAGGCTTCGACGTGGCCGAGTTCGGCCGCATCGTGGCGGGCATCATGCCGACCTTCGCGGGCTTTCTTCAGCACGAGGGCGCGGTGATTCAGTCGGGCGACTTCGCGATCACGCAGAGCCCGATGCGCATTTCGGTCGAGGCCACGCAGCGCATCCTGCAGACCGCGCAAGAGGCCGGCATCAACTCCGAGTTCCCGGCCTTTGCCGCGGGCCTTTTCCAGCGCGCCGATGCGGCGGGGCTCGGCGGCGAGGAACTGGCGGCGCTGATCAAGCTGCTGCGCAAGTAAGGATCAGGCCCAGCGCATCGACTGGATCGCGCGCACCACCTCGGCCTCGCGTTCCATGAAGAAGTCGGTGTGGTTGCAGTGGTCCAGCGTGAGCCGGTGCGAGGTCTGCAGCGCGGCCGCGAGGCGGTCGGCGTCGGCGCGGCGCACGCGGCGGAAGATGCGCAGGAAGTCGGCGGCGTCCTGGCCGGTCTGCGCGTCCAGCGGCCGTTCGAGCCAGGGGAACAGGTCGCGCTGGTCGAACGGCAGCGCGGTCACCACCAGCGCCGGCGCGCGCACCGGCCGGTAGTCGGGCGAGAAGCGGTGGGCCGCGGTGTCCATCGCAGTTTCCACGGCGTCGGGCGTGTTGGGGCGCACGCTGCCGTCGGCCAGCTCGTCGAGCGCGTCGCGCAGGTTGGCTTCGAGCGCGGGCCACCAGTTCTTGGACTTGCGTCGCAGGTACGCAGTGGCCGCCTTCATCGAGCGGCCGTCGTCGGGCGTGGGCGCAGGTTCGTCGAGCCGGCGGTTCAGCGGCGGGTCTTCGCCGCCGGTGTCGGCGTCCTTCGTGTAGTCGAAGGTGGTATCGAGGTACACCAGGCCGCGCACCCGCTCGGGAAAGCGGCCCGCGAAGCGCGTGAGCTCGTTGCCCGCGATCGAGTGGCCGCCGAGCACCACGCGCGTGAGGCCGAGCGCATCGCACAGCGCGGCCAGGTCGTCGACCAGCGTGTCGACCTCGTAATGCTGCGTGGCGCTCTTCACCGGCAGCGGCTTGTCCGACAGGCCGTAGCCGCGCCGGCTCACCGCCAGCACGCGCGAGGCGGCGCCGGCCGCGACCAGCGCGGGCGCCAGGCTGTCGAAGCAGCGCGCGTTGCCGCCCAGGCCGGCGAGCAGCACGAGCACGGGACCGCCGTCGTCGCTGTGCTGCCAGTCGCGCACCTGCAGCGAGACGTCGGGCGTGGTCGACACTTTCACGCGGCGGTCGGTGGCCGCCACGGGAAGGTCGTTGCCGATGGGAGTGGGGCCGGCGTTGCCGCCGCCACCGCCGCCGCCGCAAGCGGCCAGCCCGGCCGCGCTGCCCAGGAGCACGGCGCGCAGCAGGTCGCGGCGCTGGAAATGAAGCGGGTTCGCCCAGTGCGGGCGGACCGTGGAAAGACAGGGGCGAGGCACGTCGGGGCTCCAGGCATGAAGAGGAAAACAGGAGCCTTGCAGTGTGGGCACGCCGCCTGAAGAAGCCCTGCAGCCTTCATGAAGGCTTCCTGAAGCGCAACGACGGGGTGTGGCAGATACTTCGGCCACTTCCCGGAACCGGGCTTGTTCGCTTGGAATCCTTCCCATGAATCTTTTGCTTGTTGAGGACGATCTTGATCTTGGCAACGGCGTGCGCATTGCGCTCGCCAACCAGGGCCTGGACGTGGTGTGGGTCCGCCGGCTCGACGACGCCTTGCGCACCCTCGGCAACGGCGCCTTCGACATGGTGCTGCTCGACCTGGGCCTGCCCGACGGCGACGGGCTCGACCTGCTGCTGCGCCTGCGCCGCACCCGCCAGATCCTGCCGGTGCTGGTGCTGAGCGCGCGCGACGCGCTCAACGACCGCCTGCGCAGCCTGGACGACGGCGCCGACGACTACCTCGTGAAGCCCTTCGCGCTGGCCGAGCTGCTGTCGCGCGTGCGGGCCCTGGCGCGGCGCAGCTACGGCTTCAACGACGAGACCATCCGCATGCGCGGCCTGGCGCTGCACGAACCCACGCGCGGCGTGATCGTCGACGGCGAGCCGGTGGAGCTGTCGCGCTGCGAGTTCGACCTGCTGGCGCTCCTGCTCAAGCGCACCGGCCGCGTGGTCACGCGCCGCGTGATGGAAGAGCAGGTGCTGCCCGGCGGCCAGGCCAACGGCAGCAACTCGCTCGAGGTGCACATCTCCAACCTGCGCAAGAAGATCGGGCAGGGCTACATCCGCACGGTGCGCGGCATCGGCTATGTGATCGACACCCAGTCGCTGGTGCGGAGCCCGTCGAAATGATGCGCCAGCTGGCGCGCGGCTGGAAGAACTGGAACCAGCCGTCCCTGATGCGCCGCCTGCTGGTGGCGCAGATGGCCGTGGTCGCGCTGCTGTGGACCTCGGCCGTGGGGCTGCTGCTGTACGACTCGTACAAGGACCCGGGGCTGCTCCGGTTCACCAGCATCTTCAAGGCGGCGATCTCCATCGCGCAGAAGCTGGAGGACCAACCCGAGCGGCAACGAGAGGCACTCGAGGCCTTCGACGCCGCGCTCATCGAGGCGCTCAGCGACGGCGACGAAACCAACGAAGCCCTGGCGGTCATGCAGGTGTGGCAGCACGGCAAGCTGATCTACAACTCGCGCGCCGGCGTGCCCGTGCTGCTGAACTCGGTGCCCGACCGCAACGAGACCGTGGTCGCGGGCGGCCGCGAGTGGCGCGCGCGCACGATGGCCTCGCCCATCGCCGACACCCGCGTGGTGCTGGCCGAGCCCAGCGTGTGGCGGCTGGCCGTCACCGTGCTGTCGCGCGGCTACTACCTGCTGCCGCTGGTGATCAGCCTGCCGTTCCTTGTCTTTCCGGCCTGGCTGTCGGTGCGGCTGGCGCTGCGTCCGTGGCGCCAGGTGAGCCGCGAGACCGCCGAGCGCGGCCCCGACGACCTGACGCCGCTGTCGTACACGCCGCCGCACAAGGAGCTCAAGCCGATGGTGCAGAGCATCAACAGCCTGCTGCTGCGGGTGCGCGACAGCACCACGCGCGAGCGCAGCCTGATCGCCGATGCGGCGCACGAGCTGCGCACGCCGCTGGCGGCCATGCGCGTGAACGTCGAGGCGCTGAAGGAGCAGAGCAGCGACGAAGGCCAGCGCGAACTCATGGCCAACCTGCTGCGCAGCAACGACCGCGCGGCCCGGCTGGTGGGGCAGCTGCTGCAGCTCATGCGCAGCGACGCGGTCGCCACCAATGCGCTGCCCGTGATGTTGTCGCTCGACGGGCTGGTGCAGGACCGGCTGGCCATGATCGAGGGCCTGGCGCGTGCGCGCGGCGTGGAGCTCGAACTGGTGTGCGACGACGCCGTGCCGGTGCTCGGCGAGCGCGAGAGCCTGGTCTCGATGATCGACAACCTGATCGACAACGCGATCAAGTACAGCCCCTGCGGCGCCACCGTGACGGTGCACGTGGCGCGCGAGGGCGCGCGGGCGCTGCTGACCGTGGCCGACACGGGCCCGGGCATTCCGCCCGCGCTGCGCGAGCGCGTGTTCGACCGCTTCTTCCGCAACCCCGACCAGACGCAAAGCGGCAGCGGTCTGGGCCTGGCCATCGTCAAGTCGGTGGTTGACCGGCACGGCGGCGACGCGGTGCTGGGGGAGGCCCCGGGCGGCGGCCTGCTGGCCACGGTGCGGCTGCCGCTGGCGCAGGCCGATGTGCCGCAGCCCTTGCTCGTCGGCGCCTGAGCCCGGGGGAAAAGGCCCCGGCCGGGCCTGTTCCGGGGCAAGGATTTACACTAGCCGGCTCCCCCGGCGCTCGTCTACAGGACACTTTCACCAATGAAGTGGGTCATTCTTGCCATCTTCGTGCTCAGCGCACTCTACGTTCACTTCCGCGGCCAGGTCCGGCACAAGTTCTTCAGACAGCTCTCTGATCACTCGACCTTCCTGGCGCCGCTGAACGTCTTCATGTACCTTTTCTCGAAGGTGCCCGGTACGCCGTACCTGTCGCCCGCGCAGTTCCCCGAGATGCGCATCCTCGAGGAAAACTGGGAAGTGATCCGCGAAGAAGCGCTGGCCATGCGCAACGGCGGCAGCATCAAGGCCTCGAGCCAGTTCAACGACGTGGGCTTCAACTCCTTCTTCAAGAGCGGCTGGAAGCGCTTCTACCTGAAGTGGTACGACGATGCGCATCCTTCGGCCGCCGTGCTGTGCCCGCGCACCACCGAGCTGCTCAAGGGCATCGGCACCATCAAGGCCGCGATGTTCGCCGAACTGCCCCCGGGCAGCCGCCTCGTGCGCCACCGCGACCCGTTCGCCGGTTCGCTGCGTTACCACCTGGGCCTGTGGACGCCGGGCGTCGAAGGCTGCTACATCGACGTCGACGGCCAGCGCTACCACTGGCGCGACGGCGAGGCCGTGGTGTTCGACGAGACCTACATCCACTACGCCGAGAACACCACCGACCACGACCGCGTGATCCTGTTCTGCGACATCGAGCGTCCGCTGAAGTACCGCTGGGCCAGCGCCGTGAACCGCTGGTTCGCCAAGAACCTGCTGGCCGCCGCCGCCTCGCCCAACGACGCAGGCGACAAGACGGGCGGCCTGAACCGCGCCTTCAAGTACATCTACCAGATCCGCGTGATCGGCAAGCGGCTGAAGGCCTGGGACAAGCGCGCGTACTACCTGGTCAAGTGGACGATCTTCGGCGGCCTCGCCCTCTGGATCTTCTGGTAACCGACGGCGCTCACGCCTCGGCCAGCACCAAGCGGGCACGCGGCGCGCGACGCCAGCACACCAGGCCCGCCAGCAGCACACCGCCGAGCACGTCGAGCAGCACGTGCTGGCGCGTGGCCAGCGTCGAATAGACGATCCCCGCGGCCCACAGCACGTTCACCCATTGCGTCCACGCGGGCGCCTGCACGCTGCGCAGCTGGCGGCCGAGCCACACGGCAGCGAACACGGCGAAGGCCACGTGCAGCGACGGGAAGGCATTGCCGCCCGCATCGGCGCTCTTGAGGAACTGCAGCGCCGGGTACTGCGACCAGTCGATCGCAAAGCTCGGCACCACCGTCGGAAAACACCAGAACACCGCCAGGCCGATGGCCGCCATGAGTGCGGCCCCGCGCGCGCAGGCCCACAGCTCGGCCTTGTTTTTCGTGAAGGCCGGCGCGAGCGAGATATAGAACCACAGCGAGCTGTACAGCAGCATCGCGTCGTCGCTCACCTCCACCCAGTGGTCGATCGCGGTGAGCGGCATCACCGTGGGCACCGAGGGCGGGTGGTGCATCACCCAGAAGTACAGGACGAAGAAGCCCGAGATGCCGAGCGTGGTGCCGATCATCTTCACGACCCACAGCGTGGCGAAGCGCTGCCCCAGCGCCAGGTGCCAGGGCGTGACGGGGAGGGCGGCGGGGTTCGGGCGGGAGGGCAGCGTCACCGGTGCGCTTTCAGGAGAGGGAAGCGCCACAGCGTAGGCGCATGCATTGCGTGAACATTGCGTTACCTCATGTGGGGCTCTCTAGAATCACCCGCCTGTCCGGTCTCTCCCCATCCCCCCATGAGAATCCTGCTTGTCGAAGACGAAGCCGACCTGGCGCAGGCGCTCGCGTCGGCGCTGCGCCAGAACCAGGCGGTGGTCGATGTGGCGAGCTCGCTGCGCGCGGCCGAGGAGGCCGCGCTCGGCGCGCCCTACGACGTGGTCGTGCTCGACCGCGGCCTGCCCGACGGCGACGGCCTCTCGCTCGTCGCGTTCCTTGCGCAGAACCACATCGCCTGCGCCGTGCTCGTGCTCACCGCCATGACCGACGTGGCCGAGCGCGTGCTGAGCCTGGACGGCGGCGCCGACGACTACCTGGCCAAGCCCTTCTCGATGGACGAGCTGCTGGCCCGTGTGCGTGCGCTGGCACGCCGCCCCGCGGTGCGCGCCAACTTCATCATGACGCTCGGGCAGCTGCGCTTCGACCACCACACGCGCCAGGCCCATGTGGGCGAGGCCTGCCTCACGCTGCCGCGGCGCGAGCTGCTGGTGCTCGAGACGCTGCTCGAACACCGCGGCCGCACCGTGCTGCGCGAGGCGCTGCAAGACCGCGTGTACGGCCACAAGGACGACATCCAGTCGAACGCGCTCGACACGCACGTCTCGCGCCTGCGCTCCAAGCTCGACAAGGCGGGTGCGCAGGTCGAGATCCATGCGATCCGTGGGGTGGGCTACCTGATGTGCGCGCCGCAGTCGGCATGAGCCTCAGCTTGCTTTCGCTGCGCTGGCGGCTGATCTGGAGCCTGATCCTCTTGCAGGTGGTGGTCGGCCTGCTGGTGATGGGCGGCTTCCTCGGACTGGCGTGGGCGTTGGGCCGCGTGGTCGACGAGACCGGCCACGAGACGGTGGCGGCCATCCAGCGCGCCTTGATGCGCGGCGCCGATGGCCAGCTGGTGGTCGAGCCCACGAGCGCGCTGCGGCGGCTGCAGAAGGCCGACCCGCAGTTCTGGTTCATCGTGCGCGACCCGCGCGGCGTGCAGCTGCGCCACGGCGAGGTGCCGCCCGCCTACCTGCGACTGCTCGACGCGCTCGACGACACCGAGCGCGTGGCCATCGACCCCGAGAGCGACGGCACCCGCCCCAAGGCCCGCTTCGAGCGCATCGAATCGCGCGCCGGCCCGGTGGCCGTGATGGCGCAGACCGGCGGTCCGCTCACGGTGGAGAACACGCTCAAGGGCACCGGCATCGCCTTCCTGTTCCTGGTGGCGCCGATGGCGCTCGTCACTTGCCTGGGCGTGATCCTGGCGACGCCGTTCGTTGTGAAGCGCGGCCTGAAGGGCGTGGTGGCCACGGCGGAGCATGCCGAGGGCATCGACGTGCACGAGCGCACCACGCGCCTGCCGCTGGCCAACGTGGCCAGCGAGATTCGTCCGCTGGTCAACGCGGTCAATCGCGCCTTCGACCGGCTCAACGAAGGCTACGACCGGCAGGAGCGCTTCCTGGCCGATGCCGCGCACGAGCTGCGCACGCCGATCACCACGCTGCAGATCCACCTCGAAGGCCTGCCCAACGACCCGCTGAAGATGAAGCTCATGCAGGCCTCGGCGCGGCTGGCCACGCTGGCCGAGCAGCTGCTCGACCTGCAGCGCCTCGACCACGGCCTGTCGCTCGATCAGCAAGTGGAGCTGAAGTCGCTGTGCGAGCGCGTGGCGGCCGACATCGCGCCGCTCGCCATCCGCAGCCGCTGCACGCTGTCGGTCGATGCGCCGCAACCGCTCACGGTGCGCGGCGATGCGCCCTCGCTCGAGCGCGCGCTCACCAACCTGATCCAGAACGCCATCGAGCACGGCGGGCCGGGCTGCGACATCCAGGTGCGGCTGTGCGAGCCCTCGTGCATCGAGGTGCGCGACTCGGGCCCCGGCATTCCCGAGGCCGACCGCGAGCGCGTGGTGGCGCCGTTCCACCGGCTCGTGCCGCGCGGGCGCGGCGCCGGGCTGGGCCTGCACCTCGTGGCCGAGGTGGCGCGGCTGCATCGCGGCCAGCTGAGCATCGGCTCGAGCGAATCGGGCGGCGCGAAGATGCGGCTCGAACTGATGAACCTCGAGGCCTGAAGAAGACCCGCCCGCCATGAACGCCATCGACCGGCTGCCCGAACCCACGAACCTTGCCGGCGCGCAAGCGCTGATCGCGCGCGTGCAGGCGATGCTCGAAGCCGAAGGGGTGGCGATGCGTGCGCCGCCGCCCGAGCCCACCACCTGCTGCGGGCGCGGCTGCAATGGGTGCGTGTGGGAAGGGTGGCTGGCGGCGGTGGCTTATTGGCGGGATGAGGCGTCGCTGCGGCTGGATTGAGGAGGCGTCTCGTCGGTCGCGGAAACCGACGGGGCTGAGTCGGGCCTCATGTCGCTGTAGGGCGCTGGAATCTCCAGCGCTTGCGCGCCCGGCAGGCGTCGGACAAAGAGGTTGGTTGCCACGAGGTAGCGTGCCACGGTGCTGCGCAGATCGGTCGACTCGTACAGTGACTCGGTCCACCAGCGTTCGGTGAACATCACCTTGTAGGCGGGACCTTCCTTCAGCAGGTAGAGGGTGCTGTCGCCGCCGACCCGCTCGGTCTTGATCTTGCCTTCGTGCCAGCCAGCGGCCATCGCGTGGTCCACCAGCGCCTCGACGTCGACCGTGAACACGGCCTGGATATCCTCCGACGCGAAGTCTTCGAAGAATGCCTTGCTGTTTTTTCTGCCGTAGGCCGTGCGGACCAACGCAAGCTCCTCGCCGTGCAGCAGGGCATTGAGCTGTGCCAGGCGATCCGGCGGTTGCACCATCCGGTGGGGCGTGATCAAGGGCGGCGTGGCGAGGCTGGTGACATAGAACGGCTCGGTTCCCGCTTCCTGGTTGGCGGACAACGTCAGGTGCCAGCGCTCCTGTGCCTTGCGCGGCATGTTGCGCGATGCCGTCACGGTGCCGGCATAGTGCACGTGGCGTTCACCTGTGCCGGTGAGCGTCGATGAAACGCAGTCGGCGGGGTCCGCGTCCCACGCCCAATCGTTCACCGACCAACTGCCATCCTCCTTGTCGTTCACCGTCTGGACGACCAAGCGAGCGAAGACTTGGGGCGGCGGTTCCGCGGGTTGATCGCCCACTGACGCTGGCACCGTGGCATCCACGCGAAACGCCAGGGGTTCGCCGATGCGAAAGCGCTCGTCGCGACTGACATCGATCGCGTTCAGGGCCTGGCGCGGTGGCACCGCAGTTCGGAAAAAGCCGTAGGCGGTC
Organism: Variovorax sp. KBS0712; assembly: GCF_006323185.2. Classification (NCBI taxonomy): domain Bacteria; kingdom Pseudomonadati; phylum Pseudomonadota; class Betaproteobacteria; order Burkholderiales; family Comamonadaceae; genus Variovorax; species Variovorax sp. KBS0712. Next base: position 25,038 of record NZ_VCCD02000002.1, on the reverse strand, counting down.
GACAGTGTCAGCACGGTGAAGACCGGAAACACCGGCAGCCCCACCAGCAGCCACAGCAGGTTCCAGCCTCCTTCCAACGACCAGCGCAGTGCGTTGAACCCGAAGGCGGCAAAGAAGGCCAGCACCGCCAGCGCGACCAGCGATGCCAGCCAGTCGGTGAGACGGGTCCGTTGGGGAGCATCTGAAGGTGGCGGTGCCGGAGACGTCCACGCCGTGTCGTGCCGCTGCACGATGCGCGGCAGGCCGATCACGCGCGGATCGGGCAGCGGTGTCCAGAAGCTGTCGTCCTGCGCGGCCAGCGCGATCGTGCGGATGCCATCGCGGTGTTCAAGCTGCAGCGCGGCCTGCGTGACGCCGTCCTGCGTCGCGTCTTCAAAGCTCAGAGGACGCGCATCGGGCACGCGGTGGTAGCGGCGCTTCTCGACGTCGACGATCAGCGTGTCCGCACCCGCCGATGCCGCATGAAAGCGCTCGTCAGAAGACGCAAGGCCTTCCGACACCGGCAGCGCCAGAACCCGCGCGAGGACATCGAGGTAGGAGTGAGGGCGAGACATGCGTCCGAATCTAGCCGGCGATCCCGAGCGCCGCGGCCGCCAGCTTCGCCACCTCCAGCGTGCTCCCAGGCGCTTCGCCATCTTCCAGCATCCACACCGACGACAGCCCGGCCCACGCCAGCACCCATTGCAGCAATCGCAGCCGCTCGATGCCCGTGGCCTCCGCGATGACCTCGATGCGACGCGCGAAGCGCCCGGGCGCTAATGCACTCTCGCCGTCCGGGTTGCACAGGATGTTCGCGTGGTCGAAGCCGCGCTCGCCGTGCAGGCCCTTGGGGTCGATGGCGAGCCAGCCGGCCGGGCCGAAGTCGAGCACGTTGCCGTGGTGGATGTCGCCATGCAGCACGACCCCATCGCGCGGCGCGGCCAGCAGCTCGCGTGCGGTGTGTGCGCTGTGGTCGAAGACGCCGCCGTGCGTGGCCGCGCCGGCCCACAGCGATTCGAACCAGCGCGCGAGCGGCACCAGCGTCGGGGGCGGTGGCGTGTGGCGCGGGGCATGCAGGCGCGCGGCGGCGGCGCACAGGATGCGCGTGGCCTCGTCGTCGCGGCCTTCGTAAACCAGCTGCGCGAGCGAGGCCGTGCCCTGTGCGCGCACCATCAACAAGGCCTCGTCGCTATGGGCCAGCACGGGGGCGGCGCCATCGCCGTTCCACCAAGCCATCAACAGGCTGCCCGCCTGCTCCTCGGCCTCGTGCGACACCTTGAGCATGGCCGCCACGCCCTGCTGGCGCACGGGCAGCAGCGTGCCGCTCAGCGAGGTGAAGGCCTCGCCGTCGGGTGTGAGATGCCAACGTGCCAGGTAAGGCGCGAACACGCCCTGCGGGTCCACTAGCGCGATTCCCAGAACCCCCGGTGCGTGGCGATCATCTCGTCGGCCACCTCGGGCACGGGGCCGATCACCTCGACGGGTTTCTGTCCGCGTGCGAAGACCTCGCGGCAGGGCAGGCTCAGCGTGGGGTTCTCGGGGTGGTCGCCGGTGAGGGCGAGCAGCGCCGATTCTTCCGCGCCGTACACCACGCGCCCGATGTTGGCCCAGTAGCTCGTGCCCGCGCACATGGCGCAGGGCTCGAAGGTGGTCACCAGCGTGCACTGCCACAGGTACTCGGGCGGCCAGTTCTGCGCCGCGTGGCGCGCGAGCGTGGCCTCCGCGTGGTGCACCGTGTCGATGTTGCCCTGCTCGGCGAGGATGGTCTCGCCGTCGGGTGCGACGAGCACGGCGCCGAAGGGGTGGCGGCCCATGGCCATGGCGCGTCGTGCCACGGCGTCGGCGCGACGCAACGCGCGGGTGATCTGTTCGGGGGTCATGCCCCCATTATTTATGCGTTCTGCGAGCCGCGGTGTGCCCAGCCTGTCGTGTGTTTCTCGATGAGGCTGAACAGCTCATACATGATCATCGCCATCGCGCCCACCACCATCAGCCCCGCGAAGGCCAGGCCCATCTGCATGGCCGAACCGGCCGAGATCAGCAGGTAGCCGATGCCCTCGTTGGCGGCGGTCATCTCCGACACTGTGGTGCCGACGAAAGCCAGCGTGATCGCCACCTTCAGCGAGCCGAAGAAGTAGGGCATGGAGCGCGGCAGGCCGATCTTGATGAGCACGTCCCAGCGCTTGGCGCCCAGCACGCGCAGCACGTCTTCCAGCTCGGGCTCGAGCGTGGCCAGGCCGGTCGCGATGTTCACCATGATCGGGAAGAAGCTGATCAGGAACGCCGTGAGGATCGCCGGCCCGATGCCGATGCCGAACCACACGACCAGGATCGGCACGAAGGCCGCCTTGGGCAGGGCGTTGAAGGCCGTCATCAGCGGGTAGATCGCCGCATAGGCCAGGCGCGAGCTGCCGATCACGAAGCCCAGCAGCACGCCCACCACGATCGCCAGGCCGAAGCCTGCCATCGTGACCCAGAAGGTGCGCCACGCGTGGCCCGCGATGATTTCCTTGAACTCCCAGAACTGCTCCCAGATGCGCAGCGGGCTCGGAAAGATGAAGTCCGACACGCCGAAGCCCGCGCAGATCACCTGCCACAGCAGGAGCACCGCCACGAGCAGCAGCCACGGCGACCAGCGCTCGAGTTGTTTGCTGTTTTTCATCGCCGCCTCCTCAGTGCGCTGCCGCCGCCGCGGCGGAGGTTGTGGTGGCGTTGCCGCGGATGGCGCCGATGTGGCCGCGCAACTCGAGCACGATGTCGGTGAACTCCTTGGTGTAGGTCAGCTCCAGCTCGCGCGGGCGCGGCAGGTCGATCTCGCGCTTCACCACGAAGCGTCCCGGGCTCTTGCTCATCACGTACACCGTGTCGGCCAGGAACACCGACTCGCGCAGGTCGTGCGTGACCAGGATCACGTTGAACTGCTGCTCGGTCCACAGGTCGCGCAGGATGCACCACAGCTCTTCGCGCGTGAACGCGTCGAGCGCGCCGAAGGGCTCGTCCAGCAGCAGCATCTTGGGCTCGTGGATGAGCGCGCGGCAGATGCTCGCGCGCTGCTGCATGCCGCCCGAGAGCTGCCACGGAAACTTGTCCTCGTAGCCGCCCAGGCCCACCTTCTGCAGCAGGCGGCGGGCGCGCTCTTCGTATTCCTTGCGCTTGGCCTTGAAGTTCGAGCGGTAGGGCTCGACGATTTCCAGCGGCAGCAGCACGTTGTCGACCGTGGTGCGCCACGGCAGCAGCGAGGGCGCCTGGAAGGCCATGCCCGAGATCTTCAGCGGCCCGGTCACGGGCTGGCCGTCGATGCGGATCTTGCCCATCGAGGGCATCTTCAGCCCCGTGGTGAGCTTCATGAAGGTCGACTTGCCGCAGCCCGAGGGGCCGACGATGGCGATGAACTCGCCGCGCGTCACCTTCAGGTCGATGGCCTCGACCGCGAAGTGGTTGGCGCGCAGCAGCTCTTCGTTGTAGGCGAGCCAGACGTCCTGGAAATCGACGAAGGGGGCGGCCGCGTCGGGTGTCGTTGCGCCGGCCGCCATCACTTGCGCAGGATTCCGCTGAGCTCGGCCGCGGGCGGGAGCAGGGCCGCGGTCCACACGGCGTCGGGGCTCACGCGCGTCTTGGTGTTGAAGGCGTCCGAGACCTGCGAGGCCATGAGCGACATGCGGCCCGCGTTGACGGCACCGAAGCCGTCGGTGCGCGCGTCGGCGCTGTTGATGACGGTGTCGATCGCCAGCTGCAGGCGGCGCGTCTCGAGCTTGCTGTCGATGATGCCGTCGCGCGCCTTCACCGACTCGATGCCCAACGCCGGGTTGGCGATGACTTCCTTGGCGCCCTTGGCGAAGGCCGAAAGGAACTTCTTCACCGCCGCCGGGTTGTCCTTGAGCAGCTTGGGCGAGGCGATGATCACGTTGCCGTACAGCTTCACACCGTAGTCGGGGTAGGGCAGGATCACCACGTCGGCCGCCTTGGCGCCGCGCGCCTCCAGGTTGAGCAGCGAGGTGAAGGTGAAGCCCGTGATGGCGTCGATGTCGCCGCGCACCAGCATGGTCTCGCGCAGCGTCGGGTCCATGGCGGTCCAGTTCACGGCGCCGATGTTGTTGGCCTTGGCGAAGATCGGGAACGCGCGGCGGCCGGCGTCGAACACCGGCGCGCCCAGCTTCTTGCCGGCGAGGTCGGCCGGCTTGGTGATGCCGCTCTTCTTGAGTGCCATGACCGAGGCCGGCGTGTTGTTGTAGACCATCATCACGGCGACCGGCTTGTTCGGGCTGTCGGGGTTGTTGGCGTGGAACTCCATCAGCGCCGCGAGGTCGGCAAAGCCCATGTCGTAGGCGCCCGAGGCCACGCGCGTCACGGTGCCGCCCGAGCCGTTGCCGGCGTCGATGGTCACGTCCAGGCCGGCGGCCTTGAAGTAGCCCTTGGCCGCGGGATGCAGGAACAGCGCGGCCGGTCCTTCGCAACGCCAGTCGAGCTGGAACTTGATCGGCGTCGGGCTCTGGGCCATGGCCGAAGACAGGCCGAAGCTGAGGGCCGAGGCGGCGAGGAAGGACTGGATCAGTTGACGCTTGTTCATGCGGGTTCCGTGAAGGTGAATGCTTCGGCATTCAAGCAAAAACGGTGCCCGCACGCGATTGGTGCGAACCCTTCCGGTGAATCACCGAGGTGCGTGGCCCGCCCAGGGCGTGTGCGGCGTGCACCGCGCCTGGGAATCCGGGCCGTGGACCGCCGTCAGAGCGCGGCGCCGATCTTGCGCAGCTCGGCGATCTGCGGCGCCTTGGGCAGCCAGACCTTGTCGAATTCGGCGATGACCGGCGCGGGGTTGTAGTTGCTGGCATTCTTGATCGCGATGCCGCTGGCCTTGAACTTGTCGATGAGGCCCAGCTCGGTGGTCACGATGTCCTTGATCTGCGCGTCGAGCTGCTGCTTCACGAGGTCGGTGATGAGCGCCTTGTCTTTCGCGTCGAGCGTCTGCCAGATGCGGCCCGACACCAGCGGGGCGAAGGGCATGAACAGCGCGTTCATCGGCAGCAGCGTTTTCGAGACGCGGTCGAAGCGCTGGTTCCACGAGAACTCGATGTCGGCTTCGAGCCCGTCGACCTGGCCGTTGGACATCGCGTCGAACACGCCCGGCGTGGGAATGGGCGTGGGCGCGGCGCCCAGCAGCTGGTAGAAGTCGCGGTACACCGGCGTGGGGTTGATGCGCAGCTTCATGCCCTTCAGGTCGGTGGGCGAGGCGATGTCCTTGGTGGCGAACACCACGCGCATGCCGGTGATGCCCCAGCCCAGGCCGATGGTGCCGGTCTCGCGCGGCAGCACGTCGAGCAGCTTGAGCGCCGCGGGCGTGCGCACGAGCGAGGCGACGTTGGTGGTCGAACGCACGAGGTACGGTGCGTTGATGGCCGCCACGCTCGCCACGCGCGAGCCGAGTTCGGCCGCCTGGATCCAGCCCATGTCGAGCGCGCCCGACTGCAGCTGCTGCATCATGGCCGACTCGTTGCCGAGCTGGCCCGAGTGGAACACCGTGGCGCTCAGGCGGCCGTCGGTGGCCTTCTTCAGTGCCTCGCCGAAGCTCACCGCGGCGCGGTTCCACGAGTGCCCCGCGGGCGTGATGAGGCCCAGGCGGAATTCCTTGGCGGCGGCGGCACGCGACACGGTGCCGAAGAGGGCGGTCGACGCGGCGGCGGTGCCGGCGGCGGCCTGGACGAACTGGCGGCGGGAGAGGGGCATGCGAAGCTCCTGTGGGGTGAGGTGAAGGAACGGGAACGCGGATCAGCGCTTACTTGATGAGCGCGAGAGAAAGACTCGGGAACAGCGACAGCAGCACCAGCGCCACGCAGCAGATCAGGAAGAAGGGCAGCGTGACGATGAACATCTTTCCGGGCTTGGCCCCGGTCACCGCCGACGCCACGAAGAAGCTCAGCCCCACCGGCGGCGTCATCAGCCCGAGCACGAGGTTGATGACCACCACCACGCCGAAGTGGCGCGGGTCGATGCCGTAGATTTCCGTCGCGATGGGCAAGAGGATCGGCACGGTCATGATGAGACCGGGAATGCCGTCGATCACGGTGCCGATCACCAGCAGGATCACGTTCACCAGCAGCAGGAAGGCGATCGGGTCCTTCGCCACGGTCTGTATCCACGCGGCCGTGGCCTGCGGCACCTTGCCGTAGATGAGCAGCCACGAGAACACCGCGGCCGCCGCCACCAGGAACAGCACCACCGCCGAGTAGATCGCCGACTTCAGCAGGATCTGCGGAATCATCGCGAAGCGGAATTCCTTGGTCACGTAGCGCCCCACCAGCACCGCCGCCACCGCGCCCACCGCCGCCGATTCGGTGGGGTTGGCCAGGCCGCCGAGGATCGAGCCGACGATCACGATGGGAATGAGCAGCGTCGGGCAGGCCGTGAGGATCGTGTGCAGCCGCTGGCGGGCGGTGCGCTTCTCGGTGCGCGGGTAGTTGTAGATCACGCCCATGCCGGCGATCACGATGAAGAACAGCACCGTGAGGATCACGCCGGGGATGATCCCCGCGATGAGCATGTCGCCCACCGCCACCTGCGCGAGCACGCTGTACACCACGAACATCACCGAGGGCGGAATGATCGGGCCGAGCATGCCGCCGTACACCGTGATGCCGGCCGCGAAGGTCTTGTCGTAGCCCTGCTTCTCCATCTCGGGCACCATGATCTGGCTCATGATCGCCACCTGCGCGGTGGCCGAGCCGATGATCGACGACACCAGCATGTTCGCCAGGATGTTCACGTATGCGAGACCCCCCTTCACCGAGCCGATGAAGGCGAGCGCGAGGTCGACGAGGCGGCGCGTGATGCCGCCGCCGTTCATGATCTCGCCGATGAGGATGAACAGCGGAATCGCGATGAGGCTGTAGCTGTCGACGCCGCCGAACATCTGCACCGGGAACGACTGGAACAGCACCGTGTCGCCCGAGTTGAGGATGTAGACGATGCCCGACAGGCACAGGCAGGCACCGATCGGCACGCCGACCAGCATGATCAGCAGGAAGAAGGCAGAGGTCAGCATTTCAGTTCACGGCGTCCGCGTTGGCGACATGGAACTCGTCGTGCGTGCGCTTGGGCTGCAGGCCGAGGTCTTCGAAGAGGTTGGCCAGCGCATGCACGCTGAGGGTGAGCGCGAAGATCGGCAGGATGAGCTGCACCACCCACGTCGGCCAGTCGAGCGTCTGCGTGCGCTCGGTGTAGAGAAAGTTGAAGCTCTCGGCCGCGAACTCCTTCGCGTCGAAGCCGTGGCGCACGATGCCGGCCGGGTCCATCCACAGCCAGCACATCGCGAGCAGGGCCAGCCCGAGCAGCAGCACGCCGCCCGAGGCACTGGCCTTGGCGATGCGCGCGGCCCGGGTACCGAGCTTGTCGGTGAGCAGGGTCACCGCAAAGTCCAGCCGCAGCCGCGTCATCGCCGACGCCCCGATGAAGGTGAGCCAGACCACGCAGTACACCGAGGCCTCGTCCACCCAGTACAGCGGAAAGCCGCCGTAGCGCGTGACCACGTTCAGCAGCACCAGCACGATGAGCAGCCCCATGAGGCTGCTGAGCAGGTGGCGCTCGCAGCGCAGGACGAGGTCCGACGCGTCGAGCACGCGGCGGGACAGGCCGCCGCTTCCTTTCAAGGCGTTTTCTTGCATGGTGTTCTGGGCCTTGCGGTGCGTCGTGCGTGCGGCGATTACATGACCGACTGGTACTGCGCGGGCCGCGTGGCCAGCGCCTTGGCGACGACCTTCTCGATGAAGGCGCGCTCCTCGCCGATGAGCGGCAGGCGCGGGCGGCGCATGTGCTCGGTGCCCACGCCGACCAGCAGGTCGATGAGCTTGAGGTTCTGCACCAGCTTGGTCGACACGTCCAGGTGCAGCATCGGCGTCATCCACTGGTAGAGCTTCAGGGCCTCTGCGAATTTGCCGGCCTTCATCAGGTCGTACAGCGCCACCGTCTCGCGCGGGAAGGCGCAGCCCACACCGGCCAGCAGGCCGTCGCAGCCCAGCGCCAGGCCTTCGTAGGCCAGGTCGTCCACGCCCAGGAACAGCTGGTAGCGGTCGCCCACCGTGTTGCGCAGGTCGGTGATGCGGCGGATGTCGTCGGTGCTTTCCTTGATGGCGGCGATCCATTCGCAATCGGCCAGCTCGACCATGTGCTGGGGCTTGAGGTCCACGCGGTAGGCCACCGGGTTGTTGTAGACCATGATGGGTTTCTGGGCTGCGTTGGCGATGGTGCGCACGTTGAGCATGGCTTCACGCGCGTCGGCCACGTAGATCACCGAGGGCATGACCATGTAGCCGGCCACGCCCAGCTTGTTGGCACCGTCCACGTAGCGCAGGGCTTCGCGGGTGCTGGTCTCCGACACGTTGGCCAGCACGGGGATGCGGCCGTCGGCGGCTTCCAGGGCGATCTTCGCGACCTGCAGCTTTTCTTCCAGCGTCAGCGTGCTGGCTTCGCCCAGCGAGCCGCAGGTGACGAGGCCGTGGATGCCGTTGCGGATCTGGAAGTCGATGTGGCGGGCGGTGCCCTCGGCGTCGATGCTTTCGTCGGCGTGGAACTTGGTGGTGATGGCGGGGAAGATGCCTTGCCAGCGGGGATTGCTCATGGGTGCGTACCTCGAAAAAAAGAAGAAAAGGGCGCTGCGGACAGCGGTCGAAACCAGGGCTTGAAGGCTTGGTTTTTAAATATATTAGTAAGATATGAAAAATATCTGCTCAGGGTATTAGCAGATTGCATGCCAGCCGAAATGGTGGTTGGAGGCTTCTGGAAAGGGCGTTTGGGCGCCCGGAAGCACCGCCTTGGCGCACCCCGCGCACCGAGGCGCCTCACGGTGCGGCAGGCGAAAAAAAGCCCCGCAGCGGCGAACGCGGCGGGGCGTGCGGCTGGCGCCGGCGCGGTGCTCAGGTCGGCATCGTCGCTCCGAAGCCCAGCCAGTACGGATCGCCCACGCGCTTGCCCACGCTGCTGGCGGCATCGCGCACGGTGGCGCCGAAGCGTTCCACCAGCGCCTCCGACAGCTGCTCCGCGGGCAACGCGATGCCGAAGGCGTAGGTCTGGCGCGTGGCGGGGTCGAGCACCGCCGACGAGATGCCCGCCACGTTGGTCACGTACTCGCCGCGCGACAGGGCCCAGCCGGTGTCGCGGATCACGGCCAGGCGCGCGAGCAGGTCCTTGCGTGTCTTCGGTGCGTGGCCGCGGCCCTGGTCGAGCCGGCTGCCGATCAGGGCGCCCACTTCGTCGTCGTCCAGCCGGGCCAGCAGGGCGCGGCCCATGGCGCTGGAATAGGCGGGTGCGCGGCTGCCCGGCGGCGTGTAGATCTGCAGCGCGCCGGCGCCGGTGCGCATCTGGATCACGAGCGTGTCGGCCCCATCGAGCACGTTGATGTAGCCCGTGTAACCCGTCTCGCGCACCAGCGCGTCGAGCGCCTCCTCGACCAGCGAGGCCGTGTTGCGCGAGGCGCGGAAGTGGTACGAGGCTTCCATGATCACGCCGCCCGGGCGGTAGGCGCGCGTGGCCGCGTCGCGGTCCAGGAAGCCGTAGCCGGCCATCATGCTCAGCGTGCGGGAGGCCGAGCTCTTGGGCAGGCCCAGCTCGGTCACGACGTCCGTCACCGTGATGTCGCGGCGCAGCCGCGCGATCAGCTTCAGGACGTCCATGGCGTTGGCAAGGGTGCTCATCGTGTTCGGTAGGTTGGGGTGGGAATCATAGGTTCGGCGCCGGTGCGTCTTTTCGGCCGACCCGGGTGAACGCCCGCTTGACAGCCGAAAGTACGGTTTTATCATTCAGTCCAAGTTTATTGGACATGGTTCCAAAATATGGAACTAACAAGGAATGACCATGCACCATGAAGTGACCGCCGTCGCGCCGCTGGAAGACAAGGGCGCCGGGCACACCGCGTTGCCGCCGGCCGCGCTGCATCCCAAGGCGCTCGCGCCCGCCAACCTGATCCTCACGGTGGTGCTGAGCGTGTTCGGCGCCATCGTCGGCATCCAGATGCTGGCCAGCCTGGGCATCACGCCGAGCACCTCGCTGATCGGCGCGCTCGCGGCCATGACGCTGGCGCGCGTGCCGCTGGCCATGTTCCGGGGCTTCCGCTCGGTGCATGCGCAGAACCTGGCGCAGACGAGCATTTCATCGGCCACCTTCGGCGCGGCCAACAGCCTGTTCCTGCCGATCGGCATTCCCTTCCTGTTCGGCCTGCCGCAGATGGTGGTGCCGATGCTCGTCGGTGTGAGCCTGGCGATGCTGCTCGATGCGTGGCTGCTGTACCGCATGTTCGACACGCCGGCCTTCCCGGCGAAGAACCCGTGGCCGCTGGGCATCGCCGCGGCCGAGGCCATCAAGGCGGGCGACGGCGGCGGCAAGCAGGCCTGGCTGCTGCTGGGCGGGCTGGCCACCGGCGTGGCGGGCGCGGTGTTCAAGCTGCCGATGTCGGCCTTCGGCGTGGCGCTGATCGGCGGGCTCGGCGCCATGACCGCCTTCGGCATCGGGCTGCTGGTGCGCGGCTACTCGGCGCCGCTGTTCGGCTTCGACATCGGCACGCGCTATGTGCCGCACGGGATGATGATCGGCGCCGGTCTCGTCGCGCTGGTGCAGGTGGCGCGCGTGGTGCTGAAGAAGCACGGGCGCGCGGCCGACACCGACAGCACCGCCGCGACGACAGAGGCGCTGGCCGAGGCGCGCGGCGCCAGCGTGCTCGGCCGCTCGCTCAAGCTGGGCGGCGCGGGCTACCTCGCGATCATGGTGCTGCTGTGCGCGGGCACCGGCATCTACACCGGCATGTCGCCGGGCATGCTGGCCCTGTTCATCGTGTACGGCACCTTCGCGGCCTTCGTGCACGAGCTCATCGTGGGCATCGCGGCCATGCACTCGGGCTGGTTCCCGGCCTTCGCGGTGGCGCTGATCTCTTTGCTGCTGGGCATCCTGATCGGTTTTCCGCCCGAGGCTCTGGTGGTGCTGGCCGGCTTCTCGGCCGCCACCGGCCCGGCCTTTGCCGACATGGGCTACGACCTCAAGGCCGGCCACCTGCTGCGCGGCGAGGCCTCGGGCTCGGCCTTCGAACTCGAAGGCCGGCGCGAACAGATGATCGCCGGCATGGTCGGCTTCGGTGTGGCGATCGTGGTGGTGGCCTGCGCCTACCCGCTGTTCTTCGCCAACCACCAGACCGCGCCGATCAACGCCGCCTACGTGGCCGCGATCAAGGCCGGCATCTCGGGCGAGACCGCGCGCAACCTCGCGCTGTGGGCCGTGCCCGGCGCGCTGCTGCAGCTGGCGGGCGGCCCGCGCCAGCAACTCGGTGTGCTGTTCGCCACCGGCCTGCTCATCGCCAGCCCGATGGCCGGCTGGATGGTCGCGGCCGGCATCGCCTGCCGGCTCGCGGTGCATGCCGTGCTCGGCGCCGCTGCGCGCGAACGGCTCGAGGTGTTCGCCGGCGGCGTGATCGCGGGCGATGCGCTGTACAGCTTCTTCTCGGGCGCGGTGAAGAGCCTGCGCAAGTAGTTCTCCTTCTTTCCTTTCATCACACACACAGGAATCGAATCCATGAAACGCAATCTGACCAGCGACGACGTCCGCGCGGCCATCTGGGGCGGCGCCATCCTCGGCGGCGGGGGCGGCGGGCTCATCGCGGCCGGCGAGCGCGCCGCGCGGCTGGCGCTGCAGGTCGGCACGCCGCAGCTGTGGAGCGTCGACGAGTTCGACGAGGGCGCGCTCACCGCCACCATGGCCCTCGTGGGCGCGCCGGCCGCGCCCGACCCGCATGTGCAGCCGGCGCACCTGCTGCGCACGCTGGAGCTGCTGCGGTGCGAGCTGCCGGCGGGCCAGAAGCTGGTCGCGCTGCATGCCAACGAGAACGGCGCCGAGACCACGGTCAACGGCTGGTTCCATGCCGCCATGACCGGCCTGCCCGTGATCGACCTCGCGTGCAACGGCCGTGCCCACCCCTCGAGCGTGATGGGCGCGTTGGGCCTGCACACCGAGCCCGATTACCTCTCGGTGCAGGCCTACGCGGGCGGCGAGCCGCATCGCTACGTCGAAGGCGTGGTGTCGGGCCGGCTCGAGCAGACCTCGGCCGTGGTGCGCCGCGCCTCGGTGGAGGCGGGCGGCCTCGTGGCCGTGGCGCGCAACCCCGTGACCGTGGGCTATGCGCGCCAGCACGGCGCACCGGGCGCCATCAGCCACGCCATCGCGCTGGGCCAGACCTTTCTCGACGGCGGCGTCGATGCCGTGGCCCGTTCGCTCGACGGGCGCCTCGTGGCCGAGGGCACGGTGCGCAGCTACCGCTGCGAGCAGCAGGAAGGGCTGGACGTCGGCGTGGTCGAGCTCGACGATGCGGCCGGCACCACGCTGCGCTTCATCAACGAGTACATGCTGCTGGCGCAGGGCGGCGAGCGCATCGCGCGCTTTCCCGACCTGATCATGACCTTCTCGGAAGACGGCCAGCCCGTGGTGTCGGCCCATGTGCGCCAGGGCGCGCGGCTGCGCGTGCTGGTGGCACCGCGCGCGCGGCTGCTGCTGTCGCGCACTATGTTCATGCCCGAGTTGTACCGGCCGCTCGAGAAGTCGCTGGGCGAAGCCTTCGCACCGGCCTGAACGGAGAAACCACATGGCACTGCGCATCCGCTGGATCCGGGCCGTCGGCAACGACACCTACAACGCGCGCTTCGCGCAGGAGTTCGCCGAGGTGAAGAACCCCGGCACCGAGGTCGAGGTGGTGTCGCTGCGCAACGCGTCGGTGCAGCACCATGTCGAGTACCAGAGCTACGAGGCGCTGCTGGGCGCCGACATCGTGCGCGCCGTGCGCGACACCGCGCAGCAGGGCTTCGACGCCGTGGTGGTCGGCTGCTTCTACGACCCGGTGCTGGTCGAGGCACGCGAGATCTCCGGTCAGACGGTGGTGGTCGCGCCTTGCCAGGCCTCGTTCGAGGTCGCGTCCAACCTGGCGCAGAAGGTGTCGGTGATCGTCGGGCGGCGCAAGTGGGTGCCGCGCATCGAGGCGCGCGTGCGCGAGTACGGCCATGCGCACCTGATCGCCTCGTTCCGCGCGCTGGAACTCGGCGTGGAAGACTTCCAGCGCGACCGCGACGAAACCGTGCGCCGCATGATCGCGCAGGGCCGCCGCGCCATCGACGAGGACGGCGCCGAGGCGCTCATCCTGGGCTGCACGCTCGAGTTCGGCTTCTACCGCCAGCTGCAGGACGCGCTGGGCGTGCCCGTCATCGATTCGGCGCTGGCCGCCTTCAAGCGCGCCGAGGCGCTGGCCGATACGAAACAGCGTTTCGATTGGAAGCCCAGCCGCGTCGGCGGCTGCGAGCCGCCGCCCGAAGACAGGGAGCTGCTGGCCTGGAACGTGTTCGATCCGGCGGACGTTCCCGTCGTGTCGCCTGTCCACGCCTGAACACGGCCATCCATGAAAAACGCCCCGCCGCGGAGACCGCGACGGGGCGTTGTGTTTCATGGAAGAAACGTCGACGTCAGTCCTGCGCCTTCACCTTCGCCACGGCCAGCGCCGTCATGTTGATGATGCGGCGCACCGTCGCCGAGGGCGTCAGCACGTGGGCCGAGCTCGCGGCGCCCAGCAGGATCGGGCCCACCGTGATGCCGTTCGCGCCGGTCATCTTCAGCACGTTGTAGAGGATGTGGGCCGAGTCGAGGTTCGGGCACACCAGCAGGTTGGCCTCGCCCGTGAGCGTGGTCTCGGGCAGGGCGGTGCGGCGGATCTCGTCGGACAGCGCGGCGTCGCCGTGCATCTCGCCGTCGCACTCGATGTCGGGCGCCATCTGCGAGAACAGGTCACGCGCCAGGCGCATCTTGCGCGCCGAGCCGCGGCTGGAGGTGCCGTAGTTCGAGTGCGACAGGAAGGCCACTTTCGGCGGCAGGCCGAAGCGGCGGACCTCTTCGGCGGCCATCACGGCGATGCTGGCCAGCAGTTCGGCGCTCGGGTCTTCGTTCACGTTGGTGTCGGTGATGAACACCGTGCGCTTCTCGAGCGTGAGCGCGTTCAGCGTGGCGAAGCCGGGCGCGCCGCGCTTCAGGCCGATCAGGTTGCGGATGTGCTCCAGGTGCACGTCGAAGCGCCCGACCAGGCCGCAGATCATCGCGTCGGCATCGCCCAGGTGCAGCATCAGCGCGGCGATGGTGGTGTTGGAGCGGCGCACCATGGTCTTGGCGGCCTCGGGCGTGACGCCGCGGCGGCCCATGAGCTTGTGGAAGCTCTCCCAGTAGGTGCGAAAGCGCGGATCGTCCTCGGGGTTCACGATCTCGAAGTCGGTGCCGGGGCGGATGTGCAGGCCGGCCTTCTGGATGCGTGCCTCGATCACGGCGGGGCGGCCCACCAGGATGGGTTGGGCCAGGCCTTCGTCGACCGCCCACTGCGCGGCGCGCAGCACGCGCTCGTCCTCGCCCTCGGCGTAGGCCACGCGCTTGGTGGTGGAGATCTTGGCGGCGCTGAACACCGGGCGCATGAACATGCCCGTCTGGTAGACGAAGCGCGTCAGGTGCTGGCGGTAGGCCTCCATGTCCTCGATCGGGCGCGAGGCCACGCCCGAGGCGGCCGCCGCCTTGGCCACGGCCGGCGCGATGCGCAAGATCAGGCGCGAGTCGAAGGGCTTCGGAATGATGTAGTCGGGGCCGAAGGCCAGCTCCTGGCCGGCGTAGGCGGTGGCCACTTCTTCGCTGATGTCGGCCTTGGTGAGGTCGGCAATCTCGCGCACGCAGGCCAGCTTCATTTCTTCCGTGATCTTGCTCGCGCCGCAGTCGAGTGCGCCGCGGAAGATGTACGGGAAGCACAGCACGTTGTTGACCTGGTTCGGGTAGTCCGAACGGCCCGTGGCGATGATGCAGTCGGGGCGCACGGCCTTGGCCAGCTCGGGGCGGATCTCGGGCTCGGGGTTGGCCAGCGCCAGGATGATCGGCTGCGTGCCCATGGTCTTGACCATCTCGGCGCTCATGACGCCGGGGGCCGAGCAGCCCAGGAACACGTCGGCGTCCTTCACCACGTCGGCCAGGGTGCGCGCACCGGTGTCCTTCTGGGCGTAGCGGGCCTTCGATTCGTCGAAGCCGCCTGCGCGGCCCATGTAGATCAGGCCCTTGGAGTCGCAGGCGTAGATGTTGGCGGGCTTGGCGCCCAGGCCGACCATCACGTCCAGACAGGCGATGGCGGCGGCGCCCGCGCCCGAGACGGCGATCTTGACGTCTTCGATCTTCTTGCCGACCAGTTCCAGGCCGTTGAGCAATGCTGCGGCCGAGATGATGGCCGTGCCGTGCTGGTCGTCGTGGAACACGGGGATGTTCATGCGCTCGCGCAGCTTCTTCTCGATGTAGAAGCACTCGGGCGCCTTGATGTCCTCGAGGTTGATGCCGCCCAGCGTGGGCTCCAGCGCCGCGATGATGTCGACCAGCTTGTCGGGGTCGTTCTCGGCCAGCTCGATGTCGAACACGTCGATGCCGGCGAATTTCTTGAACAGGCAGCCTTTGCCTTCCATC
Organism: Variovorax sp. KBS0712; assembly: GCF_006323185.2. Classification (NCBI taxonomy): domain Bacteria; kingdom Pseudomonadati; phylum Pseudomonadota; class Betaproteobacteria; order Burkholderiales; family Comamonadaceae; genus Variovorax; species Variovorax sp. KBS0712. The sequence continues at coordinate 9,573 of NZ_VCCD02000002.1, read as the reverse complement.
ACGGGCTTGGACGCCAGCGGGCCGATGTTGCCCAGGCCCAGCACGGCGGTGCCGTTGGTGATGACGCCCACGAGGTTGCCGCGGGCGGTGTATTCGGCCGCGAGCGCGGGATCTTCCGCAATGTCGAGGCAGGGGTAGGCCACGCCCGGCGAGTAAGCCAGCGACAGGTCGCGCTGGTTCAGCAGGGGCTTGGTGGGGGTGATCGAGATCTTGCCCTTGACGGGCGAGCGGTGGTATTCGCGCGCTGCTTCTCGAAGTGCTTCTTCAGCGGGGGACAGGGATGCAGCCATTTGAAAAGTCTCCTAGGTTCTGGCGGGCAATGAGGCTACCGCAAAAGCGCGGCCTCTTCTCTCGGGGGGAACGACGAGACCCTCTATCTTCCGCCTGATCGAGAGGGTCTGCCGACTCGCTAAACTTCAACACCCCCGTTTCCGGGGGGCAAATCCGTGCCGCACGGGCGGTGCGGCGAACCAACGTCCACAACCACAGAACAACACGGAGGGACATCGAATGACACCCGGACCTTTCACCGGCACCGAGCCGGATGTCGTGGTCATCGGCGGAGGCCCTTCGGGCTCCACGGTGGCTGCCTTGCTCGCAGACAAGGGCCACGACGTGGTGCTGCTCGAGAAGGCGCAGCACCCGCGCTTTCACATCGGCGAATCCTTGCTGCCGATGAACATGCCGCTGTTCGACCGGCTCGGCGTGCGCACCGAGGTCGAGGCCATCGGCCTGCGCAAGCACGGCGCCGAGTTCGTCTCGCCCTGGCACGACCACAGCAGCCACTTCGACTTCGGCCAGGCGATGGACAAGAGTTTTCCCTATGCGGTGCACGTGCGCCGTTCGGAATTCGACGAGCTGCTGTTTCGCCACGCCGGCAAGCGCGGTGCGCGCACCTTCGAGGGCCGGCGCGTCACCGGCGTCGACATGGACGCGGGCAAGGGCACGCCCGACAACCGGGCGCTGGTGAAGGTCAAGGCCGACGACGGCACCGAGACCGAATGGCGCCCGCGCTTCGTGATCGACGCCAGCGGGCGCGACACGCTGCTGTCGAACCAGTTCGACGCCAAGCAGCGCAACCGCAAGCATGCGAGCGCGGCGCTGTACGGCCACTTCGCCAACGCCGAGCGCCGGCCGGGCCGCTTCGAGGGCAACATCTCGCTCTTCTGGTTCGACCACGGCTGGTTCTGGTACATCCCGCTGAAGGACGGCACCGTGAGCGTGGGCGCCGTGGCCTCGCCGGCCTATTTCAAGCGGCGCCAGGGCGCCTCGCTCGAGGACTTCCTGATGCAGACCATCGCGCTGGCGCCCAAGCTGGCCGCGCGGCTGAAGAACGCCACGCTCATGGAAGGCGCCACCACCACCGGCAACTACGCCTACGACTCCAAGTTCTGCCGCGGCGACCGCTTCATGATGGTGGGCGACGCCTACGCCTTTGTCGATCCGATGTTCTCCTCGGGCGTGTACCTGGCGATGAACAGCGGCTTCGAGGCCGCGACCTGCGCCGACCACTGGCTCAAGGGCGAGGCGAAGGAGGCCGAGAAGGCCTTCCGCCATTACGAGAAGGTGATGAAGCACGGGCCGAAGATGTTCTCGTGGTTCATCTACCGCATCACCTCGCCCGCCATCCGCCGCCTGTTCATGGCGCCGCGCAACATCTGGCGCATGCAGGAGGCGCTGTTGTCCATCCTGGCCGGCGACCTGTTCCGCAACACGCCCATCGGGCCGCGCTTCTGGGGCTTCAAGGTGACGTACTACGCGTCGTGCCTGGGCATCCTGCCGCAGGCCGTGAAGACCTGGGCATGGCGCCGACGCAATCTGAAGGAATCGCTGGAAGCTGCAAAGAGCTAGGTTCAGTCTGGAGTGACCGTGTGCTGGGCGAGGGCTTCCAAAGCCTTCACCAGCGCCGAGTGGTCCAGCTGGCCGTAGCCCATCGCCGCGCAGGCGTTCATCAGCTGCGCTGCGTTCGCGGTCTGCGGCAGCGCCACGCCCAGCGAACGGGCGCTTTGCATCGCCAGGTTCAGGTCCTTCTGGTGCAGCGAAATGCGGAAGCCCGGCGCGAAGGTGCGCTTGATCATGCGTTCGCCGTGCACTTCCAGAATGCGCGAGCTGGCGAAGCCGCCCATCAGCGCCTGGCGCACCTTGGCTGGGTCGGCGCCGGCCTTCGAGGCGAACACCAGGGCTTCGCTCACGGCGGCGATGTTCAGCGCCACGATGATCTGGTTGGCCACCTTGCAGACCTGGCCATCGCCCGCGCCGCCCACCAGCGTCACGTTCTTGCCCATCTTGTCCAGCAGCGGCTTCACGCGGCCGAAGGTGCCTTCGTCGCCGCCGCACATGATCGTCAGGCTCGCGGCCTTGGCGCCCACTTCGCCGCCCGAGACCGGCGCGTCGATGTAGCCGGCGCCCAGCGCCACGATGCGGCGCGCGAATTCCTTGGTGGCGATCGGGTCGATGGAGCTGCAGTCCACCACGATCTTGCCCTGCGAACCCTTCAGGCCGTCGGCCACGCCTTCCGCGCCGGGTGCGCCGAACAGCACCTTCTCCACGTCCGGCGTGTCGGGCACCATGATGAAAACGATGTCGGCCTTGCGCGCCACTTCGGCGGCCGAGCCGCAGATGGTGGCCTTGGAGACGAAGGGCTCCGGCGTGTTGCCGTGCGTGTTCACGAAGAGCTCGTGGCCTGCGTCGAGCAGGTGGCCCGCCATGGGGGCGCCCATGATGCCCAGGCCGATGAATCCGATTTTTTGTGCTGCTGCAGTGGTCATGTCTCTGTTTCCTTCGTGAACGTTCATTGCTTCTTCGTGAGGGCTTCGCGCCAGCCCAGGCCTTCCACCGTGGTGGCGCGGGGCTTGTATTCGCAGCCGATCCAGCCGTCGTAGCCCAGCGCATCGATGTGCTGGAACAGCCACGGGTAGTTGATCTCGCCCGTGCCCGGCTCGCCGCGGCCCGGGTTGTCGGCCAGCTGGATGTGGCCGATGCGCGCCAGCTGCTTGGTGAGCGTGTTGCCCAGCTCGCCTTCCATGCGCTGTGCGTGGTAGATGTCGTACTGCACGCGCAGGTTGTCCGAGCCCACCTCGTCGATCAGCGCCAGTGCCTGGTCGGTGCGCGTGAGGAAGAAGCCGGGGATGTCGAAAGTGTTGATCGGCTCGATCAGCAGGCGCAGGCCCGCGGCTTCGAGCTCGCGCGCTGCCAGGCGCAGGTTCTCGACCACGGTCTTGTGCGCGGCGTCGGCGCTCACGCCCGCCGGCACCTTGCCGACCAGGCAGTTGAGCTGCGGGCAGCCCAGCGCCGTGGCGTAGTCGATGGCCAGCGCGATGCCTTCGCGGAACTCGCCGGTGCGGTCCGGGTGGCAGGCGATGCCGCGCTCGCCCTTGTCCCAGTCGCCGGCCGGCAGGTTGTGCAGCACCTGCTGCAGGTCGTTGGCGCGCAGGGCGGCCGCGAGTTCCTTCTTGTCGAAGGGGTAGGGGAAGAGGTACTCCACCGCCTTGAAGCCGGCCTTGGCGGCCGCCTCGAAGCGCTGCATGAACGGCAGCTCGGTGAAGAGCATCGTGAGATTGGCTGCGAACTTGGGCATGTCTTTCGTCTCCTCGATCAATCCAGCATCGCCACGGCGAGGGCGGTGGGTGCGTCGGCCGTGCTTTCGGCCAGCGGTTCGAATTCGTTGATGGCGTCGATCTCGGTGCCCATCGCGATGTTGGTCACGCGCTCCAGCATCACCTCGATGACGACCGGCACCTGGAACTCGGCCATGAGCGCTTCGGCGCGGGCGATGGCGGGCGCCATCTCTTCCTGCTTGTGCACGCGGATCGCCTTGCAGCCCAGGCCCTCGACCACCTTGAGGTGATCGACGCCGTAGCTGCCTTCGATGCCGGCGTCGGCCGGTGCGTTGATGTTGTCGAAGGCCAGCTGCACGCAGTAGTCCATCTCGAAGCCGCGCTGCGACTGGCGGATCAGGCCGAGGTAGGAGTTGTTGACCACGATGTGCAGGTAGGGCAGCTTGAACTGCGCGCCCACGGCCAGCTCTTCGATCATGAACTGGAAGTCGTAGTCGCCCGAGAGCGCGACGATCTTGCGCGTCGGGTCGGCGGCGCGCACGCCCAGCGCGGCGGGAATGGTCCAGCCCAGCGGGCCGGCCTGGCCGCAGTTGATCCAGTGGCGCGGGTTGTACACGTGCAGGAACTGCGCGGCCGCGATCTGCGACAGGCCGATGGTGCTCACGTAGCAGGTGTCGCGTTCCAGGTGGTTGTTCATGCACTGGTACACGCGCTGCGGCTTCATCGGCACGGTGTCGAAGTTGGTCTTGCGCAGCAAGGTCTTCTTGCGCTCTCGGCATTCGCCGGCCCAGGCGCCACGGTCGGTGAGCTTGCCTGCGGCCTTCATTTCCTCGGCCACTTTGACGAAGAGTTCGAGCGCGGCCTTGGCGTCGGAGACGATGCCGAAGTCGGGCGTGAACACGCGGCCGATCTGCGTGGGCTCGATGTCCACGTGCACGAAGGTGCGGCCCTTGGTGTAGACGTCGACCGAGCCGGTGTGGCGGTTGGCCCAGCGGTTGCCGATGCCCAGCACGAAGTCCGAAGCGAGCACGGTGGCGTTGCCGTAGCGGTGGCTGGTCTGCAGGCCGCACATGCCGGCCATGAGCGGGTGGTCGTCGGGAATGGCGCCCCAGCCCATGAGCGTGGGGATCACCGGCACGCCGGTGGCTTCGGCAAAGCGCACGAGCAGCTCGGAGGCGTCGGCGTTGATGATGCCGCCGCCGGCCACGATCAGCGGGCGCTCGGCCGCCTGCATCATGCCGATGGCCTTCTCGATCTGGGCGCGCGTGGCGGCCGGCTTGTAGGGCTTCAGGGGCTCGTAGGCGTCGATGTCGAATTCGATCTGCGCCATCTGCACGTCGAAGGGCAGGTCGATGAGGACGGGGCCCGGGCGGCCCGAGCGCATGAGGTGGAAGGCCTGCTGGAACACCTGCGGCACCTGGCCGGGTTCGCGCACGGTGACCGACCACTTGGTGACGGGCTTGGAGATCGACTCGATGTCGACCGCCTGGAAGTCTTCCTTGTACAGGCGGGCGCGCGGTGCCTGGCCGGTGATGCAGAGAATGGGAATGGAATCGGCCCAGGCCGAGTACAGGCCCGTGATCATGTCGGTGCCCGCCGGGCCCGAGGTGCCGATGCACACGCCGATGTTGCCGGCCACGGCGCGGGTGTAGCCCTCGGCCATGTGCGAGGCGCCCTCGACGTGGCGCGCGAGGATGTGCGAGATGCTGCCGCGCTGGCGCAGGGCCGAGTACAACGGGTTGATTGCTGCGCCCGGCACGCCGAAGGCCTGCGTCACGCCTTCTTTTTCCATCACCAGAACTGCGGCCTGGACCGCTGTCATCTTTGCCATTTGAAAGTCTCCTTGAGGTGGCCTCACTGTAGGAAGCGGGGCGCATTCCAAGAAGACGGCTGGGGGCCATAAAACCTATTCCATGGCGGAATAAGTGACTACCATCCGGCCATGGACCGTCTACTGGCTATGGAAATGTTCGTGCGGGTCGTCGAGACGGGGAGCTTCTCGAAAGCGGCGCGCGAGTTCAACACCACGCAACCTACCGTGACCAAGCAGGTCGCGGCCACGGAGGCGCGCCTGAAGGTGCGGCTGCTCAACCGCAACACGCGCGGCGTGAGCCTCACGGAACCGGGCGCGCTGTACTACGAGAAGTGCAAGACCATCGTGCGCGACGCCGAGGAGGCCGACAGCATCGTGCAGCTGCGCCAGAACCAGGCGCAGGGCCTCTTGCGCGTGGGCACGTCGGTGGCCTTCGGGCGGCGCGTGGTGGTGCCGCTGGCGTTGGAGTACATGCGCCGGCATCCGCAGGTGCAGCTGGACCTGAGCTTCGAGGATCGCTATGTCGACCTCATCGCGCAGGGCATCGACGTGGCGATCCGCATGGGCAAGCTGGCCGATTCGTCACTGGGCGCGCGCTACCTCGGCGCGAACCCGTGGGTCATGGTGGCGTCGCCGGCCTACCTGAAGAAGCACGGCACGCCCAAACGCGCGCAGGACCTGAGCGCACATGTAGCGCTCATCTACAGCAGCGTGGTGGGCGACGAGTTCTGGCGCATGCACACGCCCAAGGGCGATCCGGTGACGGTGCCGGTGTCGGGGCGCTTCCGGTCGAACAACCTGTCGGCTGTGCTGGCTGCGGCGCGCGACGGGTTGGGGATTGCGTTGATGCCGCGCTATGTGGCGAGTGAGTCGCTGGCGGCGGGCAAGGTGAACGCCGTACTGGGGGACCATGCGTTGCCGGAGCAGGAGATCCACGCGGTGTTTCCCTCACCGAAGTTGGTGCCGGGGAAGGTGTCGGGGTTCGTGGCCTTCTTGCAGGGGCGGTTCGACGAGGGGTGGTGGGAAGCCTGAGCCGACTGTTCGGGGCGCGTGCCCAGGCCACCGGGTACTTCCCTCCGCGAATGTCCCCCGGCCTGCGGCCTCCTCCTTGATTTCGCTGCGGGAAGCACCCAGTGTCCTGGGCACAGGGCACGCTGTGGGGGAGCGGAACCCTCAGGCTGCCAGCCGTTGTGCCGCCCGCCCAGCAGGCCGCGCCAACCCGAGGTGATCGCGCAACGTGCGCCCCTCGTATTCCGTGCGAAAGATGCCTCGCTTCTGCAGGATCGGCACCACGCCCTCCACGAAGTCCTGCAGCCCGTGCGGCAGCGCATCGGGCATCAGGTTGAAACCATCAGCCGCGCCGCCCTTGAACCAGCGTTCGATGTCGTCGGCGATCTGCTCGGGCGTGCCGACGATCACGCGGTGCCCGCCGCCGCCCGCGAGCTCGCGGATCAGCTGGCGCACCGTGTAGCCGTGCGTGCGCCCGGCCGCGACCACGGCGTTGAAGAAGGTGTGGTTGCCGTTGCCATTGCCGGGCAGCGGCAGGTCGTCGGGCAGGCGCTCGTCGAGCTTGAGGCGGTCGGGCGTGATGCCCAGCGTGCCGGCCAGGCGCGTGAGGCTGTAGTCCCAGGGGATCAAATCGACCAGCGCGTCGCGGCGGCGAAGCGCCTGCGCTTCGGTGGCGCCGACGATGGTGGTGAGGCCGGCCAGCACCTTCACCGCGTCGGGGCCGCGGCCCAGCTCGGCGGCGCGGGTCTTGAGGGCGCGTGCGTAGGCCTGCGATTCTTCGAACGATTGCGAGGCGGAGAACACGGCTTCGGCATGGCGCGACGCGAGCTCGCGTCCATCCGCCGAGGCGCCGGCCTGCACCAGCACCGGGTGGCCTTGCGGCGGGCGCGGCAGGTTGAGCGGGCCCTGCACCGCGAAGTGCTCGCCGCGGTGTGCGAGGGCGTGCACCTTGGCGGGGTCGATGAAGCGGCCGGCGGCCTTGTCGCCGACGAAGGCGTCGTCTTCCCAGCTGTCCCACAGCGCCTTGACGATGTCGGCGAACTCCGAGGCGCGGGCGTAGCGTTTCGCGTGGTCGGGCGTGGTGTCCAGGCCGAAGTTGCGCGCCGAGGGCAGGTCGGCCGTGGTCACCATGTTCCAGCCGGCACGGCCGGCGCTCACGTGGTCGAGCGTGGCGAAGCGGCGCGCGAGGTTGTAGGGCTCGTTGTAGCTGGTGGAAGCGGTGGCGATGAGGCCGATGTGCGTGGTCGCAGCGGCCACGCAGGCCAGCAGGATGGTGGGCTCCAGCGCGGTGATCGGGCGGAAATGGATCTGGTCGACGATGGCGGCGTTGTCGGCCAGGAACACGGCATCGAGCTTGGCGGCCTCGGCGATCTGCGCGGTGCGGATGTAGTGCTGGATGTCGGCGAACGCCCACGGGTCGCTCTCGGGCAGGCGCCAGGCCGAAGGCACGAAGCCCGAATGCAGGATGTTGACGTTGAGGTGCAGCTGCCGGCGCGGCGCGGTGGTGTTGTGGTTGCTCATTGGTTGAAGTAGTCCGGCAGCCGGTAGCCCGCCCACACGGGGTTGGCCTTGAAGAACTTCTGGAACTCGGGCGACTGGTAGGCGGTGGCGATGTCCTTCGCGAACTTCGCGTTTTCGTTGCTGCGCTTCACCGCCACCACGTTGACGTAGGGCAGCGTCATGTCTTCGAGCTTGAGCGCCTCCGTGAGCTTCAGGCCCGAGGCCACGGCGAAGTTGCCCTGCACGGCCGCGAGGTCGGCGTCGGCCAGCGAGCGCGGCGCCTGCGCGGCGTCCAGCGGCACGATCTTCAGTCGCTTGGGGTTGCTCGCGATGTCGCGCTCCGACACGCTCAGCGGACTCACGCCCGGCTTGAGCGTGACCCAGCCGATGGCCGCGAGGATGTTGAGCGCGCGCGCCGCATTCACCGGGTCGGCCGGCAGCGTGACGGTGGCGCCGTCGGGCACGGCGTCGAGCGTCTTGTGACGCCGCGAATACAGGCCCATGGGCGGCGTCGGCACATGCACCACGGGCACGAGGTCGAAGCCCTGCTGCTTGTTGGTGGCGTTCAGGTACAGCGAGTGCTGGAAGATGTTGGCGTCGATCTGGCCGCGTTCCACCGCGTCGTTGGGCTGCACGCCCTGGCTGAACTCGACGTACTTGATGCTGTAGCCCAGCTTCTTCAGCTGGGGCTCGATGCCGTGGGTGAAGGCGTCGCGGTAGGGGCCCGGCATGAAGCCGATGCGCAGGTCGTCCGCGTGGGCGGGTGCCAGCAGCAGCAGGCTCAGTGCGAGCCCGCCGGACAGCGGGGCAAGGCGGCGCAGCCACGAGGGCGCGCGCGAAAGGGAAGGCATGGCGACAACTCCGGGAGACGGCAAGGGGAGTCGGGCACTCTAGGACGCACGCTGTGCGCCGCGAACGAAGATTTGCGCGCTTGCATATCCGCAGGCCGGATAAACCGCGCCGGCTTTTGTAGGATGCGCCCCATGACCCTGCACATCGGAATCGTCGGCTGCTCCGCCGAAGGCGCGGCCCTTTGCTACAAGACCATCTGCATCGAGGGCGCGGCGCTGCTCGGCCCGCATGCGCACCCCGAGGTGTCGATGCACACGCCCTCGCTCGCGGAGTACACGCGCTGCCTGGATGCGGGCGACCTGGCGGGCGTGGGCGAGTTGATGCTCGGCTCCGCGCACAAGCTCGCCGCTGCGGGCGCGGACTTCCTGATCTGCCCCGACAACACCATCCACCAGGCCTTCGACCACGTGGCGCCGCGTTCGCCACGGCCCTGGCTGCACATCGCCGAGGTGGTGGCCGACGAGGTCGTGCGCCGGGGCTTTCGCCGCATCGGCATCACGGGCACGCGCTGGCTGACCGACAGCGAGGTGTATCCCGAGAAGCTCTCGGCGCGCGGCCTTGAATACGTGCGCCCCACCGTCGAAGAGCGCGCCGAGATCGGCCGGATCATCATGGACGAGCTGGTCTGCGGCATCTTCAAGCCCGAGGCCGTGGCCACCTTCCAGCGCGTGATGCAGCGCCTGAAGGACGAGGAGGGCTGCGATGCGGTCGTGCTCGGCTGCACCGAGATCCCGCTGATCATGAACGACGCGAATTCGCCGTTGCCGACGCTGGATTCGACGCGGCTGCTGGCGCGTGCGGCCTTGCGCCGCGCCACGCAGAAGGCCGACTAGGGCCTGTTCA
>NZ_VCCD02000012.1:0-1259 GCF_006323185.2 Variovorax sp. KBS0712 | reverse complement strand
ATCGAGATGCGGCGCGCGCTGCGCTGAGCACTCCCGATCAGTAGCGGGCCGGCGGGTCCGGCACGTAGCCGGGGTCCGAGCCCGGGAAGGGCGACGGGCCCGACGGACGCGGCCAGCGCTGCGGCACCGGGATGACGCCCGCGGCGACCAGGTTCTCGCGGCTGTCGTAGCGGATGCGGATCACCTCGTCGGGCTGCGAGCTGGCGCGCTCGAAGGTCGTCTTGCCGACGTACGAGGTCTCGCGCCGTCCGTGGGCCGTGCCCAGGCTCGGGCTGGGCGCCGACTGGCGGGCCATGGCGCCGGCCGACGACTCGGCGGCCATGTCGGCGTTGCCGGCGCTGCCTGCGGGTGGGGCCGCCTTGGCGCGCGCATCGCCCATCGACGACGGTGCCGGCGGCGCCTCGCTGCGCCGTTCGCGGCTGCTGTTGCCGCCGCTGTACTCGTCGCGCGACGGATAGGGCGTCACGACCGGCGGCGGCGGTTCCGGCCGGCGTTCGCGGAACATCGCGACACCGATCACGCCCACGTCGTCGGGGCGGCCCGTGCGGCTTGCGTAGGAATTGCCGGCGGCGGCGAACTCGAAGGCCGCGATCTGCGAATCGCTCTTGCGCCAGCCCGCGATGTCGCTGCGCTCGCGCGGGCCGAACACATAGCCGTTCTGGCCGACGCCGGCGGTTTCGCCGGTGACGACGTTGACGCCGTCCACCGACATCACGGCCATGATGCGTTCGCCCATCGCGTTGCGCGCCCGGATCGCATAGCGCGCGCCGGGGCGGCCGGCCACCCAGTACTCGCCGCGGTGGCGGTAGATCGGCAGTTCGGCGCCGCTCGTGCGGTCGACGATGCTGATGTTCATCAGGCCGCCGATGCGGCTGGCACCGGAGGGGTAGGGCCGCATCGGGCTTTCCGCCCCCGCCGACAGCGCGGTCAGGGCCAGGACGGTGGTGAGGAGAAGTCTGCGCTGCATCATGGTGGCTTCCTTGCCAGGAGTGGATCGATGCAGGCTTCTACGGCGGGGCCTCGCGAACGGGGTTAAGCGTCGCGCAAAAAAATGGCGCTGTCGGTGAGACAGCGCCAAGCGCCCCCGGAAAGAAGGCAGGGACGCAGGGGAAATCAGATGTCTTCAAGCAGCGGGTAGGGCAGCGGCTCCACCGACAGCGCCGGTCCGCCGGGCGCTCCCGCGTGCAGGCCGCCGGCCTCGAGCGCGGCGATCTGGATGGAGATGAGCGCCGACCAGCCGCCATCGGGCGCGGGCGCGG
>NZ_VCCD02000011.1:0-1433 GCF_006323185.2 Variovorax sp. KBS0712 | reverse complement strand
CCCGCACCGCTCGAAGCGCTGCCCAGCGGTGACGATTTCGATTTCCTCGCACCCCCGAAGACGCATGCACCGGCCGAGCCCGCCGTGTCGCACGCCGAACCCGAGCCCGCCCCGGAAATCGAAGCGACGGTGCCGACCGCGTCGGGCCTGCCCGATCTCGAATGGGCGCCGGAGCCGCTGCCGCTGGCGGCTGCGGAGCCTGTCGCCGAGACGGTGGCACCTGTCGAAGTCATCGAGGCCGCCGAAGAACTGCCCGCATTGGAAGTGCCGGTTGAACTGCAGCCGGAGCCGGAACCTGTGTCGGCGGCCATCGAAGTCGCCCCCGAGGCCCCCGTTGTCGTCGAAGAGCTGCCAGCCGCCGTCGTGGCCGAACCGGAACCCGTGTCGGAGCCTGAGCCCGTGCTGGCCGAGGCCACTCCTGAACCCGAGTCTTCCATCGCCCCGAGCGCCGAAGACCAGGTCAAGGTGATCGGCCCGCTGCGCATCGGCATCGCGCTGTACAACGTCTACCTCAACGAAGCCGACGAATGGTCCCGCCAGCTGGCGACCGATGTCGGCGAATGGGCGCTCGAAACCCACGAGCGCCTGCCCGACTCGACCATTGCGCTGGCCCACTCGCTGGCCGGCAGCTCGGCCACCGTCGGCTTCCACAGCCTCTCGGGCATGGCCCGCCTGCTCGAATCGGCGCTGCAGCATTTGCAGATGCAGGGCAGCGGCACGCGCGAACAGGGCGTGGTGCTGGTCGCCGCGGCCGACGAACTGCGTCGCCTGCTGCACCAGTTCGCCGTCGGCTTCCTGCGTGATCCGTCCGAAGCCACGCTGCAGGCGCTGCGCGAAATCGCCGCCGCACCGATGCCGCCCGAAATCGCCGCGGCCCGTTTCGAGACGCTGCTGCCCAAGCAGGTCGTCGCCAACGACGCCTTTGCCGACGTGGTACTGGACGACAACGAAGACGCCATCGACCTGGCCGATGCGGTCGACGTCGACCTGTTCCCGATCTTCGAGGAAGAGGCCGCCGAACTGATGCCGCAATTGGGTGAGGCGCTGCGCCAGTGGTCGCACCACCCCGACGACGCCGCGCCGCGCGCCTCGGTGCTGCGCACGCTGCACACGCTCAAGGGCAGTGCCCGGCTGGCCGGCGCCATGCGCCTGGGCGAGCGCGCGCACCGCATGGAGTCCGAGATCGAACTGCTGGGCTCCCAGGGGGCGGAGCGGGCCGACATCGAGAAGCTGCTCACCCGCCTGGACACGCTGCAACACACCTTCGATGCCCTGCGCGCGGCCGACGACGCCGCCCAGGTCGAGGTGGCCCAGCTGATCGCCACCGCCAGCCCGACCGCGCCCGCCATCCAGCGCGTGCAGGCGGCGCCCGAGGTGCGCGAGTCGGCGAACGACGACCAGGCCGAAGCCGCTTCCGCCGAAGCCGCTGCTGA
>NZ_VCCD02000010.1:0-1533 GCF_006323185.2 Variovorax sp. KBS0712 | reverse complement strand
TCGGCGTCGAGCGCCGCCTGCTGACGGCCGGTGAAAACAAGGGCTTCCTCGATCCGTTCAGCCCGATGAACGACGCGCAGCGCGCGCATGCCCAGGCGATGCTCAACCAGATCCACACGCAATTCATCAACGTGGTGAAGGCCGGCCGCGGCGACCGCCTCAAGCTCGACACCCCGGGCCTGTTCAGCGGCCTGTTCTGGAGCGGCGAGCAGGCCGTCGAGTTCGGCCTGGCCGACCAGCTGGGCAATGTCGACTTCGTGGCACGCGAGGTGATCAAGGCCGAGGAAGTCATCGACTACACGCGCCGCGACAACGTGGCCGAGAAGCTGGCCAAGAAGTTCGGCGCCGCCATGGGCGCGGCCTCGGTGAGTGCGCTGAGGACTTCGCCGGCGCTGCGCTGAGCGCGGCTTTTGTCAGGTGGCGCTGCTGTCGCCGCTGCCGGTGAACCGGGCCGAGGCCGCCAGCGCGGCGGCAAAGGCGACCACCACATAGAGCGCCGCGGTCAGCGAGCTGACCCGCGCCAGCAGGCCGATCACCGCGGGCCCTGCCATGAACCCCAAGTAAGCGATGGCCGACACGGCGGCAATGCCGTTGGCAGGCGCCACGCCCGGCACGCGGGCCGAAGCCCCGAACAGGATCGGTACCACGTTCGCAAAACCGACGCCGACCCCCGCGAAGCCGAGCAGCGCGAGCCAGGGCAGGTCGGTTAGCAATACCAGCGTCATGGCCGCTGCCGCGAGCAGGCCGCTGCCACGCAGCAATGCGGTGGGTGAGAAGCGGGCGCGCATCGCATCGCCACCGAAACGCGCAGCCGCCATCGCGGCGGAAAAGCTCGCATAGGCCAGGGCGGCCTGCTGCTGCGGGCTGCCCAGTTCCTGCTGCATGTAGAGCACGCTCCAGTCGTAGATGGCGCCCTCGGCGATCAACCCCAGCGCGGCCAGCACGCCGAGCACTGCGAGCACGCCGCGCGGCAGGCGGAAGCCGTGGTCCGCTGCGGTCGCACCGTCAGCGGGGGCGGTCGGCGTGGGCAGCATGCGCGTCGACGCGATTGCGACGACCCCGATCATTACCACGGCCACCGTCCACAAGTGCGTCTGGGGCGCCATGCCGGCGGCCAGCGCCGCGCTGCCGCTCGCGGCGCCGACCATGCCGCCGAGGCTGAACATGCCGTGCATGCCGCTCATCAATGGTTGGCCGCCGCGCAGTTCGAGCTGCGCGGCTTCGGTGTTGATCGCCACGTCGAACACGCTGGTGACCAGGCCGAACACCGCCAGTAGGCCCAGCAGCGCGGCATAGCCGGGCATCGCGATCAGGCCGGCGATCAGCAGGGCGTAGACGCAGCCGCACAGCGCGGCCATGCGGCGCGGGCCGTGGCGGCCGATCCAGCGCCCGGCGCTGGTCAGGCCGACCATCGCGCCGGCCCCGGCCGCGAGCATGGCGAGCCCGAGTTGCGCCTCGTCGATGGCGTAGTGCGCCTTGACCGTCGGCACGTGCACGCCCCAGGTCGCGAAGATGAAACCGGATGCGAAGAAC